>CAVYDG010000001.1:0-293081 GCA_963767245.1 uncultured Alphaproteobacteria bacterium
GGTCAAGCCCGACGCGTCCGTGCGAGACTTGTCAGTGGGCGAACGCCAACGCGTGGAAATTCTCAGGATTCTCTATCAGGGCGTCGACCTTCTCATACTCGACGAGCCGACCGCGGTCTTGACGCCGGGTGAGACAGATCGCCTTCTGAAGCTGCTTCGCGAGCTGGCGCGTGACGGAACAACCATCATCTAATTTCTCACAAGCTCGACGAAGTCATGCGCGTCAGCGATCGCATCAGCGTGATGCGGGACGGGAAGGTCGTCTTCACGGCCCCAACGGACAAGACCGACCCACGCGAACTGGCGCATCAGATGATTGGGCGCGATGTCCTGACGGAACTGCCCGCGCGCGTCGTCACGCCGGGACGGGTCGCTCTTCCGTCGAAATCTCCATTGCCGGAGCGACCTCGGGTTGCCGGCGGTGCGCGGCGTCTCCTTCGAGGTTCGCGAGGGCGAGATTGTCGGCCTCGCAGGTGTTTCGGGCAACGGCCAGCGCGAACTCGCGATGGCGCTGGCGGATTCACTCCCGCGACCGCGGGAACGATCACGCTCAACGGCGAAGAGATCTCCGCTCTCTCTTCGCGTGCGATCAACCAGAGGCCATTCGCGCACGTTTCTGAGGATTGCGCCGCTAACGGCGTTGTGCTGCCGCTGCCGCTGACAGAGAATGCGATTTTGCAGCGCTACGATCGAGCGCCGTTCGCGACGCTGGGTTTTCTCAGGGTCCAAGCGATCGAAAGCCACACTCACGCGCTGGTCCATCGGTTCAACGTTCGGACAGACGGCATTCACGCAGCGATAAAAGCCTTTCCGGCGGCAACCAGCAAAAATTCGTGGTCGCTCGGGAACTTGCCCGGAGTCCCGATTTCCTGCTGATCAATCAGTTGACGCGCGGCATCGACATCGGCGCGGGCGAGCTCGTGATGCGGGCGGTGCTGGAACAGCGCGATCTCAATAAGGCCATCCTTCTGATTTCGACTGAGCTCGAAGAGCTTCGGCCTGTGCGATCGAATTCTTGTAATCTATGAGGGCCATCTAGTCGGGGAATTGCCGCCCGATCGCGGCCGTCTCGAAGAACTCGGCCTCCTGATGGCCGGCGAAGTCGCCGAGGCGCATCGCCTTGGCCAAGTTGCGGGAGGCGCTATTTCGAGTGGGCCAAGCGATAACCCAGCCTAATGATTTCGGCATCGCTGACCTGTCCCCAAACGGCGGCTCTCGCAACGTTCGCTGTTGATATCTTCCGCTTCCAAACCGCGCCCCGTGGGCCTTCAGCCAAAGTCCGCTTACTCGCGCTTCCCGCTCGTTCACGGGCCGATCGTAAAGGGCCGTTCAGGGTCGACTTGAACCGTTCGCCAAACCATCGGGCAACGACTGCTATTTGCGCAATCCGGACGGCTGGAATCGACGTCAAGCGGACATTCCCGGACCCCACACAATGACTCGCCGCCGCCGCTGCTACTCCACGCTGTGCTGATCGGCCTCGCCGACCCCTAGGCGCCTCATCTCCTTCGCAAAGCGTCCACGCTCGGGCACCAGCATGCGGCCAAGCGTGATGAACGTGTGCTTCTGGGTATCATCGAGGCTTGCGTACAAGGGTTTGGCCGCCTCGACGATCGTCTCGAGATTTGCTGTGCCCTGCGTTAAGCGCTCCGCCTTCGCATTCAGGCGATCCATGGGCGACAAGTTGTTGCCTTGCTCCTTTTGCAGGGCGACCACGCGCGCCTTGGCGCTGTCCGTGACTGCGGATTCAAACGGCCCCCAATCCTTTTCCTGATCAGCGGTCAGCCGAAGACTGGTCTTCATGCTCTTGAGCTGGGCGTCGAGAGCCGTCTCCGCCCAACGCTGCACCAGCTCGGCGTGCGTGGGCTGCTGATCGCTCTGAGCGGCAGCGGTAATTGTAAATCCGGAAGCGGAGAGGACGGCTGCGGCGGTCGCGGCAGCGAGCATCCTAATGAGAGTGCGTGCTATACAACGCCTCTAAATGTTGGCGACCAGTCTATTCGGGTCCGCCCGAATAGACAATCAGCGTGGCTGCTGTCGACGTGAAGCGGACCTTGCCGATGACAGCGGTGCTCATCGGCCCCGCACCTTGAGTAGGGATTGGCGACCCACTCTTGCGACGCTAACGAGCAGCGGCTACTTCTCCGCTCGGCAGGTTTAGATCGAGGTTTAACCGCTCGCTGCGCGTTGATTGAGCGCCGGGGTCGCTGATCGCAAACAACGGGGAGGGACGGATGGCTGACTCGAAGGAAAAACTCGAAAAGCAAGAGTCCCTTCCTTTCCCGCCTACGCCGTCGGCCAGCATCGCCGGACGCACGATGCAAGAGTCGGTCTACAAACAACGGGTGACGCCGCGCCGGCTCCCTGCAGATGCGCCGAACATTTTGATCATTCTGATCGATGATGCGGGTCCCGGCCTTCCAACGACGTTCGGAGGTGAAGTGCAAACCCCGACGATGGACCGGATCGTCAAGGAAGGAATTGCCTACAACAGGTTTCATACGACGGCCATGTGCTCACCTACACGGGCTTCGCTTCTGACTGGCCGCAATCATCACCGCGTAGGAAACGGACAGATCGCGGAACTGGCCAATGACTGGGACGGCTATTCCGGAATGATTCCGAAGAGCAGCGCTTTGGCTCCCGAGGTGCTCAAGGATTACGGCTACGCCACCGCCGCCTGGGGCAAGTGGCACAACACGCCGGCCGATGAGACCACTCCGGCTGGCCCATTCAAGAACTGGCCCACCAGCCTCGGCTTCGAATATTTCTACGGCTTCCTCGCCGGCGAGGCCTCGCAATACGAACCGAACCTGGTGCGCAATACGACCTACGTGCATCCGCCGAAAACTCCGGAAGAGGGCTACCACCTCAGCGAAGACCTGGCCGACGATGCGATCGGATGGCTGCACAGGCACAAAGCCTTCCAGCCGGACAAACCATTCTTCATGTATTGGGCAAGCGGCGCGATCCACGGTCCCCATCACGTCGCGAAGGAATGGGCGGACAAGTACAAGGGTAAGTTCGACGACGGCTGGGACGCCTACCGCGAGCGCGTTTTCAAGCGAGCCAAGGAGAAGGGCTGGATCCCCGCCGACGCTCAACTCACTCCTCGGCACGAAACGATGCCGTCATGGGACAGCATCCCCGAGAACGAGAGGCCCTTCCAGCGACGGTTGATGGAAGTGGCGGCCGGCTTCGCCGAACACGTGGATGTCCAGGTTGGCCGGGTCGTCGACGAGATCGACCGGCTCGGCTATGGCGACAATACGCTGATCCTCTACATCTGGGGCGACAACGGTTCCTCGGCGGAAGGTCAGGACGGCACGATCAGTGAATTGCTGGCTCAGAACGGCATTCCCAGCACCATTGGTCAGCATATGGCGGCGCTCGAGCAGCTCGGCGGGCTAGACATGCTCGGCTCGCCCAAGACCGACCCCATGTACCATGCGGGATGGGCCTGGGCCGGCAGCACGCCTTACAAGGGCACGAAGCTCCTGGCCTCGCATTTCGGCGGCACGCGCAACCCTATGGCCGTCCGCTGGCCGGCGAAGATCAAGCCCGATGTAACCCCACGGCCGCAGTTTCACCACGTCAATGACGTCGTCCCCACGATCTACGAACTCGTTGGCATCACCCCGCCGCGAACGGTGAACGGCGTCGAGCAGGACCCGATCGACGGCGTGAGTTTCGCGTACTCTTTCGACGACGCGAAGGCCAACGGGCGGTTGCTTACCCAGTATTTCGAGATCATGGGCAGCCGAGCCATTTATCACGACGGCTGGATGGCCTGCGTCATTGGGACCGCGGATCCCGTGGGTGCCGGGGCTGCCAGCCGGCATTCGGGAGTGGACGCCGGACAAGGATGTCTGGGAGCTATACAATCTGGACAAGGATTGGAGCCAAGCCGACGATCTCGCCGCCGGGATGCCGGAAAAACTGGCGCAGATGAAGGACATCTTCCTGATCGAAGCTGCAAAGAACAAGGCGCTGCCGATCGGCGGGGGCCTCTGGATCCCAGTGCTCCATCCGGAGTTGCGGATTGCTCCACCTTACACGGAGTGGACCTTCGCCAGCGACATGGTCCGAATGCCGGAATTTTGCGCTCCGGCGCTCGGAAACAAGCCGAACGTCGTCACCATCGACGCTGTCATTCCCGACAACGCCAATGGGGTGTTGTACAAGTTGGGCGCGAATTCAGGCGGCTTGACCTGCTTCGTCGAAGACGGAGTTTTGTGCTTCGAATACAACCTCTTCATCATTCAGCGGACCAAGATCCGCGCCAAGGAAAAGCTGCCGACCGGCAAGGTGAAGATCGAGATCGAGACCCGCTATGTCGCGCCACGTCCCGGCGGTCCGTTGAAAATAACGATGAAGGCGGCCGGCAAGGTCGTCGCCGAGGGCGAAGTGCCGATCAGCGCTCCGCTGCTATTCACCGCCAACGACTGCCTCGACATCGGTGAAGCCCTCGGATCGCCGGTGTCGCTCGACTATTACGACAAGGCGCCGTTCAAGTTCAACGGCAAGATCGAGCAGGTTCACGTGAAGTACTTGATGCCGAGATAGGAATTGACCTCGGCACGCAGTTCGTATCAACCGCGATAACTCCGCGCGCATGGCGCAGCCGAATGACCCGTTCGCGACCAACTCGACGCTGGCGCCAAGCGTCCGCGATCGATGGGGCTATTTGGCTCTGTTCGGGGCGCAAACGATCGGAGCCTTTGTTCTTCTCTGGACCGGCCTCCGTCTTTACCGAGAGGTTCTCGCTGACCCGACGTCGCACGAACTCCACCCCTGGAGGTTTGTCGAGTCTCTGTCGTCAATCGCCTTGATGCAGGGCTCGTATTGGGTCTCCTATCGCGTTCGTCCGCCGCTGCCGCAGTTCCAAAACGCTCTGCTCGGTCACGCTATTTTGTTTCTAGCGCGCTTGGGCTTCGTGCTCCCGACTTCTATTTTCGGTTTTTTGTTCGTCGCGCAGAGGCCTGAATTCGAGATCCCCGTCTACCAGTACCTCATCATTCTCTTGGGGCTCTTCTCCTATTCTGCTACGTGCGGGAGCTGGAGCGCCTGGGTCGCGTTTTCACCGCCTGAGAAAAGGGCCTCGATGCCAAAGGCGCCTGGCCCTTCACGCGAACCGCGCTCGGCGAATGTCTGCTATTTGCGCGAAGCAGACGGCTGGAGTCGACGTGAAGCGGACAATGCGGATCGCAACCGTGGAGGTCGCGGCGGGTGGAGAGCGGACGTCCGTGCCGGCGCTCCGCAACCAGAATCGCTACCAATTTGCCCGTCTTGTGACGCGCGCAGGACGTGTCGATCAAGCCATTAGTCGTCCTGTTGCAAACTTCACCGCAAATATCGGCACCGATTGGGCGAAGCCCTTAATTGACTGGGTTCCGAGGCCCTCCACGCCGATCGTCGCGGTCGCAGCCGCCGCGGTCTCCGGATCGATCAGCACTTGGCCGTCACTCGCCACCGAACAGATGCGTGAGGCGAGATTCACGACGCTTCCAATCGCCGTATAGTCGATCCTGCCCTCGTACCCGATGCGGCCCACGGTAGCCGTGCCCGTGGCGATGCCGACGCCGAAGCCGATGACATACCCGCGTTCCCGCCATCGCAAGATGAGAGCCTGCACCGCGCTTTGCATGTCCAGGGCCATGCGCACGGCGCGCGTCGCCGGCTCGGGACACGGCAGCGGCGCATTGAGGAGCAGCATCAGGCCGTCGCCCATGAAGCAGGTCAACGTCGCCTCGTAGCGCATGATGATCGAACCCAGGGCGTCGTAGTACTCGCCAAGAAGGCCCATGACCTCCTCTGGACCGACCTCACTCGCGAATGCGGTGAAGCCGCGAAGGTCACAAAAGACGACGCTCACCTCGGTGCGATGACTTTCGAGGAGGTTTTCTTGTCCCACGTTCTCGACAAGTTCGGCGATCTGCGGCGCAAGAAAGCGCTTGAGGCGGCCGATGCGTTCCGCTCGCTCTTGCGATAGGGCCAGTTCGCCGGCCATTGTGTTGAACCGCGACGCCAGGCCCTCCAGTTCGTCGCCGGTGTGCAGGTCGATCTGATGATCGAAGCGTCCAGCGCCGATGCGCGCGGCCCCCTCCTCCAACTGTCGGATTGGCCCGGCCATACGGCGCGCAAGCAAATAAGCTAGCGCGAACGCGAAAGCGGCGCCGGCGATCAGAAACAGGCCGGTGCGCCAAAGCGCCGCGCGGATCGGGCCGTAAGCCTCGGCGGTCGGTTGTTCGACGAAGGCGGTCCAATCTGGGCCAGGGATACGGGCCGCCGCCGCCAATACCGGGCGACCCCCGGCATTGAAACCGCTTACGATTTCGTTTTCTTGGGCGGCGGCCGACTTTTGGAGCGCGCGCAACGGTGCGATGGCTCTGTTGTCCGCGCCCCCAAGAACCAGACTGATGTCGGGATGCGCCACCAATTGGCCGACGGCGTCTAAGACGAAAGCCCCGCCGGTTTCACCGATATGGATCGCAGATATCACATCCCAGATCAGTTTTAAGTTGATCTCGGCGATGGTGATGCCGGCGCTGGGCCTAGCGCCGGCGACCGCAACGGTCATGAAAGGCTCGGAGCCACGGTGCAGCGTCAGCGGGCCAAACCAGACGTGTGCGGCGCGCGCTCCAACGACCGCAGGATCCGTGGAGTGGTCGACCCCGCTCATCGCGACGTCGGGATCAGTGCGCGAAACATGCAGGCGCTCTGTCCCTTTGCCGTCGACCAAAGTCACCTCGGTGATCGCCGGCGCCTGCCGCAGAGTCTCAGCGCGTCGAATTTATGGCGCTCGTCGACACCCTCGAGCCACGGCAGCTGGACCGTCCAATCCATCTGGACGCGAATGCCGTCGAGGAAGGCCTGAATTTGGCCGGCCGCCGAATTCGCCTCGGCGCGTAAGCGCGAACTCAAATTGGCGCGTTGGTCGCGGTATCCGAACCACGCGTCGCTGGCGCCATTGATGATAAGCGGAACAGCGACCGCGACGAACAGAATTAAGAAATATTTCTGGAACAGGGAACGACGCGGCCGTGCGAACGTGGCGGGCGAAACGCCGTCCTTCATTCAATCACTTCGTCGGCGCGAATCTGGGTTGCTTCGGGCACGGTGAGACCGAGGCTGCGGGCAGTCTTGAGATTGACCGAGAAATGAAAGCGAGTCGGCAGTTCGAGCGGCAGGTCAGCGGGCTTGGCGCCGTGCAATATCCGATCTGATAGTGCTGCCAAGCGATCGAATACCTCGTTCTGATCGGCGCTGTAAGCCATCAGGCCACCGATGTGGGCGAGGAAATCCAGTTCTTCCATGTCGGGAAGATGATGCGCGGCGGCATAGTCGAACACCGCCTTGTGGTTGATAACGGTGAGCGAATCGGCCACCAGGAGGATCGCATCCGGCGGGTGGCGGTCCATTTCGCTGAACGCGTCGGCGAAATCGTTGGGGGCGCGTACCCCGAGCAATTGGGTGACGATGCCGAGCTTCTTCGCTTCGGCTTGCGCCGCTGTGCAGCGCATCTGCATGGCGAGATCGTTCTGGTTCCACAGCAGCGCCACCGTATGAAGGCTCGGGACCGCCTCCTTGAGGAGTTGTAGACGTTTGGCGGAAAGGTCGCTTGCCACCTCGGACACGCCAGTGACGTGACCGCCCGGATGGGCGAGGCTCTCGACCATTCCGGTCTCGACGGGGTCGCCGGCGTTCATTACCAGAACCGGTATGCTGGGCGCGCGTTGCATGGCGGTGAGCGCGGCGGGATACCCGCAAGCGACCAAGAGATCGACCTTGTCGGAGATCATTCGATCCGCCGCTTCCGGAAGCCGCTCTAGCCGCCCCTCCGCAGCAAATCGCTCGAAGATGACGTTCTTGCCTTCGATGTAGCCGCGGCGAGCGTAAGCGTCGGCGAAGCCTGGAGCGAGGATACAAGTGCCGGGCGCGCCAACGTGCAAGAGTCCGATGCGAAAGACCTTTGTGGGTGATTGCGCGGTCGCGCCCGAGCAAAGGGCGAGGGCCGCCAGGATCGGCAGGGCAATTCGGGTGAGCATCGGTCTCCCCATCAGCCAACAGCCTTTTGGGCGTTCAGCGACCAGGGCCAGCAACAGAACTTGGCGCTACAGTCGCCGGATTGTCAATTGGCGCGCTTCAGGGGGTAGGCGAATCGTCTTCGCAAATCGACCGTCGCTTACAACGGGTCTGCATTGAGTCGATTTGACCGCCCGCCAAGCGATCCGGCAATGACCGCAATTGGCGCGAAGCGGACGGATGGTCATCGCAGCCACGGCAGGAATGCGAATAGCGGCTGGGAACAGAGTTGTGGGTCAAAGAATGGCCTCTATTCTGCCGAAGCCAATGCTACTTCTAGATAGTCGACTCGGAAGAGAGATGCGCCCTGGCGAGGCAGTTTGGTGTTGAGCGTCAGGGCGCCGTCGTTGACGAGCGACTGACTCTCAAGCGTTGCGAGTTGGCCGGTGGCCTCGAGCCTCTCATAGTCTGCGCCCGCCACGGTTTGCGGCGAACCCATCTTCTTCCATTCCGCGAAAGCATTTGAGTGCGTCTCATCCATGCGGAAATGTGTGAGGCGGCATGCGCCCCGCTTCACGCCGGCAATTGTCAGAACGACGTCGGCGGCGCCCCTGGACATCGTCGTCATGATAGTTCCAAACGAGCACGCTGAAGCCTCTCTCGTCGCGCGTCGCGACGACGTTTATGTCGGGCTCGTCGCGAACGCCACGCTTCAGGATCGTCTCGATCGGCAGGGCATGGTCGCTGCTCGCCTCGACCCAATCGCCGCCAAGCTTACCCAACATGCGGAAAGCATTCAGCACTGCCTTGTCGATCCCATTGGTCGCAAGGTCGCGGAAGCCGTCGAACCAGGGTTGATCCTCGAACAGGAACGCCCAGGTGACGGCGCCTTCGATCTCGATGCCTGCGCGGCGCGACAGCTCGTAAGTGCGGATCATACTTTCGACGACATACACGCCATAGAGCGGGCCGTTACGATAACTGTTCTGCGGATGAACTCGCGCAGAGCAGGCGGCGCAACCCTCTGGATCCGATTCACCAATCACGGTCGGAAGATTCGTCAGGCTCGGGAATTCTGCGAGGATGGCGAGATTGGCCTCGATATCGAGAAGCTGCTTGCGCAGCCCCATGCGGACGTGACCCTTCCAGATCACCGGCGCGCCCTTGGCGTGGAAGGCTATGAAATCGATCGGCGTGCCGGTTTCGCCGATGAACGCGAGGAAGGCGCGAAGAAAAGCCTGCGCCTTTGGATTTTTGAACGCTCCGCGCGTATGAGGGCCGCCGACGCGCGCCCCTGGTACGGCCGCCTTGATCGCTTTCGCGGTTACCCGCCACGCGGCAGGCATCACCAATGGTAAAGTGTTCCGAAGCGCCGAAGACCCCAATGATGTTCTGATCCTTCAGGATGTCGCCGACGTGGCGAAGGCTCGTACTTGGCTCGGCGGCGACGAACTGAAGGCCACGATGGCGAAGGCCGGAGTTGTGGGTTCGCCCAACGTTCGCTTCGCGTCGTAGTCTCAAGACTTGCTGGGCGCGACAAGTCGTGCTCAGCATTTTACCCGCTTGCTTGGCGAATATTAGTGCCTGTCGCCGCGTGCCATTGCGCATCTGCAATGCCAGGAACTAGCGTGAATCCGAATCGTCTTTATGGTCGTGCAGGAAACGGGCGACGTGCCTTCAATAGGGCGGCGTCATGTGACTTGCCCGACGCCGCGTGCTCGAACAGTCTGCGCTGAACATCGTTGGGCAAGCCATTCCATTCGCTGACTAGGGCTGCGCCAAGACATTCTCGCGAGGGCAATGCGTGGGCGCGCTCTACGGGAGCCGCACCCTGAACAACCCTCCAACCGCTCGGGCCAGCGCCACGGCGGTTCGTCCCGCTGCCTCGTCGACCGCAACTGTCTTTTCAAGCGCCTCTATGCGCTTCTCTTGCGCGTCGTTTTTTTCGTCGCGAGGGCGGCGAGCATCGTCTCAACGTTCGCCTGCCATTCCCAAACGCTGAGGCGGCGAATTGATCAGGCGTCAACAACCGCACGAGCAACGTCGGGAACCGCCTTAAGATAGGCCGAACGCGCGCTCTGAAAGATCATGATGGAAAATGATCGTAGAGCCGGCTTCGGCTCACCGGATGCCGGCGAAAGTCGGACAGGCCATGCAGCCGCCTAGCGCCCCAGGTAAATGTCGCGCACAAGAGGGCTTTCCGATAGTTCCGCCGCCGACCGACCCTCGAAAGCCACCCGGCCATGAGCAAGGACATATCCCCGATCCACGATGCGGATCGCTTGCATAAGATTTTGCTCAGCGATCAGAACAGTGAGGCCGAGCCGGCGTTTCAAATCGGCGACGACGTCGAACGTTTTGCGCACCAGAGTCGGCGCGAGCCCGACTGAGGACTCGTCCACGAGCAGGATCTCGGGCGCAGCCATTAACGCTCGGCCAAGCGCGACCATTTGCTGCTCGCCCCCGCTCATGGCGCCGACGCGTTGTTTGCGCCTTTCCTGCAGACGTGGAAAGAGCTCGAAGCAGCGAGCCAGGTTTTCAGTGTAGCGGCCGCGCGCCGCTGGCCGATACGCGCCGAGTGCGAGATTATCTTCCACGCTGAGGTCCTTGAAGAGCCTCCGTCCTTCGGGGACCAGGACCACGCCGAGTCCGACAATTTCCTCCGGTTCGAGACGGCTGAGGATCGCGGACCCCGACCCCAAAGTTGCGCGAATTTCGCCCTCCCATGGCTTCACCAGGCCGAGCACGCATCGCATTAGCGTCGTTTTGCCGTTGCCGTTCGTGCCGAGCAGAGCGACCGTTTGGCCGACCCCAACGTCCATCGACACGCCGTCGAGCGTTCGGACCGCGCCATAACCGGCTATGAGGCCGCGGATGGAAAGCGCGTCATTCGCCAAGATAGGCCGCCTCGACTTCCTTCAGTCGCAGGATCTCCGCGGTCGGGCCGTCGGCGATTTTGCGGCCCGCTACGAACACCAGAAGGCGTTCGGCGAAGGCAGTGACCGCGCGCATGATATGCTCGATCATGACAACGGCCACTCCTTCAGCATTGGCTGCGAACAGCAGCGCCAGGATCTCGTCGACCTCCGCGTGCGAGAGACCCGCCATGGCTTCGTCGGCGATGAGCAGCTTCGGGCGGCAGGCAAGCGCACGGGCGAGCTCAAGACGGCGAAGATCCGCTTGCGTCAATTCCCTCGGTCTTGAATTCGCTTTGCCCGCAAGGCCCACGCGCTCGAGACCCTCTCGAGCGCGAACGGATATCGGGCCGTCGGAGCCCAGGAAGCGCAGCGGTATTTCGACGTTTTCTGCGACCGTGAGGCTCGCAAAAGCGCGCGGCAACTGAAACGTGCGCGCCAAGCCGAGCTTCGCTCGCCTATACGCGGGAAGGCCCTTGAGGGCAGCGCCGTCGAATACGATATCGCCCTCGTGCCGCGCAATGACGCCGCCAACGCAATTGACGAGTGTGCTCTTGCCGGACCCGTTCGGACCGATCAGGCCGACGCGTTCGGCGCGCGCGACAGAAAGATCGATCCCGGAGAGCGCCACGAAGCCGCCGAAGCGTTTGCCCAAAGCGCTCACTTGCAACAACGGGGCGCTCATGGCCCGCCTCGTGTCCGGCCGCGCGCTCTGAGAAGACCGATCAGCCCCCGAGGCGCCAGGGCCACGAACGCCATGAACACAAGACCGATCAGCGCCAGGCTCGCTGAGGAAGAGATAAAAGCCAGCGCGAGCTGTTGGAGCGAGCCAAGCAGCAACGCTCCGACGACGGGACCAAGCCAACTTTCCACGCCTCCGACCAACGCCATGGCGAGGGCGTTGACGGAATATCCAATCGCGAAGGCGGAGTCGGGGTTGACATAGGAATTGTAGAACGGCAGCGGCGTCCCCGCCATACCGAGGATCGCGCCACTGATCGTCGCCGCAACGAGCTTGAGCTGCAACGTCGGGACGCCGAGCGCGGCGGCGGCCGTTTCATCGTCGCGAATCGCCGCCAGGCCCGCCCCTACTGACGAGCGCTCGATCGCCGCAGAGGCAACGGCCGCGGCGGCCGCGATCACAAACATCGTCAGGCAAAGATATTCAGTAAAGGTCGTGAAAGGCGCGAAGACCTTCGGCCGAATGAGGTAGGCGCCGCTCGAACCGCCGACGTAGGACCAATTGACCACGAGCGTCTCAAGCACCATCGATAGCGACAATGTCGATATTGCGAAATATACGCCGCGCAAGCGAAGCGTCAGCGCCCCCATCAACAGGCCGAGAGTCGCGCCGACTGCCCCGCCGGCCGCCACGCAGAGCGGCAGCGGCGCGCCGAACGTCTTGTTCAGCGCAACCGTCGAATAGGCACCAGCGGCGAAGAACGCGGAGGCGCCAAAATTGACGAAGCCCGCGTATCCACCAAGAATGTTCCAGCCAAGAGCAAGCGCGGCATATTGAAAGACGAGGTAGGCGAGATAGAACGCGTAGTCGTTGTGCGCAGCGCGCAGGATGAGAGCGACTGCGACGAGACTCGCCATCGCCAATGTGATTGCCCGGATCCAGAACCGAAGGCTTCGGGAATACGTCACGCAGCTGCTCCGAGCAGGCCGCGCGGACGAAGCGCCAGAAAGCCAAGCAGCAGACCGAAGGCGAGGGCCGGCGACCACGAGGGGCCAAGGAGGGTCGCCGTCATGTCCTCGATGACGCCGAAAAGCAGACCCGCGATGAACACCCCCGGCAATGAGCCAAGGCCGCCCATGATGACGATGGCGAAGAGGCGACCAATGAAGATCCGCCCCGAGGCGGAATCGACCGGCTGGAGCACGATCAGCGCGCCGCCGGCGAGCGCGGCAAGCGCGACCGCCAGGGCGAACGCGACAGTCTTCACCCGGACCGGATCGACGCCCATTAGCCGCAACGCTTCGCTGTCCTGAGAAACCGCTGCGATCGCGCGACCGAGAAAAGTCGCCTTCAGGAAGGCGTGTAGTCCGGCGAATGCTACGAGCGCGACGGCCGCCGGAACGACCATGCGCAGCGGCAAGTCAATCTTGCCCAACGAGACCACGCCGTTCGTGTACGGCGCTTCGACGAACCTCTGGTCTGCTCCCCAAATCATCAGGAGCGCAGTCTCGATGAGGAACATTAAGCCGAAGAAGAAGGCCAGGCCTCGAATCAATTCGTCGCCGCGCCGCTCGAAGAAGAAATGATAGGCTCGATACAGGGCGGCGCCGGCGAGTGCGAGAGGCGCCGCCACAATGAGAGTCGTCAGCGCCGGATCGAGCCCCGTCGCCTCGGAAAGCGCGGAAACGGCAAAGGCCGCGGCGACCATGATCGCCGGATGGGCGATATTGACGACGTCGAGCAGCCCGAACGCAACCGCCAGCCCTGACGCCGCAAGCGCGTAGAATGCGCCGAGCAGAAGTCCCGAAGCGAGAGCGTTAAGAAGGAGGACCGGATCGAGCGTCATCTGGCGGGGCGTCCTTCTGGGAAGCTGAGCGCGACGGGCGGGCTTCTCCGGGACCAACAACGAAGCCTTAAGCGTCGGCCGGCTCATCGAGATCCTGGCGACCGACGGCGAACCGATCGCCAGTCGACAAGCCAGAAGCCGTCGCGCGCCTCAGGCCGCCGCCGGGAATGGCGTCAGGAATTTCCCGGACTTGTATTGGTCCGGATAGAGGATGACCTCTACGCCGGGCTTCTTGAATTGCTCGACGTCATTCCCCTTCACGCCTTGATACTGGACATAAAGATTGCGTTCGTGCACCCATTCGCCCTTGGCGTCGAATTTCAGATCGCCAAGCACGGTGGGGAACGTGCCCGCGTGGAAATCCGCGCCGATGGCCTCCTGGTCGATCTTGCCGATGCGGGTGACCGCCTGCTCCATCACTTGCATCTGCGCATAGGCGAGCGGCGGCGCGTAAAGCCCGAGCGGGTCCGTTTTCTCCTTCTCGGCGGCGGCGCGATAGCGTTCGAGGAAGGCCTCGACCCCCGGAAACTTCAACGTTGGCTCGGGAGCATAGACGTCCCAGCACAAGAGGTTGTTGAGCATGGGCCCAAACTGCGCCTTGATCGCGGTGATCTGGGGCCCGATCATGCCGCCGCCGACAACGGTCGCCGAGAGCTTGGCCTCGTATATCGCTTTGAGCAAGCCGACGGAATCAGTGGGGTAGGAGGCAAGATAGACAATGTCCGGCTTTGCGGCCTGGATCGCGCGGACGATCGGCCCATAGTCGACGGTCGACGGCGGATAGCTCTTGTCGTAGACGATTTCGACGCCGGCCGCCTTTGCCTGCGTTCGCGCGCTTTTCATTGAACGCTGCAGAAAGTCGCTGTCGAGGCCGGCGATCGCCACTGTCTTCGGCTTCGGGTCGGCGCTCATCGCCACCTCGAAGAAGCCCTTGGCGAAATCCTGCTGCATGTTGCCGCCGGTCGGGCTGACGTTCACGGTGCGATCGTATTGGAAAGCGTCGTTGGTGGCCGAGCCGAGCAGGGTGACGAAGGCCATTCCATGGGCCATGATCACCGGCATCGCCGGCGCGATCAGCGCGGTCGAATAACTCGAGACGACGAGGTCCACTTTGTCGACTTCGATCAGCTTGGTATAGAGCGCCGGCACTTGACCCGCGTTACTCTGGTCGTCGTAGTTGACGAGCTCGACCATGCGTCCGAGCAACCCGCCCTTGGCGTTGACGTCTTCGACCCAGAGCTTGTGGGCGAGGAACGCCGGCCTGCCGTTGCCCGCGAGGCCCCCGCTCAGCGGCATCGTGTAGCCGATCCTGAGCGGCCCCTCGGCCGACTGCCCGAGGACCGGCCGGGTTAACGTCGCCGCAGAAATCCCCGCCGCCAAAGACCCGAATTCGCGCCGCGTCACGTTTCGCATATGATCCTCCCTCAACTCGCTTTCGATCACCCCCGGAGCGCGAGTGCTTCACGGGAGTCAGGAATTGGATGGTGGATGTGCGTAAAGTGTTGGGCGAAACTCCACTTCATTCCGTTCCTTCCTCTTCGCGCCTCTCGCGTGAAAACGATGCACGCAATGCTGGTCCCCTAAGCGGCGAATGTCAAAAGCAGGTTTCGACTAGCCAAATCCGTGCGCGCGGCATTGTCACTGCCATGAAGAGGCTCCTTGGTCGACACCTTGAGTAGCCGAGATGGGCCGCGTTTTCGCGCGCGTCACCTCGCCGCGGCCGATAGTCCTAAAGACAGGGCATATAGGAGGGTCGCTGGCGGCAATACGTAACGGTCCGCCGAACCCTACAGAGTTTTTCATCGAGGCTGCCGGCGGTCTCGATGAGGCCATTTTGGATCTCGATCGCGCAGCGGACCGCGTCCACGGCGCTGCGAAACTCGATAATGCTTCCGTCGCCGGTTCGTTTCACGATTCGGCCGTGATGAGCAGCAATATCGCGGGTCTTTCCGCCGCCATGCGAGGTTTGATTGCGGCTCGGACTGCCGTGATGACGGCGGTCGCCGCGATCGACGCCGACGGCGGTGTCAGAGCAAATTCTCGTGCCGTCCGGGCTGTGTTAGCCTCGGCGCATGAGCAATCCGTTCCGATATTTCAATAGCTCGCCAGAGGTCATCCGTCTGGTCGTGATGATGTACGTGCGATACCCGTTGTCGCTGCGCAACGTCGGGGATCTGTTGGCCGAGCGCGGGATCGACATCAGCCACGAGACCGTTCGGTTCTGGTGGAACAGATTTGACCCGATGTTGGGTGCCGAAATTCGTAAGCGACGCGTTGCGCACATGCGCGGCTATCCGCAGTGGCGCTGGCACTTGGATGAGGTGTTCGTAAGGGGCAACGGCAAGCTCTGCTATCTTTGGCGCGCCGTCGACCATGAGGGCGAGGTCTTGTAAAGGAAGAGCTCGCGAAAGCCAGCCTCGAGCGCCTTGCGATAGGAGTCGATCGCCGCATCGAAATCGCCGAGATTGATCTCCGCGTCGCCGGCGATCATGAGAAATGTGGCGTTGAGGAAATCGCGCGGACTGAGCCACATCGCCCGCTCCGCGTCGCTTCTCGCCTGCTCGAAGCGGCCGAGAGCGTTTTCGGCGCTGGCGCGCGGCATATAGAGCAGGACGTCATTGGGATTGATCGCGAGACCGACGTCGGTGACGTCGAGGGCCTGGCCGGGTCGGCCCGTTTCCGATAGATATATCGCCTTTGTGTAGTACGCAGGGATATTCGCAGGATTGAGCACAATCGCCCGATTGGCCTGCCCCAGGACTTTTGCTTCGTAATCGGTCGCGGGCTCGCGCCACCCGAAGCCATAGTCAACCAAGTAGGTTTCGGCGCTTCCAGCCACCGCCAAGGGATCATTGGGATCAACTTGGAGCGCTCGGTCGAACAAGCCCCGCGCCTGGTGGAAGGTCTTTCCCTCGCTATCTGGAATGTGCGAACATTGCGCGCCGTCGGCAAGCTATCCCACGAGGCGCTGGTGAATGAGAGACGAACCGCGCCCCCGCCCTGACAGGAGCGCGAGTGTGAACAAGCACATTCCAAACCCGAGGCGCGCCGAGATCGACAGCGACGAACTCATTGCCCAGGAGGCCGCCCTGCATCCTGCGGCCTCGAACTCGACAACGCCCATGGCCGTTTCAAGGCTCGATACCGCCTTGACCGCCGACATATCGGCAGTTTCGCGGATCGATGCGGTTGCTTCCATTCTTGAAGTCGTTTGTCGCACAACAGGGATGGGTTTCGCTGCCGTAGCCAGGGTGACGAAAGATCGTTGGGTCGCTTGCGCGGTTCGGGACGAAATCGCCTTTGGGCTCGCGCCCGGCGGGGAACTGGACGTCAAAACGACGATCTGCGACGAAATTCGCGACAGCGGACGCGCGGTTGTCATCGACCACGTCGCGGAGGACGAGCATTTCCGCGACCATCATACGCCCAAAATGTACGGCCTTCAGAGCTATATCTCGATGCCGATTATTCTACCGAGCGGCGCGTTCTTCGGCACCCTTTGCGCCATCGATCCGCGGCCAGCCAGGCTGAAAAGGCCTGAAGTCATTGGGATGTTCAAGAACTTCGCCCAACTGATCGCCTTTCACTTGGATGCGCAGGAGCGGGCGGCGAAGCAGGATGCCGCTCTATTCGACGCGGAGGAATCGGCGAAGTTGCGCGAGCAGTTCGTCGCCATCCTTGCCCACGATCTTCGCAACCCCCTCGCGTCCATTGAGGCGGGCGTCAGCCTTCTCCTGCGTCGAAAAGCTGATGCTGAAACTCTTCGCGAAATTGGCGGCCATATTCGCGGCAGCGTCAAGCGCATGGGCGGATTGATTGACGACATGCTTGATTTCGCGAAGGGGCGACTTGGCGGCGGGTTCGATTTGGATCGAAATCCCAACGCACCCCTTCGTGATCATTTGGAGCAAGTGATCGGAGAATTACGTGACGTGTCAGATGCCCCGATTGAGGCCGAAATAGCTTTGCTGCATCCGGTCAATTGCGATCCAAAGCGCGTTGCTCAAGTCGCCTCGAATCTCATCGCCAACGCGCTGAAACACGGCGCTCCAAATCGGCCTGTCCGCGTGCGGGCGTTGACCAGCGAACGGGGACTGGAGCTGACTGTCGCGAATGAAGGCGACCCTATCGGACCGCTTGCCATCCAACAGCTTTTTAAGCCCTTTTTTCGCGGGAATGGTCGGTCGTCAAACCAAGGCCTCGGCCTCGGTCTCTATATCGCTTCAGAAATCGCTCGGGCGCATGGGGGCAATCTAGATGTCGCCTCTTCGAACGACGAGACGCGATTTACGCTCCACATTCCACGCACCTGACATCCGAACGCGGCTCCTTTGGGAGCGCCTGCCTTAGGGAACAACACCCTCTCTCAGGCTGTTGAGTAAGTTTGCTTGGGCAGCCGCAAAACGACGAGGAGCAAGCATGTCGCTCGATCGAACTTTCACGACGGCTTCCAACGCTGTAGCTCACGCAGCTGGCGCGCCTACGACCTTCCTGATCTGCTGCGTGGTGGTGATCGTCTGGGCTGCCAGCGGCCCCTTTTTTGGCTTCTCCGACACGTGGCAACTGGTGATCAACACCGGCACCACGATCGTAACTTTCTTGATGGTGTTCCTGATCCAGAACACCCAAAATCGCGACGGCGCGGCTATCCAGGCCAAGCTGGACGAGTTGATTCGAGCCAGCGCCTCGCAGAACGCATTCATGGGAATTGAGCATCTTACCCAAGCCGAGGTTGAGGAGTTCCGCGTGAAATGCGCCGAACGAGCGGCGGCGGCCGCTGCCGGGGATCAGGCGGTCCAGCAGGCGGACAAAGAGGCAAAAGCTGCGGTGGATCTCGCCGTATCTCAATAGTTTTGCCCAGGCCAAAATGCTCGCGCCGTATCCAACCGATCGTACTAGGCAACGACCGCGCTCGACAACGGTTTCCCACATCAGACGTTCGCCAAGCTATCGCCGGAATGACCACTCTTTGCGTACAGCAGACCGCCGGAATCGGCGAAAGCGGTCATAGCGTGGGTTCGCAATTGGGGAAACCCACCACTCGCAACTCACCGAAGGGCGACGTAGCCGGCGCCCGGTCGGCAGGCCTGGCATCACAGCCGCGCGCGGCTGATCCGGGTTAAGAGGCCCTCAAGGCAGCCTTCGACAACGACGTAACAGGCGAGCGCGAGATAACCCCACGCGGTCAGTTCGATCAACTGCAGAAGACCACCGTCGAACGCGGCCATCGCGCCGTAGGTGAATAGCAAATTGTAGTTGGCCTGGAACAGAAACAGCAGATTGAAGGAGCACAACGCGAGCCCGCCCGCAGCCATCCCCATGACAAGGAACGTCAGCCATACCGGTCCATAAAATAGTCGATTGAGTAGCGCGAACAATCCCATCGCTCACCCCAGTCTGCCTCCAGACTTCGTAGCTTCGCTCGCGATGACAACTCCGTTACTGTTCCCGAATCTTCAACTTTGGCCATGATGCCTGCTCGGCTTTCTAGCAGGCTGTTGAAGAAGTCTCTGGTTTGGCTTTGAGGACAGCTCGTTGTGATAGACAAATTCGATCTCGATCGAGCCGTCGTCGAGCAGTTCAGCGGAGCGGTCGCCGGAGACTTCGTCCATTTCGTCGAAGCCGTCCCAGGTGAAGCCGACCGATGACTGGCTGTATTCGATTTCATTCTTGGCCTCGAGAGCGCCGAGGGCGATTTCGCCACGACAGTCGGTGATCGTGATTGTCACCGGGCCGCTGAGGTTGAGATAAGCGCGATCCCAGATGTCGGCTTTGACGATCCGCCAGCCGCCGACGAGTTTGCAATTCGCGGGCACGCTCATGTGGCTCCGCCATAAGCTTGGGCAGCCGCGCCAGATTGTAAGCCGCAGCCGTACAACTCCGCCGTTTAGCTCGCGGCGGTTATTTGCGAACCCGGACCTGCATGGAACGCGCTTGGCCGCGAATGAGAACCGTCACGGGCGCATAGGCTTACGCGTCCACCTTCGCCGATCCAGGAGTCCGGCGCGGCCCGCAAACAAATCTTCTGAGCGACGACGCGGTAGTGCTGCTGCTTTGCCACCTCGAGGAGCCGGCTTGCGACATTGACGGTGTCACGAAAGAACAGCGTCGCTCTTACCATGGGATTGCGTGGCATCTTGACGTATCCGACGCCGTTCGCAGCGAGATCGAACCGCTTGCGAAAGAGGCGCTAGGCGAGAAGATCGAGCGGGGCTCCCTTGCGGCTGAAGGCTGGCGCACATGGCTCATCCTTCTTTGGCCTGTCCTCCTGGTCTTGATTGCGGCGATCATGATGCGGTGAGAAGCGGCTGCTTCAGCTCTGGCCATACGAGCCTGAGCGGCGCGGGGGCGCGTGCCTGGAGCCGCCTCATATGGTCGAAATGAAGGACTTTCATCGCGACTTCGATCCCGTCCAGGTCGGCATGCTCATCCTTGCCGTGCTTATCGCCCTGGCGCTTGCTGGCGCCGTAGTGGCCTACGTCGGCGGCGGCCTCGGCTGATCCCCGCTCTCGGAGCGGAACGCCAAGGGCCAGCCGAAAATCCAGGGGCGGCCCTTGACGCGGCCCTTGTCGTCCTGCCCTATCGTCTCTCTGGGCCGATCGCATATCCGGTGGTGACCAATCAGAACAGGTGGAGACAAGCCGATGGGCCGATTTTCGCCGTCACGTATTGTCCTTCTCGCAGCTGCGGGACTTCTCTTGTCGGCCGGCGCTGCTCGCGCGACTTGCCCAATCGAGACCGCCGGCTACCAAGGTGGCGCATTTGGGGCCTATGCGGTGACGACCACTGCTTGTTTCACCGACATTGATGAGAATGGCGGGACCGGATTTACGACGGCTACGGCGTCAAGCGCAGGGCTGTCGTCGTCGGCCGATCTTTCCTCGGGCATTCTGACCGCTGATTCGCCGGGCGGCATCGCGTCGTCATCGATATGGGATTCATTCACCTATACGGGGCTGCCAGCTAGCGGAGCCACGATCACGGCGACCCTTAGCTTGTCTGGAACGTTGACTGGCTTGTCCGACGGCATGGCCGAGCTCGGTGAAGGATCGTCAGCCGACGGCTTGACGCTCTTTAAGACCGCTCCGTTCAACAATGCGACCGGCGTCCCTATACCCGCATCGGTCTCTCTAGATTTCGACGTCGTGAACGGCGACCAGGTCATCGTATTCGCTGAGATCCTAGCCGACGGGGTAGACGGCGTCGCCGATCTCGGCGACCCGCCGACGCTGACCCTCAGTTTGCCGACGGGCGCTAGCGTCACCACGGCCTCGGGCATCTTCGAGAATTTCACTTCAGCGACCGTTCCCGAGCCCTCGACGTGGGCGATGATGCTCCTCGGCTTCTCGGGGCTCGGCTTCGCGGGCTATCGTCAGCGCAAACTCGCCGCCGCCGCGAGCGTCCGACCGCAGTCCCCAAGCAAACGACCGCATCCCACCCGCAACAAAATGCCCCGCGCGAGCGCGCGGCAGGCGCTCGACCGCGGGGCAAATAGGCGCGCTTGGACCTGGGGGTAACAAATTCGGCGCGCCCAACGATCAAACAGGACAAGCGCCGGGTTGTTCCCGTTCACCGCCGCGGCGGCGAAGCGATCATCCGTCTGGCGAAAGAGGACGGTAGCGCGGAATAGTCGCCTCAAAACCCGCCTTGCACCGATCGTAAATGCTCGCGGCGGAATTCGCCCGCTGACAGTTGGCGAGTGCAGTAAAGCGGTCGGTCAGCTTCACGTCGCCAGGCTCGGCGATGAGCCGCGCCACGCCGTAGCGTCCACGCCGCCGGCAAAGCTCGCAACCCATTTGCAGAAACGGCGCTTGGAGGTCGGACAGGATAATGGCGCCATCGCGAGGCATGGCGCGAGCCTACCGCCCCACCAAGAACGGAGCAAGAACACGTCCTTCAGCGGGCCCATAGCACGAAACAGCCCTCGGCGGGGGACGTTCCGGGGACGAAGCGCTAGTCGATCTTCCCGGTTCCAAAAAACCACTTTTCAAAGACGATAGATGGTGGCAAAAGATCGCTCCCGATCGACAAAGGGAGGTCGAGATCGCGCGCAGGGTCAAATTTGCAACTCCCTGCCGGAGCGCTCTTGGCAACGGCTGCCAAGAGGGTCAGGACACTTCCAGCCGCTGTGATTGCAGCTTTGGCCCTTTCGTTCATGGCTGGCCTCTCCAAGCCCCCCTCGGCCGCTCAATCGAGCAGATCGTCCCGCCGCCGCGAAGTCGCCCAAAAAAGAAGCCCCACGGCAGGAGTGGAAACTCGACCGCGGGGCAGGTGACGCGCTCTAGCTTGGGGGCAAGATGAGCGCGTCAAAAAGCAACATGGCGCCGCCAGGTTGCACCGTCAAACAAAACGGCCGCCCACTCGCCCCACCGGCCGTCAGCCCTTCGCCAGCCGCAGGATCACGTCGGAGTAGCTTGTTTTAGCCTGAAAGCGACACGGCCAATCTCCGCAAGCTAATTCCTACGGTAGATACGCCCAGAGCGTAACTCCTGTTCCGTCATGGGTGAAAATCCATTGGCGGTTGCCCACGAATTGAATTTTTTGAAACATTCCGGAAAAGGCTTATGAAGCCCATTGTTGCCGTTCATCCCTCGTATAATCTCATCTCGACCTTCGTAGGTGAAAGCAAAATCATAAAGTTTTTGCGCCGGAGCGCCATTATAATTTTACCCTTTAGTTAATACTCGCCACAAGTTATTATGTTGCCAAGACAGACCATTTGAATTTCCGTAAATGCTACTGCGTTCTTCTAGATTTGTAATAGCATCTATAAGAGAACGGGCGTTATCCGTGTTTATACTTGCTAACGAGCACGTTACAATCACTCCAACAACGAGAGCGGAAATAACCTTCATGGCGACCCATCCCCGGGATCTCTCCCCGCCCCGCATGACACGGTCCACTTCAGATGCCGAGGCCCGCGAGGAAGGTCGCGGTCTTCCACCGGCCATGAGGAACCTTGTCGACGAGCCGCTGGCCCTTCGGCGCCCAGCCGCGCAGGCGGGTCATGTTGGTCTTCGTCCAGCCTAGCCAACAGGTTAAATCAGAATGCCCCGATTCGGGAATCCCCGCCCTCAATTCAAGCCAAAGACAGCCCGCTCTGGTTACGGGTCACCTCCAGTCCGCCGGCGGACTGGCTGAGCTCAAGGTCGCAGCCGACGCAGTTCCATTCGTCGGTCAGTCCGGCGAAGCACCTGATCCCGCCGTTCCTCCAACAAGCCGTGATCCCGGTCGCGCGAAACGTGTGAGTGGCGATCTGAAGTGACGGTTCGTGGGCATGGTATTCGTCGCGCTCCTACCGATGATTCATCTCGAGTCGACGCTTTATCGGTGGTTCAGCCCTTGAAGGCGAAAACGTGTTTCCACACGCACGGTTACGGTGATGAACAAATGCGCAGGAACGCGAGAAATGGCGGCGCGCAAACGAGATTTTCATGGACCATTTTAGCCGAGAAAACGGACGCGGCCCCCGTCGAGGTGACAAAACCCTCAGAGCATTTGTGGAACGGGTTGTCACCTGCCGGACCGTTCGGGTCTTAATATACAGCCGCGAACATTACCGTCTCGGAGGTTGCCTCGTCTGGTGAAAGTTCTTCTACAATTCGGCCCTGCCTTGAAACCAAAATGCGATCCGACAAGCTCAGGATCTCGGGGAGGTAGGACGAGATAACCATAACGGCGAGGCCGTCGTCGGCAAGCGCACTGATCAAATGATGAATTTCGGCTATGGCGCCGACGTCCACACCGCGCGTCGGCTCATCAAAGATGATCAGTTTGGGATCTTGAACTAGAGACTTTGCAATCACGACTTTCTGTTGATTGCCGCCGGAGAGTTCGATGACGCGCGCGTCGCCGCTCAGCGCCCGAATGTTGAGCTTCTTGGTCCACCGAGCCGCAAGCGCTTGCTTTTCGCTTTGGCTCGCGAAAATCCCACGGAACTCGCGGCCCGCGATTTGTCCGACATAGATATTGTCCGCGACGGACATGGTCTCGAAGAGCCCATCCCCTTTGCGATCCTCGGTGACATAGACGATGCCGGCGTCGACCGCGGCGCGCGGCGTCCGGTAACGCACCGATCGATCGCCCAACCGGATGTCGCCGCCATGAAAGGCGTCGCGCTTGACGACGCCGGCGATTATTCTCGCCGTCTCCGTCCGCCCCGAGCCAACCAGGCCGAAGATGCCCGTGACCTGCCCGGCGAATATCGAAAACGATGTGTTGCGCACCTGGTTTTGCATCGACAGATTTTCCACGCTGAGGACTTTGGCGCCTGGCGATCGCCGCGCGGCGCGCGCGCCCGCCCGGCCATAGAGCTCGTTGGTGAGCGATCGTCCGACCATGTGGCGTATGATCGTTTCGCGCGTGAAAGACCCGGCGTCGTCGGTTACGACGTGCGCGCCGTCACGCAAAATCGTGATGCGGTTGGAGATTTCGAGCGCTTCCTCCAACGCGTGACTGATGAAGATGATCGAGACTCGATCCTTCCGCAGCCGGTCGATCAGCGCGAACAAATGATGTTTCTCCTCCGGCGTCAGGGTCGCGGTTGGCTCGTCGAAAATGATGACCTTCGCTTTGAGACGAACCGCGCGCGCGATCTCCACCATCTGCCGTTTGGCGGTGCCGAGCGATTGGACCGTCGCGGTCGGATCGACCGGAAAGTTCAGCGACTGTAGGAATTGCTGGGCGTCAATATAGGTGCCGCGCAGGCGGTTGAAGAATTTTTCGTCGCCAAGATAGAGGTTCTGCGCCACCGTCATGCTCGGGACGAGGCTGGTCTCCTGATAGACCATCGCAATGCCGTAACGCCGCGCCAGCGAAGGGCTGGCGATTTGGATTCGCTGGCCCTCGATACGAATTTCGCCCTGGGTCGGTGTCACCGCGCCAGCCAGGATTTTGACCAGCGTCGATTTGCCGGCCCCGTTCTCGCCGAGAATCGCATGCACTTCGCCGCGCCGCACGTCGAAATCTATGTCTTTCAGCGCGGCGACGCCGCGATAGTGCTTGCCGACGCCCCTCATCTCCAGGAGCGGTGGCTCTGTTTGGGCTGAGAGACTCATGGCGTCGCTCCCGTATCGGCGAAAGAAGCGACGACGCCGTCGCCCTTGGCGGCGAAAAAAACCCGTCCCTCGAACGCCACGCAGGACGTGACGCCGTGCCGGTGCCCATTCGCCCGGCTGTGGAGGCTGGCGATAGGACGATAGGCGGCGTCGAGACGCGCCACGAGCCCATAGGACCGGCTCGGGGACCACGGCTTCAGCACGCCGAGCTGCCTGACGCCGCCCTGTTGCGTCGGCTCCAGCGGCGATTGGCCGGTGCGGAGGTCAGGCGCCATCCACAAGTCTGGGTCGATGTCGTCGATCATGCGCCGGCGGTAGCGGTCTTCGCTCAAGACGAACTCGACAAGCTGACTGCGCGGCGCAAACAGGGCGAGCCAGATGGCCCCGTCGGCTCCGCGCGACAGCCGGGCGGGATAAGCCGGAAGGCTCTCCAGCACCGGCACGGCGCGGCGAGAGGCGCCGGGAAGAATTCGGGTCAGCGCGCTGCGCCAGCTCTCGGAAACGACGACGGAATCCCCTTCATCGAGCAGGCCGTAGGGATAGGCGAGATTGCCCGCGATTTGGGTGCTCGCGCCAGTAGCTAGATCGAGGCGCCATACCGAGCCGGAGGAGCTTTTCTCCATAAGATCGCGTTTCCAATCGGCCGGTCCATGGGCCTCCGAGCCGTTTGCGATAAGCAGCGCGCCATCCCGCGCCGGCGCCAGCGCTGTCATGCATCGTGGCCCAGCGATCGTCCTTCCGTCGTTCCGCCCGCCGACAAAGACGATCCGGCCGTCGACAAGGCCAGCAGCCGCGCCGCCATCCGGCAATCCAGCCAAGGCGCTGATCTCGGCGTCGAAGCTCGCGGCCGTCCCATCTTCGAGCTTGTCGACGCGCTTGAGCGTTCGACCGAGCGAAACCAACAGGCCTTGCGAGGTGACGGCCAGCGTGTCGGGTCCCGGCGCTTCGAGCGCAACCGCCGCGGCGTCGAGGAGATCATTGGGCCGGAACGCGCCGTCCATCGGCGGCGTCGTGATCGAGGCTTCGCCCCGGCCGAACCATTGGTCCAAAGCTTTTGCGATCGGGTTCACGGTTGCGCTCCCCAGTAGGAGGCGCAGGCTCGTCCAGTTGGGGTCGGCGCCGGGAAGTTTGATCCGCCCGATCCGGTTGTTGGTGACGCCGCCGAGAAAAAGATGGCCGCGATGTTCGCGCATCGAGGTGATCGTAGGATGGTTTTCCCCGGTGAGATCCCAGAGCGTCTCCAGGACGCGGCCGTTAGCGTCGAAATGAACGACGCACCCGACATTGACGTTGGGGAAAAGCCATTCGTCGGCCGCAACCCAGCGCGCCATGCGACGCCGGAAACCGGGCATGGTCATCGCAAGATCGTAGCTCGGCGTCCGCGTCCCCGCCAGCGCAACCCAATACGTGCCATTCGATCCACGATTGATATTGTCCGGATAGCCGGGAAGATCGGAGATGACTCTTTCAATCGTTCCGGCGTTGGGACCGTCGAGCCAGTATCGGCTCACGCGACAGCCCCAGGTTTCCGCAAAGAGGACAGAATGGTTGTCGTGGGCGACGCACACGCCGTTGGCGAACAGAAGATTGCGCAGAATCGTCCGCGTCGTTCCCGTCGCGGGATCGTAACAGATCATCCGGCCATTGCCGCGCCCCTCCAAGGCGTCAACGACCCATTCCTCGAAGCCGTAGCGGATCGTCGCCTCGCTGAAATAGATCCTGCCGTCGGGCCCGATGTCGAGATCGTCGGCGAGGCGCATGCGGGTATCGTCGATGATCGAAAGGGGCGAGCAATTCGTCTCCGCCGTCAATTTCTTGACATTGCGGTACCTGTCGACCCGATAGAGACCCATGCCGGCGATGCAGACATTGAGGCCGCCCTCCCGGTCGAAGGCAAGACCGAGCGGACGCCCGCCGACATGCGCGTAGACTTCCCGCTTGCTGTAGTCCGGCGCGAGAAAGCGGACGATCTCGCCATGCCGGACGCCGCAATAGAGATGGCTGTCTGCGTCGAGAATGACATCCTCGGGACCGTCAATCTCGCCGAGGCCGATGATCTCGACCTCGTTGAGGCGGTCATTGATCGCATAGGGCGATGAGGAGCTGGAGGCGAAATCCGGCGGCGAAGGCAACGCCAGATAAGCTGGCGATACATAGACTTTCGCCCGCAGGCGATGGCGCCACTTGCTCCATCTAACGTCGATGGCGATGGCGATGATGAGCACCAGGCCAATCGCCAGCGAGGACGCGCCGTTTTCAAGCCCAAGACGGACGAGGCCGTTCGTCAGAAGCGAAACGATGATCGCGCCCATCAGGGCCTTGCCGACCGAGCCGCGGCCCCCGCCGACGCTGTTGCCGCCAAGGATCGCGGCCGTCACGACGCCGAGTTCAAGACCGAGCCCGGTGTCGGGACCCGCGCCGGAAAGGCGCGCGGCGTAGAGGGCGCCGGCGAGGCTGGTCAGGAATCCGGAAACGACATAGGTCAGGCAGACGATCGCCCGCACGGGAATGCCGGCATTGTAGGCGGCGCGGCGCGACCCGCCGACCGCGATGATGCGCCAGCCGATGCGCAGCCGGGTCAGAACGATTTGCGCGATGATGGCGACTGCTGCGAGGACCAGGACGCTGAACGGAACGCCCAATGCCGAGCCGGAGCCAATGAAGTCGAAGGCGTCGGATTCCACGTCGCTCGACGCGATTCTCACCGAATAGATCTGCAGCAGAAGCTCGACGATCGACCGAATGAGGGTCAGGACGACGAGCGTGGTCAAAAAAGCGCGAAGCCTCAGAAAACCGATAAGCAGGCCGTTGACGAGACCGACGAGGGCGCCAACTGCGATCGTCGCCGCGACCGCCGCCGGCACCGGCCAATGGCCGACATTGATCAGCGCCAGAGCTGTGACATTGGCGAGCGCGAAGGTCGAGCCGACGCTCAGATCAATGCCCCCGCCCAGCATGACGATCGTCATGCCGATGACGATCAAGCCAAATTCGCCGATCTGACGCGACGTGTCGGAGAGATTGCCAAGCGTGGCGAAATTGGGAATCGATTCGACGAGAAAAATCACCAGCGCGAGAAGCAGAACGATGGGAATGACATTGTCCATCCATCGCCTGCCGAGCACTTCGCCGACGACGTGATCGGGCACATATCGATAGCGCAGCCTTGTGGCCCATTCGCCGATCGTCATGATGCGTTCCCGGTCAACGAAAAAGCGCTGAGCCGCCTCGGCGGCTCAGCGCGATTCCCTACTCGCAGTTCGGGCATTCGCCCTATTTCTTGAGAGCGCTGGCGCTCCAGCACAAGCCAGGATGGAGCGTCTCCTTGGAGATGACGAGTTGCGGGCTATAGATGACCGCCTTGAGCTTGCCGGCTGGCAGTCCGGTCTCCAGAACGGTCGAGATCATGTCGTTGAGGTCACGGCCCTGATCCATGACCTGATAGGCGATCTCCTTGTCGAAGACCCCCTTCTCGACATTGTCGCAGGCCATCTGCTCGCCGCCGCCCGAGGTTACCAGCACGATTGGCTTGCCCGATTCCTTGATCGCGGCCGCGGCGCCAAGGTCCATGACGTCCCAGAATCCGACAATGCCGCAGAGATCCGGATTCTGCTGGATAACCGTGGAAATGACGGCATGCGCCTTGGTCGCATCCCATTCGCCGGCGACATTGGCGACCGTCTTGATCTCCGGATGCTTGGCGAAGGCGTTCTCCACCCCCTTCATCATCCCGCTGTCCGATCCGGACGTCGGCTGACCCTGCAAGATAGCGACCTTGCCGCTCGTGCCGGCGCCGCACTTGTCGATGACGCCCTGCGCCTCGGCTTCGCCGATGCCGATCCAGTCCGCGCCGACGTAGACGTCCGAATTGTAGTTCGACCTCATGTTGATCTGGATGACGTGGATGCCCGCTTCCTCGGCGCGCTTGAGCAGCTTCGCGTAGGACTGGATGTCGGGATTGTGGACGACGAGAACGTCGGGCTTTTCGGCGATGAGCGAGGTGATCGCTTGCGCGCCGGCGTCCGCGCTGAAATGGGGATCACGAATTTCGAGCTTCATTCCGAGGCGATCGGCCTGCTGCTTCATGACGGCCGCCCAACCTTCGGTGAGGTCGATACCCATCGTGACCGGCACGAAGGCGATCGTCTTGCCGGAGAGATCCTTGAAATAGTCGGCGCGCCGCGGATCATCGATTCCCGCGGCCTGCGCGTAGGCGGCGAGACCTGTGAGCGTGAGGGTAAAGCCGAAAGCCGCAGCTATTTGTCTGATACTCATGTTTCATACTCCCTTTTTCAGTTGACGGCGTTTTAGACGTCGTCTTGTTGCGCGGTCTGCGCGTCCCGCGGATTGACGGCGCTGTCGAGCACGATCGCCGTGAGCAGGATCAGCCTCCCGATCACCGCATCTCATTTCTTGTCGACGGCGCAAACGAAATTCGCCGCGGAGTTGGTGTCTCCGTCGCCCTTGTACCAGGCGCGCTGCGGATACGGGCAGAGCGGCCGCTGCATCTCAATTCCCTTGGACGCATCGCCGTCGACAAATTTCGTCGCGATGACCTGGTCCGGCGCAACGCCGTCCTCCACCCAATGTGAGAGCGCGGTGAACATATCGTGCTCGGGGTCGAGGGATGGCGGCTGCGCTCCACCGAAAGCCGACGAGTCGAACCGGTTCGGACCGGTGCCGAAGCCGCAATGGCCCATGCCGGGAACCATGAAGAGCCGAGCAAACTCTTTCGTCTTTTCTTCGCCGCCGAACTTGCTCATGAGGCCCTTGTAGAAATCGACAGTCTGCCCGATCGGCACGATCGGATCGGCCCAGCCCTGGAAGAGGATCAGTTTCCCGCCGCGGTCGTGGAACTTGGTGACGTCGCCCGTCACGGCGCCGTTGAGCGCCGGCCCGAGGTCGGCGTCGACCTTCTCCATGTCGGTCTCGGCGTCGAACGTGCGCCAATCCCAGTTTGGGCCAAACACCCATTTGAAGAGGCCGTCAAACCCCGGTTCGCCCGGGGCGTTGCCGGGCGCTTCGAGGAAGCCCCAGTTGAAGACGCCTGCCTCGCCGCCTCGCTGCTCGCCGTAGAACAGCGGCTTGCCGTTCTTGTCGGCGGGGCCGAGATAGATCGCCTTCGCGGTCTCGACCTGTTCGGGGGTGAGGCAATCGTCGGCTGCGCCGCCCTTGCAAGTGAGCGCGGCGGGGTCGAAGTCGCAGGCCAGCGGGTCGGCGATGAACGGATCGGACTTGAGGCCGTTGCCCTTGGCGCCGCAGGCGGCGATGGCCGACTTGCTGAGCAGCGCGAGGTTGGCGTCTGAGAGCTTGTGCCCGGGCTTCAGGTTCGCCGCCTGGAAGCTGGTCACCGCGACCGCGTGCCCCCACGTCCGGCTGATGACCGGCGCGCCAGCGAGAATGCCGTCGAAGTCCTCTGGGTAATACTCCGCCTCGATGAGTCCCTGCTGACCGCCTGTTGAGCAGCCGGTGTAATAGGAGCGCTTGGCGTCTGCGCCATAGAACGCTTTCGCGATCTGCTTGCCGGCGACCGCCGCCTCGTGGGTCCCCAGCATTCCCCAGTCTTTCCACTTGTCCGGATGACCGACGAGGGCGTCGCCGTTGAGCGGGGTCGCTGGCGCCATCCCGAGATCGGTCATCCGCGGAGGCGTAGCCGCGCTTGATCGCGGCTTCCATCGCGCCGTAATTATAGGCGAGGACGCCCGCGTAGCCGCCGTTGCCGTTGACGTGGAAGACGCCCTTCCACCCCTCGTTCGGCATCCATAGCTCGACCCGAACGTCGGAGTCGGGCGCGTCTTTCACCGAGGCGACGACGCGGCAAAACGCCGGCATGTTCTTGCGTGTCACTTTGTCTTCGGTCGTGAGGTCGCCGGCCGGAACCGCCTGTGCGCTGATGATCGTCGTGTCGGCGATTTTGGCCGACTTCAGCCCATCACAATCGACTGCGCGAGCAGGTGACAAACAGGACAAAGAGGCAAGGGTCGACAGCGCTAGGGCGACCGGCATCTGTCCCAATCGCATGTTTCATACTCCCTTTTGGGCGCTCTATATGTCGCCTTGTTGATCAGTCTGCTCGTCCCGGGGGTTGATGAGACTGTCGAGCACGATGGCCGCCAGAAGGATCAAGCTCCGGATCACATTCTGCAGCGTGTATTCGATGTTCAGGATCGTCAGGCCGTTCAGCAGAATGCCGATCAGCAGCGTCCCAACGAGCACGTTGCGGATGCCGCCGCGACCGCCGGAAAGGCTGATGCCGCCAAGCACCACCACGAGGATGACGTCGTAGATCATGGGTGAAGTCGCGACGGCGGTGTTCATGCTCGACACCGCCGTCGCGGTGATCATGCCGGCCACATAGGCGATTGACGCAGAGATCGTATATTGCAGGACGATGACCGAACGCACCGGCGCGCCGGAAATACGCGCCGCGGCGAAGTTGTCGCCGATCGCGTAGATGAACCGGCCCTGTTTGGTGAAGCGCAGAAAAATAAAACTGAGGAAGGCGATCAGCGCGAAAAACAGGATCGGGGTCGGCGCGCCCCACAGGAAACCGCCGCCGATCCAGGCGACGACAGCTGCGCTCGGCGGCAAGTAGACGACGTAGAGCGGGACCAGCGCCCAGCGGACGAACCCGTAGACCAGAGCCGCCATTCCCAAAGTAGCGAAGAGCGCGGGGATCTCGACGTAAGCGATCAAAACGCCGTTGATGACGCCAACACTCAGCGCCAGCAGAAATCCCAGCAGCAGCGCCGGCGCGATCGCAACGCCGAGGGAAGCAAGGTGGAGGGTCCAGGCGGCGGACATGGCGTAGGTGGTCACAATCGCCAGATCAACCCCGCGTCCGATGACGACGATCGCCATTCCCACACCGAGGATGCCCAAAGTGGCGACGCCGCGCACCAAGGTCACCATATTGCCGGCGCTGAGAAACCCTTTGAGAAAGATGGAAAAGAGGCAGAACAGAGCGGCGGCGGTCAGGAGCACGATCCTTTCCTGACTGACCAGCGCGCTCCTTACCCGTCCGAGCATCGTTCCACCCGATTGTCGCTTCCGCCCTGGGAGGGCGCTCCATGACCTGCGCCGCTTTGCGTTTTCAGCCGACTATCCCAAGCTGTTTTCGCTTTCGCTTGCGCGGCAGCGCACGGTTTTTGCACCCGAGCGCAAAAACGGGAATAAAATGGGACAGCCACGCGCGCCGCGAGCCTCACCCTAAGGCCAAGGGCGGTCTTGCCTTTCCGAGGCGCGGAACGCTATGCTTGAAGTAGCTTCAGAACCCTTGGGCGGGCCCATCTCGACGTTCTGCCTCGCCTGGCGACCGGCCATCGCCAACGGCCCAGGGCCGGGTCGGAGCGGAGGGAGGAAACGCGTGGAGGTCGTTTTCGACACCAGGGGTTTGGCCCCTGGCAAGCGCCGTCAGGCCTGGCGCGACGCCATCTGTGAAATCTATCTGCAGGTCGACTGCCGGACCGACCCGGATGTCGAGTACGCCGGGCTCGTCCGCGAGGCCAGGCTAGGCGATGTCACTATCACTGACGCGGTCATTTCGCCCCAAACGATTCGACGGGGAAACCACCACATCAGCCGCTTCGGAAAGGATTGTTACTACCTCGGGATAGAACATATTGGCGCGGTCGACATCCGCCAATCCGGAAGGTCATTCGTCCTGCGGCCAGGAAGAGGATCTCTATACTACGCCAACGAACCTTATGAACTGCACAGCGATGTTCAGTCCCGTCAATTCTGGATAGAGCTTCCGCGCGCGGCGTTTGACCGCCGGTTCGACGCCGGTCGCCCGCCGCAGCTCAAGCATTTCGATCTCACGCGCGGGCTTGGCCGCATCGCCGCCGAATTTTGCGCGACCATCGCGATCGAGAGCGGCGGCCTGGACGAGACCTCGAGATCGAGGCTCGGCGAGCAGTTCATGGACCTCATCGCCCTGGCGCTGAATTCCGAACCCGATCGCCAATCAAGCGACGAACAGAGCATCCAGCTTGCGCGCCTGCGCTCGGTCAAATCGTATATTGAAGCCAATCTCGGGGATCCAAATCTGTCGCTGACCACGATTGCGCGGAAGAACGGGATATCGCTGCGCTATCTCCATCATCTTTTCCGGCTTGTGGGCATGTCGGCTTCGGAATGGCTGCGGCTCCGGCGATTGCAACGGTGCCACGATCTTTTGATCGCCCCGCAGCACGCGCACCAATCAATCACGGAAATCGCCTATTCAATGGGATTCAGCAGTTCGTCCCATTTCAGCAATCTTTTTCGCGCCCACTTCGACATGCGGCCGTCAGATGTAAGGGGAGCGGTTGCCGCTGTGAGGGCGCCGTCAAATTAGAGGCAGTCGTTAACGCGCACCGGCGCTAGTCGCGGACGTTTCGTTGCGTCTCGCGTTCATCCGATGTTGTGCAAGTATCGATCGTGCCGGTCAGAAACCCCTGAGCGGGCTGAACGTAACCATTCGGATCCCGAATTTCTCAAGCGCGGGAATGATCTTGTCTTTGGGCTCGCGCGTCGACAACGAGTATTCGCTGTGCAGAGTCGCGACAGGCTCAACGGCGTGCGCTCAGGGAACGGAATTCGCGCCAGCCTCCGGGTCGATCGAATTCATTCGCCACGTCGTTCCGGAACGTCCGCTTTTTGCGCATTTGAGACGTTTGAGGCGACTCCCCGAATCCAAGTACACCGGACATTCGTGGCCGAGTTCATCCCACGCGAGTCTCATTGTGCCATTTGGATGGGGGCGTGCCTTCGTCCGGAAGAGCTTCGAACGTCAAGATCGAGAGCTGTTCATGGACCAATCTCGGCTCGGCGGAACGCGCGAAATTCGGTCAGACTTCGGCGACGTCGACGATCGCTTGGGCAAAGGCATGTGGGGCTTCCTGAGGTAGGTTGTGCCCCACGCCGCCCGAGATGAGCCGGTGCTCATATTTAGCCGAGAACTTGCTGCGATAAGCCGCGGGTTCCGGATGGGGCGCACCGTTGGCGTCGCCTTCCATAGTGATCGTGGGAACGGTGATTACGGGCCCCTGGGCGAGTTTCTTTTCCAGATCGTCGTATTTCCGCTCGCCGTCGGCGAGGTCGAGCCGCCAGCGGTAATTGTGGATCACGATGGCGACGTGGTCAGGGTTGTCGAGGGCCGCCGAGCTGCGATCGAACGTGGCGTCGTCGAAGTCCCATTTGGGCGAGGCTTGCCGCCAGATGAGCTTCGAAAAGTCGCGCCGGTTCTTGTCGTAGCCGACCAGGCCGCGCTCGGTGGCGAAATAGAATTGATACCACCATTGAAGCTCGGCGGCCGGCGGCAAGGGCGCCTTGCCGCCTTCTTGGCCGCCGATCAGATAGCCGCTGACCGAAACCAGCGCCTTGCAGCGCTGGGGCCAAAGCGCGGCGACAATATCGGCCGTGCGAGCGCCCCAATCGAAACCGGCGAGGGTTGCCTTGTCGATCTTGAGTGCGTCCATCAAGTCGATGGCGTCGAGCGCGACTGCTGATTGCTGGCCGTTGCGCATCGTGTCACCTGACAGGAAGCGCGTTGTCCCATAGCCGCGCAGATAGGGCACGATGACCCTGCAGCCTGCCGACGCCAGCAGAGGGGCGACATCGACAAAGCTGTAGATGTCGTAAGGCCAGCCGTGCAGCAGAAGAACTGCAGGGCCATCGGCGGGGCCGGCCTCGGCGTATCCGACATTTAGGGGGCCGGCGTCGATCTGCTTGAGGGGCGCGAACGCGGTGTTCGTCCCCGGCTTGATTGCGGGCAGGTTTGGTTTCGGCGCGCCAGTTTGAGCGTCCGCAGAACCACCCATGCCGAACCGCGCAGCTGCAACAGTCGTGGCCGCGGCGCCGATAAAGCGGCGGCGAGGATGATTGATATCTTCGGAGTCTCTGCTCGCGTTCATCGCTGAACCTCCTTGGCCTGGTGGCGGGGTCAGTGTTTGGGCGGTGCAACTCAACGCGCCGGTGACTCCCCGAGCCGCGACGCTGGACGACAATCTGGCCGGTCGAGGCCGACATTTCAGTTTGTGACCGGGGTTCACCTTACCGGAAAGTCATTTTTTCGTGATGCCTTCGCGCCACATGGGCCCGGCGCGAGACTGGATCGTAGAGGTTCGCGCCGCTCGGCGTCGGAGGGGGAGCGGGTGCCGCGATTCCCTGGCCTTTGATCGTCAGGTCGACGCTGATCAAACGTCGGGACATTGATCTTCGCCGCACCGTTGGGAATGTCCGCTATTTGCGCGCAGCGGACCTTGCGAACAGGCTCGCGACAGCAACAGGCTGCGGCGTGTTATCGGTCGCGGCGCCCTCGCCGCCGCCAAAGAGATCGACGGGTTGTTGTCCCCGCTTGCAATGTCACGGTCGCCGAAGCGCTGCACGGAACGATGCCGGCTATCCCCCTGGTCGACACTGGCGCCGCGTTCAACGCGGCGGCCTACCGACGCCGGCGTGCCGCCTTCCGGCCGCCGATGCGCGCCCCGATCGCTTGGCCCCGGGCCGCCGTGTGGTCGCCGCCGACGCTTGAGTGAGCACCTTCAACAGGCTCGCGAGAGCGGTGCCGATAGGCGTACCCAACCCCGTGCAAGCGTCCCAACCCGCCGCCGCCGCGTATCCAACGTTATGATGACCCTTGTAGGTGCACTTGTTGTCATCGATGGTGATATCGTTGAAACCTGAATTGCGGCCAGAGCGTAGATCTGCGGCTTGATGAACCCGACGTTGCCACCGAGCTTCTGATTGATGCGCGCGATCAAGGCCGCCCACAGGGGAGCCACAGCGCTTCCAAATAGCGACTTGGCGCTCGCCAACCAATGGGTGTTCCGCTCCCGCGACACGTCGCGAGGCGGCGTGGAGAACTCGTTCACGTTCTGAGCTTCTCGTCAATCGCATCTACCCCTCGATGTTCTAGGCCGCGTTGCCGACGGCCGCGGGGCCTAGGGAAGTTTCAAAGGGTGAGGGCCGCGAATTGAGCTTTGCCTCCTGTCCACTCGCCCTCGTGGCGGCTAGCGCGCTAGTTAGGTGCGCTGGGCTCATTTCGCCGTTATGAAGAAGACCCCCGCCATGCGCACGATTGCTCTCGAGGAACATTTCGACCGGTGGGAAGCCACGCGCGGCCTTATTTTAAACGCGCGACAATTGAGGCCTCTCGGCGTCTCTCAAAACCCCGTGATTTTCAGCCTAATTTCCGACCAAAAAGCCGTGCGCTAATTGCGCGAGCCGTCGTCCACCGCATCGCGGTCGCATCAAAGGCCCCGCTGTCACGGGCTCTTGAACCCGCGCCCCAGCGCCGCACCGCCGCAGATTGGCCCGGACGCCGGTGTTCCACAAAGGCGAGTGGGCCCGAACGCGGGCGCGCTTGTTTCGTTTGGCGCTTGATCGCGGCGGCGCGGCCGCGCCGCCGGTCGCTGAAACCTAAGCCCGCCTCCTTCGTATCATATTTCAGTCAGACCGATCGTCTAGGCTTAGGCCCATGATGCCCATTGGAGACATGCCCATGTCCGGCTCGCGGAACGTCCGCCGACTGAACGCGCCCCTCGCGCGGCGGCTTAAGATTGAGGACCTCCACGCGCATCTCGCGCCGATCGACCGTTATGGTCCGACCGGCTTTGGCTCCGCGATCGCCGAGGGCGTTCGTGCGCTCACCAGCGGCTGGAAGACTGCGCTGCGCAGTGCCCTTTTTTGCGGCGAGGGCCGCGGTCCCGATTGCGAGGTCGCCTGATCCGCGCTGCTAGAGCAACGCGCTTTCAGATGGAATCACAGCGGACGTCTTCATCGCTCAGCGGCGAAACGTCGTCCTGGTCGGAGGAACCGGAACGGGAAGACGCACCTGGGGATCGCGATCGCGCATAGCTGCATTCGCGCGGCCGCTTCTTCAACACTGTCGATCTCCCGGCTAGAGGCCAACGGGCGCTCCACCCGCCATGGGCGGCTCGCCGACTATCTCACGCGCCTCGACTTGGTCATTCTCGACGAACTCGGCTGCCCTGCGCCCAGGCCGGCGGACAACTGCTGTTCCACCTGATCAGCCTCCTCTCTGAGCGCACATCGATCATCGTGACCACTAATCTGGCCTTCGGCGAATGGCCGAGTGTCTTTGGCGATCCGAAAATGACCACCGCCTTGCTCCACCGCCTTCTCCCCCAACGATATTGCGTGAACGACAAGACCGCACGACATTGACCTTGAGCGGCGCCGCGAGGCGGCGCCTGTTTGCGGCGCCGATATCTCGGCAGCCGCCGAGGATCGCAGTCGATGTCGACACGGATGCCGCCAAGCCCTCATCATGTGGTCGTGATTGGCGCCGGATTCGGCGGGCTCGAAACCGTTCATCGGCTCGCCGGAGGGCCGGTGCGCATCACTCTGGTTGACCGCCGCAATCATCATCTGTTTCAGCCGCTTCTCTATCAGGCTGCGACCGCGTCGCTCGCACCGTCGGAGATCGCGTGGCCGATCCGGCATCTCTTGCGCAACCGCCGGGACGTCATGACGTTGCTCGCCTCCGTCGAGGCCATCGACAAAGACGCGCGGGGCGTTCGGCTCGATGACGGTTCGATCGTCGACTTCGATACGCTGGTGCTGGCGACCGGGGCCCGACACGCCTATTTCGGCCATGATGACTGGGAGCCGTTCGCGCCGGGCCTGAAAACGCTCGAAGATGCGACGGCCATCAGAGGCCGCATTCTCCTCGCCTTCGAGCGAGCGGAGCGCGAGGCAGACGAGCAGAAGCGGGCGGCGCTCATGACCTTCGTCATTGTCGGCGCCGGCCCGACCGGCGTCGAGCTCGCCGGAACGATCGCGGAACTCGCGCGAGCCACTTTGCCCGCCGACTTCCGCAACATCGACACGCGCAAGGCGCGGATCGTGCTGATCGAGGCGGGTCCGCGGGCGCTTCCCGCCTTAAGGGAGGATCTCTCGGCTTACGCGAAGCGCTCGCTGGAAAGGCTCGGCGTCGAGGTCGAGCTCGGCCGGGCGGTCACCGGATGCACGGGCGAAGGCGTTGTTTACGGCGGCAAGACCCTGATACGGCGACGGTCATCTGGGCGGCCGGCGTGCAGGCGTCGCCGGCCGCGCAATGGCTCGAAGCGCCGGCCGATCGAGTCGGGCGCCTCGAGGTCGCGCCGGACCTCACCGTCCCGGGCCATCCTGAGATCTTCGCCATCGGCGACGCGGCGGTGGTTGCTCGCCTGGACGGACGGCCCGTTCCGGGCATTGCACCGGCCGCCAAGCAGGAGGGCGCCTATGTTGCGAAAGTGATCCGGGCGAGGCTTGCTGGCCGGGCACCGCCACCTTTCCGCTACAAGCACGCCGGAGACTTGGCGACGATCGGCAAGCGGCGCGCCGTGATCGACTTCGGCTGGATCCAGCTCCGCGGCGCGCTGGCCTGGTGGCTGTGGGGCTTCGCCCATATCTATTTCCTGATTGGCGTCCGCAACCGCCTCAGCGTCGCGCTCAACTGGCTGTGGATCTATGCGCGCGACCAGCGCAGCGCGCGGCTGATCACGCAGCGTGGCGAAGCCGAAGGGCCGCCTCGGCGATCATGAAGGGCCACTAGAGGACCGGCAATGGCGCGTGGATTCATCACAGGATCGTCGGACGGCCTTGGTCTCATGGTGGCGAATGAGGGCCACGAGCTGGCGCTGTAGGGGCGAAACGAGGCGCGCCGCTTGAGTAGAAAGGTCGCCTGCGATCGCGTCCTCGGCGCCCGGCGGCAGCGCCGCCGCTGCGGCTACACGCACTGACATTGCCATGCTGCTTCACAACGAGGATTCGCGGCGGCGCGATGCGGCGAATTTTTTGTGGTCCGCAACCGCATTCGCGCAAAACGCAGAGGCCGGATCACTAGTTCGGCCGCCGCGGTGGATCTGACCATCGCCGCGAGGCCGCAGCGCGAGACCGAGTCTTCGTGGCGGTCAGGCAACGCCGCTGCGGATGAGGCGAAGGTCGCGCGGTTGGTCGCGGAAGGGATGCGGGGCGTTGCCGCCCTGGCTCGGTAGGCACGGCCGCCGACGCGGAGGAGGAACCGAGCCTGTCGCGGATAGCCATGATGAAGATCGGGGGCGCGCTCAGAACCAGCCGACGAACAACAGGATCGCGGCCGCCGCGATGCAGACCATCGCGAGAACATCGGCGGTCAGCAGGGTGATGTTCTTCCACCACAGTATGCGCGACAGACCCGCACATAACGCGGGAAGCCCCTCGAGCTCGGCCTCAGTGTCGGCGACGAAGTCGAAATCCTCCGGATCAGGATTGCGCCAGATTGGGAAACGCTTCCGCCCGGCGCGGGGAAATCGCGGATAAACTGAGATCAGCAAGCTAGGATAAATGATCATGAACGGCGTCAGGATGACCGGCACGCTCAGATACCAGGGATAGCGCTCTCGGTACTGGACAACTGTCAGCATCATGATGGCCACGAATAGCACTGCTATCAGTGCCTTGATGTCGCTGAGACGCATCGAGTCGCCGTAGCCGGCGATGAGATTGCGCAACTGTGCGTTCTTGTCTCGGGTCATCAAACGCTCCGACGCACCCGCGGCGCGCGGGCCCAGCATCATTTGAGCGCGGCGTATAGAAGCAGAACCATAGTCAGGAACACGCAGATGATCGCTAGCAGGAAGCCGACGCGGACGCACTGAGTCTTCCACCAAAGAATGCCTGACAGCACTGCGCAAGTCAGCTTCAACTGTTCGACGTCGTCTCCAGTCTGGGCGACGTACTCGAAATCCGCGGGCGTCAGATTGCGCGCTACACGGAAGCCCTTGGCCCCGCGCTTGGGATAACGCGGAAAGAGCACCATGAACAAAGACAGGTAGACGACCAGGAAAGGCAGCAGCACGAGCTGGACCGGCAGGTAACTTGGAAGGGACGTGTAGTTCCAGAGGACCGAACCCATCATGAATGCAACGAACAAGAACGCGATGTTTGCCTTGGAATCGCTTGACCTAATCTCTCCGGTATATCCGGCGATCAAACTGCGATAGGATTGAGTCGGATTGGAAAGGGATTTGTGCTGCGCCCTTTCGGCGCGCGCGCGATCATCTGGCTGGTGAGCTTCCGGTTCCTAACTGCTCGCACGATAAATTGACTCTTTCTGCTTGCCCTTAGTGGTGTGCGGCAAGGCTACACATCGCTGGCGGCGACCAACTGACAATCTACCATATTTCTAGCGTCGCAGTCCTTCGCTGCAGCGGCAACGAGAAGCCAGGAGGGTTTGTCGAAAGGTAGGTACGCGCCCTCAAAAAAATTTGGACGGCTGTGTTCGCCCCTCACGCCTCTAACCTTAGCAATGGGTTAACAAGTCGTCGCTATCGATTGACGACCATATGGGCAATTCCTGGAATCGAAGCTGTTCCGCGACTCTTCGCACGCTCCGTCCACTCTGGGCGGGCCGGAATAAAGCCGCCTTCCGGACCCTTGCAAATCAACTCTTGTGGAAACCACGCTTGTTTGAAGCCCTCATGCGCGCTCACGATACTGCATCCTTGCTGGGGTCGGCAGCCCGCGGGGTCGTGCGGCTGCTGATGGAAATTGCCTTGGCCACGCCCAGGCAAATCTACATCAGCGCAGGCATGGCGACGCTCGTCGCGGGAATCGGCGCCAATGCGCTTCTGCTGCAGATGGGGCGGCATCCGGCGCCGCTTCTCGCTTCAGTGGCTCACGATCCCTTGCCGGCTTCCGCGAGCACGGCTGCTCTTGCAGGAACAGCCGAGCCAGTCCCCCCGTATGCGCCCCCAACGCCGACCTCGGAGTACAGCACGGCCTCCGGCGGCGCGCCCCCTGCAGGGGACATATCCCGCGCCAGCCAAACATCGGCGCCTGACACAACGTCCTCAATCGCGCCCGCCGCGCAGGACAAGCAGCATCAATCGTTGGCGCCCAACCACGAACGACGTTCCGCCGCGCTCGGGCCCGATCAAATCGGCGCTCTCTTGGGCGGCAAGCCCGACGACGGATCGCCCCTCGTGCGCACTGCCCAGATCGCGCTCGCGAAGCTCGGATATGCGGTCAGGTCCGATGGCGTCGAAGATGGCGCCACCCGGCGGGCCCTTCGCCATTTCGAGCGTGCGCACGGGTTGACCCCGACCCCCAAAATCAGCTCAGAACTCGTCAAACAACTTGCGGCGGCGGCGGGAGGTTGACGCCGCGCCTTAGTTTGTAGCGCAAGCAGTATGTTTTGATTTAACGAGCTGTTGGCGGTTTTAGCGGGCTTGGCCCGCCACAAGAGCCAATCTGCAACGGCTGCTCTCGACCCATTAGGATCGCTGCCAGAAGGCTATTTCCGCCCATTCCTGCGTTCGGCCAGCCGCCGTTATCCTCTTCGCCACAATCCCGGTTAACTTACTGTGCTTCGCTCCAGCATCAGCGTCTCGCCGGCGATGCGTTGCGGGGGTTCCGGGTGGGCCGCCTCGACTGTGGCCAAGAAGCCAGCTCACACTGCCGGAGAGTTCATACCAGTTTCTCCTCGGCGAACTGGATGGCGCTTTCAAGCTTGGCGAACGCCTTGCCGGTCGGTTGATGGGTCGTGCTTGGCCTCATGCAGCCAGCCGAGGCGTTACTCGGCTTGTCAACGAGGGTAGGCTGACACGGGACAATAAAACGGCCGGCGAGGCGCGCCGTGAACGCCGGGGAGATGTACGCCACAACATGCGAGTGTAGGCGCAATTTTCAGAGACGCGCGCCCTCGCTTGCCCCTCCAAGACTTGTGAACCTCGCGCCGCGTTTCAAAAAGCGCGCCCGACGTCGGCTTATTCCGCGGGGGCGGTGGCGGGCTCGGCCTCCTGCGGCTTCGCGGCCGCCGTCTGCAGGGGCGTAGAAGCAGGTGCGGGCCTTGTGGCCCCGGTCTGCGCGGGGCGCACACCCGGCTCCCCCAGGAAGGCGTCCCACTGCTCCTTTGTGCCGTAGAAGGCGTCCTTGTCGACGTTGGCGCCGATGCCCGGGACCCGGCCGTCGGATTGATACTGCCAGAAATGCCAGGCGCGCGAGCCGTACTTCACGGCAGGATGGTATTTGGTCGAGCGCACCCAGATCGGATAGTCCATCAATGCGCCGTTGGAAAGATGCGCCTCATAGAAATCGACGGTCGTATAGATGATCGGCCGCTTGCCGTAATGGCGCTCCATCTCCCGCAGCATGACCTGCATGTCGGCGATGGCCTCGTCTTGGGTGACACGGCGGCGGCAGGTCGGTGAGGTTGGCGTCGCCTCGGCGTCGAGCACCGGCGGGAGCGCGTCGTCCTCGACCGGCGCATTCTGTTCGAAGATTTGGATCTCCTCGAGCGGCGGGCGGCACCAATAGACGAAGTGATAGGCGCCATGGGGGATGCCGGCGGCCTTGGCCCCCTCCCAGTTCGCCTGAAAGCGCGCGTCCTGGTCGCCGCCCTCAGTCGCCTTGATCCAGGCGAATTTGACGCCGCTGTTGGCGACTGCGTTCCAATCAATATCGCCCTGGAACTTGGACACGTCGATGCCGTGGATCGGGTAGTCCTTTGGCTTGAGATGACTGCCCGAAAAGACGTTATCCGAGAAGCCCGGTCAGATTCCAGCGGGCCGCCGCCGCCGCAACCCGAGACAAACGCGGCCATCGCAAGCGCCACACAGCCAACGGGCCGGTAAACCAGCCGCTTGAGCCTAGACAGCATTCGCTTTGTCCCCCGCCCTTCCCCGCGCGCGCCGCAAGACGAATATTACGACGCACTGGACCAGTTCAAAAGCTACTCTATAGCAATCGCGGTAATGCTCCGTTACCGGCCCCGCGCACTGGTGCCTAGTGCAACCGACGCCCTCATCCAAGGTCGGCTTTCCCGCGATTCCCGGCTCCCCTTGTCCATCAAGAATCAAACCGCTTCTTGCTGGAACCATCCATTCGATCCGGGTGAAACACATGGTTAGGACTCTTTCGGCAGGATCGACGACAGAGTCCGACCACGATCATGAAATCGACGCTCATCGTGCCCATAACGCTCCTCGCGACGCTTGCCGCGGGCGTCCTCGTCCACGACCACCTCTGGACCAAACCGCCTATCGAGGAGGCGGCGGCGACGCGAACCGGAACGATTGGGACGGCCAATCCCGATGCTCCGGCGCCTGCAAACCCGGCGCCCGTTTCGAGCTCGCCGCTCGCAGACCCCCGGCATGAACCGCCAGCCGGTCCCGAATTCGCATCGTTGCATTCGGGTCTGGTCCGACCGGGATCACGGGATTTCAGCTGTGCGACTTATGCGTCAGTGGCCGACGGCGTCACGGAGGGCATAACGAACGAGTCCCGACGTTAAATCGCTCGCGACTAACTTCCACTTCCGGGTCGATTTGCGATGGTTGCTGCGATCGTCTCAAATAGGGACAGCTGGTACTCGGCGAGGTGGAGATAAGGGACGCCGCCCCGGCCGAGTAACCCTTCGCAGGAGGTTACATTGTCTCGTTCACCGCGTTGTCCGAGCCCTGATGCCAAGCCGAATCGAGGATTACGCCGTTATCGGCAATTGCGAGACCCTCGCGTTAGTTGGGCGCGACGGCTCGATTGACTGGCTGGGCCTGCCCCGCTTCGATAGCAGCGCATGCTTCTGCGCGCTGCTTGGCGAAGCCAAGCACGGACGATGGCTCATCGCGCCCGAGGCGAGTGACGTCCGGATCTCGCGCCGATACGTGGGCGACACGCTCATTCTCGAAACGGCGTTTCGCACTGAACATGGCGCCGTAAGCCTCGCAGATTTCATGTCTCGACGGGACGGCGCGTCCGATCTGTTGCGTTTGGTCCGAGGGCTACAGGGCGAGGTCGCAATGCGGATGGAGCTCGTGGTGCGCTTCGACTACGGCTCCGTCGTCCCGTGGGTTTCTAAACAGGAGGACGTACTGTTGGCTTCGCGACGCAACGTTTACTCTTCTCGCCCTGATCGGCGCCGGCTTTCTCGATGAGGCGAAGGCATGGCACCAATGGCTTCTGCGCGCGGTTGCCGGTTCGCCGGACGTCGTCCAGACGATGTACGGCGTCGCCGGCGAGCGTCGGCTCGATGAGTACGAGATTCCCTGGCTGCCGGGCTATGAAGGGGCAAGCCCCGTGCGCGTCGGCAACGCTGCTGTCGGGCAACTCCAGCTCGACGTCTACGGCGAAGTGCTTGACGCCTTCTACGTCGCGCGCCGTGCGGGTCTCGTCACGAGCGCAGAGACTTGGGACCTCGAATGCGCGCTCGTCTCCCATCTTGAGAAGATCTGGCCCGAACCGGATGAAGGAATCTGGGAGGTTCGTGGCGGTCCTCAGCACTTCACGCATTCGAAGGTGATGGCATGGGTCGCGTTCGATCGCGCCGTGCGTCGATCGAGGAATTCGAACTCGACGGCCCGCTCGAGCGCTGGCGCTCCATCCGATCGGCGATCCATGAGGAGGTGTGCTCTCGCGGCTTCGATGCCGCACGCAACACCTTTGTCCAATTTTTCGGCGCAAGGACGCTCGACGCCAGTCTTTTGCTCATTCCCCTTGTCGGCTTCCTGCCGCCGGAGGACCCTCGGGTTCACGGCACAGTCGCGGCGATCGAGCGCGGGCTCGTGCGCAACGGATTCGTGATACGTTACGACACCGTAACGGGGACCGACGGGCTCCCGCCGGGCGAAGGCGCGTTCCTCGCCTGCAGCTTCTGGCTTGCGGACAATTACGCAATGCTCGGCCGGGATGAGGAAGCGCGCGACCTCTTCGAGCGATTGCTGGCGTTGCGCAACGACGTGGGGCTGCTGGCCGAGGAATACGATCCGTCGGACCGGCGCCAGCTCGGCAATTTTCCGCAGGCCTTTTCGCATCTCGCGCTGATCAATACGGCCCGCAATCTGGGGAACAGGACGGGTCCGGCCGAACTGCGCTCGCGCCGGGGCGACGCGATCATACCTGCGGCGGCCGAAGCCACATCCCGTCGCTGATAAGGCGGATTTGACTACCTGCCGGAGAAGTTTGTGACGAGCGGCAATCTTTACTTATTCCGTCGTAGCCTTCTTCGCAGGCGGGTACGCTCAACGAGACCCAACCTCGCGAGGTCGCGCAGGCCTGTAGGTTTGTTTTCAGCCTGATTTCTTTGCAGTGTTGCGAACGGCGTGGCGAATCAAAGCGAGGGGCTAGCGGAACGCATGCATCTGTCGGGCGAAGGGTTGATTGTCATTTTGGTCGTCGGGATCATTGCCGGGTGGTTGGCGGGCAAGATTATACGGGGCAACGGTTTCGGTCTCGTCGGCGACGTGGCTATTGGCATTGTTGGCGCTCTCATCGGCGACTGGCTTCTCCATCGGCTCGGAGTTCATTTCGGCTCCGGCATTATCGGTCTCACGATCAACGCCACCATTGGAGCGGTTGTACTCCTTCTCGCTTTGCGGCTCATAGGAGCGAGCGGATGGGGCAGTCGCTAGAGGTTTTGTCTACGAAACTTGAGCAGGTCCCGGTTCCTGAGACAGCCGGTTAAGGTGGATCCGACGATGAGAAGGACGGACCACGAGCCATCGCCGCCAGTGCGCTTCTAAGGTTGCGGATATTCGTGACAGGCGCGCCGCCGAACTGCGGAGGGCCGGGCATTCCCCAACGTGCCGTGAGAAGCTCGCTCGCCACTTGGCCCGTTGCGAACGATCGGCTGCCGACTGATTCATCGCCGGCCGCCCCGAAAAGACGAGGCGGCCGGCGTCGCAATCCAATCGCAATGACAGGCGGGCTAGCAAGGTAACGTTTGCCGTAAACGGCTGCGTTTCAATGGTAGCCGTCACGTCCGATCAGCGGTTCGAGGACGCGGCGGTCTTCGCCATCAGAACGCTGAACCCGACCGTCTGATGCAGGGTCTCCCAATGCGTTCGGCTCTTGCCGATAGCGTTGGAGTTGCCGCCCAATTCCTTGCCACGCTCAACGGTCTTGCGGACAAGGTCGGGACCAATCTCCTTCCATCGCTGCTCAACAGCCTTGAAGCCGCCGCGCCAGCGGTATGCGCCATCGGGACCCGTCTCGACCATCCACCGAAACGCGGCAAGAATCGGATAAAGCGCCCCGGTTTGAAGCCGCATCCTCGCCTTCTTGCCCGTGAAGAAGAAGGGAAACTGCGTCTTCGCATTTTCCTCCTTCGTGTCCATAATCCTCAGATGCCCGGCCTTGCCGCCGCTGGTGTTGTGGACGATAGCAAACTCATACTGAATCATGTCGTGCAGCCGCAAAATGTCCTTCAGGATAGGCCGGAGCTTCACAAATTCGTTGCCGTGATTCTGCTCGAAATCGTCGCGGAAGACATCGAGCGCCTTGGATTTCTTTTCGTAGGCTTCGATCGGGTGCGACCCAGATTGCTCGTTGGGGTAACGCTCAATGTCGAAACACGTCAGCAGGCTGACCAGGTCGCGCGCATCATATGCGCCAGGATCGTTCTCACTCCACGCAATGTCCTTGAAATACGTTTCCCCCCGCAGTTCCTCCTTGATCCACTCGAAGGCACCCTTGAGATCGTCCAAGGACATGTCATCGACCTGGAGAGTGGTATTGAGACCGCCCGCAATCTCCGCGAGCCACTCGGCGGGCACGCCGGTTCGAACCTCGACCTTGATGAACTGACCCTTCTCGATCGTGCCATCGCTGATGCGCTTAACAATGAGATCAAGGGTATGGCCGCCGTTCAGCACGCCATGCACTTCCGGGTCGGGCAGATCGATGAGATATTGATCCTCCCGCACTCGCCTGACGGCGCTGGCGTTGATGACGATTCCTAGGTTCTTGAGGTGGAAGGTGTTCTCCAGGCAGTCGACATTCTGAAGGCTATCGTCGACCCGTTTATAGACCTGCTTCCGCGTGTTCGGTTTCCGCGCGTTAGGTCCATAGGAGATGTCCGGCATCAGAGTGTGCGCCGGCACGTAGAAGATGTGATGATGGATGGCTGGGTTGGTTTGGAAGACCGGATCGGGAATGCGTCGCGAAAAAACGGGACGCAGCACAAGCGTTTGGATGGTCATGTTCATGGTCTCCGAGGTGCCGCCGTCCGGCGACCCTTATTGCGTGATGCCGCGCGAATCATCCGATTCGCCGACGCAGTGAGTATCGGATTTGAGCCGGGAAATTGTCAACGTCCGGATATCGGCGCTGTGGACAACGGCGTCTGTCCAAGTGATTGCCGGTGAATGCAGGCAGCGCAAAGTGCCGCATGAAGCGAAAAATTGTCGGCTACCATCTCGACGCCGAGAACCATTGGGTCGCCGAGCTTGAGTGCGGACACGACCAGCACGTCCGCCACACGCCGCCCATTGCGGAGCGGCCTTGGGTCACGACCGAGGAAGGGCGCGCAAGCCGGCTCGGTCAGGAATTGAACTGCATCAAATGCGATGAGGCGCCGCGGCCGGCGTGTCCTACCGCCCCGTTCGGGTCTGCGATAACGGGGGCCGATTATCTTGCTCGACGGGCGATGCGTCATGCCGGGTGTCATCGGTTCGACGAAACATTCCCCATTCGCCGCCAGCAATGATTTGGGCGACGTGACGGTCGACATAGGCGGGGTCGAGCCGCTCGTATTCCACCGAATGCTGGGGAATCCAACCGGTTTCATGATCTCCAAAGCGGACCCGGATTCTAGGAAAACCGTCAAGCCCCCGCTTAATCGGAGGTTTCTCAGTCTCGCAGACCACGCCTATTTCTCCTGGCGCGACTTTGAAATCGGGCGGGACCTCTTCGCTGCCATAACTAACTCGGTCCCCCGTTGATTTCAACTTGAGTGCAACGCCAGGGCCCATGAACACCGCGCCTGCCGAAACCAACGCCCTGACGATCTTGGCTTCCGTTTCGGGGCGCCCTCCAAGCGCGCCATCCACCGCCTCAAGGCGCGCGATGGTGGGATAGGAGACTCCCGAATGGTTGGCGAGGTCCTCCTGCGACCATCCGAGGAGCGCCCGGGCGGCCTTAATCTGGCGAGTCCCGATCATTCGGACTCCATTGATAGAATTTCTATTGACATGGCTGCCATGTTCTGATAGAAACCATATCAGAGCCGCGTCGGCAACACAACCCTCCGCCTGGATTTTCTAGAGAGGCGCTCATGACCGATTCCGAAGTTAATGTCCCGCCGAGACCGAGGCACCGTCGTCTCGTTGCCGTCCCGCAGGCCGCAATTGCCCGCGCCATTCGCGCAGCTGAGTCCGTTAGCCCGGCGTGGCGCGTCGCCATCGAGAGCAACGTGATTCACCTGTTCCGTGGCGAGCCCCCCGTCGCCAAGGACGCGGCGCCCGAGCATGTATTTTCGCGAGGCCTTCAAGTCATACCGTAGGTGCCAACATGCGTCGCAAGCTCCCGCCGTTCCTCCACCATGAGATCACACGCCATTTAAAGCCGGTCTGGTATTTCAGGCGAGGTAAAGGACCGCGAGTCCGAATCCCCGGCGAGTTCGGTTCGGTCGAGTTCATGCGGGCCTATGACGATGCGCTAAAGGGCGCTCGCGCAGCCCGCCGCGAACATGCTCAAGCATCGTTTGCGTGGGGCCTGGCGCTCTACAAACAGTCGCAGGAATGGCTCGCTCTGTCACCGGCAACGCGCCGCCAACGGGCGAACGTGTTCAAGCATATCGAAGCCGCGGTCGGAGGTTCGCCGCTGCGGGACTGGAAACGAGGCGACATCGCGGCCGGCAGGGACAAGCGATCAGCAACGCCAGCGGCGGCCGGAATGTTCGTCAAGGCGCTGCGCGGGTTTTTCCGTTGGGCGCTCGAAGCCGGACACGTGAAAACGAATCCGACCGAAGGCGTGAAGATCGTCGAGGTCGCGACCGAGGGCTTCGAGCCCTGGACAGATGACGACGTGGCCGCCTACCGCGCCCGCTGGCCGCTCGGGACCAGGCAGCGGGTCGGCTTCGAGGTCTTGCGCGAGACGGGCCTACGGCGCGGCGATGCTGTTCGCGTTGGGCGCCAGCACGTCAAGGATAGCGTCATCCGCATTGGGACCGAGAAGACGGGCGAACGAGTCGCGGTAGCAATGTCCGATGCGCTGGCCGAAGCCGTCCAGGCCGGGCCAGTCGGCGATATGACGTTCATCATCGGCGTCGGCGGCAAGCCGATGGTTAAGGAAGCCTTCGGCAATGTCTTCCGCACTTGGGCCAACGAGGCCGGCGTGAGTAAGTCCGCTCATGGGCTGCGAAAGGCGGCGGCTACGGCCGATGCTATGGACGGCTATAGCGACGCCGAGCTTGACGCCAAGTTCGGGTGGACGGGCCGCAAAATGGCAGCGCGCTACACGCGATCCGCGAACCGCGAGCGCCTGTCGTTGGCGGCGGCCGAGCGGGTGAAAGCGAGAACATAAGTCCCGCACCCGCCCGAAAGTGCGGGAAATGACACTAGTCAAATCAATAGGGTAGAAGTCGAATGGTGCCCAGGGGCGGAATCGAACCACCGACACTGCGATTTTCAGTCGCATGCTCTACCAACTGAGCTACCTGGGCGGCTGACGCCGTCGAGACGCAGCGGATCCCGGCTTATAGGCGGTCGCGCCGCGCCTTGTCCAGCGCAGCCGCCGGACAATTTCGCATCGGGTCGTGGACTCCTCAGGCGGGACCTCAGCGGTTCGCGCATCGGCCATCAATATGCCGCAGTCGAAACCGCAATGCATGGCGCATGGACCTGTGATAGAAGTGGGGCCATGCGCGTCGTCATCGCTTGTCTTTCTGCCGTAGCTGCGGTTTGCCCCCGGATCGCGCCGGCCGCTGCGGCCGACCTGCCGACTGCGCCGTCGAACTATCCGGCGCTTGGCCCGGGCGCAGCCGATGCCGCGCCCGATCCCTGGGCCGGACTCTCCGTTGGGGCGGGCATTTCGGTCTGGGGCGGCAAGGGCGTCAAGGGCGGGGTCGGCGGCGAGACCGACTTGAGCTACGAGCATGTGTTCGACAACGGCATCATGATGGGGGTGCAGGCTTCGACCGGCTATATGCCCTATCTTCAGTCGGGCCCTGGATTCTCTCAGTATTCCGGCGGCGCTTTCGCCGGCGGTTCGGCCATCGTTGGCTACAGATTTGGGCAGGTCACGCCCTACGTCATCACCGGAGTCGATCTCGTCCGCCCGACCCGGTTCGGCAGCGGCGCGTTCAACGCCAGCGACGCCATCAACAGCGTGTTTTCCGGCCCTGGCGCGGTGCAGGCGGTCGGAACCTTCGGCGTCGGCGTCAATTATCAGATCACTTCGAATTTCAGCATGGGGATCGAAGCGATCGTGCACACCACCAACCCCGGCTCCGGCCCATTCGCACCGTGGCCATAACGGCGCTTGGCGCGCGCCGGCCTGTCTCATGGTGCGCGCCCGGCGAACCGCCCAACCTCACCGCCCAGCCTGAATGACGGTCACGCACGATCTGACCCGTCGGGCGCTGCTCGTCGGCCTTGTGACGGCTTCGGGCGCTCGCTTCATTGCGCCTGCTGCCGCCCAGGCCGACGCCCCGCAGCCCGCGCCCGGCGCGCCAGCGCCGTTCGGCTATCCTGATGTGGTCAAGCGGGCGCGCGACCTTGCCGCCGCGCCGTTCAACGGCTCGATTCCCACTCTGCCCGATGGTTTGACGAACCTCGGTTTCGACGCCTGGCGCGACATCCGCTTCAAATCCGACAAGCCGCTGCTCGGCCAGGAAGGGGCCAATTTCCGCCTCGAACTGTTCCATCTTGGGCATCTCTATAAGCGTCCGGTGGTTGTCAACGTCCTGCGCGACGGCATCCCGGCGCCGATCCCCTATGCCGCCAATCTCTTCGACTATGGCCGCACCAAGATCGACAGCACCCTGCCGATCAATCTCGGATTCGCCGGCTTTCGCCTGCGCTTTCCTCTCAACGCGCCGCATGTTTGGGACGAAGTGATCGCATTTCTCGGCGCGAGCTATTTCCGCTTTCTCGGCCGCGGCCAGCGCTACGGCCTGTCGGCGCGGGCTCTGGCGATCAGCGTCGGTCCGACTCTCAAGGAGGACTTCCCGTTCTTTCGCGAATTCTGGATCGAGACGCCGGACGCCATGGCCGGGCACGTCGTCATTCATGCGCTGCTCGACAGCGAATTGGTGACCGGCGCCTTCCGCTTCGACCTCACGCCAGATCAGGAGAGCGTGATCGACGCCAACGTCACCCTGTTCGCGCGCAAGGCGACGCCGGCGCTCGGACTGGCGCCGCTGTCGTCGATGTATTTTGTCGGCAAGGCCGACCGGCGCTTCCATGACGACTTCCGCGGCGAACTGCATGATTTCGACGGCCTTCTCATGCACACCGGCGCTGGCGAATGGATCTGGCGGCCGCTCAGCAATCCGGCCGCGCCGAGCATTTCAGTCTTCCTCGACAACAACCCGCGCGGGTTCGGCCTCCTGCAGCGCGACCGCAATTTCAGCGACTACGAGGATCTCGATCTCGCTTACGAACTGCGGCCGAGCTACTGGATCGAGCCGCATGAAGGCTGGGGCGAGGGCAGGGTGGAGCTGGTCGAATTGCCGACCAGCGACGAGACCAACGACAACATCGTCGCCTCGTGGGCGCCGAAGGACGGGCTCGACGCCGGCAAGTCGCTCGCCTACGGCTATCGCATCACCTCGCTGGCGATGGATCAGAGCCTGACGCCTGGCGGCCGCACCGTCGGGACGTTCCGGGTCGCGCCGCGCGCCCTCGGCGCCCCTGATCCTGCGCCCCCACGGGGCGCGACGCGCTTCCTCATCGATTTCTCCGGCGGCGACTTGTCTTACTACATGAGCGACCCGTCGATGGTCGAGACGATCGCCACGGCGTCGGCTGGCCGGATCCTGCGCACCTTCCTCACTCCGAACACCCATATCCGCGGCTTCCGCGCCGGCGTCGACGTCGCGGTCGACCCGGGCCAAAGCGCCGACCTGCGCGTCTTCCTCCGCGCCGGCGCCAAGGCGCTGACCGAGACCTGGACCTTCCCCTGGCGGGCGTGAAGGGACGAAACGCCCTAAGAACAACCAGATAAACCTGGAGCGGAACAGGGGATTTGTTTTGCGGAACAGGGAGAGTTCTGTCGCGAACAGGGAGCTTTTTGTCACGGAACAGGGAACGAATCGCGCATAATTGTGCGATTGGTTTCACGCTTTCCGCAGGCGCTCCGATCTTGACTTCGCCACTATTCTGACGTCTTTGCCCAAAAAACCCATCATAATTGTATAAGACTGCGCGCGGGCGTGCTCCAACCAGATCGGCCATGTGACAGGGCGGCGGCGCTCAAATAACGTCGGCGCATGTCGATCAGCGTCTTTCTGTCGACGGTGACGGACGAGTTCGGCGCTTACCGCGTCAAGCTCGAAGGCGATCTGACGCGGCACGACGTCGCGGTGAAGGTGCAGGAGCGCTTCAAGGACCTCGGCGGCGACACCCTCGACAAGCTCGACACCTATGTCGCGCACTGCGACGCGGTGGTGCATCTGGTCGGCGAGATGTGCGGCGCCGCGGCGGACGCAGGCCAGCAGGAAGCGCTGGTCGCCAAATATCCCGATCTCCCCCAGCGCCTGCCGCCGCTCGGCGGCGCGCTCGCAGACCGCGCGGCCATTCCCTATACGCAGTGGGAGGCGTGGCTCGCGCTCTATCACAAGAAACCGCTCATGATCGCGAAGGCGGCGCCGACCGCGCCGCGCGGGCCGAAGCACGCGCCGACCGATGGTTCGCGCGCCTCGCAAGCGGCGCATCTCGCGCAGCTCAAGGCCTTCAATCGCTATCCGGGCTGCGAGTTCGAGAACCCCGACGATCTCGCCAAGCATATTGCTCTCGGGGCGATCCTGAGTTCTGCTGGTCGACGAGGAGGCGCGGGCGCGTCACGTCGCCGAAGGATTTATCAAAGAGATGGCCAAGCGAGTGGCCGGCGACACAGCACTCGATCTCGACGGTATGAAACAGGCTGTGCTGAACGCGATCGAGATCTATGAAAAGGAGATCGCTGGACGACCGGTCGAAACCAATCTCGACGAAATCGTCGGCCGTGCTTTGGCGAGCGCGAAGGAGCAGGTCGACAAGGGTCAGTCTCGCCTCGCCTGCGCCACCCTGCGCTCGGCGGCTGAGTTGATGCGGCGTGAGGAGGAAGAGCGCCGCGAGCGATACGTCGCGGGCCAGACGGCGCTCTATGATCGCGAGCGCGACATTGCCCTGGCGTCTTACGACGGCGAAGCCGCGGTGGACGCGATTTGGGCGCTGGCTGACGCCATTCGTGGGACGAATGCGGCCGCGACTGCGGCGCTCCTGAAGTCGGAGGCGGAGACGCTTTACGAATATGGGAGGGACCGCGGCAGCAACGTGCATCTCGTAGCTGCGATCGCATTGCGCAGGAGACTTCTGGCGCTGGCTTCGCCTGGTGACGCACGCGGCGCCGCATGGACCAATCTCGGCGTCGCGCTTGGAATGCTCGGCGAACGCGAGGGCGGGGCCGCGCGGCTCGAGGAGGCGGCCGCAGCCTTTCGTGCAGGGCTAGAGGAAAATGCGCGCGAGCGGGTTCCGCTCGCCTGGGCGACGATGCAAATGAATCTCGGCAATGCGCTCTACAGGCTCGGAGCGCGGGAGAGCGGGACGGCTCGGCTCGAGCAGGCGGTAAACGCCTATCGCGCGGCACTGGAGGAAAAGACGCGGCAGCGGCTTCCGCTCGGCTGGGCGATGACGCAAAGCAATCTCGGCGCTGCGCTCTACACGCTCGGCGAGCGAGGGCGCGGAACCTCGCGCCTCGAGCAGGCGGTTCGGGCCTATCGCGCCGCTCTCGAGGAATGGACGCGCGAGCGGGTTCCTCTTCAATGGGCAGGAACGCAGAACAACCTTGGCAATGCGCTCCGAACCCTCGGGGAGCGGGAAGGCGGGGCGGCGCGGCTGGAGGAGGCGGTTGTGGCCTTTCGCGCAGCGTTGGAGGAGTGCACGCGTGACCGGGCTCCGCTCGACTGGGCAATGACGCAGGTGAATCTCGGCAACGCGCTTTGGAGGCTTAGCGAGCGCGAGAACTCGACGGCGCGGCTCGAAGAAGCGGTAGCAGCCTATCGCGCGGCGCTCGGGGAGTTGACACGCGAGCGGGTTCCTCTCGGCTGGGCGGTGGCGCAGAGCAATCTTGGCAATGCGCTCGGAACTCTCGGCGCCGGGGAGAGCGGGACAGCACGGCTCGAGGAGGCAGTCCCGGCTTATCGCGCGGCGCTCATGGAGAGGACACGGGCGCGGGTTCCGCTCGACTGGGCCTACACTCAACAGGGCCTGGCGACTGCGCTGGGGGTGCTGGCGAAGCGACAGGGCAACCCCGCTCTTCTGCAAGGCGCGCTGGCATCCATGCGCGGCGCCCTTGACGCGTATCAGCAAGCGGGTGAGGGCCATTGGCTGCCGATCGCCCAGCGCCGCGTTGCGGAGATGGAGGCCGAGCTGGCCGAGATGAAGGTTCGAGCGAGGGGCGACGGGTGACATCGGCGAACGAGTTTTCGGCCTTCCGCCTTGCCGCGTGGATCACGGCGATCAACGTCATGGTCGCGAGCGGCTTCGCGATCGCCGGGCTCGTCGCGCCGCAGGCGATCCTGCCAGCGGGCGCGGCTCCCGGCGAGGCCTCGTTCGTGTTCGCGCTCTACGCCGCGGCGCGGAGCCTGCCGCTGGCGGCCTTCGCGCTATTGGCGATCGCGCAGCGCAACGTTCAGGCGCTGATCGTGCTTGGCGCTCTCGCCGGAGTTGTTCAGTTCTTGGACGCCGGCGTCGGCCTTGTGCAGCACGACCTCGGCAAAACTATCGGGCCGCTGGTCATCGTGGCGCTGCAGGCGTTCGCGACCCTACGGCTGGCCGGCAGGGCCGGCGGACCGCGCGAGTGACAGGAGGCGAAGCAATCGGCCGCAATCCGTGCGCCATAAAGCCGGCGCTCGAATAACGTGGGCGCATGTCGATCAGCGTCATTCTGTCGACGGTGACGGACAAGTTCGGCGCTCACTGCGTCAAGCTCGAAGGCGATTTTACGCGGCTTCCGCGCCGGCGTCGACGTCGCGGTCGACCCGGGCCAAAGCGCCGACTTGCGCATCTTCCTCCGCGCCGGCGCCAAGGCGCGCTGACCGAGACCTGGACCTTCCCCTGGCGGGCGTGAGTCCGGCGGCCAACACGGCCCAAATAGCCGAAAATAAGCGCAAGCCCGCGCAAATTAATTGATTCCCGATTTACGCAAGCAAAAGCGCCCCATGGCGGATTGGGCGAAAAAAAGCCCCGCGAGAGAAACTCTATCGCGGGGCAGATCGGCGCGCTTTGCGGGGGCAAGAACTAGCGCGCCACCAGACTTCCAAACACGCTCGCCGCGAGATTGTTCCTGCGAAGGGAGAGAAGCCGCCATTCGCATTCGCGGGAAAACTGGATGAGGCGACGGTCGACCTCCACTCACGAGACCGGGATCAGGCCGCGCCTCTATCTGAGAGCGCGCTGCTTGCGAGGGCGCGTTTCAGGACATGCTCATCACGGCAGCAGGAGCGGCGACATTGCGGACAGGATGAAGGCTGAAATGGCGTCGAGAGGATTCGTGGCGACGAAGCGGCGATTGGCGCATGGCGCCGTCGCGGGCAGCGGCGTCGCGAGCGCGGGCTCCTTCAGCAACGCCGAGGACATATCGCCCAGCGACACGGCGGCCGTATCGCCGGTTCGCTCGTCGCGCTGGATTTCAAAGCTAACCCTCTGACCCTCTTTGAGTTCACTCAAACCGGCATTTGCGAGGGCTGAGCTGCGGACAACGATATTGTGACTGCCGTCGTCGGGATGGATGAAACCAAATCCCTTTTGCGGGTTGAACCACCGCACTGTTCCGATCTTCATGACGTGTCCTCGTTGACCCCTCGGCGCTGGTTGGCGCCGCGATCGTGAACCCGGACAGGCCTCCTTTTGTTCCAACCGACGGCCAGACTAAGGTCCTGTCACCAACTTAGGGGTCGATTTGGCAAAGGATGGCTGCCTCGCTCGGGCGGGATCGGCCATGTGACAGGGCGGCGGCGCTCAAATAACGTCGGCGCATGTCGATCAGCGTCTTTCTGTCGACGGTGACGGACGAGTTCGGCGCTTACCGCGTCAAGCTCGAAGGCGACCTGACGCGGCACGACGTCGCGGTGAAGGTGCAGGAGCGCTTCAAGGACCTCGGCGGCGACACGCTCGACAAGCTCGACACCTATGTCGCGCACTGCGATGCGGTGGTGCATCTGGTCGGCGAGATGTGCGGCGCCGCGGCGGACGCAGGCCAGCAGGAAGCGCTGGTCGCCAAGTATCCCGATCTCCCCCAGCGCCTGCCGCCGCTCGGCGGCGCGCTCGCAGACCGCGCAGCCATTCCCTATACGCAGTGGGAGGCGTGGCTCGCGCTCTATCACAAGAAGCCGCTCATGATCGCGAAGGCCGCGCCGGCCGCGCCGCGCGGGCCGAAGCACGCGCCGACCGATAATTCGCGCGCTTCACAAGCGGCGCATCTCGCCCGGCTCAAGGCGTTTCATCGCTATCCGGGCTGCGAGTTTGAGAATCCCGACGATCTCGCGAAGCATATCGCCTACTCGGCGATCCTCGATCTCTTGGTGAAGGACTATGCCGAGCAGACGGCGCGGGAGCGCGACATCGCGGAAGGCTTCATCAAGGAGATGGCGAAGCGCGTCGCCGGCGACAAGGCGCTCGATTTCGACGGCATGAAACAAGCGGTCGAGAACGCCATCGAGATTTACGCAAAGGAGATCGCTGGAAAGCCGGTCGAGACCAATCTTGACGATATCGTCGGCCGCGCATTGGCGAGGGCGAAGGAACAGGTCGACAGCGGCCAGTCGCGTCTTGCCCGCGCCACGTTGCGCAGGGCCGCAGAAGCGATGCGGCGCGAGGAGGACGAGCGCCGCGAGCGTTATGTCGCTGGCGTAACAGCGCTTCACAATAACGAACGCGACATCGCGCTTGCGTCGCATGACGGCGAAGCCGCGGTGGACGCGATTCGGGCGCTGGCCGAGGCCATTCATGGGGCGAACGCGGCGGCGATGGCGGCGTTTCTGAAGTCGGAAGGAGAAGCGCTTGAAGAGTATGGCGAGAATCGCGGCAGCAACGTGCATCTGATCGCTGCGATCGCGTTGAGGCGCGAAGTTTTGGCGCTCGCTTCGTCCGGTGACGAACGAGGCGCAGCCCGCACCAATCTCGGCGCTGCGCTTGGGGCGCTCGGCGGCCGGGAGAGCGGGACGGCGCGGCTCGAGGAGGCGGTCGCGGCCCATCGCGCGGCGCTGGAGGAGCAGACGCGCGGCCGGGTTCCGCTCGGCTGGGCGCAGACGCAGAACAATCTCGGCAATGCGCTTCGGGCGCTCGGCGAGCGGGAGAGCGGGACAGCGCGGCTCGAGGAGGCGGTGGCGGCCTATTCTGCGGCGCTGGTGGAAGGAACGCGCGAGCGGATCCCGCTCGCCTGGGCGATGACGCAGAACAATCTCGGCCTTGCGCTTTGGAGGCTCGGCGAGCGGGAGAACCGGACGGCGCGGCTCGTGGAGGCGGTCGCGGCCTATCGTGCGGCGCTGCAGGAGAGGACGCGCGAGCGCGTTCCGCTCGACTGGGCGGCGACGCAGAACAGTCTCGGCCTTGCGCTTTGGGCGCTCGGCCAGCGGGAGAGCGGGACGGCGCGGCTCGAGGAGGCGGTCGCGGCCTATCGCGCGGCGCTGGAGGAGCAGACGCGCGAGCGCGTTCCGCTCGACTGGGCGGCGACGCAGAACAATCTTGGTCTCGCGCTCTGGACGCTCGGCGAGCGGGAGAGCGGGACGGCGCGGCTCGAGGAGGCGGTCGCGGCCTGTCGCGCGGCGCTGGAGGAATATACGCGCGAGCGGGTTCCGCTCAACTGGGCGACGACGCAGATGAATCTAGGGATTGCGCTCTCGACGCTCGGCGAGCGGGAGAGCGGGACGGCGCGGCTCGAGGAGGCGGTCAAGGCCTACCGCGCGGCGCTTGAGGAGCGTACGCGCGAGCGCGTTTCGCTCGACTGGGCCAACGCTCAACACGGTTTAGGGTATGCATTAGCCGCGCTCGCGAAGCGACAGGGGAACGCCATGCTCATGGAGGAAGCGCTCGCAGACATGCGCGGCGCTGTCGACGCCTATCAGCAAGCTGGGGAAGGCTATTGGCTGCCGATCGCCCAGCGCCGCCTCGCGGAGATGGAGGTCGAGTTGGCCGAAATTAAGGATCGAACGAAGGGCGCCGGGTGACCGCGGAGAACGCGACGCCGGCCTTCCGCCTCGCGGCGTGGATCACGGCGATCAACGTGCTCGTTGCAAGCGGCTTCGCGATCGCTGGGCTTGTCGCCCCACAGGCGATCTTGCCGCCCGGTGCGGCTCCGGGCGAGCCATCGGTCGTGTTCGCGCCCTACGCCGCAGGGCGGAGCCTGCCGCTCGCAGCTTTCACCCTCTGGGCGATCGCGCGGCGCAACGTTCCGGCGCTGATCGTGCTCGGCTCTCTCGCCGGAGTCGTTCAGCTTTTGGACGCCGGCGTCGGCCTTGTGCAGCACGACCTCGGCAAGACCATCGGGCCGCTGGTCATCGCTGCGCTGCAGGCGTTCGCGACCCTTCGGCTGGCCGGCAGGGCAGGCGGCTCGCCCAGATGATTCAAGGCGAACCCATCAGCCGCAATCCGTATGCCTTAGAGAGCGTTGCAGTTTTAATGGAATCGCGCCGCTCCCTCGTCCTGAGGAGCGCCGAAGGCGTGTCTCGAAGGACGTTCCAGGAAGCGGCGCAGTTGGGCGCGTACTGGATCGCCCTTCGACACGGCGGCTGCGCCGCCGGCTCAGGACGAGGCGAAGCGAAGCACGCAGACCCAATTGCAAGGCGCTTTAGCGCCTGCCCGCCTTCTCTGGCCGTGCTTGATTGCGCGCTGAGCTTCCCTGGGCGCTCATGCAGTCGAACCGCCGAGGGATCTTTGTTCGCGGGCGATGCGGTCCATGAGCGCGTCCTCTGCGCTTGTCTTGGGGCCGTCCGATTTGAGCCGGGCCTTGAACGATGCGACCGGCTCGGCGAGGACGTCCGCGAGATCTTTGACGCAATCGAAATCGCCGGCGACCTTCTTGACCTTCGTGTTGTCGAACAGCGCCGCCCACGTCTTGTCGCCCATGAGCGGGCCCTCCCAGTCGGGGTGGTACCGGATCAACGTGTCGGTGGGGACATGAACGATATCGGCCTTGACTCCCAAACCCGCCGCAATCGCGTTGGTGATGTCGTTCCAGGCGTAGGCGTTGTCCGAGGTGATGTGAAAGGTCTCGCCCAACGCGGCGCTGTTACCGAACAGGCGGACAAACGGGACGGCGAAATCGGCGCAGCGGGTGAGCGTCCACGGCGTTGCGCCGTCGCCGGCGACGATTACTGGCTTGCCGGCGAGCAGGCGATGGGCGAGCGCGTCGCCCTCGTTGAAGACCGTGGGCAGCATTGTCCGCACCGTGTGGCTCGGCCGCACGATCGTCCAGTTGAGACCGCGCGCCGCTTTCACCGCCGCCTCGCAGGCGATCTTGTCCTGGCTGTAGCGCCAGTACGGATTCACGGCGGGCGTTTTTTCGCTGATCACGTAATGGCGGGGCGGCTTCTGATAGACCGAGGCCGAGGAGATAAAGATGTATTGCGCCGCGCCGCCCGAAAACACTTCGATGTCCCTGAGGACTTGCTCCGGCGTGAAGGCGATGAACTGACAGACGACATCGAAGCCGCCGCGGCCGAGCTCGCGATAGCGCGCGTCTCCGATCTCGCCGGCGATTGAACTGACCCCTTCGGGCAGGGGAGCGCCTGAAGCGCCACGGTTGAAGACGGTGACGCGAGACCCCGCTTTGGCCGCCTCCGCCACGCAGGGCAGCGAGATGTTCCCGGTCCCGCCGACGAAGAGAACTTTCAGGCTCATCACACAACTCCTGTCGACGAATTGTTCGATCTCGCTGCGGCTGCGGCGATCGGGCTCTCGAGCCCTTGACAATGCCGCGGCTATGACGCGAACGCGCATCCTATCCGCGCCACGCGGCTTCGGTGAGTGAAAATAGCGGCCTAGCTGCTCTTTGCAGATATATTTGAGCGGCTGCCTGATGGGCCGATCGGCCGTCGGCGAGCCTGAATGGGAGACCGAGCGATGGATCGTCGCGCATTTCTCGCGATGTTGGCGGCCGCCGGAGCGGCGAGCCCGCTTGTTCAGCGGGCCGCGCAAGGCGCGCCGCCGCCGCCGAAAGCCCGCAACGTGGTCCTCGCGCACGGGCTCTTCGCCGACGGATCGTGCTGGAGCGAGATCATTCCAAGATTGCAGGCCGCCGGCCTGAACGCGACCGCGGTGCAGAACCCGCTGACGACGCTTGAAGAGGCCGTGGCTTCCGCCGAGCGGGCGCTCGCGCTCCAGGATGGCCCGACGGTCCTGGTCGGCCATTCCTTCTCCGGCATGATCGTCACCGAGGCCGGCGTCGATCCCAAGGTCACCGCGCTCGTCTATGTCGCGGCGCGGGCGCCGGACGCTGGCGAGGACTATGCCGCGCTCGCCAAGCAATATCCGGCGCCGCCGGCCAGCGCCGGGATCCAGTGGTCGGGCGATTGGGCGCAGCTCAGCGAGACCGCATTCCTGCACGATTTCGCCGGCGACCTGCCCGAGGCCATGGCGCGCGTTCTGTACGCGGTCCAGGCCCCGTTCAATCGGGCGCTGCTCGCCGGCAAGACGACCCATGCCGCCTGGCGGTCGAAGCCGAGCTGGTATGCGGTCTCGACCGAGGACCGCACCATCAACCCCGATCTCGAGCGCTTCATGGCCAAGCGGATGGGCGCAACGACGATCGAGGTCAAAGCGAGCCACCTGTCGCTCATTTCCCAGCCCGACGCCATCGCCGGGCTAATACTGGAGGCGGCCGGGCAGAGCTGACTTCACCCCGCGCCCCACGCCATCTCGCCTGAAATCGCGGCGCGCAAGCGCGCCGTGGCTGGCGTCTCGTCCGATCCCGATATGACGCGCGCTCCCCGCAGCCCTTCGGCGCAGCGCCCTCATGGGCGCAAATCGATGTCCGAAAGCGAAACGACAAATAAGACGATTACACAAATTTAACGAGAATGAAGGCCTGCCGTAACTTGTAAGTCCAATTTGCCAGCCCACGTTTATCTGCGTTTATATTAAAGATGGGAAACTCAGGGCAGGAAAGAAAAGGCCATTTTTCTGCAGTAAACTCTCAGAGACGTGGGGAACATCATGCGCGACTGGTACGTCGGTCAGAAGATCGTCTGCATCAATGCGGGACCCATCGCGGGCCTGAGAAACCGCTTTGTCGACCGGCATCTCGTAGAGGGAAAGGTCTACAAAATCAGGCAGATTTTGGTATTTAAATTTATATCCGGAAATAAAAGCGAGGAAAGGCTTGCTTTTAGACTGAAGGGAATCGTCCCTCATCTGATCAACGGCACCGAATACGCCTTCTTTCACGGCAGGTTCCGGCCTCTCGATCCGGACGACGAGGATATCGACATCTCGGTCTTTATCGAGGGTTTGGCGAAGGTGAACAGCGGTCTCGTCCGATTTCCGGATCGAGAGACGCCCCCGCTCGAACCTGTCAAAGGGGGAAGGGTGAGGGCTTAAGCGCCTCGCGCGCCGCCGCGGCGTAAGTCGCCACGCCGAAGGGCGCTTACGCGCGCGGCCGGGCGGTCGATCGCCGCACCACCAGCGAGACGGGCACGAGCACCTGTTGCGGCGCCCCCAACTCCAGCAGAAGGCGCGCGGCGGTCATGCCGTTCTCGAACGCCGACTGGTGGACCGTCGTTAACGGCGGATCCGCGACGGCGGCCGCTGGCAGATCGTCAAAACCAACCACCGATATGTCGTCGGGAACCGTTATGCCGAGCTTTCTCGCCTGATCCAGAACGGCGAGCGCAACACTGTCCGTCAGCGCGATCACGGCAGTCGCCTCGGGCGCGCGTTGCAAAAGCATCGCGGCGCCGTTGCCGAAGGCGGCCTCTTCCGCCGGAGTTCCGCACGCCTCGATGATGGGCATCTCATGGATCGACAGGCCAGCTTCGGCGAGAGCATCGGCGACCCCGGCGAGTTTTTGTATGAGCGGCGGACCCGATGCGACCAGCGTGCGCTCCGTCGCCGACGGCGGATGAAAGACCGGCGCGCGCCGAAACGAGTACATCGGCGAACCGATCACGAAGCGGCGATGACCGAGATCGAGCAGGTGACGCGTCGCCTGTCTCGCGCCGTCGCGATTGGCGACGCTGACTGAACGGATGTCGGGCGCGCCGTCATAGTCCATGACAACGAAGGGCAGATGGCGAAGCCGTCCCCGCTCGGCGAGCGGAACCTGCTCGATGGCCGTGAAAATGAATCCGTCGACGAGCGCAGTCTTAATTCCCCACGGCTCCTGATCGCCACGACCGGAGACGAGAGAAACCCCGAGGCCGCGCGCCTCGCAGACGTCGGAGACGCCCGCGAGGAAATCGCGCTGATACGCATTCTTGAAGAAATGCGACACGCCGAAGGGGCCAAACGGAACGATGCCGATCGCATTGACCTTGCCCGAACTCAGGGTGCGCCCTCTGGGGTCGGGTCCAGAATAGCCCAACTGACGCGCCGCGGCCTCGACGCGCGCTTTCAAGTCCGGCCGCACGCGTTCCGGGCGGCTGAACACGTTTGAGACCGTCGCTTTCGACACGCCTACGGCCTGAGCGACGTCGAGAAGGGTTACCGACTTCGGCATGAGGAAGAGCATAGCACATCTCATAGATCGGTTCAAAATCGGCTTGACAGCAAAAATAAACCGGTTCAATTCTAATTGTACCGGTTCAAACTTCATAGCCTTAGCCATCGCCAGGGAGACGCCGCCATGAACCGCGCCGCGAAGCTGTTGGCCGCCGCGACAGCCCTAACCCTTGGGGTTCCGGTCTGCCTGGCGCATACGCACTGGGGCGACGGTTCGCCTGTCTCCGACGAGGTGCGGCGGCGTTGCTGCGGCGAGGCGGACGCCCACCTGCTTCCCCCGGGCTCGGTTCACGCCCGCCGCGATGGGTGGCATATCGACGGATTCGAGCGTGTCGTACCCTTTGGGCAGGAATTGCCGAGTCCGGACGGACACGAATGGGGCTTCTGGTCCGAGCATCGCTACGACGGCTACAGGCCTGTCGGCGGCCAGTCCGAGATGTATTGCCTGTTCCTGAATCCGCGCGACTTCTAGAGGGAAGGAGCGATGGGGCCACGACGGGACGGAGAAAGTCGCGGCTTTCGCCTTGCCGGCCCCAGCCTTTCCTGCTAGCGGATCGCCCGCCGTATGGGATTTCCGTCCCGGGCTTCCCATATGGCGATAAAACCCGGGCTTCCGGTCGCCGGCCTTCAATTGCCGGCCCGTTTTTCAAACGGTCTGAAGGGTCCTGTCGCGCTTCGGCGCCAAGGACGCTTCCGGCGAGTGGCGAGCCCGATCCGCAACACGAACCCCAGCCGGCGTCCGCCCGAAAATTGGGCCCTTTAGGAGAACCAATGGCTTCCACGCAATCCCTGGCGCCGACGCGCGACGATTTCACCGCGCTTCTGAACGAGACCTACGGCGCCGACGAAGCGTTCGAAGGAACAGTCGTCAAGGGCAAGGTCGTCGCGATCGAAAAAGACATGGCCGTCATCGACGTCGGCCTCAAGACCGAAGGGCGGGTCGCCCTCAAGGAATTCACCAATCACGGCCGCGACCCGGCGCCGGACTCGGCGACGAAGTCGAGGTCTATCTCGAGCGGATCGAGAATGCGCTCGGCGAAGCGGTCATCTCGCGCGACAAGGCGCGGCGCGAGGAGAGCTGGGTCAAGCTCGAACAGGCGTTCGAGAAGAACGAGAAGGTCGAAGGGGTCATCTTCAACCAGGTCAAGGGCGGCTTCACCGTCGATCTCGACGGGGCGGTGGCGTTCCTGCCGCGCAGCCAGGTCGACATTCGCCCGGTGCGCGACGTCGGGCCGCTGATGAACATCACCCAGCCGTTCCAGATCTTGAAGATGGACCGGCGCCGCGGCAACATCGTCGTCTCGCGCCGCACCGTCCTCGAGGAGAGCCGGGCCGAACAGCGCCACGAGATCGTCGCCAACCTCGCCGAAGGCCAGGTCATCGACGGCACGGTCAAGAACCTCACCGACTATGGCGCGTTCGTCGATCTCGGCGGCATCGACGGCCTTCTGCATGTGACCGACATCGCCTGGCGGCGCGTCAATCATCCGAGCGAAGTCCTGACCATCGGCCAGACGGTCAAGGTGCGCATCATCAAGATCAACCACGAGACCCACCGCATCTCGCTCGGCATGAAGCAGTTGCAGGAAGATCCGTGGTCGAACATCGAGACCCGTTACAGCGTCGGCCAGAAGCTCAAGGGTCGGGTGACCAACATCGCCGACTATGGCGCGTTCGTCGAGCTTGAGCCTGGCATCGAGGGCCTCATCCACGTCTCCGAAATGTCGTGGACCAAGAAGAACGTCCATCCCGGCAAGATCGTGTCGACGAGCCAGGAGGTCGAGGTCCAGGTGCTCGAGGTCGACGCCGCCAAGCGGCGCATCTCGCTCGGCCTGAAGCAGACGCTGCAGAACCCCTGGGAAGCCTTCGCCGAGAGGCATCCGGTCGGTTCGATCGTCGAGGGCGAGGTCAAGAACAAGACCGAGTTCGGCCTGTTCATTGGCCTCGACGGCGACGTCGACGGCATGGTCCATCTCAGCGATCTCGACTGGTCGCGTCCAGGCGAACAGGCGATCGAGGACTATAAGAAGGGCGATACGGTCAAGGCCAAGGTGCTCGACGTCGACGTCGAGAAGGAGCGGATCGCCATCGGCGTCAAACAGCTGGCGAACGACCCGTTCGCGGCCAAGAAGGGCGGCGGCGAGGACGCGCCAGAGGGCGACCTGCGCAAGGGCTCGGTCGTGACCTGCGAGGTGGTCGAGGTCAAGGACGGCGGGATCGAGGTCAAGATCGCCGGCACTGACCTCTTCGCCTTCATCAAGCGCAACGAGCTCGCGCGCGACCGCGGCGATCAGCGCCCCGAGCGGTTCTCGGTCGGCGAGAAGGTCGACGCGCGCATCACCCAGTTCGATCGCCGCGCGCGCAAGATCGCGGTCTCGATCAAGGCGCTCGAAGTCGCCGAGGAGAAGGAAGCAATCGCGCAATATGGTTCGGCCGACTTCGGGCGCGTCGCTCGGCGACATCCTCGGCGCCGCGCTCAAGGCCCGCGACAAGGCCAAGTAGCAGTCGGCGCGAATCGGAGACGAAGATCCGCCTGGAAGCGATTCCGGGCGGATTTTTTTGGCTGGGTCCCGGAGTTCGCCGTCACTCCAGAGAGCGCTATCCGTCAAGGCCCCCCGGTTCGCGGGCCCGCGTTCAGCTCTCGACGAGGAATTCCGCGTCGACGGGCAACTGCATGCCTGTCACCAGGGCGTTCGTCTGCGAGGCCATGCCTACGACCGCGAGAAAATCGGCGTATTGCGCGTCGGTCATCCCCTTCGCGCGCGCCGCGGCAGTGTGCGAATGGATGCAATAGGAGCAGTTGTTGGTGATCGAAACGGCGATGTAGATCAGCTCACGAGTTAGGGGATCAAGCGGCCCGGGGGCGCCCATGACAGCCTTCACGGCGCTCCACGTGCGTTCGAGAACCTCGGGCTGGTTGGCCAGACCGCGCCAGAAATTGTTGACGAAGTCCGACTTCCGGGTCGTCCGGATATCGTCGAAGACCGCTTTGACCGACGCGTGCGTTTCCGCCTCCGCATCGGTCCAGAGTTTCACTGTGGCCATTCTTTCCTCCTTGTGAACGCCGCGCCCGGCGCGATCCCGGGCGGGCGTTTTTTCGTCCGCCGCGCTGACCCGTTCACGAACAGTTGACAGAAGGGGTCCGATTAGTCTTACCATTGAAGCGAAGCCGAGGACGCGGCCCCGTAAGGGACCAGCCGTTCCGATGTCAGGGGAAACGCTTGCCGCTTGCTCGCTTAGCGAAACAGTCGAGGGTTGCGCGCCATGTCCAGGCGGCCGAAAGCCTGGGCCGCCGCATTCTCGGCGGCGAACTCGAGCCGGGCGCGGTTCTGCCCAATGCGACCCAGATGGCGCGTCTGATGTCGGTATCGCGCCCGTCGTTTCGCGAAGCCCTTAAACTGCTCGCCGGCAAGGGTCTGATCAAGTCCTCGCCTAGGCGCGGCACGGTCGTTCGGCCCCGCGTCGCCTGGAATCGTCTCGACCAGGATGTGCTCCTTTGGCAAATGGGCGAAGAGCCGAACGCCGCGTTCATGCACGACCTCTATGAGCTCAGACGCGTGATCGAGCCGGAAGCCGCGGCCTTTGCGGCGAAGCGCGCGACCTCGGCGCGGCTCGCTGACATTGAGCGTGCGCTCGACCTCATGGAGCGGGCCGAACCGAACTCGCCGGTCTCCGTCGACGCCGACGTCGATTTTCATGTGTCGATACTGATCGCTTCCGGCAATGAATTCTTGGCCTCGTTCGCGCCGGCGATCCGCGCGTCGCTGACCATGGCCATCGGCTTTCAGCGGGTCAGTTGCCACGCGGCCGATCATTTCGTTCCAGACCATCGCGCCATCGCCGACGCCATCAAGCGCCGCGATCAGGACGCCGCGCGGGCCGCGTCGTTCAAGCTGCTCTGTCAAGCCGAACTCGATTCCAAGGAGGCGCTGAGGTTGAGAGGCCATCCAGGCTGACCGACCCGCAAACCGGGGCTCAAGGACGGGTTTCCGCCGGCCAGCGCGGCCGATCAAAAGAGTGGAGGTACTGACGAAACGGACTAGAGCGCGAAAACATTGGTTCAACATCTAAAGAGACTGAAACCAACTTTGGGAGGAACGCCATAAATCATCGCCATCTTCTATGCTCGGCCGCGTTGGCCGGCTTGTTCGCCACGGTCGGCGCGCCGAGCGCGCCCGTTTACGCCGCCGGTCCCGAGATCGTGTCCGGCCCTGCGGCCGAGCCGAACTGCTTCGTACCGTGGACCGACAAAACCAAGTTCTTCAAGTATCCCGCCAAGAAGGGGCCGTTCCGCATCGCGCTCGCCAATGGCTATATCGCCAACACCTGGCGCATCCAGATGATCCAGACGGCGAAGGCCTATGCGGCGCAGCCGGACGTCGCCGCCAAGCTCAAGGAGTTCAAGGTCGTTTCGACCGGCGAAGACGTCGCGGCGCAGATCGCTGCGGTCAACAACTTCATCAATTCGGGATACGACGCGATCGTCGTCAATGCGCAAAATCCGGAGGCGTTCAAACCGGTCATCAAGCGCGCCAATGAAGCCGGCGTGGTTCTGGTGGCGTTCGACAACATTCTCAACACCGAGGATGCGATCAACGTCGACGTCGACCAGAAGGGTCTGGGCGTCTACTGGGCGAAATGGCTCGACAGCCATCTGCCCAACGGCGGCAAGATTCTCGAAGTGCGCGGCGTGTCCGGCACCTCGGTGGACAAAGACCGTCACGACGGCATCCACGAGACCCTCGACAAGACTGGGAAGAAGTGGGACATCGTCGAGGTCTACGGCAAGTGGGACGATCCGACCGCGCAGAAGGTCGCCGCCGACGCGATCGCCGTGCAGAAGCATTTCGACGGTTACACCGCGCAGGGTGGCGACACCGGCGTGGTGCAGGCGATGCTTGACGCCAAGCAGCCGATGGCGCCGTTCGGCGGCGAAACGGAGAACGGCTTCCGCAAGTTCTGCGCCAAGCTCTCGGGCGAGGGTCTGAAATGCTCGTCGGGCGGCACCGGCCCGGCGCAGGTCGCGGTTGCGATCAAGACGGCGATCGCCGCGCTCGAAGGGCAGGTGGTGCCGCAGTCAGTCAAGCTGCCGCTGGCGACCGCCGAAGATCCCAACTTCAAGGACGACGAGAACTACTATTCCAAACTCGGCGACAACTTCTTCGTCGGCAACTCCTTCCCCACCTGCAACATCAATTTCAATGCGGCTGAAATCATGGGGCAGACCAAGGAAAACAAGTAACCTGATCGACGAGCGCGGGCGCCTGCGGAGAATTGTGTTTCCGCAGGCGTCCGACGAATCGCTTTTGTTTTCTTCTGGATTTCTCCACCGGCGAGGTTTGGCGGCGTGACGGGACTGGAGCCGACAGCCTCGCCGATCTTGCGCATGGAGGGAGTATCCAAACGCTACGGCGGCGTTCGCGCGCTGGCTAACGCCGATCTTGTCGTCCACGCGGGGCGCATTCACGCAATTCTTGGTGAGAACGGCGCTGGCAAATCGACGCTGATCAAGATTCTGGCCGGCGTGGTTGCCCCTGACGCCGGGCGCATTGTCCTCGATGCGGGGGAGGTCGCTTTCGATTCGCCCGCCGCGGCCAATCGCGCCGGGATCGTGTGCATTTTTCAGGAGCTGTCGCTCGTTCCCGACCTTTCGGTCGCCGACAACATCGCGATTTCCAATCCGCCGCGGCGCTTCGGAATGATCGACCGGCGCGCGCAGCGGCGCCTCGCGGAGGCAGCGCTCGAGCGCGCCGGCGCGCTCGATATCCACCCGCTGGCGCTGGTCAAGGAACTGCCGCTTTCACGCCGGCAAATGGTCGAGATCGCCAAGGCGCTGGCGCGCAAGCCCCGCGTCCTCATCCTCGACGAGGCGACCTCGGCCTTGACCGCGGCCGACGTGGCCAAGGTGTTCGTGGTCTTGAAGCGCTTGCGCGAGGAGGGTCTAGCACTCCTGTTCATCTCCCACCGCATGCACGAGATCGCCGAACTCGCCGACGAATGCACGGTGTTCAGGAACGGCGCCAATGTCGCGACCTACGCCGCCGGAACCAGGACCGACAACGAGGTCGTCGAGATGATGATCGGGCGCGAATATAGTCACGTCTTTCCGCCGAAACCGGGCGCGCGGGCGAACGGCGCGGCGCCGCTGCTCGAGGTCAGGAACCTGAGCTGGACCGACCGCCTGCGCGACATTTCGTTCACTGCCCAAGCGGGCGAGGTCGTCGGCCTCGGCGGTCTCGATGGGCAGGGCCAGCGGGAATTGCTGCTGGCGCTTTTCGGTGTCCTGCGCGGCGTGTCGGGCGAAATCCGCGTGGCCGGCGCGCCGGTGTCGCCATCGAGCCCGCATGCGGCGAAGGCGAAGTCGATCGGCATGGCGCTCATTCCGGAGGACCGCAAAACCGAAGGCTTGATGCTGCCGATGTCGGTGCGCGAAAACCTTTCCTTCGCCGCGCTTGCGCGGGTGTCGAAGGGCGGGGTCGTCGACGCGACGCGCGAGATGAAGCTGGTCGGCGAGATGATTGACCTCCTCGAGATCCACACCGCCGGAATCGACGCGCCCGCGGGCTCTCTGTCGGGCGGCAATCAGCAGAAGGTCGTCATCGCCAAGTGGCTGATGGCAGAGCCGCGCATCATACTGCTCAACGATCCGACGCGCGGCATCGACGTAGGCACCAAGCAGGAGATCTACGTGCTGTTGCGCCGCCTCGCCGACGCCGGCGCCGCGATCGTCTTCTACACCACCGACTATGACGAGCTGATCGGCTGCTGCGATCGCGCGCTTGTGCTCTATGATGGCGCGATCAAGCGGGTGCTGACCGGGCCTGAGATTACCGAGCGCGCGCTCATCAGCAGCGCGCTGAACATTGGGGCGGAAGCGGAAGGCGCCGCAGCGGCGGGATTGGGGCAATGAGCGACTGGCGCTATCGGCTGGCCCAGAACCGCGCGACGATGCTCGCGTTCGTCTTTTTCATCGTCATGTTCGCAATCTACTCGAGCAATCATCCGGCCGGCTTCAGCGCCAATGTCGTGCAGACGGCGGCCAACAAGGGCGTGCTGCTGGCGCTGGTGGCGATGGCGCAGACCTTTGTCGTCATCACCGCCGGGATCGATCTTTCGGTCGGCATGGTGTTCGTTCTAACCAATTGCCTGGCGTCGTGGATCGTGGTCGGTACGGCGGCGACCGCGACGCTCGGCGTCGTCGGCGTTCTCCTGACCGGTCTCGCGTGCGGCGCGGTCAACGGGCTCATCGTCATCTATGGCCGCCTCCAGCCGATCGTCGCCACCATCGCCAGCGGCGCGGTGTTCTTCGGCGTCGCCCTGCTGCTGCGGCCAGTCCCTGGCGGCGACGTATACGGACCGCTCGCGGACGCGCTGACCGGGCGCGTTTTCGGCGTCGCGCCCGCGAGCCTGGTTGCGCTCGCCGTCGTCGTTCTTGTTGTCTGGGTTCCCTATAGCCGGTCCGCGATCGGCCGCGCGGCTTACGCGGTCGGCTCGTCCGAGACCGCAGCCTATATGTCGGGCGTCCCGGTCGACGCGGCCAAGTTCTGCGCCTATCTCCTCTCCGGATTGGCCGCTTCGCTCGCCGGGTTGTTTCTGACGTTTGTCACCTATTCCGGCGAAGCCTCCTCGGCCAATGGCGGCTCCTACACGCTCTTCTCCATCGCCGCGGTCGTCTTGGGCGGTGTGTCGCTGTTTGGCGGATCGGGAAGCGCCATCGGCGCGATCTTTGGCGCGCTGATGTTCCGGACCATCGGCGACCTCCTGTTCGTGTTCAATTTGGACCCCCTCTGGCAACCGCTGTTCCAGGGCCTGGTGCTGCTCGCCGCCGTCTGCGTCGGCTCGGCGCGGCTGTTTCAGGTTCGCAATCGCCTGGAGCTGTTCCCGTGAGCCAGGGTACGCAGACGCGGCTGACCGGCGCTCTCCTGCGCCGCGTCGATCCGCCGGTCGCGATCGCCTTCGGCTGCATTATCGCCATGCTGCTCCTGGGCTCGCTTTACTCGCGCAGCTTTCTGTCGCCCGAGTATCTGTTGCAGCAATTGAAGGTCGCCTCGTTCCTCGGCGTGATCGCCACCGGCACGATGATCGTCATCCTGCTCGGCCAGATCGACCTCTCGGTCCCGTGGGTGGTCGCGGTCGGCGGCATGATGTCGACCGCGGCGACGGGGTGGGGCCCGATCGGCGAAGCGATGGCCATTCCGTTCGGCGTCGCGTGCGGAGTCGCGCTCGGCCTCTTGAACGGCTTCGGCGTCGCCTATCTGCGAATCCCATCGATGATCATCACGCTCGCGGTCAACGCGGTCGCCCAAGGGCTGATGGTAGCCCACACTGGCGGCTTCTCGCCGCAGGAACTCATCCTCGCCGGCGATGCGCACGCTCGCCACCGGGGATTTCCTGTTCGGTCTTCCGAACGCGCTTCTCGTCTGGGCCGTGGTCGGCGCCGGCGCGATCTTCCTCCTCAACCGGACGACGTTCGGCCGGGCGGTCTATGGGATCGGCAATCGCGAGCGGGCCGCCTATCTGTCCGGCATCGACACCCAGCGCGTCGTCCTGATCGCCTTCGCCATCGCCGGAGGCTTGTCCGCCTTCGGTGGCGTGCTGCTCGCCGGCTATGCCAGCAAGGCCGCCCAGGCGATGGGCGACGCCTATCTCTTGCCGGCGATCGCCGCCGTCGTGCTCGGCGGCGCGTCGATCCTCGGTGGGCGCGGCGGCTACGTCGGCACGATCGCCGGCGTCATTCTCATCACTCTGCTGCAATCCATTCTGTCGGTCGTGCAGATGTCGGAGGCGGGCCGGCAGATCACCTACGGCGTCGTCATCATCGCCATGCTCCTGCTCTACGGGCGCGAGGGCAGGGCGCGTTAGGCCGGCCAAAATCAGACTCACGCCTCAAACCCTTGCGTCGGGCCCTTGGCCCAACGAATATCGCACCCGCGCCAAATTCACCGTTTCGGCGTCGGATGTCGATGCATGAGTTTCCTGGATCAGCTGGCGTTCGGGCCTGGTCGCGATCGAAAGGCCTGGGCGAGAGTCCTCCTGATCGCGCTCGCCGTTCTCGCCCTCGCCGTCGGGCTCCTCTACTATCTCGTCTCCGGCGACTATGCGTTTCTGCGCGCCTCCATCTTCACCGGCTCGCCTACCGGCGCCTATCATGCGCTCGGAGACCGGCTCGCGGCGCGCGCGCTCAAGAAGAACGGCCATCTGAAAGTCGTCGCCACGGCGGGATCGATCGAGAACATCGCCCGTCTCGCTGGCGAAAACGGACGCTGCGTTCCCGCGTTTGCTTTTGTGCAGGATGGATTGCAGACCCCAGCCGACGCCGGCCTGGCAACTCTTGGGCGGCTGCCCCAGCCGGAGACGCTGTTCCTGATGGCCCGGCGCGGGCGCGCCATCAACACCTTCAATGACCTCAAAGGCGATTCGCTCGGGATCGGTCCCGAAGGTTCGGGCACCACCTATCTCATGCAGCAATTGCTGCAGAATTCCGACCTCGTCGGTCTCGATCTGAAACCCTCCAATCACGCTCTCGAGGCCCAGGCGGAACTCGTCCGCGACGGCGAGCTCGACCTCGCCGCTTTTGTCGTGAACGAAAACGCCGAGATCGTCAGGACGCTTTCGAACAAGTACGACCTCGAGATCGTGGCTCCGGCGGACATGGAAGGGCTGGTGGCGCGGGACAAGTGGCTCCATCTCGGTCGAATTCCCGCTGGCTATTATGACATCGCCAAACCGATTCCCGCGACCGACAAGCTCGTCGCGCAGGTCGACACGCTGGTCATGACCAACGCCTGCGTGCATCGCGCCGAGCGGGTCGCGTTCCTCATGCTGCTGAGCGCGGAGTTCCCGAATTTCGTTCGAGTGAACCCGCCGCCGTCAGCCAAGTCGCAAGACAGCGCGCCGCTGGCCGACGAGGCGCGCGAGTTCTTCGCCACCGGCGAGCCCGAGCTCGCGGACAAATATTTCCCCTGGCTCGTAAACCTGATGTCGCCGGCCTATTGGATCTATCTGGCGATGGCGGCCACGATCCTCCTGAACGCGGTCGGCGCCTACAGCCGCTTCCGGCTATGGCGCCTCGACGCCAATCGCGGGATTCTCGAATCGCGGCTGATGGCGCTCGCCCATCCCGGCCTCAGCCAAGAGCAGATCAGCGCCATCGCGCATTCGGGCCTGACGCGGGAGCAGATCAAGTCGCTTCCCCCCGAGACAGTCATCCAGACGCCCGAGGATCGAAAGGCGGCGCAAGAGCTCATGCAGGACTTCAACACACTGCGCCGCCGCTGCGAGGAGCAGCTCAGCTCCTACGTCACGCCGATGGGCAAGGAGATGTACTACCGATACCAGGAATGGATGATCGACGAATCGAAGGCCGCGCTGGCGGCTCTGCTTCGCCGGCCGCCGCCGGCCTGAGCTGAGGCCGTTCGACGCGGCAGACCGCAATCGCGGCGCACCGACGACTGATCTACTGCGGCGCACCGGGTCGACCGAAGACGGCGACAGCGTTTTCTCAAGCCGCGGCGGCTTCGGCCGCCGTTTGCTTTTGCTCGCCGGCGTGATGCGCTCCCGGGCATGTTTTCAACCGCTCGCGCAGGTCGGCGATCAGCCAACGTCCAGCTCGTCCCGGCAGCCGGCCGCGCTCGTGGACGATGTAGATCGGCAGGGCGACTTCGTCTTCCCGATTGGCGATATTGAGTTTTTTCAGCCGGCCGGCAGCGATGTGCTCGGTGACCATATGGCTCGGCATGTTGCACCAGCCAAAGCCGCCAAGCAGGAAATCGAGGCGGGTGGCGAGATCCGCGAACCGCCAGAGGTGACGGCTGACGATGCCGCCGACCCAGTTTTGCGTCAGCGCGGTTCGATCGGTGAGCACAAGCTGCACGTGCGGCTCGAGCGCTTCGCGGGTCAGCGGCTCGGGCGCGCTGGCCAGAGGATGGTCGGCTGCGACCACCGGCCACATGGCGATGCGGGTCATGAACTCGGTTACGAGGTCGGAAGGGCCGGAGGGCGCAACTGTATAGATCGCCAGACGGGCCGCGCCGTCGCGCAGCCGCTGCTCGGAGCCTCCAAGCGCCTCGGTGAAGACCGTCGCCGGCAGCAGCGGAAAGGCGACGCGCAGCGCCTTCAGGCTCTCCATCAACAGCGGAATCGGGAACATGGAGTCGACCGCGAGCGTGAGCTCCGGCTCGACGTCGTCGGCCATGCCCTGGGCGCGGGCGCGGATCGCCTGAGCCGCCCCGATCAGCGCCCGCGCATCGCCGACCAGCGCTTTTCCCGCGTCGGTCAGCCGAGGCGTCCTGCCAGTGCGATCGAACAGGTTAAGCCTCAGCGTCGTCTCGAGTGTCTGAATCGACTGGCTGATCGCCGACTGGACGCGGTCGAGCTTTCGCGCCGCGGCGGAAAAGCTTCCGGCGTCGGCGACGGCGACGAGAACGCGCATTTGGTCAAGCGTGAGCGGATCGATCACCGGCCTTGCTCCTCGATGTATCAGCGATACCGATCATAACTACCACAATTTGGCCGATTGTCATGATGCTCGATTGGCCCCAAGTTTCGGTGTGACAGAAGTTTGTGCGTGTGCTCCATGTAATTGTGGACACCCCGAAAGGACCCGACCGTGAGCAAGCCGAAAATCGCCATCATCCTTTCCACGGCGCGCGCCGCCCGTTTTGGCCACAAGGCAGGGCAATGGCTGTTCGATATCGCCAGGCAGCGAACCGACATGGAGTTCGACCTCGTCGACCTCCGCGACCATCCGCTGCCGTTCTTCGACGAAATCGCCAGCAACGCCTGGGTCCCGACCAAGAACGCGGAGGGCGTGCGCTGGCAGAAGAAGGTCGGGCATTACGACGGCTATATTTTCGTGACGGCGGAATATAACCACGGCGTTCCCGCCGTTCTCAAGAACGCGCTCGACTTCGCCTATCCCGAATGGAACAAGAAGCCGGCGGCTTTCTTCGGTTACGGCGCGCTCGGCGCGGCGCGAGCGGTTGAACAGCTGAGGCTCATCGCCATCGAATTGCAGCTGGCGCCGACGCGCTCGGCTGTGCATCTGGCGGGCGCCGACTTCATGGCCGCGCTGCGCGAGGGCAAGCCGATCTCCGAATTCGCTTACCTGAAGCCGACCGCCGACGCGCTGCTCGATGAGCTGGCGTGGTGGGCGAATGCCCTGAAGACCGCGCGTGAGGCCACCGCCGAGAGCGCAGCGGTCGCGGCCGAGTAGGCTTCGGTTCAAGCCGGCAAAACGATTACTCAAACTTGACAGCGCCTCGCGCTCGATCGCGCGCGCTCGCTGTCCTGACGGAGAAAAAAATGACCGTATCAGTCAACCCAAAGAGCATGGCTCGCCATGCGCCCCTCGCAGGCGCCGCATTGGCGCAGCTGTTCACCGAGGCCCGCACCCACAACGCCTTTCTTGACCGCCACGTCCCGGAAGCGTTGCTGCGCGAGGCGCTGGACCTCGCCAAGATGGGCCCCACGGCCGCGAACCAGCAGCCGATGCGGATCGTCTTCCTGCGCTCGAGCGCGGCCAAAGAGCGCCTGCGTCCGGCGATGGCGCCGGGCAACGTCGACAAGACGATGGCCGCGCCCGTGGTCGCGATCGCCGGTTACGATATCGAGTTCTACCAGCATCTGCCCTATTTGACGCCGCAGCGGGACTTCAAGAGCCTGTTCGCGGGCAATCCTGAGCTTGCGGCAAAAAGTGCGGCGCAGAGCGGCACGCTCCAGGTCGGCTATTTCATCATGGCCCTGCGGGCGTTGGGCCTCGACGCCGGCCCGATGGGCGGCTTCGACGCCGCCAAGGTCGAAGCGGAGTTCTTTCCCGAAGGAAAGATCAAAGCCAACGTGATCATCAACATCGGCTATGGCCACGACGAGAAGCTGTTCCCGCGCAACCCTCGTCTCACGTTCGATCAGATGGCGACGATCCTCTGAACTCTTTGCCCCGCGCATGAAAGCCTGAGGAGGGTTGAATGACCAAGGTCCTGGTCCTCTACTATTCCAGCTACGGCCACATCGAAACGATGGCCTACGCCGAGGCAGAGGGAGCGCGTTCGACTGGCGCGACGGTCGACGTCAAACGCGTGCCGGAGACGGTTCCAGAATTGATCGCCAAGGCGGCGCATTTCAAGCTCGATCAGCCGGCGCCGGTCGCGACGCCCGCAGAGCTCGCGAATTATGACGCGATCATTGTCGGCGCGCCGACGCGCTTCGGCCGCATGCCGTCGCCAATGGGGAGCTTCTTTGAGCAGGCTGGCGCTCTATGGATGAGCGGCGGCCTGAACGGGAAGCCCGGAGGGGCTTTCACCTCGAGCGCCGCGCAACACGGCGGTAACGAAACGACGCTCTTCTCGATCATCGCGAACTTGATGCACTTCGGCATGGTCATCGTCGGCCTCCCCTATAGCCACGCCGGCCAGATGACGCTCGAAGAAATCGTCGGTGGAGCGCCATACGGGGCAACGACGATCGCTGGTGGGCAGGGCCAGCGCCAGCCGACCAAGCTCGAACTCGACGGCGCCCGTCATCAAGGCGAGCTGATCGGCAAGATCGCCGCGAAGCTGTCGGCCTGACAACCGGCGGACCGCGGTTCCCGAATCCTCTCGATTGACAAAAGTGAAGGTGACCCCATGAGCAATGTTCTCCCTCGTTCGATGCCCGCGGCGCTGAATTCATTGCTGCCGATGCCGACGCTGCTGTCGGTGCTGCGCGTCATGACCGGTCTCCTGTTTCTCGAGCACGGAACCGGCAAGCTGCTCGGTTTCCCGGCTGGCCTCCCGTTCCTCGACAAGATGCCGGCGGGGTTGCTCTACTTCACCGGGACGATGGAGCTTGTCGGCGGCCTATTGATCACGATCGGCCTGTTCACGCGCCCGGTGGCGTTCATTCTGTCGGGCTTCATGGCCGCCGCCTATTTCATGGCCCATTTCCCGATGAGCTTCTTCCCGGCGCTCAACTTCGGCGAGCCGGCGGTGCTCTATTGCTTTATTTTCCTGTTTCTCGCCGCTGCCGGCCCGGGCCGATGGGCGATCGACAAGAGCTGACGAGACGCACGGCAAACTCAAACGTCGACGCGCGGCGCGGGATCATGATCTCGCGCCGCTTTTCTTGTCGGCAGATGTTCAGTGGACCGTAGCGAACTACTGCGCCGGACCGCGCAGATCGCCTGAGGGCGCGGCGGACTTGAAGACGCCGCCGAACATCCGGGCAAAATTCTGGGCCGCCACCTTCGCCGAACGCAGGACGCCGCCTCCACCCTGCGCCTCGGGCTGTGACGGAGCGGCGGGCGTCGGCGCTGCGGGCGCCGCGACATTGGGGATCGGCATCGGCGGCAACGGGGCGGTCAGTTCGGCCGCCCGGGCCAGGAGCGCGCTGTCGTCGAATGTTTGCGGCGGCGCCGCTTCGGCGAGCGCCAGCGCGCCGGTCGGGGCGGTGTCGACGCCCGAGGTGATGACCTTGGGAAGGAGGCCATGCTGCGCGATTGCGGCGCCCGCGGCCGGTCCGCGGTTCGGGGCCGGCGGCGGAAGAACCGCGCCGGCGCTTTGGTCTCCGGTCGAGGCGAGGATGAGTTCCGCCGGGCGTGCGGGCGGCATTGGAGCGCTGGCGAGCGCAGCAATCGTATCGAGGTCGGCCGGCCGCCGCGGCGGCAATGGACCAAAGGACTTGAAGCCGGCGGCGCCGCGTGTCGCGTCGGACAGCGCGGCGTCGCTCGCGATATCGGGTTGCTCCAGCGCAGCGACCACTTCCGGTTTGACCGGCGGGGTTGGCCCGGCGGGGCCCGCGTAAGCTGGACCCGTCGGCAGGTTGCGCTTCGCCATGGCGACCGCGTCCGGCCCCGACTCGAGAGCCGGCTTGGCGGCGGGCGCGGGTTCGACGGGCTCCGCGACAGCGTGGCCGGTGGGCAGGTTGCGCTTTGCCTTCGCGACCGCTTCCGGACCGGCGTCGGCGACCTCGACTTGCGGCGCTGCTTGCGGCCCGCCGCCGCTGCGGCCGCCGCGGGCGTTGCCGGTCGTCGCGGTAACGGTCGTCGCCTCCTGCCCGCCGGCCTCCTCGGCGTCGTCGGCGCCGCCGCCGCGGCCGAAGAGCCAGGAGAAAATCCCGAGGCCGCCGCCCGCCACTTGCACCTGGCCGCCGCGCGCCTCGATTTCCGCCCGCGCTTCCTCGTAGCGAGGCATCGGCTGCCCGTCTGCCGGGACAAACACCGTCTTTCCGTCAGGAAAGAGGCGCGTTAGCGCGTCCCTGCTCATGCGCGGCCAATAGCGGACCGAGCCGCTGTCGATATGCACCCAGGGCGTCGCGCCGGTCGGGTAAAAGCCGACGCCGCCGTCCTCCATGCGCATGGCGATATCGCGGATGCGCCCGGTGCCGACGTCGAGGAAATGGGCGTCGATCGCCTTGCCTTCCATATGCTGCGAATGTTCGGCGACCTGCCGCGACCGCCGGCGAAGCATGGCGTTGGTCTGCGGCGAGCGGTAGGCGGAGAGAACGTCGATCGGCTGCGTCGATCCCAACTCGCGGTAGACTTCCCAGATGATGTCGAAGAGGTGGGGGTCCATCTTGGTCGGCTCGTTGAGCCGCCAGTCGCGGCAGAACCAGTTCAGCTTGTCGAGCGCCGCCTGGTCGTAGACGCCGTTGACCATGAACGTGAATGAGCCGAACTCGTTGGTATGCTGGTCCGACAGGGTGATGGTGCGCGTGTCGCCGTTCGCGACCGCCGAATTCGGTCGAGTTCGGGACGAGCCAGGCCGCCACGAACGCCGTGGCTATGGCCAACTGCGCCGCCGCCCCGCCGCGGCCGGCGCTCATCTTTACCTTGCTGCCCGCCAACAAACGATCCTTCCCCAGCACAGCGCGACCGGCAGCGAAACCGGCGGACTGTGCCTTCCCATTCCGTACGCATACGCTTTGGCCGGGTTGTCTCCCGCCGGCCCCACGCGACCTGCCGAGCGCGCGTCCCATCGCGCGCTATTTTCGGACCCTCGCATTGTGACGAAGACGTCACACTCAGGCAAAAAGCGATTTGAGCGAGCTATAGCCCGATCTCGTAACCCTTTCAATCTTGACTTGCCTGAGCGAGTATGCCTTCGACCCTGCGAGTTAACCCATAGACGTCCGGCCGTTCCCGAGGTTCACCGAATTCATCAATGAATTCAGTAAAGTACTCAATGTGAATGGGCAGGGGATGAGGCAGGAAAACGGTCCTTTCCGCGCCGCCGACCTTCGAACTCGATTCGCTCCTCGGTCCAGCCGCTGGTTTGACCGTCCAGAACGACCTCGGCGAGACTCAGCGGGTCTTCGACCCGGATACAGCCGTGGCTGAAGGCGCGCTCGTCCGCGTCGAAAAGTTCGCGCTTCGGCGTATCGTGCAGATAGACGGCGTGGTCGTTCGGAAACATGAAGGCTATTCGTCCAAGCGCGTTGTCGTCGCCGGGCAGCTGGCGGACGGTGAGCCGTCCGCCGACCGTCTTCACCTCATAGCCGCGGCGGGTGAGCGAGCCGAGCTTCGGCATCAGTTCTTTCTTGATGATCGAATCGGGCACCTGCCACGACGGATTGATGATCACGTAGCGCATCACATTGGAGAAGACCGGCGTCGGCGTTTCCGGCTTGCCGACGATGACGCGCGCCTGGTGGACGACCGCGTCGCCCTCCATGACCGCGACCGTGAAGTCGGGGATGTTGACCTCGATCCTCCGCTCGCCCATGTCGCGCGGCTCCCAGCGCCACATCTCCATATTAGCGAGGATCGCCGCCCGCTGGCGTGAAAGCGAGCCGAACGCGAGCGCGGGGTCGGCGGAGGCGATACGGATGCGCGCCGAGGCCGGCAGCTTTGCCGGGCGAATCGCGCCGCCCGGCCGCGGTTGGGCAGCCGGATCGGTCGCTGACGCGCTCGGCTCGGTCTCGATCAGCCGCTTCCACGCCTCCCTCAGGTCGCGGTAGCCTTTCTGCGGCGGATTGAAGTCGGCGAGCCGCCGGGCAGGATCGGCCGCCGCCGCGGTCTCGGCGAGGGCCGCGCCCGGATCGGCGAGGCTCGGCGCCGCGAAGACGAGCGCCGAAACGCGCGCGGGCGGGACGCGCGACCCCGTCGCCTGCTCGGCATAGATCACCACCGCCGAGGCGATGGTCGTCTCGGCTTCGGCAAGCCCATCCGCATCGAGGCCGGGGCCGATTGCGCGCGGAAGCGCCATGCCCGCAAGGCTGAGGCCGTCTTCCCTGGCGCGCTTGAGCTGAGCGAGCACGGCGCTTCCCGCCTGAGTAAAGCCGTCGGCGCCGACCCATACCGGCTCGTAGCCGCGCGCGGCGTAGAAGAACGCAATCGCCGCGCGAGCGGCGCGCCAGCCACCGGCGCCGAGCGGATTCGGCTGCTCGGCCTCTGCGACGAGCCGCTCCGTCGCCGCTTCGAGCGCGGCCTGCATCGGCGTCAACGGCGGGGAGGGGGGAGACTCAGGCGCCGGCGCGGCGGCAAAGCCGGTTCCGAGAGCTGCGGGACCTTTCGCCCGCACCGGTCCGTCGCCGGTCGCGGTCGCCGCGACGGAGGCGAGGTCGAACTTCGATTCGGCGAACAAAGTGAGGCTCAGGGCGCCGTCCTGAGGCGCCCCTGCGGCGTTGAACGCCGCGACCAGGGGACTGAGGTCGCCATTGGCGCCGAAGGCCATCGGCGCTTCCGGCGACAGCAACCCCACTCCCTCGACGCGATCGGGCTCGGCCGCGGGGGCGGCGGCGAAGGCGGGGCTCGCGGCAAGCGCGGCTGCGACCGCGCCGAGCGCTCCGGCGAACAGCCGGCGGCGCCGCTTTCCACGCCCGAACGCTTTCACGCTCCGCTCCGCCGCGGGGAGCGCGCAGAATCCCGACCGTCCGTGCTCAAGCCGCTTCGGGGCAAAGGGGTTTTCCGATCGACGCCAGCCCACGCTTCGGCCGCATTATGCCGCAGCGTCGCCGAGGATGTCATCAGCAATTCCGACGTCCTTCATCTTGCGATAAAGAGTGGAGCGTCCGATGCCGAGCTTGCGGGCCATTTGCGACATTTGCCCGCGGTAGTGGGCGAGCGCGAACCGGATAGCCTCGGTTTCAATGTCCTCAAGCGTCCTCACGTCGCCGCTGTCGTTGATGAGCCTCAGCGAAAGCGGGTCGTGGCGCTCGAGACCGGCCGGCCGAAACGTGACCAAAGCCGACGGATCGGCGGCGATCGGCGGCGGGGCGGCCGGAATGCGCACGTCGTAGCCCTCGACCTGGGCGGCGATCTGTGGAAACTCCGCGGTCGTCAATTCGCCGCCGTCGGCCAGGACGACAGCGCGAAACATCGCGTTCTCGAGCTGGCGGACGTTGCCCGGCCAGTCATATGCAGTCAGGAGCGCGAGCGCGTCGCTGTCGAGCCCGCGGATGCGCTTGCCCTCCTCGACGCAGAAGCGGGCGAGAAAACGCATCGCCAAATCCGACACGTCGCAGATGCGGGCCCTGAGCGGGGGAATGGAAATCGGGAACACGTTGAGGCGATAGAAGAGATCTTCGCGGAACCGCCCGGCTTTGACGAGCTCGATCAGGTTCTGGTTGGTCGCCGACACAAGGCGGAAATCGACCTTGACCGGCCGCCGCGCGCCGACCGGATCGATCTCGCCCTCCTGCAGCGCGCGCAGGAGCTTGACTTGAGCCTCGGGGGGCAGTTCGCCGATCTCGTCGAGGAACAGCGTGCCGCCATTCGCCTCGGCGAACTTTCCGGCATGCTTGTCGGTAGCGCCGGTGAACGAGCCCTTTTCGTGCCCGAACAGTATCGATTCGACCAGCGTCTCCGGCAGCGCGCCGCAATTGACGGTGACGAACGGCTTGCCGCGCCGGTCGGAGCCGCCCTGAATCGCGCGCGCCATCAGTTCCTTGCCGACCCCGGATTCGCCTTCGATCAGCACCGGAATGTTCGACTTGGCCGCCCGCTCGGCAAGCCGGACGGTGCGCGCCATCGATTCCGCGCGGGTGACGATATCGCGAAAGCTGAGCTCGCCGGCGTTGCGCCGCGTCGCCCGGCGCAATTCGTCCTCGAGCGCATCGACGCGCAGCGCATTGCGGATCGACACCTGAAGGCGCTCGGCGCCGACCGGCTTGACGACGAAATCGGTCGCCCCGGCGCGCATGGCCGAGATGACGGCCTCGATCGAGCCGTGCGCTGTCTGCACGATCGCCGGAACCGCGACATCGCGCTGGCGCATCCGCGCCAGCACGCCCATGCCGTCGAGATCGGGCATCACCAGATCGAGGATGACGAGGTTGATCGGCGGCCGATCGCCGGCCTCGAGGCGCCGGAGCGCGCCTTCGCCCGAATCCGCAGTTTCGACATCATACCCGAAACGTCTGGCCATCGCCTCGAGCAGGCGTCGCTGGATCGGATCGTCATCAACAACGAGTATGAGAGCGGTCATTGTCGTCCCGAAGGCGGCCTTGGGGGCCGCGCATTGCGCCACCCTGTGACATCACGGTAAAGGCGATGTTAATGCCGTCTCGTTCTGACCCGCCGTCTCCCCAAAAGCGCCGCTTTGCCGGCGCGTAGCAACCGCAGAAAAGTTAGCAAGAGCTTAATAGAGGCCCGGCCGATGAGCTTGCCGTTCCATTCCCTCGACGCCGCTCTGGCGCCGTCGCCCGCGTCGACGAATCTCGGGCACATGCCGGAGTGGCGGCTCGAGGATTTGTACGAGAGCATGGATTCGCCGCGCTTCGCCGCCGATCTCGAGCGCGCCGAGCGGGAAGCGAAACTGTTCGCCGAGGGCTGGCGCGGCAAGCTTGCCGAATTCGCCGACCGGCCCGACGCGGCCGAGACGCTGGCCGCGGCGGTCAGAACCTACGAGTCGATGCAGGACTTGACCGGGCGCATCATGGCCTACGCGTCGCTGCTCTACGCCTCCGACACCAGCGACGCGGCCCGGGCGAAATTCTACGGCGACGCGCACGAACGGGTGACCGCGCTCGCCGGCGATCTCCTGTTCTTCGAGCTCGAGCTCAACCGCATCGATGACGCGCGGCTCGAGGCCGCGACGCGAGCGCCGGCGCTCAGGCATTACCGGCCCTGGCTCGAGGACATCCGCAAGGAGAAGCCCCACCAGCTTGCCGACGATCTCGAGCGCTTGTTCCTGGAGAAATCGGTCAGCGGCGCCGCCGCCTGGAACCGGCTGTTCGACGACACCATGGCGGCGCTCAAGTTCGATTTCGAGGGCGAGAGCCTTGCGCTCGAGCCGCTGCTCGGCAAGCTCATGGACCCGGACCCGGCGAAGCGCGAGGCGGCGGCGAACGCGCTCGCCGCGACGCTTGGCGCGAACCTGCGCCTGTTCGCCCTCGTCACCAGCACGCTCGCCAAGGACAAGGAGATCTCCGATCGCTGGCGCAAATTCGCCGACGTGGCGGATTCGCGCCATCTCGCCAATCGAGTCGAGCGCGAGGTCGTCGAGGCATTGGTCGCCGCGGTGACGGACGCCTATCCGCGGCTCTCGCATCGCTATTATGCGCTGAAAGCCCGTTGGTTCGGCAAGGGGCGGCTCGATCATTGGGACCGCAACGCGCCGTTGCCCGACGCTCCGCGGCGCGTCTACCCGTGGGAGACCGCGCGCGACACCGTGCTTCAAGCTTATCGCGCATTTTCACCGCGGATGGCCGATATCGCCGCGCGATTTTTCGATGAGCGCTGGATCGACGCGCCGGTGAGGCCCGGCAAGGCTCCGGGCGCCTTTTCCCATCCAACGACGCCGTCGGCGCACCCCTATATTCTGCTCAACTATCTCGGCAAGACGCGCGACGTGACGACGCTGGCGCACGAGCTCGGCCACGGCGTCCATCAGGTGCTCGCCAACGTCAACGGCGCGCTGATGGCTCCGACGCCGCTGACGCTGGCCGAAACAGCCTCGGTATTCGGCGAGATGCTGACCTTCCGCTCGATGCTCGCCGAGATCACGGACCCAGCCGAGCGCAAGTCGATGCTCGCGGCCAAGGTCGAGGACATGCTCAACACCGTCGTCCGCCAGATCGCGTTCTACAAGTTCGAGCGACTTGTCCATCTCGAGCGCCGCAACGGCGAACTGACGGCCGAGCGGATCGGCGAGCTATGGATGAGTGTGCAGTCCGAAAGCCTCGGCCCGGCAATCCAGCTCAAGCCCGGCTACGAGACCTACTGGGCCTATATCGGCCATTTCATCCATTCGCCGTTCTACGTCTACGCCTATGCGTTCGGCGATTGTCTGGTGAATTCGCTCTATGGCCTCTATGAGCGCACGCCAGAAGGCTTCGCCGAGCGCTATCTCGCGATGCTCGCGGCTGGCGGCTCGAAGTCCTATTCCGAGCTGCTCGCTCCCTTCGGTCTCGACGCGAAGGACCCCGGCTTCTGGAAAATCGGCCTCTCGGTGATCGAGCGTATGATCGCCGAGCTGGACGCGATGGGGTAGGGCGGCCGTACAGGACAGCGTTTCGGAGGGCCGGAATGGACAGGGGCTCGGCGCGGAGAGCGTCAGACCTGCTTGCACGCTGTTGGCGTGAGGGCCAGGTGATCGACGCCTTGCCGCCTCCATTGCGCCCCGTCAGCCGAGCCGAAGGCTATGCGATCCAGGCGGAGATCGAGGCGCTGAGCGAGAAGCCTCTGTTCGGCTGGAAGATCGCGGCGACGAGCGTCGCCGGCCAGAAGCACATCGGCGTCGACGGACCGCTCGCGGGCCGCCTGCTTGCCGAGAGGGTGCACGGGGACGATGACGAGATTCCTCTTGGCGCCAATCGAATGCGCGTCGCGGAGTGCGAGTTCGCGTTCCGCATGGGCCGCAATCTGCCGCCGCGCGAGACGCCATATGAACGCGAAGACGTGCTCGACGCGGTCGCTGATCTCTGTCTCGCCATCGAGGTTCCGGACTCGCGCTACGCCGACTTCGTGACGGCCGGCGGACCCCAGATCATCGCCGACAACGCCTGCGCTCACCTTTTTGTGCTGGGTCCGCGGGCGCCGCCCGTTTGGCGCGAGCTTGATCTCGCGGCGCATCGAGTCGTCGCGAAGGTCGGCCGCCGCTACGACCGCGAGGGGATCGGGGCAAACGTACTTGGCCACCCGCTTATCGCCCTTACATGGCTTGCAAACGAGCTTTCCCGGATCGACGTCCCACTGGCGTCCGGGCAGGTTGTCACCACAGGCACGTGCGTGACGCCGCTTGAGATAGAACCCGGCGACGAAGTCTCGGTCGACTTTGGCGTCTTAGGCCGTGTTGGATGTCGGTTCGCGGCGTGACCGGCCGACCGGCGCCTGCAATGCCGGCCGATGTGGCGGCGGCTTTCTCCGCCTTCCCTGAGCGCGTTCGCGCCCGGCTTCTTGAGGCGCGTGATCTCATCTTTGAGATCGCTGCGGGTATCGAAGGCGTCGGTCCCCTGACGGAAACGCTGAAATGGGGCGAGCCCGCTTATCTGACAGAGGCGACCGGCAGCGGAAGCACCATTCGACTGGGCTGGTTTCGATCCTCGGAGCGCGAGTGCGCAGTGCTGTTCAACTGTCGCACCACATTGGTTGACGATTTCCGCAGCCATTTTCCCGGCGTGTTCGCCTATGAGAAGAACAGGGCCATTCTTCTCGATGCCCGCAAGCCGCTGGACCGACCTCCGCTTTCGACCTGTCTCGGAATGGCGCTTACCTACCATCGGCGACGCCGCTGAGGGTTTGGTTCTCGCCGGCGACGCCACGCCTGTGCGTCCTTGGAGACGCTCAACGCGTCGTGCGTCGCCCATGGGGGAACATTACGATTTGGACGTTGTTTCGCTTGCGCGGCCTGAAATCGATCCGCAATCGGACTATATGCTTGGCGTTCAGTCCGGAGACTAACCAGCTTGGATCGCGACGATGAAGCCAATCGCCTGAGCGCGCGGGCGACGCGCTACGCCCGTCTCGGCGTCAACGCCGGCGCGCTCGCGGCGCGGGTTGGCGTCAACCGGCTGCGCGGGGGCGGACGGGCGACGGACGCCAAGGCGCTCGCATCGGCATTGGGCTCGATGAAGGGCCCGCTGATGAAGGTCGCACAGATGCTGTCGACCATCCCCGACGTGCTTCCGGCGGACTTCGCCGCCGAGCTGATGCGGCTGCAGTCGCAGGCGCCGCCGATGGGCGCGGCCTTCGTGCGCCGCCGCATGCAGGCCGAGCTTGGGCCGGACTGGCGCGAGCGCTTCGCCGAATTCGAGTTCAAGCCCGCGGCCGCTGCGTCGCTCGGGCAGGTCCATCGCGCCACGAGCCTCGCCGGCGAAAAACTCGCCTGCAAGCTGCAATATCCCGACATGGCTTCGGCGGTGGAGACCGACCTTGCGAACCTCGACCTCCTGTTCTCGCTCCGCCGACGCACCGGCGCGCCGATCGACACAAGCGAGATCGCCCGCGAGATCAGGGAGCGAGTGCGCGAGGAACTCGATTATCAGCGCGAGGCCAAAATCGCCCGGCTCTATCGCGTGATGCTCGCCGACCGGCCGTTCGTGCGCGTACCGCGGGTCGAGGAGGCTCTCTCGACCCGGCGCTTGTTGACGCTTGAGTGGCTGGACGGCGAGCCGCTGGTCGCGTTCGAGACGGCGCCCCAGGAGGCGCGCGACGCCATCGCCGTCGGCCTGTTCGAGGCGTGGTCGCGCCCGTTCCTTCGCTACGGCGTCATTCACGGCGATCCGCATCTCGGCAATTACACGGTCGCGGCGTCGGGGGAGGGCGCCAAGCGCACCGTTGATGGCCTCAACCTGTTCGATTACGGCTGTGTGCGTATCTTCCCGCCGCGGTTCGTGCGCGGCGTGGTCGAGCTTTATCGGGCGCTTGCGGCCGATGACAAGGCGCGCATCGCCGAGGCCTACGCGATGTGGGGCTTTCCGAAGCTCACGCCAGGGACGACCGACGCGATGACGGTCTGGGCGCGGTTCATGTGCGGCCCGATCCTTGACGATCGCGTCCGTACCGCCGCCGACGGCGTGAAGCCCGCGGAATACGGACGGCGCGAGATCGGGCAGGTGATGCGTGCGTTGAAGGCGGAAGGCGGAGCGCTCAAAGTGCCGCGCGAATTCGTGTTCCTCGAGCGGGCGACGATCGGCCTCGGCGGCGCGTTCCTGCGCCTCGGCGCTCGGCTCAACTTTCATCGCATCTACGAGGACGCCATCGCCGGATTCGACGAAGCGGCGGTCGCGCGCCGCCAGGCTGGGGCGCTCGAGGCGGTGGGGATCGCCAGCCAAGCCCCCTCTCCCAGCGGGAGAGGGGCAGGGGTGAGGGGATCGATCGGATGAGTGGCGCCAATGGCGGCTGAGCGCCGCGAATTCGCGAGAATGTCGCGGAAGCAGCCGACCAAGGCGGAGGAGATCCTTTGGCGGAGCTTGCGCGGCTCCCGATTTCACGGCGTGAAGTTCCGGCGACAGGTTCCTTTCGATCGGTTTGTGGTCGATTTCTACTGTCATGCGGCGAAGCTGGTTTTGGAGTTGGACGGCAAGCAGCATGAGTGGTTTGCGGACTACGACGCAGGCCGGACGAGGGTGTTGGAGAGCCGTGGCGTCAGCGTCGTTCGCTTCACCAACGTCGAAGTCGAAAATGATCTCGACAGCGTTCTCGCCCGGATTCGCGCGGCGCTGCGGTTGCCTTTCGACTGAGCGCATGGTCCCCTCACCCCTGCCCCTCTCCCGCTGGGAGAGGGGTTGGCGCGAGCGGCCGGGCCGCATTTGCGCCGTTGGCAAGGGAGGACAAGCATGCGCCGCACTCAGGTCGCGATTATCGGCGGCGGCCCGGTCGGCATGCTGCTGTCGCATCTCTTGCATCGACACAATATCGACAGCGTCGTCCTCGAACGGCAGACGAAGGCCTATGTGCTAAAGCGCATTCGCGCCGGCGTGCTCGAATTCGGCACGGTCAAGCTGTTGCAGGATTCGGGCGCCGGCGAACGGATGGACCGCGAAGGCCATGAGCATAATGGCGCGTGGATCGTCTGGCAGGACCGTGAGCCGTTCCTCATCGACACCAAGACCTATGCCGGCAGGCCGATGTGGTCGCACGGGCAGACCGCGATCACCGAGGAACTGTACCGGCTCCGCGAGCGCGACGGCGGACGGATCGTCGAAGAGGCGGCGAATGTCCGCCTCCTCGACCTCGCCACCCCGACGCCGAAAGTGGTTTACGACAAGGGCGGCGCGACCGAGACGCTCGAGTGCGATTTCGTCGCCGGCTGCGACGGCTTCCACGGCGTGTCGCGGCAGAGCATTCCGAAAGAAACGCTCAGGGTCTTCGAGCGCGCCTATCCTTTCGGGTGGCTCGGAATCATGTCGGAAACGCCGCCGGTCGGAGACGTCATCTACGCCCGGCACGAGCGCGGCTTTGCTCTGGCGTCGCTGCGCAACGCCACGCTCAGTCGCTACTACATCCAGTGCGCCCTCGATACCGAGATCGCCAGCTGGCCCGACGACCGGTTCTGGGAGGAACTCAAGCGGCGGTTTCCGGAGGACATCGCGGGCAAAATCGTCACCGGCCCGTCGATCGAGAAGTCGATCGCCCCCTTGCGCAGCTTCGTCGCCGAGCCGATGCGCTACGGGCGGCTGTTTCTCGCCGGCGACGCCGCCCACATCGTCCCGCCGACCGGGGCGAAAGGCCTGAACCTCGCGATCTCCGACGTCTTCTACCTCCAGCGCGCCTTCGCCGCCCATTTCGCCAAGGGCGACGACGGTTATCTCGACAGCTATTCGGACATGGCGCTGCGGCGCGTCTGGGCGGCTGAGCGCTTTTCCTGGTGGCTGACCAGGCTCCTGCACGTGTTTCCCGACGACGACGCGTTCGAGACGAGGATCAAGCTCAGCGAATTCGACTTTCTTCTCCGCTCGAAGCACGCCGAGGCGATGGTCGCCGAACAATATGCCGGCTTGCCGTTCGAGGACTGACCGCCGCCAATCGTCGCGAGGGCGCCGCGCCGGGCGCCAGAGCAAGTTGCGATTGGGTGTGACGGCTTACCTCCAGCTCGGGACGAGGTGGCAGTGCGATTCCATCAAACTGCAACGCGCTCTAAAGGCGCGACAGAATGGGCAGCTTTGGCGCCACGGCATAATTGAGCTGGATGAGGATGATCAGCGCCAGTCCGAGCGGCACGCTGACAAGACCGACAAGCGCGCCCGCCGCGTAGAGCGATTGGGCGACGATGACCCGCCTCCGAAAGGCACCCAACAGCTCTGGCGGCGCGTCTTCCCGGATCAGCTTCGCCCGCTCGGAATAGGCCCAGGTGACGTACACCGCCACACCGAGGAGGAAAATGTTGGCCCAATAGATCAGGAACGCGATGCGATAGGTGAGGAAATCCGCCAGCAGGCGAGTTGAGAACGGCAATACCGTGATGATCGCGAGAAAGACGAGATGCAGCCAGGTCAAATCGCGGTTCGACCGCGCGAGCTGGCTGAGCTGCGTCTGTTGCGCCACCCAGAAGATGCCGAGCGTGAGCAGGCTCAAAAGCCAGGGCATGAGCCGGTGGGCCGAAGCAAGCAGGGCGCTGAGCAGTTCGGCCTCTGAGTGAATATCCGCCGGCTCGGGGGTACGAAAGTCGAGCACGAGTACGGTCGCCGCGAAGGCAAAGATGCCGTCGCTCAGCGCCTCGATCCGGCCGACATCGCCGCCCGCGTAGAAGTTGTAGTGGGTTTGCATGGCGAGACCATCGCCTTCCGTCCGAAGCGGGTCAATCCGCTGTTTGACTTGGGCGCCCGCTCCATTCGAGGATCATCGCAAAAGTCATCCGATTTCGGAGCAGGCGATGCCCCAGCCGTTCACATTGCGCGTTCCGGATAGCGACATTGCGGACTTGCGCCAGCGCCTCGCGCGCACCCGCTTCCCCAATTCGGCGCCAGGCGAGCCCTGGCTCTATGGGACCGACGTCGGCTATCTTCGCAGCCTGGTTGACTATTGGGGCGGGCCCTTCGATTGGCGCGCTCAGGAGGCGCGCCTGAACGCCTTCCCGCAATTCATGATGACTCGGCCGGACTACGACCTGCACTTTCTGCATGTCCCGGGAAAGGGACCCAATCCGGCGCCGCTCTTGCTGATGCACGGCTGGCCGGGTTCAGTGTTCGAGTTCGTGGACTTCATTCCCCGCCTCACCGATCCGGCAAGCTTCGGCGGCGATCCGGCGGACGCCTTCACGGTCGTTGCGCCGTCGCTGCCCGGCTATGGCCTTTCGTTTCGGCCGGGGCAGAAGCGCTTCGGCGTTGAAGAAATTGCGGATACTTTCGCCGAACTCATGACGGACACGCTCGGTTACAAGCGGTTCGCGGTCCAGGGCGGCGACTGGGGCGGCATCACCGCCGCGCGCATGGGCTACGCGCACGCGGACAAGCTGATCGGCATTCACGTCAACTTCCTGGCCGTGCGCCGCGAGCCCGAGAGGATCAAGAATCCGACTCCCGAGCAGCAGGTTTTTGTCGACCAGCTCAACCATTGGCTCAAGGAGGGCGCCGCCTATGCGTCAATTCAAGGCGCCCGCCCGCAAACCTTGAGCTTTGGTCTGACTGATTCTCCGGCCGGCCTTGCAGCATGGATCGTGGAGAAATTCCGCGCCTGGTCGGATTGTGGCGGCAACGTCGAGAGCGTCTTCACCCGCGACCAGATGCTCGCCAACATCAGCCTCTACTGGTTCACTGGCGCGATCGGATCGTCGTTCTACACCTATTATTTCCGCGCTCACCGACCTTGGATGATTCCAGACGGCGCAACCGTCACCGCGCCTACCGCGTACGCTGAATTTCCAAAGGAGATGCTACACCCTCCACGCTCGCTGGCCGAGCCGATGTTCACAAACATTCGCCGCTGGACGGTGATGCAGAAGGGCGGTCATTTCGCCGCCATGGAGCAGCCCGAGGCGCTCGCTGAGGACGTGCGCGCCTTCTATCGCTCGCTGCGAGGCTGAGTTTTGGCGCCGCCCCGCTCGGCGATGAGCCGCGCGATATGGGCGCGCAAGTCCGCCACGCCCTCGCCGGTGCGCGCGGAGGTGAAGATCGCCTCGGGGAAAGCGGCGACGTGCTTGCTCAAGCCCTCGAGCGTCTCCGCCATCCGTGCGCTCCGGTCGGCCGATTTCACCTCGTCGCCCTTGGTCAGCACGACCGCGTAGGAGACGGCGGCGGCGTCGAGAGCGCGCATCGTCTCATGATCTTTTTCCTTCAGTCCGTGGCGGCCATCGACGAGCACGAAGACTCGCAGGAGCGAGGGACGGCCGCGCAGATAATCGCGCGCGAGCGCGCCCCAGGCGACGGATTTCGATTTTGCCACCGCCGCGTAGCCATACCCCGGCATGTCGACCAGCCGGGCCCTGCCGTCGAGATCGAAGAAGATGAGTTCCTGCGTCCGGCCGGGGGTGCGCGAGGTGCGGGCGAGGCTCAAGCGGCCGGTGAGCGCGTTGATGAGCGAGGACTTGCCGACGTTCGAGCGCCCGGCAAAAGCGACCTCCGGCGCTCCGACCGGCGGCAGGCCGTCGGAACGCGCGGCGGCGAAGACGAATTCGCACGGACCCGCGAAGAGCCTGCGCCCGGCCTCCGTCCAGTCCGGCGCGGCGGCCGTTTCGCTCATACGCCCGGGGTCTTCGCCTGGGGCCTGGCGAACAACTTGAACAGATTGTCCCAAAGCTCGACCTTAACCCCCGCCTTGGTCATGATGTAATATTGCTGGATCACGGTCAGCGTGTTGTTCCACGTCCAGTAGATGACGAGGCCGGCCGGGAACGTGCCGAGCATGAAGGTGAAGATCACCGGCATCCAGGCGAACATCGACTTCTGAACCGGATCGGCCGGCTCGGGGTTCATCTTCATCTGGAAGAACATCGACACGCCCATGATCAGCGGCCAGACGCCGAGCGCGAGGAAATGGCCGACAACCGGCAACACGGTCGGGTCCCACGGAATCAACCCGAACAGCGTGAACACGTTGGTCGGGTCGGGCGCGCTGAGGTCTCTGATCCAGCCGAAAAACGGCGCATGCCGCATCTCGATGGTGATGAAGATGACCTTATAGAGGGCAAAGAAGACCGGGATCTGGATCACCATCGGCAGGCACCCGGCGACAGGATTGACGCCCTCGCGCTTGAACAGCTCCATCTGCTCCTGCTGCTGCTTGGCCCTATCGTCCGGATAGAGGTCCTTCAGCGCCGCGATTTTCGGCTGGATCATCTTCATCTTCGCCATCGACTGGTAGGAGCGGTTGGCGAGCGGGAAGAAGGCGAGCTTGACCAGCACGGTGACGATGAGGATGGCGATGCCGAAATTCCCGACGACCTTGTAGATGGCGTCCAGAAGCCGGAACATCGGGATGGTGATCATCCAGAACCAACCCCAGTCGATCATCAGAGAAAACTTCTTGATGCCGAGGTTGGTCTCATAATTGTCGATCGTGCTGACCTCTTTCGCGCCAGCGAAAACGCGGGTCTTCGTCTCGAACGACGCTCCCGGTTCGACAGTCTGCTCCTTGCCGAGGAAATCGGCCTGGTAGTCCACCGGCTGCACTGTTCCGCTCGCGGAAAACCGCGCTTCGATCGGGGCGGTCTGGTCGGGAATGACCGCCGAGCCCCAATATTTGTCGGTGAAGCCGAGCCAGCCGCCATCGCCGCTGTAGGCGCGCACCCTGCCGGCGTCCTTCTCGATCGCCGCGTAGGTGACTTCCTGAACCGGCAAGGTGATGGCGACCTGCGACGCGGCGCCGCCGGTGATGACTTCGACGAAGCCCTCATGCAGCACCGAATATCCAGCGACGTTCGGCCTGCCGTGGCGCAGGATGAGCCCAAACGTCTGCACAGTCGCCGGCGTCGTCCCCGAATTGACCACCGAATCGGCGATCGTGAACATGTACTTGTCGTCGACCGCGACGACGCGTTTGAAGACAAGGCCGGCGCCATTGTCCCAGGTCAGCGTCACCGGCTGCTCGACGGTCAGTGTTTTGCGGTCGGCGGTCCAGACGGTGTCGAGATTGGGGGTCTTGGCGCCCGCCGAGCTGACGAACCCCGTTTCTGCCCAATAGGCGTTCGGCGCGCCGGGAGGCGAGAAGAGCCGAATGTTCGGGCTCTTGGGGTCGATGGTCTCGCGATAGTCTTTGAGGATGACGTCATCGATCTTGCCGCCCTTAAGATCAATCGAGCCGCCGATGCTGGGAGTGTCGATGGTCACGCGGGAACTCGCCGCCAGGACCTCGCTGACTGTCCCGGAGGCGCTCGCCGCCGGGCCGCCGGGCGGCGAAGCGGTGGCCGGGAGCGAGGCGCCGGGCGCGGCAGGAGCGGCGCCAGGCTCAGGCTCGCTTTTCTGCGCCGAATTGTTGGCCTGCATCTGCGACTGATGTTCGCGCTGATACAATGGGCCGGCATAGAAATATTGCCAGGCGGCCATCACCAGGACCGACAGAGCGATCGCGAGAAAGAGGTTCCTCGTATCCTCGGACTTCATGTTCGCCTGTCTTTGTCCTTCGACCCGCTTACGGCCGGCGCCCGCCCGCGACTGTCTCCGCCGCCGCGCCGGGCGGCGCGGAACGCATCGCGGACATCGTCGACGAGCGCGGCGAAGCGGCGGCCGAGCGCCTCGCGCCGGGCCATGAGCACGTAGTCGTGATCCCTCTCGGCCTCAAGAGGCGCGGCGGCGCGCAGCGCTTCTTTCAGCCGCCGGCGGACCCGATTGCGCTCCACGGCGCCGCCGACGCCTTTTGTCACCGTAAGCCCGACGCGCGGGCGCGGCGGGCTTTCCGGCGCCGTTTCATCACGCCGGCGAGACTGGAGGGTGAAGGTCTTGGCCGCTATGCGCCGCCCACGCGAGACGCGCTGAAATTCGGCCCGCTTGGTCAAGCGGCCCACGGGTTCAACGTCGGGGTCCGGTTTCCCATCCTCGCGCAAGGCGTTGAGGCTCCATTCCGCGGCGTCTTTGAGGCCCGGGTCAACTGTCGGACGGCGGCCAAAGGCGAGGCCGGCCGGGTCAGGCGGAGAGCTTCTTACGGCCGCGCGCCCGCCTCGCGGCGATCACTTTGCGGCCGCCAACCGTCGCCGAGCGGGCGCGAAAGCCATGACGGCGCTTGCGCACCAGCTTGCTGGGTTGATAGGTCCGCTTCACCGTTGGTCTCCGAATCCGTTCGAGCGCGAGAACGAGGCGCGGCGCGATCTCAACACGCAACGCCAGCTTGCGCCGCAAACCCCTGAACAGTCGCGGCGGGCCGGCAAAAAAATCAACGCGGCGCTCTCGCGCCGCTGTTGGGGCGGCTTATGACGCGCAGGGGAACGCAAGTCAATCGCCGGAAGGAGCGCAACGACCCAAGAGGACGCCACAACTGGCGAATGCAGGGCAATTGCGAATTCGGCGATATTTCTAACGCACCTTGCGTTCGGATCGGATCGTCTTTGCGAAGGGCAAAACAAAAGCTTGCCAAAGTCAGAAGCGGCGTTTATAATTTCTCTTTATCGGAATATCGAGGCCCCCATGGACCAGCTCAGACGACAGACGCCGCATGGCCAATTTAAGTCGCACGCGAGGAGGGCTGACGCCCTGCTTGCCGCGATCGGCGCGAACCGGGTTTTTCACCACCGGTGCCCTGCAAGTCATTGATAAGGCTTGATTCCTGGAAGCGGATTGAAACCCCCGGAAGGATTTTGACCGCCATCGGCAGGGACCGCGCCGCGATTCGGAAGTCTGCCGATGGGGGTTCGGAAGGAAAGCGCAATTCCGCGCGCCCTGGCGCGATTGCAAACTCACTTCTGAAGGTCGAGCCGCTGCTCGCAGTCATGCCGGCCCGAATCGAGGCAGTTCTGCAGTTTGCGCTGTTGATCCAGATGGTTGAACGCCCAATAGCCGAGCGCGACAAGGACGACGACGGCGATCAGGGCGAAAAGATTGCCGCGGCCGCTCGCGTCTGGCTCTTCGCCGCCGGACGGCGACTGGCTCACGCAATGAGGCTCGAGGCGCGACAGTCGATGCCGCCGAGAGCGGCGACCGCCTTGGCGACGATCCCCTTCGCGTCAAGCCCGGCGGCCGCGTACATGCGGTCGGGCTTGTCGTGGTCGAGGAATTTGTCGGGCAGCGTCATCGTCCGCACCTTGAGCCCGTTGTCGAGCGCGCCCGCTTCGCTGAGCAGGGCGAGCACGTGCGCGCCGAAACCGCCGGCCGCGCCTTCCTCGACGGTGATGAGGAGCTTGTGCGTTGCCGCCAACCTCAGAATAAGCTCGCGATCCAGAGGTTTGGCGAAACGCGCGTCCGCCACTGTGGTCGACAAGCCCCGCGCCGCGAGCTCTTCCGCCGCCTTCAGGGCTTCACCGAGCCGCGTACCGAGCGACAGGATTGCAATCCTCGAACCCTCGCGCAGCACGCGGCCCTTCCCGATCGGCAACGCTTCACCCTGTTTCGGCAGATCGACGCCGACGCCCTCGCCGCGCGGGTAGCGCAAGGCGATCGGGCCCGAACTGTGGGCGGCCGCAGTGGCGACCATATGGACGAGTTCGGATTCGTCGGCCGCCGCCATCACCGTCATATTCGGCAGGCAGGCAAGATACGCGATGTCGAAGGCGCCCGCGTGCGTTGCGCCGTCGGCGCCGACCAGCCCGGCGCGGTCGATGGCGAACCGGACCGGCAGGTTCTGAATCGCCACGTCATGCACGACCTGGTCGTAGCCGCGCTGCAGGAAGGTCGAATAGATTGCGCAAAACGGCTTGAAGCCCTCCGTCGCCAAGCCGGCCGCAAACGTCACCGCGTGCTGCTCGGCGATGCCAACGTCGAAGACCCGGCCGGGAAACACCGCCTTGACCCGATCAAGCCCGGTCCCGTCCGGCATAGCGGCGGTGATGGCGACGATTGTCTCGTCCCGGCGCGCTTCGTCGACCAGCGCGTCGGCGAAAACCTTGGTGTAGGCGGGCGCGTTGCTCTTGGGCTTGGCTTGGGCGCCGGTAATGACGTCAAAGGCGGTGACGCCGTGATACTTGTCGTGGGCCGCCTCGGCGGGGGGGTAGCCCTTGCCCTTCTTGGTCACCACGTGAACGAGCACCGGGCCGCCCTGCATATCCCGCGCATTTTTGAGGATCGGCAGCAGGTGATCGAGATTGTGGCCGTCGATCGGCCCGACGTAGTAGAAGCCGAGCTCCTCGAACAAGGTGCCGCCGGTCCAGAAGCCGCGGCCATATTCCTCGGTGCGCCTGGCCTTGTCGTAGAAGAACTTGGGCAGGCGTCGCGCAAGCTGTTTGGCGGCGTCGCGCAGCGACCGATAGGTATGGCCCGACACGAGGCGGGCCAGATAGGCCGACATCGCGCCGGTTGGCGGCGCGATCGACATGTCATTGTCGTTGAGGATGACAATGAGCCGCGAGCCCAGTGCGCCGGCGTTGTTCATCGCCTCATAAGCCATTCCGGCGGACATCGCCCCATCGCCGATCACCGCGACAACGTGGTTGTCTCCATGCGACAGGTCCCGGGCGACGGCCATGCCGAGCGCGGCCGAGATCGACGTCGAGGAGTGGGCCGCGCCGAACGCGTCGTATTCGCTTTCCGCGCGCTTGGTGAAACCGGAGAGGCCGCCGCCTTGACGCAGAGTTCGGATTCGGTCGCGCCGTCCAGTCAGGATCTTGTGCGGATAGGCCTGATGGCCGACGTCCCAGACGATGCGGTCAGCCGGCGTATCGAAAACATAGTGCAACGCCACGGTCAGTTCGACCACGCCGAGACCGGCGCCCAGATGTCCGCCGGTGACCGACACCGCGCTGATGGTCTCGGCGCGCAATTCCTCGGCGACCTGGGCGAGGTCGTTCTCGCTGAGCTGGCGCAGATCGGCGGGCGAGTTGATTTGATCGAGCAATGGCGTGTGAGGTTTCGTCACTTTATCCCCAAAGGCGCGGCGCGTGCTCAGCTTGGCGCCCCGCAAAGAAGCAGACCTACACCAAGTCAGACGCTTGCCGCAATTGCGTCATTTACGCGCCCAGTCTTTGGTTAAATCCGATCGAACGGCGGAAGAAAGACAAGTCAACCGGACGCAATCGGCAAAGTTCCCGCGTTTGTTGAAAAGAAAGTCCGGTTTTTTTTGCCTGCCTTGCCGCCGCTCCGCCTGCCTCGCGATCGCGCGAGCCCGCAGCGCTTCAACTTACTGTGAAGGTTTGCCCAATTCCCTGGGCGGCTCGCGTCGCCCATCGCGGCGTCCGCCAGACACCCCGCTGCGGCTTGCCATTGCCGGGGCCGCGCCGCAAGGTCGCGCCATGAGCCGCTCGCCGCCCGAATCCATCGAAGACGCCAGCGGCCATGCGCCCGATAGCCCCTATAGCTTTGGCCGGCTCGGTCTGTCGCTCTTGCTCTCGACCCTCATCGGGGCGGGCATGTGGGCGATCATCGTCGTCATGCCCGAGGCGCAGCGTGACTTCGGCGTCGACCGGTCAGCGGCCTCGATACCCTATACCTTGATGATGTGCACGCTGGCCTTCAGCACGATCGCGCTCGGGCGGATGACGGATCGCCGCGGCATCGTCCTGCCTTTGGCGATCTCGGCTTCGAGCCTCGGGCTGGGCTTTGTCGGCGCCGGATACGCACCGAATCTCACCGTGTTCTCGATGGCGCATGTGCTGATCGGGGCCGGGGCCGGGACCGGCTTTGGGCCGATGATGGCGGATATTTCGCACTGGTTCGTCAAGCGGCGCGGGCTTGCGGTGGTTGTGGTGGCCTCAGGCAACTACATCGCTGGCACGATTTGGCCATTGCTGATGAGCTTCTCGATGCCGATCATTGGCTGGCGGGCTACCTATGCGGCCCTCGGCCTTATCATCGCGTTCGCGGTCTTGCCCCTGGCGCTGGCGATGCGGCGCAGGCCCTCCGCCGCGGCGTTCGACGAAGCCGAGGCGGCGACCGCGGCGGCGCGGGCTGACGTCGGCATATCGCCGCGATTGCTGCTCGTCCTCCTTGTGCTCGCCGGCTTTTCCTGCTGCGTCGCGATGTCGATGCCGCAGGTGCACTTGGTCGCTTATTGCGGCGACCTCGGCTACGGGGTCGCCCACGGCGCGGAAATGCTGTCGCTGATGATGGCTCTCGGCATCATCTCGAGAATTGGCTCAGGATTCGTGGCGGACGCGATCGGCGGCTCGGCGACGCTGATGATCGGCTCGTTCATGCAGGGCGTCGCGCTCGCGCTCTATCTTTATTTCGACGGGCTGACGTCGCTGTTTGTCGTCTCGGGGATATTTGGCCTGTTCCAGGGCGGGATTGTGCCGATGTACGCGGTCATCTGCCGCGAACTGTTGCCGCCCCGCCAGGCCGGCGCGGCGATCGGCCTGGTCGTCTCCGCGACGATCTTCGGCATGGCGTTCGGCGGCTACTTTTCGGGCGTCATCTTCGATCTGACCAGCTCGTACCGCATGGCCTTCCTGAACGGGCTCTTGTTCAACGTGTTCAATTTCGTCATCGTGGCCTGGCTCTTCTGGCGCCGCCAGCGGCGCGCGCCGGCGGGTGCGCTCGCGCCGGCGTGAGCGGAGCGCAACCTATATCTTGATGAATCACGACGATCGGGGGCCTGCATGCATTGTCGTCAAACCTTCGCGATCCGCCTGAACCTCGCGGGTATGGCGCTGGCCTCGGCGCTCCTTTCGATCGCCGTCCCGGCGCGCGCGGCGACGGTGTTCGACAACTACACCGGGGACACGTCCACAAGCTTCGGAACGACCTACGTTGCTGCGTCGTTCACGCCGACTGCGAATTTCGACTTCACCGGGGAGGCCGCGTTTGTTGTGAGCCAGGACGATAGCGCGTCGGAGGACTTCACTCTCTCGCTTTATTCGTCCACGGGGGGCGGATCGCCGGATTCCGCGCTCTGGACGAGCCCTGACCTTTCAGTTTCCAACCCCGGGTCATTTGTGAGCGCGACCTATAGCGGCGTGGCCATACCGCTGCAAAGCGGCGTCCAGTATTTCGTCGTCCTGCATGATATCGGGCTCGTAAATTGGTACGGCCTGGGTTCGTCGGGGACCCAGATCTACGTGAGCGGTGATGGATCGAGCTGGTCGTTCCAAGGCCCCGCGGCCCTGCAATTCGCGGTCTACGGCGATCCGGGGGCGACGGCCGCGCCTGAGGCTTCGACGTGGGCGCTGCTGCTCGCGGGATTCCTCGTCCTCGGCCTCGCTGGAGTTCGCGGGCGACGTGGCGGCGAGGGTCACTCCTCCAGTTCGCTATCCCAGTAGAGATAGTCCATCCAGCTCTCGTGCAGATAATTCGGCGGGAACAGGCGGCCGTTCTGGTGCAGGTCGTGAACGGTCGGCTGGTAGGGCTTGGTCGCCGGCCACATGCGGGCGACCGCCGGCAGCATGTCGGCCTTCTTCAGGTTGCAGTCGGAGCAGGCGGCGACCACGTTCTCCCAGGTCGTGAAGCCGCCCTTGGAGCGGGGAACGACATGGTCGAAGGTCAGGTCCTCGCGCTGGCCGCAATATTGGCAGGTGAAGCGGTCGCGTAAGAAAACGTTGAACCGGGTGAAGGCGGGAAAGCGGGTCGGCTTGACGTAGCTCTTGAGCGACACGACCGAGGGCAGGCGCATCTCGAAGCTCGGGCTGCGCACCAGGGTGTCATATTCCGACAGAATGTTGACCCGGTCAAGGAACACCGCCTTGATCGCGTCCTGCCAGCACCAGATCGACAGCGGGTAATAGCTGAGCGGGCGGAAGTCCGCATTCAGAACCAGGGCCGGACAGTTCGCCGGCGTGACTGACCTCACATGAACCGTCAAACTCGACGCTCCGTCCTCCGCACGTTGGCGCGGCCGTCTCCGAATCCGGCCGCGCCCTTACTCTACAGCTTGCGTGACGCCCTTGTGAAGGCGCCGAAATCCGGGGCGTTGCGGGGAAGGGAGAGCCATACGGGCGCGAGGGTTGGACAAATCAACCGGCTGCCGCTCGCTCGATTGCCTCCATGTCGGCGTCAGAGAGGCCGAAGTGATGGCCGATCTCATGGACGACGACATGGGTGACGACATCGGCCAGCGAATCCTCGCCGTCGCACCAGAAGTCGAGCAGCGGCCGGCGATAGAGCCATATCATGTTGGGCAGTTCGCCCGTCTCCCCGACCGCGCCGCGTTGCGCGAGCCCGCGGCCGCGAAACAGGCCCAGGAGGTCGAATTCGCTCTCCGCGCCCATCTCGTCGAGCGTCTCATCGTCCGGGAAGTCGATCACCTGGATGACGAGACCCTCGCTCAAGCGTCGAAACGAAGCCGGGAGCCGGTCGAACGCCGCCTGGGCGAGGGCGTCGATGTCCTCCGAGGTCGGCGCACGCATCGACGCGAGGGGGCTCAAGGTCTCGGCGCTCATTGCGCCGCCCGGGTCCGCGGCGCGGCGGGGCTTTCAAACGACTTCAGGCGCGCCGCCTCGAGGCTGTCAACGAGGAGATGGGTTCGAGCGGCGAGTTCGGCGCGGATCCTCTCTGCGCCCGCCGGGAATTCAGCCAGCACGCGCCGGAACGTCTCGCGCGGGATTGGCGTCACCACCGCATCTTCGGTGACCCGAGCCCCGACCCTGCGCGCGGTCGGGGCGTAAAGCGCGCTCTCGCCGACGAGGACGCCCGCGCCGACGCGGCGCTCGCCTTTCGGCTCGGGTCCGCCCGCGAGCAAGGCGATCGCGCCCGAATGGACGAAATAGCCGAAGTCGGCGGTTTCGCCCTCGAGGAACAACGTATCGCCGGCTTTCAGCCGCCGCTTTTCACAGGCGAAGGCGATGAGCTGCACCGCCTCGCGCGGCAAGAGGCTGAACGGGCGAGTGCGTGCGAGCCGTCCGACATCGTCGTCCAGCGTCACGCGGGTCGCCCCGTCGCCGCTGCGCTCGCCACCAGCTTGTATCCGCCCCCTTCAGTGACGAGGAGCTGCGCTTCGGCCGGATTGTGCTCGATCTTCTGCCGCAGCCGATAGATGTGGGTCTCGAGCGTGTGCGTCGTCACGTTGGAATTGTAACCCCAGACGTGCTTGAGCAGCGTCTCGCGGGCGACCGGCTGTTGCTCCGCGCGATGGAGATAGCGAAGGATCGCGGCCTCCTTTTCGGTCAGCCGCAATTTGACGCCCTGCGGGTCGACGAGGTTCTTCGAGGTCGGCCGAAACGTGTATGGGCCGACCTGAAACTCGGCATCCTCGCTCGCCTCGTATTGTCTGAGCTGCGAGCGAATGCGGGCCAGGAGCACGACGAACCGGAACGGCTTGCCGACGTAATCGTTGGCCCCGGAATCGAGACCGACCACCGCGTCGGCGTCCGAATCATGGGCGGTAAGCACGATGATCGGGCGGCGATATCCGTCCCGGCGCATTCGCTTGACCGCCTCCCGCCCGTCGAGGTCCGGCAGCCCGACATCCATGATGACGAGGTCCGGCGTTCCCGTCTCGACCGCATTTATGGCCGCTTCCGCGGTTTCGACCGCCTCGACGTGAAACTCAGGATGCAGCGCCAGCTGCTCGACCAGCGCTTGGCGCAAGTCGGCGTCGTCATCCACGATCAGCAATCGCCGCGCCTGGGTCATTGGCCTCACTTTATCGACAGCACCGCCCGGCGGCTAGCGCAGGATTGCGGCAAGCGTACGGCTTGAAACAATTCCAAAATCGAGCGGAAGGAAAATCCAAATCCTCGGGCAGGGAAATCCAAAGCCCGGCGAGCGCAACGACTGCGGTAAGCTATTGATAAAAACAATATATTGAGCGAATGGTCGGTTGCAAAGCCCGCCCGCCCGGGATGCGCCGACGGCCGCAATGCCCGCGACCGTCCACCCCGGAAAAGACGAAGCCACGCTCTTGCCATTGAGGGAGTTCGACGACATCTGAGTCCGGTCACCGTCTTGCGACGGGCGCGTCCCGGGGCCAAAGGCCAGCAACACGCGAAGGAACGGACAATGGCAAAACTGAAATTCGTCGCCGTCATCCTTGCCGCATCGATGGCGAGCGTCGCGGCCCATGGCCAGGTTAAAGATAACGGCCTCGTCGCCCCGGAGATCAGCAAGCCGACGCCGGGGCAACTTCTCGATCAGGACTATCTGACCTCGACCGGCGCGACCGTCCCCCGGCCGGGCGCTTCGCAGTCGGCCGGTCCGACGCCGCTCGACCGCGCTATCCAGCAGCAGGATAACAAGGTCGACAACAGCATCTGCAACGGCTGTTAGAGTCAGCCGCGGGTCGCAACGCGTTCTCGGCGCGGCGCTTCCGCGGACGGCGAAAAACGTCATGGCCTGGCTTGTCCGGGCCATCCACGCGGTCCGGCGCGTCGATGCCCGCCAAGAATTAGCGAACGCAAAAAAGCTGTGCGCCCCCCCCTTAACGCCGGCTTGCCTGGACCTGCCCGTCCAGTGGCGACGCGCGAAGGCCCGGGACAAGCCCGGCCATCACACACTGTGCCGAAATCGCAAAATGGCTGCTACGGCTTAAGCGTCAGCTCCTCGCCGCCGGCCTGTTTGAGCTCGTCTTCAGATCCGGCAATCGTGATCGATCGAACATCGTTCCAGAGCGGCGTCAGGTCGCCGTAGTGGCTTGAGAAGATGTGGCCGGATTCGCCGGTGGCGATCATGAAGCGGGATTTCGCCGGGTCGCTGAGATCGTAGAGGCCGCGAAACCCGCCGCCATGGGTGCGGGCGAACGGCATGTCCGCGGCGGCCTCGTAGCCGCCGCCGCGATCGAGGGTATAGAAACCGCCGCTCGAGGGCAGGCTGAGGTCGGTCAGCCGGTCAAACAGCGGCACATGGGAATAGACCTGGTGGCGCAACAGCGCCTGGTGCTCGGCGCCCCATTCCCACTGGCTCATGTCCTTGCCGTCGCGCTTGACGAGGAGCGCGAGACCGTCGTCGAGCGCGCGGCCGAGCGCCCTGCGGCAGTCCGGATCGGGAGCGCCGGGGGAGTCGCACCAGGACGAATGCTCACGCAGGAGAGAGATGAGCGTTGTCGCTGCGAACCGGCCTCTCTCGTTCATCGGCGATCCGGTTTTGTCCTCGATCAGGATCTTGTGCAGCGCGCTCAGGAAAGCGGTGTAGATCAATGGCTCGGCGCGGTCCTTGGTCATCACGCCGTCCCACTTCATGAGCATCGCCTGGGCCTGGCGCGCCCAGTCGTTGGCCGGCGCGATCGTGGCGATGAACGGCTGAAGCTCCTTGACCTCCAAAGACAGGTGATCGGCCTGCATCGTGGCTGAAGTCTCCAGGCTGTGCTTGCCGATCGTGTCGAAGAACTGCTGGATGCGGCGGGCGCGGAAATTCTCCTCGTAGTCGAATCCCAAGCTGGGCTGATGATCGGGCGGGACATCGGCGTTGTTGGCGTTGAAGGCGAAGCCGATCGCCGGGTTGTAAAGCTGCGGCAATTGATCGAACGGGATCATGCCGGTCCAGTCGAAGGCGCCCGACGCGCCGTCGACGGGTGTGAGGCCGTCGCCGGACTTGCGCAGCGGCACCTGGCCGGGATTGAAGAAGCCGATATTGCCGGCGACGTCGGCATAGACGAGGTTCTGGGTCGGCGTCTGGTAGATGCGCAAGGCGTCGACGGCTTCGCCCCAGTTTCGCGCGGCGTTGAGCCTGAGGAACGCTTCCGCGGTCGTATCGCGGTCGCCGAGCCCGGTGTAGGCGAGGGCGACGACCTTTCCCGGCTCGGCGATGCTGGCCACATCCTCGCTGATGTCGGAGAGCACCGGACCGTGTCGGGTCGTGCGGACCGCGAGCCTGACGTCGGCGCCGCCTTTGACGCGGATCGCCTCCTCGCGGGTCTCGAACGGCCTCGGCCCGTCGGGGGTCAGATATTTCGCCGGATCGCTCGGATCGACGGTCTCGATGAACAGGTCCTCGACGTTCGAATCCGCGGTCGTCAGGCCCCAGGCGATCGAATCGTTCTGGCCGAGGACGAAGGCCGGGGCTCCGGGAATGGTCGCGCCCTTGACCGACCCTTCGGGCGTCACGATGCGGGCGAGATACCAGAGGATCGGCGCGCTGAGATCGAGATGCGGATCATTGGCGAGGATCGGCTTCCCGGTCTCTGTCCGCGAGCCGGCGATCACCCATTCGTTCGACGCCCCATGGCCGATTCCGGTCAGCGCGCCCATCTCGTCGTCGACGTTATCGCGGCTCGCATGCCCGTCCCCGAGCGATGGCAGCGTGGTGATCGGCTCGCCGGGCTTTGCGGTCGGAAACAGCCAGTTCGTCTGATCCGGTCCGAGTTTCTGCAGGAGACGGGCGCGCAAGAGCTTGAGCCTGAAGCTCTGCGACAGCTGATAGGCTTCGAGCTTGGCGACGACGAGCGTATCGGCCGGCTTCCAGGGTTCGGGATGATCGCCGGCAAGGAGGAATTCGGGCGGCAGCGCGTGGCTGTCGATGAAGGCGTTGACGCCGTCGGCATAGGCGGTGAGGCGTTTTTGCGCCCAGGGCGAGAGGGCCGAGAAGCTCGCCTCGGCCTCGCGGTAGAAGCCGACGGTGCGAATGAATTTGTCGACGCCGAGAAGCTCGGCGCCCTGGATCTCCGCCATCCGTCCCTGACCGACCCGGCGCAAGATCTCCATCTGGAACATCCGTTCGCTCGCATGGAGGTAGCCGAGCGCCCGCGCCGCGTCGTCCGTCGAGGCGGCGAAGATGTGCGGAACGCCGAAGTGGTCACGCCAGACGCGAACATCCGCTGTGAGGCCCGGCAGTTTCTCGGCGCCGGAATAGGCGGGCATGGCGCGATAGAAGAGATAGCCGCCGCCCAGTGTCGCCAGGACGACCAGCGCGAGGATGAGGCTCGCCGCCCGGTTGACCCATGGCCACATCATTCATCCTCCCGGGTCGGCCACGGCGACCCAATAGGCGGTTCGGCGGCTATGAGTAAAGCCCGATCAGTCCCGACGCGAGCAAGATTCCTCCCTCTCCCCGAGGATCGGGGTGAGGGGCATGGCGATTGGCCTATTCGGGAATCCGCCAGCCCCTGATCCTAACCTTCTCGCCGAAAGCGGGGAGAAGGGACAAAGGGCGCTACAGCTCCAGTTCCGCCATCACCGGAGCGTGGTCGGAAGGGCGCGTCCAGCTGCGGGCGTCGCGCAGGACCCGCATCGCCTTGACGCAATCGGCGAGCGCCGGGCTCACCCAGATGTGGTCGAGGCGCCGGCCCTTGTTCACCTTGGACCAGTCGGGCGAGCGATAGCTCCACCACGTGTAGAGCTTCTGATCGTCGGGCACGAATTTGCGCAAGGCGTCGACCCACGGTCCGGCGGCCTGGGCGCGGTTCAGTTTGTCGACCTCGATCGGCGTGTGGCTGACCACGCTGAGCAGCGCCTTGTGGCTCCAGACGTCGTGCTCGAGCGGCGCGATGTTGAGGTCGCCGACCAGGATGGCGCGGCGCGCCGCCGGCTTCTCGTCGCGGCCCCAATCCGCCATCTCGTCGACGAAGGCGAGCTTGTGGGCGAATTTGGCGTTGATCTCGGGGTCCGGCTCGTCGCCGCCCGCGGGCACATAGAAATTGTGCAGTTCGAGCCCATGCGCCTCGTCGCCGAGGGCGACGTGCAGGTGACGGGCGTCGCCCTTCAGGCAGAAGTCGCGCTTGGCCGACGTGGCGAAGGGAAAGCGCGAAACCACGGCGACGCCGTGATAGCCCTTCTGCCCGTTGATCGCGATATGCGGATAGCCGGCGTCCCGGAACGCGGCGAAAGGGAAATTGGCGTCCGGACATTTCGTCTCCTGCAGGCACAGGACATCCGGCCGGTGCTCGGCGAGATAGCGGGTGATGAGATCGATGCGCAGACGAACCGAGTTGATGTTCCATGTGGTTATGGAAAACGTCATGCGCGGCTCCAGCGGAAGGGCAAAGCCAGATGCACGGGCCCCGGCGGTAGGCGCAAGGCGCCTTCGCCGCTTTCCCACAACCCGCCGATCGTCATTTGCGGCGGTTGCCCGGCTGGTTGGCCGGCAATTCCTCGATGTGGAACAGCGCCGGGTCCGGCCTCGTGGTCAGATCGATATTGGACAGGCTGACGACAGTCTGGAATCCCTGGGCGTCGATCATTGTCCACTTCTTGAGCGCAAAACTCGTGGCGTCGAAAACGAGGGTTAGATGCGCCGTGCCGCCGAGCGCCGCCCGGTCTTCGATTTCGATCGTCACCGCATTGCCCTCGTCTGCGACACTCAAGACCCTGGTGTCGCGCGCAATGTCGATGTGATCGACGAGAAGAAACTTGAGTGGCGTTTGAGCGATGAAATACTCGTCCTGCGTACCCAGCTTGCGGTCGATGACGGCGACGCTGCGGCCGTCGGCGACGACCTGGAACCGCGCCGGCTGGGTAAATTCGAATCGCACGCGGCCTGGGCGCTCGAGGCTGAGCTGCCCCTCCGAGCGCCGTCCGTCCGGTCCGATCTGAACGAAGTCGGCGGTCATGACGCGCGCGGCGTCGAGCCAGGCGTTGGCGCGCGCCACCGCGTCGCCCGCCGAGAGGGGCGCCGCGGCGGTCTTCGCCGGCTTGACGGACTTTACCGCCGCCGCGGCCGGCGAGTTCAGGTCGAGCGGCGCCTGCTGGGCGAAGACGGCGCCGGCCGCCAGCAGGGCGGGCATGACTCCTAGCGCCAGCCATCGGGAGCAGTTCGCCACGGATGTCAAATCCTTTAAAACGTCGGTTGGGGCGCCAAATCGGCGTTCGCGAGGCGGGATAGTGGGAAATTTCCCGTCCCGACGGAAGCGCCGGATTACCGCAGGCACTGCGCTCTTTCTATGGCGGGCGCGGGGCCTTTGCGCGGCTATCCGAGGCCGGCGAGAGCAGCCTTGAGCGCGGCCCCGAGGCGCTCGACGATCGTATCAACCTCGGACGACCCGACAATGAAGGGCGGGGCGAGGAGTATGTGGTCGCCGGCGACGCCGTCGACGGTCCCGCCCATCGGGTAGACCATGAGGCCCCTCGCCATCGCCTCGCGCTTGACCCGGGCGTGCAGTTTCAGCGCCGGATCGAATGGCCGCTTGCTCGCCCGGTCCCTGACCAGTTCGAGCGCCCGGAACAGCCCGCGCCCGCGGATGTCGCCGACGAACGGGTGCTGGGCGAACCGCTCGCTGAGGCGCCGCTCGAGCCTCACCCCCTTCTCGATCACGTTGGCGAGCAGCTGATCGCGCCGGATGACGTCCTGCACGGCCAACGCCGCCGCCGCCGCCATCGGATGGCCCATATAGGTGTGGCCATGCTGGAAGCTGCCTGAGCCGTTGGCGAACGCGTCATATATCCGCTTCGACAGCATGACAGCGCCGATCGGCTGATAGCCGCCGCCGAGGCCCTTGGCGAGGGCCATCAGATCGGGCGCCACGCCCTCCTGCTCGCAGGCGTGGAGCGTACCCGTTCGCCCCATGCCGCACATCACCTCGTCCAGAATCAGCAGAACGCCATGGCGGTCGCAGATCGCCCGGATGCGCTTGAAATAGTCGCCGGCCGGCGGGACCGCGCCCAAAGTTGCGCCGACCACGGTTTCGGCGACGAAGGCGATGACCCGGTCGGCGCCGACTTCGATGATCTTGTCCTCGAGCGCCTGGGCGGCCCTGGCGGCATAGTCCGCCTCGCTCTCCCCCTCGCGCTGTTCGCGATAGGCGTAACAGGGGTCGATGTGGTGGGTCTTGATCAGGAGCGGCTCGAATTGCGCCCGCCGCCACGCGTTGCCGCCGACCGCGAGCGCGCCGAGCGTATTGCCGTGATAGCTCTGCCGCCGGGCGATGATGTGACGGCGCTCGGGCTCGCCAGTCTCGACGAAATACTGGCGCGCCATCTTGAGCGCCGCCTCGATCGCCTCCGATCCGCCGCTGACCAGATAGACGTGGCTCAAGCCCGGGGGCGCGTCCTCGATCAGCCGGTCGGCGAGCCGTTCCGCGGCTTCGGTGGTGAAGAAAGCGGTATGCGAATAGGCAAGCGCGTCGAGCTGTTTACGCATCGCGGCGAGCACGTCAGGATGGCCGTGGCCAAGGCATGAGACGGCCGCGCCGCCCGACGCGTCGAGATAGCGTTTGCCGTCGGCGTCGACGATCTCGATTCCCGAGCCGGAGACCGCGGTGGGCAATTTAACATTTGCGTTACGATGCAAAATATGCGTCATTGGCGTGTAGGATGTTGCGCTGACACAGGGCTGCTGCTGCCCAGTCTACGCGCGCAATGCGAGCGGCGGAAAGGCGGCGCGGGGTGGCTGCTGAAACGCGAGGACGGGTTTTCGTTGCGGTCGCGCCCAATGGCGGGCGGAAGACCAAGGCCGACCACCCGGCGCTGCCACTCAGCGCCGACGAGCTCGGCCGCGCGGCCGCCGAATGCCGCGAGCGCGGCGCGTCGATGATCCACCTGCACGTGCGCGACAGGAACGGCGGGCACTGCCTCGACCCCGACGCCTATCGCGCCGCGATCGCGCGCATCTGCCAGCAGGTCGGCGACCGGCTGGTGATTCAGATCACGAGCGAGTCGCTCGGCCTGTTCACGCCGGGCGAGCAGCGGGCGGCGGTGCTTGAGGCCAATCCCGAGGCAGTGTCGCTGGCGCTGCGCGAGCTCGCGCCCGAGAAGACCGACGAGAAGGACTTCGGCCTGTTCCTGGGCAAGCTCAAGCAGATGCGGATCTGGCCGCAGATCATCCTCTACACCCCTGACGAGGCTGAGCGCCTGGGGGCGATGATGAAGCAGGGGCTGATCCCGTTCGATGAACTCGCTGTGCTCTACGTTCTCGGCCGCTTCACGCTGACCCGCACCGCGGCGCCCCGCGACCTCATTCCCTTTGTCGCCCCGGAGATGCCGCGGTTCTCGCCATGGAGCGTGTGCGCCTTCGGCCGCCGCGAGGCCGCCTGCGTCACCGCCGCGGCGCTGCTCGGCGGCCACGTTCGGGTCGGGTTTGAGAACAACCTTGCGCTCCCCAATGGCGCCCGCGCCGCCTCCAACGCCGAGCTGGTCGGCGCGGCGGTCAGCGCGCTTGAGGCCGTCGGGCTTGCGGCCCAGACCGCGGACAGCTTGCGAGAGGAGATCGCCGCGCGCTGGGGCGGCGAGGTCGAGGACCGCCGGTTGAGGGCGCCTCCCCTCACTCGCGCAGCAGCTCGTTGATCCCCGTCTTCGCGCGCGTTTGCGCATCGACGGTCTTGACGATCACGGCGCAATAGAGCGAAGGGCCGGGCGAGCCGTCGGGCAGGGGCTTGCCGGGGAGCGAACCGGACACCACGACCGAATAGGGCGGCACCCAGCCGATGTGGATCTTGCCGGTGGCGCGGTCGATGATCTTGGTCGAGGCGGAGATGAAGACGCCCATCGAAATGACCGAGCCCTCGCCGACGATCACCCCTTCGACCACCTCCGAGCGGGCGCCGATGAAGCAATTGTCCTCGATGATGGTCGGGTTGGCCTGAAGCGGCTCGAGCACGCCGCCGATCCCGACGCCGCCGGAGAGATGGACGTTTTTGCCGATCTGCGCGCACGAGCCGACTGTGACCCAGGTGTCGACCATCGTCTTCTCGTCGACATAGGCGCCGAGATTGACGAAACTCGGCATCAAGACGACGTCGCGGGCGACGAAGGCCGAGCGGCGCACGATCGCGCCCGGAACGGCGCGAAAGCCTGCCTCCTTGAACCGGTTCTCCCCCCAGCCCTCGAATTTCGACGGCACCTTGTCCCACCACGTCGCCTCGCCCGGCCCGCCCTGAACAAGCGCATTGTCGTTGAGGCGGAACGAGAGCAGCACCGCCTTCTTCAGCCACTGGTTGACCTTCCACGAATTCGTGCCGGTCGCGCCCGGCAGTTTTTCAGCCACCCGCGCCTTGCCGCGGTCGAGCAGGTCGAGCGCCGCCTCGACGGCGTCGCGCACGTCGCCTTTGGTCTGGGGCGTGATCTTCGCGCGTTCCTCGAAGGCCTTTTCGATCAAAGTCTGAAGGCGGGCGTCGGTCATGGGCCGTCCTGTGGTTGAAAGCGCGGGACGTTTCTGCGCCCGGCGGCGGGTTGTCAACGTCAGGAGGGATCGGGGATTCTACGGAAGCGGCGCGATGCGCGGACGTATTGAACCGCGAAGGTTTTCCGTGCATGGTCCGCCGCGACGACGACCGGCGAGGGAACGCCGGGTCGCAGGGAGGAACGGCATGACTGACACAAAATCAAGCATTTCGGAAGATCGCCGCAAGCTGCTCAAGGCCGCGGCTGCGGGCGCGGGCACCGCGGCTCTGTTCGGCGGAATGGGGATCAGCCCGATGATCTCTCAGGCGCTCGCCGAAGCTGCCGGCAGGTCGGATAAGCCGCTCAAGGCCGCGTTCTCCAACGCCGGACTGCAAGCCACTTGGTGCGCGCAGGGCAAACAGGCGGCCGAGTATTGGGGCAAGCTCTTCAACGTCGACGTCACCTGGTTCGACGGCCAGCTCGATGCGGTCAAGCAGCGCGCGGCGATCGACGATATGGCCAACCAGAAGTGGGATTTCGTCGCCATCCAGGCGTTCGGCATCGGCACGCTGACCGCGCCAGTCAACAAGATGATCGACGCCGGCATTCCCGTCATCGACATGGACACGCTGATCGCGCCGCTCGGCACCATCAACACCCTTACCTACCTCGCGCCCGTCAACGAATATATGGGCTCGTCCGTCACCCAAACTCTGGTCGACGCCATCAACGGCGAAGGCACGATTACCATGACCCAGGGGGCGCTCGGCCACACCGGAGCGCAGGGACGAGCCAAGGGCTTCCACTCGGTGGTCTCCAAGTATCCGAAGCTTCAGGTTCTCAACGAGGACCCGGCCGACTGGGATGTCACCAAGGTCGCCCGCATCTGGGAGACGCTGCTCACCAAATATCCGAAGATCGACGCGGCCTTCTTCCACAATGACGACATGGCGCTCGCGGCCTATGCCGTGATGAAAGCCAAGGGGCGCACCGAGACCAAGATCGGCGGCGTCGACGCCATGCCGCCAGCGATCAAGGCGGTGCAGGCGGGCGAGATGCTCGCGACCGTCCGCAACCCGTCCTGCCGCATCCATGGCGGCGCGATCGTCGCCGGCGTGCAGGCCGTGCTTCAGGGCGCGAAGGCGGGCATTCCCAAGAGCATCGTCACCGACGGGCCGGTCGTCACCAAGGCCAACGCCGACGGGATGCTCTGGATGCAGGAGCAGTTCCTGATCTGAGTTGTCGAAGCCCCGATGGCGCTGCTTGAACTGACTGACATTTCGAAGTCGTTTGGCGGCGTCCAGGCGCTTCGAGGCGTCGACTTCACGCTGCACGCCGGCCAGATCCACGGACTGGCCGGCGAGAACGGCGCCGGCAAGAGCACGCTGATGAAAATCATCGCCGGCGTCCATGGCGCGGATGCGGGGATTATGCGCGTTGAAGGTAAGGACGTGCGTTTCCGCTCCACCCGCGACGCGCGGGCGGCGGGCATCGGCATGGTGCATCAGGAGCTGAGCGTCGCGCCGGAACTCAGCGTCGCCGAGAACGTCTTTCTCGGCGCGCAGCCGGTCACCCGGTTGGGAATCGTCGCCTGGCGCCGGATGGCCGAAAGGGCCGCCGAGGAGCTCAAGAATCTTGGCCTCGATATCGACCCGCGCGCCCGCCTCGGCGATTTTCCGATCGGCGTCCAGCAATTGGTCGAACTCTCGCGCGTCCTGTTCTCGGGCGCGCGGATCATTATTCTCGACGAGCCGACCTCGGCGCTGTCGCCGCCCGAGATCGAACGCCTGTTCGCTGTTCTCAGCAAGTTGCGCGAGAGCGGCCGCAGCATCATCTTCATCTCGCATTTCCTCGACGACATCCTGAAGATCTCGAACGCGATCACCATCTTCCGCAATGGCCGCAACGTCGCCGACACCGACGTCACTCCGGGGATCGACAAGGCCTGGATCATCGAGCGCATGATCGGCGCGGGGCGCGAGGAGCTCGAAGAAAGCTACCTCGGCGAGATCAGGCTCGAGAGCCGCCCCGAGGCGCCGGTCGCGCTTCGCGCCACCGCGTTGACGCTTTCGCCCTCGTATCGCGACGTGACGTTCGAGGCGCGGGCCGGTGAAGTGCTCGGCATCTATGGTTTCATGGGCTGCGGCCAACTGGAGCTTGCGCGCACGCTTTTCGGCAAGCTTCGCGCCGATAGCGGCTCGCTCGAGATCGACGGCGACGTCAAGGCGCTGTCGAACACCGCCGCCGCCAAGTCGGCCGGCGTCGCTTATGTCGCCGAAAGCCGCCGCTCGATGCTGTTCGGCGACGAGCCGGTTTACAAAAATATCTCGATCGCCATCCTCGAGCGGCTGTCGCGCTGGCTGCTCAAGCCGGAGCGGGAGCGCGAAATCGCGGCGGAGCAGGTGAAGGCGCTCGACATCCGCCCGCCCCAGATCGAACAGCGCCTCGGCGCGCTCTCCGGCGGCAACCAGCAGAAGGTCGCGCTGGCGAAATGGCTGACGCATAACCCGCGCATCCTGCTGCTGGCCGAGCCGACGAGGGGAATGGACGTGGGAGCCAAGGAGGACGTGGTCAAGATCGTCCGCAAGCTTCGCGACCAGGGCATCGCGATCGTCGTCTTCTCGACCGAGCCGGAGACCGTTCTTTCGCTCGCCGACCGGGTGCTGGTGATGCGCAAGGGCGAAATCGCGCATGAGTTCGCGGGCGAGGCGATCAGCAAGGATCGGCTGCTCGCCGCCGCCTGACGATAGGATTTAGCCTCAGATGGATATGCAGAACGCCGAGGCCAGACCCACCCGCGCCTTTCGTTTCAGCGATTTCCTGCGCGACCAACTGCGCAACATCGCGCCCTTCATCACCCTGATCGTGCTCGTCGGCTTCTTCAGCATCGCGAGCCCGAGTTTCGCCTCGATCGGCAATCTGGAGAACATCCTCCAGCAGGTATCGATCACGGCGATCATGGCCGTCGGTCTCACCTTCGTCATCCTCACGGCGGAGATTGACCTTTCCGTCGGCGCGATCGCCAACGCCACGGCGATCGTGCTCACGTTCTTCACGCTGCAGCCGGACTACGTGAACATCGCCAATCTGCCGATGCCCGGCGCTATCGCTATTGTTCTGGCCTTGACGGCCTGCGGCGCGCTTGGCCTTCTCACCGCCTTTGGCGTCACCCGCATCGGCATTCCGTCGTTCATCATGACGCTCGCCATGATGCAGATCGGCGCTGGCATATCGGCGGTTCTGGTGCGTGGCCAGATCGCCTATTCGGTTCCGCCTCTCATTCTGACGCTCGGATCGAAGACGATCTTCGGCGTGCCGTGGATCATCATCGTTGCGGCGACCCTCCTGCTCGTCGCCCATCTCGTGCTGACCTACACGCGTTTCGGCCGCTACGTTTACATGGTCGGCGGCAACCGCGAGGCGGCGGAATATTCCGGCGTCAATGTCCGCTTCGTCGTCGGCGCGGTGATGGTGATCTCGGCCGTGTGCTCGGGCTTCGCTGGCATGGTCGGCGTCGCGTATTTCGGCAGCGCCCAGCAGAACGAATTCGACACCTTCCTGCTCGACGCCATCGCTGCGGTGGTGGTCGGCGGCACCAGCCTGTTCGGCGGACGCGGCGGCATCGGCAACACGATCGTGGGCCTGTTCGTGCTCGGCGTCCTCAACAACGGCCTCGACTATGTGAAGATCGACAGCTTCCTCAAGATCCTCATCCGCGGCCTCATCCTGCTCATCGCGCTCATCATCAACGTCTATGCCGAGCGGCTGCGCACGGCGCGCAGCGGCGAACGGGCCGGCTGAACACCGTGGCGACCTACGCCGCCGTAGACGGCTCGCGCCTCGCCGGCGCGCTCGCCGATATTCCGCCCGTCCGCGAGCGGCTCGGCGGCGCGCCCTCCACCTGGCGCATTCGCGAGGTTGGCGACGGCAATCTCAATCTGGTGTTCATCGTCGAGGGGAACCGCGACAGCGTCGTCGTCAAGCAGGCGCTGCCCTATGTGCGGCTCGTCGGCAAATCCTGGCCGCTGCCGCTCGAGCGCTCATGGTTCGAATATAGCGCGCTCATGGAGCAGGCCCGCCACGCGCCTCGGCTGACCCCCGAGGTGTTCCACTTCGACCGCGCCCAGGCGATGATCGTGATGGAATATCTCCGGCCCCATGTCATCATGCGCAAGGGGCTCATCCGCGGGATCGAGTATCCCCGCTTCGCCAGAGATATCGCCGAGTTTCTTGCCGCGACGCTGTTCAACACCTCGGCGCTGGCGGGAACGGCGGCCGAGCATAAAGGACGCGTGGAGCTGTTCGCCCCGAACACGGCCTTGTGCAAGATCACCGAAGATCTCATCTTCACCGACCCCTATCGCGAGGCGCCGCTCAACCGCTGGACCCGACCTTATCTCGACGCGCAGAAGCAGGCGTTCGAGCGCGACAGCGCGCTGAAGGTCGCCGCGCAGGGGCTGAAACTGAAGTTCATGACCTCGGCCGAAGCGCTGATTCACGGCGACCTGCATACCGGCTCGATCATGGTGACGGCGGAGGACACCCGTGTCATCGACCCCGAATTCGCCTTCATCGGGCCGATGGGATTCGATGTCGGCGCGGTGATCGGCAATCTCTTCCTGGCCTATTTCGCCCAGGGGGGGCACGAGGATGCGGCGCATGCGCGCGACGCTTATCGCGAGTGGATTCTCGGTGAAGCCGAGAAAGTCTGGTCGACTTTCCATGATCGCTTTCTCGCCTTGTGGCGCGCGGCGCCTTCCGGCGACGCCTATCCCGCGAGCCTCTTTCCGAGCGCCGACGACCGGGCGGCGATGGAAAAAGAGCGGGCGCAATTCATGCGCGCCCTGTTCGAGGATATGTTGGGCTTCGCGGGGGCGAAAATGATCCGCCGCATCCTCGGCCTCGCCCATGTCGAGGATCTCGAGTCGATCGCCGACCCGGAGCGGCGGGCGCAATGCGAGGGGAAGGCGCTGAGGCTGGCGCGCGAGCTTGTCGTCGGGGCGAAGAGCTTTTCCGGTCTCGCCGACGTGACGGGCGCGGCGCGGGCGATTGAGAGAGTGGGAACCTAACCACGACCGTCATTGCGAGCGAAGCGAAGCAATCCACATCGAAGGGCTCCGGGGCGTCTGGATTGCTTCGTCGCTTACGCTCCTCGCAATGACAATTCCACTGAATTGCAGTTTGCGCTAGGCGCAAACGGGCGTCGGTAAAGTTGGTCAAGGAGCGATGATGCGAATGGCGCACGTCCGCGCGGCCTGGCTTGGCGCTATGCTTTTCGCCTCGACAGTGGCTCAGGCGGCGCAGGGCGGGGGTCGCGTGCTGACGTCGTTGGACGTCGTCGTCTTCAGGATCATCGATCATCCGGATCTGGATTGGACCGCGCGTGTCGAGCCTGACGGCACAATCAACTTTCCGTACGTGGGCCGGATCAGGGCCGCCGGGCTGACCGAGGACAACTTGGCGCGGATCGTCGAAAGGCGGCTCATTGAACTGAAAATCATTGCCGGGCCTTGACTTAAGTCAGCGGCCAAGGCCCCCCGAGGGCTGACGAACGGGCGCGGATCGCCCGTCCGCGCCCTTATTTCACAATAGCTACAAGCATTGAAATCCGAGCCCTCAACCCCACTTGTGTGTGGATGCAAAACATAACTCGTTTGAAGACCAAAATGCTCTGTTCACATAATGCCGATCGCCACGGAGAGCGGTCGGGTCCGCCTCTTCTCGTGTGCGATCTCCGCGCACAGCTTGCGCCCCTCGACAGCTACGGGCCGTCGGGCCTCGGCGTTGTGCTCGCTCACGGCGTCCACGCGCTCATTCGCGCCTCAGGAACTGCGGTCGCGGCCCTTCGCCCCTCGCATTCGCAAGAAGGCGAGCTCGCCTGAGCTGACCTGAAGGGGCGGCTCGCGCCTATCTCACCAGTACGTTACGGAACTGCCACGGATCGCCCTGGTCGATGTCCTCCGGGAATAGGCCGGGGCGACCCGCGAGCGGCGTCCAGTCGGTATAGGCGCCGATGACCGGGCCGAGATAGGGCGTCTGAATCTCGAGGCAGCGGCGGAAATCGACTTCGTCCGCCTCGACGATGCCGGCGCTGGGGTTCTCCAGCGCCCAGACCATGCCGGCGAGCACCGCCGATGTAACCTGCATTCCGGTCGCATTCTGGTAGGGCGCGAGCGCCCTCGTCTCCTCGACCGAGAGCTGCGAGCCGTACCAATAGGCGTTGCGGGCGTGGCCGTAGAGCAACGCCCCGAGTTCGTCCACGCCATCGAGGATCTCGGCTTCGCCCAAGATATGGTGGGCGCTCTGGATCTCGCCGGCGCGGCCGAAAAGCTCATGCAGCGACAGCACCGCGTCGTCGCATGGATGATAGGCGTAGTGGCAGGTCGGCCGGTAGACCGCTTCGCCTTTTTCGTCCCGCACGGTGTAGTAGTCGGCGATCGAGATCAACTCGTTGTGGGTGACGAGGAAGCCGAATTGCGCTCGCGCGCTCGGGGTCCATGAGCGCACGCGGGTGTTGGCGCCGGGCTGGTTGATATAGATCGCCGCGCCGCATCCTTGTCTGTGGAAGCCAGCGTTGGCGGGCGTCCATTTCTCGTGCGTGCCCCAGCCGAGTTCGGCCGGCTGCATGCCCTCGGACAGGAAGCCTTCGATCGACCAGGTGTTGACGAAGACGTTGCGCGGCTTCGGCTGCCTCGCCCGCTGCGTGTCGCGCTCGGCGATATGGACGCCCTTGACGCCGAGCCGCTGAGCAAGGCGGGCCCATTCGTCCTTGTTCTTCGGGTCGGGCGCCTTGTCGCCGAGGTCGTGGGCGAGATTGACCAGCGCCTGCTTGACGAACCAGGAGACCATGCCGGGATTGGCGCCGCAGCACGAAACCGCGGTCGGTCCGCCCGGATTTTTGCGCCGTTCCGCCAGCACCGTCTCGCGCAGCGCATAGTTGGTGCGCGCGTCGTTGCCGAGCGACTTGTCGTAGTAGAACCCCGGCCAGGGCTCGACCACGGTGTCGATGTAGAGGGCGCCGAGCTCACGGCAATAGCGCATGATATCGAGCGAAGAAGTGTCGACCGAGAGGTTGACGCAGAAGCCCTGGCCGTCGCCCGCGGTCAGGTATGTCTTGACCGCGTCGCGATAATTGTCGCGGGTCAAGCCAAGATGGACGAAACGGACGCCGCGCTCGTCGAGGAGTTTGCGGTCGGCGTCGTTCGGGTCGATGACGACGAAGCGCTCCTGATCGAATTCGAAGTGGCGCTCGATCAGGGGCAACGTCCCTTTGCCGATCGATCCGAAGCCGATCATCACGATCGGGCCAGAGATGCGTCCGTGCTTGGGCCAATGCGGCATGGCGTCAGGTCTCCTCTGATGACGAGCGACGCCGAGCGTCCCGGAAGGCGCTTAAAGCCATGGCGTTCAGGGCGCGTCAATAGCGCGAGAGGGCCGGTTTCTGTCGCAAAACTGTCGCATGGGCGTCGCTTGACGCCTATTATTTCTCGGCGCTAGATTTTGGAAATGTCAGGCGGGCTGTTCAAGCAGAGGGCTGAGTTTGCTTTGAGAACGCAAGGTTTCAATTTCACAAGGCGATTTTTGAGAAGCGCCACTCTCTCCAAACACACCGGCTGTTGGGTCGAGTCCGCGAAGCCCAACTTCCTTGCCGACGGGCATCGCACCAGCGGCTGACAATGAAGCAAATCCCGCCTCACCTGTTTTCCGAGAAAAGCCACACCTCGGCCAGCGTTGGACTCAAAACCTAGGAGGCCCATTTGAGTACGACGGCGAAAACCGCGCAGATCAAAGTCACCCGAACGTCCCCTGCCTTTTGGCGGATCACATTCGATAATCCGCCGCTGAATCTGATGGGTCCGCAATTCGTTCTGGAATTTCGGGAGATCGTGACGGCTATCGAGACCGACGAACAGGTCAAGGTCGTCCTCTTTGACAGCGCGGTCGAAGGATTTTTCCTGAACCATAGCGATTTCCTCGCCAAGCTCGAGGATCTGACCAGCATACCTCAGGGGCCGACAGGACTGGAGGCGTGGCCTGACATCCTTGTGCGCCTGACTCGCGCGGCCGTGGTGTCGATCGCGCTCATCCGCGGGCGGGCGACAGGGAACGGAAGCGAGATCGCCCTGGCCTGCGACATGAGCTTTGCCAGCCGAGAGAAGGCGCTCTTCTCGCAGTGGGAAGTGGGCGTTGGCATGGTCGCCGGCGGCGGTCCCATGGCGCGGCTGCCTCGGCAAGTCGGCCGGCAGCGCGCGCTAGAACTGCTGCTCGGATCCGAGGACATCCGGGGCGATCTGGCCGCGACTTATGGCTATGTAAATCGGTCGCTGCCCAACTCCGAACTCGACGCGTTTGTCGACGCCCTGGCGACTCGCATCGCGTCGTTCGACAAGTGGGCGATCGCCAACACCAAACGCCTAGTCAATGTGAACAGCTTGCCGCCCGACGTGGAAATGGCGGCCGGATGGAACGCCTGTATCGCCTCGCTCGCCCGGCCTGCCGCGCAAGGAGGGATCAAAGCCCTGTTTGATCTGGGGTTCCACAAGCCCGGAGAGGCGGAAGATCGCTTGGGGGACTTCGTGGGCCGCATCCATCGCTGAGCCGCCTGGACACCGAGCGAAGTACGGGCCTGCCATTCTGGGGAGAGGCGCGCCGCGTCGCCGGCGATTCTTGCGAGGAACAAGTCGGCGCACTCCAGCCAGCGGTATGGGTGCGGGCGAACACCCAAACCGGATGCGCGAATTTGCTGCATCCGGCTCTCCGACTGGCTTGAGCGGTTCAAATCCCATCTCGCCGAGGATTAAGCAGACAGGCTCCTAGTTCTCTCGCTCAGCGCTTTGCTTCCTAGAAAGGACGCCAGCCATGGACTTGCTCGCCTTTGCGAAGAAAATCGCGGACCGCGTCGAGGCGGAGGCGTCGCGCTCCAAGGTTCCGGTTGCGGTTTGCGTGATCGACGTCCACGGAAACCTCGTCCTCCATCACCGCATGAGCGGAGCGCCGGTCTTCTCGATCGGGCTCTCCGAGCGCAAAGCGTACACGTCGGCGTTGGTCGGGATTCGCACCGCCGACTTGTTGCCAATGGTGCAGCCCGGGCAGCCGCTCTTCCCGCTTATGTCACAGGGTCAGTACTGCGCGATGGGCGGCGGAGCGCCGGTCACGAGCGAGGGTCAGGTGATTGCTGGCGTGGGCGTAAGCGGTGGCAGCGTTGAGCAGGATGTCGCCATCCTTGAGGCGGGGCTCCGAGAAGCCTAGCTTTATGGCCGCCGTTTCGGTGCGGTTTGTCGCGGTCGAGCTCGAGACACCAGTTTTCTCGTCGGAGCGAGTTTCGTAGATTGTCGCCAACGAACGAAGAGGGGCGCGCCATGTTGAGCATTAGGACTGCAGTCGCCATTGCCGTATTGCCTTCGCTCCTGGCGGGAATCGCGCTCGCGGCGCAGGACAGGTACACGGTGCAAGTCCCCGGCGGCCTCGCTTGGTCCGAGTTCAAGGGATACGAGGACTGGCAGGTCATCTCCATCAGCCACAACGGCGACAAGATGGCGCTGATTGTCGGGAATCCTGCGATGATCGAGGCCTACAAGGCGGGTATTCCCGGCAACGGCAAGCCGTTCCCGGACGGCGCCAGGATGGCCAAGACCCATTGGGTGGCGAAGAAGCGTGAGGACCAGCCCGGCGAGCCGGTCGTGGCGGGGGCGCTGCACGACGTCGACCTCATGGTGAAGGATAGCAAGCGGTTCGCCGACAGCGGCGGCTGGGGATACGCGGAGTTCGAGTACGACGCCGCCTCGGAGACCTTCAGACCCGGCGACACGTCAGACGATCCGCCGCAGGAGCACGACGCCAAATGCGGGTTCGCCTGCCATACGATCGTGGCGGACAAGGATTACGTCTTCACCGCCTACCCGAAGCGGTGAACGGATGCTCGAATAGGAGACTGTGATGAGCCTTATGGATCAGGCCCTGAAGGCCAATGAGCAATTCGCAAAGGGGTACGATCCGAAGCTCGGCGGGCGCCCGCAGCCCAAGATCGCGATCGTAACCTGCATGGACCCGCGGCTCTCCGACCTCGAGGGAATCCTTGGATTGAAGACAGCGGACATGGACGTCATCCGCACTGGCGGCCCGGCCGTCACCGACGATGTGCTGGGAGAGCTGGTCGTTTCCACCCGAGTCCTGGGGAGCAGGGAGATCATGCTCCTCAATCACACCGGCTGCGGGTTCACGACCTTCACCGACAAGGAGCTGAACGACAAGGTCGCCCGAGAAACCGGTGACGCCACGCCGGCGCCGATGCGCTTCTTTTCTTACAAAGACCCTGAAGAGAACACTCGGGCGCAGATCGCGAAGGTCCGGGCGCATCCGTGGATCGCCAGGGATATACCCGTTCGAGGCTTCATTTTCGACGTCGACACAGGCCGGTTGCGGGAGGTCGCCGGTGGATGACCGGCGCAGCGTCGCCGCTTGCGTTTCCGCCGGCGCTGCACGTCTCCGAAGCGAATGACGACCGCGCTTGACCGCGGAACCTCAAGCGGGACGTCAACCGTTTTGGCGGCTGCCAAAACGCCTGCGCCGCCGCGCGGCCAGGCGTCGCTCTTCAAAGAATCAAATCAGGAAATCCACGCCATGATCCGGCTCGAGCGGCGTTTGCCAACATATTGGCGCGTGACGTTTGATATCCCACCGCTGAACATCTTCGGACCAAAGGAGATCCCGCAACTCAACGAGATCGTCACCGCGATCGAGACGGACGAGCAGGTGAAGGTCGTGGTGTTCGACAGCGTCGTCGACGGCTTCTTTCTCACCCATTACGATTTTCTCGCGCCGCTCGAGGATTCCACCAGCATCCCGCCGGGACGGACCGGTCTTCAGGCGCTCCCCGACATGCTGGCGCGTCTGAGCCGCGCTCCCGTCGTCTCCATCGCTTCAATCCGGGGCAGGGCGACGGGCGTGGGAAGCGAGCTCGCGCTCGCCAGCGACATGCGCTTCGCCAGCCGCGAGAAGGCGGTCCTGTCACAATGGGAGGTCGGCGCGGGCCTCGTGCCCGGTGGCGGCCCGATGGCGCGATTGCCGCGCCTGATCGGTCGCGGCCGGGCGCTCGAAGTGCTGTTGGCCGCCGACGACATCAATGGCGAGCTCGCCGAACTCTATGGCTATGTCAATCGCGCGTTTCCTGATGCCGAACTCGACGGTTTCGTCGATGCGCTGGCGACGCAAATCGCTTCGTTCGACAAGCAGGCGATTGCCGAAACCAAGCGTCTGGTCGACGTTGCGAGCCTGCCGTCGGATGCGGAGATTGGGCCCGAATGGGACGCATTCCTAGCCGCCCTGAGCCGTCCGGCAAGCCAGACGCGGATCAAGGCGCTGATGGAACGTGGCTTCCATAAGCCTGGCGACGTCGAAAACCGTCTCGGCTTCCATGTCGGCCGGATCGGCGGTTAAACCGGGCGGAAAAGACCGATGTCAGTGGCTGCGCCGGTGCGGCCTCACGCGTTTGTGATTGCAGTTGGGGCCGGCTGTCCAAAGGAATAGCGTGACCGATGCTAGGGTGGATCGTCGTTCATCCGTTCGATGACAGGAATCTGCCATGAGCGAGCAGGGCAGCGAGACGAAGGAACCGGGCCGCGGGCCGACTTCGACCCGCAGCGCCAATTCGGGGCCAAATCCGCAGAACCCTCCCAGCCCCCAGGCAGTCTTGCCAGAGAAGCCGAAGCCCACGGGACGGCGAAGGATGCTGCTCGGAGCAGCGGGCGTTGTGATCCTCGCCGCCGCCCTTTGGTTCGGCATTCCCTGGGTCCAGACGACGCTCAACACGGTTTCGACCGACGACGCCTATGTCAACAGTCACGTGACCTTCGTGGCCGCCCGGGTCAAAGGCCAAGTGGCGCGCGTGCTCGTCGACGACAACTACCGGGTGCACAAGGGAGACCTGCTGGTCGAACTCGACAAGGAGCCGTTTCAGATCGCAGTCGCGATCAAACAGGCGGCTGTCGATACGGCGACGGCGGACCTTCAAGTGGCCAAGTCCAAAGTGCGCGGCATCGAAGCGGAGGCCATGAGCCGGCGCCGGGCGCTGGAGCACGCGATTGAGGACGTCGACAACCAGGTCGCCCTGCTGCGCGCCAAGGTTGCCGGTGTCGACAAGAGCAAAGCCGAACTCGCGCTGGCTCAGGTCGACTTCGACCGGGCCGCTAAACTGGTGGTGACGAACGATACCCCAAGGTCGGAGTACGACCGGCGGCAGGCCATCTTGTTGGCGGCCCGCGCGGACGTGGTCGCGGCGCTTGCCGATGTCCATCAAGTCCGTGCGTCTTTGGGCTTGCCGCCGGAACCCGACGGGCAAGATCTCGGCCAGGTTCCGCCCGATCTCAATCAAACCTTTTCGTCCGTGCTTGAGGCGCAGGCGGCGCTGATCGAGAGCGCGGCTCAACTCGGCGTCGTCCATTCGTTCGACGAGGGGCCGAGCCATATGGTCGCGGCGTTCGAGAAGGAGGGCGACGTCAACGCCACCTTCGCCCGGCTGGCCGCGGACGCGCCGGATATCAAGCAGGCTGAGGCCAAGCTGGCGGTCGCCCGGCGCGATCTCGACCAGGCCGAGCTCGATCTCCGCTACTGCGACGTCCTGGCGGAGATCGACGGCGTCATTACGCGCCGAAACGTCAATCCGGGCGACAACATCCAGGTTGGCCAGAGTCTCATGGCGATCCGCTCGCTCGACGAAATCTGGGTCGACGCCAATTTCAAGGAGACGCAGCTCGGCGATCTGCGTATCGGCCAGCCGGTCGATCTCTATGTCGACATGTACGGCGACCGCAACGTGTTCAAGGGGCGCATTTCCGGCTTTACCCAGGGGACCGGATCGACTTTGGCGCTGCTGCCGGCGCAGAACGCTACCGGCAACTTCATCAAGGTGGTTCAGCGACTGCCGGTGCGCATCGACCTCGAGAACTACGATCCTGACAAGAGCCCGCTGTTTGTGGGCACGTCGGTCGTCCCCTACGTCCTCTTCAAAGAGCGGCCCACCGGACCGGATGCCGGGAAGTTCTTGCAAACCTCTGCGCCTCAATCGGAGACCGGCGGTTCGACCGCGAACCCGCCGGACGCGAAGAAGTGACAGCTGCGGCGCTTTCGCCCGCGAGACCTCAAGTCGCCCGGAACCCGTGGGTGGTCGCCGCCATCGTTGTGGTGCCGGCATTCATGGAGGTGCTCGACACCACCGTCGCGCTGGTGGCGCTGCGCTATATTGCCGGAGGCCTGTCGGCCGCCTCCGACGACGCCGAGTGGGTCATCACCAGCTACCTTGCCGCCAACGCCTTCATCCTGCCGATCACCGGCTGGTTGAGCGCTCACCTCGGTCGACGCAATTACTTCCTGGGCTCAATAGCCGTATTCACCCTCAGTTCCCTGCTGTGCGGACTGGCCGGCAGTCTGGGTCAATTGATCCTGTTCCGCGTTATCCAGGGTCTCGCGGGCGGCGGTCTGCAGCCCGGCAGTCAGGGGATATTGCTGGACGCCTTCCCGCGCGAACGGCAAGGCGTGGCCATGACGCTGTTCGGCTTTGCCGTGCTGATCGCGCCGGTGGTCGGTCCGACCCTGGGCGGTTGGATAACGGACACCTACAATTGGCGCTGGGTGTTCCTGATCAACGTGCCCGTCGGTCTCGTGGCGCTCGGCGCATGTTACGCCCTGCTGCGCGATCCGGATTATCTCGTCGCCCAGCGCGCGGAGTTGAAAAAGCAGCCGTTCGATTTTGACGCGGTCGGCTTGTCGCTTCTGGCCGTCGTCATCATCTCGTGGGAAGTGGTGCTGAGCAAGGGTCAGGAGTGGGACTGGCTGGGGGATCCCTTCTGGCGCGTCCAGACGCTCGTCGTCGCATTTGCGGCGGGTCTGGTCGCCTTGGTGTTCTGGGAGTTGCGTCACCGCAATCCGGTAGTCAATTTCCGAGCCTTGAACGAGCGCAACTTTGCGGCCTGCGCCATTATCACCTTTTTCGCCTACGTCGCGCTCTTTATGGCCACCAAGTCATTGCTTGGTCTGCTGCAAACCCTGTTTGGCTACGATGCTCTGAGCACCGGCTTGGTGATGTCGCCTTCCGGAGTCTTTGCCGTCGTGGCGATGCCGATTGTCGGCCGCCTGATCGGCCTCAAGGTGGATACCCGATGGCTGATCGCCGCCGGCCTTCTGCTGATGACGGCAGGAAACTACTGGATGTCGCAGCTCAACCTCGACATCAGCCCAGGCCAGGCTGTCTGGCCGAGGGTGGTCCTGGTTGTCGGGCTCTCAGTATGTTTTGCTCCCGCCAACGTAGCCGCGTACCTCTACACGCCGCTCGCGTTGCGCGGGGCGGCCATTGGCATATTTAGTCTCTTGCGCAACGAGGGGGGCAGCGTCGGCGTGTCGCTGTCGCAGACCTTCCAGGAGAGGCGCGATCAGTTTCACGTTCTGCGGCTTGGGGAGTATCTCGGTCCCCTCAACCCGGCCGCCAGCGACTTTCTCGCGCGGGCTCAGGCGTTCTTCGTTCAACAAAACGGCGATCCCGTAGCCTCCCGGCAACTGGCGGTGCAGCAACTCGAAAATCTGCGTCAGCAGCAGGCGTCCTCGCTGGCTTTTTTTGACACCTTCTGGATGGCGGCGGTACTGACCTTTGTGGTCACGTTCGCGGTATTGTTCATGAAGCGCTCGGTGGCGGAGAAGGCCGCGCCCGCCGGCTCCGAATGAAGCGCACGCCGGCGATCGGCGCCTCGCAGCCGTTTGAAACGAGGTGTCAACGCGCCGCTTTCACTAAGATGAACGCGGAGGGAGCAAGACAATGAGCAAGTACAGCCAATACGAGTACAGGAACCAACCCGGGTTCGATATGAACGCTTTCGAAGGCGCATATCAGGCCATCCCTATGAAGACCCTCGTGATCCATTGCCTGGACCCTCGAGCGGACGAAATCCCGCAGGCGGTCGCCAAGTATTTTGGCGATGAGGTCTATCCGGGCGAAAACATTCTCGACAAGTCCGGCAACCGGGTTGGCCACACGCGGACACTATTTGTGGAGACGAACACGGGTGGACGCGCCGCCTTCGCTCTGGAGTCGGTGGCGGCCATGGACTATATATTCAAGGTTCAGAATGTCGTCGTCGCTCACCACTCGTTCTGCGGGACGACGACTCTGACGCCCGAACTGCTCGTCGCGAAGTTCGACGATCGTCATCACGCCGATATCTCGACGATGTTCGACCACGATAGCCTTGCTATCATGGATTTCGAGAAGTCGATCAAGTATGACGTCGCGTTGCTTCGCTCAAGCCCGGCAGTCCCGAAACATGTCAAGCTGTACGGCTTCTTCTATGAGATCAGTTCCGGTCAGTTGACCGAGGTGGTGCGGGACATTCCTGCCTAGGAGGACATGGTCGCTCCGTCCCGTTCCTCGCCGAGGCCGCTCCGAACAGCAGAGTCATCGCAATTTGAGATTCAACCCCCGACCGGAAAGGACCCTCCTATGACCGCCAAAGTTCTCTTCACGGGCAAGACGCACACGACCAACGGCCATGACGGCGCGGCTCATAGCGGCGACGGTTTTCTGGACATCAAGCTGCCCCAGCCGCACCCGGCCGCCGAGAACCTCTTCGGCGCTGCCTGGTCCGCCTGCTACATGGGCGCGATCGAGGTCGCGGCCAGCCGGAAGAAGATCAAGCTCCCAGAGCAAGTGGCGGTGGACGCCGAGATCAAGCTCAATCTCGAGGGCGCCAGTTTCTTCCTTACCGCCCGCCTCGATGTCAGCGTGCCGGGCCTCGACCGCGAGGTCGCGCAGGAGCTGATCCAGGCGGCGCACGGCATCTGCCCCTACTCCAAGGCGATGCTGCACGGCGCCATCGCCGTTGAGACGAACCTTGTCTGATTTTGGTTTCGTCGCCGCGCCGGGGCGACCTGTCTTTCTTCGAGCGCGGACGATTGCAGGAAGCGGGGCGGCCGCGCGCGTCGCTGTTGTAAAGTCGCTCGGGTCGTCGCCGGCGCGGTTCCGGCTACGGCGCGGAATATCGGCGAAAACCTTCCCTGTTATGACGCAAAAATCTCCCTGTTCCGGGCAAAAATCTCCCTGTTCCGGCGAAAATTCTCGCTGATAGAATCCGCCCTAAGTGTTTCACGTGAAACACTTTTCCGCTTTCCTCGGCGCGCTTCGGCCGGCCTGCGGGCCGGCGGAAGCGTTCAGGGCGCCCTGCGCTCGCCTGTCCAGCCGTCGAAGCCCAGCAGCCGGTCCAGCGACGCCGCGCCCGGTCCGAAGGTCATGATCGCAAGCGCCATCGCCGCCCAGTAGAGATGGAAGTTCGCCCAGCCATCCGGATAGGTGAGCTGGATGACGGCGGTCATGCAGAGAAGGCCGAGCGCCGCCCAGCGGGTGAGCAATCCGAAGGCGAGCAGGATCGGCAGCACGATTTCGGCCGTGCTCGCCATCGCGGCGATCAGGTCCGGCGCCGGAAACGGGATCTCGGCGCCGAAGATATGGAGCTTGTAGTCCTGCTCGAACAGGATCTTCGTGCCGAAGGACAGCGTGAACCAGCCGTTCCAGCGGGTGAGTCCGGAAGCGAAGAACGGCCGCGCCAGCGTCAGCCGCAAGACGAGGAGCGGGAGCCAGGCGGGAATGAGGCCGAACGCGGCGCTGGTCCATCGGGCGATGGGGTTCAAGGGGGCGACCGCATTCGCGCGCCAAGGCTCGGCGTTCATGACGAGGTTCCTGGGACGAGGGAGGCGACTGCGCCGGATTCGATCAATCCGACCAGATGGGTTCCGAAGTCGAACGTGGGGTCGTCCAGCGCACCCGTGGCATCGATCAGCGTTGCGCCCTCCCGCAGGCGCATGGCGAAATCGTAGCCGAGCGGCGGCAGGATGCGCACCCGGACGTCGGCGTCGGGACGGGTGACGAGCGCGTCCTCCGGGCTTCCGTCGATTGGCGCGGCGGGGCCGCCGCTCTGGGCCGACGCCCAGAGCGAGGCGGCAGGCGTCGACAAGCGCAAGATGCGCGCCGCCGGGTGGAACGCGATCCGCGTTCCGGGCAAAAGATCGGGGCTCAATTCGGCAAGGTCGCCGATCGTCGCTGCCGCCGCGTCCGCGGCGTGATAGGCCTCGACCCAGGCGTTCTCGAGCCGCGCCAGGTCGGCAAGGCAAGGCTCCGCTCCCTCACATGACGCGACGAATTCGGGGAAGTCCTCGCCATAGGCGATCATGACCGGCGAGCGCGGCTTCTTCGCGCGAATGTAGGCGCGGGCCAGGGCGCGGAAGGCGTCGTCGCCGGCGATGCGACGCGCGACCGGATAGCGCGCCTCGAGCGCGCCGATCAGGCCGACGGCGACATTGTTGCGGTAGACCGAAAAGCGGCGCGCGTCGGGCGCGCCGAGGCGTCCGCGGGTCATCGCCGGCGGGGCGGCCGAAGGCTCGGCGAGCGCCGCCGCGAAGGCGCGTATCGTCGCCTCAAACCGCATCGGCGCGCTCCGGGCTCGCACCCTCCGTGGCCATCACCCGCTCGGCCCGGCGCGCCTCGCCGAGAAGCGTCGGCCAGGCGGGCAGCTCATTGTCCCATTCGATCAGGGTCGGCGTGGCCCCCAGCCGCTGGATCGCCTCCCTATAGAGCGCCCAGACCGGGTCGCGGACCGGCGAATTGTGCGCATCGATCAGGAGCGGCAGGCCGGCGTCGTCGCTGTCCTCGGCGTAGCCAGCGAGGTGGATTTCCCCCACCGCGGAAATCGGAAAGTCGGCGAGATAGCGGTAAGGGTCGTAACCGTGATTGGCGGCGCTGACGAAGACATTGTTGACGTCGAGCAAAAGGCCGCAGCCGCTCCGCCGCGCGATCTCGCGCAGGAAATCGGTCTCGGCGAACGTGCTTTCGGCAAAGAGGACGTAAGTCGAGGGGTTTTCGAGCAGCATCGTCCGGCCAAGGGCGTTTTGCACCGCGTCGATATGGTCGGCGACCTGCGCGAGCGTTTCGACTGTGTAGGGCAGCGGCAGGAGATCGTTGAAGAACGCCCCCTCGTGCGTCGACCACGCCAGGTGCTCGGAAACGAGCGCCGGCTCGAAGCGCCTGGCGACCGCGGCGAGCCGCGCAAGATGCGCCCGGTCGAGCGGTCCGGGGGAACCGATCGACAGCCCGACGCCGTGCAGCGAAAGCGGATAATGCTCGCGAATAGCGTCGAGGCGTCGATGCGGCGGACCGCCCGCGCCCATGTAGTTCTCTGCGTGGACTTCGAAAAAACCAAGCTCTGGCCACGTTTCGACGATCGGCTCGAAATGCTCGGCCTTGAAACCGACGCCGACGCTCGGCGCGCCGAGGGACCCGGGATATCGACGATCGGCGGCGGACATGGGCGTCTCTCCCGGCCTTTGCTCATCAATGGCGTTGGCGTCTTCGCTGGCGCGCCGGGGCGTGTTACATCGGACGGCCCGCGTCATCGCGCTTCGAGCCGGATTATTTTCCATTTATCTGTAACGGCAGACGAGACGAAACGAAGCCCCTATGAAAGCCCCACCCAGCGAGGGTCCCCCGGCCGATCCGTGGTCTCAGATGATGAGGGCCTCGATCGCGGGCGATGAGGCCGTCTACCGGCGGCTCCTGGAGGACATCGGTCGCTCGGTCAGGGCAATGGCGCGCGCGGCGTTTTCGCGCGCCAGAGTGGGAGACGCGGATATCGAGGATGCAGTGCAGGAGACCCTGTTGGCGATCCACCTCAAGCGGCATACCTGGGACGCAGGCCAGCCGCTTGCGCCCTGGGTCTACGCCATAGCCCGGCACAAAATCGTCGACGCCATGCGCCGGCGGGGCAGACAGCGCGTCGAGCCGCTCGAGGATTTCCAAGAGTTCCTGGCCGCGCCGGAGGCCGAGGACCCGCACGCGCTGAGCGACGCGCGGCGGCTGCTGGAGACGCTTGCGCCGCGTCAGCGCGATATCGTGACCTCGATCTCCCTCGATGGCCAATCGATCGCCGCGACTGCGGCGCGCCTTTCGATGTCCGAGGTCGCGGTCAGGGTGGCGCTCCATCGGGCGCTGAAGTCGCTGGGCGCGGCCTGGCGGAGGTCGGTCGCGTGAGGACGTCGGAACTCATTGCCGCGCTGGCTGCCGATCCGGTTCCGGAGCCGATCCGGCTCGGCCGGCGGGTCGCGGCCGCGCTCGCGATTGGCCTTGCCGCCAGCGTCGCGCTCTATTGGTTGATGCTCGGGCCGAGGCCGGACGTCGCCGCGGCCGCCGACACGATGCGCTTCTGGATGAAGTTCGTCAACTCGTTTGCCTTCGCCCTGCCAACGCTTCTGTTGACGCTGCGGCTGGCGCGGCCGGACGCCAAGCCGAGAGCGCTCGCGCTCTGGCTCATCGCGCCGTTTGTCTTGCTCGCCGCCGGTGTGGTCGCGGAATTGCTGCTCGTGCCGCAAAACGCGTGGATGTCCCACCTCATGGGCGCCAACGCCATGCACTGCACGATCACCATCCCGATGCTGGCCGCTCCCGTTCTCGCGGCGCTGATCATCGCCCTGCGCGCCGGCGCCCCGATGCACACGGGCCTCACCGGCGCGATGGCCGGCGCGGCTGCGGCGGGTGTCGGGGCGCTGGTCTACGCGTCGTCGTGCCCCGACAATTCGCCCCTGTTCGTGGCGACCTGGTATCCCCTCGCGACGCTGATCTGCATGGGCGCCGGCGCGCTGGCGGGGCGGTGGTTTCTCGACTGGTGAACCGAGAACGCTACTTCTTCACCAGCGGGTCGAGGATCGCCCTCAACTGGTCCATAGTGAGTTCCCCGCCATAGACCTTGCCGTCGATCACGAAGGTCGGGGTGCCGTTCATCTTGATCTCGTCGGTGGCGCGTTTGCCGACCGCCGAGACCGCCTCGATCTTCGCTTGATCCTTGAGGCACGCCATCGCCTGATCGTGGGTGAGGCCGGTCGGGCGCATGGCGGCGATCAGCGGCTCGAGCGGCTTGTCGACGAACGCCCACTTGTCCTGGGCGCTGAACAGGAGCTCGATCGCCGCGAACGCCTTGTCGTCGCCGATGCAGCGCGCCAGCACGAAGGCCGCGATGTCGAGCGGATTGCGCGAGAATTCGCGGAAGATGTATTTGACCTTGCCGGTGTCGATATAGTCCTTCTTCAGTTCTGGCAGGACCTCGCGGCTGAACGCAGCGCAATGGGGGCAGGTCAGCGAGCCGTACTCGATCACCGGCACGCCGGAGGCGTCGCCGATCGACAATTCCGGCAGCGTCCCCGGCTTGAGCGCCGCAGCCATGTCGACCGTGCGGTCAGGCTCGGGCGCCGCGGCCGCAAGGGCGCCGTCGGCGGTCAGCGCGGCAGCGGAAAAGGCGGCAGCGAAGGCAAGCCGGCGAAGAGAGGCGAAGGCCAAGTCAAGCTCCTGGGCAGGGATGTCGGGCGGCGGGACATTGCGCATAAAGGCCTCCGGGCGGCAAGCCCGCGCTCCACTGCCCTTACGGCCGCTTTTGAGGCAAAACCCGCTGCCTTGGGCGCGTCCGGCTCACAACCGCGTTACCAGGCGGGACGGCGATCTTGGCGCGTCAATGCTAGCATGTTAGTGGCTCGCGCCGACCATTCGAGCGTCGGGCAAGGAGCGGGCGATGGAGTACCGGCAGCTGGGCAACTCGGGCCTCAAGGTCTCGGCGCTGGCGATGGGCACGATGACCTTCGGCGGCAAGGGAAACTCCGCCAAGACCGGCAACCTGCAGCTCAAGGACGTTCGCAGGCTGATCGACATCGTCGCCGACGCCGGCGTCAATCTCATCGACACCGCCAATGTCTATTCCAACGGCGTGTCGGAGGAACTCATCGGCGAGGCGATGGGCGGCAAGCGCAAGCCGGGCATGCTGATTGCGACCAAGGCGCGCTTTCCGATGGGCGACGGGCCGAATGATCGCGGCCTCTCCCGCTGGCACCTCATCCAGGAATGCGAGGCGAGCCTCAAGCGTCTGCGCACCGACGTCATCGATCTCTATCAGGTGCATCAGTGGGACGGCCTGACCCCGCTCGAGGAGACGATGGAGGCGCTCGACAGCCTCGTGCGCGCGGGCAAGGTGCGCTACGTCGGCTGCTCCAACTTTTCCGGCTGGCACATCATGAAGGCGATGGAGGTCGCGCGCCGCGACGGCCGCATCCCGTTTGTCTCGGAGCAGATCCACTATACGCTCCAGGCGCGCGAGGCCGAATACGAGCTTATTCCGATCGCAGTCGACCAGAAGCTCGGCGTGCTGGTATGGAGCCCCCTCGCCGGCGGGCTCCTCAGCGGCAAGCACCGGCGCGACAAGACCGCCGAAGGCTCCCGTTTCGTAGTCGGCTGGAAGGAGCCGCCGATCCACGACGAGAACGCGCTCTGGCAAATCGTCGATGAACTGGTCGCGGTCGCGGAAGCGCGCAAGATCTCGGCGGCGCAGATCGCGCTCGCGTGGCTGCTTCAGCGCCCGGCGGTGACGTCGATCATCATCGGCGGCCGCACCGAGGCGCAGTTCCGCGACAACCTTGCCTGCGTCGACGTGAAGCTTGCGGACGACGAGCGCGAGCGTCTCGACAAGGCAAGCCTGCCGCCGCTGATCTACCCCTACTGGCATCAGTCCTGGACGGCGAAAGACCGCCTCGGCCAGGCTGACCTCGCCCTGCACGCGGCGCATTTGAAGGGGTAGGGCGAAGCTCAATCGGCGTGCGCGGAGTGTCCGCTTTCAGCGCAACAGCGGCCATTCAACGACGGCCTGACGAGTGTTCGCCTCGTCGTGCCTTGGCGCCACAGCCGCCGGGGCGCGTTCGCAACGCCTCTGATAACGTCGCCCACGGGGTGCGTGTAGAAACGAAGATGTAGTCGGTCAGCCTTCCGCTCGCTTTGCGCCCGCCAAATAGGCCGTCCAGGATTGACCGTTGGACGGCCGGACTCCGCGACCTCTACGAGGGTTCCTATGGCCGCTTCACGTCGCTCTATTCGGCGGGACCGGCTTTCCGGCCAAGGAGGGGCCGAGCCTGAACGGCTCGGCATACCCCCCTTGAGACCGTCTTCTCCAAGCGATCGCTTGCGGCTCAGCGCGCCTTCTGAAGCACTTTGGTCCTGTTCGGCGCTGGCTTATGGCCTTCGTCGTCGGCATTGAAGGGAGCAGCGGGAAGCCCGCCTTCAGGCTCCGGGTCCGCGACATATTCGAAGTCCGGCCCTTCGTTCCAGGGGCCACGCACGTCCTGGCCTTGCGAAAGATTGAACACCAGTTTGACCGTTTCGTCCGGCTGAACATTGCCAAAGAAGGGATCATCCAACTTGCCCATCTGATCGAGGGCTTTCATGAACATATTCGCGTGAGTGATTTCACGCGTGAGCAGATGATGCAGCGTCTTTTTGGTGCCTTCGTCGTCGCACGCCTTGATCAGCGATTCATAGGTCTGACGCGCTCCGGCTTCAGCTGAGATGTTCGCCCGCAGGTCGCGGACAACGTTGCCGCCCTCCTGAATGTAAGCGGCCGTCCAGCAGCTGCCCTGGCTGTCAAGGAAATGCGGGCCGCCGCCCTTGAGCTTGAACAAAGGGGCGTCGTGCACGGAAGCGTCGTCGAGTTTGCTGGTATGCTGGGCGATCAGTTTGCCGACCATTTCAAGGTGGCTGAATTCCTCGATCGCGATGTCCTGAAGCAGGTCGCGGATGCCGGCGTTCTCGACGTGGAACGATTGCACCCAATATTGCAACGCCGCGGTGAGTTCGCCCGTGGCTCCTCCGAACTGCTCAAGAAGATAGGCGCCGAAGCGGGCGTCCGGCTTGCCCACGTTCACGGGTTGAATAAGCTCTTTGCGGTGAAAAAACATAAAAGCGTCCGATCTTTGGTTTGAGGTTGGTTCAGCGCGCAAAGGCGCGCTCGCGCCGTCTACCGCCATGCACGGCGCCGGCAGGACCCTACGGGTGCATCCTCGAACGCCGCCCTGACCCGTTTGTTCCGGATCGACCCAAGGCGATGCGGCGGCGCGGCCTGCCACGCCTGGCGTTCCGCCCGGCATCACCGAGTACGGGCGAGCGCCGGCTCCGGCCGAGAAGGAAAAGCGACAATTTCTTGCGATGTTCTGTGAAGCGCCTCATGCTGAGAAGCGAGGCAAAGCCTCGCGTCTCGAGGCGTGGTCCAGGGCGCTCCGCCAGCGGGCGCGCGCTGGATCGTGTCGACGCCGAGCCGCGTCTTACCGGCTCGACTGGATGTGGTTTCTAAGCACTGGATACACCTGCGACTCCCAGCGCTTGCCGTTGAAGACGCCGTAATGGCCGACGCCGGCCTGCAAGTGATGGGTCTTCATGTAGGGCCTCAAGCCGGTGGTCAGGTCCTGCGCCGCCAGCGTCTGGCCGACCGCGCAGATGTCGTCCTTCTCGCCTTCCACTGTGAGCAGAAAGGTCTTCTTGATCGCTCTGAGATCAATCGGCTCGCCTTTGTAGCGCATCTGCCCGAGCGGCAGCAGGTAGCGCTGAAACACCTGGTCGACGGTCTCGAGATAGAAGTCCGCGCTCATGTCCATGATCGCGAAATACTCCTTGTAGAAGTCGCGGATCGCGTCGGCCTTCTCCATGTCGCCGGCGATGCGGTGGTGAAAGAGATCGACGAAGGATTTCGAATGCCGCTCGGCGTTCATGCTCATGAAAGCGCAGAGCTGAAGAAAGCCCGGATAGACGCGGCGCCCACGGCCTTCGAACTTGGCCGGCACGGTCCCGATCATATTGGCGCGGAACCATTCGATCGGCTTCTCCTGCGCGAGTTCGTTGACCTTGGTCGGCGAAACGCGCGGGTCAATCGGGCCGGCCATCAGCGTGAGACTGGCCGGCTGAAGCCCGTCGCGATCGCGCGCCATGACCGCGGTCGCCGCGAGCGCCGAAACGGTCGGCTGGCAGACGGCGACGATGTGACAATCCTCGCCGATGAAGCGGACAAGATCGATGAGGTGACTGGTATAGTCCTCGAGCGTGAATTCGCCGTCCTCAAGCTTGACGTTGCGCGGGTTGATCCAGTCGGTGATGTAGACTTGGTGGTCGCGGAGCAGCGTGCGGATCGTGCCGCGCAACAGTGTCGCGAAATGGCCGGACATCGGCGCGACCAGAAGGATTTTAGGATCGTCCTCGCCGCCGGCCTTGCGGAAGCGGAGCAATTGGCAGAACGGCGTCCAGAGCACGCCGCGCTCCTCGACCGGGATCTCCGCGCCGTTGATCTCGACGCTGTCGATACCATAGTCAGGGCGGGCGTGGGTGAAGCCGGCGAGCGCCACCAGCTCATAGTAGGCGCTCATCCGCCGCCATGGCGACGCTGTCGGATGCGCGGCCCAGGCGCCGAGAATCGTCTGCGCGTTCTGGGCCAACTGACGCATACGGTCGCCGACGTCGGCCATCCCTTGATATGCGTCGTACATCATCAAATCGCCCGAGCTCTCGTGCAAAGTTAGCAAACCCTATGCCATCGGCTTTTGGCACGTCCTTTGCTAAACTGCCCTTGGGACGGATTTGGTTTTCCTATCCGCGGTGGACCGCCCGAATGTCGCAAACGACGCTGACCTTGAGCAGCAAGAACTACTCGTCATGGTCGCTCCGGGGCTGGCTGATGGCCAAGCTCGCCCGGATCGATTTCGAGGAAGTCATCGTCGCCCCCGACGACGCGGGCGCCCGCGCTGAGATCCTGCTCCTGTCGCCGTCGATCCTCGTTCCCTGCCTGACCTACAAAGGCATCCGCGTGTGGGACGCGCTGGCGGTCGGCGAATTCCTGAACGAAATCGCGCCAAAAGCCGGGCTTCTGCCTAAAGATCAGGCAGAGCGCGCCCATTGCCGCTCCATTTGCGGCGAAATGCATTCCGGCTTCGTCTCGCTCAGGCAGGCGCTGCCGATGAACATCAAGGGCCAGTTCCCTCACTTCAAGATCTGGTCGAAGGCGCGCGCCGACATTGACCGGATCATCGTGATCTGGAGCGAATGCCTTCAGGCCTATGGCGGTCCATTCCTGTTCGGCAAGATCACGATGGCCGACGCCATGTATGCGCCGGTCGTGAGCCGCTTCCGCACCTATGGGATCAGGCTCGACGGGGAATTGAAAACCTACGCCGAGCGTATCTGGGACTTACCCGCGATGCAGGAATGGCGCGAGGCGGCGCTCGCCGAGAAGGAGGAGATCGAGGAGCTCGAGGTCGAGTTCTAGACGAGTCGCGCCGAGGCGCTATTCCCAGCCTGGACGCGCTCGTTCCGTCTCCCAAGCTTGGCGGGTGATCTTGTATTCGACCTCGCCCATTTCGCTCCCCGGCAGGGGCGCTGCCCAACGAGGAAAGGAGGTCCGCATGTGGATCAAGCCGGCCTTCTCCATCACGCGGCGCGAGGCGTGGTTCACCGCCATGGTCGACGCGACAATCCGCTCCAAACCCATCTCCGCAAATCCCTTGGCGACAAGCGCCGCGGCTCCCTCGGTGGCGTAACCGCCGCCCCAAATGTCGCGCTTGAGCCTGAACCCGAGTTCCGCGAGGCCTCGGCGCAACGTGCGCAGCGAAAACCATCCGACAAAAGCGCCGGAAAGGTCTCGGTGGCCGCCCAGACGTCGTCTTCGCGCCCGCGGGGCGTGAGGAATACAGCCGGACCATCGACTGTGTCAGCCGGGGCGGCCCGGCCGCCGTTGAGAAAGCGCATGACCGCTGGGTCGCGTTCGAGCGCGATCAGGTTTTCTCGGTCAGTCTCGCAAACCAACGACAGCGCGAGGCGCGCGGTCGCAAAGGAGGCCGGCGTGCTCCCGCGCTCGAAGCCGCTCAGCTGGCTGCGAGGCGCCTCAGTCTTTGCCCTCATACTTGAAGGACACCTTGAGCTTGGTGCGGAAGGCTTCGACCTTGCCTTTTTCGATGACCAGATCCTGCTCAACGACTTGGGCCACGCGCAAGTCTCTGAGGCTCTGGGAAGCGCGCTCGATCGCGGCCTTGGCCGCCTTCTCCCAGGAATCGCTGCTCGTGCCGACCAGCTCGATCACCTTATAGACGCTCTCCGCCATGGTTTCCTCCCTTTTTGCTCGCGCCCGTTTCTTTGAAGGGCCCCAGCGCTGGCAGCTTGCGGGGAGAACGGAGGCGGGGTCAAGCGGCGATTTTCCAGCTGCCTGGTCGCGCCGGACGTGCGATCACTGTGCTTTCAAATGCGCGGCGGGGAAGTAGAGGCCCAGCAACCGGCGGTCCCACCAGCGGCCGGCCGCAAGCTCGTCGCTTCCGGCATACGTGTAGTCGTAGAACTGCGCCCGCACGTAGGTCGGCGGCTTGTCGGGAAAGGGGTTTGTTTTGAGAAGCGCCGTCACCGACGGCTCGTTCTCCAGGAGGCGGGCGAGAAAGCGCGAAAACCACGGGACGCGTTCAGGGTCGTCGAGGGCGGCGAACCACATCTGCCAGTCGAGCCGCGGCTGGTGGGGGATGTTCCATCGCGGGCGGCGCATGACGTCGCCGGGCTTGTAGCGGAACTCGTAGTCGCGCCATTCGACGCCGTCGTCGGAGCCCTGGATGACGATCTCGTCGCGGGTCGTGGTCATGACCGCGAACAGACCGTAGGGGCTCGTAAGATGGAGCGGCTCGAACCAGCTGTCGATGGTCAGGGCCGCGCGCGGCGGGTCGCCGCCGAAACGGCCGTCCATCTGCACCAGGCTCAGGAACACCATGAGCAGCGCTACCGCATTGACGACAACTTTCACCGGCCGTCGCGGCGGGCGACCGCTCGCGCGCGGCCGCAGGAACTCAACCAGACGAGACGGGAGGATCGCGCGCGCCGCCGCGTCGTCGAACAGGGGCAGGCACAAGAGCATGGTCTGAAGATTGAACCAGTTGTAATTGCCGGTGAGGATGATGAAGCCTTGCAGCATGAGGATGCCGAAGGCGGCGACAAACCTGAGGCGCCGTGGAAGGAAGATCAGGAACGGCAGGCCAAGCTCGACGACGAAGACGGCGCCAGTCGCGACTTTCAACAGACCCGGCGGCAGGCTCGCGGCGTACCACGCCATCGGCGTCGGCAGTGGCTGGGTGAGGAAATGATAGCTGAGCGCCGAGAGATTCCACCAGTTGGGATCGCCGCTGATGAGCTTGACGACCCCCGACATGAACATGAAGCGGAACAGGAGCCAGCGAGCGAGCCAGACGCCGGTCGCCGGGACGAAGCTCATCAGCAGCGCAACGATCGTCGTTTCCAGGAGGAACGTGTCCCACTGGAAGCTCATGAAAGTCTGCCCGGCATAGAAGAGCGAGAGATAGAGCGCATAGATGAGAACGAGGCTCACGCGCGGCAGCAGATTGAGGATCAGCATCAGCGACAGGCCGGCCCCCGCCCAGCACACCACCTGAATGGCGGCGTCGCTGTCGTTGAGCCAGAACACCATCGGCATGAGAGCGAAGCGCTGTGGCCCGACGCGCGCGAGCGCATCCACCAGGTCGGCCAGCGGCAGGACGCCGCGGCTGCCGATGAGCCCCTGCGCCTGCACGGCGAACGAAACGAAGGCCGAAAGCGCAATGAGCCCGAACAGGCGCAGGAACAGGGACGAGATCAGTTCATAGCGCGGCGGCTCGTGGTTCTTGCCCCACAGCAGGAGGCTCGCGCGATGGAAGGCGGGACGATGCGCGGCGACAAACGCATAGCCCCATTCAGAGATCACCGCGAAACCGGGAACATGGCGGTAGAGCGCGAGCCAGAATCCTTTGCCGGCCGCGTGGCTGAGTGTCAGAAAACTGGCTTCGGCCGCGCTGGCGCGAGACCCGTCGGGAGCGACATATTGCACTGCGCGCTGGAATTCGGCTTCAGGGATGGCGGGATATTGCGCCGCGACCTGCTGATAGGGCCGATATTCAACGCTCTCGCCGGTCAGCTTCTCCCAGTAGCGCGCCCAGTAGAAGCAGAACCCACAATCGCCGTCATAGATGAGCTGCGGGCGCGAGGCGGCGGTTGGCGCTTCCCCGGTGTGGGCCGACTGATTTCCGGAGTTCTCTGGCACGACATTCGCGGCGGCTGGCGCCGAGACAATCCCCGGCGGGCAAGGCTGAGGGCAATATAAGCCGACGCTGGGCGCCGCGTCTCTGCAGCGGCGGCTGGCCGGCGCTCTCCGCCGGGCCGGGCGGTCGATAGTCCCGGTCGCGTCCGCTACTATGTCGCCGATCGGCGCAGGCCCGGCTGGGCTGCGGCCAGTTCGAAGGGCGACGATGGCCGACCAAGTCTTGCAACCCGTACCGGATACCAGCGCCTCCGCCGCCAAATCTCTACTGGCCGACGACAAGTCGCGCTCGTTGCGGGCCGCAGCCCGAAGCGAGGCGCGGCTGGCCGCGCTTCTCGCCACGATCGCGGGCTTTGTCGACGCTTATGGCATCATCGCCTATGGCGTCTTTGTCTCGTTCATGAGCGGCAATACGACCCAAACCGGTTACCAGACCGCCCAGGGCGAATTCGGCCCGGCGTCGGCCTCGGCGCTGGCGATCCTATTCTTCTTCATCGGGACGTTTGCGGGCGCGTTGCTCACCGGACCCGCCGGGCAGGCGGCGCGGCGCCTCGTGTTCGCCTTCGTCGCGGCGACGCTCGCGGCGGTCATCGGCCTGACGCAGGTCGGCTTCCTCTCGACCGGCTTCGCCATCGTGATGGTCAGTTTCGCCATGGGGGTCTTCAACAGCGCGCTCTCCCGCGTCGGCGCCCAGGCGGTGAGCCTCGCCTTCGTGACTGGAACGCTGAGCCGCGCCGGCTCACATCTCGCGCTGGCGGCGCGGCGCGCGCCGTTGACGGATTCGCAGGGGCCGTGGGACACCCATCTACGCCGGGCGGTGATGCTGGCGCGCGTCTGGATCGGGTTCCTGGCCGGCGCAATCCTGTCGGGAGCCGCAACGCCGCGCTGCGGCGTGTGGGTTCTGTCTGCTCCCGCGCTGATTCTGGCGGCGCTCGCGGCGTTCGATCGCCGCGGCGACGCCACGGGCTGACGACGCGCGCCGGGCTGCGCCGCTATTCCGCCGCGGCAGCTACGGGCGCGTAGTTCAACACCGGCCCGAGCCAGCGCTCCACGTCGGAGACCGCCATGCTCTTGCGCGCCGCATAGTCCTCGACCTGGTCGCGCTCGACCTTGGCGACGCCGAAGTAATGAGCCTCCGGATGGGCGATATAGACGCCGCTCACCGACGAGGCCGGCCACATGGCGTAGCTCTCGGTGAGCTTGACGCCGGCGGCCCGTTCAGCGTCGAGAAGGCGGAACAGCGTCGCCTTTTCAGTGTGGTCGGGCTGGGCGGGATACCCTGGCGCGGGGCGGATGCCGTTATACGGCTCCGCGATCAGTTCGTCGGGCGTGAACGCCTCGTCTGGCGCGTAAGCCCAAAGCTCGCGGCGCACGCGAGCGTGCATCGCCTCGGCCAATGCCTCCGCGAATCGGTCCGCCAGCGCCTTGACCATGATCGACGAATAGTCATCGTTGGCGTGCTCGAAGCGCCTTGCGATTGCGTCGTCGCCCATGCCGGCGGTCACCACGAACGCGCCGACATAATCGCGCGCGCCGCTCGAGGCGGGGGCGACGAAATCGGCGAGCGCCACATTTGGCCGGCCGTCGCGACGCGCAAGCTGTTGGCGCAGTGTATAGAGGGTCGCGATCGGCGTCGCGCGCGAATCATCGGCGAAGAGCTCGATATCGTCGCCGGCCGACGCGGCCGGCCAGAAGCCGACGACCGCTTTCGGCGTGAACCATTGCTCGTCGATGATGCGCTTGAGCATCGCCTGCGCGTCGTCAAACAGCGATCGCGCCACCGCCCCTTGCTCCGGATCGTCGAGCAGAGCGGGGTAGCGGCCCTTGAGCTCCCAGGTCTGGAAGAACGGCGTCCAGTCGATGTAGCGCGCAAGATCGGCGAGATCGTTCCATTCGAACCCGCGTGCGCCGAAATAGCTCGGCGTCGCGGGACGATAGGCGCGCCAGTCGAGCTTCAGCGCATTGGCCCGCGCCTTGATGAGCGGTACGCGAATCTTGTCGGCTTCGCTGCGTTCGTGCGCTTCCGTCACCTTGCGGTACTCGGCCCGCACCGCCTGGATCGTCGCGGCGCGGGTCTCGGGCGACAGCAGCGCCGAGACGACGCCGACCGCGCGGCTTGCGTCGTTGACGTGCACCGTCTGACAGCGGGAATAGCGGGGGTGGATCTTGACCGCGGTATGGACGCGGCTCGTCGTCGCGCCGCCGATCAGGAGGGGAATGTCGAAGCCCTCGCGCTCCATCTCGGCGGCGACGTGAACCATCTCGTCGAGCGAAGGGGTGATAAGGCCGGAAAGACCAATCGCATGCGCTTTCCGCTCGCGCGCGACGGCGAGAATCTTCGACGCCGGCGTCATAACGCCGAGGTCGATGATCTCGTAGTTGTTGCAGGCAAGCACGACGCCGACGATGTTCTTGCCGATGTCGTGCACGTCGCCCTTGACGGTCGCCAGCACAATCGTGCCCGCAGTCTGGCGCTCGTCGCCGCCCGCGGCCTTTTCCGCCTCCATATAGGGCAGGAGCTTGGCGACCGCCTGCTTCATGACGCGGGCGGACTTGACGACCTGCGGCAGGAACATCTTGCCGGCGCCGAACAGATCGCCGACGACGTTCATGCCCGCCATCAGCGGACCCTCGATCACGTCGAGCGGGCGCTTGGCCTGAAGCCGCGCCTCCTCGGTGTCGGCCTCGATGAACTCGGTGATCCCGTTGACGAGCGCATGTGAGATGCGCTTCTCGACCGGCCACGTGCGCCATTCGAGGTCTTGCGGCTTCGCCTCCATCCCGCCCTTGCCGCGGAAGCGCTCAGCGAGCCCAAGCAGGCGCTCGGTCGCGTCCGGACGACGGTTGAGTACGACATCCTCGCAGGCCTCGCGCAGGTCCGGGTCGATGGTCTCATAGACCGCGAGCTGGCCGGCGTTGACGATGCCCATGTCCATCCCGGCCTGGATGGTGTGATAGAGGAACACCGCGTGCATGGCCTCGCGCACGGGCTCGTTGCCGCGGAACGAGAACGACAGGTTCGAGACCCCGCCGGAGATATGCGCGTGGGGCAGGGTATGGCGAATCTGCCGCGTCGCCTCGATGAAGGCGACGCCATAGCCGTTGTGCTCCTCGATGCCGGTAGCAACGGCGAAGATGTTCGGGTCGAAGACAATGTCCTCGGGCGGAAAGTCGGCCTTTTCGGTGAGGAGCTTATAGGCGCGCGTGCAGATCGAGACCTTGCGCTCGAATGTGTCCGCCTGGCCCTGCTCGTCGAACGCCATCACCACCACCGCCGCGCCATAGGCGCGGACCAGCCGGGCCTGGCGCAGGAATTCCTCCTCGCCTTCCTTCATCGAGATGGAGTTGACGATCGGCTTGCCCTGGACGCACTTGAGTCCGGCCTCGATCACCGAGAATTTCGACGAATCGATCATCGCCGGCACGCGCGCGATATCCGGCTCCGAAGCGACGAGATTGAGAAACTCGACCATCACCGCTTTCGAATCGATCAGCCCCTCGTCCATGTTGACGTCGATAATCTGGGCGCCGTTGGCGACCTGATCGCGCGCGACCACGAGCCCCCCGGCATAGTCCCCGGCCGTGACCAGCTTGCGAAACTTCGCCGAGCCGGTGACGTTGGTTCGCTCGCCGACATTGACGAACGGAATGTCGGGGGTGAGCGTGAACGGCTCGAGGCCGGAGAGGCGCATCAGCGGCGCGACCGTCGGAGGCGTTCGCGGCTTGAAGCCGCGGACAGCTTCCGCGATGGCGCGGATGTGGTCGGGGGTCGAGCCGCAGCATCCGCCGACGATGTTGACGATGCCTTCAGCGGCGAAGCCGCCAATCTGCGCCGCCATCGTCTCTGGGCTCTCGTCATATTGGCCGAAGGCGTTGGGCAGGCCGGCGTTGGGATAGGCGCACACCAATGTGTCCGCCGCCGCGGCGATCTCCGCCAGATGTTCGCGCATGGCGCTCGCGCCGAGGGCGCAATTGAGGCCGACGCAGAAAGGGCCGGCATGGCGCACGGAATGCCAGAAGGCGGTCGGAGTCTGGCCGGAAAGCGTGCGTCCCGAGCGGTCGGTGATCGTGCCTGAGATCATCAGCGGCAAGCGGACGCCGCGTTCGGCGAACGCCTCAAAACAGGCGAAGATCGCCGCCTTGGCGTTGAGGGTGTCGAAAATGGTCTCGATCAGGACGAGCTCGGCGCCGCCGTCGATGAGCCCCCGAAGCTGCTCGCCGTAGGCGATGCGCAGCTCGTCGAAGGTGACCGCCCGGAAGCCCGGATTGTTGACGTCGGGCGACAGCGAAGCGGTGCGGTTCGTCGGCCCCAAAGCGCCGGCGACGAAGCGGCGCTTGCCGTCCGCCTTTTCCGCCTTGATCGCCGCCCGCCGCGCCAATCGCGCCCCGTCGCGATTGAGGTCGTAGACCTGCTCTCCCATGCCATAGTCGGCTTGCGCGATCGAGGTCGAGGAGAAAGTGTTGGTCTCGAGAACGTCCGCGCCCGCCAGCGCGTAAGCAAGATGAATGTCTTCGATCGCCTGCGGCTGGGTCAGGGTCAGGAGATCATTGTTGCCCTGCAACAGGCGGTCACAGGAATGAAAACGTTCGCCGCGAAAGTGGGTCTCGTCGAGACCCAGGCACTGGATCTGGGTGCCCATCGCTCCGTCGATCAGCAGAACCCGCTCGCTCGCTGCGCGGCGAAGGGCAGGCAATGCGTCCTCCCGGGGCGCGAACGCCATGTTGATAACCGGATCGGGGGAACGACTCATTCTGCACATCGCCAATGTCGTTTTCAACTGACATAATCATATAAACATGTCTTTATATCAAAGCAACCGGTTTGGCTCACCGGATCGCCAATTTGCCAAAACTCTGGCGCCCCTCAGTATGGCGCTCGCCAAAACGGCCCTTCTCATCCGCGCGAACGAGGCGGGGACCGTCGGGAGGAGAGATCGGACCAGGCCGCGCAACTCCCTAAGAGGCGTGACGCCGCCCGTATTGCGGCCGGTCGGAGACGCGCGCTTCCGATTCAAGATCCAGGCGGGGTTTGAACCATGGCCGACGCAGCCGACGGACCGGGCAAACGTCCCTCGATCACCGATCAGGAGGCGCTCCAGTTCCACTCTCGAGGCCGTCCGGGCAAGCTCGAGATCGTGCCGACGAAGCCGATGGCGACCCAGCGCGACTTGTCGCTTGCCTATTCGCCGGGCGTCGCGGTTCCGGTCAAGGCGATCGCCGCCGATCCGTCGACTGTTTTCGACTACACCACGCGCGGCAACATGGTCGCGGTCATCACCAACGGCACGGCGATTCTGGGCCTCGGCAACCTCGGGGCGCTCGCCGCCAAGCCGGTGATGGAAGGCAAGGCGGTGCTGTTCAAGCGCTTTGCCGACGTCGATTTCGATCGACCTCGAAGTCGGGACCGAGGATCCGGACGAATTCATCAATGCGGTGAAGTACCTTGGGCCGTCGTTCGGCGGCATCAATCTCGAAGACATCAAGGCGCCGGAGTGCTTCTACATCGAGGAGCGCCTGCGCGAGATGATGGACATTCCCGTCTTTCACGACGACCAGCACGGCACCGCGATCATCGCCGCTGCGGGGATGATCAACGCCATCCATCTGACCGGACGCGACATCAAGACCACCCGCCTCGTCTGCAACGGCGCCGGCGCCGCCGGCATCGCCTGTCTCGACCTCATCAAGTCGATCGGGTTCGAGCCCGCCAACGTCATGTTGTGCGACACCAAGGGCGTGGTCTATCGCGGCCGCCAGGAAGGCATGAATCAGTGGAAATCCGCCCACGCGGTCGAGACGCCCTTGCGCACGCTCGCGGAAGCGATGGAGGGAGCGGACATTTTCTTCGGTCTCTCGGCCAAGGGCGCCCTGACCGTGGACATGGTGAAGGCGATGGCGCCCGATCCGATCATTTTCGCCATGGCGAATCCCGACCCGGAAATCACGCCGGAGGACGCCCAGAAGGCGCGCGGCGACGTGATCATCGCGACCGGGCGCTCCGACTATCCCAACCAGGTCAATAACGTTCTCGGCTTTCCCTATATCTTCCGCGGCGCGCTCGACGTGCGCGCCAAAACGATCAATATGGAAATGAAGATCGCCGCCGCCCAGGCGCTCGCCGATCTCGCGCGCGAGGACGTTCCCGACGAAGTCGCCGCCGCCTATCGCGGCGCGCGGCCGCGCTTCGGCCGCGACTACATCATTCCGGTCCCGTTCGATCCGCGCCTCATTCACGTCGTGCCGATGGCGGTGGCCAAAGCCGCAATGGCCTCCGGGGTCGCGCGACGGCCGATCGTCGACCTCGCCGCCTACAAGGCGCAATTGTCCGCCCGTCGCGACCCGATCGCCGGCGCGATGCAGCGGATCATCGAGCGGGTCCGCCGCGCGCCGAAGCGCGTCGTCTTCGCCGAAGGCGAGGAGGAGCAGGTCATCCGCGCCGCCTATTCGTTCGTCAACCAGGGACTGGGGACCGCCGTCCTGGTCGGCCGCGAAGAGCGGGTGCGCGCGGCGGCCAAGGCCACCGGCCTCGATCTCTCCGACAAGGGGATCGAGATTCACAACGCCCGCCTGTCGCATCGCAACGCGCTCTATGCCCAGTTCCTCTACGAGCGGCTGCAGAGGAAGGGATATCTGCTGCGCGACTGCCAGCGGATGATCAATCAGGATCGCAATTACTTCGGCGCCGCCATGGTCGCGCGCGGCGACGCGGACGCGATCGTGACCGGCGTGACCCGCAACTTCTCGGTCGCGCTCGAGGAAGTGCGGCGGGTGATCGACGACAAGCCGGGTCACCGCGTCGTCGGCGTCTCGATCATCCTGTCGCGAGGCCGGACGATTCTGGCCGCCGACACCGCGATCACCGAAATGCCGACCGCCGACGATCTGGCGGAGATTGCGATCGAAGCGGCGGGCGTGGCGCGCCGCCTCGGCTACGAACCGCGCGTCGCCTTGCTCGCCTTCTCCAATTTTGGCCATCCGCCCGGCGAGCGCACCCTGCGGGTGCAGGAAGCGGTGCGGATACTCGACGCCAAACGGGTCGATTTCGAGTACGACGGCGAAATGAGCGCCGACGTCGCGCTCAACAAGGAGCTCATGGCCGCCTATCCGTTCTGCCGGCTCAAGGACACCGCGAACGTGCTCATCATGCCGGCCTTTCACTCCGCCTCGATCTCGACCCGCATGCTGCAGGAATTGGGCGGGGCGACGGTGATCGGACCCCTGATCGTGGGACTCGAGAGACCAGTGCAGATCGTGTCCCTCGGGGCGAAGGATTCCGACATCGTCAACATGGCGGCGATGGCGAGCTTCAATATCGGCGGATGAGCTGAGGAAATCAAAGGCCGCGCGGAAGGAAAACAAAGCCCGCGGAAGGAGATCAAAATCCGACCGGCAGTCAAATAATCCATGTCTCTCAGTGACTTATCCGGCAGGATCTGGCGACGTGCCCAACCTTCGGCCGTCAGCTTGCAAGAGACGGCGGCTATCTCTGCGGGAACTTTCCGATCAGGACCCTGCGGCGGTCATTACCGCTTGGAAGTCGATACGGCCGGGCAGCCTTCCAGAAGAATCGCGCCTCCAAGCTGCAGACCGGCGGGTGCTGTCAAGCAGTTCGATACGTCTGACTTGGCAATTGCGAGCGCAGCGACAATGTAATGCCAGACCGACCAGAGCGAGTACGATCAGATCCCTCTCGATCGAACTGCCCCTGACCCTCTTGCCGGGCCGCCGGTTAATCGTTCGAGAGACGAGCTCCTTGAGATCGTGACCGTCGGCGTGGACTGCACCCGCGCCCGTGTGCCGTGCCGATGGTCCTTGAATGCGCTTGGTCAGGGACGCTGCGCCAAAATCACGGCCCACGCGGTCGCGGCTTTCACCTCGCCTGAATCCGCGAAGTGGCAATCGTCATAACGGTCCTGGGCCTCCAACAACTCGTCGGTGTCGACTCCCGCTTTGAGCCCGGGCTCGCTCGTGGCGAGGTCCTGTTGAGCCGACCGGATGGCGTTCGATCTCGTCCAGGCCGGTCCGCATCGTGTCGCCTTCGAAACGAAGACCGGCGCATCAACCAAATTTGCGCGCAGGGTCTCAACGAACGAAAGAAGGAGGCCCTTGTATCGAAGTGGATCGGTCTTGAGCGCGAAGTCCGACTCCCCTTGATGCCAGAGCACGTGGGTGACCCGGTACCGCGTCGTCAGCTCTTGGACCAGGGGGAGCATGGTCGCGTTGAGCGAGCCGCCTTGAGCCCATTGCGCAATGCTGGAGGCGCCGACTGCGACAGGTGCGAGGATGACACTGTCGAAGACTTTCGCATCGATGAGTTCATCCGCCATCAAAGTCCAGTATTCGCCCGCAAAGCCGGTCGAGCCCAAGAGGGGTGAGGCGGCGATATAGCAACGGCCGGCGGCAAAGTTGAGAACCCGATCGGGATAGCGCGTGTTGTGCCGCTGCGCTGCGTTGTTCGCGGCGTTGGACTGTCCAGCGATCAGGATCACCGCAGTTTTTTCAGTCTGTTTGGGGCATTGGATCTCAATCTTCCCCGCGTAGCTTGTCAGGCGTCCTGCGGAGTTGGCCGCAAAAGGTCGCGACTCCGGAGCGCTGACGAAGGGCTTCGGCAAGCCATCGAGGAGTTGAAGCGAATAACGCACGGGCCAGATTTCGAACGACTCCGGCCCAGGCGCCCAAGATGAAGACGCTCACGGCGAGAAGCGCCAGTCCACCAAACACGGCCGCCCTGCGGCCAACCCCGCTTCCGAAGACGATCGCCGTCACGACGCGCTCTCCGGTCTAAGCAAAACGGGCCGCATTTTCGGCGGTCAGAGCGGCGGGGGGCCCCAAGGCGACGGCCATCCACGCAGGTCTCGTCCGCCCGCGCCGCAAATCACGGCTAAATCTCCAGGGTGAGGCGACAAGCCAGGCCCCAAAGGCGGCGGGGGGAAGGGATCGGGGAACGGTGGGGAGGGGACAATATTCCGCGAGAGGATGTCGCGTTGCGCAGCCGTCAGATCGGGAGCGATCGCCAGATAGGCTTTCGCTATAGCGCCAAACATTGCCTGCATGGCGGCCGCATGTCTCTCCATCCGTTGCAGTCGCTCGCCCGCATCGACGGAGAGGGGGCGCGGGGGCTCCTCAACGCAAGAGCGGTCAAGCTCACTTGCAGAGGATCGCATCGCTTTATCAAAACCTCGCCAGGCGTCCTCCTGACTCGGTTCCGGAGATATGCGCGCCTCGAGATAGGCGAGCTTCGCCGCGAAGAGCGCGCGTCCCTCCGCGCAAGGGGAGCTGTCATCCATGGGCGGCGGATCGGCCTTCGCGTCCATCGCGTGGAGAGCCCACAGCCCCGCGCCGGAAAGCGCGATCACGCAAACCGCGGCCCGAGCGGCCGACGCCGACAGGAAAGACATGACTAACTCCGGTTGAGACATCGTTGCCCGATCGGGGTTAGCCGCGCGGTGTTTCCCTCGAATGTCCCTATTGTTGCAAAGGATGACGAAAAAGCGCCTCGGGCCGGAGCCTGAAATATTCGGTTACAAATTCCTCCTCGCCCGCTCGCTGGCCTCGGATAGACTGCGCCTGAGAATTGTTCCGCCGGAGCGCGTTTTTGAGCACAGGGTCCACGTGTCACGTCCTGGTCGTTGACGATGATCGAGAATTGCGCGCCCTTCTGTGCAAATACCTGACCGAACATGGCTTCAGGGTCACGCAAGCGGCCAACGGGCGAGAAATGATGAACGCAATTGAGGTCGGGCGGTTCGACCTCGTCGTGCTCGATCTCATGATGCCCGGCGAAAGCGGGCTTGTTCTTTGCCAAAAGCTGCGCGAGCGGAGCGGCCCGCCGGTCATCATGCTGACGGCGATGGGCTCCGAGGTGGACCGCGTTATTGGCCTCGAGATCGGCGCCGACGACTATGTCGCTAAGCCGTTCAGTCCGCGCGAGCTGGTCGCGCGGATCAAAGCCGTCTTGCGTCGCGCGGCCAACGCGGACCCTGACGACCTGCCGTTAGCCTACGAGTTCAACGGATGGCGCCTCGAGCCGACAGGACGCGTCTTACGCGACCCGAGAGGCGCGGTCGTTGACGTGACCAGCGGCGAGCTCGACCTACTCCTGGTGTTTGTCACACGCCCACAACGTGTGCTGACGCGGGACCAACTGCTCGATCTCGCAAGAGGTCGAGCAAGCGCGGCGCTTGATCGCAGCATCGACGTGCAGATCAGCCGGCTCAGGCGAAAGATCGAGACCGATCCTCGCGAGCCTGCAATCATCAAGACGATCCGAAGCGGCGGATATGTCTTTACGAGCCAAGTCCAGGCCGTGAGGTCACCCGCGTGATCGGCAGAGCGTTTGCGCGGCTCGGTCTGGCCGCCAGGATCGGGGCTGCGATCGTCGCGGCCGTGATTGCGATTTAAGTGCTCGTGACGCTCGTGTTCGTCCTGAACCCGCCGAGCCTGCACCCATTCTACAGCGCCCGCTGGCTGAGCGGCGCAGTCGCCGAAGTCATCAAGAATACGATGGCGGGCGCAGCGCCGTCGGCGACCGCCTTGGGAAATCTGCAGAATGCCGACTCGCTCGCCATTGGTTTGGAGCGTGCGCCACCGCCCCGTCTTTATCCTGCCGACCCGCCGTGGCCCCTGAACAGGGTGCTGGCGACGGTTCGGAACGAAGTTAGCGGCGCAGCTGCTCCTTCTGTTCAAGCTGTCGGGATAGGACCGTCGGGTGAGCCCATTCAAGTCGTGCCGGCTGACGCTTTCGCAACGCTGCCGAGCGGCCCTCTTCAGTCAGGAGAAGACCTCCTCGTGCCACCGACCTTCTTAATCACGATAGATCTTCACGATGGCCGGTGGCTCACGATTGGGCCGAGTGATAGGGCTGCGCGGAGACGACTGAGACAGTCTCTTGCGCTGATATTCGCCGGCACGCTCGTTATCGCCGCCATCGCGGTTCTTACGGCTCGCAGCCTCATCGCGCCACTTTCCAGTCTTGCAAGGGCGGCTGACGCGCTCGGGCGGTCGCCGGAAATCATTGAAACTCCGCGTCCCACGATCCGCGAATTCGTAGCGATAAACAGCGCGTTTGAAACTATGCAGAAACGCCTCAAGCGTTTCGTAGGCCAGCGCACCCGCATGCTCGCAGCAATCTCGCATGATCTCGGCACGCCACTCACTCGGCTCAGGCTCCAAGCCGAGTTCATCCCGGAGGGAGAACTGCGCGAGCGCATGCTCGCCAACATAGACGCGATGGGAAACATGTTGGCGGAGACCCTCAGCTTCGCAGAGGGCGATGCAAGCCCCGATCCGTCCGCCCCTTTTGACCTTGCGTCCATCCTTATGAGTATTTGCGATGAAGCGTCAGACGCCGGCGCCGAGGCCGAATATAGCGGGCCGAACCACGTGACGGTTTACGGCAAACGAACAGCGATCCGCCGTATGCTCTCGAATTTGATCGACAATGCTGTGCGCTACGGCGGGGCCGCGCGCGTGTCGCTTGCCGAGAACGCGGGCGGTTGGATCGTCACCATAGCTGACGACGGGCCGGGGATACCTGCCGATTTGTTCGAACAGGCTTTCGAACCGTTTCAGAGGCTCGAATCCTCACGCAACCGGGAAACCGGCGGCACAGGGCTCGGTCTGTCGATCGCTCGCGACATTGCGCTAGCGCACGGCGGTCGGATCTTCCTCGCTAACGCTCCTCCGGGTTCAAAAGGACTGGTCGTCAGCGTTCTGCTTCCAAGGGCCCTCGGCGCTGCAAGTTAGACGAATGCCAGCCTCGTACGGGGTTGGCCTCGAAAAACACGGCTCCGGTCGGGGTCCGAGAGACTTCTCCCGTTCAGAGTTCAACCGACTCCGACGGTCGTGGTCTCGAGGCGCATGACGGCCTTCTGATAGGCCCATTCGATCGAGCCGGCGGCGTGGCCGGCGAGGCGGGCGGTCTCGCGTCCGAGCTTCCGGAGCGCCGAGGCGTTGCGAGGCGGCGCCGCGCTTCCGTCGGCGCCGGTCATCGCCGTGGCGAAGGTCTTGCCGCCCTCGCCGGGCAAGAGCAGGTGATCCTGGATCGCGATCGCGGGACAAAGCTGATAGATGCGCAAGCCCACCCGGCTGGGGCGATTGGGGAACAGCGCATAGTCGGCCGGCAGAGCGGCGCGGGCGGTCAGTTCAAGATAGCGGGCCGCCCCCTCCCGGCTAAGGATATAGGCCGCGCTGCTCTGATGGCGGCTATGAAGCCGGGCGAGTTCACGGCCGTTGATCGCCGCCCGTTTGTCGCCGAGCTCCACCGCCTGGAGATAGGTGTCGAGCTTTATCGAATGCGCGTCCGCCGGTATCCACGCCGCGCTCTCGACGAGCGCGGCGAAGCCGGGCCAGATGTGCAGATCGTCCTCGAGGAAGCAGGCATGAGTCTCGCGCCCGGCGAGGAATTGACGCCAGGCGACCCGGTGGCTTTCCAGGCAGGCCAGTTCGAAGCGCGTGAGGCCCTTCGCCGTCGGCGGCAGGCTCGATCCGTCGACCGCGGCGATGCGCTCGAACAACAGTGCGCTCAATTGATCCCGCATGTGCGCGAGGCGATCGGGGTGGCGATCGAGATTGATGAGATAGACCTTCATCGGCGGATGCCCGGCGCTTCCCGCCTCGTCTCGGTCCGCGCCGATCGGCTGCGGCGTCACTTGGGGCGTCAAGAGCTCACACCTTCATCTGCGCTCCGAGCTCGACGACCCGGTCGGAGGGCAGATTGAAGAAGTCCGGCGCGCTCGCCGCCTGCTTGGTCATGGCGATGAACAATTTGTCCTGCCAGAGGGGCATGCCGGAATTGGGCGCGGTCTTCAGCGTGCGGCGCCCGAGGAAGAACGAGGTGGTCATGATGTCGAACTTGAGCCCGGCCTTTCGCATCGCCGCCAGCGCGCGGGGGATGTGCGGCTGCTCCATATAGCCGAAACGAAGGGTGACCAGCATGAAGTCGGGCGAGAGGCTCGTCATCTCATAGCGGTGCGAGGCGGGCGCGCGCGGAGTCGTCTCGGTGCGGACGTTCAATAGAACGACGCGCTCGTGCAGCACCTTGTTGTGCTTGAGGTTGTGCATGAGCGAGGACGGGGCCGAGGTTGGATCGTTGGTGAGGAAGACGGCCGTTCCGGGAACCCGGACCGGCTTCGATTTCTCGAGCATCTTAATCAGGTCGAGGGTCGGGATCGAATCGCGATGGGTCCTCGCCATCAGGATCGCGCTGCCGCGCGACCAGGTCCACATCACGACGAACATCGCCGTGCCGAGCGTGAGCGGCACCCATCCGCCGTCCACGACCTTGTACAAGTTGGCGATAAAAAAGCCGACGTCGATCGAGAGAAATCCGCCAGTGAGGGTCAGCGCCGCCCAGAGCGGCCATCGCCACAGCTTCCAGACCACGGAGAACGCGAGCGCGGTCGTCGCCACCATCGTACCGGAGACAGCAATGCCGTAAGCATTGGCCAAGGCGTCGGAGGAGCGGAACAGCAGCACCAGCCCGAGAACGCCGATCAGCAGCACCCGATTGACCCGCGGGATGAAGATCTGGCCCTCCTGGGTCGGCGAGGTATGGACGATTTCAAGGCGCGGCAGCAATCCGAGCTGGATCGCCTGGCTGGCGAGCGAAAAGGCGCCGGTGATGACCGCCTGGCTGGCGATCACCGTGGCCGCCGTCGACAGGAGAATGAGCGGAACCAGGCCCCAGCTTGGAGCGAGCAGGTAGAAGGGGTTCTCGACCGCCTTGGGGTCGTTGAGAATGAGCGCGCCCTGGCCGAGGTAGTTGCATACCAGCGCCGGCAGAACGATGAACAGCCACGCCGCCTGGATCGGCCGCCGCCCGAAATGGCCCATATCGGCGTAGAGCGCTTCGGCCCCGGTCACCGCGAGAAAAACGGCGCCGAGGACAATGAACCCGGTCGCGCCATGGGCGTAGATGAAGCCGAGGCCGGGCAACGGGCTGAGCGCCCCCAAAATGCTCCATGCCGAGGCGATATGGACCAGGCCGAGCGCGGCGTTGACGGCGAAGAAGATCACCATGATTGGGCTGAAGAAGGCGGCGACCTTCGCTGTCCCGCGGCTCTGCGCGCCGAACAGGACGACGAGAATGACGATCGTCGCCGGCAAGATATACCGCGCGAGGCCGGCGTCGACCTGTTTCAGTCCTTCGAGCGCCGACAGAACCGAAATTGCCGGCGTGATCACGGCGTCGCCCGAGAACAGCGCCGACCCGACGACCCCAAGGAAAAAGACCAGCGTCGTCTTCTGTCCCAGCGCGCGCTGCGCGAGCGCCTTGAGCGACAGGATGCCGCCCTCGCCCTTGTTGTCGGCCTGCATCAGGAACAGCACATATTTGCCGGTGACGACGATCAGGAGCGCCCAAATGATGAGCGAGACGACGCCGATCACCTCGACCGGTCCGAGTTCCGAGCCCTTGAACTGGCCGAGCGCGGTCTGCAGCGCATAGAGCGGGCTGGTGCCGATGTCGCCGAACACAACCCCGATCGAGCCGAGCGCGAGCACCCAGAAATGCCCGGACGAATGGGCGAGGCCCTCGCCCTCACCGTTCAAGGTCGCGGGCGGAACGACGTCCTTCGAAAGGGGGTGCGACATTGCGAAACGGGAATCCCGCGGTCACCGGCTGCCGCCGGGCCTTCAAAACGGCGCGTGTCTATACTCTCTCACCCCAGGAACGGAAAGGACTATATTTTCGTTCCCTGGTTTATCTCTCGGCGACCGGAGCGACAGGAACCTGGGCGGCGGTACGGGTGACGTGCTCGGCGATCAGCCGCGCCACCGCGGCTGGCTTCTCCACATTGGACAGATGGCCCGCGCCGTCGATGATCTCAAACCGTGAGCCTTTGATCAACCCCGCCGTTTGGCGCACCAGCGCGACCGGGGTCGAACCGTCCTGGTCGCCGACGAGGCACAGGGTTGGCGCTTCGATGAGGCCGGCGAAGGGCCGAAGGTCGGCGCGCTTCAGGGCGCCGCAGGCGGAAAGATAGCCCTGCTTGGGGGTCCGCGTCAGCATGGCGCGAACGCCGGCGAATTCGGCCGCGCGCTCAGCGCGAAACTCGGGCGTGAACCAGCGCTCGAGGACCGCGTCGGCAACCGATTCGACGCCCCCGCGCTCGACTGCGGCGATCCGCTCGTCCCAGGATTCGTCGGTTCCGATCTTCGCCGCCGTGCCGCAAAGAACCAGCGCGGCGACAAGATCCGGGCGCTGACGGGCGACCTCCTGCGCGATCACGCCGCCGATCGACATGCCGACGACCGCGGCGCGGCCAATGCCCAGGGCGTCGAGGAGCGCGGCGAGGTCCCGCGCGTAGTCGGCCATCTCGCAGCGGTCGGGCCCGGATTTCGGACAGGCCGTGGCCGCGCTTGTCGTAAGCGACGACGCGGAATTCGGACTTCAGGATGGAGGCGACCTCGGACCAGACGCGCAGGTCGCAGCCGAGCGGGTTGATGAAGACCAGCGCCGGCAGCCCCTCCGGACCTTCGGCGAGGTAGTGGATAACGAAGCCGTTCGCCTGGATGAATCTCATGGCGGAGGGCTCCGCGAGCCGCCGCGGCGGGCGTCGCGGAAGAAGGTCCACCAATACCAGAGCAGGGCGAGCGGCGCGCCGATGTCGATGACCGCATCGAGGCCGGGGATCGGCGTTGTGGGAATGACCAGCATCCCAGCCGCCGCGGTGGCGCCGACCCGGTAGCTCAGCGCGACCATGATCCGCTTCAGCGGATTGTCGTTCGGCATGCGGGAGATGATCACCAGCAGGGCCGCGAGGATCGCGCTCATCGCGACGACGAAGACGAGCAGGTCGCGGACGATCCTCTCGATCGCGGACAAGGCCTCCATGCCACCCTCCATGCGCCCGCCATAACGGCCGCCGGCGGGGTCGAGGTCAAGGATGTCCTCCCCCCCCAGGCCGAGGACGGCCGGCGTTTCACGTGAACCCGGCGCGACGTCACAGGCGGAGCCCGATTTCTGATTGTCGCAAACACATTGCGCGAAATCATTCTTCGAGACCGCAGCTCTGGCGAGATACGTTTCGTCGGAATATCGGCGTATGGGCGCCCGGGCCGTGGCGGGGGGGGCGCAAATCCAGCGTAGAGGCCGCTATCAGCCGTGATCGCGTCCGAAAATGCGGTAGATGGAACTGGAGGGGTCGCCGCAATGCTGAGGATAACGAATGCAACCAACGCTGGACTTCAACACCTTCTTCGAGGCCTACAAATCGTCCGTGCTGAACAAGCAAGTCGACAAGCTCATGGATCTCTACGACGAGGACCTCATCGCCTTTGATCTGTGGGGCCGATGGTCCTATGTCGGCGAGGGCCCTTGGCGCGGAATGAACGAAGAATGGCTGGGCTCGCTCGGCTCAGAGTCGGTCGTTGTCGAGTTTGACGACATCAATGCCGTCTATGGCGCGGAAATTTCCGCCGCATACGCGACGGCGACTTACAAGGCGCGATCGGAATCCGGTGAGATATTGCGCTCAATGCAAAACCGCCTGACCTGGGTGGCGAGGCAAAAGAACGGCGCCTGGAAAATTGTCCATCAGCACACTTCAGCGCCGGTCGATCCCGAGAAGTTCAGCCCCATACTCCATCGCTAGGGCCGTTTTCGCCGCGGCGAGGCGAGCGACGCCTCGATTGATGCGTTTGTCTGAAGGACGTTGGCCGAAATGCTTCTCGGCGCCGCTCGTACGACCTACGGGCGCCGATGCGTCATTCATGATAGCGTCGCCAAATCCCGAGGCGAAACCATGGCTGAAACGCGGAAGATCGCTGCGATCCTCGCCGCTGATATGGTTGGATTCAGCCGTCTGGCCGCGGCTGACGAGGATCGCACGCTCGCCAGGCTCAGGGCGCTGCGCAGCGACTTGATCGACCCGACCATCGCCGTTCACAAGGGGCGGGTCGTCAAGCGCACGGGCGACGGACTCCTAGTCGAATTTCGCAGGTGGTCGACGCTGTGCGCTGCGCCATCGAAGTGCAGCACGGCATGATCGAACGCAACGCGGGCTTGCCGTCCGAGCGGCGAATCGAATTCCGCATCGGCGTCCATCTCGGCGACGTCGTCGAGGAGGCCGACGGCGATCTGATGGGCGACGGCGTCAATATCGCGGCTCGCCTCGAGGGCATCGCCGAGCCGGGCGCGGTCTGTCTGTCGGAGGACGCCTATCGCCAGGTGAAAGGGCGGCTCGATCTCGCGGTTACCGACCTTGGTCTCACTCACCTCAAGAACATCGCCGAACCAATTCGGGTCTATTCGCTGGAAGTTGGCGCGCCCGCAGCGGCGAAGCCCTCGCACGCCCCCTTGCCCGAAAAATCCGCCCCGCATCTCTCGATCGTCGTCCTGCCGTTCGCCAACATCGGCGGCGATCCGGAGCAGGAGCATTTCGTCGATGGGGTCACCGAGAGCCTGACGACGGATCTTTCACGGATTCGAGGCTCGTTCGTGATCGGCAGCAACACCGCTTTCACCTACAAAGGCAAGGCCGTCGATTTGAAGCAGATTGGGCGCGAGCTGAACGTCCGCTACGTGCTGGAGGGCAGCGTTCAGCGCGGCGGAAGCCGCATGCGCGTCAATGTGCAGCTCATCGACGCCGAAACCGGCAATCACCTCTGGGCCGAGCGGTTCGACAAGCCTCTTGCCGATCTCTTTGACATGCAGGACGAGATCGTCGCGCGCCTGGCGGGCGCGCTGAACGCCGAACTCGTCGCCGCAGAGGCGCGACGAGCGGAAAAAGCGCCGACCCCCGAACTCGATGGACCTCTATTTTCAAGGCATGGCTAGGCTCAACAAGGGTATGACTCCAGATAATGTTGCGCAAGCGCGCGGCTTTTTTGATCGCGCGCTCGCCGGCGATCCCGACAATGTCGAGGCGCTCGTTGGATCGGCCGCCGCGAACGCGGTCGAGGGTGCAAGTTTCTTTGTCACCGATCCGAAGGCTGCTTTCGCGGCCGCCGAAGCGAAATTGACCAAAGCCCTGTCCTCGGCGCCTGACCACGCGAACGGCCATATGTGGCTGGGACTCGTTGACATTTTGACCAAGCGCGGCGCGCAGGGCATCGCCGAATGTGAACACGCGTTGGCGCTCGATCGAAATCTTGCCAACGCCCATTCCGTTATCGGGTATGGGAAGATTTATATCGGTCTTGCGAAAGAGACCGAGGCTCATATTGTTGAGGCGCTGCGCCTCAGCCCGCGCGATACAAGAGCTTACATCTGGATGAGTATGGCGGCCCTATCCAAGCTCCACCTTGGAACTTACGAGCTGGCGGTCGCTTGGTGTCGACGGGCGATCGAGGCCAATCGAAATTTTCCGGCAGCATATTTCAATATGGCCGCCGCGCTCGCGCAGCTTGGTCGACTCGACGAGGCGCGTTCCGCTGCCAAGGCCGGTCTGGCGCTCAACCCGACCTACACCATTTCCCACACGCGCGCCGCTTACATGGCGGGAAGCGACGATCCGACATTCCTGGCTCAGTTTGAGGCCATCATCGACGGGCTGCGCAAGGCCGAAGTCCCAGAATAATAGCCGCCGCCCCTCACGCCGTGCTCGCCGCCTTTCTCCCCAACGCGGCCTGCGCGGCGGCGAGGCGGGCGATGGGGATGCGGAAGGGGGAGCAGGAGACATAGTCGAGACGCGCCCCTTCGCAAAAGGCGATCGAGGCCGGATCGCCGCCGTGCTCGCCACAAACGCCGAGCTTAATGTCGGGCCGCGTCGCCCTGCCGCGCTCGCAGGCGATGGTGATCAGTTCGCCGACGCCTTCCGTGTCCAGGGTCACGAACGGATCGGTCTTGAGCAGCCCTTTCACCGTGTAAATGCCAAGGAATGACGCCGCGTCGTCGCGCGACACGCCGAGCGTCGTCTGGGTCAGGTCGTTGGTGCCGAACGAGAAGAATTCGGCGCTCTCGGCGATTTCGCCGGCTCTCAGCGCCGCGCGGGGCAATTCGATCATCGTGCCGACCTGATAGGGCGCTTTGACGCCGGTCTCTTTCGCCACGGTGTCGGCCGTCGCGACGATGATCGCCTTCACCATGTCGAGCTCGGGGCGGCCGATGACCAGCGGCACCATGATCTCCGGCGTCACCGGCTTGCCGGTCTTTCGCCCCGCCTGAACCGCGCCCTCGAAGATGGCGCGAACCTGCATCTCGGCGATTTCGGGATAGCGGACAGCAAGTCGGACGCCGCGGAAGCCGAGCATCGGGTTGAACTCGTGCAGCTCCGCCGAACGTGCGCGCAACTTGTCAGGGCTCACCTTCATCGCCCTGGCGACTTCATCGATCTCTTCGTCGGTCTTGGGCAGGAATTCGTGCAGCGGCGGGTCGAGCAGTCGGATGGTGACCGGGAGCCCGGTCATGATCTCGAACAGTTCGGCGAAGTCCTGGCGCTGCATCGGCAGGAGCTTGGCCAGCGCGGCGCGCCGTCCCTGCTCGTTGTCGGCGAGGATCATCTCACGCACCGCAACGATCCGCTCGCTGTCGAAGAACATGTGCTCGGTGCGGCAGAGGCCGATGCCCTCGGCGCCGAACGAACGGGCGACGCGGGCGTCCGCCGGGGTCTCGGCGTTGGCGCGCACCTTCATCCGCCTGACCGAATCGGCCCAGGTCATGAGCGTCGCGAAATCGCCGGTCATCTCCGGCTTCACCATCGCCGCCGCGCCCTGCATCACTTCGCCCGAGCCGCCGTCGATGGTGAGGATGTCGCCCTTCTTCAGCGTCACGCCGCCCACGCTCATCGTCTGACGGTTGTAGTCGATGCGGATCGCGCTGACGCCCGAGACGCACGGCTTGCCCATGCCGCGCGCGACCACCGCCGCATGCGAGGTCATGCCGCCGCGCGTCGTCACGACGCCTTCGGCCGCGTGCATGCCATGAATGTCCTCCGGCGAGGTCTCGACCCGGACCAGGATCGACTTCCGTCCCGCCTGGCGCAACGATTGCGCCTCGTCGGCGGAAAAGACGATCTCGCCGCTGGCCGCGCCGGGCGAGGCGGGCAGGCCGGTTGCGAGCGCCGCCGGCTTCGCCTTCGGGTCAAGGTTTGGATGGAGGAGCTGATCGAGCGCGCCCGGCTCGATCCGGCTCACCGCGTCGTCGCGCGAGATCAGGCCTTCGTTGGCCATCTCGACCGCGCAGCGGAGCGCGGCTTTCGCCGTGCGCTTGCCGCTGCGGGTCTGCAGCATCCACAATTTGCCGCGCTCGACCGTGAACTCGAGGTCCTGCATGTCGCGGTAATGCTTCTCCAGGAGTTGGGTGGTGGCGACGAACTGGCCGAAGACTTCGGGCATCAGCGATTCGAGCGATGGACTGTCGGAGCCGGCGGCCTTGCGCGCCGCTTCGGTGATATTCTGGGGCGTGCGGATGCCGGCCACCACGTCCTCGCCCTGGGCGTTGACGAGGAACTCGCCGTAGAGCGCGTTGTCGCCGGTCGAGGGATTGCGGGTGAAGGCGACGCCGGTCGCCGACGTTTCGCCCATGTTGCCGAACACCATCGCCTGCACGTTGACCGCGGTGCCCCAGTCGGCGGGAATGGCGTTCAGGCGGCGATAGGTGATCGCGCGCTGATTCATCCACGACGAGAACACTGCGCCGATCGCCCCCCACAGCTGGTCGTCCGGACTTTGCGGGAACGGCTTGTCGGTCTCTTCGATGACCCGCGCTTTGTAATCGGCGATTACGACGCGCCAGTCGTCGGCCTTGAGGTCGGTGTCGAGCGCGTATCCCTTGCCGTCCTTGTAGTGTTCGAGGATGTCTTCGAAATTGTGGACGTCGATGTCGAGCACGACGTTCGAATACATCTGGATGAAGCGGCGGTAGGAATCATAGGCGAACCGGGCGTCGCCGGATGTCTTCGCCAGCGTCTCGACAGCGGCGTCGTTGAGCCCGAGGTTGAGGACGGTGTCCATCATGCCGGGCATCGAGGCGCGCGCGCCTGACCGCACCGAAAGCAGCAGCGGATTGGCCGGGTCGCCGAACGCGCGTCCCGTCTGGCGCCCGACTTCCGCCACAGCCGCGTCGACCTGCGCCCTGAGATCCGGGGGGTAGGTCTTGCCGTTGGCGTAGAAGAAGGTGCAGACCTCGGTGGTGATGGTCAGGCCAGGGGGCACCGGCAGGCCGAGCGAGGCCATCTCGTGCAGGTTCGCGCCCTTGCCGCCGAGCAGGTTCTTCATCTCGCCGCGGCCCTCGGCGCGCTCGGCGCTGAAGGAATAGACCCACTTCGTCATTGTCGGCTCCCCGGAAACCATGCGAGCGCCGGCTTGAGCAAATCAGGCGCGCGAATGCAACCCCATGCCGAAGCTCACCCATCCGACCCCGTGAAAGAGCAGGTCGACGCCGAGCAGGGTGCCGAGGACATAAACGCTGTCGAGCGGCCAGTGACTGACGATGATCAAACCAAGGAGGATCGTGACCGCGGCGGCGAGGAAGACGAGGGCGCGCGGCTGGTCGGCCGGAAGCTGGGTCGCGAGATAGACGCGAACCACGCCCGCGGCGATGAGCCCGGCGCCGAGCATGAGCGTCAGCACGACGGAAGCGAGAATGGGGTTGACGATGCATATGACCCCGGCCGCGACATAGAGAAGGCCGCCGGCCACCCAGAGAAAGAATCGGCCCCAGCCGCGCGAATGCATGCCGATGCCGATTTCGGCCCCGCCAGCGATGAGGAAGAGGACGCCGTTCAGAGTGACGGTCGCAATGGTGGCGATAAGGGAAAAGACCAGCGCCGCCATCCCGAGGACGACCAGGAGGACGCCGAAGGCGGTGATCGCCGCCCATTTTCCCCTTAAGCGCTCGATCGCCTCGCCCAGGCTGTGCTGAGAGGCCCCGACATTCGACGCGTTCGACATTGCATTCTCTCCCCGCAACAAAACCGTGAAGGCGCGGCCCCTAGAGCGGTCGCTTGAGGTCGCCGAGCACCTGGGCGGCATATTCGACCATTGGCACGATGCGGCCGTAGTTGAGCCGGGTCGGCCCGATAACCCCGAGCACGCCGGCGATCCGATGATCGCTGTCCCTCAGCGGCGCGGCGATCATCGACGATCCGGAGAGCGAAAACAGCTTGTTCTCCGAGCCGATGAAAATCTTGACGCCGTCGCCGGTCTCGGCCCGATGCAGGAGCTCGATGACGTCGGTCTTGGTCTCGAGGTCGGCGAACAGGGTGCGGATGCGCTCGAGGTCGTCCGAGGCGCGCAGGTCGCCGAGCAGGTTGGCCTGCCCGCGAACGATGAGCTGGTCGCCGAATCCCCCGGCGCCGGACCACGAGGCGAGGCCGGCTTCGACCAGGCGAGCGGCGATATCGTCCAGCTCCTTGCGGGCGTCGCGGCGCGCCGCCTCGATTTCCGCCGTCACCTCGGCGAGGGTGCGGCCGCGAATGCGGGCGCTGAGAAAATTGCTGGCCTCGATGAAGGTCGAAGCCGGCATGCCGGCCGGAGTCGCGACCACGCGATTCTCGATCGAGCCGTCCTCGGCGACCAGGATCGCCAGCGCCCGGCCGGTTTCCAGGCGCACGAACTCGACATGCTTCAGCCGCGCGTCGATCTTGCTGGTCAGCACCACGCCGGCGCCGCGGGTCAATTCCGAGAGCAGGCTCGTCGTCTCGGCGAGCGCGCCTTCGAACCCGCCTCCCTCCGCCGCCGCCCGCACCTGGCTGTCGATGCGCGCCCGCTCCTCGCGCCCGAGATCGCCGAATTCGAGCAGCGCGTCGACGAACAGTCTCAGGCCCTGCTGCGTCGGCAGGCGCCCGGCGCTGGCGTGCGGGGCGTAGATGAGCCCGAGCTCTTCGAGATCCTGCATCACATTGCGAACCGACGCCGGCGAAAGCGAAATCGGCAGCACGCGCGACAAGTGCCGGGAGCCGACCGGCTCGCCGTTGGACAGATAGGAGTCGACGATGCTGCGGAAAATTTCGCGCGCGCGCGCGTTCAGCATCGCCAGCGCGCTCGACTCGGCGGGGCGTTCTGCGGGGGCGGACATAAACGCAAGAATGGCCGGAACTGGCCTCCTGCGCAAGGCGACGCCGACCCCGCGGGGAATTGATATGCGGGGTCTGACCTGCCAAACATGGCCCGCAAACGAAATGGGAAGCGAGGAGCATCGGTTGGGCGAGGCGTTGCGAACGGGCGGGCAAATTCTCATCGACCAGCTCGTCGCCCAAGGGGTCGGGCGCGTCTATTGCGTTCCCGGCGAATCCTATCTCGCCGCCCTCGACGCCATGAACGGCGCCCCGATCGAAGTGACCGTGTGCCGGCAGGAAGCGGGCGCGGCGATGATGGCCTTGACAGAGGGGCGGCTCACCGGACGGCCGGGGATCTGCTTCGTCACCCGCGGCCCCGGCGCGACCAACGCCGCGCATGGCGTGCATATCGCCGAGCACGATTCCGCGCCGATGATATTGTTCATCGGCCAGGTCGAGCGGGCGATGATCGGCCGGGGCGCGTTTCAGGAGATGGACTATCGCGCCCTCTTTGCCTCAACCGCGAAACTGGCGACCCAGATCGAAACCGCGGCGCAAATTCCGGAAATTGTCCAGCGCGCATTCCACGTCGCCATGCAAGGCCGGCCGGGCCCGGTGGTGATCGCGCTGCCCGAAGACATGCTGACGGAAATGGCCGCCGCGCCCGACGCGCCGCGGGTCGAGCCGGCCCCGATCTGGCCCGGCCTGACGCAGATGGCCGAATTGCAGAAGATGCTGTGGACGGCGGAGCGTCCGATCGCCATCCTCGGCGGGGGCGGATGGACCAAGCGGGCGAGCGCCGCCTTCGCCCGGTTCGCCGAGCGCTTCGACCTGCCCATTGCGGGCTCGTTTCGCCGCTCGAGCGCCTTCGACGGCGAGCACGACAATTTCGCCGGGGAGGTCGGTCTCTCGATCAATCCCAAGCTCAAGGCGCGCGTCGAAGCCGCCGATCTGGTGCTGCTGGTCGGCGGCCGGATGTCCGAGGCGGCGGCGCAGGGCTATACGCTGTTTGAGATTCCTGCGCCGCGCCAGCGGCTCGTCCATGTCCATGCCGACGCCAATGAGATCGGCCGCAACTACCATCCCGCGCTCGGCATCGTCGCGACCTCGCCCGAGTTCTGCGCCGCGCTCGAAGGCGTCGAACCGCCGGCGACGATCCGCTGGTCGGCCGAAACCCGGGCGGCGCGGGCCGACTATCTGGCGTGGAGCGATCAGGCGCCGCCCAATCCGGGCCGGATGCAATTGGCCGAGATCATGTTCGCGCTCCGGCGGCGCTCGCCCGACGCCATCTTCACCAACGGCGCCGGCAATTTCTCGATCTGGGTCGGCCGCTTCCTGCGTTTTCGCCGGGTCGAGCAGCAATTGGGTCCGACGTCGGGTTCGATGGGTTTCGGCCTGCCGGCGGCGATCGCCGCTCAACGGGTGTTCCCGAAGCGGACAGTCGTGTGCTTCGCCGGCGACGGGGACTTTCTGATGAACGGGCAGGAGTTCGCGACCGCGGTTCAATATGGCTTGCCCGTGGTCGTCGTGGTGATCGACAACGGTATGTACGGGACGATCCGGATGCATCAGGAGCGCATGTATCCCGGGCGGGTCATCGCCACCGCGCTGCGCAACCCCGATTTCGCGCTTTACGCGCGCGCGTTCGGCGGCCATGGCGAAACGGTCGAGGAGTTGGCTGAATTTCTGCCCGCCTACGAGCGGGCCTTGGCCTCCGGCCTGCCATCGATCCTGCACGTCAAGGTCGATCCGGACGCGATCACGCCGGCGACGACGCTCTCCGCCATCCGCGCCCAGGCGCTGGGAAAGCGTACGGCGTCTTAGAAGCGCGGCGCCGTCGGCGCATCAGACCAAACGACAACGGCGCAGCTCGGAACCAAGTTGCTCGTGAGCACCGTCGGAATTACCCGGGGGCCCTTCGCCGATCGACCGCCTGGGCCGCGTCGTTCTGAAGCAGCGTGAGTTCTCCTTCCAGCCTTAAAATATGGTCGGTTATGTCGCCGTCACCGCTGACGTATATCGGCGTACCGAAACGGACTGCTATGCGGGAGAAAAGCGACGGCACCTCCAACCGGTCCCAGGAGTTGAACTTCCAACTCCCGCTCACGCCTATAGCGGCAGGCAGAATCGGCAAGCCGCTAAGACGTGCGACATCGATGATTCCCTTGCTTACCCGAAAACGGGGGCCTCGAGGTCCGTCCGGCGTAATGAACAGATTGTGGCCTTCGCGCGCCAGCCGAAACAATTGTCTAAGTGCAGCGATACCGCCCCTTCCGGTCGATGCCGACACCGTTCTGATGTTAAAGCGCCGGGCGCACTTGCCAATGAGCCGACCGTCTCGGTGATCGCTGACCAACGCCACCAGGGCGTGATCGCCGAAGCGCAATTGATGCAACATGGCCAACTGTCCGTGCCACAACGCGATAATGAACGGGCCGCCTGACGGCGGCGGCTGACGCTCTATTCGACTGGTCCAACGGACCGCCAGGACGTATCCAGCCCCGACAGCGCTCAAGAACCACTGCGCCAACTCCGACGAGCCGATGCGCTTCAACAATCGCGAGCGCAAAACGGTCGTCGGCCGACGAATTCGCCGGGTAGCCATTGAGAAGGTGTGGCGTACACCAGAAGAGACCATGGACTGGTTGCCGGGCGTCGCTGCCGCCCGACACTGACACACCCCATTGTTCGAGGGAAGCGACTACCCGGCGGACGCCAAAGCGCGCCACAACGCGCGAGGAGTCCTGGCGTCTTGAGGCCCATGAAAAGCGCATGGTCGGCCGAGGCCCCGCCTCACACATCGCTTCCGCATCTTATGCTAGGCTGCTTGATGTCGGAGAGGCGCTTCGTGGGCGAGACCCGGAAAATTGCAGCCATCTTGGTCACCGACGTCGTCGGCTACAGTCGGCTCGCCGGCGCCGACGAGGATGGCACCCTGTCGCGGCTCAGAGGGCTGCGGAGCGACCTTATCGATCCTGCCGTCGCCGTGCATCATGGACGCGTCGTCAAGCGCACCGGTGACGGCAGCCTCGTCGAGTTCGGAAGCGTTGTGGATGCGGTGCGGTGCGCGATCGAGGTGCAAAACGCCCTCGTCGAGCGCAACGTCGGCGTCGCGCCAGACAAACGCATCGAATTTCGAATTGGCATTCATCTCGGCGACGTGGTCGAAGAGGCTGACGGGGACCTTATGGGCAACGGCGTCAATATCGCCGCACGGATCGAGAGTATCGCCAAGCCCGGCGGGATTTGTCTTTCAGAGGATGCGTATCGCCTGGTTCGAGACAAACTGAAGGAAGAGTTTGTCGACCTCGGCGAGCAGGCCCTCAAAAACATCGCGCGGCCAGTGCGAGTCTACGCCCTCCGGATTGGCCGAGAAAATCCCGTCTCTACGGAGGCCTCCCCGTTCGAAAATTCAGACCCGCCGCACCTGTCCATCGTCGTGCTGCCGTTCGCCAACATGAGCGGCAACGCCAGCCAGGACTACTTTGCCGATGGCGTAACGGGAAGCCTGACGACCGACCTCTCGCGAATGCCTGGTATGTTGGTCATAGGGCGCAATAGCGCGATGTTCTACAAAGGCAAGTCGGTCGATCTCAGGGAGATCGGCCGCGAACTGAACGTGCGATATATCCTGCAGGGGAGCGTTCAACGCGCCCGTAAACGCGTGCGCGTCAATGTGCAGCTGCTCGAAGCCGCGACTGGACTTCACCTTTGGGCTGAACGCTTCGAAAAGCCATTGGCTGATCTCTTTGAATTGCAGGACGAGATCGTCGCCCGGCTGGCCAACACGCTGAATGTGGAGCTCATTGCCGCTGAGGCGCGACGCGCCGAACGGGCGCCGAGCCCGGACGCGATGGACCTTTATTTCCGCGGCATGGCCTGGCTCAATCGGGCGCCTCACCCGAGTACTTTTCACAAGCGCGCAGTTTTTTCGAAGGCGCTTTGACGCTTGATCAGCATTGCGTCGATGCGCTGGTCGGCATTGCGCTCGCGGATGCGCACGTTGTCGCCGGTTTTATCGCCGATGACCGGACCAAGCGCCTCGCGAGCGCTGAGGCGGCCGCCGCCAAAGCGCTCTCTTTGGCCCCGGATCACGCTCTCGCCCACCTCTCCATCGCGATCATCCTCGCCTACACCAACCGCGCGGAGAGAGCGATCGCAGAGTGCGAACGCGCGTTGGCTTTGGATCGGAACCTGGCTATCGCTCACGCGATCATAGGTCTCGCCAAAGCGTTCGCCGGTCGAGCAGAGGAGACTGAGGCGCATATCCATGAGGCGATCCGCCTCAGCCCTCGAGATCCCACTGCTTTTGGCTGGCTCTCAATTGTCGGGTACGCCGATATCTGTCTGGGCCGGAACGAAGAGGCAGCAATGTGGCTGACACGGTCGGTCGAGACCAATCGAAACTATCCGAACGCACAATTTTGGCTCGCCGGAGTCCTGGCGCAACTCAATCGGATGGAGGAGGCGAGATCAACCGCGCGAACGGCGCTAAGCCTGGATCCAAAATTCACGATCGCGCGCCTCCGCACGCACTCAGTTCAGGACAACCCCAGCTATCAGGCGCGGCGGAGAGCGATCCGCGACGGGATGCGCAAGGCCGGGGTCCCTGATGAATGACCCCTGCGCTCGAACTCGCGCAGATCGCCGCCATCCCAGAGCACGGATTTGATGCGGCTCCCCCGCTCACCCTCCTCGCGCAAACCCGATAATGCAGCGGCCGCAATGTTGCTAGATCAAGCCCATCCGGCGCGCGAGTATCTTGTCGAGCATACGCGTGGGCAAAACATTGGCTACGAAATTCTTGATCGGATCCCGCGTGACGGTATAGCGCGTTTTCGGTCTGGAGACGGTGAGCGCGGTCATCACCGCTTCGGCGATTTTTTCGGGCGGCAAGCCCTTACGGGCGCCGGAAGCCATGTAGCCCGTCAGCGCGGGAAGCGCATTCGCATAGGGCGTTGTGGCGAACTGGGCCAAATCGTACGTCTGATCGAAAATCGGCGTCGCAACCGCACCCGGCGCGATGATGATGACATCGATGCCAAGCGGCGCCAACTCGCGGCGCAGGCTTTCCGACATCCCCTCGAGCGCAAACTTCGACGCGCAATAGGCGCCGAGGAGCGGTAAGGCGTTCTTTCCACCGACAGAAGTGATCATGACGATGCGTCCTGGGGGGCCTTTCAACGAACGGTCGACGCCGAGAAAGGGCGCGAAGGCCTGAGTGACAATCAGGTGGCCTGCGAGGTTTACGGCGATCTGACGCTCGAAGTCTTCGATTTTGAGATAAAGCAAGGGTCCCGGCACTGCGATCCCGGCGTTGTTGACGAGCCCTGACAATGTCTTCCCGCGGAGGGCGGTCTCAACCTGCCTCGCGCCTGCAGCTACCGCTGTGCGGTCGGTCACGTCGAAAACGAGCGGCGAGAAATTCTCACCAAACTCTTGCGACAGACGGTCGGCGTCGAGCGGGTCGAGTACGCTGCCGAAGACGCGGAATCCGTTGGCGGCCAGCACTTTGACGCAGGCCCTGCCGATGCCGGTGGATACGCCGGTGACGACAACTGATTTCACGACGCCTCCCTCAATATTTCCATCAGATCACTATAGGGCGAGGTTTCGGGGCGGTCTTCGCATCGGCGGCGATGACCGGGAGAAGCCGGCCAGAACGGATTTCCGCGCGAGCCGCGACGGGCGCAACGCGCCCTCTCACCGATACCAATGCGCCCGTGTCGGAGGCAGGCCGCTCGGGCCTTTGACTCGCTTCATCGCCAGCGTCTGATAGACGCCAGCGTTGTTGCGCTCGAAAGCGATCGAACAGGCGGCGAGGTAGGCGAGCCACACCCGCGCTGTCGTCTTGCCGACCGCCGCCGTCGCCTCGTCAAATCGCCCTAGAAGGCGGTCGTGCCATAAACGGGTGGTGCGCTGATGGTGCTCGCGCCAGCATTCGACGTCGCAGATCTCGAAGCCGCTTAGCTCGAGATTCGTGATCGTGCGGCCAAGGTAGTCGAGCTCTCCGCCGGGGAAGACATAGCGGGTCAGCGCCCGGAATTCCGGGCGTTTCTTGCCGGTACGCGCGGCGTGGCTGCCGCCCGGGCGTGTGCTCGCTTGATGCAGGTAGAGCCCGCCGGTTTTCAGCAGGCGCTGGACAGACCTGAAGTAGTTCTGGAGATGTGAAATTCCGATCGCTTCATACATTTCGATCGATGCGATCTTGTCGAAGCGGGCTTCGCCTTCCACCTGCGAATAATCGCGCAATTCGAACGTTACCTGGTCGGAGAGACCAAGACGCAGGACCTTCTCGCGCGCGTACGAGAGCTGCTGGTCGGACAGCGTCACGCCGGTGACGCGGGCGCCGTAATGTTTCGCCGCATGATAAGCGAGCGAGCCCCACCCGCTGCCGATATCAAGCATCGCCTCGCCGGGTCGAAGGTCTAGCTTGCGGCACACGATGTCGAGTTTCTGTCTCTGAGCCGCGTCGAGATCGTCGCTCCAATCGTGAAAATATCCGCTTGAATATGCCATCTCTTTATCGAGCCAAAGCTCGTAGAATGCGTTGGAGACGTCATAGTGATGGGCGATGTTGCGTTTGTTCTGCGACTCGGAGCCATCGCTTTCCCTGTCGCGGCCGATTCCCTCGAGTGGCCACGGGCCGCCTCGCGATACAAACAGAAACGGCGCGATCGCCCGGAGGGTTGGGACCGAGGCGAGCGAGCGGCGCAATTCCCTTGTCCGCCCCTTCGGGCGCAGGGCGACCAGATCAAACAGGGTTCCGTTCTCGAGATCGACGCGTCCGGCGGCCCATAGATTGGCGAGCGTTGTCACGGTCGGCGCTCGGAGCAACCCAGCGATGGCGCCCTCGTCGGCGATGGTGAGCATGAGGGCGTCTTTCGGCCAGTCGCCGGGTACGCTCGATCCGTCCCAGAGGCGAAAGCCGAATGCAAGCTCAAGCCGGAGATGAATATCCGTGAGCAGTCGTTTCAACGACGCAAGCCGCGCCTCGCGCCCCGTCATGTCCCCACCCGGATGTACCGCGGTCCGGTTGTTGTTCTGCGCCAGTTAAGCCCGTTCGACAAGCCGACCTCTGTACGCTCGCAATCGAAGCGGCAGGCGTGACGGCGCGGGGCAAGCGGGCGGCAACAAAGCCATGCGGTTCGGACAGGGGCGGCGCGGCCGCGGCGCGAATTGGGGCAAGATTGCGGACGGTCCCTGTTCTGGCGGATTATTTTCCCTGTTCCGGACAATAATTCTCCCTGTTCCGGCGCGAAAATATCCCTGTTCCGGGTCCAGCGATTGTGGCGGCGGCGCGCTCCCGAAGTCATGCAATGAGTGCATGGTTTCAGGATTTCGCCTCAATCGCGGTCTAGCGGCGGCCCGCCGCCCAGTCGAGCCCCTGCTCAAGCCGATCGTTGCCCCAGAACACCTCGCCATCGCTGGTGACGAGAGAGGGCGCGCCGACGATGCCGATCTCGCTCGCGCGGGCGCACTCGGCTTTGAGAGCAGCCTTGTTGGCCTCGCTTTCCGCCCGCTCGAGCGCCGCCGCGGGATCGGCCCCGCATGCGGCGAGCAAGGAAGCGAGCGTGGCCCGATCGGAGATCGACGCCCCTTGGCCGAATTCGGCCTCGTAGACCCGACGGGAAAAGTTTGCGCGCTCGGCGCCCTCAAGCGCCAAGGCGACCCGCGCGGCCAGCAGGCTGGCTTGGGGAAAGGGGGCTGGCCGCATGAACGGGACGCCCATCACCGCGCAGGTCCGCTCGACGTCGCGCCACATGTATCGGCCCTTGGCCGGGTAGATATTGAACGGCGAATCTCGCCAGCCCTGGGCGGCGAAGATCGGCCCGAGCAGGAACGGACGCCAGGCGAGGCTGACGCCTCGCTCCGCGGCGAGCGCGCCGACCCGTAGCGCCGCCGGATAGGAATAGGTGCTCGCGAACTCGTACCAGAACTCCGCCTCCGCCATTGCGCCGCCCCCGGCGAGAAGTGTGATGGTCCTCACAGCCTTAGTTCGCTTCCTACGTTAGCTAGCAGACTGAGGGGGAATTTGCGATTCGCGGGGGGGGGGATGGCGACGATTTTCGTTAGTCACTCAGGCAGAGATAATGCGATCGTCTCCTCTTTACAGAAATGGCTGATTTCTAACGGCTTCGACGACCTGTTTATTGACTTCGCGAGCATTCGCGGGGGGGACAAGTGGTCCGATGTCTTGCGCAAGGAGAAACGCGCGTGTCGCGTCGTCCTTTGTATCGTAACCGATAACTGGCTCACTTCTGACGAGTGCTATGGTGAATTCTCCGCTGCGTTTTATCAAGGAAAGCGGATCATTCCGCTGTTTGTATCGACCCAAGCCGTGTTGAAAGGCGCCAACGCGACCCGACTCGCGCGCATCGCGTCCGAGGACCAGGGTTTCGACGTTTCGCAGGCTATTCAGGCGGGTGTTTTTGACATGGACCGCCTTCCGCCGGCGAGCGATCTTCTCATGGCGGGGCTTCGCGCTGCGGGTGCACTTGTGAAAGTGGGCCTGGATCCAACGGCGTTCGAAGTCGACCAGACAACTCGGCCTTCTCCGTTTCCGGGCCTCGAGTTCCTTCGAAGATGACGACGCAGACGCAGCAATTTTCTTCGGTCGATCGCCGGAAATCGAACGCTGTCTCGAGGATCTCAGAGAGATGCGCGCAAATGGTATCTCCCAGCCGTATGCGATGGTCGGGGCGTCCGGGTCCGGAAAATCATCTCTTATGAAGGCGGGCGTCTTGCCGCGCCTAAGAAGGGAGCGAGGGTGGCTTCCCCTTCGCGCGTTCCGGCCGGGGGCAGACCCGATTGGGAACTTCGGCACCGCACTGGCGAGCACGCTGCTGAACTGCGGCGAGACTGCAAGCGCGGGTTCGATCAGAGATCGGTTGGTTGAGGCTTGGCGCCAGGTGAGAGTTGATCGCTTCGTGCCGGAAGAGAACTTTGGCAAACTACGAGCTGCACTTGACGAGTACTTCACTTTGCTTCGCTCTCGCTCCAGCCGACCCTTAGCAACAATCTTGATTGCCCTCGATCAGGGCGAAGAGTTGGTCCGGGCGGACGCGGAAAGCGCCGACATCCTCTCGGATTATCTTCGCGCGGCCCTATCCGCCACTTCAAGCGAGCAGCAACCGGGTGTTCCGGTAAACACCATCATGGTGGTGTTCACGATCCGATCAGACAGTCTAGCAGAGCTACAGAAATCCGTCCGTTTCGCAAAGCTTGACGCCCGTTGCGCCGACATTCGGCCCATGCCCTTATATAGATTTGATACAGCTATTGAGGGGCCGGCAGCACGGTACGGCGTCCAGATCGATCCGAACCTAGTGGAAGCGATTATCGATGACGCTCCGGGAGAGGATGCACTTCCTCTGCTCGCATTCGCACTTCAACGCCTCTGGTCGCAGTATCATTCTGAATTGCGCATCGATCGGCTTCATTACGAACGAATGGGCTCCCTAGGCCCGATGATCGAGGACGCGGCGGAGAGGGCCCTTCGCGGACTAGCTCCCGGCCAAGATGAACCGCTTCAGACAAATATCCCCCAGACGGTCGAACAACTCGCAGCCCGGACGTTCGTCCCACCCCTAACGCAGATCAGCGACAGCGGCAGCACGATACGCCGTGTTGCGCCCGCAAGCCGGTTCGGCACCGACGCTGCAAAACTCATCGATCAGTTTGTGCGATGGAGACTCCTTGTAAAGAAGCCAGGGCCTGATGAACGGAGCGGGACCGTGGAAGTCGCTCACGAAGTTGTTTTCCGCTCATGGCTTCGGCTTCAGCGCTGGATCGACGAAGAAAAGTCGAGGATGCAGGTTTTCCGAGACTTGGAGGCTGCCGCCCGGCTCTGGGATCAAAAGGGCCACCGTTCGAACTACCTTGATCATCGCGGGCGCCGACTCAGAGAAGCACGATTATTGTTAAAGACTCCGGAATTTCTCGCCGAGATGAGCAGCACGCAGAAAGCTTATCTAGACGGATGCGGAACCGCAGAGTTAAAACGCCACGTCGGCTATGCGGCAACCTCTGCGGGTGTATTAGCCTTAACTTTCAGCATTGTGAGTTTTTACGACGCTATTTCTATGAGGGGTGCAATGCGCCCCAGGGCAGACAGCTTAATAAAGGCAGGATTGCCGACCCGTGCAGCAGTCTTCGCTCTAGCCGGAAAACTTGGGGAAACTGATTTGGCTCGGCATCTCAACATTACCGATCCCACAGAAACTCTTTATGATACTGGCTTTTCGCTTCCGCTCGTTTTAGACGACGACGAAGTATATTCCGGAGCAAAGTATCTTCTTTCCGAAGATGGAAAACGACTAGTCACCGTAAATGGAGATGGGGCCGGCGCGATCTGGGACATCGGTCGGGGCGAGAAGCTGACGAATCTTGGAGGAAATGGTTCGGTAAACGCATACGCCGTGACCGAAGACCAAACGAGAATCGTTACGCAATCAAAGGATAACGCGCTGTCAGTCTGGGATATGGAAAGCGGAAAGCGGTTGGGCGGTTCCGACGCGGCTACGTACGCCTCTGCCAAGCTCACTTCGAATCCTAACCGATTGATCACGATTTCGGAGTCCGGAACAGCGCTCCTTTGGAACTTGGATACTGGCGCCCAAATGAACGCGCTGGGGGAGGCCAATGAGGTCGAGAACGCCGACGTGATTGCATCGCCCCCGCGGGCAACGATCAGGAGCAGGAACAAGCAGGGGCAATTGTGGAACACCTTAACCGGCGAGAAGATTGCCGACCTCGGGTCGTGTGAACAATGCTATCCTACAGAAGGCGTTCCAAAATTTCTCTTGGTCGGAAAGGATGGTTATGGGCAATTAGTTTCTACTTTAGACGGGCGTTTGCTTACAGTTAAACGGATCGATCCAGGTGCTAGAATCTCGGGATGGGCCTTTAGTTCTGATGGACGCCGGATTATCACCAGATCTATATATAATAAACTCACCCTTTGGGACTCAAATTCCGGTGATATAATTGCAGATATTGGTGTGAGCGATAGTCAGAACTATACATTTTCACCGTCAGGGCAGCAAATATTGCTCCGCTACACAAACAGCAGCGGCGAACTCCGTAGTTCGGCGGATGGCTCCCTGCTTGTCGCTTTCCCCCCTGGAGAGCTGTCGGAATACAAATTCTCAAAGGTCCGCGATCGGTTGGCCACCATCGCTTTGAATCTGTCCGCCAGTCTGTGGAACAGCGCGACGGGAAAAAAAATGGCGACGCTTGCCGATCCCGGAGTAGCCGATAGCGTCAGTTTTTCCCGCGACGGCTCGAGGCTTTCTGTCGGCTCTAGTAAAGGCCTCGGAGGACTATGGGACAGTGAGAACGGCTCTAAAATCACTGATTATCCAAGACCGGCGACAGATGCGGCTGGGGGTGGAGAATTTTCTCAAGACGGAACTCGCTTTGTTACTTCCGGCGGCGATAATTTTGGGATGCTGTGGGATGCGCGAACGGGAGCATACTTGGCCGATCTTGGGGGCGAAGGGGCAGTCAGCGACGGCGAGGTCTCGGCTGACGGTGCGTCGGATCGCGACAAATTCGGTTTTTTCCACGGTCGCTGTTTGGGACGGTAGTCGGTTGCCGCTCGGAATAAGCCCAATGAATCTCAGAGAGTACGTGTGCGCGATCAACCATACAGCGATCCAAAACTTCTCGGGCGCGGCGCGCGAAGGGGCCTACCGGCTCGATAACGTCGACATATCTGTCTCTCAATACATTCGAGGCCGTCCATGGCACCCTTGCGACTGGCGTGGCCTCTCGACCATGGAGGGCTGGGCTCAATCGCTGCGATACTGGGTTACAAAAATGAGCGGTCATTGGGACTACAAATGCGGCGAACGAACCGCGTTTGGCGGGATCGACAAGGAAGCCACCAAGCTTTGCGACACAACGTCCGGGGGTAGAATCCGAGATCCGGACTGAGAGATTCCGCTACTCAAAGCAAGTCCGCCCCGCAAAGCGGAGCGGACATCTACCGAAGCGACCTTTGTGCTGATCAGCTCTTAGGAGCTTCGGGCGCGGCCGGAGCCGGAGCCTGCGCTGCAGGCGTCTTTGCATGATGATGAGGCTTGCTGGCAGTGTGGCGCTTCGCCTTCGCCGGCTTGGCGGGCGCCATTGCGTCGGAGGCCGCAGGCGCGGCGCCCGGGGCTGCCGGCGCCGTCGTATCGGTCTGGGCGAGGGCGGCGAGAGGCGCGAAAGCGATCGCGGCGGAGATTCCGAGCGCGGCGAATGTCTTCAGCATTGTACAGTCTCCATGCGAGTTGTTCGAACTCTTGGTTGTAGCGGGGCGACGGCATGCGCCCGCCAAGATGAATTGGCAATGAATGTAGCGTGGCGGGAATTGGGCGCGCGTGCGGCCGGGTTTGACGCAGACAACGCCTCTCCCGTATGTACCCTCAGGTTCCGCCATGTCCCATAACACCTTCGGCCATCTCTTCCGCGTCACCACCTTCGGCGAGAGTCATGGCGCGGGGATCGGATGCGTCGTCGACGGCTGCCCGCCGCGAATTCCGCTCGAAACCGCCGACATCCAGGCCGAACTCGACCGGCGCCGCCCCGGCGCCTCGCGCTTCACCACCCAGCGCCGTGAGCCGGACGAGGCGCGCATCCTCTCAGGCGTGATGATCGATGAGACGACGGGCCGGCAGGTGACGACGGGAACGCCGATCGGAATCTTCATCGACAACGTCGATCAGCGGTCGAAGGACTATGGCGAGATCAAAGACAAGTACCGTCCCGGCCATGCCGACTATGCCTATGACGCAAAGTACGGCATCCGCGATTATCGCGGCGGTGGCCGCGCCTCGGCGCGTGAGACGGCGGCTCGGGTCGCGGCGGGGGCGATCGCCCGCAAGGCGATCCCCGCCGTCCTTGTTCGCGGGGCGCTCGTGCAGATGGGAAAGCTCAAGATCGACCGGACACGCTGGGACTGGGACGAGGTCGGGCGGAACCCGTTCTTTACCCCCGACGCCGCCGCCGCCGCGAGCTTCGCCGACTATCTCGACGACATCCGCAAGGCCGGCTCCTCGATCGGCGCGGTGATCGAGATTGTCGCCGAGGGCGTGCCCGCGGGCTGGGGCGCGCCGATCTACGGCAAGCTCGATGCGGAACTCGCCGCGGCGCTGATGGGGATCAATGCCGTCAAAGGGGTCGAAATCGGCGACGGCTTCGCCGCGGCCGAACTCTCCGGCGAGCAGAACGCCGACGAGATGCGCCGGGGCAACGATGGCCAGCCGCGCTTTTTCTCCAACCACGCCGGCGGCATTCTCGGCGGCATTTCGACCGGACAGCCGATCGTCGCCCGGTTCGCTGTCAAGCCGACGTCCTCGATTCTCGCGCCGCGCCGCACGGTCACCCGCGCGATCGAAGATACGGAGATCGTGACCAAAGGGCGCCACGACCCTTGCGTGGGCATCCGCGCCGTGCCGGTGGGCGAAGCGATGGTAGCGTGCGTGCTCGCCGACGCTTTCCTGCGCCATCGGGGGCAGGTGGGCGCCTAGCGGCCTGGATATGTGTTCGCGCGATCGACTAGAGAAAGAATTCCGAAATGCGCATTGTCTTCGCGTTGGCTGCTGTTCTCGCTCTCGCATCTGGCGCGGTGGCCGAAGACTACGGACGGCCAACCGCGATCCTGGTCAGTCCGATTCACGAAGCCCAAGTCGTTCGCGGCGATGACGGCATGGACCATGTCGAATACGAACTCCTCGTCGTCAGCGTGTTCTCCGAGCCAGTGACGCTGTCGAACGTGACCGTGCTGGATCCGGCAGGAAAGGAAATGCTTCGAATCGAAGGACCCGCTCTTTCCGCCGCAACTCAGGCGCTGTTCGCAAAGACCCCATCGCCGATCATTCCGCCGTCGGCCGCCGCGTCGGTGGAAGTCGATCTGATTCTGCCGCCGGGCGCGGCGCCGGAACGCGTCACGCACCGGATCACTTACACACTAAAGGCGGACTCGGAGCTTGCCCCGATAGTCGGCAGCATGGAGGTTGACGCGCCAGAAGTCGCTGTCAATCGCAAGCCCGCAATCGTGATCAGGCCGCCCGTCGGGGGGAGCGGCTGGCTCGCCTCGAGCGCTTGCTGCAAGCCGAACGTCCACAGAGACGAACGCATCGCGATAGACGGCGTCCGCATCGAGACCGGCGAAACCTTTGCGGTTGACTGGGTCAAGGTCAAGAACGACAGAATTTTTGACCGCGACGGCAAGCGGGCCGAGCAGTACTACGGCTTCGGCGAGGACGTCCTCGCGGTCGCCGACGGCGTCGTGGTCTCAATCCACGACGGCATGCCGGATCAGACGCCGTTTCTGTTCATGGTCCCCAAGTCGAAGTCAGACTATGGCGGCAACAACGTGATGGAAGAAATCGCTCCGAATGTGTTCTCCTGGTATGCGCATTTGCGCGAGGGCAGCATTACGGTGAAGGTCGGAGACGCAGTGAAGGCTGGGGCGCCGATCGGCAAATTGGGGAACACCGGTCCCTCCGAAGGTCCGCACCTCCATTTGGGTCTACTCGACAAGCCGGACCCTCTCGCCGGACGGAGCCTGCCGTTCGTCTTCGACAGCTTTGCCTTGGTCGGCGCTATCGATTTCGACGCTTCGAAGGGGGATCGACTGGTGGTCCTGCCGGATTCGCGGCAGGTTCGGTCCGCCTATCCGCTCTATGGCGGCATCCAGAACTTTCCCTAGCTCACTGATGCTGCGACAAAGACGCCAGTTCCATTGCATCGGCTCGCGTCTTAACCTCGCTCCAGGCATGGTCCCCTCGTTTCATGACGACGTCACGCGCGGGCCGTTCCCTGCGAGGCGACACGGATCGGAGATTGAAGAATGTCGGAGCATCACAGCGATGGAGTGACCCGTCGCGATGTGCTGATTGGCGCGGCCGGCGGGCTTGCGCTTGCGGCGATCGAGCCGCACCGTGCGGCGGCGCAAGATGCTGAGGGAACGCAAGTCACCGGCCTCGTGTTCGAGGACCGGGACGGCTCAGGCGCAGCCGGCGCCGCCAATCCCGGGCTCCCGGGCGTGCTCGTCTCCAATGGCCGCGACATCGCCGTCACCGGCGCGGACGGCCGCTATACGCTGCCGTTGCCGGACGAGGCGACGATCTTCGTCGTCAAGCCCGCGGGCTTCATGCCGCCGGTCGAGCCTGAGACCAATCTGCCCCTCTTCTACCGCCATCATCAGCCCAAGGGCTCGCCGCCCAATCTCAACCTGACTTTTGAGGGCCTCGCCCCGACTGGCCCCTTGCCGGCGTCGGTCGATTTCGCGCTTCGGCGCCGGGAGGAGCCGAAGGCGTTCGACGTCGTGATGGTGACCGATCCGCAGCCCGAGACCGGGGCGGAAGTCGACTTCATTCGCGAGGACCTGTTGCAGGCGCTGGCGGGCGTCGACGCCAAATTCGGCCTCACTGCCGGCGACATCATGTTCGACGACCTCACGCTCTATCCGCGCTCGAATGCGATCATGGGGACGATCGGGCTGGCGTGGTGGAACATCGGCGGCAACCACGATCTCAATTTCGAAGCGCCCGACCGCCGCTACAGCCGCGAGACGTTCAAGCGCGTGTTCGGCCCGAACTATTACGCGTTCTTCTACGCCAAGACGCTCTTCCTCATGCTCGATGACGTGAACTATCTCGGCTTCGATCCTTATAAAGTCGGGGGAGGGGGCAAGTACGAGGGCAGACTCGATGAGGCGCAACTCGCGTTCGTGCGCAATGTGCTCGCGCATACGCCGGAAGACACGCTGATCGTTACGGTGATGCACATCCCGCTCCGCACCTTTCTGGACGACGAGCCCTATCAGAACTTGCAGGACCGGCAGGCGTTTTTCGATCTTTTCGCAGGGCGCCGCTTCACCGTCAGCTTCGCCGGCCACACGCATACGACCGAGCATCATTACTTCGACGCGGGGGACGGCTGGAAAGGGGCCGAGCCGCACCATCATCATGTGCTGACGGCCCTATCGGGCTCGTGGTGGAGCGGTCCGTTCGATCATCGCGGCGTCGCCTCGGCCGACAGCCGCGACGGCACGCCGAACGGCTTTCACATCCTCTCGGTCGACGGCGCCGCGTATACGACCCGCTTCATTCCGGCGAAGGAGCCGAACGGGCGGCAGATGCGGCTCTCGATCGAGAGCCGGTTCCATGGGATCAGCAAGGACGCCGACCGCGATTTCAGCCAGGTGCGGCTCCTGGGTTCGCCGGTCCCGCGCGACGCTCTGAGCGCCTCGACCCTGATCGCCAACGTGTTCGACGGCGGCGACAAGACCAGGGTCGAAATGGTCATCGGCGACCGGGCTCCGGTGGAGATGATCCGCCGCGCCCGGCCCGATCCGTTCGTCCAGGAAGTGTTCGCCCGCAACGAGGCAACCAAGAAGCCGTGGGTCAGCGCCGATAATTCCTCGCACATCTGGACCGCCCGCCTGCCCGGCGATCTTGCCCCCGGAACCTATCGGGTGGTGGTCGAGGCGGTCGGCGAATATGGCCAGCCTTTGAGCGGGCGGCTGGCGCTCGAGGTGACGGGTAGGGCGCGCTCGCCTTGAGCGCGCTATTGGTCCATATATATCGCCAAGCTCGGATGCGGCCCTAGCGAGCCAGCCGCCCGTGCGGAGCAAACGGGAGAGAGACAAATGGATCCGAAATCGACTGCGGTCGTGCTCATCGAATACCAGAACGATTTCACCACCGAGGGCGGCACGCTGCATGGGGCGGTGAAGACGGTGATGGACAAGACCAACATGCTCGCGAACACGGTCGAGACCGTGAAAAAGGCGCGCGAACTCGGAGCGACGATCGTCTATGCGCCGATCACCTTCACCGAGGACTATCGCGAGCTGAGCCCGACCCCATACGGCATCCTCAAGGGCGTGGTCGACAGCAAATCATTCCGTCAGGGGACTTGGGGCGCGGCGATCGTCGATGCGCTGAAGCCGGAGCCGGGCGATATCGTCATCGAGGGCAAGCGAGGCCTGGACGGCTTCGCCACCACCAACCTCGACTTTATCCTGCGCGCACGCGGCATCTCGACCATCGCGCTCGGCGGATTTTTGACCAATTGCTGCGTCGAGTTCGACGATGCGGACCGGCTATGAGAAGGGCTATGACGTGGTCACGCTGAAGGACTGCACGGCGACGGTCAGCGAGGAAGAACAGCACGCCGCGGTCGAGAAGAATTACCCGATGTTCTCGAAGCCGATGACGCATGACGAATTCCTGTCGAGCCTGAAAAGCGGCAAGGCGGTTGAAACGAAGTCGCGCGGCTACGAGGCCGCGTGAGGCAAAAGCGCCAAGCGAGCCCCCTCCACCGCCCTTCGGGCGGTCCCCCTCCCCCACGCTTTACAAGCGCAGGGGAGGAGAAGCGGGAGCGGCGGCGCATCCTCCCACGCGTAGCGGGGGAGGGGGACCATGCGGAGCATGGTGGAGGGGGCGCTGCGTTGGCGCTCGACGGGTCATGGTGAGGCTGAACGAGGTCCGGCGAAACGAGGTCGCTGTCGACGCGCCCAAGTCGTTCGACGCCGGCATCACGTTTGTCGGAATCATCCGCACGCCGTGGACCTCGCGCCTCGACTGCCCCCGGCAGGGGCAAGTCGACGGGCCGGTCTGCCGGATCGAAGTCTGCGAACCGTGGGTCGCGGCGCTGGACGGGATCGAAGCGTTCGAGCGGATCGAGGTGCTTTATTGGCTGCACGAGTCCCGTCGCGATCTCGTCCGTCAAAGTCCGGCCGATGACGGCTCGACGCGCGGGACGTTTGCGCTGCGCTCCCCGGTCCGGCCGAACCCGATCGGGACGGCGCTCGTCACCCTGGTCGCGCGCCAGGGTGCGACTCTCAGCGTCAGAGGCCTCGATTGCCTGGATAAGACCCCGCTGATCGACCTCAAGCCCGACCGCTGCCTGTTCACGCCGCTCGCGCCGCCTCAGCCCGGTGATTTCGAGACTGGATAAGACGAATCCCAGATTTGGCTGCGGGGCAGAGCATCAGTCCGGCATGGACGGCGGGCGTCGAGCCGCGTGGCGCACGCCATGAATTACGACTTCGTATTCCGTCGCCGCGGAGAAGAGGAGATAGGGATACGGATGGACGACGACGCGGCGAAAGCGGCGTGTGTTCGTGAGCTGGCCGCAAGCGGATGCAGGGCGATGAGGTTAGTGATTGCCTTGATCCGCGCTTTGACGTGATCGACGCCTTGCGGGGAATGCTTATCGATATACGACAAGACTTGATCGAGCTCTTCGGCGGCGCGAAGCGTATATCGTAGTTTTACAGGCCGTGCTTGGCCCAAACCGCTTTGATCTGCTCGTCGGTCGCGAACTCGCGCCGCTCGGCCAATGACACCAATGAAATCGCTGCCGATCTCCACGGGATCACACACTTTTTAAAAGCGTTCAACTGGCCTTGACTCTCCCACCCTTTCGGTCCAAAACAAGAACAAATAGCGAACTTATAGGATGCAGACCGAATGTCGCTGGGCGACAGGGCGGAGGGGATGGCGCGTTTGCGGCGCGCCGTCGCCCGGATCGAGGCGGAAGCCGGCCCGGCGGGCGAGCGGACCGCGCGGCGGCTCCCGTTCGGGCGCGCGTTCGACGCCGCACTCGGCGGCGGCCTCGCGGACGACGGCCTGCATGAGATCGCGCCCGCCGAGCCTCAGGACGGGGCGGCGGCGATGGGCTTTGCGCTCGCGCTCGCCGCGCGGTTCCTGGACCGGCGGCCGGCCTCGGCGCTCATCATCGGCGAAGGCTTCGCTGCCCAGGAGGCAGGCGCGCTCTATGGGCCGGGCCTGATCGCCCACGGGCTGCCCTTGAGCCGCCTCGTGTTCGTGCACGCGCCCGACGCGGCTTTGGCCTTCTGGGCGATGGAGGAGGCGCTCAAATGCGGCGCGCCGGCCGCGGTCGTGGGCGAGGTCTGGAACCTCAAGGGCTATAGCCTCGCCGCTTCGCGCCGCCTCTTGCTCGCGGCGCGCAAAGGGCGGACGCCCGCGCTTCTGATCCTGGCCAGCGCCTATGGCCAGGCCGAGCGCCTCTCCAGCGCCGCCGAGACCCGGTTCGAGATCGCCGCCGCGCCGAGCGTCAAACCTAAGGCGGCGGCCGGCCGGGACCTGCCCGGGCCGTTCGCCTGCGGGGCGCGGCTCGTCAAGGCGCGTCTTGCGCGCGCAGGGCCCGAGAGGCCTCTGCGGGCTTTCGACGCCGAGCGCGTCATCCGTCTGGAATGGCGAAGCCAGGACAATATTTTCGAGGAATTGGCTTTTGGCGATCCGGCGATTTCTCTCCCTGTGGTTGCCGCGTCTGGCGACGGACCGCGCGCGGCGTCTCAATGACGTTGACAAGGCGGCGCTGCTTGCGGCTGTCGCCAAGGTCAACAACGCCGAGCGCCTGGTTTGCGTCGACGCCGAGGCCGAGCGGCTCGGGTTGACCATTGGTCTCTCGCTTGCCGACGCGCGCGCGCGTCATCCGAACCTCGTCGCGGTCGAGGCTGAGCCAGCGGAAGAGGCGCGGCTCATCGAGCGCCTCTGCGACTGGTGCTCGCGCTTCACGCCGCTCGCCGCGCTCGACGGCCGCGACGGGCTGATGCTCGATATTTCCGGCGTCACGCATCTGTTCGGCGGCGAAGCGGCGCTGATCGAGGACTGTCGCGCCCGGCTTGCCGCGCAGGGGTTCACCGTCGCCGCCGGCGTCGGCGGCAATCCGCGCGCCGCCTGGGCCCTGGCGCGGTTTTCGCAAACGAAAATCGCCTCCGAACCGTTGAGCGACAAGGCGTTCGCCAGGCTTTTCCACGACCTGCCGCTCGCCGCGCTCGGTCTCGACGAGAAGACCGTCGCCGACATGGCGCGCGCGGGCCTGAGGCGGATCGGAGACATTGCGCTCAGGCCCCGGGCGCCGATCGCGGCGCGGTTCGGATCCGTTCCGATCGCCCGGCTCGACGCGCTCAAAGGCCTCGAGCGCTCCTCGATTAAGCCGCGCTTTGCGCCGCCGGATTTCTGCGCCGAGCGGCGGTTCGCCTCGCCCGTGCAGACGTTTCCGGCGATCGAGGCGACGCTCTGCAAGCTTGCCGACGATCTCGTCGTGCTGCTCGAGCGCCAGGCCAAGGGCGCGCGGCGGATCGCGCTTGAGCTCCATCGCGTCGACGGCGACGTGCGACGCATCCGCGTCGGCGCCTCCCGGCCGCTCAACGAGGCGCGCACGATTGTGCGGCTCATCGCCGAGCGGCTGGCGAGCCCGGACGAGGAGGCCATCGACGCCGGCTACGGCGTCGACCTCATGCGCCTCGCCTGCCTTGCGGCCGAGCCGCTCGCGCCCTCGCAATCCGAGCTCGAGCGCGCGCACGAAGCCGAGCGCGCCCGCGCGCTCGCCGAGCTTCTCGACCGGTTGAGCGCCCGGCTCGGGGCCCGCGCGGTGACGCGGCGCGAGCTCATCGAAGCGCATCTGCCCGAACAGGCCGAGGCGGCCGCGCCGGTGACGCTTGGAGAGGCGCGGACGAAAGGGGGCGCTACCCTTCTCCCGTTCACGGGAGAAGGTGGCCGCGCCTCAGCGCGGCCGGATGAGGGCGCGCCGGCGCGGCCATTGCGCCTGTTCGTGCACCCGGAGCCGATCGAGGCTTTAGCCGAAGTGCCCGATGGTCCACCCCTGCGCTTCCGCTGGCGGCGCGTCCTGCACGACGTAGCCGCCATCGAGGGGCCGGAGCGGATCGCCGCGCCCTGGTGGCGGCGCGATGGCGCGCCGACGCGCGACTATTTCCGCGCCGAGGATTCTCAAGGCCGCCGCTTCTGGCTCTACCGCGAGGGCTTATGGGGCCGCGAGACGGCGCAGGCGAAATGGTTCGTGCACGGAGTGTTCGGGTGACCCTTGTCCCGCAAGGGGGAAGGGCGCGCGCCGGACGAAAGCATGAGGAGGTCATGGCGGTTCATCATCATCTCATTCCTCTGGCCGCCAGAGCGCGCGCTCGCACGATGCGCGCTCATGAAACGGACGCTGAACGCGCCTTATGGCGCCTCTTGCGGGATCGAAGGCTGCAATCGATGAAGTGGCGTCGTCATGTCCCCCTCGGCCCCTACATCGTCGATTTTGTCTGCTTCGAACATCGGCTCATCGTCGAATGCGACGGCTCTCAACATGCCGAGAATCGTCATGACGTTCGACGTGACGCATGGCTCCAAGCGCAAGGTTTCGCGATCGTGCGGTTCTGGAATCGCGAGGTCTTGCATGAACGAGAGAATGTACTGAATACAATTCTCGCTCGATGCGGCCTGCCACGGTGAGGCGATGCGCCCTACTCCCCTCTCCCCTTGCGGGAGAGGGGTTGGGGGTGAGGGGTCTGCGCCGTGAGGCGCGTGATTCAGAGGCGCCTGATGGCGCGGGACCCCTCATCCGTCGCCTTCGGCGACACCTTCTCCCGCAAGGGGAAGAGGATCCGAACTGACCAACGTCGTTGCGATTTCGGCGTGGAGCCCTCACTCGCGAGGGGACCCCAATGATTCGCCTCGAGCCGCGGTTCGCCGAACTGGCGGCGATGACGAATTTCTCGTTTCTGCGCGGGGCGTCGCATCCCGAGGAGATGGTTGCGCGCGCTGCCGAGCTTGGGCTTGCGGGAATTGGGATCGCTGACCGCAACACCCTCGCCGGCGTCGTGCGCGCCCATCTCTTCGCGCGCGAGAACGCGGCGGCGATGGCGGGCATGCGCGTCGTTCCCGGCGCGCGGCTCGCGTTCGTGGACGGCGCGCCGGACGCGCTCGTCTATCCGAAGGATCGCGCCGCCTATGGCCGGCTCTGCCGCATCCTGACGGCGGGAAACTTGCGCGCGCCCAAAGGAGAATGCCGGCTCCAACTGGATGATCTGCTGGAGCATGGCGAGGGGCTGCAGGTCGTCGTGATGCCTTCCGTCTCCTTTTGTGGGAGAGGGGTACAGGGTGAGGGGGGCGATCCCCCTCTCTCCGTGCACGGGGAGAGGGTTGGGGTGAGGGGCGGCGCGGCCCCTCATCCGGCCGCTACGCGGCCACCTTCTCCCCGCGAGCGGGGAGAAGGGATTCATCTCCGCCTGCGCGAGGCCTTCGGCAAGCGTCTGTGGATCGGGGCGAGTTTGACTTATGGCGAGCACATGCGCGGCGGGCTCGCGCGGCGCGCGGCGCTCGCGCTTGAGGTCGACGCGCCGCTGCTCGCGACCAACGACGTGCTGATGCATGCGCCCGAGCGGCGCGCGCTCGCCGACGTCCTCGCCTGCATCCGCGAAGGCGTGACGCTCGAGGCCGCCGGGCGCCTGACCCAGGTCAACGCCGAGCGGCATCTCAAAGGTCCGTACGAAATGGCGCGGCTCTTCGCCGAGACGCCGCAAGCGGTCGGGGAGACGATGCGCTTCCTCGACGGCCTTGCCTTCAGCCTCGATGAATTGTCGCATTGTTATCCGGAAGAGCTGCGCGAAGGCTATGCGACGGCCCAGGCCGCGCTCGAAGCCTTCGCTGAAGCGGGCGCCCGGGCGCGCTATCCCAAGGGCGTGCCGGAGCGGACGCGCGAAGCGCTTGCGCATGAACTCGCGCTGATCGCCGCGCTCGACTACGCGCCCTATTTTCTCACCGTGCACGACATCGTGCGCTTCGCGCGCACGCGCGGCATTTTGTGCCAGGGCCGCGGCTCGGCCGCCAATTCCGCTGTCTGCTTCTGCCTCGGGATCACCGAGGTCGATCCGGCGCGCTTCGATCTTCTGTTCGAGCGCTTCATTTCGCCCGAGCGCAACGAGCCCCCCGACATCGACGTCGACTTCGAACATGAGCGGCGCGAGGAGGTGATCCAATACATCTATCGGCGCTACGGGCGGGAGCGCGCCGGCCTCGCTGCTGCGGTGACGACCTATCGCACGCGCTCGGCGATCCGCGAGACGGCCAAGGTTTTCGACCTCTCTGACGATGTCATCGCCGCCCTTAACGGGACCACCTGGGGCCAGGAGTCGACGCCGATCGACGGAGCCAATGTGCGCGGGATTGGCCTCAATCCGGCCGAGCCGACGCTTGAGCTCGCGCTCGAGATGGCGAAGGCGCTCATCGGCTTTCCGCGCCATCTTACCCAGCACAGCGGCGGCTTCGTCATCACCCGCGACCGGCTCGACGAAGTCGCGCCAATAATGAACGCCGCGATGGAGGAGCGCACGACGGTCGAATGGGACAAGGACGATCTCGACGCGCTCGGCCTGCTCAAGATCGACGTGCTCGCGCTCGGCATGCTGACGGCGCTGAGCAAGGGCCTCGAACTCATCGACAGGCATTACGGCCAGCGCCTGACGCTGGCGACCATTCCGCCCGAGGAGCCTCAGGTCTATGCGATGATCCAGCGCGCCGACACGATCGGCGTGTTCCAGATCGAAAGCCGCGCGCAGATGTCGATGCTGCCGCGGCTGAAACCGGAATCGTTCTACGATCTCGTGATCGAGGTCGCGATCGTGCGCCCCGGTCCGATCCAGGGCGATATGGTCCACCCTTATCTGCGCCGGCGGCAGGGCCTCGAGGAGGTCGTCTATCCTTCGAGCGAACTCGAGGCAGTATTGAGTAAGACGCTCGGCGTGCCGCTGTTCCAGGAGCAGGCGATGAAGATCGCCATCGTCGCAGCCGGATTCACGCCCGCGGAAGCCGATCGGTTGCGCCGCGCAATGGCGACGTTCCGCCGGGTCGGCACGATCCAGACTTTTCAAGAGAAGATGGTCGAGGGCATGGCGGCCCGGGGCTACGAGCGCGACTTCGCCGAGCGCTGCTTCCGCCAGATCGAGGGCTTCGGCGAATACGGCTTTCCCGAGAGCCATGCGGCGAGCTTCGCTCTGCTGGTCTACGCCTCGTGCTGGATGAAATGCCGCTATCCGGATGTCTTCGTCGCAGCGATGCTGAACTCCCAGCCGCTCGGCTTCTACGCGCCCGCCCAGCTCGTGCGCGACGCGCGTGAGCACGAGGTCGAAATGCGCGAAGTCGACGTCAACCTGTCGGACTGGGACTGCACGCTGGAGCTCTTAACGCCCCCTCTCCCCGTGTACGGGGAGAGGGTTGGGGTGAGGGGCAGCGCGGACTCTTCCGGAAAGGACAGCGCAGCCCCTCATCCGTCGCCTTCGGCGACACCTTCTCCCCGCCAGCGGGGCGAAGGGATTCACCCCCGCCACGCCGAGATGGCGCCGCATATCCGCGCGACCCATGCCGTGCGCCTCGGCTTGAGGCAGATCGTCGGCGCCAGAGAGGAGGACATGCGCCGGCTCGTGGAGCGGCGGGGGCAGGGTTACGATTTCGTGCGCGACCTTTGGCTGCGCAGCGGTCTCTCGTCGGCGGCGCTGGAGCGGCTCGCCGACGCCGACGCCTTCCGCTCGCTCGGCCTCGACCGGCGGCAGGCCCTATGGGCGGTGCGTGGCCTCGACCGGGTCGGCGACCAGGACGATCTGCCGCTGTTCGCGAGCCGGCCGGCGCGCGAAACCGAGCCGGACGCGCGATTGCCGTCGATGCCGCTCGGCGCGCATGTGGTCGAGGACTATCGGCGCCTGTCGCTGTCGTTGAAGGCGCATCCGACGTCCTTCATGCGCGCTCGCCTTTCGGCGCGCGGAATCCTGCGCTCCGAGGCGCTTGCCAAGGTCAGGAATGGCGAGCGCGTCACCGTCGCCGGCCTCGTCCTGGTGCGTCAGCGGCCGGGCACCGCCAAGGGCGTCATTTTCATGACGCTCGAGGACGAGACGGGGATCGCCAATATCATCGTCTGGCCGAAGGCGTTCGAGCGCCTGCGCGCGATCGTGCTCGGCGCCCGTTTCATCGCCGTGACCGGCAAGCTGCAGAGCGAATTGGGCGTCATTCATGTCGTCGCCGAACGCATGAACGACCTGACGCCGATGCTGGGGCTTCTATCGGAGGCGGGTCACACGGTCGGCGCCCTTGCCCGCGCTGACGAGGTCAAGCGGCCGCAACTGACGATGGCGCAAAAACGCCAGGGCAACCGCTTCGCCCAGCCCCCGAGATTCGAGGACCCGCGCGCGCCCCCGAGCCTGCCGCTCGAAACGGCCGACCCGGCGCAGGCGATGCCCGCCGGACGCAATTTCCGTTGACCGGGCGCCCGGCGATTTGACCGATCGACCAAAAGAACGCCATGATATGGGTGGCCATACCGCTTACGCCATACAGATGGGTCATGAAGACGACAATAGAAATCTCGGATCCGCTTCTTCGCGAAGCTCGTAAACTTGCACAGCGCGAGGGGGTCACATTGCGTTCGCTGGTAGAACGGGGGCTTCGGCGCGTCGTAACCGAGACCAAGCCGGGTGCGCCGTTCAAGCTGCGCCGCGCCAGCTTCAAAGGCAAGGGATTGCAAGCCGACGCGAAAGGCGCGTCCTGGGACAGGTTGCGCGATTTGGCCTACGAAGGTCGGGGAGCTTGATCGCCGTCGATACGAATATTTTGGTCTACGCTCACCGCGAGGACTCGCCGTTTCACGATCTGGCCGCGAAGCGAATCCTGGAGCTCTCAGAAGGGTCCGCAACCTGGGTGATTCCCTGGCCCTGCGTGCACGAGTTCCTCGCCATCGTCACCCATCCCCGCATCTACGCGCCTCCGACACCCTTGCCACGCGCTCTCGACCAGGTGGACGCCTGGCTCGAGTTGCCGACCCTCGCGCTCTTGGCCGAGTTGGCAGACCACTGGCCGGCATTGCGAACGGTTCTCACAAGGAGCCGCGTTGCCGGAGCTCAAGTCCATGACGCGCGCATTTCGGCCCTGTGCAAGCAGCACGGCGTGCGCGAGCTGTGGTCTGCGGATCGCGACTTCAATCGCTTCACGGGCCTTGCTGTCGTGAACCCCTTGGTTGGACGTGAATTGAGCTGAACGGTCTGGCCAAGCGCTGGCGACGGCGTTCTCATTGACGTCCGCCCGTCGAGCCGCCTATCTCCCATCCTCCAAACCCCGAGAGCTCCATGACCGCGTATGCGGGGCTAGCCTTTCTGTCCGTTCTCTGGGGCTCGTCCTTTCTTCTCATCAAGATCGCCTCGCGGGCCTTCGATCCCATCGGCTTTGCGCTCGCGCGCGTCGGGGTGGCGGCGGCTGCGATGCTGCTCGCGAGCGCCGTTTCGGGCAAGGTCTGGCCCGGATCGCGATCGGGACTGTGGCTCAACCTCGTCGCGCTGGCGCTGATCGGGCAGGTCGTTCCCTTCATCCTGCTCGGCAAAGCGGCGACGCTGACGACCAGCGCCGACATGGCGCTGATGATGGGCGCCCAGCCGATCTTCGTCTTCCTGTTCGGGCGCTTTCTCGGATCGCACGACCGCTGGACATGGCTCGGCGCCTTCGGTCTTCTGGTCGGCTTCGCCGGGGTCGGCGTCACGTTCTGGTCGCCTGGAGGCGACGGCGCCGCCCATTCCGTCCTGGGGCGGGCTTTCGCTCTCGCCGCCGGCGTCTTTTATGGAACGGGCGCGATCATTTCCGGCGCCGCGACGAGGGAGATCGGCGCCGTCAGAGCGGTGACCGCGTCGATGTCGATTTCGACGCTCGCTGGCGCTACTCGCGCTGGCGATAGGGAATCCGCCGTCGCTCGCAACGCTCGTCCAGATTCCTCCGGCTTCGCTCCTGGCGATGGGCGCGCTCGGCGTCTTCAATACCGCGCTCGCCTATTACGTCTATTTCCGGCTGGTCCACGACGCGGGCCCGACCTTCGCCAGCCTCAACAACTACGTCGTCCCGCTGATCGGCGTCGTCGGCGGGGCGGTCGCGCTCGCCGAACCCATAGCGCCTTCGGCTTGGGTGGGCCTCGGGCTCGTCCTGTGCGGCGTGGCCCTCACCGGCCGATCGCTGCGACCGGCAAGAGCGCCTGAGTCTCGCCTTGCGACCACTCGCGCGAGCGTCAATTGAGTCGTCAGCGGTGGCCGTTCGGCGCGTCAACGACCAAGCGCCGTCGCCGCCAGCGGGTGCGAAACAAGGGCGCGGTCGATCGTGACGAGCTTGAAAGCCTCGATCTGACACTGCGCGAGCAGCATCCGGTCGAACGGGTCTCGAGTCATTGGCTCGGGATCTAAGGCCGCGAGCGCATGGCGTTCGTCGATCGCCACGATCCGGACGCCAAGGCCGCTGATCAGCGCTGGCAGCGCGTCGAGATCAACCCGGAGCTTGAGCTTGCCCAGCCGGCTTTTGATCGCAATCTCCCAGAGGCTTGCGACGCTCAGATGAGGCTCTGCTTCGTCATCCGCCAGGAGCGCGGCGACCCTCGCCGGCAGACTCGCTGCGCCGGACGATCCGATGAGAGCCAGAAAGATATGCGTATCGAGGAGGAGCCTCATGCGTCGGGAGGCAAGGGACGCAGGAGAAAATCCTCCCCCAGCGGCTCGTCGAAGTCCTCGGCGATAAACGCGATCAGGCTATCGATCCCGCGCTTGCGCTTGAATTCCTCAATCGCCTCGAGACGCAGACCCTTTTTTGGCCGGTGCGGCGTCATGTCGAACACCGGGGCGCCGTTGCGCGTGACCACGATCGTTGTCCCGCTCTCAACTTCGCGAGCGAGTTCCGTTAGGCAATTCTTGGCTTCCCGGATCGTCACGGACTTCATTCAGACAATGTAGCTACATGTGGCTACATTGTCCAGCAGGCACCCTCAAGCCGGGGGTCGGATGGGCGTAGGCCAATGCTTGTCAGCGGCGGGCTTTCAAGGCGTCGGCGAGCCGCATCGTCGCCGATCCGGGCTCGAGCGGCTTCGGCTGGCTTTCGTGCGGCGCCCAGCCGGCGAGCCACACCAGATCGAAAGTGGCGCGCAGGCGCCCGTCCGGATCGGCAAAGCGCTCGGCATAGAGGGCGGCGGCGCGCGCCAGGACCTCGCGGCGCAGCGGCGTGCGGCTGCGCGCTTCGAGCGCATTCGTGACTCCCATCGCGCGCAGGTCGGCGACCAGCGCGAACATGTCGGAGTAGCGGACGGTCGCCCGGTCGAGATCGACCACCGGCAGCGCGAGCCCGGCGCGCTGGGCGAGAGCCCCAAGCGCGCGCACGTCAACGAACGGCGCGACCCGCGGCGACGCGCCGCCGAGGACCTCGCTTTCGGCGATCGTCAGGCACTGGCGAAGCTCGGTCAGGGTGTCGCCCGCGATCAGCGCGGCCACGAGGAGGCCGTCGGGTTTCAGCGCCTGCCGCATTTGAATGAGCGCGCCTGGCAGATCGTTCACGGTGTGCAGCGCAAGGAGCGAGACAACAAGGTCGAGGCGGCCCTCCGCCACCGGCAGACACTCGAGATCGCCGACGGCGGCAAGGAAAGCCCCTGTCCCCACGCTCGTCCAGGTCGGGGCGATCCGGACGACGCAGTCAACCTGCCCGCCGGCGACGAGCGCAACCGCACCGTGGGGGCCGGGCGAGCCGAAATCGGCGGCGAGCGCGAAACGCCGTTTGACCAGCGACAGCCGCTCGCCGAGGTCCTGCGCCGCCCGGGCGAGGAGGAAGTCCGCCCGCGCGCCGCCCGCTCCGACCGTCCATGCGCGATCGAGGCGTCGATTGATGAGCGCGCGATCGAAAATGCGCGGCGGCGGGGGGACGGCATGGGTCTTTCCCTTATGCTCCAGACCATTCCTCGCGCAAAGCTCCGGCTCGGGCTATTGTTGGCGACATGGACGCCATTCCGGCGCTTGACTTGGAGCAGGCGGCTGGCCCGTCGTGGACGCGACGCGGCGGCGCTCTCGTCACGCGCCTGGCGCAAGCCGCGCTCGACACGCTCTATCCGCCGACCTGCCTCGCCTGCCGAGCGGCGACGGATTTGCATGGAGCGCTCTGCTCGCGCTGCTGGAGCGCGATGCGATTCATCGAACGACCCTATTGCGAGCGCCTCGGGACGCCGTTCGAGCAGGACCTCGGGCAGGGCCTCATCTCGCCCCAGGCGATGGCCGATCCGCCCGTGTTCGCGCGCTCCCGGGCGGTGGCGCGGTTCGAGGACGGGCCGGCGCGCACGCTCGCCCATCGGCTCAAATATTCCGACCGCGCCGAGCTTGCGCGACCGATCGCGCGCTGGATGGTCCGCGCGGGCGCGGACGTGCTTGCCGACGCCGATCTCCTGACCCCCGTGCCGCTGCATCCGCTGCGGCTGTGGCGGCGGCGGTTCAACCAGGCGGCGGCGCTGGCGGCGGAGATTTCGCGCCTGACCGGCAAGCCCTGCGACTTGGGCGCGCTTCTGCGGGTGAAGGCGACCCGGAGCCAGATCGGGCTCACCCGCGCGCAGCGGGCCGAAAACATCCAGGGCGCGTTTCGCGCCGCCGCCAGCGCATCGCTGCGCGGGCTCAACGTCGTGCTGATCGACGACGTTTTGACCTCGGGCGCGACCGCCAACGCCGCCTCCCGGGCGCTCTTGAGGGCGGGCGCGAAGCGGGTGGACGTCCTGGTGTTCGCCCGGGTTGTGACCGGCGGTTAAGTTCCCATATATTGGCAATGGCGCGAATCCGCGCGCCGGGGGATTGTTTTCGCGTGCCGCCGATCGTCATCTATACCAAGTCGACTTGCCCCTTTTGCCACGCGGCGAAGGCGCTGCTTGAGGCCAAGGCGGCGCCGTTCGAGGAGATCGGCGTCGACGGGGACCGCGCCGCCCAGGCGGCGATGGCGGCGAAGGCGAACGGCCGCTGGACGGTGCCGCAGATTTTTATCGGCGAGACCCATGTCGGCGGCTGTGACGATTTGCACGCGCTCGAGGCTGCGGGCGAACTCGACGGGCTATTGGCGGGCTGAACGATGATCAAATACGCGCTCGGCTGCGCCGAAGGGCATGCATTCGAAAGCTGGTTTCCCGACAGCGCCGCATATGAGAAGCAGCGCAAGCGGGGGTTTGTCGCTTGCCCCGAATGCGGCTCGACCGAGGTCGACAAGGCGATCATGGCGCCGGCCGTCGTCGGCGGCGAGCGTGCGGCGGGCGAGTCCGGTCCGCCAGATTGTCGTCGACGATCGGCGCCGGCAGGCGCGCGAAATGATGCTTCGCATGCGCCGGGAGATCGAGGCCAACACCGACGACGTTGGCGCCAAGTTCCCGCAAGTGGCGCGAGCCATCCATCTCGGCGAGGAGCCCGAGCGCGCCATTCGCGGCCGCGCCAGCCTCGAGGAAGCGCGGTCGCTGGTGGAGGACGGCGTCGGGGTGTTCCCGCTGCCGATGCTGGAAGACGAACTCAACTAGCCTTATGGGCCGGCAGGGCGAGGGGGTTCGCTCGCTCCCTCCGCTACTTCTCTTCGACGCGGAATTCCGTCGCCTCGACGACGGTCGTGCCGATCATCGTGCGCACCGAAACCCGGAACGGAATCAGCACGTGGTCATGTTCGATCGGCGCCAGCCAGACCTCGAGGTCCTTGTTGTCGGCCATGAACTTGGTCGCCGGGCGGTCGCGCCGATGGCCGGCTATCGGGACATAGCGCGCGGCGCAAACCACGACCGGGCCCTCGTAGCCCTTGGTCGCCACCCGCCGCTCGCCGATATAGGTGAGATCGATGTCGAAGCGGGTATAGCCATCGAAGATCGGAACCTTGCGATCGCAGGCGGCCGGCGACAGGATCGGTCCGGTGGCCGGCGCTGGAATGATGACCGCGCCGACCGGATCGACGATGCCCTTCTCGTCGCCGGGCCCAAGCGGGACCCGGTCCGGCTTGTCCTCGTACGGCGGCGAGATATCGATGCCGGTCACCGCGTTGCCGGCGAGCGCCATGCGAATGGTGCGCGTCATGTTCGAGTCCGCGGCGATGGTGGCGAAAGTCGCGGGCGAGACATGGCCCTCGACGATCGCGCCCTTGCCGGCCGAGGCGCCCCGGGCGTTGCCAAGGAGCCGCGCGAGACCGGTCAGTTTTGCATCGCCCTGGATCGAATAGCTGGTCGGAGTGAGGTCTGCGTTGAGGTTGACCGCGCCGATCGGAAGCCCGATCAACGACACGCGATAGGTCACGTGCAGGACATCGGCGCGCGCGCCCGCAGCGCCAACGAGCGCCGCCGCCATCCCGACGGCGCCCAACGCCAAGCGCGCCCATGGTGATCGCGGCGGCATTGTCTCAAAGCTCCTGGTCCGGCGCGCGAAGCGAATTGAACGGCGATTTGCGCGAATATTCCGGCGCCAATGCGCCGACTCAAGGGCAAGCTCAGGCGAGCAAAAAAGTCATCCATCGCCGCTGTCAAGACCTTGCGGCAGGCCCGCGGGCCGACTTAACATCCCTTCATGGTCGAGACGGTCATTTCCATTCGCGCAGCGCGGCTCGGCGACGAGGGTGAAATCGCCTCCGTGCACGACGCGGCCTGGCGCGAGGCTTATCGCGGCGTCATTCCGGGCCGCGAGCTCGAGCGGATGATCGCCCGCCGCGGGCCGGCGTGGTGGCGTCTGGCGATCGCGCGGCGAACGCCGCTCCTGGTGCTCGAATTCTCCGACTCGGTCGTCGGCTACGTCAGCTACGGGCGCAACCGCGTGCCGGCGCTCGGCTACGGCGGCGAGATCTTCGAGCTTTACCTCGCGCCGGAATGCCAGGGCTGCGGGTTCGGCCGGCGCATGTTCGACGCGGCGCGCAAGGATCTCGCCGGCCACGGGCTCTCGAACCTGGTCGTCTGGGCGCTGGCCGACAATGAGCGGGCGGTCACCTTCTACCGCCGGCTCGGCGGGCGGGTGCTGCGCCGGGCGCGCGAGACTTTCGGCGGCCAGCAGCGCGAGCGGGTCGCTTTCGGCTTTGGCTGAGCGGCCGTTCCGCCTATAAGGTCAACTTGGCGAGCCGCCAAATTCGCGTGTTGGCGCGCGGTCGCGACGAGGGAGGGTCGACGTGAATTTGAACGCCGTCTCGATCGGCAAGAACCCGCCCCATGATGTCAATGTCGTGATCGAGGTGCCGATCGGCGGCGAGCCGATCAAATATGAAATGGACAAGGAGAGCGGCGCGCTGCAGGTCGACCGGTTTCTCTACACCTCGATGCGCTATCCCGGAAATTACGGCTTCATCCCCCATACCCTGTCCGACGACGGCGATCCGTGCGACGTGATCGTCGCCAACACCCGCGCGATCGTTCCCGGCGCGGTGATGAGCTGCAGGGTGGTCGGCGTTCTGATCATGGAGGACGAAGCAGGCGGCGACGAGAAGCTGCTCGCCGTGCCGTCGGCAAAGCTCACCCAGCGCTATGCTCACGTCCAGAACTACACCGACCTGCCCTCGATCACGCTGCAACAGATCGAGCATTTCTTCGCCCACTACAAGGATCTCGAGCCCAACAAGTGGGTCAAGATCGTCCGCTGGGGCGACGCCGAAGAGGCGCGCGCGCTGGTGCTCGAGGGCATCGAACGGGCGAAGAAAGCGAAGACCGCGGGCAAGGCCGGGAGCTGACCCGGACGCTCGGATGTGCGGGCGCTTCGCGCCAGGAAGGATGCGAAGTGCGGGCGAGCCAACCGGCGCGGGAGTTTGGCCGATGAAGCGCTCGTTCGTCGACGCCCGCATCGACCGGATGCTGGAATTATGCGGCCGCCACGGCGTGGCGCTGCCGCCCTTCGCGCTGTGGGGGCAGGGGGATTTCAGCGCCAATCCGGACGCCGCAAGACTGATCGCCGAGCGCGGCATGGGCTGGAACGTGGTCGAGTTCAAGCCCGGCCTGTTCGCCCGCGAGGGCCTGACCTTGTTCACGCTGCGGATGGGCGATTGGCGCGAGCTCGGCGCCGGGCGCGGCCGCCTCTACGCCGAGAAGGCGCTTCTCGCCGAGGATGGGCAGCGCGCGCCCCATCACTATCACGTGGTCAAGACCGAGGACATCGTGAATCGCGGCGGCGCGCGGTTCGTCGTCGAGCTGTTCAAGGTCGATGCCCGCGGCGCGCGGCTCAAGGAGCGGTTCCGCGCGCTGAAGGACGTAAGCGTGCTCGACCTCAACCCCGGCGACCAGGTGCGGCTCGAGCCCGGCGAGAGCCTGACGCTCGAGCCTTTCATCGCCCATGCATTTTGGGCCGAGGGCGGCGCGGCGCTCGCCGGCGAAGTGTCGCTCGCCAATGACGACGCGACCGACAATTATTTCCTGCCGCCGCTCGAGCCATTCCCGCCGATCGATGAGGACGCGCCGGCGCGCTACGTGACGGTCAGGGATCACCCGCGGCGCTGAATCGCGGGAGCGCCGCTTTTCGTCGATGCGAGCGCTGGTCATCGACGACGCCGAACCCCCAGATATACCAGCCAGTCGAGTTGTTGGTGATCGTGATTGTCCCGTCCTTTGCTGTGGCAATAAAGTCGCTTGCAGGAGGGATGGACGAAGCGTGGACGGGCCCAATCGCAAAAGCGCCGAGGCCGAAGATCGCCGCTGCGGCGAGCAAAAACGAGCGCAACCTGTTGGTCATCCCCGGTCCCTCCTCGCTCGCCTCCCACTGCCGTCAGCAACGTCAAAACCACGGCGCGGGCGCGAGATTACCATTTCGTTACCACAAGTTAATGTTGGGGGCAAGAGAGACGCGGCGAAAATCTGGAAATTAGCGGTCTTAAATCACTAGAGATTTTGCTTGCGAAAATCAGAAATCTGCGCTATGGTCTTAGCTGGTCCCCGCTCGACGACCGAGCCGTGCGGACGACTCATGGGAACAGAGAAAGGAGGCTGGGCCCTGTCATTCGGAAGCGGCCATAACCCGTTGAAAAGTCGGAAATCGGTGGCGTAAATCCACGCGGCTGAGCATTTTGATTTTGTTGCGCCCCGCTTTGATTTTGTTGCATCCGGCTTGGTTTTTGTCGCGGTCCGGCTTTGATTTCGTTGCGCCCGGCTTGGGTTTCGTTGCCACGCGCTACGATCGGAGAGCCGCCCCGGCCTTGTCCGCCAGCCGGTCCATCGCGTCGAAGAACAGGCCGCGAAAGCGCTCCGCGTCGACGGCGACGGCGACTTCGGCGTTGGCGAGGCGGCCCCATTGGCCGCGCCAGTCGACGATCGTCGCCCCGGTCGTGAGCCGGCCCGACGTCTCGACATCAACGGCGGCTTGGCGCGTCTCGACGAGCGTCGGATCGAGGGCGACGGCGACCGCCAGCGGGTCGTGCATGGTGAAGATGCGTTTGCCGTAGCATTTTCTCCATCCGCTCGAAATAGAAGCGCGAGGCGTCTTCGAGAAACCGGGTCAGCGCGTCCGCGTGCGGCTTGCCGGCGACGCGCGCGGCGACCGCAGCGAGGTCGCCTTCGTCGATGATCGTCTTGCGGGTGACGTCGAGGCCGATCGCGATCACCGGCGCCGCGCCCACGCCGCCGAACGAGCGAAAGACGATGCGCGCCGCTTCGGGATCGTGCCAGATGTTGAACTCAGCCGAAGGCGTGACGTTGCCCGGCTCGGCATAGGCGCCGCCCATGATGACGAACCGCTTGACGAGGCGCGGGAGTTCCGGTTCGCGCATCAGCGCGAGCGCGATATTGGTCAATGGCCCGGTCGCGCAGAGGATGAGGCGCCCGGCATGCGCGCGCGCGGCGGCGATGATCGAATCGACGGCGTGAAGCGCTCCGGCCTCATCCTCGGGCTCGGGCAGGACCGCATGGCCGAGGCCTGTCTTGCCGTGGACCTCACTCGCGTCCCTGACCGAGATCGACAGCGCGGTCGGGGCGCCGGGCCAAACGGGGATGTCGCCACGCCGGGCGAGCTTGAGCACCGCCCGCGTGTTGCGCGTCGCGGCGGCGAGCGGAACGTTGCCGACGACCGTGGAGACGCCGAGGATTTGCGCCTCGTCGTGCGCGCAGGCGTAGAGCAGCGCCAGCGCGTCATCGATGCCGGTGTCAACGTCGATGAGCAGCGGTTCGGCGACGTCAGACATGTCGGCTCTCCCGATCCTCTTGTGAGGGCGCCTCGATCCCGGTCGAAGGCGGCGCAATATTGTGGCCGGACGGGCGACCCAGGGTCAAACCAGAAAACCGCGCCGTTCCGTGTTGAGCCAGCGCGACATAAGGAGGATGGCGACGACGGCGAGGCCGAGCGCGAGGCCGATCCACACGCCGATCGCGCCGAGCGAGGTCCCAAATCCCAACGCGACGCCGACCGGCGCGCCGATCACCCAATAGCCGACGAGCGCGATGACGAGGGGAATGCGCGAATCGTGCACTCCGCGCAGCATGTTGGCGAGCGTCGCCTGGCTGGCGTCGAAGATCTGGAACAGGGCGGCGATTTGCAGCAGCACGATCGCGATTCCGACCGCGGCTGCGTTTTCCGGCGCGCCGACGTCCATGAACGGCGCGATCAGGAGGCGCGGCGCGGCGAGCATCACGGTCGCCGACAGAAGGGCGAAAACGAGCGTTAGGCCGAAGGCCGACCAGCCGGCGCGCTGAAGCGCAACCGCGTCGCGCGCGCCATAGGCGTGTCCGACCCGGACCGTGGCCGCCTGCCCGAGCCCGAGCGGAACCATGAAGGCGAGCGAAGCGATCTGCAGCGCAATCGTGTGCGCTTCGAGCGCCGCCCTGTCGATCAGGCCGACGACCAGGGTCGACGCGGAAAAGACGCCGACCTCGGCTGCGATCGTCGCCCCGATCGGCAGGCCAAGCCGCCAGAGGGCCATGAACTCGCGAAGCGCCGGCCGCCACGGAAGAGCGAACAGGCGGAAGCGTCGCATGCGCGGATCGACGAGCGAGGCTGCGAGTAGCAGGAGGACCATCAGCGTCTGCGACAGGGTGGTTGCGAGCCCCGAGCCGAAAATGCCGAGCGCCGGCATTCCGAGCTTGCCGAAGATCAGCGCGTAGTTGGCGAGCGCGTTGAACGCGACGGCGATCAGCCCGGCGACCAGGGCGGGGCGGGGCCGCTCGAGGGCGAAAAAGACCGCGCGCGCGGCGAAGAACAGCAGGCTCGGCGCGAGGCTCCACTGGAACCCGAGCATGTAGATTCCGGCGTCGTCCGCGAGATCGGGCTCCTCGCCGATCGCCTTGAGGATGCTCGCGGTATGCCAGAGAGCGAACCAGGTGACGAGCGCGATCACGAGCGCGGAGAGAAGCGCCTGATGGGTCGCCCGGCGCAGTGCGTCCCCGCCTTCACCTGCCCCGATCTTCGCGGCGGCGATTGGCGACAGAGCAGCAACGACGCCGCTGCCAAGCAGGAACGGAGGCAGATAGAGATTGTATCCGAGCGCGCCGGCGGCGAGCGCGCGTGGCGACAGCCAGCCGAGCATCATGAGGTCGGTCAGCGTCATCGCGTTGATCGCGACATTGGCGAGCACGATCGGCCAGCTTAGCGCAAGCGTCGCGCCGAGCTCGCGCTTGAGCCAGCCCTTGGCGGGTGTCGCGCTTGTTGGCGCTGCGGCGCGCATGATCGGCTGGTCCTGAAACGAGGGGCGGGGTGCATAGCGGATGCGCGTCACGCGGGCAACGCATCGCGATGAGCGGCCCGGCGTGCGCCGTGCGCGGCTGTCATCGCCGAGCGTAGGCCTTGCGCCCTCGTCGGGCCGGGCTGGCGGCGCCTCCACCGCCATTAATTGACAAAGGCTATCTCTTAAGTAGACTATATGCGTCACACCTTAGGGAGACACAGCAATGGCGCTCAGGGACATCATCGTAGCGACACAGGCCGATTTGCGGGCTAACGCCCAAAACGGGCAGGCCGCCTTTTCCGTCGACTCGCGGCAGGTCGAGGGACTGCGCAGCGAGACGAAGATCCGCCAGTTTTCGTTGACCATCGACGAGCCGCCGACTCTAGGCGGCTCCGACGCGGGACCGAACCCGGTCGAGCTCGTTCTCGCGGCGCTGGCGACCTGCCAGGAGATCACCTACCGCGCCTATGCGACGGCGCTCGGGATTCCGCTCGAAAGCGTCTCGGTGAAGCTCGACGGCGCCCTCGATCTGCGCGGCTTTTTCGCCGTCAGCGATGATGTGCGGCCAGGGTTCACCGGGGTCGAAGGAACGGTGACGCTCAAAAGCCCGGCGAGCCGCGAGCAGCTAGTAAAGCTCAAGGAAGTGGTGGACGCCCATTGCCCGGTGCTGGACGTTCTTCGCGCTCCCGTTCCGGTCGAATTGCGGCTCACGACGGAGCGTACTGCGGCGGCCGCCTGATCACCCAACCGTTCGGTCTATCCAGTCCAGCACATCGGCAAGGCGCTCGCCCAAAGCGAGATGGCCCGCGCCCTCGACGCGCCAGAATGTCTTGGGCGGATTGGCGAGGGCGAACAGTTTCTCGCCGAAGCGGATCGGCACGACCGGATCGTTCGTTCCGTGCACCATGAGCGTCGGCGCCTTCACTTGCGCGATGAGCAAATCGTTGCGGAACGGATCGCGGAGCAATGCGCGAACCGGGACGAACCAGTAGGCCGCCGCCGCTACATCGGCGATCGACGAATAGGGCGAGTCGAGAACCAGTGCGCCAACCTTATGGCGGGCGGCGATCGCGACCGCGACGCCGGAACCGAGCGATTCCCCCATGGCGACGATGCGCTCCGGCCTGACGCCGCTCGCAATCGCCGCCGCATAGGCAGCTTCGCCGTCGAGCTTGAGCCCGCGCTCGCTTGGGCGACCGGTTGAACTGGCATAGCCGCGATATTCGATCGCCAGGACGCCCATGCCCGCCTTCGCCATCGCCCGAAAGCGCTCGACCCTGAGGTCCATTCCGCCCGCATTGCCGTGAAAATAGAGGATCAAGGGCCGTTCGGGCGCCGGCGGGATGCGCCACGCGAGCAGACTTTCCCCGTCCTCGGTCTTGAGACGAACGGTTTCGGCCGCAAGTCCAAGCGTTGCCGGATCGACTTCGGCGGCGTCGCAGCGGAAGAGGATCTTGCGCTGGCCGACGTAAAGCCCAACGAACACGGCGGCGTAAAGCCCCACGCAGGCGGCAAGCACGATCAGCACGGCCGGCCGGGCCCGGCTCGCACGCGTTCCGCGCTCAGTGCTGGAGCGCTTTCACGATCTGGTCGGTCATCTTCTTGGCGTCGCCGAACAGCATGAGCGTGTTGTCGCGGAAGAAGAGCTCGTTTTCGACCCCGGCGTAGCCCGAGCCCATGCCGCGCTTGACGAACAGCACCGTCTTCGCGTTGTCGACGTCGAGGACCGGCATGCCGTAGATCGGCGACTTGGGGTCGGTCTTGGCGGCCGGGTTGGTGACGTCGTTGGCGCCGATGACATAGGCGACGTCGGCTTGGGGGAACTCGGTGTTGATATCCTCGAGCTCGAACACTTCGTCGTAAGGGACATTGGCTTCGGCGAGCAGCACGTTCATGTGCCCCGGCATCCGCCCGGCGACCGGATGGATCGCGTATTTGACCTCGACGCCGTTCTTTTTCAGCAAGTCCGCCATTTCGCGCAGCGAATGCTGGGCCTGCGCGACCGCCATGCCGTAGCCTGGCACGATGATCACCTTCGACGCGTTCTTCATCATGAAGGCGGCGTCCTCCGCCGAGCCCTGCTTGACAGGCCTTGTCTCCGCGGCGTGCGCGGAGGTGGAGACCTCGCCACCCCAACCGCCGAGGATGACCGAAATGAACGACCGGTTCATGCCCTTGCACATGATGTAGGAGAGGATCGCGCCCGACGAGCCGACCAGCGCGCCGGTGATGATGAGCGCCAGATTGCCAAGGGTGAAGCCGATTCCCGCCGCCGCCCAGCCGGAATAGGAATTGAGCATCGAGATGACGACCGGCATGTCGGCGCCGCCGATCGGGATGATCAGCAGGACGCCGAGCGCCAGCGCGTCGAGCGCGATGAGCCAGAAGAACACTGGCGATTGGGTGGCGTAGAACAGCGCGATCAGGAGCACGAGCGCGACGCCGAGCCCGCCGTTGACGACGTGGCGCTGGGGCAGGAGGATCGGCGCGCCCGACATCCGCCCGTCGAGCTTGAGGAAGGCGATGATCGAGCCGGTGAAGGTGATGGCGCCGATCGCGAGGCCGAGCGACATCTCGATAATGCTCACGGGGTGAATGATGTCGCCCTCTTCGATGCCGAAGGCCTCGGGGGCATAAAAGGCGCCGGCGGCGACGAGCACCGCGGCCAGGCCGACCAGCGAATGGAACATCGCCACCAGTTGCGGCATCGCCGTCATCTGGATGGTGCGCGCCCGCCAGGCGCCGATGCCGCCGCCGATGGCGAACCCGAGGATGATCAGCAGCCACGAAAGCCCGCTCGAGGGCGGACGCAACGCCAGCGTCGTCAGGACCGCAACGCCATGCCGATCATGCCGAAGCGATTGCCCTGGCGGGAGGTGGCGGGCGAGGAGAGCCCGCGCAGCGCCAGGATGAACAGAATGCCCGAGAGGAGATAGAGCAGGGCGGCGAGATTGGCGTTCATGCGCCGTCAGCCCTTCTTCTTGTACATCGCCAGCATGCGCTCGGTGACGAGGAAGCCGCCGAAAATGTTGACCGAGGCAAGGATGAGGGCGATGAAGCCGACGAAGCGGGCGAACACCGAACCGCTGTCGACCGCGGCGACGCCGACCGAAAGCAAGGCGCCGACGACGATAACCGAGGAAATGGCGTTGGTCTCGGACATCAGCGGCGTATGCAGCGCCGGCGTCACCGACCAGACGACATAATAGCCGACAAAGACGGCGAGAGCGAAAATCGCCAGCCTGAACACGAAGGGGTCGATGGCCCCGCCCGAGGCGGCTTGGCCGGCGGCTGCGAGCTGGTCGCTATAGGTCTCAGCGGCCTGGGCGGCCTCGCGCGCGGCTGCCGCGGCGGCTCTGAGTTTCTCGATTGCGGCGTCGAGGTTGTCCATGCGGCTCTCCGGCGCTAGGGGGCTGTCTATCGGGAGATGAAGTTGGGATGAACGATCGCGCCGTCGCGGGTGAGGCAGGTTGCCTTGACGAGCTCGTCGTCCCAGTTGACCGCGAGCGACTTCGTCGTCTTGTCGATGAGCGTCTCGGCGAAGGCGTAAAGATTGCGCGCGTAGAGCGCGGAGGCGGAGGCGGCGATCCGGGTGACGTTCGAATAGCCGACGATCTTGACGCCGTTGTCGGTGATCGTCAGTTCGCCCGGCTTCGAGAGTTCGCAATTTCCCCCACGTTCGACCGCGAGGTCAACGATGACCGAGCCCGCGCGCATCGACTTGACCATATCCGCGCTGATGAGGCGCGGCGCCGGGCGGCCGGGGATCAGCGCGGTGGTGATCACAATGTCCTGCTTGGCGATATGCGAGGCGACGAGCTCGGCCTGCTTGGCCTTGTAGCCATCCGACATTTCTTTGGCGTAGCCGCCGGCGGTCTCGGCCTGCTTGAATTCATCGTCCTGAACGGCGACGAATTTCGCCCCGAGCGATTCGACCTGCTCCTTGGTCGCCGGACGAACATCAGTCGCGGTGACGACCGCGCCCAGCCGGCGGCCGGTCGCGATCGCCTGCAGGCCGGCGACGCCGACCCCCATGACGAACAGCTTCGCGCCGGGGACCGTGCCCGCGGGCGTCATCATCATCGCCATCGCCCGCCCATATTCGCCCGCCGCGTCGATCACCGCGCGATAGCCGGCGAGATTGGCCTGGCTCGAAAGCACGTCCATCACCTGGGCGCGGGTTATTCGCGGCAGGAGCTCCATCGCGAAAGCGACCGCTTGAGCCTTCGCCATCGCTTCGATCGCCTCACGATGGCCGTAAGGGTCCATGGTCGCGATGACGAGCGCTCCGGGCTTGAGACGCCCGATTTCCGGCGCTGTCGGCCGGCGAACCTTCAGGACCAAGTCGGCGCCGAGCGCTTCTTCGGCTGAAACCAGGCGCGCGCCGGCTGACTGATAGTCGGCGTCGGGGATTCCGGCCTTGTCTCCCGCGCCGTGCTGGATAGCGATCTCCGCCCCGAGGGCGGCGAATTTCTTGACTGTTTCGGGGCTGGCTGCGACGCGCGTTTCCCCCTGATCCGTCTCGGCCGGCGCCGCTATGAGCATGAACCCTTCCCCAAAGGCCGTCGTCGTCCGGCGCGATTGCGCGGTCGTTCCGCTTCGCGTCCGCCCCGCGGACAGCGGCCGCCGATCTCGCGCCGGCGAGACAGCCTTAGAACATTGGCTTTCGGGTCGCAACGCGGTGCGACGCCGACGCGCGATACGCAAGCGGAAGGTCCATCGGTCCATGCGTTGCGTCGACCCCCTGCCGCCCTTCGGACGGTCCCGGGGTCAGGCGCGCGCGGCGACCTCCGGAAGGCGATCGGTCGACTTGTCGCGCACTTCGAGTGTCTCGAACTTCAGGACTTCGGCCTCGGCCTCGTCCTGCGCCGCCTTCGCCTCCTCGATCTGGCCGAGGAGTTCGGCAATCGAGCTCTTCAGATTGTCGCGCCGGACCGAGGTCGCACGGGCGTAGGTCGGATAGGCGAAATGGGCGGGATCGGCGATTCCGGCCCGCTTCTCCTCGTTGGCGATCTCGCGATCAAGATCGCCGATCATGCGGGTGAACTCGGCCAGCATCATTTCGATCTGCCGAACCCGGCGGCGCTTTTCCTCGAATTGAAAGCGCTTCAGCCGAACAAGTGTGTCCCGCGACTTCATTCCGGCGCACTCCTCAAACAAACTCGACGCGACAGGACGTCGCCGCCCTCGATTCACCACTACGAGACGGCGAGACGATGCATGAGGAAGGTTTCTCTTTTCTTACGTCAGGGTACGTTGGGCTTGGTCAGGGCGGACGCCGGGACGGCCCGGTCTGCGAGACAAGGGGCGCCGACCCGGGGAGGCGGCGTTAGCAGTTCCTTTACGCGGGTCGTTAACAATCCTGGCTGGAACCGGGCCGAAAAATATTTTTGCCGCATTCAACAGCGCGACGCTGCCCTTCAAGCAACCGCGGAACGGCGAGTCCGATGAATCTGTTAGAATGGCCGGTTAATGTGATGCATTAATTTTGCTCAAGCCAAAATATCCTTTATTATCAGATTGTTAGTATTGTCGCTGGCAACGCAAGCGGGGGACTTGCGCGAAGGAATCAGGGTTTGTTAACCAATGGCGGTCAGTCTTCGTTCGAATCAGTCCGAACACCGTACTGCGCGCCGGCGAGGGTTGGGCATGGAAGCGATGTACATGACCGCGGTCACGAAGCGACGGGCGAGGCGGGGAGCCTAACATGCGGGTACTTTTGATCGAAGACGATTCGGCGACCGCGCAAAGCATCGAATTGATGCTGAAGTCGGAGAACTTCAACGTCTATGTCACCGACCTCGGCGAGGAGGGTATCGACCTCGGCAAGCTCTATGATTACGACATCATCCTGCTCGACCTCAACCTCCCCGACATGTCCGGCTACGAGGTGCTGCGCTCGCTCCGGGTGACCAAGATCAAGACCCCGATTCTCATTCTCTCCGGCATGGCCGGGATCGAGGACAAGGTCAAAGGGCTCGGCCACGGCGCCGACGACTACCTCACCAAGCCGTTCCACAAGGACGAACTGGTCGCCCGGATCCACGCCATCGTCCGCCGCTCGAAGGGACATGCGCAGTCGGTCATCATCACCGGCGACCTCACCGTCAACCTCGATCAGAAAACAGTCGAGGTCGACGGGGCCAGGGTGCATCTGACCGGCAAGGAATATCAGATGCTGGAGCTGCTCTCGCTGCGCAAAGGCACCACGCTCACCAAGGAGATGTTTCTCAACCATCTCTATGGCGGCATGGACGAGCCGGAGCTCAAGATCATCGACGTTTTCATCTGCAAACTGCGCAAGAAGCTAGCGACCGCGTCGAGCGGCCGCAACTACATCGAGACGGTGTGGGGCCGCGGGTATGTGCTGCGTGAGCCCGCGCCGAGCGACGACCGCATCCCCGCCTGACGGAAAACCACGGAAGGACGCCAGACGGCGCCGACAGGCGTCAGATCCCCGCGTGGATGACTTCCTCATCGGGCATGCCCCAGCACTGATACCCCATGTCAAAGGCCATCAGCCCAAGCCCCTCGGTCTCGATCTCGCCGCGAAGGCCGTAGGCCGCCCAGGGGCCGGGATCGCGGGCCAGGTTGTGTTCGCCGCAATAGAGGAAGGGCGGAAAGATCAGACCTTCCCGGTGGACGTCCGCGCGTATCATCAGCACCGTCCCACCGACCGCGTCGAGCGGCTCGAGTGAACTCTGGCCGCGAAGATCCTCGAGCAACACCCGGCCGTTGTCGCGCCACCCGTTGCGGTCGAACGTTGGGCCGCCGGGGGTCTGCACGCAGTGCGGGTGGACGATGTCTTTCCCAGTCGCGAGCAGCCGGTGGATCAGATCCGGCGCCGCGCCGATCACATCGACATCGAGCCAGAGCACCCAATCCTCGTCGTCGAGCGCGCGAGACAACAGATGATTGCGCGAACGGGCCAGCGCCGCGCGGCGCGCCAATTGGATTTCGGGCGCCGTGCGGGGCGTGCCGGGCGGCAGATGGAAGCCCATGTTTTGTTTAAAGAGGCGACAGCGCCGGTAACGCAACCCTTCCTGAGCCAGGCGCGCGCGCAGGGCCTCGACGGTGCCGTCCCGGCTGTCGCTTTCCAGATAGGCCAGCGTGATCCGCGCGCGGGTAGCGCAGGCGGTCGAGGAGGGCAAAATGCGTATCGAGGTGCGACGTCGCGTCTTTCACGGGCGTCGCGATCAATATTCGCGGGTTCATCTCACCTGGTCCAGCGCGGATAGCAGTCGCCGCGTGACCGCCTCGGCGCCGAACTCCTGACGGATGCGGATCGATGTGGCTTCGGCTTCGGAGCGGAACGGCGCAGGATCGGCCGCAAATTCTCGCATCAGCGCAAAAGCTGCCTCGTCGTCGGGCTCAGGCCACGAATGCCCATCATCGAACCAGTCGTATCTGGAAGGGTTTACGGCGGGCGCCATTCGGTACGGCACGCTGCCGCGCCAATCGGCGCCGAGATAGTCGACCGGCCCGCCGTAATCCACCGAGATCACGGGACGGCCGTGCGTAGCTGCGTCGAACGCACCGAGCCCGAAACCCTCGGACCGCGACAATGAAACAAAACAATGCCCCAGCGTATGCAGTCCGTCGATGAAATTGTCGGCCAGTTCATCGTCGGCGATCACGCCGATGCGAGGCGGCGGCCGTCCGAGCTCACCCGCGGCGCGGGCGATGACTGCCGCCACGACCCGGCTTGCATCGCGGTCGCGCACCGGAGACGCCGGATCGTCGTACGGGATTTCGCGGTTGGTTTTGACGATGAGCGCGACGCGGTCGTCCTGCGTGAAGCTGCGCACGAAGCCGTCGATAAGCTGCGCGAGGCGTTTGCGCGGGGCCCAGGCGTTGATCGTGTAGAATACGGTGTCGTCCGGGCGGATGCCGAGGTATTTCGCGAGCCCGGCGAGGCGCGCGGGCGATGGCGGCTGCAACGTCTGGCGACAGAGATGCGGGACGATCGTTGCGGCCGGAAGGCGCTCCGGCGCCGCGCGCAGCACCGCCGCATTATGTGCAGACGGCACGCAGAGATGATCCATCCGGGCGAGCGACGGAACCCATCTCTCGATGATCCTGTCGGTCTCCCAGGTGCCAATGCCGATATGGCGCACTTCCTTCATCGGGTTGAGGTGCTCAAGCCAGTAGCCCGGCACGAGGTGGATAATTCGGATGCGAGCGCGGACCGGGCGCGACGTCGCTTCGACCAGCGGCTTGAGGCCGCTATCGGCGCCTGCGATGCTGCGGGCGATCAGGCTGGCGCGGCCGCGGGTGAGTTCGGCGTCTCCGATCCCGGCTCCGACCCGGCCGGACCCGATGGCGTCGCCCGGGTATGCCATCCAATGGACTTCGAACCCCGCTTCGACCAGCAGGCGGACATACCCGACCGCGGCGGTCCCGTAGCCAACCGCGCCAGCGTAAGAAATGTATTCGATCCCGCCCACGCTGCTCATGCTCAAACCGGCATTGTGCCATAGTGGGTGGTGACGATGCTCGGGTCGATCAGAACGTCGAATCCGAGCGTCCGCAGGCGGCGGCAGACCCAGTAATCCTCCGAGAGATACTCGTTGTCCTGCAGTCCGACGCGAAACACGTCATAATGCACTGAAGTGTCTGTATTGCCGACCAGCGTTTTCATGCGTGCGTAGGTGCGTCCGTGGTCGATCGCGTCCTGGACGAGCGCGTCGCAGGCCGCGCGCGAGAGCAGTAGGGCGCCTGTGCTGACATTCTCGACCTTCAGGAGGGAACCGGCGAACCCAAGGCAACGGCCCACACTCCACATCCGGGCGCCGTTCGCGTCGAACCCTTTGAGCGCAACGGGCGCGGCGATCACCGGCGCCCTGGCCATGAGCATTCGCAGGAGGCCCGCCGCCGGCAGGCTTACGTCCGCGTCCAGGAACAGGAGATGCGTCAGCTCGCGCCGGACGTGGAAGGTCGCCAGAATGGCGTTGCGCGCCCGGGTGATCAGGCTTTCGTTGCCGATCGTGTCGAGCTGGAACTGAATTCCTACCGTTGAGTATTCGAACAGGCGCCGGAGGTAATCATATGCACCATGCCGCCATAGGCGGGCGTGCCGACCAAGATGTTGCACTCCGCGAGAATGGCTGTCTTGGCCGCGGCCGCCGACGCCGTGGAGCCGCGGGAGGATTTCGGCGGGCGGGTCACGCGAGTTTTTCGATCCGGCGGTGCATGTCCGGGTTGCCAGCGAGCTGCGCCGTGACTTCGCACATCCGGCGCAGGGCGTCATTGGGCGTTGCGCGGAGCTGTTGAAGCAATGCCAGGTTGTTGCGATAATGGGCGTTCGCTGCGATCGCGCCGCTGGCCCTTCGATGCGCAAGGTGAAAGCCGGGGCTTCCCTTAACCATCGCGCCGCGCGCTCCGCTCCGCTCCACCTTGATGTCCATTGCCTCGTCCTCGCCGCCCCAACCGAGGAAACGTTCATCCCAACCGCCGAGCCGGGCCAGGAACTGACGCTGGAACACCACCAAGCCGCCGCACAGCGGCGCGATTTCGCCCGATTCCCCACGGTCGGGCGCGGCCGCGCCGAAACTGGGATCGCCGAGGCAGGAGAGGTCAGAGCGCAGGACATCCGAGTCGTCTTCGTCGAGATCAACGGCCTTGGAAAACGCCCGGACCACCGGCGCGCCGGAACGCGCCGCTGCGACCGCCGCCGGCAACCCCCGGCAGAGCACGTCGTCGTCGCCAAAGGCAAGCAGGGAACCCCTGCCGGCGCGGACGCCGACGTTGAAGCCCCAACTCTTGTTGAATGGGCCGGGATTGTACGCGAACAGGCTGCGCAGGCCGGTGAATGACACCAAGTCCCCAAGCGTGGGCGCCACGTCCTGCTCGACCACGATCACGTCGGCGAGAGTCTGGAGCTTCAGCCAGGCCAACACCGCATCGAGATTGGCCCGGCGTGCTGGATCGTCCGTGGCGCGATAGGTTATGATGTAGGACGTCGCGTGCAACTTGTCCGCCTCTATCGCGTTCGCGTACCGGATCGGGAATGATCAGCTGCCTTTGCGTCACCCGTGGCGATCGTCCCGGTCTTTTGTCCGAGGCCGTGTCGGATTTTGTCCGACAGACATTCTCGGACCGCGAGCTGGTGATTCTTCATGACGGCGACGAGGCGGCAGATGCCCGAGTCGCGGCGATTGTAGCCGCGCACGCGGGCGCGTCCATCCGCGTTGAGCGCGCCCCGCCCGGGCAAAGGCTTGGCGGGCTTCGCAATATTGCGATCGCGCGGGCGCGCGGCGAGTGGATCTGCCAGTGGGATGACGATGACCGTTACCACCCCGACCGCCTGCGGCTGCAATGGGAGCAGGCGCGGTCCGAGCAGGCGGATGTGAACTATCTGGTCGACCAGCTGCACTGGTTTCGAGCCGACAATTCTCTTTTCTGGGACGACTGGGGTGACGAGCCCTATCCGATGAACGTCATCCAAGGGACGATTCTGGCGCGCCGCGATGTGATGCCGCCTTATCCTGATATCGGCCGGGGCGAGGATACGTTGCAAACTCATGCGCTGCTTCGGGAGGAGGCGTCGAGAGCCTTTCGGGTCTCGCGCCTGCGCGGCATGGGATGGTGCTATATTTACCGATTTCACGGAGGCAACGCTTGGGACGCGGTGCATCACCGCGCGATTTCCGCGGTCAAGCGCCTCACCCCGGCTCGGCTCCTGCCGCGCCTCGCCCTGCTACGCGATCGTCTAAAGGACTATGAGCCCCAATTGCCCTCGATGCGGATGCAACTGGGGACCGGAACCGAAGACGCGACGCTCGGCGAACTCGACGATCTGGCTGGCTCGCCGGAGCGCGACGCTCAGGCCGCCTTCTTGCGCTCGACCGCCGTCTCAACGCCGGCCAACAGATCAGCCGACGACGGCCCAGACTCGGATGTCCAAATCCCATAATCGTCAGATTCGCTGACCAAAGTCGGTCCAGCGGCCGCAATTGACACAATATACTCGTTTCCAAACATATTGTGTTCCGGGCCTTCCTCGCCCGCCGTTATCTCGAACAGTTGTCTCGCCATTTGATTTCTCCGCTCGCCTGTTAAATTCTGCGCCCACAATCGTCCGAACTTTCACCGGCCAGTTCCGGCAAAACCGGTTCGAAACTGAGAAACCTATGTTTGCCCCGCCCTATTCGTTCAATCGACCGCCCCTATTCGGGCTTGGCACGCCTTTCAACTCTTAAGGGCCGCCATTCATTCTTGCCGCAACGCTAATTGCGCCCAAGGCTTCGATCGAAAACTCGGTTCACTTTAGCCAAGGGTAGTAGACAAGGCAAGCGGCGAGAATGTCACAAAGTTCCGTCGCGAAACGGAAGCCCTCATCCCCGCGGGCCCGACCGCGTGAATGGTTTTCAAACATGTATCAGTTAACGTCCTCTTAGCGGGAGCCCCGGAACGCGCGCCGAGCGCGTCAGCGCGGCAGGACCGTCTCGCCCATCAGCGCCTCGTCGATCGACGCCGCGCATTGGCGCCCTTCCCGGATCGCCCAGACCACCAAGGATTGGCCGCGCCGCATGTCGCCGCAGGCGTAGACCTTGGCGCGCGAGGAGGCGTAACGGGTGACGTCGGCGGCGACATTGCCGCGCTTGTCGAGAGCGACGCCGAGCTCCGAGAGCAGCCCTTCCTTGACCGGAGACACGAAGCCCATAGCCAAAAGCACGAGGTCGGCCTTGAGCGTGAACTCCGATCCCTCGATCGGCTTCATCCGCTCGTCGAGGCGGGCGCATCTGAGGCCGGTGACGACGCCGTTTTCGCCCTCGAAGGCGGTCGTCGTCACCGCGAAATCGCGTTCGGCGCCCTCCTCGTGGCTCGACGAGGTGCGCAGCTTGAGCGGCCAGTTCGGCCAGGTCAGGAGCTTGTCCTCGGCCTTTGGCGGCATCGGCATGATTTCGAGCTGGGTGACCTTGAGCGCCCCCTGCCGGATGGACGTGCCGATGCAGTCCGATCCCGTGTCGCCGCCGCCGATCACCACGACATGCTTGCCGTTGGCGAGGATCGGCTCATTGCTCCCGACCGGCTCGCCCGACACGCGCCGGTTCTGCTGCGGCAGGAAGTCCATCGCGAAGTGGACGCCCGCGAGGTCGCGGCCGGGAACGGGCAGGTCGCGCGACGCCTCGGCGCCGCCGGCGAGCGCGATGGCGTCATGCGAGTCGAGGAGGCTCTCGGCGCTGATTGTGACGCCGACATGGGCGTTATAGTGGAAGACGACGTCTTCGGCCGTCATCTGCTGAATGCGGCGGTCGACATGGCGCTTTTCCATCTTGAAATCTGGAATGCCATAGCGGAGCAGGCCGCCGGCCTTGCCGTTTTTCTCATAGACATGAACCTCGTGGCCCGCGCGCGCGAGCTGCTGGGCGCAGGCGAGACCCGCCGGACCCGATCCGATGACCGCAACCTTCTTGCCGGTCTTGCGCCCGGCCGGTTCCGGCGTGACCCAGCCCTCGGCGAAGGCGCGGTCGATGATCGCACACTCGATCGTCTTGATCGTCACCGGCGTGTCCTGGATATTGAGGGTGCACGACGCTTCGCACGGCGCAGGGCAAACCCGGCCGGTGAACTCCGGAAAGTTGTTGGTCGAAAGCAGATTGCGCGCCGCCTCACGCCAATCGCCGCGATAGGCAAGATCGTTCCAGTCCGGGATCTGGTTGTTCACGGGACAGCCGATGTGACAATAGGGGATGCCGCAATTCATGCAGCGCGCCGCCTGGTTGCGGGTCGCCTCTTCGCTCAGCGGCAGCATGAACTCGCGATAATGGCGGATTTCGATCCGAGGCCGGCGCGTAGCGCCGGTCCGCTCGATCGATCTCCAGAAACCCCGTCACCTTGCCCATGCTGCTACCCTTGAGCCGCGCCGCCGCGCCCCGATTGCGGGGACCGGGCTCCGATCCACTTCAATAAAGCGCCAAGCCTATCTTGCAAGAACTTTGCCGGAGGCTGATCGGCCATGAGTTTCCGATCGGCCGCGGCCTGCTGCGGTTCGAGCGATCGCCGGCGGGGCCGGCTTTGCCCTTCCTTACTCTCCCGCGGCCAACATCGCTGGCCCGCTCTGCGCCGCAAGCTCAGCCAGCGCACGCCGATATTCGACCGGCATCACCTTCCGGAACTTCGGCAGAAAGGCGTCCCAGTCCTCGAGAATCCGCCGCGCCCGGGTCGAGCCGGTGTAGCGCGCGTGGTTGGCGATCAATTGATGCAGGCGCTCAGCGTCGAACCGGCTCATGTCGCGCATCACGTCGACCCGGCCGTGATGCTCGAGATCGCCGCCCGAATGGAGATGGCGCTGCATGACTTCTTCCTCGGCGGCGACCGGCTCGAGCTCGACCATCGACAGGTTGCAGCGCTGCGCGAACGTTCCAGCTTCGTCGAGAACATAGGCGATGCCGCCCGACATGCCGGCGGCGAAATTGCGCCCCGTCTCGCCGATGACGACGATGATCCCGCCGGTCATGTATTCGCAGCCGTGGTCGCCGGTCCCTTCGACGACGGCGATCGCGCCGGAATTGCGCACGCCGAACCGTTCGCCCGCCACTCCGCGGAAGTAGCATTCGCCGGCGATTGCGCCGTAGAGGACGGTATTGCCGACGATGATCGAGGCCTCTGGCGTCAGCTTCCTCGCCTCCTGCGGCGGGTAGACGACGATGCGTCCGCCCGACAGGCCTTTGCCGACATAGTCGTTGGCCTCGCCCTCGAGCTCGAGGGTCACGCCCTTGGCGAGGAAAGCGCCAAAGCTCTGGCCCGCTGTGCCCTTGAACTTGATGTGGATCGCCTCCTCACGCAGTCCCGCATGCCCGTACCGGGTGGCGATGACGCCCGACAGCATCGCCCCTGTCGAACGATCGGAATTGCGGATGGAAAGATCAAGGCGGACGTGCTTGCCGCGCTCGATCGCGTCCCTGCAATCCGCGATCAGGCGGCGGTCAAGCACATTTTCGAGCCCGTGGTCCTGCTGGACACTGTGGTGGATCGTGTCCTCCGGCCACGGCGTCGGCTTGAAGAAGAGCTTCGAAAAGTCGAGGCCCCGCGCCTTGGCGTGTTCAATGAGCTGGTCCCGGTCAAGCATCTGCCGCTGGCCGACCATCTCGTCGAACGTGCGGTAGCCGAGTTCGGCCATCAATGCGCGCACTTCTTCGGCGACGAAGAAGAAATAGTTGATGACGTGCTCGGGCTTGCCGACGAAGCGCTTGCGCAGCACCGGGTCCTGGGTAGCGACGCCGACCGGGCAGGTGTTCAAATGGCACTTGCGCATCATGATGCAGCCGGCGGCGATCAGCGGAGCGGTGGCGAAGCCGAATTCGTCGGCGCCGAGCAGCGCGCCGATCACGACGTCGCGGCCGGTTCTGACGCCGCCGTCGACCTGCACCGCGATGCGGGATCTCAGGCCGTTCATCACCAGCGTCTGATGCGTCTCGGCGAGCCCGATCTCCCACGGGCTTCCGGCATGCTTGATCGAAGTCAGCGGCGAAGCGCCGGTGCCGCCCTCAAAACCGGAGATCGTGACGTGGTCGGCCTTGCACTTCGCCACCCCCGCCGCGACCGTGCCGACGCCCGACCTCGGAGACGAGCTTGACCGAGACCTGCGCCTGCGGATTGACGTTCTTCAGGTCATAGACGAGCTGCTTCAGGTCTTCGATCGAATAGATGTCGTGATGCGGCGGCGGCGAGATGAGGCCGACGCCCTGGGTCGAGTGACGCACCTTGGCGATCACCGCGTCGACCTTGTGGCCGGGCAATTGTCCGCCTTCGCCGGGCTTCGCGCCCTGCGCCATCTTGATCTGCATCATGTCGGAGTTGACGAGATATTCCGCCGTCACGCCGAACCGGCCCGAGGCGACCTGCTTGATCGCGCTGCGCATCGAATCGCCGTTGGGCAAACGCTTGTAGCGGTCGGATTCCTCGCCGCCCTCGCCGGTATTGGACTTGCCGCCGATCCGGTTCATCGCGATGGCGAGGGTGGTATGGGCCTCGCGCGAGATCGAGCCGTACGACATCGCTCCGGTCGAGAAGCGCTTGACGATCGAAACGGCGGGCTCGACCTCGTCGAGCGGCACGGGCGTTCGCCCGTCTTCCTCCGCCGTCTTGATGCGGAAGAGGCCGCGCACCGTCAACAGCTGCGCGCTCTGCTCGTTGAGCAGTCTTGGCGAAGGCGTCATAGCGGTCACGAGCGTTGCCGCGAACGGCATGCTGGAGCAGCGAGACCGTCTCCGGGGTCCAGTTGTGGGTCTCGCCGCGCACCCGATAGGCGTATTCGCCGCCGACTTCGAGCGCCGTGCTCAAGACCGGCGAATCGCCGAACGCGTCCGTATGCCGGCGCTGGGTCTCCTGCGCGATCTCGGCCAGGCCGGCGCCCTCGATCGAGGTCGCGGTGCCGAGAGAAAATTCGTCGATGAACGCGCGCGAGAGGCCGACCGCATCGAAAATCTGCGCGCCGCAATAGGACTGGTAGGTCGAAATGCCCATCTTCGACATGACCTTTAGCAGGCCCTTGTCGACCGACTTGATGAAGCGCTTGACCGCCTCATAGCCGCTGATCGGCTCCGGCAGGTCCTTGGCCATCGCCGTCAGCGTCTCGAACGCCAGATACGGATTGATCGCTTCGGCGCCGTAGCCGGCGAGACAGGCGAAATGATGGATCTCGCGCGCCTCGCCGGTTTCGACCACGAGGCCGACGGAGGTGCGAAGTCCTTTGCGGATGAGGTGATGATGGACGGCGGCCGTCGCAAGAAGGGCCGGAATCGGAATTCGGTCCGCGACCGACCATGCGATCGGAAAGGACGATGATGTTGTAGCGGCCGTGGACCGCCGATTCCGCGCGTTCGCAAAGCCGGTGCAGCGCCTCGCTCATGCCGGCTGCGCCGTTCTTCACCGGATAGGTGATGTCGAGCGTTCGGGTGTCGAACGATTCCTCGAAATGACCGATGCTGCGGATCTTCTCGAGATCTTCGTTGGTCAGGATCGGTTGGCGCACCTCGAGCCGCTTGCGCCGCGCCGCGCCGTCAAGATCGAACAGATTGGGCCGCGGTCCGATGAAGGAGACGAGGCTCATCACCAGTTCTTCGCGGATCGGATCGATCGGCGGGTTCGTCACCTGAGCGAAGTTCTGCTTGAAATAGGTGTAGAGCAGCTTCGACTTCGACGACAGCGCCGATATCGGCGTGTCCGTGCCCATGGAGCCGACGGCTTCCTGGCCGGTTGTCGCCATCGGGGAGAGCAGTATCGCCAGATCTTCCTGAGTGTAGCCGAAGGCCTGCTGGCGATCGAGCAGCGAAACGTCGGTGCGCAACGCGCGAGGCTCGACCGGGTTCAAGTCCTCGAGCACGATCTGGCCTTCGCGGAGCCAGGCGCTATACGGCCGGGCGCGCGACAGCGTCTGCTTGATCTCCGCGTCCGACACGATGCGGTGCTGTTCGAGATCGACCAGCAGCATCTTGCCCGGCTGCAGGCGCCACTTGGCGATGATCAACTCCTCCGGCACCGGCAGCACGCCCATTTCGGAGGCCAGAACGACGAGGTCGTCGTCGGTGACGAAATATCGGGCTGGCCTCAGACCGTTGCGGTCGAGCGTCGCGCCGATCTGGCGCCCGTCAGTGAAGGCGACCGCGGCGGGGCCGTCCCACGGCTCCATCAGCGCGGCGTGATATTCATAGAAAGCGCGCCGCTCCTCGTCCATCAGCGGATTGCCGGCCCAAGCTTCCGGGATCAGCGTCATCATCGCGTGGCTGAGCGAATAGCCGCCCTGAACGAGAAATTCGAGCGCGTTGTCAAAGCAGGCGGTGTCCGACTGGCCCTCGTAGGAGATTGGCCACAGCTTCGAGATGTCGGCGCCGAACAGTTCGGAACTGACGCTCGCCTGACGCGCGGCCATCCAGTTGACGTTGCCGCGCAGCGTGTTGATTTCGCCGTTATGCGCGACCATGCGATAGGGGTGTGCGAGACGCCACGACGGAAACGTGTTGGTCGCGAACCGCTGATGGACCAAGGCCAGCGCGGTCTCATAGCGAGGGTCGAGGAGGTCCCGGTAGATAGGGCGCGAGCTGCCGAACCAGCACCATGCCCTTGTAGACGATGGTGCGGGCAGACATCGACACCGGGTAAAATTCGAGGATCTCCCGGCTGCCGATGCCATAGACGCGGTTGGAGACGACCTTGCGCGCAACGAACAGGCGACGCTCAAAATCGTCTTCGCTGGCGCAGTCGGCGGGGCGGCCGATGAAGATTTGCTGCATCACCGGCTCGACCGCCTTCACCCGCTCGCCAAGGCCGGAATTGTCGACCGGCACATCGCGCCAACCGAGCATGCTGAGGCCTTCGGCCGCTACAGCCTGCTCGACGATGTCGCGCACTTGACGGCGGGCCGCGGCGTGACGAGGCATGAAGAATTGACCGATCGCGTAATGGCCGGGTCCCGGCAGGTCGAAGCCGAGCTTGGCGCATTCGGGGGCGAAGAACCCGTGCGGGATTTGGGTCAGGACGCCGCAACCGTCGCCGAGCGAGGGATCAGCCCCCACTGCGCCGCGATGGTCGAGGTTGACCAGGATTTGCAGGCCCTTTTCGAGAATGTCGTGCGACTTGCGGTTCTTCATGTCGGCGACAAAGCCGACGCCGCAGGAATCGTGCTCCCTGGCCGGATCGTAGAGGCCTTGGGCGGCCGGCGTGAGCGGGTCCAGACCGATCCGGGCTTGCTTCGCCTCCCCGGTCTCGCCGAGCGTCGGTTGGGTTGTGGCGTTCATCTCTCCGCTCCCCGCGCGGTCGCGGATTTCGTGCGACCGTTATTCCGAATTTTCAGGACGTATCATGGACAAGGCGGCTGCCGGCGCGCAGCCGGAGGGCATTACGCGTCGGATTTTTTTCGATCCGCCTTTGTCGTTCGATACGACAACGCTCGAGCCCCGCTCTTCCACCGGCGCCGAAGCTTTAGCCTCGTCGCACAAAAAATGGTCAGTACAACTGTCCTATTATTGGACCATGACAGAAATGGATCGTCGACACAAGCGTTGGCGCGGAATTTTCTACCGCCACAATCCGGTCCGGCGGCGAATTGCCAGCGCGGCGCGAATTGCCGCAAATTGCCGGCTCGAGTCCCACGGGAGCGTGCATGAATTTCGCCAGTGATAACGGGGCCGGCGTGGCGCCGGAAATTCTTGACGCAATCGTCGCCTCGTCGCGCGTCAACGCGCCCGCTTATGGCGCGGACGACTTTACCGCCAGGGCGCAGGCGCGATTGAGCGAGGTGTTCGAGACCAAGGTCGTCGCGTTCCTGGTGGCCACGGGAACGGCGGCCAATGCTCTCGCGCTTTCCGCGCTGGCCAAACCCTGGGACGCGGTGTTCTGCCACGAGGAGGCGCACATCCATGACGACGAATGCGGCGCGCCTGAGCTCTTCACCGGCGGCGCAAAGCTGGTCGGAATCGCCGGGGAGGGCGGCAAGATCACCCCCGAAGGCCTCAGGGAGACGCTGCAGCGGTTTCCGCGCGGGCTCGTCAAGTCGTCGCAGCCGGGCGCCCTCTCGCTGTCGCAGGCGACGGAAGCAGGGACGGTCTATGGCGTCACCGAAGTCTCGGAGCTCAGCTCGATTGCTCACCGGAGCGGGATTGGGGTTCATATGGACGGCGCCCGCTTCGCCAACGCGCTCGTCTCGGCGAAGGCGACGCCGGCCGGCATGACCTGGCGGGCCGGGGTTGACATTCTCACGCTCGGGGCGACGAAAAACGGCGCGCTCGCGTGCGAGGCGGTCGTGTTTTTCGATTCCGCCCGGGCGGATAATTTCGCCTTTCAACGCAAGCGCGGCGGCCAGACGCTGTCCAAGGGACGCTTTCTCGGCGCCCAGATGGAGGCCTATCTCGCCGACGAGCTTTGGCTGCGGTTGGCGGAGCGGGCGAACAGTTCCGCGCGCCGGCTTTCTCGCGGCCTTGCGGCGACTCCGGGCGTGCGGATCGCATGGCGGACCGAGGCCAACGAGGTCTTTGTCGTCGCGCCGAACGCGTTGCTCGAGCGATGGCGCGCAGCCGGCGCGCGGCTCCACGACTGGACCACCCGATCGCTCGCGCCGGACAAGACGCCACGAACGGGCGAAACGCTGGTGAGGCTGGTGACGTCGTTCGAAACTGCACCGAGCGAAATTGATCGCCTCCTCGGCGTTTGCGCCGGCGCGCCGGTCTCCGCCCCGGCGACGCCGTAACCGCGCCGCAATTGTTGGCGCAGATCGGGCCGAGAAAGGCGCGGAGCGACAAAACGATGACCATACGGATGAATGCAGCGTTGCGCCGGCTCTTGGCGGGTTCGGCGCTAGGCGGGCTCATCGCCTTCGCCGCCGTTCCCCCCGCGATGGCGCAATGGCTGCCGCCGTGGAGAGCTATCGCCCCCTCGGGAGCCATCGCGCAGCAGCTCGAGGCGCAGGGCTATGTGCTGATCGCGCCGCTCCAACGGCGCCCTGGGGTCTATCTCGCCGATGTCCGCGCCGGCCCCGCGGGCTATCAGCGCCTGGTCATCGACGACAGGAACGGGGAGATCCTCGAACGCTTCAGCGCCCCGCCTCGAAACTTCGGTCCCAGATTCGCCCTCCGCGATGGCGAATTTGCCGGCCGCCCGCCGCCGGGCTTCGTCCAGCCGCCGCCAGGCCCAGGATTCCCGCAGGCGCCCGATGGCGGCCCGGCGGGGAAGTCCGCCTATGGTGGACCGACGAACGCCGGCATTCCGAGCGCAATCAGCCCGTTCGACTCACCGCCGGCGCCGGACTTGACGAGGCCCAAGTCGAAGCCCGCGGCAACCGCCCGCAAGATCTCGTCGGCAAAAATCGCCCCCGCCGCGCCGCTGACGGTTTCGCCGCCGCTGCCGCCCCCCGCTCCGCGCGAGGCGGCCAAGCCGGACGAGTCGGCGCCGCCCTCGCCCAAGCCGGAGCCGAAGATCGAGTCTTCGCCGGGCGAGAGTGAGAACACCTCGGTAGCGCCCGCGGCGCCCGAAGCCAAGCCGGCGCCCGCCCAGACCGAGCCGCAGGCTGAGGCGCAATCGCAGCCTTCAGGCGCGGCGCCGGAGACGACGGCGCCCGCCCCATCCGCCGGGGCGAGCGACAAGTCGAAGGTCAGCGTCGTTCCGCCGGCGCTGTTCGAATAGACGAAAAGGGCGCCCTCGATCGGGCGCCCTCGTTTCGCGCGCAGTCCGCGTCAGACGGTTTACGCGGCCTGCGCCGTTGAAGCCTTGACGGCCTCTATCGTCTTGCCGCCCTTGTTGATCGCAATGGTGCGCGGCTTTTGAGCCTCGGGAACCTCCCGCACCAGATCAATATGGAGCAGACCATTCTCGCTGCTCGCGCCGGTCACGACGACGTGGTCGGCAAGCTGGAACCTGCGCTCGAAGGCGCGCCCCGCAATGCCCTGATAGAGGACTTCGCGCTTGGCGTCGTCCTTTACCCCGGTTTCCTTGGAGCCGCGCACGGTCAGCGTGCCGTCGCGCGTCTCGACCGTCAGCTCGTGTTCGCCGAACCCGGCGACCGCGAGCGTGATGCGATAGGCGTTCTCGCTGGTGCGCTCGATGTTATAGGGGGGATAGGCGGGAGCGTTCGGCTCGCCTCCCGCAACCTTGTCGAGCATCGAGAGCAGACGGTCGAAACCGACGGTGGAACGGTAAAACGGCGAGAGATCGTAATTCAACATGTGCACATCCTCTTCGTTGAGCGATATGACGGCGAACGCCCCATTGCTTGGCGGTGCCCGCCGTTGCGGGTTCCCACGGATCCCGCGGTCCATAATTTTTGGCCCGGAGGGCCGAAATTCAAGGGCAAGCCGCCGCCTTCGCCACAAAAAATGCAAGCTCTGCCGCCAGACGAATAAGCGGCTCGGGCGATTCGCCGGGCCTGGTTGGGGAAGTGGTAAGAGGGGCCGAACCCTCGGATTTAGGGTACGCACATGAGGAAACTGCTTTCAGTCGTGGCGGTCGCCGCCGCCGCCTTTTGTTTCGCCGCTGCAGCACACGCAGGCGGCGGCCCGCAGACCGAGGACAAGGACGCGCCGCCGAAGCCGCTGCCGCCGCTGCAGAAGAATTTTCCGCTCGACCAGACCTGGTCGCTGCGCGAGCTCAACGGCAAGCCGGTTCCCTCCGGGGTCGACGTCAGCCTGAAGATCGACGGATCGTTGCGCGGCTCAGGGTACACGGGCTGCAATTCGTGGTCGGCGACGATGTATCCGGTCAAGGATCAGCATCTCGCGGTAGGCCCCTATGCGCTGACCAAGAAGCAATGCGACAAGGACGCGATGGCGCTCGAGGCGGGCTTCCTGACCAGCCTTCTCGGCAGCCCTGTCTGGGACCTTGTCAACGGCGACCTGGTGATCAAGGGACCGCGCGGATCGATGCGGCTCGCCCGCTCGCTTTGAGGGCGATCATGCAGCCGGCGCCGCTGCGCCTGCGATCGTCGCTGGCGCTCCGTCGTGGGCTTCGAAAATGATCCGGCGCTTGTGGAAGGCGTTGAGGGTCGCGCGGTGGCCGATCGAGACCAGCGTCGTGCCGGGCAGCGTCTGGGAAATGGCGCGATAGAGATCGGCCTCGCTCTTCTCGTCGAGCGAAGCGGTCGATTCGTCGAGGAACAGCCAGTCAGGCTTGGCCAGCAGCGCGCGCGCGATCGCGAGCCGTTGCTGCTCGCCGCCCGAGAGCCGCATTTGCCAAGTCTCGCTTTCATCGAGCCGTTCCGCCAGCGCGGGAAGGCCGACCTTGATCAGCGCATCGCTCAGCTGCTGGTCGGTGAAATTCGAGCTTGCGCCAGGGTAGGCGAGCGCCTCGCGCAGCGGTCCGTTGGGGATGTAGGGCCGCTGGGGCAACAGCATCAGCTTGGCGTAGGCCGGCTGATGGATTTCACCCTTGCCGAATGACCAGATGCCCGCGATGGCGCGGAAGAGCGTCGACTTGCCGATGCCCGAAGGGCCAAGAACGAGCGTCGACTCCTGCGGGATCAAGGCGAGGTCGCCGACATGAGCGAGCTTGCGCCCGTCGGGCAGGGCAAGATCAAGGTCGGGGATCGACAGGATCGGGCCATCCCCTGCGGCGGTCTCGATCCGGGGCTGCTTTTGCTCGTCGGCGCGGGCGCGGGCGAAGGCGTCCTCGAAGGAGCTCAAACGCTGGATGGTGGCGCTGAACGCGGCAAGGCCGGTGTACTGATTGACGAAGAAGTTCATCGCCGAATTGACGTTCGAGAAGGCGTCGGCCGCTTGGTTGAAGGTGCCGAAGTCGACCTTCTTCACCACGAAATAGAAGGGCGCGACGAACACATAGGGAATGATCGACGAGATCTGGGTATAGAACTGGAGGAACGAGTTCAGGAACGTGCGCACGCGGATGATGCGCTGGACGGTGGTGAACACGTCGTCGAACACCCGGCCCGCCCGATCGATCTCCCGGTCCTCGCCCTTCAGGAGGGCGATCTGCTCGCTGAACTCGCGGACGCGCGCGAGATCGAAGCGGAAATTCGCTTCGACCGCCTGTTGGCGGAACATGAGCCGCGATAGCGATCGGCCAATGAGGTGCATCATGCCAGTGGCGAAGCAGGCGTAGAGGACGGCGACCCAGAACAGGAAGCCGTGAATCGTAACGCCGAAGATCGTCGGATCCATGGCCCCGGAGATTCCCCACAGAATGATCGAGAACGCCACCAAATTGGTCGCGGTCGACATCGCCTGGATGGTGTAGTTGTATATGCCGACGTTCATGTAGGTTCCGCGACCGCCCTCGCCGCTGATGAATCCGCCGATGTCCTCGGAGATGCGCTGGTCGGGGTTGTCGGTCTCTCCGCCTCTCACCGCCAGCTGATAGTGCATCGAGTTCAGGAGCCAGCGGGAGGTGTAGGACGCCGTCATCCAGCGCCGCCATTGCAGGACGAAGTTCAGGGACACGTAGAACTCGACCAGAAACGCAAGGATCGAGATCGTCACCAAGGGCGTGAAAACCCACAGCAGCTGATGCCAGAAGTCGTTCATATGCGCTGCGTCGGGCACCTGGATGGCGTTGCCGAACGCCCGGTAGAAGAAGTTGACCCGAACCCCGAGCGCGACCTGGAACTGATTGATGAGGATCAGGAAGAAGACGTTGATGCGGGCGTAGAGGCTTTGCGGGAGCGCGATCGGCGGCAAAGGCCACGGACGGATCGTGATCGGCGTGCGAGCGGCGAAGAAGGGATCGGTGATCCTCAACATCCTCTGGACGAAAGGAATGTGCGAGACCGCGAAGATGAGGACGCCGAACAGCGCGGTCGCGAGCGGCAGATAGCTCGGCAGCTGATAGTCCTCGTAGGCTTTCGGCCAGTAGCCGAGAAGGACGATGATGTCGGCGAGGCCGAACAGGACCGTCTCGGCGGCGAAAATGTCTGAGAGGATCGAGAGAAAGATCGAGGTCCTGAACCGCGGCAGCGATGCGAGCGCCGCGAGCGCTGAGGCGCCGCCGATGAGCAGCGCCATGCCGTCCCGTTCGTAGGCGCCGACGACGAGCGCGACGGCTGCGAAAACGGCCAGGCTTACGAGGCGCATGGGGCGGGGACCTTGAGCGGGGGCGAAAAGCGAAAGCGCGCCCTAGCAGACGCGCTGGGTCAATAGAAGGGCCGCGGGGTGGGGGCGGGGATGAATTCTCCGCAATGTTCGGGCCGAACTAATTATCGTGTCAATCATGTGTTATCCAAGCCTTTTTCCAAATTTTCCCAAAGCCAGCCAAGCCCAGGCAAAACCGAGCAAAACAAATCAAAGGAAAAGGCTTGGATTTGCTTGTCTGGAATGAGCCTTTTCAACGGGTTGCGCCGACTCTTGGGCAAAAACTCTTCTCTCCTACTTTGCCGCCATCGGCCTTCGCCAGCCCGGCCGCGATTCAGCCGGCGACCAGGCCAAGCTACTACGATTTCTGATTTTCGTAAAGACAAATCGACAGAATGGGCTTAGGCGGCGGTTTTCCCATTCCCAGCCCCGACTCGCAGGCGCGGCGAACGGAAGGCCTCGCCTCGTCGCCAGTCAGCAAGCGCCCTCGCACAGGCCGCTCATTTCCCGGCACCGGGAAGGGCCGGGGGACGTTGCGATTGTTGCGCGGCCGGGGCAGGATCGCAGTGGAGCGGGGGCGAATTCCGCATCTTAACGTGTGTTGGAAGGGCTCTTTGGCGATGACCGACCCCGACGCCCCAATCGATCCGAGACACGCGCACCACGATATGGGTGGGCTGCCTGCGGGGGCGGTCGATGCGAGCGAGCACGATTACGCGTTATGGGAGAAACGCGTCGACGCGATGCTGGTCCTGCTCTCGGCAAAGGGGCTGATGACCGTCGACGAGCTCAGGCGAAACATCGAGGCGCTCGGCGCCGACGCCTATGACCGGATGACCTATTACGAGCGCTGGATGCATTCCGTCGCGCAGACGATGATCCAGCGCGGCGTAGTCAGCCTTGACGAGCTTGGCCGCAAGATCGCGGAGGTCGAAGGGCGCGCCGATGTCTCACTCTGACGCGGTCGAGGCTCGATTTCGGCCTGGCGATCGCGTCGCCGTGCGCCTCGCCTATCCCCCGGGGCATGTCAGGACGCCCTATTACGTGCGCGGCAAGGCCGGAATTGTAGAACGGCTGTGCGGCGTCTATGGCAACCCCGAGGAACTCGCCTATGCGCGGTCCGGCCTGCCGCGGCAGCCGCTCTACCGCGTGCGTTTCCGCCAGGGCGACGTCTGGCCGGACTATGCCGGGCGGGACGCCGATACCGTCGATATCGAGATCTTTCAACATTGGCTGGAGCCGTCGCCATGAGCGCTGACGACCATGATCATGACGACGGCCATCCGCATGGGGCTGCGACCGCGCATCGCCATCCGCCTCGCGCCGATCTCGACGACACCCTGACCTATTACCGGGCGATGGAGATCGGCTTGCGCGAGCTCCTGATCGACAAGGGCGTTTTCACCGCCGATGAGGTGCGCAAGCAGGTCGAGAACATGGACAGCCGCAGCCCGGCGCAAGGCGCGCGCGTCGTCGCCAAAGCGTGGGTCGATCCCGAGTACCGGAAATTGCTGCTTCAAGACGGCGGCGAGGCATGCGTCGCCGCCGGCTTCGATCGCGGACCCTACAAGCTGGTGGTGGTCGAGAACGCGCCCGACACCCACAACGTGGTCGTCTGCACTTTGTGCTCATGTTACCCGCGCTGGCTCCTCGGGCTGCCGCCGGACTGGTACAAGAGCCGCGCCTACCGCTCGCGGGCGGTGCGCGAGCCGCGAGCGGTCTTACGCGAGTTCGGAACCGAGATCGCCGACAATGTCGCGGTGCGTGTGCATGATTCCACCGCCGACATGCGCTATCTCGTGTTGCCGCAGCGCCCGGCAGGCACCGACGGATGGAGCGAGGAGCGGCTCGCCGGGTTGGTGTCGCGCGACGCCATGATAGGCGTCAGCCAGCCGCGGCGTGCGTGATCGAACCTCACGCCTGGCCGGCGTCGGAGCCGAAGCGGGCCTGGCGGGCGCGGATGACGGTGATGGTGAACAGCGCGAGCGCGATGACCGCGAACGAGACGCCGGTGGTCGCGGTGCCCAGCGCATAGATTTCCGGCGTCGTGACGGTCGTCGTCAGCGCCTGGAGCTCCATCGGCAGCGTGTTGTGCTCGCCCATTGCCTGGCTCGAGCGCGCGATCTCGTCCCATGACAGGGTGAAGCCGAACAGCCCGACGCCGATGACCGAGGGCAGGATGATCGGCAGGATGACGAAGCGCAGCGTCTGCCACGGCGTCGCGCCGAGGTCGCGCGCCGCCTCCTCGTAGCGGGCGTCGAAGCGATTGAAGATCGCGAACATGACGAGGAGGCCGAAGGGCAGCGTCCAGGTGAGATGGGCGCCGAGGCCGGAGGTGAAAGTCCCCATCGTCGTCTTGAGGTCGCCGGCCAGCCACTCGGGCCCGTGGTTCTTGATAAAGTCGTCGAGCAGGCGGAATTCGAGCGCGATGCCGAGCGAGGTGACGATCGAGGGCACGATAAGGCTCGCGACCGCGACGAAGAACAGGAGGTCCGAGCCCTGGAAGCGCTTACGGAAGGCAAGGCCAGCGGTGAGCGAGAGCAGGACGGTGAGGACCATCACCACCACGCCGAGCTTGAGCGAGCGCTCGAAGGCGCCGCTGATGTCGACGATGCCGCCGCCATGCCATAGTCGCTCGAACCAATGGGTCGAGAGGCCGTTCAGCGGAAAGGTGAGGCCGCCGGTCGGACCCTGGAACGACAGGATGAAGATGACGATCATCGGCCCATAGAGAAAGAGCACGAAGGCGGCGAAAAAGGCTGCGAGCCAGTAGAACGCCGGTGAGCGGCCCTCGCCCATCTCAGAGCGCTCCAGGATGCGAAAGGCTGGGCGGCGCGGCCCCCTCCACCATGCTTCGCATGGTCCCCCTCCCCCATTCCGCTGACGCTCCATGGGGGAGGAAAGACGCTGCGTATCCTCCCTCGCGTAGCGGGGGAGGGGGACCGGCCGAAGGCCGGTGGTGGGGGCGCTTGCTCGGCTGATACATCCTCAGAGCTCCTTGCGTACGTCGACGATGCGGTTCAGGCCGACGATGATCATGAGCGTAACCGCAAGCAGGATGACCGCATTCGCCGCCGCGGGCGGGAATTGCAGGGCGTTGAGGCGGGTCTCGACGACCTTGCCGGCGGAAGCGATCTGTTCCCCGCCCATGACGTCGAAAGTGATGAAATCGCCCATCACGATGGTGACGACGAAGATCGAGCCGATGACGATGCCGGGCTTGCAGAGAGGAATGATCAGATTCCACAGCGTCTGCCACGCGGAGGCGCCGGAATCGTACGCCGCCTCGATGAGCCGGCGGTCGATGCGCATCATCGAGTTGAAGATCGGCACCACCATGAAGAAGGTGAAGAGGTGGGTGAAGGCGAGGCCGACCGAGAACGGCGAATAGAGCAGCCATTCGACCGGCCTGTCGACGATATGGGCGCGCTCGAGCGCGAGGTTGACGAGACCGTTGCGGCCAAGCAGCGGAATCCAGGAGATCATCCGGATCACATTCGAGGTCCAGAACGGGATCGTGCAGACGAGGAACAGGACCATCTGCATGGTCACCGTGCGCACGTAAAAGGCGAGGAAATAGGCGACCGTGAAGCCGATGACGAGCGTCGTCAGCCAGACGATGAAACAGAATTTCGCCGTCGATACATATGTCCTCAGGATCGTGCAGAGGTCCGGGAATTGGGCAAGGCAGCCCTCGAAGGTCTCGGTATAGCTGCGCGTGGTGAAGGACGGCAGCATCTCATAGTCGTTGTAGTCCCAGAAGCTGACGATGACGACGAGGATGAGCGGGATGACGAAGAAGAACAGGAACACGAGGCCGAACGGCATGGCCTGAAGCCAGCCGGGCACGCCGACCCGGTCGATGGTGTTCCTGGCGGTCATCGCTCAATGCTTGAAGGTGTGGAAAGCAAGGCTGGCTCTATGCAAGTTCGTGGCGACACTCGCGCAATTCTGCCAGCGCCGCGGCGGCGGGCCACACCCCGTCCGGCGCACCGCGCCACCTTCCCCAGGCGGAGCTGGGGAAGGGTAGCGCTTCGCTTCATGAGGCGATGAACTCGTTCCATTTGCGGACCATGTAGTCGTTCTCGTCCATGACCGCGTTCCAGCAGGCGACGTTGCCCATGCGATCGTCGTAGGAGCCGCCGTCCCGCGTCGCGCCGGCCTTTTCGAGCAGCGAGCCGTCGGGTCCCTTGATGTCCTGTTCGGCGGGCTTGCCTTCCATCCAATAAGCCCATTCGTAGGGCTCCATATTGGCCTTGGCGGTGGAGAGGACGGCGGAATAATAGCCCTGGCGGTTGAGATAGGCGCCCGCCCATCCCGACAGGTACCAATTGACGAACTCGTAGACCATGTCGGCCTGCTTGGGCGTCACGCCCTTGGACATGCAGAAACCGGACGCCCAGGAGCGATAGCCCTCCTTCAGCGGCTGGAAGACGCACGGGATGCCCTTGGTGCGCACCGCGGTCACCGCGGGCGACCACATCGACTGGATCACTGTCTCGCCCGACGCCATCAGGTTGACGCTCTCGTTGAAGTCCTTCCAGAAGGCCCGGAACTGGCCGGCCTTCTTGGCCTCGGTGAGGACGGCCATCGTCATGTCGATCTCGGGCTTCGTCATGTTGCCCTTGTCGGGATATTTGTACTTGCCGGTCAATTCGACGACCATCGCCGCATCCATGATGCCGATCGAGGGAATGTTGAGAATTGCCGCCTTGCCCTTGAATTCGGGATTGAGCAATTCGGACCAGTTCGAGATCGGCCGCTTGATGAGGTCGGGCCGGATGCCGAGCGTGTCGGCGTTGTAAACGGTCGGGATCAGCGTGACCCACTCGGTCGGGGTGGCCGAGAACTTGGTCGAGTTCTCGCCTTCGAGGAACATCACCTTCTTCGGCGCGGTGCCCTGGTCTCCGATGACTTTGCCATTCGGCAGTTGGCCCTTGGTGAAGACCGGCGTGATGTTGTCGAACTCCTTGATCTTATTGGCGTCCATCGACTTGATGTTGCCCGACGGAATCAGCTTTTTCAGGCTGAAATATTCGGTGTCGAGAATGTCGAACGAGTTCGGCTGGGTGATCACCCGCTTGGTGACGTCGTCGGTGGTGGCGACGATGTTCTGGATGGTGATGCCGGTGTCTTCCTTCACCTTCTTGGTGATGTCGTCCGACTGGTTCACCGCGGTGCCGAGATAACGCAGCACCTTCTCTTCCTGCGACCAGACATACGGAAAGCCGGTAATCGCGCCCGAACCGGCCGCGGCGCCGGCGAGGCCCGCGGCTCCTTTGAGTAGGGCGCGGCGGCTGAGGCCATTCACCGTCTTTACATGCTTCTTCGACATCGCTTTCTCCTCCTGATTCCCAATAGTCTCACGGCGCCGGGGCAAGCGCGTGCACGTCCTTGTCGGCCCAAAGGACCGACACATTGTCGCCGACGCTCAACGGTTCGCCGGCGAAGTTTTCGTCGCTGACCAGGGCGGTGAGTTCGGAATAGCCGGAGTGGTCGAGCGCAACCTGGTAATGGGCGCCCTGATATTCGATGGCGCGCACCGCGGCGACGAGCCGCGCCTCATTGGCGCCCGCGCCGTTCATGCTCCGGCGCAGCGTGATCCGGTCGGCGCGCACCGCGACCGGACCGAGCGGGGTCTCGATCACATTGTGACCGCCGAGAAACCGGGCGATGAACTCCGTCGCCGGCTTTTCAAACAGCTCGCGCGGCGTGGCGATCTGCTCGATCCGCCCCTTGTTCATCACGACGACCTGATCGGCGAGTGCCAGCGCTTCGTCCTGGCCATGGGTGACGTGGATGAACGGGATATTGAGCTGTTTCTGGAAGCGGCGAAGCTCGGCCCGCATCCTGACCCGCAAGAACGGGTCGAGCGCCGACAGCGGCTCGTCGAGGAGCAGGATCTGGGGATTGGTGACCAGCGCTCTGGCGAGCGCGACCCGCTGCTGCTGCCCCCCCGACAATTGCGCCGGAACGCGCTCGGCGTACTGGGTCATGGCGACGAGATCGAGGAACTCCATCGCCTTGTTGCGCCGTGCGGCCTTATCGACGCCCTTCATCTTGAGCGAAAAGGCGACGTTGTCGACGCAGGAGAGATGGGGAAAGAGCGCATAGCTCTGGAACATCATCGCCGTGCCGCGTTTGGCCGGCGGCAGTTCGGTGACATTGGTCGCGCCGATCAGGATGTCGCCTTCGGTCGCGCTCTCGTGGCCGGCGATCATTCTGAGCGTCGACGTCTTGCCGCAGCCCGACGGTCCGAGCAGACAGCAATAGGCGCCGGCCGGAACCTTGAGATCGATCGAATCGACCGCGGTCGCCGCGCCATAGCGCTTGGTGAGATGAACAAGTTCGAGGTCCGCCGGCTCCAACACCACCTCGCGATTGAGCGATCGTCTGCGGGATCTCGGGTTGCAACGCTCGTGCCAGATGGGGGCGACGGCCGGGCGGAGGCAAACGACTGTTCGAAAGGCGATTCCGGAAGGTTCGGGCGGTCGGCGTACCGGAACAAAGCCGCCTTATTGGGCGCCTTGTATAGAATTGTGGCGCCGATGCGCGACCCACCTCTGCCGATTGCTGTGCGGCTCCGGCTGGGGCTCGACAGTTCAAGGCCCCAACCCGGTTCAATTGCGCTATGCTTGGAAGGCCTCCTTGGAGGAGACCGCCATGCCCCCCGTTACACGCTACGCAAAGAGCGGCGACATCCATGTCGCCTATCAGGTGTTCGGCGAAGGCCCCGACCTGATTGTGGCGCCGCGCTTCGTCTCTCATATCGAGAATTACTGGGACGAGCCGCATTTCGCGCGCTCGTTGAACAAGCTTGGCGGCTTCTGTCGGGTCGTCCTGTTCGACAAGCGCGGGACCGGGCTGTCAGATCGGGTCGCGCACCTGCCGAACCTGGACGAACGGATGGACGATCTCCGCGCCGTCATGGACGCGGTCGGCGTCGAGCGCGCCGCCCTCTTTGGCATTTCGGAGGGCGGTTCGCTCGCCGCGCTGTTCGCCGCCAGTCATCCCGAACGAACGCAGTCGCTCGTCCTCTACGGGGCGTTTGCGCGGTTTCGTCACTGGATGGCGACCGACGAGGAGTTTGACGCGTTGATGAAGTACATGGACGAGGCCTGGGGCAGCGGCAAGAGTTTGCCAGCCTTCGCCCCGTCGAAGGCGAGCGACCCGGCGCTGCAGGAATGGTGGGGCAAATTCGAGCGGCTTGGCGCCAGTCCCTCGGCGGCGATTGCCTTGATGCGTATGAACCGCGAGATCGACATTTCCGGCATCCTTCATTCGATAAAGGTTCCGACCTTGGTCATGCACCGCACCGGCGACCACCTGGTCAGCGTCGAAGGCGGCCGTGAACTGGCTGCGCGCATTCCCGGCGCCCGCTTGCTGGAGATTCCAGGAGAGGATCACCTTTTCTTTCTCGACGACGACGCGAGCGATAGAATGCTCGCGGAGACCGAGGAGTTCTTGACGGGCGCGCGATCGGCTCCGGCGGTCGATCGAGTGCTCGCGACTGTGGTCTTCGAGGACATCGTCAACTCGACCAAACGCGCGGACGCGCAGGGCGATCGAGCGTGGCGCGACCTTCTTGAAGCGCATGACAAGACGGTGCGGCGGGAGCTTTCGCGTTTCCGCGGGAAGGAGGTGAAGTCGCTGGGCAACGGGTTCCTGGCGACTTTCGATGGGCCGGCCCGCGCTATCCAATGCGCCAGCGCCATTCGCGATTCGCTCCGTGGGTTCAATGTGCCGGTGCGCATCGGCGTTCACACCGGCGAAGTCGAGCTTGCCGAGAACGACGTGCGGGGGATCGCGGTACACATCGCCTCCCGGGTTGCGAGCCTCGGCGGGCCCAACGATGTGCTGGTATCGCGCACCGTCAAGGATCTGGTCGCGGGCTCAGGCATAAAATTCGAGGATTTCGGCGCCCATGCGCTGAAGGGGATCCCGGAGCCGTGGCAGGTGTTTCGCGCGGTGGGTCGGTCTTAGTCGCCGCCGAGCGGATTAGCGGGCGCCTTTGGGAGATTGAGATCCGCCCATTGCTCGCTTGGTATCGCATCGCCAACCTTGAATTTGAGATGAGCGACATCTCGCTGACTGGTCGACAATTGGCATTCGAAGGCGAGATTGTACCATCGTCCGTTGCTGTGAAACGCCGCGCCATGGGCGATGACCGCGTCGCCTTTTCGAACCGCCGCCTCCCTGACGTACGCGATGACGAAATCAACGGCATATGCGTTGAATTGCCGATTGATCTGAAGGATCGCTTCGAAATCGCACATTTGCTGCGCGCGCGTTTGCGGCTCCAGATGCTTGAGCGACTCGACCGTCTTGCGATTGCGCGGGTCGGCCAATTCCTGCGACGAGAGGATGACGCGGGATTGCGCCCACGAGTTGCTCTGTGGCTCGCGCCGCGCGTCTGGCGCCAACGCATCCGGCGGCGCCAAACGAGCCTGGATCTCCGGGGCGCCCTTGGGCGCCGATGGCGGAAGCGCAGTCTTTGCCGCCGGCGCCCTGTCGCTTTCAATGTCGGAAGGGGAGGCGAGGATTATCTCGGTTTCCGGCACGGGCGCGTTGACGGCCGGCGCCGGCGAATAGCCGACGAGCCATTTGAGCAACGCCAAGTGCAGAAGCGTCGACAGGAGCCCGGCGATAACAAGGGCGTCGCGGTCCCTGGCGAAATCATGTCGCCTCGCGAGTCTAATCAATGGCGCAGCGGCCTCCGCCCCGATAAGGCGGAGTTGGGTCCATTTTAAAGGCGATTTCGTGGTTTGATCCTTCGCTCACGAGCGGCCCGCGACATGCGCCAACAAAAAGGGCGGCCGAAGCCGCCCTTTCCGTTGTCTGCGTGGGGAAGCTGGACCTTAGAAGTCCATACCGCCCATGCCGCCGCCGCCACCGCCGCCCATCGGCATAGCGGGCTTGTCCTTCGGCACTTCGGCGACCATCGCCTCGGTGGTGATGAGGAGGCCCGCGACCGAGGCTGCGTCCTGCAGCGCCGTGCGCACAACCTTCGCCGGATCGACGATCCCGGCCTCGATCATGTCGACATATTCGTCAGTTTGGGCGTTGAAGCCCCAGGTCTGCGACTTGTGCTCGCTGACCTTGCCGACCACGATCGAGCCTTCGGCGCCGGCATTCTCGGCGATCTGGCGGATCGGCGCTTCGAGCGCCTTCAAGACGATGCTGATGCCGGCCTGCTCGTCGGCGTTCTCGCTCTTGAGCTTGGATACCGCGATCTTGGCCCGCAGGAGCGCAACGCCGCCGCCGGCGACAATGCCCTCCTCGACCGCTGCGCGGGTGGCGTTGAGCGCGTCGTCGACGCGATCCTTCTTCTCCTTGACCTCGACCTCGGTCGCGCCGCCGACCCGGATCACCGCCACGCCGCCGGCGAGCTTCGCCAGGCGCTCCTGCAGCTTCTCCTTGTCGTAGTCGGAGGTCGTCTCCTCGATCTGCGCCTTGATCTGGCCGATACGGCCTTCAATGTCGGCCTTCTTGCCGGCGCCGTTGATGATCGTGGTGTTCTCCTTCTCGATCCGCACCCGCTTGGACTTGCCAAGCATCTGAACGGTGACGTTCTCGAGCTTGATGCCGAGGTCTTCGGCGATCATCGTGCCGCCGGTGAGGATCGCGATGTCCTCGAGCATCGCCTTGCGGCGATCGCCGAAGCCCGGCGCCTTGACCGCCGCGACCTTGAGGCCGCCGCGCAGCTTGTTGACGACCAGCGTCGCCAGGGCCTCGCCCTCGATGTCCTCGGCGATGATGACCAAGGGCTTCCCGGTCTGGACGACCGCCTCGAGCACGGGCAGCATCGGCTGGAGCGACGAGAGCTTCTTCTCGTGAATGAGGATATAGGCGTCCTCGAGCTCGGCCAGCATCTTCTCGGCGTTGGTGATGAAATAGGGCGAGAGATAGCCGCGATCGAACTGCATGCCCTCGACGACGTCGAGCTCGGTCTCGAGGCTCTTGGCCTCCTCGACCGTGATGACGCCCTCGTTGCCGACCTTCTGCATCGCGTCGGCAATCATCTTGCCGATCGACTTGTCGCCGTTGGCGGCGATCGAGCCGACCTGGGCGACCTCGGAGGATTCCTTGATCTTCTTCGACCGCTTGGCGATGTCCTTGACGGCTTCGGCGACCGCGTGATCGACGCCGCGCTTGAGATCCATTGGGTTCATGCCGGCGGCGACGAGCTTCGCGCCTTCGCGCACGATCGCCTGGGCGAGGACCGTGGCGGTGGTGGTGCCGTCGCCCGCGGTGTCATTGGTCTTCGAGGCCACTTCGCGCACCATCTGCGCGCCCATGTTCTCGAATTTGTCGTCGAGCTCGATCTCCTTGGCGACGGTCACGCCGTCCTTGGTGATGCGAGGCGCGCCGAACGACTTGTCGAGAATGACGTTGCGGCCCTTGGGGCCCAAGGTCACCTTGACGGCGTTGGCGAGAATGTCGACGCCGCGCAGCATCTTGTCGCGCGCATCGGAAGAAAAGCGTACGTCCTTGGCAGCCATTGATTTCAGTCCTTAAGGATTCGTGGGAAGATTTTGATCTTACGCGGCTTTTTTCGAGGAGGAGGCCGTGCCTTCGATCACGCCCATGATGTCGGACTCCTTCATGATCAGGAGCTCCTCGCCGTCGATCTTGACCTCGGTGCCGCTCCACTTGCCGAACAGCACCTTGTCGCCGGCCTTGACGTCCAGGGGGACGAGCTTGCCGCTTTCGTCGCGGGCGCCTGGGCCGGCGGCGATGATTTCGCCTTCCTGCGGCTTCTCCTTGGCGGTGTCCGGAATGATGATGCCGCCCTTCGTCTTTTCCTCGCCTTCGAGGCGGCGAACGACGACGCGGTCATGCAGGGGACGGAATTTCATGAATGTTTCCTCTTTCGAAATCGCCCGCTCGGGGCGCGAACTTGGCCTGGCACTCACCCATGGCGAGTGCTAACGGGGCTCAAATAGGGAGGTAACGCGCCGCCGTCAAGAGCGTGCCCGCGTCGAAAAAGCAACAGGATGAACGCCTGAACGCGCAGCGAAGCCGCCCGCCACGAGGCGGCCCGCGGGCGTGGAACCAACCGATTGTCCGGCGCGTTGTTCTGGCGACCGGTCGTCAGTCAAACGGACGTCCGGGCAAGATCTCAAGCGATCGAGACGCTCGTCTCACGCCTCCGGCAACGAGCGTGAAGATTGCGGGTCAGAATTCGGATCGAGCTGTCGATGCTATACTTGCTCTTTCAGGCCTGCGGGGCCTTTGTTTCGCATCTGGAACCGTCAAAACGCGGCGACGCGCGAATTCGTGATTGGCTCCGATCTTGTGACTGCCCAGCGCCGATCTATGTACCGGCGCAACGGGGGCGTATTCGCGGCGCGTCGCGCCGCTAGCCAGAAAGGGGTCGCTATGACCCACGGCTCTGTTCGAACTTCTGCCATCGCGCTCGGCGCGGCGGCTTTTGCCATTCTGTCCCCGCTTGCCGCCGCCGAGGCGGCTGTCCATCACTCCGTCCATGCCACGCATGTGCATGTCGCGCACGCCTCGGCCGGGCGGGTGGCCCATCGCTCGTATGGGCGCGTCGCCCGCGCCCGCGTGGGCCATCGCCACTACGTATGGCGCAACGGCCATCGCTACGCCTATGGCTATGGCTATGGCTATGGATATGACCCCGGCGCGGCCGTCGCCGCCGGAGTGATCGGCGGCGCTCTCGGCGCCGCGGCCGGTTATCCGTACGACTGCGGTGCTTATCCCTACGGTTCGTACAATGGTTCGTGCTCCGGCTATTATTACGGCTCCGGCTATCCGGACACTTACGGTTATGGCTATGGCTACGGCGGAGCGCCTGGCTACTATGGCGGTTACGGCGGCTATGGCGGCTACCGGCATTATGGCGTTGGCCGCGCGTTCGGCGGGCATTTGAACGCCGGAAGCGTCAATACCGGCGGCGCCCACGTCTCGAGCGGGAACTTCGGCCATATGGGCAGCTTCACCGGTGGCCATGTCGGCGGATTCGGCGGCGGCGGCCACTTCGGCGGCGGCGGTCACTTCGGCGGCGGCGGCGGCGGCGCGCGCAGCCGCTGACTTCACCTCCGTGACATTGCGGCGTCGGGCGGCCCGTTCGGGTCGCCCGATTTCGTTTGAGCGGGCGTTTTGCAGGCAGACTTTCTGTCGCCGGCGCAGCGTCAAAGCGCATGAAGTTAATGCAAAACTTGAGCGAACCGCGCGCCTTTCCGGAGCGCGGTCTCAAGCGGGAACCGTTGCTCGGTTGGGACGTTGGTAAGCCGACTGGGGTTCCCGCGGCGCTTGGCGCCGCCCATCGCACAGGGAGGTCTCAATGACCCACAGCGTTCTTCGAGTCTCGGCCATCGCGCTCGGCGCGGCCGCTTTTGCTTCGCTTGCTCCAATTCCGATCGCCTCGGCGGACATGACCGCCAGCGCTCCCTCAACCGCGACGTCGTCGGCAGACGCGTCGACGCTCTCGCTGAGCGAGCCGGCCCCCACGCCAGACTGGGCGGTAGCGGCGGCGCTCAACGGGTCGGCGTCGGCGCCGGATGCGTCTTCGGCCGCGGCGAATGAACCGGCGCCCACCGCGGGTTCCGCTACATCCCCATCCGTGGCGACAGCGTCTCCCAGCACTTCCGCGCCCTCAGCGAGCGAGCCGGCGCCTACGCTAGGCTCCGCGACATCTCCATCTGTCGCAACGGCGTCTCCCAGTACGTCTGCGCCCTCAATAATCGAGCCGGCGCTCACGCCAGGCCCCATGACAGCGCCATCCGTCGCAACCGCGTCCTCGCCCAGCGGCGAGGCCCCTAGCGCGGCGGCGCCGTCGTTGAGCGAGCCGGCCCCCACGCCAGGCTTGACAGAGTCCGCGCCCAGCCGCACCGCCGCCGCCGAGCACCCCTACGTGCGTCACCATGCCCAGCGCTACGCGCCGCACTATGCCTGGCGGAATGGACATCGCTACGTCGCGCGGGTCGAAAATCCCGTCGCGACAGCCGCCAATGGGGTGGTCGACGGCGTAGCCGACCTTGGCTCGATCGCAGCCTACCCGATCTACTGCTTCCCGAAGTACGGCGCCTGCCCGGTGCATTGGTATCGGAATTGAGGTGGCATCCCAAGCAGCCGCTGATGTGAGAGTGGCATAACTTGGTCGGATTCGGGCGGCTCCTGAGGCCGCCCGAAGTCATTTCCCCAATCCAATCCTCAGCGGAACCATTTGGCGTAGAGCGCCCCGAATTCGCCGTCCTCCTGTATGAGATGCAGCCATTGGTCGACGAAGGCCTTCAAGGCCGGGTCGGGGGCCATCCAATAGGCCTTCTCGGCGAAATCGAACGGCTGGTCGGGATGGATGGCGCAGAGCACGCCCGGATGCATCTTCGCCTGGAACCGGGTCTCGGAGGCGTCAGTGATCATGAGATCCGCGCGGCCTGAGGCCAATTGGTCGAAAATCGTGAGATTGTCGGGATAGACGACGATGTCGGCCGCATGCAGACGCGCGCGGTCGAAACGCTCGTTTGTCCCGCCGGGATTGGCGATCACCCTGACGCCTGGCCGATCAATCTCGGCCAGCGTTGCATATTTTTCCTGATCGGCGCAGCGCGCGATCGGGGTTTTGCCGTCGCGCATGGTGGGGGCGGAGAAGAAACCGATCCTCTGCCGGTCGAGCGTGATCGAGACGCCGCCCACGGCGATGTCGAAGTCGTGGTCCGCCAACCCCTTGGCGAGGCCGCCCCAAGTTGTTTGAACAAACGCGACCGGAACCCCGAGCGCCTTGGCGAGCGACCGGGCCATATCGATGTCGAAGCCGGAATATTCGCCGCTCGCCTTGTCGAGCGCGGCAAATGGCGGATAGTCGCCGGTCGTCCCCACCCTAAGCGTCTGGCGATCGAGGATAGCGTCGAGGCGCGAGCCCTCGGCCAATGCTGGAGCGGCGATCGCGGCCCATAGCCCAGCGATGAAAAACGCCAGCACGCGCATCGGGGCTCGCTTTCGACCGAGGGCGCCTCACGCCGCCCGCAATAGCCGCTCCACCTCATTCACCAGATCGCGAAGATGAAAGGGCTTGGAAAGGATGCGGGCGTCCTTCGGCGCCCCATTGCCGGGGTTGAGCGCCACCGCGGCGAAGCCGGTGATGAACATGACCTTGATTTCCGGGTCGAGCTCGGTCGCGCGGCGGGCAAGCTCGATGCCGTCCATCTCCGGCATGACGATATCCGTCAACAAGAGCTCGAATGGCTCCTCGCGCAACCGATCGTAAGCAGAAAGCCCATTGTCGAAGGAGGTCACGGCATAGCCGGCGTTTTGCAGCGCCTTGACGAGGAACCGGCGCATGTCGTTATCGTCCTCCGCAAGCAATATCTTGGCGGAAATCTCAACCGGCGTCTGCATCACTCTCCCCTGGCGAAGCTTGCAACTTTGCGGCGCCCCAGTAAAGATTTCTTGAACCAGGGCGCGAGGCTCGCGTCGACCCGGCATTCCGCGTTATGGTAAAGCCGAACGGAGCGTTTGGGGCAAGCGCTCGTCGGAGGTGCGATGGAACAGGTCGGAAGGATCGCAATTGAGGACTTCGGTCGTCCGTTCGAGACGATCGAACCGGCCCGGTTGGCTTCGCCGCTCGTGTTCAGTTCGCCCCATTCCGGCTCGACCTATCCGCCGCGCTTCCTCGCCGCCTCCCGGCTCGATCCGCTGACGCTGCGCCGTTCGGAAGACGCCTTCGTCGATGAGCTGTTCCTGCCGTGCGTCGCGCTCGGCGCGCCGCTCATCAGGGCCCTCTTTCCGCGCGCCTATCTCGATGTGAACCGTGAGCCCTACGAGCTCGACCCGCAGATTTTCGATGGCCGCCTGCCCGAGTTCGCCAACACCCGGTCGCTCAGGGTGGCGGTCGGGCTCGGCACCATTCCCAGGGTTGTCGGCGACGCCCAGCCGATCTACCGGAAACCGATCTCGGTCGCCGACGGTCTGAACCGGATCGAAACTCTCTATCGGCCCTATCACGCCCAATTGAAGGCCCTGATGGACCGCGCTCGCGCATGGTTCGGGGTCGCGGTGCTGCTCGATTGCCACTCGATGCCGTCCAACGCCGCCGATGTCAGCGGACTCGACATCGTGCTCGGGGACCGTTTCGGCGCGAGCGCGGCGCCCGCGGTCGTCGAGGCTCTCGAGGGGAGCCTGAAGGGCGCGGGCTACCGGGTTCGCCGCAACAAGCCGTTCGCCGGCGGGTTCATCACCGAGCATTTCGGCGCGCCCGCAGAAGGCGCTCATGCGGTTCAGATCGAGATCGCCCGGTCGCTCTATCTCGACGAGCGCCGGATCGTCAGGACCGAGAGATGGACGGCGTTGAGGGACGATCTGTTCGCGGCGGCGAATGCGCTGGCGCAGGAGTTCGGCGGGGAAACGCAGGCGGGCAGGCTCGCCGCCGAGTGAGGCGCGGGACCGAAGTGGCGGCGCCGAAGGCCCTCCCGCACTGCAGCGGGCACCTGATGCAGCGCACAATCGCCCGGATCCTGGGGATGGGTGAAAAAAGGAGGCCGCCACGTTGCCATGGCGGCCCTGAGTTTAGGGAGGAAACGCCCAAGGAGGGCATATGCGGCAGGTCATGCCGCACCGCAACAATATCGTCGCTGGTTGCCGTGGTTGCAAGACTTTTCTTCGTCGGTTGGGCAGCCGCCCACTAAATTCAGGGGACTGTTGCAATCCGGTTCCCGCCCGCCGACCGGGTCCCAACGCAAATAAAATTCATTATAACAATGACCTATAACGATATAGCCCGGTTAGATGGGGGCCAAGCTCCCACATGCTGGGATAGCAGATATGCGCAATGAGCATGACTTTTGTCGCAGTTGTGGGGGATCTTGCATGACCGCCGTCGACTTTGCCGCCTTCGTCGACCGACTCGCGCAGGTGTCGGGCGAAGTGATTCTCCCGTTTTTTCGCAGCGCGATCGGTGCGGAGGACAAATCGCGCGGCGGCGTCTTCGATCCGGTCACCGAGGCCGACCGGGGCGCCGAGGCGGCGATGAGGCGGCTGATCACGCAGACCTTCCCCGAGCATGGGGTGATCGGGGAGGAATATGGGCGCGATCGCCCCGAGGCGGAATATGTCTGGGTGCTCGATCCAATCGACGGCACCAAGAGTTTCATCTCGGGTCTGCCGACCTGGGGCACGCTGATCGGACTCATGCACCGCGGCCAGCCGGTCTATGGGATGATGGCCCAGCCGTTCACTCGCGAGCGGTTCTACGGCGACGGCAAACGGGCGAAGACTGCGTACGCTCGCGCCGTCCCGCGGCGAAGCGCCGCCGTCCGAATGGACGACGCGGACATTGCGCGCCCGCGCGTGCGCTTCCTTGCGCCAGGCCACGCTGATGACCACGAGCCCGCTTCTGATCCGCGACGCGGCCGACCGGGCGGGCTACGTCCGGGTCGAAAACGAGGTCCGCCTGATCCGCTACGGCGGCGACTGCTACGCCTATTGCGCGCTCGCGGCGGGCTTCATCGACCTCGTCGTCGAAACCAATCTCAAAGCCCACGACGTCGTCGCGCTCGCGCCGATCATCGAAGGGGCCGGCGGCGTCATCTCGACCTGGGACGGCGGGAACGCCGCCGAAGGAGGCCGCATCATCGCGGCCGGCGATCGGGCGGTTTATGATGAGGCGAGGCGGTTGCTGCTTGCGGGATAGGCAGATCGGTCGGATAGGGGCCGTCAGCCGGCCGCCTGAAAGGACGAGGCGGCGCGGGCGGTTTTGTCTTTGCCCTTTTGACCCTTCGCCTTGCCCGATGCGCGTGACGCATAGCCGTGGGGCCCGCACCAGCCCGGCAAGTAGTCCGCGTCGCCGCTCTTGGCCATCGTAAGCGCCTTGGCGAGCGCCCCTTCGAAGTCCGTCTTGACGGTCCTCGCCTTGATCCGCGGACGCAGGAAATCGGCCCACAGAAATTCCGAGAATGGCGATGAATCCTTGGCGAAGCCGCCGAGATTGCGCAATTCCCCGGCCAGCGAACGATAGGGATCATCTTCCATGCCCTTGACCGTCTTCGGCAGCTCGGAAAACGGCCGCCGCCGCCCGTTGGCGTCGTAAGGGTGCACCCAGCCATGGAACGACATCGCGGTCCAGAAATGGTCTTTGGGCAGCCGGCTGAGGTCCGCGACCATGGTCACGAACACGCTTTTCAGGCCTTCGTCGTAGAGCGCGCGGGCGAGGTGGTGGTGATCGATGAGAAACGGCTCGCCATTGAGGCCCTTGATGACCGGGACCATGTGAGCGTCGAGGAAATCGGTCAGCTTGTCGCCGGAGGTCTTCTGTTTCCACGCGACCCGCTTGACGCGAACCTCGTGCATGCCGAGCGTCATTTGGGTCGGACGCAGGCTCAGGATCGGCGTGGCGTGGAGAATGGGCTCGAGGCTTATTGGCATGACATCCCCCCCGGTGGTTTTCCCGATTGCGGGCGATCGGCGCAAAGCTGTCCTGGGCGTCGGCCGGGGCGAATAGACTAGCCTCGCCGCGATGTGAAATTGGCGCGTCCGGACCCCGGCCCTGGTCATTTGACCCTCTCGGCAAATCGTGTTTTGTCGCGCCGCACGCCATGATCCCGACATCCCTTCGAGAACGCCCGGCAATGCGGCCCGAACGATACAACGTGCGCGAATCCGAAGCCAAGTGGCGAAGGGCCTGGGCGGACGCGCAAATCTTCAAGACCGCTAACGACGATCCGCGGCCGAAATATTACGTCCTCGAGATGTTCCCATATCCCTCGGGGCGCATCCACATGGGTCATGTGCGCAACTACGCCATGGGCGACGTGGTGGCGCGCTATCGGCGGGCGCGCGGCTTCAACGTCCTTCATCCGATGGGCTGGGACGCGTTCGGGCTGCCGGCGGAGAACGCCGCCATGCAGAACAACACCAGTCCTGCGAAATGGACCTACGCCAATATCGCCGCGATGCGGGCCCAGTTGCAGTCGATGGGCCTCTCGCTCGACTGGTCGCGCGAGATCGCGACCTGCGATCCGACCTATTACAAGCATCAGCAGAAGCTGTTCCTGGACTTCCTCGAAGCGGGACTGGTCACGCGCAAGAAGTCGAAGGTCAATTGGGACCCGGTCGATCAGACCGTGCTCGCCAACGAGCAGGTCATCGATGGCCGCGGCTGGCGTTCCGGGGCGATCGTCGAGCAGCGGGAACTGACCCAATGGTTCCTCAAGATCACCGATTATTCCGACGATCTGCTCGCCAGCCTCGACCGGCTCGATCGTTGGCCCGAAAAGGTCCGGCTCATGCAGAAGAACTGGATCGGGCGCTCCGAGGGGCTTCTCATTCGTTTCGTCGTCGATCCGGCGACGCTCGGCCTGCTGGCGGGTGAACCGGGAACGAACGACCTCGAGATCTACACCACTCGCCCGGACACGCTGTTCGGCGCCAAGTTCATGGCGATCGCGCCCGACCATCCGCTGGCCGGCGCGGCGGCGAAGCGCGACCCGGCACTGGCGGCGTTCATTGATGAAGCCCGCAGGATCGGCACCTCTGTCGCGGCGATCGAGACCGCCGAGAAGCGGGGTTACGATACCGGCCTCAAGGTTCATCACCCCTTCGACCCAAGCTGGCGCCTGCAGGTCTATGTCGCCAATTTCGTCCTGATGGAATACGGCACGGGGGCGATTTTCGGCTGCCCCGCCCACGATCAGCGCGACCTCGATTTTGTCCGCGCCTATGGCCTCGGCGTCACCCCGGTGGTGTGCCCGCCCGAGCTCGATCCCGCCAACTTCACCATCGACCGGACCGCCTATGACGGCAATGGGGTGATGATCAATTCGCGCTTTCTCGATGGGCTGACCGTCGAGCAGGCGAAAGAGGAAGTCGCGCGCCGGCTGGAGGACATCACAATAGGCGACCGGCCGCAGGCCAAGCGGCAGATCAACTACAAGCTCAGGGACTGGGGCGTGTCGCGGCAGCGATACTGGGGCTGCCCGATCCCGATCATCCATTGCGAAAGCTGCGGAATCGTGCCGGTCCCGGCCACGGATCTGCCGGTCAAGCTGCCCGAGGACGTGACCTTCGATCAGCCCGGCAACCCGCTCGATCGTCATCCGACCTGGAAGCACGTCGCCTGTCCGCAATGCGGTCGCGCAGCGACGCGCGAAACCGACACGATGGACACGTTCGTCGATTCGTCGTGGTATTTCGTCCGCTTCACCGATCCGGCCAATGCGGAGGCGGCGACCGATCCGAAGACGGCCGACCATTGGCTGGCGGTCGACCAGTACATCGGCGGCATCGAGCACGCGATCCTGCATCTTCTCTACTCGCGCTTCTTCACCCGCGCGATGCGCAAGTGCGGCTATCTCGATCTCGACGAGCCGTTCGCCGGCCTCTTCACCCAGGGTATGGTGGTGCATGAAACCTATCGCGACGGGGACGGCCAATGGCTCGCGCCGTCGGAGGTGCGCGTCGAAGCGGACGGCGACGAGCGCCGCGCGTTTGTCCTGGACAGGGACGAGCCAGTCGAGATCGGCCCGACCGAGAAGATGTCGAAATCGAAGCGCAACACGATCGATCCCGACGAAATCATCGCCACTTACGGCGCCGACACGGCGCGATGGTTCATGCTGTCGAACTCGCCGCCCGAGCGCGACGTCATCTGGACGGAAGCCGGCGTTCAGGGCGCCTACAAGCAAATCCAGCGCCTCTGGCGCCTGACCTGCGAGATCGAGCGCGTCGTCGGCCCGGCGCCTCCGCCGCCACCGGCCGATTGGGGCGACGAGGCGCGGCGCATCCGTCGGATCTCCCATGCGGCGCTGGCCAAGATCGAGGACGAGATCGATCGGCTGCGGTTCAATGTCTGTATCGCGACAATCTACGAACTGGCCAACGAGCTCGCCGCCGCGGTCGGCGCGATCGCGGCGACGCCGGTCGCCGACGATCTGCGCGCCGCCTTCGCAGAGGCGGGGGACATCCTCGTCCATTGCTTCGCCCCGATGATGCCGCATCTGGCGGAGGAATGCTGGGAAGCGCTCGGCCACAAGGATTTCGTCGCCCAGAGCCCGTGGCCGGTCGCCGACCGCAGCCTGCTCGTCTCGAACAGCGTCACCTATGTCGTGCAGGTCAATGGCAAGAAGCGGGGCGAGCTGACGATCGAGCGGGACGCCGACCCGAAGCGCCTCGAGGGCGAGGCGCTGGCCCTCGACGCGGTCGTCAGGGCGATGAATAATAAGCCCGCCCGCAAGGTGATCATCGTGCCGCTGAGGATCGTCAATGTCGTGGTCTAAAGGTCTCGGCGCCGTCGCGGCGCTCGCGCTCGCGCTCGGGCTGGCGGGTTGCTTCCAGCCCCTCTACAGCGAATCCGCGCACCCGGGTCTGGTCGAGGACGTCCGCGCGATCGAAGTCGTGCCGATCAAGGACCGCCTCGGCCACTATCTGGCCGACAATCTGACCTCCGCCTTCAACGGCACCGGCGAGACGCCGCCGCCGAAATATCGTCTGACGGTGAAGGTGTCGACCGGCACGTCGACGCCGACGGTGAATTCGCTCATCAACGTCGCCACTTCCGCGACCGTGAAAGCCGAAGCCGAGTTTAAGCTCGTCAAAATTGATGGCGGCGACGAAGTCCTGACCGGCAAGGCCGTCGCCGCCGCGGCCTACGACCGCTCCCAGCAGCGCTACAACGATCTGCGCGCCGAGCGCGATGCCGAGATCCGCCTCGCCCGCGCGCTCGGCGACGAGATTTCGCAGCGCGTCGCCTCAGGCCTGGCCGCGAAAAAAAGCTCGTGAGGCCCTGTCCCGGCTTCGCGCTCGCCCATTAAAGACGATGCTTGTTTACGCCATCCAACGGATCGTTCTGTTCGCCGCCACGCTTCTGATCGCGTCCTTGATCGTGTTCGTCGTCATGAACATTCTGCCGGGGGACGCCGCCCAGACCATGCTGGGGCCGACCGCGACGCCCGAGGCGGTCGCCGCCTTGTCGCATAAGCTCGGCCTCGATCAGCCGGCGCCGATTCGCTACGCGCACTGGATTGGCAGCGCGCTGCGCGGCGATCTTGGCCTGTCCTACGCTTACGGCTCGCCGATTGGCCCGTTGATCGCTTCGAGCCTCGCCGTCAGCGCTCCCCTGGCGCTGATGGCGATGGCGTTGGCCGCGGCGGTCGGGCTGGCGGCCGGCGTCTACGCCGCGGATCGGCGCGGCCGGGCGGGCGATGCGATCGTAATGGGCGCGAGCCAGGTCGGCATCGCGGTGCCGAACTTCTGGCTGGCGATCCTGCTCGTGATCGTCTTCGCCGTAACGCTGAGGCTGGTTCCGGCGGGCGGCTTTCCCGGCTGGCAGGATCCGGCGCGGGCGCTCGGCGCGCTGATCCTGCCCGCGGTCGCGCTCGGCGCGGTGCAGGCGGCGATCCTGACCCGCGTCACCCGGTCGGCGCTCATCGAGGCCTTGAACGAGGACTTCATGCGCACTGCGCGCGCCAAAGGCGTATCGCGGCGCGCGGCGCTCTGGCGTCACGCGCTGCCCAACGCCCTGACGCCGATCCTCACCATCATGGGACTGCAATTCGCCAACCTGATCGCCGGCGCGATCGTGGTCGAGAACGTGTTCGTTCTGCCCGGCCTCGGCCGCCTGATGCTGCAGTCGATCTCCAATCGCGACACCCTGGTGGTCGAGAACGGCGTGATGCTGCTGGCGTTGATCGTGATCGGGCTCAATTTCATCGTCGACATCGCCTGCGCCGCAATCGATCCACGGCTCCGGGCCTCCACGGCGTGAGCCTCGCGCCCCGGTTTCGCCCGCGCGGCGGCGCGAGTCTGTGGCTGGGCGCGGCGCTTGTCGCCGCGCTCGTCGCCGCTGCGGCTCTGTCGCTGGTCTGGACGCCTTATCCGCCCGCTGCCATCGATATCCCGCATAAACTCGCGCCGCCGTCGGCATCCCACTGGTTCGGGACCGACAATCTCGGGCGCGACGTCGCCTCGCAAATCCTGGCCGGCTCGCGCGTCTCGATCCTGGTCGGCGTCGTCGCGGTCGGGATCGGGCTCGCGTTTGGCGTCGCGCTCGGGCTTTTGGCGGCTTTCGCCAGGGGCCTCGTCGAGGACGCCATCATGAAGCTCAGCGACTTCGTGTTCGCTTTTCCGGCGCTGTTGACCGCGATCATGCTGACCTCGACGCTTGGCCCTGGAGTCGTCAACGCGATCATCGCCATCGGCGTCTCTAACGTTCCGGTGATCGCCAAGCTGACGCGCGCGACCGCTAACGGCGTTCTGTCGCGCGAATATGCACTCGCCGCGCGGGCTGCCGGGCGCGGGCCAATCGCGGTCGCCTTCGATCACGTGCTGCCCAACATCGCGCCGGCGCTGATCGTGCAGGCGACGATACAGTTCGCCATCGCCATCCTGGCGGAGGCGGCGCTCTCGTACCTCGGCCTTGGCGCCCAGCCGCCGCAGACCTCGTGGGGCAAGATGCTCGCCGACGCGCAGAACGTTCTCTACAACGCGCCGAGACTCGCGCTCTATCCGGGCGTCGCCATTGCGCTCAGCGTGCTCGGCTTCAACCTCCTCGGCGACGGCCTGCGCGATGCGCTCGATCCGAAACTGAAGGCGCGATCTTAAGATGCTGCTCGAAGTCGCCGAGCTCGCCGTCGATCTCCCGACGCCAGGGGGCCCGCAGCGTGTGGTCGATCGGACGTCGTTTTCGCTCTCCGAAGGCGAGAGCCTCGGCGTCGTGGGAGAGTCCGGCTCCGGCAAGACGATGACCGCCCTCGCTCTGATGGCTTTGACTCCTGAGGGCGCCCGCGTCTCGGGCTCGATCCGCTTCGAGGAGCGGGAACTCGTCGGCCTCTCCGAAGAGGCGATGCGGCGATTGCGCGGCGACCGCGTCGCCATGATCTTCCAGGAGCCGATGACGGCGCTCAATCCCCTCCACACCGTCGGCGCGCAAGTGGCCGAGCCGCTGATGCTGCATCGCGGACTGGCCAAGCGGGAGGCCCTGAGGCGCGCGGTCGAGTTGCTCGAGCGCGTCCGGCTGGCCGAGCCGGAACGCGCCGCCCGTTCCTATCCTTTCGCGCTCTCCGGCGGCGAACGCCAGCGGGCGATGATCGCCATGGCGATCGGCTGTTCGCCGCGCCTGGTCATTGCCGACGAGCCGACAACGGCGCTCGACGTCACCGTGCAGGCGCGCATCCTCGCCCTCATCGACGGCCTGCGCGCGGAATCGGGGATGGCGATCCTCTTGGTGAGCCATGACCTTGCGGTGATTGCCGGGCATTGCGACCGGGTGATGGTCATGTACGCCGGCGTGATCATGGAGAGCGGGCCGGTCGATGCGGTTCTGCGCCAGCCGAGAAACCCCTATACGCTGGCGCTGCTCGAGGCCCGGCCGCGGCCGGGCGCGCCGCGCGGCGCCCGGCTTGCAACCATTCCCGGCGCGCCGCAGGCCACACACGGCCATCACGCCGGCTGCCCGTTCGCCGGCCGATGCGCGCTCACGATCGACCGATGCTGGACGACGCCCCCGCCTTTGGTTCCGTTCGGGACGAGCCAAATGTCGCGCTGTCACCGGGCGGGCGAGGTGGGGTTCGGCAGATGAGCGAACCGTCGCTGCTCGAGGTCTCGGCGCTGGTCAAGACCTATCGCCTGCCGGGCGTTGGGCCGTTCGCGCGCAAGAGCGCCCGGCCGGCGCTGGCCGGCGTGAGCTTCTCAGTGCAGCGGGGGCGCTCGTTCGGGATCGTCGGCGAATCCGGCTCCGGCAAGTCGACGCTGGCGCGGATCGCGCTGGCGCTCGACCGGCCGGATTCAGGCGCGGTCCGGCTCGAGGGGCGCTCGCTGTTCGATCTGCCGCGCCGCGAGCTCCGCGCGATGCGGGCCTATATGCAGATGGTCTTCCAGGACCCTTACGGTTCGCTCGACCCGCGCCAGCGGATCGAAAAAATCGTCGCCGAACCGCTGGCGGCGCTGGGCGGAGCAGGCGGAGCCGAGCGCCGAGAGCGCGTGCGAGCCTCACTCGAAGCGGTCGGCCTCAAGGCGTCGGACGCCTTGAAACATCCGCACGAGTTCTCCGGCGGCCAGCGCCAGCGCATCGCCATCGCGCGCGCGCTCATCACCCGGCCAAAACTCGTGGTCGCCGATGAGCCGGTGTCGGCGCTCGACGTCTCGGTGCAGGCGCAGGCGCTGAACCTGATGAGCGATCTCGAGCGCGAGGCGGGGGTGACCTTTCTCCTGATCAGCCACGATCTCGCCGTGGTCGCCCATATCTGCGAGACGACCGTGGTGATGTACCGCGGTCGCATCGTCGAGATCGGCTCGACCGAACACCTGTTCGCCAACCCGGCGCACCCGTACACGCGCGAACTGGTCGATGCGACGCCTCGCCTCGATCGGGCGACGCGCGTTGAGCCGCTCGCGCCCCTGAATGGCGGACCGGACGCGGCCAATGGCTGCCCGTATGCCGGGCGCTGCGCATTCGTCCGCCCGCGCTGCCGGGATGAAGCGCCAATTCTCGAGTTGAAGGGCGATGCAAGCCGCCAGGTCGCGTGCCACTATCCTCTGGGCTAGGTCAGCGTCGCTGACATTAATGTAATGATTTTTTACATTCGTCCGCCCTTGCTACGCCGCAAGCGGTCCCCAATCTGACAGTCTGCGCGAGCGATCGCCCTTTGGGCGTCGCCGGCAGATCGATACGGAGGCTCGCAATGGGCAGTGCGGATAACACGATGGGGGGTTCGTACGGAGCGCGGGAATTCGGCCCGAGCGAGTGGGCGGGCGCCCGCTGGCGGCGCGGTTCGCGGTGGACGGGGTTCGAGATCGTCGCCATGATTCTCGGCTTCATCGTCTTCTGGCCGATCGGACTCGCGATCCTCGGCTACAAGTTCTGGCAGCGCCGTTACGGCGGGCCCGACCTGCAGACGCTCGCAACTAACAAATGGCAGGATGCGCGCACCATGATGAGCTCGAATTCCTCCTGGGGCTGCGGCGGGTCGATGAGACGCGCAAGCGGTTTCTATGCGTCTCCGACCGGCAACGCTGCGTTCGACGAATGGCGCGCTGCGGAGCTCGTTCGGCTCGATGAGGAGCGACGTAAGCTCGACGAAGCCCAGCGCGAGTTCGCCGAGTACTCCGACGCGATCCGCCGCGCCAAGGACCGCGAGGAATTCGAACGCTTCATGGCCGAACGCCGCGCCCGCCCGGCCGGCGGCGACCAGCGCCCGGCCTGATCGGCGCTTCATCTTTTCCGTAAACTGGAAAAGCCCCCTACGTCGATAGACGAAGGGGGCTTTTCTTCTTGACGCTCGCCGGCGCCCCAATGCTATGGTCGAAAGGCCATTCCCGCATCCTGGAGCCTCTTCATGCGCCGCGTCTCTCGCTTAGCCCTCTCGCTCGGCCTCGCCGTCCTCGCCTCGACCGGTCTGGCCTTCGCCAAGGACAGCGTCACGATCGGCACGGTGCTCGAACCGCCCGGGCTCGATCCGACCAGTGCGCCGGCCGCCGCGATTGGGCAAGTGACCCACTACACGATCTTCGAGGGGCTGACGAAGATCAACGAGGACTTCTCGGTCACGCCTATGCTCGCCGAGTCGTGGACCTTCTCACCCGATCTCAAGACGCTGACCTTCAAGCTCAAGCCCGACGTCAAGTTCCAGGACGGCGAGCCCTTCTCCTCGGCAGACGTCAAGTTCTCGTTCGAGCGCTTCGGCGCCAAAGATTCGACCAACAAGGACAAGGCGTTCTTCGCCTCGATCGAGTCGATCGAAACCCCAGACCCGCTGACGGTCGTGCTCCATTTCAAGGAGCCGAGCTTTCAGGCGCTGTTTCACCTCGGCAACGAGACGGCGGTGATCATCGACGAGAAGAGCGCGGCCAACGAGGCGACGAATCCGGTCGGCACCGGCCCCTACAAGCTTGCGTCATGGACCAAGGGCGCGTCGGCCACGCTCGACAAGTGGGACGGCTACCGTGACGCGGCCAAGGTTCCGCTGGAGCATGTGACGTTCCGTTTCATCTCGGACCCCTCGGCTGAAGTCGCGGCGCTGCTCGCCGGGGATATCGACGTCATGGCCAACCTGCAGAATGTCCAGGCGCTCGGCCAGTTCAAGAGCGACCCGCGCTTCCAGGTCCTGATCGGCGGCACCGAGGGCAAGACGATCCTCGCCATGAACAACAAGAAGAAGCCGCTCGACGATCTCAAGGTGCGACAGGCGATCGCCTATGCGATCGACCGCAAGGCGGTCATCGACGGCGCGATGGACGGCCTCGGCGCGCCGATCGGCAGCCACCTCACCCCGAACGATCCCGGCTACGTCGACCTCACCGGCATGTATCCGCACGACCCGGAGAAGGCGAAGGCGCTGCTCAAGGAGGCGGGCGTTCAGCTGCCGCTCGAGCTCAGCCTCATCTTGCCGCCGCCGGCCTATGCGCGTCAGGGCGGCCAGATCATCGCCGCCGAGCTCGCCGACGTCGGCATCAACGCCAAGATCCAGGAGGTCGAGTGGGCGCAATGGCTCAGCGGCGTCTACAAGGACAAGAACTACGACCTGACCATCATCAGCCATGTCGAGCCGCTCGACATCGGCATCTACGCCAATCCGGATTACTATTTCCAGTACGACAGCCAGGCGTTCCGCGACATCAACGCCAAGATCGCCGCCGCGCCGAACCTCGACGCGCTCAGGGCGGCGCTGGGTGAGGCGCAAAAGAAAATCGCCGACGACAGCGTCAACGCTTTCCTCTTTCAGTATCCGGACGTGACCGTCGCGGACGCCAAACTGAAAGGCCTGTGGAAGAACGCGCCGCTCTCGGCGACCGACGCCGCCGCCCTTTCTTGGCAATGAGCCGCGCGGGGACGGCGAAGGACTGAGGATGCAGCCTTTTCGGATGTCGGCGCTGGAACTGCTCAGCGCCTACCGAACTCGCAAACTGTCGCCAGTCGAGGCGATGGCCTCGGTGATCTCGCGCGTCGAGGCCTACGAGCCGCATATTCACGCGACCTGGCTTTATGCCCCTGAGCGCGCGCTGAGGGAAGCGCGCGCCTCCGAAGCGCGCTGGGCGAAGGGGGAGCCGATCGGCCCGCTCGACGGCGTGCCGGTCACCGTCAAGGACAATATCGCCACCCGCGGCGACCCCAAGCCCATCGGTACGGCGGCGGAGGACATGACCCCGCAACAGGCGGACGCGCCGCCCGCGGCGCGGCTGCGCGAGGCGGGCGCGATCATCTTCGCCAAGACGACCATGCCCGACTACGGCATGCTGTCGTCGGGCCTCTCGAGCTTCCACGCGCTCGCCCGCAATCCTTGGAAGCTCGACCGCAACCCCGGCGGCTCCTCGGCGGGAGCGGCGGCGGCTGGCGCCGCGCTCTATGGCCCGCTCCATCTCGGCACCGACATCGGCGGCTCGGTGCGGTTGCCCGCCGGCTGGTGCGGCCTGGTCGGGCTCAAGCCGAGCGCGGGGCGGATTCCGATCGATCCGCCTTACATCGGACGCGTCGCCGGCCCGATGACCCGCGATGCGGCCGACGCCGCCTTGATGATGGCGACGCTCGCGCTGCCTGACGAACGTGACTACTCGAGTCTCAAATTTGAAAAGCTGGATTGGGCGATCGAGCCGGCGCCGCTCAAGGGCCTCAAGCTCGGCCTTCTGCTTGAAGCGGGCTGCGGCGTGACGCCCGCGGCCGAAGTCAAGGCGGCGGTCGAGCGCGCCGCGTCGGAGTTCGAGGCGGCGGGCGCGCATGTCGAGCCGCTGAACCCCTTCCTCACCCAGGACATGCTCGACGGTCTCGACCGATTCTGGCGCGCCCGGGCGCTCAACGACATCGGACAATTGCCCGCTGAACGCCGAGCCCTCGTTCTGCCCTTCATCCGGGAATGGGCGGAGTCGGCCGCAGGTTTCTCAGGCGTCGAGGTGTTTCGCGGCTTCGACCAGATACCGGAAATGCGCAAGGCGGCGGTCGAGGCGACCGGCAAGTTCGACTTCGTGCTTTCCCCAACGGCGCCGATGACCGCCTTTCCGGCCGAGTGGGCCTCGCCCAGCCGCGATCCGCTCAATCCATTTCCGCACATCGGCTTCTCTGTCGCCTATAATATGTCCGAGCAGCCGGCGGCGACCGTCAATTGCGGCTATGACGCCGAAGGCCTGCCGATCGGGCTGCAAATCGTTGGGCGCCGGTTCGACGATGTCGGCGTGCTGCGAATTGCGCGCGCTTATGAGGCGACGCGGGCAGGGGAGGCGAGGCCATGGCCCGAACCGCCGGGGATGTGACAATGCGGGCGGCCGACAAATGCGATCGCGCCATTCTGAGCCGGGTCTCGCGAGCCTTGGCGATGGCCGTGGCCGCGACTCTTCTGGCGGCGGCAGGCGCGCGCGCCGAGGACTGCGGCCATGGTCCGGAGGGGTTCAGCCAGTGGCTCAACTCCTTCAAGCAGGTGGCGCAGGGAAATGGCGTCTCAGCTTCGGCCGCCAACGCCGCTCTCGACGGCGTGTCCTATGACCCGACTGTCAAGCGCCACGACGGCGGCGTCGCCATGTTCGGGCATAACTTCGCCGGTTTCGCCGCGAGCCACGTCACACCGGGAATGGTGGCGCGGGGCAAAGCGGAGCTTAAGCGATATGCGGCGCCGCTGGCGACGATCGAGCAGCGCTTCGGCGTGCCGGGGCCGGTGTTGGTCGCGATCTGGGGCCAGGAAACCAGCTTCGGCGGCGACAGCGGCTCGTTTCCGACCTATAGCGCGCTCGCAACTCTCGCCTGGGATTGTCGCCGCGCCGAGCGGTATCGCGCCGAACTTGTCGACGCCCTGATGCTGGTCGAGCGCGGCATCGTGCAACATCCGAGGGAATTGCGCGGCGCCTGGGCAGGCGAGATCGGCCAGACCCAGCTCATGCCGTCGGCCTATCTGATGTTTGCGACGACGCCGGACGGGAGCGGAACGCCGGACCTCATCCACAATTCCGCCGACGCGCTCGCTTCGACCGCCGCCTTCCTCAAGGGACATGGCTGGCAGCCCGGGCAGGGGTGGGACGAAGGCGAGCCGAATTTCGCCGCCATCCTGCAATGGAACTCGGCCGAGATTTACGCCAAGACCGTCGCTCTGTTCGCCGACCGCCTGGCGGGGCGGTAGGGCGGGTCAAGCCAAAGCTTTAATCGTCTTCCGCTATTGCTCTGACGATGGCAATCGTCGAGCCGCGCGCGCTTGCGTCCTTAGCCTTCCCCGCGAGGAGCCTGATAGCCCCCCTCGCGAGCTTCGCGATCATGATCGCGACGACGTTCATGCTTCGCCGCGCCGCGCCCGAAGCGTCGTCGATTATCCTGGTCGCCTGCGCCTGCCTCGCCGGGCTTTCGGTCGGCGCGCTGGCGCTGACGCTCGAGGACGCCGCGTTACCGAAGCTGACTCGGGGCGTTTTGGCGGGCTCTGGCCTCCTTGTCATTGGCGCTTTCGCGGATCTTGAGACGCAGCTCAGGCTATTCAGCTTTGCTTCCGTAGCGCTCGGCACAGCGCTCGTCCTTTGGCTCGCGGGAACATCGCAACGACGACCGCACATTTCGTTGCCGCTGGCGGCAACCTATGCAGCTGCCCTCGCGGGGCTCTGCGCCTACGCGGCCGCTCTCGTGCTCGTCTCGCGCGATCTGATGATCGCCGACTTCATGACCTATCGCGGCGTCTCGATCATGATCGCCCGATTGGCCGATGCCGGCAATTGGCCGCTGCTGGCGTCGGCTGCCGCCCAGTCGATAACGCAGGACTATGCCTGGGGGCCGGCGCTGGTCCCGGGCCTGCTGCTTGGGCTGACGCAGCCGACGTCGCGGGCAATCTATACGTTCGCGCTGCTTGCGCTCTACGCCGCGCCGGCGCTGCTCGCGCTGGCCGCGCTGGCGCACGACCTCGCCCGCCGCGCCGGCCTGCGCCTCCCCTCACCCCAGCCCTCTCCCGTAAACGCGAGAGGGGGCGAATCCCTTCTCCCGTTTACGGGAGAGGGTGGTCGGCGAAGCCGACCGGATGAGGGCGGTATGCCGCTCGCCGTCGCCGCCGTGTTCTTCGCCTATCCCGCCGCAATTGCGGTCGCCGCGCGCGGTATGCCCGATGTCGGCGGGCTTGTGCTTACGGTCTGCGCGCTTCGACTGGCCGAGCGGCTCGCTCGCCTGCTGGCGCTAAGGCAAGGCCATGACCCACGGATCGCATCGATGATCCGCCGGGTCGCCTTGGCGCTCGCGCTGACCCTATTCGCGATGTTCGCGTTCCGGCGCTGGTATGCGCTGGCCGCGGTGGGGATCGCGATCATGCTGGCGTGCGAGGTCATCTCGATCGCAGTCAGAACGCGGGGGCGATTTCGCTGGAAAGACGCCGCGGCAGCGGCCGCGCTTGGCGTTCTCACGCTGCTCGCGCTCGCGAGCCCGGTGATCGTCGACTGGCTGCCGAACCTCGGCGCGCATGACTACGCGCGGTCCTATTCGGCCTATCGAAAGCCGCCGGACGTCTTCCTGCGTCAGCTCGGCGACTGGGTCGGGTTTTTGCCCGCGCTCGCCGCCCTGGGCGGGGCGACGCTGCTGTGGACGCGCTCGGCGGATCGCCGCCTGCTGCGGCTCACGTTCGGCAGCGCGGCGATCGCCGCCGCGCTCTTCCTGCGCATCCAGACGCCCTATATCCACCATCTCAATCTCATCGCGCCGGCGATCGCCGCGCCGATCGGCGCCTCGCTGATGCTCGCCTTCGCGAGCCGGCCGCGCGCGGCGCTCGCGGCATTGGCTGCGCTCGGCGCAATCACGCTCTCGCCGCTTGCGGCGGCGCTGAATCCGCCGGGGTTGGCGCCGATCGCGGGGCTGCCGCACGCGCCGCGCGCCGACCTCGGCGAACTCGAGCGCCTCAAGGATTGGCTCGACGAGCGGGCGCGTGCGGACGCCAAAGTCTGCGGCCTCGGCTCGAGCTATACGTTCAGCGGCCAGCTGGTCGGCGAATTGTGGCAATTGCATCCGGAGCGCGAGACCGTCCGCAGGCCGAAAACCGACGTCAAGATGCCGGACGTCGACGCGGTCGATGGACCGCCCGCGGCAGGCCTGAAGGATTGCGCTGTCATCATCGTCGGCGATCCGGTCCAAACCCACCTCGATCCCGACGGCCAGCAGACAGTCGTTGTGCCGTCGCGCGAGATGCTGACCGGGCAGGGGATTGGAGCGAAGTTCCGCCGCACCGGCGAGGTTTTCCATCTCGAGAAGGGTGTCGCGGCGGTCGTGTTCGAGCGCGTGAGCCCGCTCGACGACGCCGACATCGCTGCGCTTCAGGCGCGCTGGCGCGCTGCGCGCGCCGCGCAGGGCGACCGGAGGTGACGAAGGGCGCTCCCTGACGAGGCGACGAGGAAAATATTCGCCGCGCGACCGAACTCGCGTGCGTGGGGTCCCTCACCCCTGCCACTCTCCCGAAGGGAGACGGGTCTTTCGCGCGGTTGCGACCGTATGTTCGGCGATCATGCGTTCCTCGTCGGTCGGGATGACAAACACGGTGACGGGCGACGCTTCAGCGCTGATGATCTGGGCGTCGACGCGGTTCGCCTTGCGGTCGAGACGGATCCCCATCCATTCCATTCCGGAGAGGATGGATTCGCGGGCCCGCCAGGCATGCTCGCCGATCCCGGCGGTGAAGACGATGGCGTCCGCGCCTTCGAGAGCCGCCGCCAGTCCGCCGATCTCGCGCCGCGCGCGCGTGACGAAATACGCGATGGCGTCGCGCGCCGCGGGCTTATCGGAAGCTTCCAGTTCGCGCATATCCTGGGAAAGTCCGGACATCCCCTTCAGGCCTGAGTCCTTGTACAGGAGATCGGAAATCTGATCCGAGGTCATGCCTTTTTCGGCCATGAGATAGAGCAGCACGCCGGGGTCGATCTGGCCGCAGCGGGTGCCCATCGCCAGTCCGTCGAGAGCGGTAAAGCTCATGGTGGACGCGATAGAGCGGCCGGCCTTGACCGCGCACATCGAGGCGCCGTTGCCCAAATGGGCAATGATCACTTTCCCAAGCGCAATTCGCGGCGCGACGGTCCTTAGCGTGCGGGTGATGTATTCATAGGAGAGGCCGTGAAATCCGTACCGGCGCACACCCTCATCGTAATAGGAGCGCGGCAGGGCGAAGGTGTCATCCACAAACGGATGGCTGCGATGGAAGGCGGTGTCGAAACAGGCGATCTGCGGCGTTGTCGGGAAGGCCTTCATCGCCGCTTCGATGCCGGCAATGTTGTGGGGTTCATGGAGCGGCGCAAGCGGGATCAGGGCGCGCAGCCTGGCGAGAATTGCGTCGTCGACCAGCGCCGGGTCGACCAAGTCCGGCCCTCCGTGCACGACCCGATGACCGACCGCGGCGACCGAACCGGCGTGCCCCGCCTTGTCGAGCCAGCCCAGTATGGCGCGCATGGCGGCGCGATGGTCGACGGGGCTGTCGGATGGGTTGAACGCGATGTCCGTCTTTTCGCCGGCCGCTGTCTCGACCTCGCCCTTGGCAGTCGCGCCGAGACCTTCGATCTGGCCAGCCGCTAGCGGTCTGAGCTCATCGCCGTCGGCAAGTTGGAACGCCGCAAATTTTAGCGACGACGAGCCGGCGTTGAGAGTCAGGACCACAGAATCCAAGTGCGTCACTCCGCCGCCTTGACGACCGTCGCTCCACTGCCGTACTTGCAGCGTCTGCGGCGCTGGCCCCTGACGCGGCTGCGCTCGCGCTTGAGAGGCGAGTCGGGCTCGATCCTGTCTGCCCGGCTCGCCAGCTTCTGGGGGCGCGTTAGTCCCCGAGCGCCGGTCCGGCCGCTTTCCCTCTCGCGACGAAGGACGAGCTCTTTCGCGAGCACGCTTCAAATTCGAGATTGGGCGCGGGTCGGTAGTTTCGCGCAGCGGGTGACCAAAGTCCACATTGGCGCGCTTCGATCTCGCGCCGGCAGCCGAGACTTGATTCTGTCACCGTATGCTGTCTTAAGCAGCCACAAGAGAAACGCCAGCCCGGCCCAGCCGCAGGAACGACAAACGCAAGGAAGGGCGCCTGTCTGCCGACGGGCGATAGAGGCGATGAACTTTTCCCAACGTCTGACCTTTCTGTTCTCGGCGCCGATGTTCGACGCCGACGATCTCGAAGGCCTCAGGGTCAACCAGATCATTGCCGCGATCGAACGGCTCGGCTTTCAGGTGATCAAGGCGCGCCGCGTCGAGGACGCCGAGATTGCGGTGCAGACCGACGCGGCGATCGGCTGCATGGTCGTCGACTGGGGCAAGAAGGGCATCGAGGGCAAGGCCGCCTCGCTCATCAACCTCATGCGCAAGCGCGGCCTCGATATGCCGATTGTCGTCCTCATCAGGCGCAAGCGCTTCGAGGACATACCCGTAGAGGTGCTCGACTACATCGACGGCTATGTGTTCCTTGCCGAGGAGACGCCCGAATTCATCGCCCGCAACCTCGTTTCGCGCCTCAAGCAATATGCAGACACGCTGAAGACCCCATTCTTCGGCGCGCTCGTCGACTATCAGGAGGAAGGCAATCAGCTGTGGACCTGCCCGGGCCACAACGGCGGCGTCTTCTATAGCCGCAGCCCGATCGGCCGCATCTTCGTCGAGCATCTGGGCGAGGCGGTCTTTCGCGACGACCTCGACAATTCGATCCTCGAGCTCGGCGACCTCCTGACCCACGAAGGGCCGGCGCTGCAGGCGCAGAAAGAGGCTGCCGCCATCTTCGGCGCGGAGAAAACCTATTTCGTTCTCAATGGCACCTCGTCCTCGAACAAGATCGTCTTGACCAACCTGATCGCCGAGGGCGATCTGGTGCTGTTCGACCGCAACAACCACAAGGCCGCGCATCAAGGCGCGCTGTTGATGAGCGGCGGAATCCCGGTCTATCTGTCGGCCGACCGCAACGCCTACGGGCTCATCGGTCCGATTCGCCCCGGGGAACTGGACGATACGGCGATCCGCGAGCGCATCCGCGACCACCCGCTCATCAAGGATCCCGACGCCTGGAAGCGCAAGCGGCCGTTCCGGGTCGCGGTGATCGAGCAATGCACCTACGACGGCACGATCTACGACGCCGAGCGCATTCTCGAGCGCATCGGGAACTTATGCGAATACATCATGTTCGACGAGGCCTGGGCGGGCTTCATGAAGTTTCATCCGCTCTACGAGCGGCGGTTCGCCATGGGGTTGCGGAGCTTGAACGAAGCCTCGCCCGGCATCATCGCCACCCAGTCGGCGCACAAGCAGCTGGCCAGTTTTTCACAGGCATCGCAGATCCATATGCGCGACCGGCACATCAAGGGCCAGCGCCGGCGGGTCGAGCATCGCCGCTTCAACGAAGGCTTCATGCAGTTCGCCTCGACCTCGCCGTTCTATCCGCTGTTCGCTTCGCTCGACGTTGGCGCACAGATGATGAAGGGCCGATCCGGCGAGGTCCTGTGGGACGATACGATCCGGCTCGGGATCGAGTTGCGCAAGAAGCTCCGGGCGGTCAGGCGCGAGTTCGAGGAGAAGGAGAGGGACCCGGCGCGGCGCTGGTTCTTCGATCCCTTCGTCCCGCAGCGGGTCTCGATCCGCGACGCCGCGCTCGAGGGCGCGACCCACGAAGTTCCGTGGGAGCACGTGTCGACCGATCTTCTCGCCCGCGACTCCCGGTTTTGGGCGCTGGCGCCGGGCGAGTCCTGGCACGGCTTCACGTCGCTCGAACAGGGCTTCGCCATGACTGATCCGGCCAAGCTCACCCTGCTTACCCCGGGCTTCGACCGCGCGACCGGCGCCTACGAGGTGCATGGCGTGCCCGCGCCGGTGGTGGCGCAGTATCTGCGCGAAAACCGGGTGGTGGCGGAGAAGAACGATCTCAACTCGCTGCTGTTTCTGTTGACGCCGGGCGTCGAGTTCGAGCAAGGCGGGCACGCTCGTCTCGGCGCTCGTGGCCTTCAAGCGGCTCCACGACGACAACGTCCTGCTCGAGGACGCGATGCCCGAGTTCGTCGCCAAGCGGCCGGCGCGCTATCACGGGCGCAGGCTCAGGGACCTATGCGGCGAGATGCATGCTTTTTTCCGCGACGGGGGCGCGAGCCAGCTGCAGCAGGCGCAATTCGCCGCCAAGCATCTGCCGGAGATCGCCATGACGCCGCGCGAGGCCTCGCGCCATCTGGTGCGCAACAATGTCGATTACCTGCCGCTTGCCGAGCTCGACGGCCGGATCGCGACCACGCTTTGGGTGGTTTATCCGCCGGGCATCGCCACCATCGTTCCCGGCGAGCGGCTGTCGGAGCGGGCGCGGCCGATGGTTGAATATCTTAAGATGTTCGAAAAGAGCGCCAACGTCTTCCCGGGCTTCGAGGCCGAGATCCAGGGCCTCTATCGAGAGGTCGACGAAGCGGGAGCGATTCGATTTTATACTTACGTCGTCCGCGAGACGCCCGCCTGAACCGTCCTCGGGCCTTGCAAGCGCGTCGTCAGCTCCGCCCCAGAACGATCCGACGTCGAGTCGCTCGGGGCTAGCTCACGCCGGTCGGGCGAGGGGGAGCGACAGGGAGTACCGCGCGGAGGGGATTTCGCGTAAAGGGCGTCCCATGGACACGACGAACAGGGCCGCCTTGGGCGAAGCAGACGAACGGACCGACCTTCCTCGGATTTTAGTCCGCAACTCGCGCGACGGCGACGTGCCGGGAATGCTCGCCATCTATCTCCATCACATCCGTCGCGGCGTCGATCCTGGCGTCGAGGAGAACGAATTCGAGACGCCGGACGCCGACGACCTCAAGCGGCGCCGGAAGTCGATGAACCGTCGCAAGATGCCACACCTCGTCGCGGAGGAGGGGGGAACGGTAGTCGGCTACGCCTACGCGGTGCCGTTCCGCAAGCGGCCGGCTTATCGTTACACGATCAAGCATTCGATCTACGTGCGCAGCGACCGGCTGCATGCCGGGATCGGTCGCCGGCTGATGAGCGCGCTGATCGACGCCTGCGCCGCCGCCGGCTTTCACCAGATGATCGGCTATATCGACGCCGCCAACGTCGCCTCGCTCAAGTTGCACGAGGGGTTCGGTTTCCGCCAGGTCGGGTATCTGCCCGCGGTCGGCTACAAATTCGGCCACTGGACGGATACGGTGATGGTGCAGCGCTCGCTCGGGCCCGGCGCGAGCGAGCCGCCGGCCGCGTGAACAATCGCGCTCGGCCCCAAGATCGAAGCGAGACATGAATGGCGACCCATACCGCGGATATCAGCTGGACACTCAAGGATAGCGACGATTTCCCCAAGGGCCGATTCAGCCGCGCGCATGATGTGAGCTTCGACGGCGGCGTGACAGTTCCCGCCTCCGCGTCGCCGCACGTGGTCGGCAAATGGGCGGTCGAGGCTGCGGTCGATCCGGAAGAGATGCTGGTCGCGGCTCTCTCCAGCTGCCATATGCTTTCGTTTCTGCATGTTGCCCGATTGGCCGGCTTTGCGGTCGCCGCCTATGCCGACCATGCGGAGGGGATGACGGGGGACATCGCCCCAGGGCGGGCGGCGGTGACAAAAGTCGTGTTGCACCCGCGCATCGAGTGGACCGGCTCGGCTCCAGACAATGAGAAGCTGGAGCATCTGCACCACCAGGCGCACGAGATTTGCTTCATCGCCAATTCGGTGACGACGCAGGTGACGGTGGAATAGGCGTCGCGCTTACGAGGCTGCCGGCTCCTGCGCGGCGATGAAGCCCGCCAGATCGGCCGCCCGGACCGCGCTCCGGGCCTTCATGCCCGCCTCGCGGCCTCGCGGCGCGACATCGTGCGCCGGCAGGTCGTCCGGGCCGAAGCCGGCGCGTTCATAGACCTCCTCGGACATGATCACTTCGCAAGCGAACGTCTTGGTCAATTCCTCGAGGCGGGCGGCGACGTTGACCGCGTCGCCGATCACCGTGAACTGGGCATGGCGGTCGTAGCCGATGTTGCCGGCGATGGTGACGCCGGCGTGGACGCCGATGCCAAATCGGATTGGCTCGAGCAGCGCATAAGCGAGCGCGCGATTCAGCGTCTCGACCCTGGCGGCGATCGCGGCGCAAGCGACGATCGCCTGCCGGCACGCGATTTCCGGCCGCGCGCCCATTCCGAATAACGCGAGCAGCCCGTCCCCCAGGATCTGGTTCGGCTCCCCGCCCGCGCCAAGAACCGCGCTGCTCACGGCGCTGAGGAACTGATTGATGACGAACACGGTGTCGAACGGCAGCCGCCCTTCGGCCAGCCGGCTCGATCCGCGCATGTCGACAAACATGATGACGACGTAGCGCTCGACCCCTGAATAGGCCGATCCGCTCCGATAGGCGTCGACGGTTGTCGCCTGCGGCGACAGCATTGGCACGAAGGCGATGTCTTCGGTCGGGCGAAGCTGGCAGGCAAGCCTGACGCCCGGCGCCGCATGCACCCGCTCGAGCACCGACTGCTCGGCCGCGCTGGGAGCGGGAAGTGCGCCGATGTCGCTCAAGACGCGGATGCGGCAAGTGGAGCAGCGGCCGCGCCCGCCGCAAACGTGCGCATGGGGGATGTTGTTGATCAGGCTTGCCTCTAAAACGCTGAAACCGCGCGCGGCGCGGATCGTGCGGTCGGGGTAGGTCAGTCTGATCGAGCCCGCGCGGCGCTCGCGCCAATGACGGACGCCCCTGGCGAAGAACGTCAAGGCCAGCGCCGTGGCAAGGAAGGCAAGGGTCCGCGTGCGCTCGTCGAGCAGAACCGCGTTCTGGGCCTCGGCTCCGATCCGGTCCGGGGTGGTATGTTGCGCCCGCCAGGCAGGGTCCTCGACGGCCTCCAGCGTCTGCTTGCCGCCCTGATAGAAGCCGAGCAGGGCGAGCGCCGGCAAAAGCACGGCGATCGACAACAGAAGCCCCCTGACCCGCGGATAGAACGGCTTCAGCCGCAGCCAGAAATGGAGGCCGAGACAGCCGTAAATCCAGACGGTCAACAAGAGGATCGCCTGCAGGGCGCCGCTGACCGGCGAGCGGACCCAGAACTTGAGCAGTTCCTCGGCATAGCCCTTGTCGATCCCGAATTGACTGAATGACACGCGGGAGCCGATCACGTGATCGGCCAGGAGAAACGGAATCGCGAGGCCGAGAACGAGCTGGCTCGCCTCGAGTCGCGTCCAGCGGAAATGGCGTCGGGCATAGAGCGCCCAGAAGCCGAGGCCCATGTGGGTGAGCAGTGACAGGTAAAGGATCGTCGTGCCCAGAGGCGACCGCCAGATCAGCTTCTGGATCGCAACGCCACTCTCCATCGCGCCGACCGAAATGTTGCCGAGCGCGTGATTGGCGAAATGCAGCGTTACGTAGGTGAAGAGGACGAGGCCGGTGGCAAGCCTGATCTGGCGAAGGCTGGGCATTGCCTCTCCATATTCGGCGTTGCGACGCAAACCTTAGCACGAATATCCAGGAGCAATCGCCGATCGCCCCCGACCTCATCTGACGCCGCCGTCTGCCGCAGACGGGAGAAGGAACGCCTGCGTCACTCTGGCGCGTCCAGCCGGTCGCGCACCTTCGCCGCCAGGTCGTGAAACGAAAAAGGCTTGCCGATCATGTGGACGCCCGGATCGATTCTCCCATGGCGGATGATTGCGTCGCGGCTATAGCCGGTCATAAACAGGACCCGGAGACCGCTGCGAAGCCTCACCGCTTCGTCGGCGAGTTCGCGCCCGTTCATGTCTCCAGGCATCACGACGTCAGTCAGCAACAGATCGAACTTCTCTGCCTTTTCCAGGATCGCCAGAGCGGCTTTCGCGCTCGAGGCTTCGGCGACGCTATAGCCGAGCTCGCGCAATATCTCCGCCGTATAGGCGCGAACCGCGTCGTCATCTTCGACGACGAGAACGCTTTCGGACCCGACGGCGCGGACGAACGGCTTGCGGTCGCCCTGCTTGAATTCCGCAGCCGCGCTTGATTGGCGGGGCAGATAGATCTTGACCACCGTCCCTTTGTCCAGCTCGCTTTCGATTTGAGCCTGTCCCGCAGACTGGCGGGTAAACCCGTAGACTTGACTCAAGCCGAGGCCGGTTCCTTTGCCGATCTCCTTGGTGGTGAAGAACGGATCGAACGCGCGCTTGCGGGTGCCTTCATCCATGCCGACGCCGGTGTCCGCGACCGCGATCATGACGTACTCGCCTTGCTCGATCGGTTCAGGCAGCGAACCGATGGCGACGGCGTCGAGGAAACGATTCGCCGTTTCGATGACAAGCCTGCCGCCGCGCGGCATCGCGTCCCTGGCGTTGAGCGCCAGATTGATGAGCGCGTTCTCGAGCTGATTGGGATCGACGAACGTGTTCCAGAGCCCATCGCCGAGCCTCGTTTCCAACGCGATCTGCTCGCCGAGCGTTCGTTGCAGCAGGTCGCATATGCCAGCGACCAGCGTATTGACGTTGACGGCCCGCGGGGCGAGCGCCTGTTGGCGCGAAAAGGCCAGCAGCCGGTCGGTCAGCGCCTGCGCGCGTTGCACCCCCTGCAGCCCCATGTCCTTGGCCCGCGCGATTCGCGTTTTTGCGGGAGAATCCGGCAGACTGCCAAGCTGGCGGTCGATGGTGTCGAGGCCGCCGAGCACCAATGTCAGCATATTGTTGAAATCATGCGCCACCCCGCCGGTGAGTTGGCCGAGCGCCTCCATCTTTTGCGCCTGACGCAAGTGTTCTTCGAGGCGCCTTCGCTCTGTGACGTCGCGAGCGCTGACGATCACGCGCCTCGCTTCGCCCTCGCGCGCCGGAACGGCGGTTGCGACCGCCTCGACCACGCCGTCGCCATGCAGTCTTTCGTAGCGGCGGCTGCCTCCCTCGCGCAGGCATTCCGCCAGATGGCGGTTGATCGTAGCGCCCATCTCTGGGCCAAGCACGTCCTCCGTTCTACGCCCAACGACTTCGCCCCTCGCCATGCCATAGAGCTCAAGCGTGGCCGGATTGACCTCCTGATAACGGAAGCCCTCACCCTCCTCGACCAGGATCGCGTGGCACTCCGACGAGTGCTCGAAGAAAGTGCCGACGAGCGCCTCGGTGGCCGCCAGTTGCGCCGTCCGCTCCTCGACCCGCTTTTCCAGTGTCTCGTTGATTTGCGTCAGCTGCTGTTGAGCCTCTTTCGCCTCGGTGACATCGTGCGCCACCCCGATGAAGCCTACATGATCGACCGCCGGCCCCCATCTCGGCTGGGACTCCGATCGGAGCCACCGCCACTCGCCGTCGGCGCGGCGGTACCGAGCCTCAACACCGACGATTCTGACCGAGGGTTCGATGACCGGCTCCTCAGCGAGGATGCGCGGCAGGTCGTCCGGATGAAGCGCCCGGCGCCAATCGAAATCGACCGCCTCCGCATCAGTCAGACCGAGAAAGTCGAGATAGGCTTGATTGACGAACTCTCTTTTCCCGTCGGCGCGGGTCACCCAGATCAGCACCGGGGCGCTGTTGGCGATGGAGCGGAACCTCGCCTCGCTTTCGGCGACCCTCCGCTCGGCGAGCTTTCGCTCCGAAATGTCGCTGACCACGACATAGACGCCCATTGTGCGGCCCGAAGCGTCGCGATGGGGGACGTGAACGACCTGCGTCGCCCGCGCCCCGCTGGAACGGAAAAAGTCGACCTCGTAGGAGACGCTTTCGCCGGCTAGGGCGCGCTCCAGATAGGGGCGGCGCGCCTCGTACATCGCCGGGCTCATCACTTCGTTCACCGGCCGGCCGATTACGGCGGTCAATGGGCGTTCGAACCAGGTTTCGTACGCCTTGTTGGCGAAGCGGAAAATCTGGTCCTTGTCGACGTAGGAGATGAGCACCGGAAGGGCGTCGGCGATTGCGCGCAGTTTTTCTTCGCTCTCCAGCGCTTCCTGCTCGGCGAGTTTCCGGTCGGTGATGTCGATATGCGCGCCGACCAAAGCGATGGGCGCGGCGGTTTCATCGCGTTCAATTTCTCCAAGGGCCCTGATCCAGCGCACTGCGCCGTCGCTCGGGCGAATAATGCGGTATTCCGACTTGTAGTGGGTTTCGCCGCCCGCGACGACGCGCATAAAGTGGGCGAGCGCCTGCGATCGATCGTCGGGATGGATTCGGCGCGCCCAGTCCTCGTGGGTTTCGACGCCGGCATCCGGCGGCAGGCCGTGCAAACGCAAATATTCCGGCGAACGATGGCCGGTGAAGCCGCCGGCGAGATCGACTCTCATGCCGCCGATGCCGCCGATCTCCTGAACCCGCGCGAGCTCGAGTTCACGACGACGGAGCGTCTGGAGCATATTCTGCCGTTCGGTGGCGTCCCTGAAAGCGACTCCGATCCCTTCGCCTAGCGGAAAGGCGCGCACCTCGTGATAGCGATCGGGCCGCCGGATCGTATAGCTTTCGAACTGCTGTTCTTCGCGCTTCGTCATCGCCAGGCGATAGCGGCGGTCGAATTCCGTCCCGAGAATCGCCGGCGAGACCTCCCAAAGCAGCTTGCCGAGCACCTGCTCCCGCGCGATCTCGAACATGCCCTCGGCCGCGCGGTTGAAGGTGACGAAGCGCCAATTGGCGTCGAGCGCGAAGAACCCTTCCGCCAGCCCGTCCATGATCTGATCGACCGACAAGGCGGCGCTCTTCGCCGCCTCGCGCGGCGCCGGCGCGCCATTCGCGATCGGCCGGTTCGCGGCAAGCGCCGCTTCGGACGGATCGTCTGCACTCATGAAGCGCTTCCTCCTCAAGCGCTTAGCAGCCCGTTGACGAAATCCCGGTTTTTCAGTTTCGCGTCGGGCGACGATGGCGATTGCGGCGAGTTCGCCGTCGACGGTGGCGATCAGGGCGAAGGCCAGCGCCGCTTCGGTTCTGAGAACGATTATCAGGGCGTATAGGGTTTCTGCGGCCTCCCTCGGCGTTCCCTGACCGTAAAGGGCGCGCATCAGGACGCCGAGATTGAACCCTGCGACATGGATCAGGTAGCGCTTGTGGAGGTTCTCCCGTCCGCGCAGCCAGGCTCGACGCATGCCGCGGCGATCGAGGATATGGGCGAAGGAGCGCTCGACCATTTCTCCGCGCCGGCGCATCGTCTCGCGCCCGATGTCCGATCTCAGCCGCACGCGATTGGCGTAGACCGCTTGGCGCGCCGCCTCGTCGCCATGCCAACGCAGGTAGCCCTTGGCCGGCTCAGGTTCGGCGATGCGCGTCTTCCACACGCCGCCTTCCAGAGCCTTCAATTGTTCGCGCGCGTGATACCCCTTGTCGGCGACCACGACGCAGGGCGCATCCTCGCTCGGCGCCAGCCCGACCGCATCGAGGTTGCGCGCGGCGGCGTCCAGCGTCGGCGAAAGCGTCGTCGTATCGCCTTCGTCGGCCGGATGGATCGGCGCCGCCACCACGACGCCGGTGTCGAGATCGACCGCGTGCTCCGGCTTGTAGGCCAGATGCGTCGTTCCGTCCTTCATCTTGGCGATCCTGGCATCAGGGTCGGTCCGGCTCTTCCAGTCGGCGTTCGCCAGCGTCTTGCCCTTGCGCTTGCGGTCGAAGCGCGCCAGGTCCTCGGCCGTCGGCGTCTCAATCCCGCTCTCTTGCGCCATCCGCGTCAGCATCGCGCGATAGCTCTCGCCGCTGTCGCGCCGCACGATCGTGCGCAACGCCGCGTTGGCCTCCATCGTCGAGGCGTCGACGCCGATCCGCTCGCCCTTCACAAGGCCGCGCTCGGCCACGCGCTTCAGCACCCAGCCGAACACCGTCTCGTGCGCCTCGTGCGGCAGACGCGAGCGCGTGCGCGACAGCCAGGAATGGTCGGGAACTTTCTCCCGGTTCGACAGCCGCAGGAAATCGCGGAGCGAGAACAAATCCGCGCAACGCCACGCAATGCCGCGCTCGCTGTCGATCCCCTCGAAGTAGCCGATCATGTGCATCCGGAAATACCGCCCTGGCGGAAGCGACGGCGCGCCCATCCGCGGCGCGTAATACGGCTTGCACACCCCTTCAACAAACGCGTCGAACCCGGCTTCCCCAAGCAGGTCCTGCAAGCGATCGTAGAACGCGTGTCCCGGCGAGCGCGGCATCTCCGCCCACGTCGCCATCAGGTCGTCCTGAACCGCGTCCGATCGCCCCATCGCCATCGCTGATTCCCGCCATGCCTCGACCACAACACAAAATCAGCGGAACTCGACTTCGTCAACGGGCTGCTAAGGCGGACCGGCACCTTATCAGGGAAGGGTCGCCGGACAAGGTCAGGAATCACGCCGTTCCGGACGGCCTCTATGCAGTCGGGACGATCAAGCTTAAGGACATGTCCGTATCGCGGTCCGGGCTCATCGTGCGGCGCCGACGTCGATCCAGAAATGAAATGGGGAGGGGAACATTGAAGAACAAACGCCTGATCGGCCTCGCGGTTTCAGCGGCGATCGCTTGCATGGGCTTCGACGCGCTGGCGTGCACCCGGTTCATTTATGAGACCGGCGCGAACACCTTTATTGTCGGGCGCTCGATGGACTGGGCGGAAGATCCCGGGACCGACCTCTGGTCATTTCCGAGTGGCCTCAAGCGCGACGGCGGCGTGGGTTGCGGCTCCGTCGAATGGACATCGAAGCATGGCTCGGTGATCTCGTCGTTCTACAATATCGCCAGCGTCGATGGGATGAACGACGCCGGTCTCGTCGCCAATGCGCTTTACCTCGTCGAGACCGACTACGGGGACGCCAAGGCTTCGGGCAAGCCGCTGATATCCGTCGGCGCCTGGCCCCAGTACGTCCTCGACAACTATGCCAGTGTGGCTGAAGCGGTCGACGCGCTCAGCAAGGAGCCGTTCGCCGTCATTGCGCCCGATCTTCCCGGCGGCAAGAAAGCCGGGGGCCATCTGGCGCTCGCCGATGCGTCGGGCGACAGCGCGATCTTCGAATATATCGCCGGCAAGCTCGTCATCCATCACGACCGCAAATACACCGTGATGACCAACTCGCCGAGCTTCGATCAGCAACTCGCAATCAATACCTATTGGAAAGGCGTCAACGGCCTCAACTTCCAGCCCGGCACGATCGGCTCCGCCGATCGCTTCGTTCGGATGAGCTGGAGCCTCAACGCCGCGCCGAAGGAGAGCGATCCGAGGCTCGCGGTCGCGACCGCATTTTCGCTGATCCGCTCGATCTCGGTCCCGCTTGGCGTCGCCGATCCGGACAAGCCGAACATCGCGGCGACGATCTGGCGCACGGTGTCCGATACCGGCGCCGGCCGCTACTTTTTCGAGTCCTCGTACAACCCGTCGATCTTCTGGGTCGACATCAAGAAGCTCAAGCTCGAACCGGGCTCGGCGGCCGCCAGGCTCGACCTCAGCGGCAAGCCGCTTCTCGACGGCGAGGTGTCGGACAAGTTCGTTCCCGCCGAGCCGTTCAAGTTCCTCGCGCATTAGACAAAGCGGCGACCCAGGGGCGTCTCTCGGTCAGCAGAATTCTGCAGCGGAAGCGGGTCGTTGAGCGCGCACGCCGCGCGATTGGGTCTCCACAAAAACGTATTGACGTTTGGTTAAAACAGTAGTAACCTGCGTATATGGGCGGCCACCCTGTACCTCTACCAACAGCTGTTGGGGGTTACGCATGGCCAAGATGAAACTGTTAGCTCTGCTCGGCAGCGCTCTGATTGTCGCTGCCCCCGCCGCGCAGGCGGCCACGGTCACTCGGTTCCCTGATCGACGATGGCGGGACGATAACCGACGGCGACAAAGTATTCAGTGACTTCAGCTACGCCGCCAGTGGCAGCGCCCCGAGCGCGGACGAAATCGCCGTCATCCCATTCACAAACGGCGCGGGCGAATATGGCATACAGTTCAGCGGCTCGTTCGTGGCGAGCGGAAGCCAAAACGGCGACGCCGCTATTTCATACCTCGTGACGGTGACCGACCCTCTGTGGAGTATTGACGACGCCACTGCGTTCAGCATCGGCTCCGCCATCAACGGCGGGTTCTGGGATGTTTCCGAAACCCTCTTTTCCGGTACGAGCGCGATCGGCACCCTGACCACGTTTAACGATTCGAACGACGGTTCCCAACTGTCGGACCACACCACCTTCGACCCCGTCACTTCGATCCTGGTCGTGAAGGATGTCGGCTTCCACGGCGGTGGCGGCATCGCCGACTTGAGCGTCCTGGATCAGAACTTCTCGCAAGTGATGATACCGGAGCCGGCGACCTGGGTGATGATGGCGCTTGGATTTGCGGGGCTCGGCTACGTGGCATTCCGGCGCAATGCGAAATCCCGAGTGTTCGTCGACGCGGCTGTTTGAAGCTCGCGGTCCGCTCGAGGCAATAGGCCGCCCTAGGAGCCTGTCTGCTTAATCCTCGGCGAGATGGGATTTGAACCGCTCAAGCCAGTCGGAGAGCCGGATGCAGCAAATTCGCGCATCCGGTTTGATGTAAGGTTGGGTGGAAGCTTTGCGGCCATCGTTCGTTGCACCGTTTCCGAGGTGGCGAAGCTCAGCCGGTTGCGCGTGCGGCCAGGGACGGGGTCCGCCCCTGGGCGAGCTTCAAGATATTGTGGGCGAGGCAGACGAGGCCCCACTCGTTGGCGACCTTCTCGACGCCGCGCAAGAGAAACTGACGGAAGCCGCGCGCCTGCTTGATCTGTCCGAACACCGGCTCGGGCAGCTGCTTTCTTAAGCGGTAGGGGCTGGAGTGCCCGCCGGCCTTGATTCTTTCGCGCATGGCGGCGACGCGGGCGCCGCCGCCTTCTCCTTCCCCGGCGTGCTTGGCCCGCCCCGGCGCGATATAGGCGTCGATCTCGCGTTCCTCCATCGCTGTAAGGTTGGCGTCGGAGCAATAGCCCGCGTCCGCCGACAGTTGCGTCGGCTTCTTGCCCAGATTGGCTTCGATGGCGTCGGCCATCGGCGCCAATTGATGTTGATCGCTCTGCTTCGCGTCGAGGCCGTGGGCGACGATCACCTGCGCCGTCGCGTCGACCGCCGCCTGCGCATTGTAGCCCTGGATGAAGCCGTCCTTGGTTTTCATGATGCGGCTTTCGGGATCGGTGAAGTTCTTCTGCGCTTTGGGGTCAGGCTCTTCGGATGGCGGGGCGGCGGGCCTGCCCGGTTTCTTGCGGCCCTCGGCTTGTCGCCGCTCCTCGGCCTGCGCTTTGGCCTTGGCCGCCGCGGCCGCTTTCGCCTCGGCCTCCAATTCGGCCTTCGCCGCCCGGATCTTCTCGACGCGCTTCTTCTTGTCGGCGACCCATTTGGGCAGCTCCTCGCCGCTCTTGTCGCGGCCGAAGGCTCTGTCTTCCTCGGCGTCCGCAGCCTCGGCTGCGCTCAGCCACCGCTCGACCTCGGCCTCGAGCTCCGCCGCACGCTTCTCCATGCGCTCGTAGCTCATCGCCTTGTGCTTGGAGGCGTTCGCCTTGATCTTCGTCCCGTCGAGCGCGACATGGCCGAGCTTCACAAGTCCCGCCTGTTCGCACAGCTTGAGAACTTGCCCGAACAGTCCCGCAAGCACCTTCAAGTGCCGCTTGCGGAAGTCAGAGACGGTGCGAAAATCCGGCGGATCGAGCCCGACAATGCTCAGGAAGTCGACCCGTTCGCGCGCCGCCTTGGCGATCCGGCGCGACGAGTAGACGCCGTTGCAATAGCCGTACAGCAACAGCGCCGTCATCATCGCCGGGTCAAACGGCGGCTGCCCGCGCTCGCTCGCATACGCGGCTTCGATCTCACCAAGGTCGAGAGGCTCGAGCACAAGCGCCAAAATGAAGCGAGCCAGATGGTCCTCGCCGACAAAGTCCTGAACGCTCGGCGGCAACAACAGCGGCTGATCGATCGTCCAGGGCCGGAAGGTCTTGCTCATAAGCAAACAAAATCCAATTCGAGCAAACGCCGCCACCACAATCCGCTATTATCCAGACAGGCTCCTAGGCGGGCCGGTGAAGGAGGCTCCGGGTTTCCGGGGCCTCTTTTTGTTCGCGTCAGACCCGGCTTGGTCCGCGGCCCGCGCCGCCCTACCGCGTCCGGAACCGCGCGGTGAGGCTAGCGAGATAGACGAGGCCGGAGAGGGCGGTGATCCAGAAACTGGTCGGCCAGTCGGTGTAGAAGGCGAGCGTCAGACCGCCCCATGCCTCGGCGAGCGCGAGCGCCGCCGCCAGCGCCACGCCGCCCCTCAAGCTGCGCGAAAGGTTCTGGGCCGCCGCCGCGGGGCCGACCATCAGCGTGAACACGAGGAGCACGCCGACGATTTGCGCGCATTCCGCGACCGCGATGCCCACGATCGCCAGAAACGCCACCGAGACGAAGCGAACCGGCACGCCGCGCGCCTCGGCGAGTTCGCTTTGCAGCGAAGCGAAGATGAGCGGCCGGGCAATTGCGGCCAGCGCAACAAGGCTGGCGATCGACAGCAAGGCGAGCGTCACGAGGGCGGATTCGTCGACGCCGAGCACGTTGCCGAACAGAAGCGCCGCCGCCTGAGTCGCCCCGGTGGTGTAGAAATGCAGGAACAGCAGCCCCAAGCCCAGCGCCAGCGACAGCATCATGCCAATCGCCACATCGCGCTCGGCGAGCTTCTCGCCGAAGAGTCCCATGCCGATCCCGCTGAGGAAGGTGAAGCCGACGAGGCCAGCGAGCGGCGACAGGCCGAAGAGAACGGCTCCCGTCGCCCCGGTGAATCCGACATGCGACAGCGCATGGCCGGCGAAGGTCTGGCCGCGCAGCACGAGGAAGAATCCGACCGTTCCAGCCAGGACCGCCGCCATGCCCGACGCAACGAACGCGGTGCGCATGAAATCGTATTCAAGCATGGGCGTCGTCGTGATCGTGCGAATGGTGAGAGCCATGGTCATCGTGGCGATGGGCGTCGCGCTCGACGTCGACTCCGCCGGCCATGACGAAATAGCGGTCCTTGAGGCGGACGACCTCGATGTCCGTTCCATAGAGGCGCGACAGGACGGGGCCCGTCACAACGTCGTCGACAGGTCCGATCACCGCCGCTCCGCCGCCGAGATAGAGCACCCGGTCGATGGCGTTGACCAGCGGATTGAGCTCATGGGCGCTGAACAGGATCGCGAGTTTCAGGTCATCGCAAATGCGCCGCGCGATCTCGACCACGTCCTTTTGATGCGCCGGATCGAGCGAGATCAGCGGCTCGTCGAGCATCATCAGGCGCGGCTTGCCGATGAGCGCCTGGCTCAACAGCACGAGCTGGCGCTCGCCGCCCGACAATTCGCCCATGGAGCGGCGGGCGAGATCGCGCGCGCCGACCTCGTCGAGCGCCCAGTCGATCTCGCGCCGCGTCGCCTTGTCGAGCCTGACGAAGCCGAACCGGCCGCCGATCGCCGCGGAGGCGACAACGTCCCAGCCGGTAAGTCTCGAGTTCGCGATTGTCCCCCGATTTTGCGGCATGAAACCGATATGGGCGTTGCCGCGCGTGGCCGGCCGGTCGAGTACGGCAATGGCCCCCGACGCGACCGGAATGACGCCGAGCGCGGCGCGCATCAGCGTCGTCTTGCCGGCGCCGTTCGCGCCCAGCATGCCGACGAATTCGCCGTCCTCGAGGTCGAAGCTCGCGGCCGAGAGGATGTCCCGCCCGCCGAGCCTGATCGTCACATTGTCGAAGCTCAGCGCGGTCACCAGGGCGTGCTGCAGTCTGATGGAATCGCGCCGCCCCCTCGTCCTGAGGAGCGCGGGAGGCCCCCCGGATCACAGTCCGGGGGCTCGAAGGACGCTCGAGGAGGCGGCGCCATTGGGCGCATACTGGAGCGCCCTTCGACACGGCGGCTGCGCCGCCGGCTCAGGACGAGGTCGAGGCGGCGCAAAGCGCGCGCAGCAAATCGCACCATGCTCTACGCCCCGCCGGCGAGCGCCTTGTCGAGCGCGTTGAGCTGGCCCAGCATCCAGTCCTGATAGGTCGAGTTCGGCGGCTCAGTTTCGGAGACGCCGACGACCGGGATCCCGTTGTCCTTGGCGAGCTGGACGAGCTTGCCGACCGCAGGCTCGCTCGCCTGCGCGTTGTAGAGCATGGCCTTCACCTTCCGCCCCTTGAGATCGTTCTCGAACGCCGCCACCTCCGAGGGGGTCGGCTCGGCGTTGTTCATGATCGCCAGCGCATATTGCTCGTTGTGGACCTTGAGGCCGATGAGTCCGGCCTGATAGCCGAACACCGGCTCCGAAGCGGTGACCGGCTGGCCGGCGTAGGATTTGCGCATCGCGGCGATCTTGTCGTCGAGGGGCTTCAGCGAATCGAGAAATTTGGCTTCGCCCTGTTCATATTCCGCCTTGTGCGCCGGGTCGACGGCGACGAGATCGGCGACCAGAGCCTTCGCGGCGGCTTTCATGTAGGCCGGATCGTACCAGAGATGCGGATTGTCGCCGGGCTTGTGGCCGACCAGCGCGCCAACGATGATTTCCTTGCGTCCCGGCGCCTTGTGGGCGCTGATGAGCTTTTCCATCCACGGATCGTAATCGACGCCGTTGACGATGACGACCTTGGCGTCGCTCAGCGCCTTGACGGTTTCCGGGCTCGCCTCGAACAGGTGCGGGTCGTCGTCCGGATTCGAGAGAATGCTGGTCACGACGACGTTTGCGCCGCCGATCTGGGTCGCGAGGTCGCCGTAGAAATTCTCCGCCGCGACGACCTTCACCGGATCGGCGAGCGCAGGCGCGGCGAGGGCGCAGAGCGCGATGGCTGCGAGCCAGGGGAGCTTGTTGATCATCGGAAACGGGCCTCCGTTGATTTGTGCGCCGGAATGGAGCGCGGGCGACGCACTGTTATGTTATATCCTATCGGCGGGCAAGCCCGGGCGGCAATCATATATCATTGCGAGGCTCGGGCTCGTGATAGGACGGGAAGCGCGATGACGAAGACGACGCCAGCGAAGAGGAATTCGGCGCCCGACGCCCAGGGGTGGCAGGGGCAGGTGAAGGACGCGTGCGCCCGCAAGGGCCTGCATCTGACCCCGCTGCGCCAGCAGGTTCTGGCCATCCTGGCCGAAAGCTCGGGCCCCCTCGGGGCCTACGCGATCATCGATCAGCTTTCGCGGCGCGAAGGCAAACCGGTCGCGCCTCCGACTGTCTATCGCACTTTGGAGTTCTTTCTACAGCACGGCTTTGTTTACAAGATCGAGAGCCGCAACGCCTATGCGCCGTGCGAGCATCTCGGCCACGCGCACCACGGCGCGCTTCTCTTGTGCGAGAAATGCGGACGCAGCGCCGAGATCGAGGACGTCAAGCTCGATCGGCTGTTGCGGGAAGCCGCCAGCCGCGCCGGCTTCGCCCCGCATCGGCAAATGGTCGAGCTTGTGGGCCTGTGCAGCGACTGCGCCGCCTGAGGCGCTGACTTGCGCCGGGTCGGCGCCGCTCTGGCGTTGACAGTCCGCAAGCGGGTTGGCACGGGTTGTCGGGGCCATTTGGCCGAAAAGCACGGGGGCGCAGCGCATGTCGATCGATGGAACCTGGAACCTGACGTTCGATACGCCGATCGGCACGCAGGAAACGACATTGGCGGCGAAGGCTGTCGGCAGCGCGCTAACAGGCACGCAGACGGGTCGCGACGGATCGAAAGCGCAGGCCAATCACGACGGCGCGGTCGATGGCAATGAGGCGAGCTGGTCGCTCGACATCACTTCACCGATGCCGATGACGCTCGAATTCAAGGGCACGGTCAATGGCGACGCCATCTCTGGGTCGGTTAAGCTCGGCATGTTTGGCGAAGCAAGTTTCACCGGCGCCCGCGCCTGAACTGCGCCCGGCGCGCAGGCCAAGCGCCAATTGAGCCAATCCCACCCTTAGAGCAAGTTGCGATTGGGTGTGACGGCTTGCCTCGAGGTCGACCTCGTCCTGAGCCGGCGGCGCAGCCGCCGTGTCGAAGGGCGCTCCAGCACCCGCCCGACAGAAGTAAGCCGCTGGAGCGTCCTTCGAGACGCGCCTTCGGCGCTCCTTGTATCTCCCCTGCGTCGCGCCGGGCCGCTAAGGTAGGCGTCGCGGCGGCGGATGGGAGCCCTGGCGCTCCTTGGGTTCACAAGCCCGCTCCTGAGCATGGCGCCCCATCCGCCTATTCCACGATCCCGAACAGTCGCCGGGGCCGCGTTGCGAGCCCGCATGTGCAAGGACGGGAGATGGATTTGTTCATCGGAATCGACGTGTCGAAGGACCGGCTCGACGTCTGCGTCCGGCCGAGCGGGGAGACCTTCGTCGTCACGCGTGACGACGAAGGTCTTGAGCGTCTTGTCGAGCGTCTGCGCGCCCTGGCTCCGGTCCTGGTCGCGCTCGAGGCGACAGGCGGATACGAGACCGTGGTCGCAAGCGCCCTTGCTACTGCGCATCTGCCGCTGGCGGTGATCAATCCTCGTCAGATCCGCGATTTCGCCCGGTCGACCGGCAAGCTCGCCAAGACCGATCGTCTCGACGCCGCGGCGATCGCCCACTTCGCCGAGGCCATCCGGCCGCCGGCGAGGCCCATCGCTGACGCCGAAGCCCAGGCGCTGGGCGAATTGACCGCGCGGCGACGACAGGTCATCGAGATGATCGTCGCCGAAAAAAACCGCCGCCGCCTCGCTGGCCAGCCTCGCGTGCTCAAGGCCATCGACCGGCATGTCGATCTCCTGCAGGCCGAACTTTCCGAGCTCGATCGAGACATCGATGGCGCGATCCGCAAAAGCCCCGCCTGGCAGGCCGACGCAGACCTTTTGGCCAGCGTGCCGGGAGTAGGCAAGGCGACCCTGCGCACCCTCATCGCCGAACTGCCCGAGCTCGGACGCCTCGATCGGCGAAAAATCGCCGCCCTTGTCGGCGGCGCTCCCGTCAATCGCGACAGCGGCGTCGCCCGCGGCCGAAAAACAATCGCCGGCGGCCGGGCGCCGGTGCGGACCGCCCTCTACATGGCCGCGCTGGTCGCCTCCCGCGCCAATCCCGTCATCGCACCCTACTATCAAAAGCTCAGAGCCTCCGGAAAACCCGCCAAACAGGCCCTGACCGCCTGCATCCGAAAACTCCTCGTCATCCTCAACGCCATCATGCGAGACCGAAAGCCATGGCTCCCAGCTTGACAAACAAGACAGTCGCTCAGGACGAGGTCGTAGTGCGATTCCATCAAACTGCATCGCACTCTAGCCGCCATTTCTCAAACAGGGTAGCGCATCGGGTCGCCGAATCAGGCAAAAGTTGTTTTGCGAGAACGACTTGCGCTGATTTGGAGAGGCGGCCCGATGCAGACGGAGTGTAGCGCAGAACGGAGCATGTTTGGACGGGTCGAGGGTCGGGCCGTTATGGCGGAGTTCGACGGCGGCGCGCTGACGTCCGACGCGGGCGGCCTGCTGTTGGGCGCCGCCGACCAACGTCTGGGCCTAGTTCGCCGGATTGCGCGATGTTTTCGTGACGCGAGAGACCCGAGGCTCGTCGAGCACTCAGTCGCCACGCTCATCGGGCAGCGCGTGTTCGGCATTGCGCTCGGCTATGAGGATCTGAACGATCACGACGAGCTTCGTCACGACCCGCTGATGGCGGTGCTGGCGGGCAAGCTCGAGGCCAGGCGCGAGGATTGCGCGCCGGTGGCGGGCAAATCGACGCTGAACCGGCTCGAACTGTCGCGCGAGACGCCCACGAAGTACCGCAAGATCGCACATGAGCCCGCGGCGATCGAGGCCCTGTTCGTCGACCTGTTTGTCGAAGCGCACGCACGGGCGCCCAGGCAGATCATCCTCGACCTCGACGCCACGGACGACCCGCTGCACGGCGATCAGGAAGGCCGCTTCTTTCACGGCTACTATGATTGCTACTGCTACCTGCCTCTTTACGTGTTCTGCGGCCGGCATCTGCTGGCGGCCAAGCTCAGGCCGTCGAACATCGACGCCAGCGCCGGCTCGGTTGAGGAAGTGGCGCGCATCGTCGCGCAGATTCGCAGGCGTTGGCCGCGAACGCGCATCCTGCTGCGCGCCGACTTTGGGTTCGCCCGCGAGGCGCTGATGGCCTGGTGCGAGACGAACCGGGTGGACTTCGTCTTCGGGCTCGCTCGCAATGCGCGGCTGGTCGAAGAGATCAGCGTCGAACTCCTGCAGGCCGAGGCGGAGGCGTCCGCGACCGGCAAGCCCGCTCGCCGCTTCAGGGACTTCCGTTATGCGACGCTCGACAGCTGGTCGCGCCGGCGCCGGGTCGTCGCCAAGGCGGAATGGACAAACGGCGAGGCCAATCCGCGCTTCATCGTCACCTCGTTGAACAAGGCCGAGACCAGCGCCCGCTTTCTCTATGAGAAGGTCTACTGCGCCCGCGGCGAGATGGAGAACCGGATCAAGGAATGCCAAGGCGACCTGTTCGCCGACCGAACCTCGACCGCAACCCTGGGCGCCAACCAGCTGCGGCTCTGGCTCGCCTCGTTCGCCTATGCGCTCCTGTGCGCCCTCAGGCGCATCGGTCTTGCCCACACCCAGTTCGCCGAAGCGACCTGCGGCACAATCCGGCTCAAGCTCCTCAAGCTCGCCGGTCTCGTCCGCGTCAGCGCGCGGCGCATCAAATTCGCGCTCGCCTCAGCCTGTCCCTACGCCGACGAATGGCGGCTGGCCGCCGCCCGCCTCGTCACAACCGCCTGACGCGTCGCCGCGACGCCGAAAAAACGCGGCAATCCAACCCACAGCCCACCGGAGACCCCCAAAAGACCGACATCCGCGCAAACCGCGCCAGGGATGCGCTCGTCCTCACTACAGTCACTGCGCAATCATTGTCGGGGCGCGAAAGACCAAGCCCCTCCTATGAGAAAACCGGGCTAGGAGCCTGTCTGCTTAATCCTCGGCGAGATGGGATTTGAACCGCTCAAGCCAGTCGGAGAGCCGGATGCAGCAAATTCGCGCATCCGGTTTGATGTAAGGTTGGGTGGAAGCTTTGCGGCCATCGTTCGTTGCACCGTTTCCGAGGTGGCGAAGCTCAGCCGGTTGCGCGTGCGGCCAGGGACGGGGTCCGCCCCTGGGCGAGCTTCAAGATATTGTGGGCGAGGCAGACGAGGCCCCACTCGTTGGCGACCTTCTCGACGCCGCGCAAGAGAAACTGACGGAAGCCGCGCGCCTGCTTGATCTGTCCGAACACCGGCTCGGGCAGCTGCTTTCTTAAGCGGTAGGGGCTGGAGTGCCCGCCGGCCTTGATTCTTTCGCGCATGGCGGCGACGCGGGCGCCGCCGCCTTCTCCTTCCCCGGCGTGCTTGGCCCGCCCCGGCGCGATATAGGCGTCGATCTCGCGTTCCTCCATCGCCGTAAGGTTGGCGTCGGAGCAATAGCCCGCGTCCGCCGACAGTTGCGTCGGCTTCTTGCCCAGATTGGCTTCGATGGCGTCGGCCATCGGCGCCAATTGATGCTGATCGCTCTGCTTCGCGTCGAGGCCGTGGGCGACGATCACCTGCGCCGTCGCGTCGACCGCCGCCTGCGCATTGTAGCCCTGGATGAAGCCGTCCTTGGTTTTCATGATGCGGCTTTCGGGATCGGTGAAGTTCTTCTGCGCTTTGGGGTCAGGCTCTTCGGATGGGGGGGCGGCGGGCTTGCCCGGTTTCTTGCGGCCCTCGGCTTGTCGCCGCTCCTCGGCCTGCGCTTTGGCCTTGGCCGCCGCGGCCGCTTTCGCCTCGGCCTCCAATTCGGCCTTCGCCGCCCGGATCTTCTCGACGCGCTTCTTCTTGTCGGCGACCCATTTGGGCAGCTCCTCGCCGCTCTTGTCGCGGCCGAAGGCTCTGTCTTCCTCGGCGTCCGCAGCCTCGGCTGCGCTCAGCCACCGCTCGACCTCGGCCTCGAGCTCCGCCGCACGCTTCTCCATGCGCTCGTAGCTCATCGCCTTGTGCTTGGAGGCGTTCGCCTTGATCTTCGTCCCGTCGAGCGCGACATGGCCGAGCTTCACAAGTCCCGCCTGTTCGCACAGCTTGAGAACTTGCCCGAACAGTCCCGCAAGCACCTTCAAGTGCCGCTTGCGGAAGTCAGAGACGGTGCGAAAATCCGGCGGATCGAGCCCGACAATGCTCAGGAAGTCGACCCGTTCGCGCGCCGCCTTGGCGATCCGGCGCGACGAGTAGACGCCGTTGCAATAGCCGTACAGCAACAGCGCCGTCATCATCGCCGGGTCAAACGGCGGCTGCCCGCGCTCGCTCGCATACGCGGCTTCGATCTCACCAAGGTCGAGAGGCTCGAGCACAAGCGCCAAAATGAAGCGAGCCAGATGGTCCTCGCCGACAAAGTCCTGAACGCTCGGCGGCAACAACAGCGGCTGATCGATCGTCCAGGGCCGGAAGGTCTTGCTCATAAGCAAACAAAATCCAATTCGAGCAAACGCCGCCACCACAATCCGCTATTATCCAGACAGGCTCCTAGGTCCGCTCTCGCCCTGAGCAGACCTTCCTGCTTGGTATCCGGTATGGAAGGAATACGCGCATGAGCGGTCCTTCCTGTCGAAAACGGGGAGACCGGGAGTTCCCGATGGTGCGAAGCTAAGTCTTGACCGGTATCCAGATTTGGTAACCGCCCATGACTGTTCGCCCGTCGAATTCCTCGCCGTAATATTCGAAGTTAGGCGCATCGACGGCCACGTAGCCCAACTCGGGGAGCCTTTTTGTCCAGATGGTCATTGTGACGTCATGCATGGTCGAAACGTGTTCGCTGTGCGTAAACACGGCGTACCGCTGGGGCGCAATGCGCAATCGCGCAAATTCTGCCGGGAGGCCGGAGAATCCGGACACCTCTACGCCGGCGAGATAGTCGAAGCTACAGTCATCGTCCATGTTGTAGCAGACGCCAAACGTCCGCCCGCCTTTGCCGCCGCCCCCCGCAAAGACTTGCCCAGGGACGTTGCCGAGATGGGGTTGCAAGCGCTGCCACAAAGCCGGAATGTTTTGGTGGGTGTCGGAGGAATATTTTCCACCAAGGCCTGCGATCAGCAATAACCCGCGTTGCTCGATGCGCGGCGGCGCCAGAGTCGTAATCACACCGTCATCCATTTTGATGGCCTCCACCAGATTGACGTTATCGATATGGCGCTGCGCGCGAACCAATTCAGGGGTCAGTCCGAATTGGTCGCGGAACGCCCGGGTGAAAGCTTCGTGGGAGCCATAGCCGAAATCCAAAGCGACGCTCAGGATGTCATGGCCGCCGTTCGCAAGGACGCGCGCTGCCTCGCTCAATCGCCGGCCACGCATGTACCGCATCGCGGACTGACCGGTCGCCCTCGCGAACACATGAGCGAAGTGGCAGCGAGATATTCCAGCGGCCTGAGACAATTCGTCGAGCGACACCTCGCCTCCGAACCGGCCCTCCATAAACCACAGCGCTTTTCGAACACTTTCCATATCGGCTCCCATCGAAGCAGGCGAACGACGTATCAAAGACCATCGTCACCCGCTTGATCGGGATTGCGCCGGAGCGTCCGCGAAGTTCAAAAAACTCAGGACGGGGGCCGAATGATTATAGTCAGCCCTTCTGCGGCATTCCTTTGGTCCTTTGGTGGGGTCGCTTTTGTCGAATCGAAGGCCGGCGAGCCCATAGCGAGGCCGGGCGGGCATACTACGGGGGCCGAACTCCCGCGCTCGGCCCGGGAGCTGATTGACGCCTCGAGCGAGCGGATTTGAGCGACGGCTTTCACACGGACTCACGCTCCTTCCCGAGGCGACCCCTGTCGGCCCGCTCTCCGCCCTTCGGGCAAAAATCGGCGACGCCACTGCTTCCGGGCATCGAGCTTCGACGTCACCCCTCGCCGAGCCGCTTCAGCCAGGCCTTCGCCTGGCGGCGCACGTTGGCGGGCGCGGTTCCGCCGTAGGACGTGCGGCTCCTTACCGAGCGTTCGACGCCGAGCACGCCGAGCGCTTCCTCGGTGATCCTTGGCTCGACGGTCTTCATCTCGTCGAGCGTGAGCTTCTCGAGCGCGACCCCACGCGTGGCGGCGAGCGCGACGATGCGGCCAGTGGTGTGGTGGGCTTCGCGGAACGGAACTTTCAGCGCCCGCACCAACCAGTCGGCGAGATCGGTCGCGGTCGCATAAGCAGCGCCGGCCGCCGCCTTCATCCGCTTCGGCTCGGGCGTCAGGTCCTCGACCATGCCGGTCATGGCGGCGAGAGAAAGGGCGAGCGCCCTGAATGCGTCGAAGACGCCTTCCTTGTCCTCCTGCATGTCCTTCGAATAGGCGAGCGGCAATCCCTTCATCACGGTCAGGAGGCCGACCAGCGCGCCGACAATTCGGCCCGTCTTGCCGCGCACGAGCTCCGCCGCGTCGGGATTGCGCTTCTGCGGCATGATCGACGAGCCGGTCGTGAAGGCGTCGGAAAGCCTGACGAAGCCGAATTGCGGCGTCGTCCACAGCACGATCTCCTCGGCGAAGCGCGAGAGATGCGTCGCCGTGATCGCCGCGGCGGCAAGCGCCTCGAGGGCGAAGTCGCGGTCCGCGACGCTGTCGAGCGAATTGGCGGTCGGCCGGTCGAAGCCGAGCGCGTGAGCGGTCATGTCGCGGTCGATCGGGAACGACGTGCCGGCGAGGGCGGCCGCGCCGAGCGGGCACTCGTTCAACCGCTTGCGCGCGTCCCTGAAGCGCCCAGCGTCGCGGCCCAGCATCTCGACATAGGCCATGAGATGATGGCCGAAGGTGACCGGCTGGGCCGATTGCAGATGGGTGAAGCCTGGCATGACCATCGCCTCGCTTTCGAGCGCGCGGGCCGCGAGCGCACGTTGCAGCGTTGCGATCTGCGCCAGGATCGCGTCGAGCGCGTCGCGCACCCATAAGCGGAAGTCGACGGCGACCTGATCGTTGCGCGAGCGCGCGGTATGCAGCCGCCCCGCCGCGGGCCCGACGATTTCGGCCAAGCGGCTTTCGACATTCATATGGATGTCCTCGAGCGCGCGCTTGAACGAAAACGTTCCCGCCTCGATTTCGCCTTTGACTTGGGCGAGACCCCTCGCGATCGCTTCGGCGTCGGCGGTTTCGACGATGCCCTGGCGGGCGAGCATGGCGAGATGGGCCTCGGAGCCGAGAATGTCCTGGGCGGCGAGCTTGCGGTCGAAGTCGATCGAGGCGTTGATCTCCTCCATCGCTTCAGCCGGACGGCCGGTGAACCGCCCGCCCCACATCGTGTTGCTCATTGAATTGGTCCCGGATGCTTAGGACATGACGAAGATCGATAGCCCGCCGCGCCGGAGAAAGGTTGTTATCCCCGTTTTAGGCGCGCTCGCGGCTGTCACCGCCGCGGCCGTCCTATACGAGACGACGCGGCCGGCCGGCAAGGTTGCGTCCGATTGTCCCCCCGGCTCAGTGGCGCTCGCGGCCCGGCTCGCGCCTTTGGCGAAGGGCGAACTGGCGGCGCTTTCTGTCGCGAGCGATCTGCGCCGGCCGGAACAATTCGCATTCCAGCGCGAGGACGGCGGTACGCTGACGCTCGCCGACTTTCGCGGCCGCGCGGTGCTTCTCAACCTCTGGGCGACCTGGTGCGTGCCCTGTCGCGCCGAGATGCCGGCCCTCGACCGGCTTCAGGCGGCGAAGGGCGATCAAGGGTTCGAGGTCGTGGCCGTCAATGTCGACACCGCGCGGCTCGAACGCCGGGCGGCCTTTCTCGACAGCATCGGCGTCAAGGCGCTGGCGCGCTACGCCGATTCGAGCGGCGACGTGTTCGAGACGCTGCGCCGGGACGGCAAGGCGCTCGGGTTGCCGGTGACCCTCATCATCGACAAGGACGGCTGCGAGGTCGGCGCGGTCGAGGGGGGGGTCAAATGGGATTCCGCCGATGCGCAGGCGCTGGTCGGGGCGCTGAAGGGCGGGTAGCGTCGTCCGTTCGGCAACGCCGCCGAGGGCGCCGCATCGGACTCGATTGTCGTCGAAAGGCCGATTTTTCGGCCAAAAAGGTCCTGTTCGGCGAACTAATTCTCCCTGTTCGGCGACAAAAATCTCCCTGTTAATCAAAAAATGATCCCTGTTATTTTCGATCTGCCCCGTCCGCCGCACGCTTGACTTCTTCCAGTCGCGCGGCGCGACCGCCTCGCTGACTTGGAAATTTGAGTCCACAAATCATCAATATTATCATCAGCTTGCAGAATTATCTTTTCAGTAAATCCGTATCATGCTAAAGTACGATTCTGTTGCCAAGAAAGTATGGCGAGGGGATAAATCCCGCTCCTTCGTTTTGAAAATTTTTGCTCGTCGCGGAATGTGGAGTTCAGGTGTCGGCAAGCTGGCGAAATCTACGCCGCCTGATCGCGAAAGTCGCGCCGGACCAGGGCGCGGACACCCGATTCGGGAACCGGGGGACTGAACAGGAAGCCCTGCGCCTCGCCGATCGTGCCCAGCGTTTCGATCATCCTGAGCTGCTTGGCCGTTTCGACGCCTTCGATCAGCACGCACATGCCGAGCCGCCGGCTCATCGAGGCGACGCTTTCGACCAGCACCGAGGCGCGTTCCTGGACCCCAAGCCCCATCGTGAAGGTGCGGTCGATCTTGATCCGGTCGAGCGGGAAACTCAAAAGATAGCTCAGGCTCGAATATCCGGTGCCGAAATCGTCGAGCGAAATGCGCAGCCCGCTCTCGCGCAGCGCCTGCAGCGTCCGGCGCGTGTCGCCCCGATCCTCGAGCAGGGTCGATTTGGTGATCTCGAGGTCGAGGCGGTGCGGGGAGAGCCCGGCCGAAGTCAGCGCGCCGAGAATCGTTTTCTCGAGGTTGCCGTTGCGGAACTGCGTCGAGGACAGTATTGGGGCGGTGATGACGCGCGACATCCCGAGACATTTCTCGGCAAAACCCCTTGGTTTCCCTTGCGCTTTCCCGTTTTGTCTATCACATATGGGGACAACGGGGTACAGGCCGAGACATGGCGACTCTGCTACCCCTGAGGCCTCGGGGTAAACAATTCTATGGCTCGGATTTTGACGCAGGCCGCGCTCGATGCGCTCAAGCCCTGCGACAAGCGGCGCGAGATTCCAGACGGCAAGATCGGCGGCCTGTATTTCATCCTGCAGCCGTCCGGTGCGGCAAGCTGGGCCTACCGGTACAGATCAGCAGGCCGAGCACGAAAGCTCACATTGGGGACGTTCAGCGCGCTCAGCATTGCTGAGGCTCGCGCTGCGGCGAAACAGGCAGCGGCGGATGTCGCCAAGCACAAGGACCCAGCGGGCGAGAAGCAGGCGTCACGGCTCACCGCGAAGGCAAACGCCGCCGAGGCTGAGAGGCCCGTCGACCTGATCGAAGACGCGGCTGAGAGGTTCCTCGCGGCGCACGGCAGCAAGCAGAAACAATTGCGCCCCCGCACGACGAAAGAGGTCGCGCGGTTGGTTCGGCAAAACATCATGTCGGTTTGGAGGGGGAGACGGCTGTCGACGATCTCGCGAGCCGATGGTAAGCGGCTCCTCAACGACATCGTTCACCGCGCGCCGGTTCTGGCCAACCGAGTCGCGACCGTGCTGATGATGTTCGGCAAGTGGGCCGTCGAGGAGGAGGTCGTTGTCCAGAATCCCTTCGCCGGGCTGAGCAAGCCTGCAAAGGAAGTTTCGAGGGACCGCGTGTTCGACGATGGCGAGACCGGCGCGCTCATGACGGCGCTCAAATCCGAGCATTTTCCGCTCGGGCCGCTCGTCAAGCTCTTGCTCATCACAGGCCAGCGCCGCTCCGAAATCGCCGAGATGAAGTGGTCGGAAGTCGATCTCGACGCCAAGGTCTGGACGCTACCCAAAGAGCGCGCCAAAAACGGCCGCGAGCATACGCTGCCGCTACCTGACGACGTGGTCGACATATTGCGGGAGGTGCCGCGCATCAATGCGTCGGACCTTGTCTTCACGGCAAACGGTGTGAACGCCTTCACGGCCTTCGACGGGGCGAGAAACCGGCTCCATGCGAAGATGGAGGCGACGCTCGGGGAGCCGGTTGAGCCGTGGAGGTTGCACGATTTGAGGCGAACCGCCGCGAGCGGCATGGCTGGGCTGGGGATCGCGCCCCACGTCGTCGAGGCGGTGCTCAACCACAAGTCCGGCACGATCCGGGGCGTCGCGAGCGTGTACAACAAATATAATTACCGGAGCGAGATGCTTGCCGCTTTGACGGCATGGTCGCGCCGCATCCGCGAGATCGAGACGGGCGAGGCTACGGCGAGCAACGTCGTCAGCATCGCAGAGCGGCGATGAACCGCCCCTGAACCGTGTCCATGCGCTTCCCGAGTCGCACGCGCAAAGGCCAAAGTGCGCGCAAAGGGGCTTGCATATGCGTGGAAGCTGGACCATGTTCTTCGTCACGCAGTCAGCCGTCCGGCCCCGTAGTCTGGTGAGACAGGGGCGAGAGAAAAGAACCGGGCGGATTAAATACCCTCTGATTGCGGACGGGCGGTCCCAATCGAAGTAGGGACCACGTGGTCGAGAAGCCTCGGCCATTAGAAAACCTCACCAAGCGAACCCCGAAGTTCGTTTGACGCTGGCCCAGCGCCAGCAGGTGAGGCATGCCGTGCACAAGTCCGTTCAGATTCCCAAGCCCCGGGTCATCAACGGGGTTTATATGTTTGTCGAGTCCGAGGCCAACAATTGGCTGCGGCTCCTTGCTGGCCTCGACCCGCTTCCGGTCGACGCAAACGCGCCGATCAGGCTGATCCACCTGTCCAAGCTGGCGGACCGCCGCGACTGTCACATCAAGACCATCAAGCGCGACGTCGAACGGACTTACGGCAAGCTCGCGGGCGTCACCCCGCCTGCCGCACCCGCCAAGCGTCGCGTTCTCGAATCAGGTTGATGGAGGATGTTCTCTGGAAAGGAGGGCCGGGTCGCTCGCGACGCCCGGCACCTGAAGTCGACGTTTTCTAAGAACAGTGGGGCTTTTATCGCGACACGCCGACAGATCGCAACCCCCGAGGCAGAGGCCGCGCTTCAGGCCTCGCCCGGCCGCGATAGCGGGCCGCCCAAGCCCCTCGCTCGCCCGGCCGGTGCTTGTCTCGCCGGATCGGCTTCCTCTTGGGCGGTCACCGTGTCGAACTGAACGCCATGACCTCCCGCCAGTTCATCGACTTCTTGGAGTCGAAGCTGATCGACCATCGTGTCCGCAAGGTCATTCCCGACGCCAAGGGACTCGCGGACGCCTTCCGCCTGTTCGCGCGCGGAGCGCGAATGAAGCAGGTCGTGGAAGCGGCCATGGCCGCGATGGCAAAGCAGGAGATCGCCGCGCCAACTAATCTTGAGCGGCGCGTCAAGGCCCACCTCAGAGCGTACCCCAAGTCCTCGTGGGACGAAGCGGTCGTATTGATATGCGCCCGCAGCGATGGTAAGTTCGAGCAAAACTGCCCTCACGGGGGAAAACCCCCCTTCCCTCTAGATCTTGGGTGGAGACGGACCGGACAGGGCCGATGGCGTTGAGGGCGATCCGATGGCCCGATGGAGCGGGCGGCGCGCGTCCACCGGCGACGGGCGGGGGGTCGATTTTGGCCAAGTTTCGCCGCCGCTGCGCGTTCTGCGGCGCTTCAACGAAGTCTCAGCGCTCGACGGCGCGGTTTTGCTCAGCGGCGTGTCGGCAGGCGGCGCATTATCGACGGCGAAACTCTGGGGCGCGGCGGCGACCACGGAGAACAGGGAAGGGGACCAACAATGACCCGCACGCCGTCCCCCGCCAAGACGGCGTGCTGGTCAACGAAGTCCCGCACTTCCGGCTCGCCCTTCTCGCCTCCTGATCAGCGGCGAGGCTCGTTAGACATGCGTTCAGTTGTTCACCTGCACCGCGAAGGGCTCGGCCCGCGTCTGCTTGTCGCCGCTCTCGGGCGAGAAGTCGAGGGTGAAGCCCTGCAGGTACTGGACGTAGAACTCTTTCTGCGCGAGGCCCGCTTGACCGGGGTCGACCGCCATCGCGATCTTGATCCGGTTCGTGTCCGACCTCGCGGTCTCAAACACTTTCTTGGCCACCTCGTTCGGGCGGCCACGCATGCGGACCACGTTGCCCACCACGATGCGCCCGGACTTGGTCTTGCCCATGAGCACGCCGCAGGTCCAGTCGCCGTCCTTCGAGCCAGCCAAGTCCCACGCACGGACCCATACGTAAACGTCTTCGGTGGTGACGCGCAGGTTCATGCGGTCAGGGACGAACATCTCGCCTTCGTCCGGCGTCGGCCGCTGCTGATAGAGCGCCGACCAGTTGCGGGCGAGCGTATTGGCGCGGATGCGGTCGAGCGCGGCTACCGGGTACGAGGCTGGCCAGAGCGCTTCGCCGACTTTGCGCCCCAGCGGGTCAGGCTCCGGGTACTCTTCACTCGGTGCCTCGGCGACAGCGGGCAGGCGGATGATCGTCCACGTGTCGGCACCCGCCTTCATGCGCTCGATCAGGCGACCAACGAGGTCATCCTCGTGCATGCGGTGGTTGATGTGCGGATTCCGACGAAAGCGCCATGTTGTAACGAGATGATGCCGCCACCTGTAACGGAATGATGCCGCCGGGGTGGAGCGGGCTCGCTGGCGCTTTGATTATTGGCGCTTGGGCTGTTGTCTGGTCAAGTTTTCATCTGCAATTTTTTCACGACTTGGCCGGACGCGTCGCAAGCTTTCGCCAGCCAGTTCGATCCGATGGGCGTTGTGAACGAGACGGTCGAGGATCGCATCGGCGTAGGTCGGGTCGTTGACGACGTGATGCCAGCGGTCCACGGGGAGTTGGGATGTGACGATGGTCGAGCGGCGGCCGTATCGCTCTTCGAGGATTTCCAGAAGATCATGCCGGGCGCCGGCGTCGAGGGGCTCCAAACCCCAATCGTCGAGAATGAGAAGGTCGGCGCGGCCGAGCGCACGCAGGAGGCGCGGATGACGGCCATCGCCGCGCGCCAGGGCGAGATCTTCGAAGAGCTTTGGGATGCGGTGATAGAGCACCGAGCGATTATCGCGGCAGGCCTTGTGGCCAAGCGCTGAAGCGAGCCATGACTTGCCGACGCCGGTCGGGCCAACGAGGGCCAAGTTTTCGTGGGCCTCGATCCAATGCCCCTCGACGAGCTTTTGGAACAGGGGCCGATCGAGGCCGCGCGGGCTTCGATAATCGACATCTTCGGCGCAGGCTTGCTGGCGCAATTTGGCGTAGCGCAGTCGCGCCGCGAACCTCTTATCCTGACGCCATGACGCCTCGCGATCGAGCAGAAGCCCGAGCCATTCGCGTTTGTCGAGATTGTCGGCCTCGGCGCCGATTTCCGTAAAGCCCTTGGCCATGCCCTGGAGGCCGAGGGCGTAAAGTTGATCGAGGGTCGGATGTTTGAGCAAGATCGCTTCTCCTAATTGTAATAGCGCGGGCCACGGATATTGGGATGCAGGATCGGCGTTCCGTCCGCGGCGCGCTTTTGCGCGGGGCGCCGATCAAGATTGTTGTCGAGGATGGACTTGACGGAGCCATAGGTGCGCGCGCCGATATCAATGGCGCGTTCCGCCGCCGCTTCGACGCGTCCGACGCCATAGGGACCGGAAAGGCGGACGATCCCCAGACACGCCCGGTAGCCCTGTTCCGGATGCAGTCTATGCTCGAGAATCTGCTCGCAGAGCGCCGCAGTCGCCGGTCCGATCGCGCGCGCGTCCTGGCGGATGCGGTCGATCGTCCAGCCCGCATAGCGGCGGTGGGAGGACGGCATGTCGAAGGGCCTCCGCCAAAGCGGTCTTCGCATCATCCATCTTGCCGTCGAGCGCATAGGCGGCCGCGAGCTCCCTGTAAGGGAAGGCTGAGCGATAACCGGCATCGATCGCCTGGTGGAGGAGGTCAATCGCGGCGTCGAAATGGCCAAGACCCATTTCGGCGTCGGCTAAACTTGTCCGAAATAATCCCATAGCCGGATCGCGCGGACTCAACCGCATCGCCTGAAGAAGATCGGACTTCGTAAGGGCGTACCGGCCGAGATCCATTTCGGCATAGCCTCGAGCATTGTACAACGGCGCGTAATTGGGATTTATCGCCAGACCTTCCTCGGCTGCGCGAAGCGCCTCGTTCGGGCGGCTCGAACTACTCAGGTAAAAGCTTTTCACCCAATATGCCCAGACATTATCGGGAGCGAGGGCGATGGCTCGGTCGACTTGACCGAGCACCTTCCCGTCATAATCGGCGCCGTCAGTGCTCCACGCGTAAAAATAGTCCAATAAATAAGTATAGGCGGAGTCGGCCAACGCGTCGGCATTGTTGGGGTCGATTGCGAGCGCCTGTTCAAACAAGGCTCGCGCTGCATAGATGACCTCCTTAAGGTTGACGCCCTGCCGATAGCGCGTCAGCAACAAGGCCCGGCCGCGCATGTCCAGATCGATCGCGTCCGGATTTTTCGAGCGGACGCTCTTTTCCGCCTCGGCCTTCACCAGTTCATAGCCCAGGCTATTGGCCAATCGTGCCACCACCTCATCTTGCAGCTTGAATATGTCCGCGACGTCCTCTTCGAAGCGATCGGCCCAGAGATGGGCGCCGCTCGCCGCGTCAATCAGCTGCGCGTTGACACGCACGCGGCTGAGGTCGCGTTGCACCGAGCCTTCGAGCACGTATCGCACGCCGAGTTCCTTGCCGATTTGCTTGGCGTCGATGGCCTTGCCCTTGAACGTGAAAGCCGTGTTGCGGTCGATCACGAAACTGCCGCGAATGCGCGACATCTCGGTGGTCAGGTTCTCGGTTATGCCATCGGCGAAGTAATCCTGGTTCGGGTCGTTCGAGAGGTCGGCGAAGGGCAGCACGACGAGCGAAAGGCGCGCGGCCTCCGCCGGCGCGACCACGTTCGCTGCGACAGGCGCGGGTGCGCTCGTCACGACGGTCGGCGATCGGCTTGCGAACAGGAAATACCAGGCGCCCAAAGCAATCGCGACGAGCAGCGCCGCGATCCCGGCCGCGAGCGGCGCCCGCGCTGATCGCTTTTTCGGCTCGGGCGGCTTCGGCTCCGGCGCGGGCTTCGCCACCGCCGGCACGCCGACTTGTAGCGAATAGGCCCGGATCGGCTCGGCGATGTTCTTGAGCTGCGTCGGTCCGAGATCGGTCACGGCGAGATCGAGCCGCCCTTTCACCTGGCGGTAGGCGTCCTCGGAAAGACAGATCGCGCCCGGTTCGGCGATTCCCTCCAATCGTGCGGCGATATTGACGCCGTCGCCCATCAGGTCGCCGTCGCTCTCCTCCACGATGTCGCCGAGGTGAATGCCGATCCTGAAAACAATGCGGCGGTCCTCAGGCACGCCGGCGTTACGCTCGACCATGGCGTTCTGCACCTCGATCGCGCAACGAACGGCATCAACGACGCTGCGGAATTCGACAATCGAGCCGTCGCCGGTTCTCTTGACCACGCGCCCGTTATGCACGGCGATGGTCGGGTCGATGAGATCGCTTCGCAGCGCCCTGAGCCGCGCCAAGATGCTATCCTCGTCCGCCCCGGCAAGCCTGGAGAAGCCGACCACGTCCGAGCACAAAATCGCCGCAAGCTTGCGTGTTTCCGCCATTGGGCCTCCGCCGCGAGACTAGCACAAACCCGTGGCGACACGGCTCAATCCCGCCTTTTGGTGGTCGCCGCCGCACATCCGCTGACCGACCGCTATGGGTCGACTTGACGCGTTCGCTATTCCGTCGGGGAACGGCCGCTACTTGCGCGAAGCGGCCGGCTGGAGTCGACGTTTGGCGGACATTGCGGATCGGTATCGGACGGGGAAGCCTTCGCCCTCGGCGCGCGGTTTGGCCCCATCTGCGTTTCACGCTCAGCTCTCGCGACCTCGAAGATCTGCTCCGGAGCGCGGTCTGGATTTCTCCTACGAAACAGTGCGGGGGTCTTGAAGGTCGGGGCAGTGTTTGCCGGAGAACTTTGCAGTCGACGTTCGCAGCCGACAGCGGGAGCATCTCGCGCCGTTGTGCAGATCGTCGCCGCTTGCTAGCGGGCGCGTTGCGCGCGCTAGAGAGGACACGGTTTGGCGGAATTGCGCCTCTGGCTGCTCTGATCCTCTCGTAGAACAGGACGATCAGATAACCGGTTTCTCCCACGCGCGGGAGATATCAGCTCAAGCGCGCTATACCGGCGCAAGACCTTGCAAATGTGATAAGGACTTTGACGTGAACAGCCTGTGCCGAATGATCATCGACGTCGACACGGGGATCGACGACGCCATGGCGATTTTTTACGCCGTCCGCCGGCCAGGGATAAAACCCGAGGCGCTCACCACAACCTTCGGCAACACCGACACCGCGATCACCACGAACAACACACTCCGGATACTGGAGCTCTTGGGACGGCCGGACATTCCCGTCGCGAAAGGCGTCGCGCGCTCGCTCGTTCACCCCTACGTCCGCCGCGCCGATCACGTCCACGGCTCGAATGCGATCGGCGACGTCAAGCTTCCGGAGCCGAAGACCAGGGCGACCGACGAGCACGCCGGCGATCTCATCATCCGCATGGCGAAGGAGAACCCAGGCGAGATCGCACTCTGCCCGGTCGGTCCGCTCACCAACGTCGCGTTGGCGATCGTCAAAGCGCCTGAGATTGCTAAGCTCTTGCGTAAGATTGTCATCATGGGCTCGACGATTTTTCATCCCGGCGTTCACGGGCCTACAGCTCCGATGGTCGATGCTAATTTCGCGAATGACCCCGAAGCGGCCCATATCGTGCTTCGGTCCGGCGCCGACATTACCCTGGTAGGGATGGACGTCACGATGACGACCCTCTTCTCGACCGAAAAGATGGACGAAGTCGCCCGGGAAGGCGACGAGGCGGCGAAGACGCTGATGGCGATGACCGCATTCTACGTCAACGCCTATAAGCGCATGTATCCGGGCATCAGGGGCTGCGGCCTGCACGATCCGCTTGCGGTCGCGGTCGCTGAAGATCCAACTCTGGCCAGAACGGAGCGCATGTTCGTCGACGTGGAGCTGCACGGAGAACTCACCCGCGGACAGACGATCGCCGATCGACGAGTGACCGCCGTTCCCTTGCACAATATGGATGTGTGCATGGACATAGACCGCCCGCGTTTCGAGGCGAATTTTCTCGCCGCGATCAAAGGGTCCAGACCCGCGCAATTCTCGGAGGCTACATGAGGTCGATGCCGCGCGGAGGACAGCGCGCAGCGATGATAGCGTCAAGAGCGATCGCCAAACGGCTGCGTCGATGTTCGCCCTTTCTCTTCAATTGCGGCCACCGCCGATTGTCGTGATCGCGGCGAAGCGCGAATTCCGCGGCGATGGCTGATGACAAGCGCAAGCAAAGTCGCGAGGTAGGGCGCAATGTCCGTGAGCTGGTTGGGGAGGCCGCGGCTTTGCAGGTTCACCCCTATCGCGTCGGCGAGGCCGAAAAGCACACAGGCCGCTGCGGCGTAGAGCGGGTTGTTGCGGCCAAGCATGACCGCGACGACGGCGATCCAGCCCCTGCCCGCACTCATGTCCTCGGCAAACACGCTGACCGCACCGAGCGAAAGCTGCGCTCCCGCAAGACCCGTCAGCGCCCCGGCGACCAGCACAGTGACGATCCGGTAGCGGACGACGTCGACGCCGAGCGCGGCCGCCGCCTCCGGTTGCTCGCCGACGCCGCGCAGCCGCAGTCCGAACGGCGTAAGGAACAGAACAACGCTGATCAGCGCGGTCAGCGCCCAGACAGCCCATGTCAACGCCGACTGGCGGGCAAACGCCCAGCCAAGCACTGGCACGCCGATGAGCGCCGTAATCGTGATTCTGCCAAGCCCGACGACGCTCGGATCGCTGAAGGTTCCGCTGACGCCGAAGACGACCCGCAGTAGATACGCCGTCAGCCCCAATGCGAGCAGGTTCATCCCGATGCCGACGACGACCGGATCGCCGCGGAAAATCGTCGCGCCAAAGCCCAGGATCAGCGAAAAGATGGCCGCCCCGGCCATCGCGGCGGCGACGCCGACGAGCGCGCTGTTTCCGAAATAGCTGCCGACGATCGCGGCGAAAGCTCCGACGAGCATCTGGCCCTCGAGCGCGAGATTGAACACCCCGACCCGCCCGCACAAGACGCCCCCAAGCGCCGCGAGAAGAATCGGCGTGATCGCCTGCGCCGCGGATTGGAAGAGGAACGGGGTAAAGAGGCTCTCGATCACATCCGCCGCCGCAGTCCCTGCCGCATGGCGAGAAACAGAATCACGATCGCCTGCAGTACGAGAGTCAGCACCCGAGGCACCGAAGTCTCACGCTGCATAGCGAAGCCCCCGGTTTGCAGCGCGGCGAAGAAGACAGCAGCGACAATCGCCCCGACCGGCTCTCCACCAGCGAGCAACGCCGCCATCAACCCGGACCAGGTGTAGGCGGGCGTGATGAGCGCCCCGTCGATGAACCGGAATTGCGAGCCGAGCACCACAATCGCGCCCACGAGGCCGACGATCGCGCCGCTTGCGAACATGGTCCAAATGGCTTGACGTCCAAGCCGTATACCGCCGTATCTGGCGAAAGCCGGGTTCTTGCCCCGCATACGCAATTCGTAACCGGCGCTCGTTCGCCGGTCGACGAAAACGACGGCGAGCGCGATCGCAGCGATGAGGAGACTACCGACGTTCAGCGGCCCTGAGAGGACGTAGAGGCGCGCGCTCGGCGGGACCATGAGGGTTTGCGGCAGTCCGGTCGAAACGTCGCGAAGGGGAAACCGAGCGAGGTAGGACGTCACACCGACCGCAGGGTAACTCAGTAGGAGACTCGAGATTAGCATCGGGACTCCGTGCCTGACCTCGCCCCAAGCGGCGAATGCGGCGTAGAGGCCGCCGCCGAACCCTGCAAGTATAAGTCCCGCAGCGGCGCCAAGCGCGCCGGGAGCCGAAAGGAACAGAGGCGCGAGCGCGCCGATAAGGCCACCGATGACGATTTGGCCGTCGCCGCCAAGGTTCACCATGCCGCCTCGCAATGGGACGGCGACGGCGAGCGTCATTCCTAGAAGCGGCGTCGCCCAATTGAGCGTGTCTGGCAGGGCCGCGGGTGAGAGCGAGCCCCTGACGATCTCGGCATAGGCGCTCAGCGGGTCGTGACCGGAGACAAGAATGAGCGCCGCCCCAGCCAATGCGGCAAAGCAGACCGCGAGCGCCACGCGGGGTATGCGCTGACGGTCGCGGCCCAGGTACAGCGTGCGGATGAAGGCGGTCATGCGACTTCCATTGCTCGCCCCGCCATGAGCAATCCGACGCTCTGCTCGTCGGCCCTCTCCTGCGGGAGGTCCGCCAGGATACGCCCTTCGAACATGACCAGTACACGGTCGGACAGCGCAAGTATTTCACTCAACTCCGCTGACACCAGAAGAACCGCGCAGCCCCTGTCCCGTTCAGCGACAAGCAGCCCATGGATATGTTCCGTCGCGCCGACGTCCAGTCCTCGCGTCGGCTGCTCCGCAATCAGCGCCAGCGCTTCATGCGCGAGCTCGCGCGCAACCACGATCTTCTGCAGATTGCCGCCCGAAAGCGTTCCCACGTTCACGCGCTCATTTGCAATTCGAATGGCGAAGCGCCGAATGAGCGCGCGCGCCTGGTCCGCGAATGCCCCAGGATTGACGAAGAGCCCGCTTGCGAGCGGGGCCGTGCGATGGAATCCCATGGCAAGATTGTCAGCGGCCGTCGCCTCGAGCGCGGAGCCGACGGCAGCGCGATCCTCAGGGATATAGGCGAGGCCAGCGGCGCGGTGAGTCGCCACATCCGCCTCTGTCACGTCGCGCCCGCAGACCTCCACGTGGCCGCTGTCGGGATTGCGCAGGCCGACAAGCGCCTCGACCAGCTCGTTCTGGCCGTTGCCCGCAACGCCTGCGACACCGACAATCTCGCCGCTTCGCACGGTCAGGCTCACACGGTCGACCACGCGCTTGCCGGAAGGTGACTCGATCATGACGTCTACGGCTTTGAGGAGTGCATCGCCGGGTTGCACCTGCCGCTTCTCAACCTTGAGATTGACGTGGCGACCAGTCATCGCTCGCACGATCTCGCCTGCGTCGGTGTTGGCGGTGCGTAGGTTCGCGACGGTCCGGCCGTCACGGAGGATTGTGACCCGGTCGGTGATCGCGGTCACTTCATGGAGTTTGTGCGTCACAAACAGCACGGTTCGCCCGTCGGAGGCGAGGCGTTTTAGCACGGCGAACAGCGCGTCGCGCTCCGGCGGCGTCAGGACGGCGGTCGGCTCGTCGAGGATGAGGACGCGCGCGTGGCGATAGAGCGCCTTCAAAATCTCGACGCGCTGGCGCACACCGACGGACAATTCACCCACCGTGGCGTCGGGGTCGACGGCCAGGCGATGGCGCTCGGCCAGCTCCGTGACTTGAGCCCGCGCCGCGCGGCGGTCGATGAACGGCCCGCGCGTAGGCTCTGCGCCGTAGACTATATTCTCCCACACGTTCAGAGAGGCAAAGAGCTTGAAGGACTGATGCACCATCCCCATGCCCGCGGCCATGGCATCGAGCGGTGAACGGAAGCGGACGGCCGCGTCGCGAACGCGAATTTCGCCCGCGTCCGGCGCCTGCAGGCCGAACAAGATGCTCATCAGCGTTGTCTTGCCGGCGCCATTCTCGCCCATTACTCCATGGATCTCGCCGCGATCCACTGAAAGGTCGACGCAGTCGTTTGCGACAAGCCCGCCATAGCGCTTGACGATACCGATCGCTTCGATCTCGGGCACGAGAACGGACGCGGGCTTCTACTTGGTCGTCATCGGGTCTGCAATCTTGATCGAACCGTTCACGATCTCATCTCGCAACGCCTTTACCTTCGCGATAACATCGGGGTAATCAGCGATGGTGCACTTCGAAGCCTTAACGTCGGGATCGAGCGATGTCAGGGACATACCGCCTTCTTTCAGGCCGAGAGCCGCGATCGGCGGCTGCGACCCCGTCATGATGCCCTTAACCGCGAGTTCGATCGCGACGTCTGTCTTCTTCACGACATTGTCCATGACGGCCCCCGGCGCCTGCAAACACTGATTGACGTCCACGCCGAAGGCATTCACCCCGGAGGCGTCCTGCACGGCCTTGAAGATGCCACCGTTCGATCCCGCGCCTGCGGCCAGGATTTCGATCAGCGCCGTCCGCAACCATCGCAGCGCCGCGCTCCTGCCCGCGCGCAGGATCGGAGAAGGGGTTGTTGCCGCCGACCCAAAGAGTCGGCGAAATCACGACGTCCGGCTTGACGTGCTTGGCGCCTTCGATGAAGCCATCGGTGTAACGATGTAGAAATGGAATATCGAGAGCGCTGATTGCGCCGACCTTGCCGGTCTTCGTCGTTAGCGCAGCTTCGGCGCCGGTGAGAAAGCTCGCCTCGTATTCGCGGAACACTGAGCAGTGGATGTTCGGCTTCATTTTATCGAACGGGCAACTGTCGATCTGCAGAAATTTGACGCTCGGATAAGCAGTCGCGACGTCCGGCAGCATGTCGTTGAACTCGAAACCAATCGAGACCACGACCTTGGCGCCCGCCTTGCCGGCCGCCTCGAGATTTTGGCGCTGCGTCGTAGGATCGGAGCTCTCGTAGGTTTTGGCCTGGCCGCCGAGCTCCTGGGCGACCCTCTCCGTGCCGACTTTCCCGAGCTTGAGGAAGTCATTGACGCCGATCGGGTTCGGCGAGACGTAGATGAACAGCGGCTTATCGTCGGCGAGGCTTGCGTTAGCGAAGAGCACAGCGAAGGGAAGGGCGAGAGCTGCGATAGTTTTCATGGGGTTTCGTCCTGCTGGCTGAAGCTGAAAAAGCGGGGAGCGCGGAGTGAGTCCTGCGCGGCCAGAAGCAACCGAGCGCGACGCAAGCCTCTGGTCTGGTTTCGGCCGCTGTCCATTTCTGAAGACTCCGTCAATACGGCGTGTCGCCGCCATCTGCGCTGATGGCCTGCCCCCGGATGATAATGGCGTCGTCGCTCAGGAGGAAGGATATCGTGCGCGCGACCTCGACCGGCTCGATGTGTCGGACCAGCTGCGAACTGATGAGCTGCGGAAAAACGTCCTCGGGGGTCTCGCCGGCGAGCTTGCCATAAGCGACCGCGACCTCCCGCAGCATGTCGGTCGCCACGCCTCCCGGGCAGACGCAATTGACGTTGATGTCGTGCGGGGCGAGCGTCGCGGAGAGCACTCGGGTCATATTGATGAGCGCCGCCTTGCTGGCGCTATAGGCCAGGGACTCGATATGCCCTTTCTTTCCGGCCTCGGAAGCGACGCTAACGATCGCGCCGCGCGCGCCTGAATTCGATCATCGACCGCGCAACCAGCCGCGAAGCCTCATAGGCTCCGAACAGGTTGATCCGGAAGATTTGCTCCCAATCCATCCAGGCCGTTTCGAGGGGGTCGGCGTGTATGACGATCGCGCCGCAATTGACCAAGCCGTCGAGCGGGCCGAGCTTCGCCTCGGCCGCCGCGACGGCAGCCGCGATCGATGCCGGTTCGGCAAGGTCCAAGCGGACGGCGAACGCATCCCCGCCGATTGCGGCGCGGGCGGCTTCGACCGCATCCGTTCGAATGTCGGCTAGCGCGACGCTCGCGCCTTCGGCGGTCAGTTGCTCGGCGGTTGCGCGGCCCACGCCGCCGGCGGCGCCGGTAACCAGGATGCGCCGTCGCTCGTGACGCCTCGACGCGGAAACCTTCCGAACCGGCAACGGCGCGTGAGTTGGACGAGTGAGGAACTGGCCGATTGGATTCCCCTCAGGTCACTGGAAATCGAATGCTAGACGAGGTCCATTGGCGGCTCAAGAGCGCTCGACACCGTTGGGCCCCGGCAAGAGTTGACGCAAGCTGCCGTTCTGACGGACTATGAACACGACTGACTTGGGAGAGTGCTACACCTCAAGGTTTACCGCGGCGCCTTATGAGGCGCGGCCCACTTCCCCCGCGTTAGGGCTGCGGCATCTCATCCGACGCGCGTTGCAGGATCGCGGACGTGGGCGGGTGCGGCGACAAATTTGTCTGCGGCCGGGGGC
>CAVYDG010000002.1:0-35279 GCA_963767245.1 uncultured Alphaproteobacteria bacterium
ATTCCCTTCGCCCCTGCGCCGCCGCCTGCCGGTGGGCTTCCCTGTGTGGCCCCGGCCCGCCTCCGGATAGCTGCGGAGAAGATTTTGCGGCAGGTATAGTCGCCACGATAGGGCGGTAATGATGGTGCGGCCCCTCTCCTCGCCCGTCCGGCGCAAAGGCTCTCCGCAATGGTCGATGAAAGCGAATTGCCGTCGTCGCCTGCCGAGCGCGCATTGATGATGGAAAATCTTTTGACTGAGCGAGCCACGGGCGACACAGGCGCAGATTCGAACGTCTATGAATACCTTCGCCGGGAATTTTTGTCCGATCCCGCGACAAAGGAATTGCTGCCGAATTTCGTACGCACAAGCCGCACGCTCGATGCGTTCTGGCCGTGGATCAAAAACGAAGCCGGAAGCTACGCAGATCGTAGGAGGCTAATCAGCAACGCTTTTGGTCCGTTGTGCGACTTCCTCGAAGGCCGCAACCGAGCGCCCGGCGATCACGTCGTGTCAACGTCGCTCGAAAGCTTCGACCCGGTGGGCGTTCACGCCGCATGGACCAAGGCGCTTGAGCGTCGCAATGCTGACCCCGAGGGGGCGATTACGATTGCGCGGACGCTGTTAGAAACGGTGTGCAAGCGCATCCTCGATCAAATTCCCGGCGCGTCGTACACAGACAAGGAAGATTTACCCAAGCTCTACAGCATGACAGCGAAGGCGCTTAACCTAGCTCCAGACCAGCATTCGGAGGAACCGATAAAGGCAATTCTCGGCGGGGCTATGACTCTCGTCAACGGTATCGGCACGCTCCGCAATCGCCTAAGCGACTCCCACGGTCGGGGTGGAAAGCCGGTGCGGCCGTCGCCGCGTCACGCCAGCCTTGCCGTCAATCTTGCGGGCGGGGTGGCTATGTTCCTCGTCGAAACTTTTCTAGCCCGACAAGAGGGCAAAGGCTCCTAGTCTCGTCCCCATGCATAGCGGCCTGTGTGCCATGCTGGCCCGGGTGTTGATTTGCTTTCCTCCGCGCGCTGGCTACAGCGCAACCGCTGCCCGACTTTCGGCACCGCGATTGTTTCCGCCAGGGGTCCTCGTTCACGTCGGCCTTGGTGTTCCGCACGCCTCAATCTCCGCTCCTGGTCGGGAATGGCTTCATTGGTTGTGAGTGAACAATTCAATATAGATAATTCTAACGCTCAAATCTAATAGCGCAATCGTGTCGCCAATAATTTCCCTTTACTTCCGCAAGAAGATCGGCGACGATTTGCAAAATGGGGTTGTATTTATGCTAGAGACTCTGCTACCAGCTTCGCGTTCAAAAGCAACGAACAATATGTTTGACGGTTTTGATGGCCGTAGTGCGGAGGCGCGTAGGTTCAGAGACTTAATGCTCGCCTATGCTGACGACGCGGGCGGCGCGGCGGTCTTGACTTGCGGATTCCGACGAAAGCGCCATGTTGTAACGAGATGATGCCGCCACCTGTAACGGAATGATGCCGCCGGGGTGGAGCGGGCTCGCTGGCGCTTTGATTATTGGCGCTTGGGCTGTTGTCTGGTCAAGTTTTCATCTGCAATTTTTTCACGACTTGGCCGGACGCGTCGCAAGCTTTCGCCAGCCAGTTCGATCCGATGGGCGTTGTGAACGAGACGGTCGAGGATCGCATCGGCGTAGGTCGGGTCGTTGACGACGTGATGCCAGCGGTCCACGGGGAGTTGGGATGTGACGATGGTCGAGCGGCGGCCGTATCGCTCTTCGAGGATTTCCAGAAGATCATGCCGGGCGCCGGCGTCGAGGGGCTCCAAACCCCAATCGTCGAGAATGAGAAGGTCGGCGCGGCCGAGCGCACGCAGGAGGCGCGGATGACGGCCATCGCCGCGCGCCAGGGCGAGATCTTCGAAGAGCTTTGGGATGCGGTGATAGAGCACCGAGCGATTATCGCGGCAGGCCTTGTGGCCAAGCGCTGAAGCGAGCCATGACTTGCCGACGCCGGTCGGGCCAACGAGGGCCAAGTTTTCGTGGGCCTCGATCCAATGCCCCTCGACGAGCTTTTGGAACAGGGGCCGATCGAGGCCGCGCGGGCTTCGATAATCGACATCTTCGGCGCAGGCTTGCTGGCGCAATTTGGCGTAGCGCAGTCGCGCCGCGAACCTCTTATCCTGACGCCATGACGCCTCGCGATCGAGCAGAAGCCCGAGCCATTCGCGTTTGTCGAGATTGTCGGCCTCGGCGCCGATTTCCGTAAAGCCCTTGGCCATGCCCTGGAGGCCGAGGGCGTAAAGTTGATCGAGGGTCGGATGTTTGAGCAAGATCGCTTCTCCTAATTGTAATAGCGCGGGCCACGGATATTGGGATGCAGGATCGGCGTTCCGTCCGCGGCGCGCTTTTGCGCGGGGCGCCGATCAAGATTGTTGTCGAGGATGGACTTGACGGAGCCATAGGTGCGCGCGCCGATATCAATGGCGCGTTCCGCCGCCGCTTCGACGCGTCCGACGCCATAGGGACCGGAAAGGCGGACGATCCCCAGACACGCCCGGTAGCCCTGTTCCGGATGCAGTCTATGCTCGAGAATCTGCTCGCAGAGCGCCGCAGTCGCCGGTCCGATCGCGCGCGCGTCCTGGCGGATGCGGTCGATCGTCCAGCCCGCATAGCGGCGGTGGGAGGACGGCATGTGTTCGGGGATCGTCGTATGTTTGCGATTGCCGCTGATGCGCAAATGCGCGGCGATCCGCTCGCCTTTGAGGAAAATCTCGACCGTCCTGGCGGTCATCCGGACGTCCACCTCGGCGCGGGCGAAGCGATAGGGAACGCTGTAATAGTGAGAGCCGGCGTCGACGTGATAATCGATGCCGACCCGACAGACGCGCCATTCGCTGAAGACATAGGGCTCGGCCGGCAGAGACTTGAGCGCCGGACGGTCGATCTCCTCCAGCAATTGCCGGCGAGTTACGCCGAGCCTCCGGATGGGTCGTTCTTCGTTCAGATGCTTGAGCAACTCGCCGATGGCTTCGTTGACCTCAGCGAGGCTGACGAAGATGCGGTGACGCAACCGCCCGAGCAGCCAGCGCTCGACAATCAGCACCGCTTGTTCGACTTTCGCCTTGTCGCGAGGTTTTCTCGGCCGCGCCGGCAGGATGGCGGTGTCGTAATGGGCCGCCATTTCGGCATAGGTGCGATTGACCAGAGGGTCATAGAAGCAGGCCTTTATGACGGCGGTCCTGGTATTGTCCGGCACGAGCAAATGCGGAACGCCGCCGATCGCCGCGAAAGCATGCACGTGGGCGTCGATCCAATCGGGAAGGGTCTGCGTCCAGCTCGCCCAGGCAAAGGTGAAGCTCGATGCGCCGAGCACCGCGACGAATATCTGCGCCTTGCGAATCTCGCCCGTCAGCCGATCAATCAGGACTGGAACGCCATCGCCGGCGTAATCGACAAACAATCGTTCGCCCGCCGCATGCGTCTGGCGCATCGTCGGCGACAATTTTGTCTCGAAGGCTCGATAAAGTTCGCAGAACCGCGAATAGCTGTAGCCGCCTGGGTTCTGCGCAATATACTCGTCCCAGACGATCAGCAGGGTGACGTGCTTGCGTTTCATCTCCCGATGAACCGCCGGCCAGTCCGGTTCGGCATGGCGCCGATGACCCCGTTTGCTGCGCCGGTTGGCGTAAAGCGCAGCTTCCAACCCTTCGTCGCTCAGGCCCTCGGGTAGCGGCCAGATCAAGTCCGAACTCTCGAAACGGCTCAAGGTCTCCCGTACCGTCGAACGCGCCAACCCAAGACGCCGGGCAATCTCGCTCGTCGTGAGCGAAGACAAATATTTAAGGCGAATGATCACGCGTACATCGCGCATGGCGACTCTCTCGGCTGGCATCGGTGCTCCCTTGGTGGCCCAAAGAAGCGACCTTAAATCTGGCCAGCGAAGAGACGCCCACCCTGGCGGGATCATCCCGTTGCAGGTGGCGCAATCATCTCGTTATGAGTGGCGACATCATCTCGTTAAAGGTGGCGGCTTCCGTCGGAATCAGCAGTCTTGACTGAGGCTCAACGAGCGCTCGTTAAACAGGCCGCGACTTTGACGCTCCAAAGTGAGCGCCTACAGTCAGCAATGCTTGCTGGTGGGGCAGTGGACGTCGATCAGCAAACCCGTGTCGCAAACAGCCTGGCGCGGACGCTGAGCCGCCTTGGCTTGAAAAAGCAGCCCTAAAAGGAAGTTGCCGCAATGACATTCCGCAAGGGAGTGAGCGGCAATCCAGCCGGTAAGCCAAAAGGCACCCGCCACAAAACAACCATCGCGCTTCAGGATTGCTTGATGGCGAGGCGGAAGCTCTGACCCGCAAGTGCATCGATCTCGCGAAAGCAGGGGACTCAACCGCGCTGCGATTGGTTATGGATCGGCTGATCCCGGTGATGAAAGAGCGGCCCATCAATTTTGATCTTCCGCCTTTGTTTGACGTCTCAGGCGTTCCTCCTGCGCTGGCCAGTGTCCTGGGTTCAGTGGCGAGCGGCGCGATTACTCCTGGGGAAGGCGGCGCGCTCTGCGGCATGCTCGGTGCGGTTTCAAAGGCATTCGAGACAGCCGAACTCGCCCAACGTTTGGCGGCCATTGAGCATCGCCTCAATCTGAGCGGAGGGGACAGCATTGGTTGATTTGCGCCGCCGCCTCACCATCGTTGAGCGCGTATTGCGCACTTCTCATCGCGGCATCTTCCGCGTCGTGCTCATTCACGACCCTGACGGTCTCAGCGAGGACGACGCCCAAGCCGGTGAATTCAAATACCGGCGATTGCCAGATGAGACGGTCGAGGCCTTTCGCTCACGCGCCAGCGCCGACGCTGAGGCCCACGGAATTGCGACCATTTTCTTCGGTCATGGGGCGCGGAGTGAAGACACCCTTGCTGGTGCGCCGACAACCAACAGCGCCGATCCCGACGACCTTGAGCAGGAGTGGGACGGCCAGGAGCAGGAGTGGGACCCAAACGAGGTGCAGCAATGGGACCCAGACACCCCCGCGATTGAGTGGAATGAAAAAGGAGAACTGACATGAGCCAATTAGAGGACTTTAACCTAGCAAGAGCGCTCCGCGCACAATTGCGAACGGTCGAGGATAGGTTGGCGCGGAATCAGAACCAAAGCCCGCTGACGCGCGCCGACGAGGCAGAGATGACAGAGATGCAGTCTCGCGCCGACGCGGTGTTTTCACTGGCCGGACGCAGAGCGCCGCCGCCGCTGCCGTATGAGCGCCCAGGCCAGTTCCGCCGCCGCCTAGCGCAAGGCCTGCAGGAATATTCGCCCAGGCTGCGCGATATCGACATTGCGTCGCTCGCCGACGACGCGCTGAGGCCTGTTGAGGCGCAGGTCTATGCCGACGCCGCCGCCAACGCCCGCACCCATGGGCTCAAGGACGACGAGATTCGCGTGATTGAGAAGATCGGCGAGGGCGGCCATCGGGAACGCGAATATGCCGGGGGCCCGAGGGCGCATTTCACCAAGGCGTTTGCGCCGGTGATCCGCTTTGCGCGGCTCCGTAGCCAGCCGGAGTATGAGCAGATGGCGCGTGATTCGATGATGGCGCGCGTCACTGAAATCGCCCGCCACCCCGCGCTCAATGCGCCGCGTGCGGCGTTCTGAGTCATAAATCGGCTTAGGCTGGGAAGTTAGCAGTTCTCCTCCAGCCAAAAGCCGCGCGGCGGGACCGGCCTTCGAAAGGCCTCTCGGGCCGGTCCCGCAAACCATTCTGAATCAGCAAGGTCGGCTTATTCTTTCTCCGACCGCGCCGCACAGGGGCTGGGCTCCTCCTCAGCCGGGGCAAGCCGGTCCCTGCTCGCACCCGCCACCCCGGCGCGCCCAAGCATCACGGGGGCGCGAAAGGATCTTCCCCCGTCCCGGGGGGCGGGTGCGCTAGCTAGGCGCAGCGCTCAGTCGGAAGAATACGGTACTCGCGGCTCGTGGCCCTCTTTGAGGTGGCCGACTACAACCCAGTACACTGGCGAGTCCACAATCGCGAATAGTCGAATCTGCACGACCAAATAGGTAATAGGAGGCGCAAGTCGAGTAGCGTTGTTGGGATCGGGGTGAAAGCCCAAGCCAAGCTGGTGCAGCGTATTTGTGATATTGCCCGGCGGTTCTGCGACAATTGATGTGCCTACGTAATGGGAAAGGTGGAACGGCCCTCTCCCTATGATGATTCCCTCCAGATAGGGCTCGAATTCGCTTTTTGCTGACGCCATGGCAAAAGCATGTGCAACCTTGCAAAGCATCCGCCCGAAAGGCTCCATATCAAAGCCATGCGTAAGGTTTACTTTGCCGCCGAGTGCCTCAATGCGCGCATTGAGGCCCGGCACGAAATTGATTATTTGAATCTGGCCACCGAAAGCCTCTGATTTTTGCCAGCCTAAAAGAATCCCCGGGGGACTAAATAGCGGCATCAAAAGAACAGCCGGATGTGCTTCGAGAGGCACCATTTCCTCTTGAATGCCGCTGCCGCGATCAACCAAAACAGTCGGATGTAGCGGCCGTTTTCGCTTCTTGCCACGAATGCCGAAGTGTCTCCGCGTGTCGCCGAACATCCGGCCTAGTACGTGGCCCTCGAATGCATGGGTCTGACGCGCGCAATCGCGGCAACTCGCGGCGGGGTATACCCACCTCGCTCCAAGCCCCTCAGGGATAATGTGTTCCTCCGTTAACTCGACATCCGGCGGCTTTCGGTGGCAATAAATGCACTTGTTCGCGGGATCGAATTCGCGGCGGACCGCCTGCACCTCGAATGTCGGGCCTTTCGCCACTGGGCAAGTCTACTATGCTCAGCCTCGATCTCAAGGGCCGCGAGATCATGAGGCCGTCGCCCTGAAGCCTAGCGCCCAATTGAACTAAATTCAGAAGTTTCGTTTTCCAAACTTTTGGCGTTGATTTAATTCGCGTTTTATCGAACGAAATATAGGCACGTAGGCCCGCCGTGGGTCGCAGATGCTAGCGCGCCATCCCCGAGGAAAATTCAAGACTCCGCCTCTAGCGGGCGGAAGCCTAAGCTGAACAGAGAACCAGAATACCTTGACAAATAAGGGGTTTTCGGGTTGGGATCCAGGGCGTCAAGACGGACGAGCAAATATCGGAACAAGAATTGCGAATTTAAAAAGATTGGTCGTGGTCTATGGCGTCTTCGGCGTGGCGTCCAGGTTTTCGTTCTTGATTCGTTCCTAGAGGCCGCTTATTATCGCCCATGCCCGAGCCACCTGACCACCTCACTCCCGCTGATCCGAATGACATTGCCAGCGCCCTCGCCTTTTGCGCTGAGATTTGATGGACGACGCCGCAAGGGGGACGCGGCCGAGTTCATGGCAGACATTGTGGCAAAGCGTCTTGTAAGGCATCTTGAGCGCGCCGGTTTGTGGTCATGAAGCGGCCGCCAGCTATCGGCGGTGCGGCGATTGGGAGAGGATTCAAGGGTTGACCCTCGGCAAGCGAGCGAGTGTAGCGGATAAGAGAACTCCGGAATGGCGTCAACTACTTAGCAGGTATACCTGAGAACATAGCCAAATTATAGACTGCTTGAGTTTTCCAAATCTGTCACTTTCTGTGGTAGGATACATGCTCACGAATTCGTCTATTAGACGATCAACACTCGGATGTTCAAGGTGATGTGCCAGTTTATTTCGAATCAAGTTAAGTTTTGCTGCAGCATCAAACATTCTCATAGCAATAATATTGTCTTGGTCACGATACAGAGAGCGCAACAATTGAAGTCGGACAAAAAAAGACGTCTGTGTGCTCTCGAACGGCTCGGGATTTGCAAGGCGCCAATGGATGGCATCGTTAAGATAACCTTCAACCAGCAGATGTCCCTTAAGAACTAAAAGTGTATCATCCCTTGCCTTAGGTAGGTGCTTGTTAATTTCATCGTATACCTGGTGGCCGGGCAATAGTGTATAAGCGTCCGCAGAGCTCATTTTCTGACTCGCCTCCCCTTTGAAGATTATCACAAAGCCGCATAAACATCGCGATTTTCTAGCTGGTGGTTACTGCTTGTCGCGCTACTGATCCGCCGCACCACCCTCGCACGAATGGATGGCCGCCGGGAGCCCCCGCGGCGAATGCTCAGGGGTGAACCTGCTGAGGAGGCCGTCACGGAGCTCGCGAGGGGCTGGGCCGGGTGGCCGGACGAGCTTCCTGACGACCAGCGCTCAAACTCTCCCATCTTTTTGAGGGTAAGGTGCCCTTATAGAAGCAGTCGGTTGAGAGCTGGCTGTCCACCAACGGCTCTCTTGCATTTAATCAGCGAATCGCTGGAACTGACCGCTCCCCGAATAGAAGACGGCAATGGACTTGACGCACATCGACAATCCTCCCCTGCGGCCCGCGCCTCACCCGATTTGTCTCTTAATCCCGTCGGCTGACGAATATGAATTGCAGGAGCTGACGGATGACATTCGCGCGCACGGATTGATCGATCCGATTGTGCTCTTCGAGGGGATGATCCTGGATGGGCGAAACCGAGCGGCCGCTTGCCAGCGCGCGGGAGTTGCACCGCGCTATGTGCAGTTCGGAGGCGGCCGAGAAGACGCTTTGATCTTGGTGATTTCGCACAACCTCAAACGGCGTCACCTCACCAAGCAGGCGGTGGCCGATGCTCTAGTCGCCGCCGAAGATTTCAATCTGCATTACACGTTGGCGGGGCAGGCGGCTGAAAAAGAGGCCACAGAGGAAGCCGCCGGCAGCACCGAGGCCCAATCCGTAATTAAAATTACAGAGCCAAAAACAGCATCGAGTTCGCAAATTGGCCCAGGCAGCGGGCGGCGTGGTCAGCCATGTCATGATTGCCGCGACGCGCAAGGTCAAAGAGAAGGGTGAACCGGAATTGCAGGAGGCGGTGAAGAGGGGCCGCATTGGCGTGCAAGACGCCGCCAAGGTAGCCGATCTGCTACCCGAGCAGCAGAAGGCCATAGCAGTGTCCCCAAAACCAAGGAGAGCGGCGGCAGAGGCAGCCGAGGCGGCGATGAACGCTTTGCGCGCTGGCGGCGAAGTGGACCGGCACGCGGCGTTGCGCAAGGCTTGGGAGGGTGCGAAGGGGCTGCGCGGCCTGTGGCAGACCGCGGACGCCGGAACCAAGGAATGGTTTGTCGGCGCGGTTTTGTTCGAATTCGATGAGCCCGGGGCCCGGCGCGATTAAGCCGCAGTCGCGGGGGCTACAAGGCGTCTATGGACGGGTAGAACGCTTTTGGGCGATGAATCTTTCAATCCCAATTGGAGCCATGTCTTTGATGGTTGGGCCGGTACCGTGATGCTGGCTCCGCACAGCGACTCCGCCTTTCTCGGGCGGAAGCGTAAGTTCAAAGAATTGGTGGAAAATCATGTACAATAAGGCGTTTTCGGCCTAGGATGCCGACCGCCAACGCGAACGGCCAAATATCTGAACAAAGATTGGGTATCAAAACCCCGTTCCGGTCAACGCCACAGCGCGGACCGATCCCGCTTCGCCCAATTCTAAGCCGCACGGCGTTTCAACATTCTTTGGAAGTGTCTTTTGTCAGGTTCCTACGGTGTGTCAGCATTGCTATTTATATGACAGTCGAAATTCGTGTCCAACACTACCGCACCGTTCTTATTGGCGTCGTATAATTGTTCTCGGTAAGAATATTCTCCATTGATACTGGTAATTTCTCCACGCATTTTTAGTTGCGTTCGGTGAAGCAATGTCCCCTCCCACGCAATTACGCTGAGAGTTGAAGCGTCGTGTAGCCCGTATTGCAGGGCGCGGTCGGCCGTAGACCCACTAGCGAACACGTGTTTTACCTTCCAATGAGATCCATGAATCGAAACGTAACTAGCGACTACTGCGTCCTTTGCGTTGCCTGAGAACATCGGCGGTGGAGTGCAACGAAGGTCTATTGCGGTCGGCTTCGCGCCGGTCGGCGGCGGTTGTGCCGATTCCGACGAAGCCGCCCGGGTGTAACGGGATAATGCCGCCCGGGATTCCTGAATGATGCCGCCCACCGTAACGGAATGATGCCGCCCGGGTCGCGCGCCTCGCTGGCCGATGGATTGTTGTCACCGGCTATGGTGTTGGGTCAAGCCTTCCTCGATTGCTTTGCTTGGGTCCGACGCAGGCTTTCGCCGGCGAGCTCGATGCGATGAGCGTTGTGGACGAGACGGTCCAGAATGGCGTCGGCGTAGGTTGGATCGCCGATGATTTCGTGCCAACGGTCGATCGGAAGCTGGGAGGTGATCACCGTGGAGCGGCGTCCGTAGCGCTCTTCGAAGATTTCCAGCAGATCATGGCGCGCGGCTGCGTCGAGCGGCTCAAGCCCCCAGTCATCGAGGATCAAAAGGTCGGCTCGGCCGAGGTTGCGTAAGATGCGGGGATGACGCCCGTCGCCGCGGGCCAGCGCGAGGTCCTCAAACAGACGGGGCGCCCGCTGGTAGAGGACCGACCGATTGTCGCGACAGGCTTTGTGGCCAAGCGCTGAGGCCAGCCAACTTTTGCCGACGCCTGTCGGCCCGACGAGAACCAAATTGTCATGGGCGTTGATCCACTCGCCCTCGACCAGCTTTTGGAACCGCGCGCGGTCAAGGCCGCGGGGACTTCGATAATCGATATCTTCGACGCTGGCCTGTTGGCGCAGTTTGGCGACGCGCAGCCGCGCCGCGAAGCGCTTGTCCTGTCGCCAGGACGCCTCGCGATCGAGCAGAAGCCCGAGCCATTCGTGATGGCCGAGGCCTCCGGCTTCCCCGTTGGCGACGAGTTCGGCGAAGGCCTTGGCCATGCCATGCAGGCCAAGAGCGCTGAGTTGATCGAGGGTGGGATGCTTGAGCAAGTCGTTTCTCCTAATTGTAGTAGCGCGGCCCACGGATGTTGGCGTGCAGGATCGGCGTTCCGTCCGTGGAGCGCTGGCGCGCGGGACGCCGGTCGAGGTTGTTGTCGAGGATGGATTTGACCGAGCCGTAGGTCCGCGCGCCGATGTTGATGGCGCGTTCGGCGGCGGCTTCTAGGCGCTCGGCGCCATGGGGACCCGCGAGCCGGACGATGCCTAGGCAGGCGCGAAAGCCCTGCTCGGGATGCGGTCGCGCCTCAAGGATCAGTTCGCACAGGGCCGCCGTCGCCGCCCCGATCAGGCGCGCATCGGCGCGGATACGCTCGATCGTCCAGCCGGCGTAGCGCCGATGGCTGGACGGCATGTGCTCGGAGACGGTGGTGTGCTTATGGTTGCCGCTGGCGCGCACATGCGCGGCGATCCGCTCGCCCTTGAGGAAAATCTCGACGGTCCGCACCGTCAGCCGCGCGTCGACCTCGGCGCGGGCGAAGCGATGGGGCACACTGTAATAATGGGCGGCGACCTCGACGTGATAGTCGATGCCGACGCGGCATGTCCGCCATTCGGAGAACTCGTACGGCTCAGCTGGCAGCGACGTCAGCGCCGGGCGATCGACCTCCTCCAGCAATTGCCGGCGCGTTGCGCCGAGCCGGCGGATCGGGTGGTGTTCATTGAGGTGCGTCATGAGATCGGCGATCGCCGCGTTGACGTCCACCAGGCTGTAAAAGGTTCGGTGACGCAGCCGCCCGAGCAGCCATCGCTCGACGATGAGCACGGCCTGCTCAACCTTGGCTTTGTCCCGGGGCCGCCGGGGCCGCGCCGGCAAAATGGCGGCTCCGTAATGCGCCGCCATTTCGGCATAGGTCCGATTGACCTGAGGATCGTAAAGGCAGGCCTTGATGACGGCGGTCTTCGTATTGTCCGGCACGAGCAATTGCGGGACGCCGCCGATCGCCTCGAGCGCGCGCACATGGGCGTCGATCCAGTCGGGGAGCGCCTGCGTCCAACTCGCGTGCGCGAAGGTGAAGCTCGAGGCGCCGAGCACGGCGACGAAGATCTGCGCCATGCGGATTTCCCCGGTGAGCCGGTCAACGACAACCGGGACCCCGTCGCCCGCGTAATCGACGAACAATCGTTCGCCCGCCGCGTGCGTCTGCCGCATCGTCGGCGACAGCTTCGCTTCAAAGCCGCGATAGAGTTCGCAAAACCGCGAATAGCTGTAGCCGCCGGGGTTGGCCGCGACATATTCGTCCCAGACGATCAGCAGAGTGACGTGCTTGCGCTTCAACTCTCGATGGACCGCGGGCCAATCCGGCTCGGCGTGGCGGCGGTGTCCCCGTTTGCTTCTGCGATTGGCGTAAAGCGCCGCCTCCAGTTCGGCGTCGCCGATCCCCTCCGGCAACGGCCAAGAAAGCCCAGCGCTGTCCAAACGACTCAACGTCTCTCGAACCGTCGAAGGCGCGAGGCCAAGACGCCGCGCGATCTCGCGCGTCGGCAGGCTGGTTGAAAACTTCAGACGAATGATCTCGCGCGCCTGGCGCATCGAAACTCTTTCCGCTGGCATCGATCGCTCCCTTGGATTGCCAAAGGAGCGACCCTAAACAGGCCAGCGGAGGCGCTCGTCGCCGTCAAAAAACCCCGGGCGGCATCATTCCGTTCCGGTGGGCGGCATCATCTCGTTTTGGTGGGCGGCATCATTCCGTTACGACGGGCGACATCATCTCGTTTTGGTGGGCGACATCGTCAGGAATCAGCAGCGGTTGTTCGTTGGGGCTGACGCTTGGCTCCTTTACGTTCGGCGCGTCGAGGGACCAGGTGCCGTCCCGTAACGTCATCGCGCCGGAGAAGCCATCGAGGCAGGTAATGTTTGAATGCTTGAGGCCGTCGTCGCCCGTATGGGGTCCAGTTGTAGCAATGATCGCCTTGCAAGAGACCCCGGCGCGACGCACGTCGGCCGGCGAGGGCGTGTTGGACGAGTCGTTGGCCGGCGGTGCCGTCGAATCGTTTGGAGCGGGCGTGGTTGGCGGGGCCGCGTCATGTGAAGGTGGGGGGACGTTTGAAGCTTTGTGCATCGCCAAGAGGATACCGCCAAACAACAACCACGCACTGGGCGACACTATGAATGCAATTGCTGTCACGCAGCCGGACACAATCGCCATTACAAGCACGGAAGCTTGGCGGGCGAAGACTCCCGACAAAAGGGCTATCGCTGTGCAAAGTGCGGCGAGCGGGACGAAAATAGCCCCTATCGTGAAAATTCCCAAAATTCCGAAGATGCATCCAAAAACGGCTGCAGCCATCGTGGTTCGCCCTGCGAGCGGGGCATCCGAGGCCCACTATGGGAAATAACAATAACAGAATTGTGCAACGACCGGGCGGAAATTTGATCGCCGTTCCGGCCGGCGAAATCGGAGATCGTTGCCATTTGTCTTAATGCCGAGCAGGCAAAAAGAACCCCGCCAGGGCGATGGCGGGGTGGAGGTCTGTACGCCCAGAAGGGTTTCGGGCGACATGCGGCGCTTCTGGCACAGTTTTGTGCGCCGCATCAATCCGGGATAGTACCTATCGCAGCCCGAAAGCCAGGCCCTTCAACGCCAAGCGCCCAAGGTCCTTTGCCGCGGGCGACTAGAGTCGCTAGTCGACCTTAGCCAGTAGCTTTTCCATCTCGGCAGCCGTGAAGCCGCGCATGGTCTCGGTGCGAACATTGCCTAGCTCTTCCGCGCTCAAAATGACGGCCGTGGCGGTCTCGTCGTCGGGGGCCTCGAAAACCAATACACTGTCGTGCGCGCCCAGGGTCCAAATAGCCTCCTTGACGGTCACGCCGTGCTTCTTGGCTCAACTCTTGAAAGCCTCCTCCCGTTTGACCGTGTCCTTGACGTGTTGGACCCCTTTCTCGGTGTATCGGAGAAGTGTGACGTAGATCGGCATGGTGTTTTCCTTCCCATTTGTGCTCTTCTAACACGGGTCCAGCATACCAAATATGACGCCTCGGCTCACCCCTTCGCCAGTCGCAGGATCACGTGGTCGCTGAGGTTCGCGACGGCCGGGCATTGCCGCGAAGCCTCGCTCGGCCGCACGCCTATGCCCTTCAGGTCACATCTTGCCCTCGTCGGTCAGGGACGTCACCTCGGCCACCGTGCCGTTCTTCACCAAGCAACGCCAGGGCGCGCGTTGGGGGCCGACGCCGAGCGTCACGGAATTGTTCGCCTCCGAAAGTTCCACGCTCACGACAACGACCTTGAGATTGTTAGTCTGCTTCTTCACGGCGCGCAGACAGGCGCGCTTGTCCTTGCTGAGGAAGTCGCTCGCCGAAACCGCATTCGACAAAGTAAGAGCCGCGAGGCATACGGCTGCCGAAATGATGATCCGTTGCATGGAATTTGTCATCCGCTCGCGCAGGCGGCGCTGTCACTACCGGCTGCAAACAAAAAGGGCGACCCTGCAGCCACCGGCACCACGATGGCGGCAAGTCATTTGCAAACCCGCACTCCGGTGCGATAGTTATTTGTCACGCGCCGGGGTCACGGATTTGGCACTATAGCTGAGCCGATATTGCAGCCTCGGTCAGCTCGAGTGCGACCGATGAGCTTGTCCGGGGGTCAACCGGACACGAAAACTTACAGCGCTTTCCGAGGAATCGGCCGCGCTCACGGGTAGGGTCATAATCGCGCTATCGCCGTCGGCTACGGCTGTAGCAGGGCGCTGGCGAACTAAATCGATCGGGCCCGGACCCGATAACGTGATAGTGCTCACGGTCTCTTCCAATCTCTGTTTTTTCGGCTGTTAGCACGCGATTGTGGCAATCGATCTGCAAGTTCGAGTTGCTGCCACGGGCCCAGCTGCAAAGCATGCGGGTGCGGCCAGCGGCCGCCCGCCAGCAGGATATGTCATGCGGGTCAAACTATCGGCGCGCGCGCGAGAGTGAGAGGATCGCGCTCGATCAAACCCACCCACAGCGGCGGAAACCCCATGGCGTCCACCAGCAGCGCCAGCCAGGTCCGAAGCCATAGCCAGGGCCCCAGCCCCAGCCCCAACGCGGGCCCCAGCCCCAGCGATGCCAGCCGCCATGCCACCCCCAGCCGTGATGCCATCCCCAGCCCCCGTGCCAGTAGGCAGGCTCGACGCCCACTGCGGCGACGGACCCGTCAAGCGAAGGCGAAGCTAGGGTGAAGGCGGGCGACGTTCCGCTCGATGAGACAAGCATTGCCGCACCAGCAAAAGCGGCAATCATTTCGCCAGACAAAATCCGTAGAGCCATGCTTTCCTCCGTGGTTGGCCACCGCCCGCGATCTGTGCTGCAACGACTAACTTGACAGAAGCTGCGGATGTTCCGTGTGAGTTGGCCCTAAAATTCCCGCGCGGGCGCGCGATGGGACCGCATTACGGAAAGACGGCGCCAAGGCCGCCCATCGCCCCGCTCGCAGGGGCGATGGGGCGGTATGCGGATCAATGTGGACGCCGGCCGCCGCGCCCGCTATCCCCCCCGCCCATGTGCAACCTTTACAGTCTCACCAAGGGTCAGGCGGCGATCCGCGACTGGTTTCGCGCTCGACACGACCAAACAGGCAACCTGCCGCTGTTCCCTGGCATCTTCCCTGACCAAATGGCTCCGATTCGTACGACGCAGCGCGGATGGCGAGCGCGAGCTGGTCATGGCCCGGTGGGGCATGCCGGGCCCGCCGCAATATGGAGGGCAGCCGGTCACGAACATCCGCAACGTGTCGAGCCCACACTGGCGTGGATGGCTTGGACAGAAGTATCGGTGCATCGTGCCTGCGACGTCCTTCTGCGAATACGAGGACACCAAGCCGCGCAAGACGCCCATCTGGTTCGCCCTTGGCGACAATAGGCCGTTGTTCGCCTTCGCGGGATTGTGGACGCCCTGGCGCGGCGCTAGGGGCCCAAAGAGCGCGCCGGTCGTGGGCCAGCATGAGCTGTTCGGCTTCCTGACCACCGAGGCGAACGCGATCGTTGCCCCGATCCACCCCAAGGCAATGCCGGTTATCCTGACGTCGCCAGAGGAAGTCGAGCTTTGGCTTGAAGAAGAAATGCCCGAGGCGCTGAAGTTGCAGCGGCCGTTACCGGACGCCGCGCTCAAGATCGTAGCGAAAGGCGAGAAAGAGGACCGAGCGCCCGAAACCGCCTAACCCACAAACCCTCGCCCTAGCGCCGCACCGCCTATGTCATCCGCCCCAGGCAAGAGCGCCAGCGTGATCTTCACGGGCCGTGCGGTACGTTTTCAGGTTCAAAGCATCATCGCCCGCAGCGTAGGGGAACTCCGCGCGTGCGGGTCGTAAATTATATTTGGTCCGCTATTTGGTCGGGGGCGCGATGAGTGAAAGGCAGTTTCTTAACTCATTGATAAATTGGCTTATTGTGGCGCGCCCAACGGGAATCGAACCCGTGTTTTCGCCGTGAAAGGGCGACGTCCTGGACCGCTAGACGATGGGCGCGGGCTTGTCAAAATCCGGTTCTGGCGGATCGGCGCGATGCTATAAGGTCGGCGCTTCGCGCTGGCAAGCCTGACGGCCGGCGTCTATCAAGTCGGCAATCAAGCGATCAGAGGAAACAAATGCGCGCGATAAGCATCCATCAGCCCGGCGGTCCGGAAGTCATGCAGCTCGAGGAGGTCGAGCTCGCGCCGCCGGGCAAGGGCGAGGTCAGGCTGCGGCAGCACGCGATCGGGATCAACTTCATCGACATCTACCACCGCACCGGTTTCTATCCGCCCGCGAAGGTGCCGTACACGCCGGGTTCCGAAGGCGCCGGCGAAGTCGTCGAGATCGGACCGTCGGTCACGGGGTTCAAGCCCGGCGATCGCGTCGCCTATTGCGGCTCGGCCGGGGCCTACGCCGAGGAGCGAAATATCGAAGCCAGGTTTCTGTTCAAGCTGCCGCGCGCGATCTCCTACGAAACCGGCGCGGGCATGATGCTCAAGGGCCTCACCGCGCAATATCTGTTGCGCCAGACCTACCGGGTGAAGGAGGGCGACATTATCCTGGTCCATGCCGCAGCCGGCGGCGTCGGGCTCATCCTTTGCCAGTGGGGCAAGGCGCTCGGCGCGACGGTGATTGGCTGCGTCGGCTCGGGGGAAAAGGCCGCGCTCGCCAAGAAGGCCGGCGCGAAGCATACGATCCTCTATCGCGACGAGGATTTCGCCAAGCGGGTGGATGAGATCACCAAGGGGGCGAAATGCCACGTGGTCTACGACGGCGTCGGCAAGGCGACCTTCCCGGCGTCGCTCGACTGCCTGAGGCCGTTCGGCTTGTTCGTGAGCTTCGGATCCGCGTCGGGAGGAATTGACGCGTTCAACATTGGCCTCTTGGCGCAGAAGGGCTCCTTGTTCGCGACCCGGCCGACCCTGTTCACGTTCCTGGCGGATCGGGCGCGGGCCGAGAAAATGGCGCGCGAGCTGTTCCGCGTCGTCGAGCGCGGCGAGGTCAAAATCCGGATCGGCAGGAAATGGCCGCTCGCCCACGCCGCCGACGCTCATGCCGCGCTCGAAAAGCGCGAAACGACGGGCTCCCTCATTCTCGTACCGTAAAGCAGTCACGCGGTCTTGCTTCAGCCAAGTTCTCGCGTCACGCGCCAGTGCTTGGCGCGGCCCGACCGCCCTTGTATAGGAGGCGCGTCCGGCCGCCGGCCGCCGATTTTAAGGATGAGACGAGGAAGGGCGTATTGAGCCGAATGATCGAACCGAGCCTGAAGCCTGTCGAGGCTGCCGTCACGCCCGCCAAGAAGGAGGAGGGCTGGTGGGAAACCATCAAGGTCATCATCGAAGCGCTTCTGATCGCGCTCGTGGTGCGCACGGTCCTGTTCCAGCCGTTCAACATTCCCTCAGGCTCGCTGGTCCCGACGCTCTTGGTCGGCGACTACCTGTTCGTCTCCAAATACGCCTACGGCTATTCGCATTTCTCGCTGCCGAGCTTTCTCGATCTCGCGCCCCAGGCGCTGCCCGGCCGGATATTCGCCTCCGAGCCGAAGCGCGGCGACATCATCGTCTTCAAGCTGCCGAGCGACGGCCAGACCGACTACATCAAACGGCTGATCGGTCTGCCCGGCGACAAGATCCAGGTCCAGCATGGACGGCTCATCATCAATGGCGAAGTCGTTCCGCGCGAGCCGATCGCGCCATTCGTGACCGTCAATCACTTCAACAAGCCGATGGAGGCGCCGCAATATCTCGAGACGCTTCCCGGCGGGGTCCAGCACAAGATCATTCAGATCGACGGCGACGAGGGAACCTTCGACAACACCAAGGTCTATGAAGTGCCGCCCGGGCATTATTTCATGATGGGCGACAACCGCGACAATTCGAGCAACTCGAGACTGGCCGGGGATCAGGGCGGCGTCGGCTACGTGCCGTTCGAGAACCTGATCGGCAGGGCCGAGGTCATTTTCTTCTCGATCGATGAGGGGACGCCTGCGTGGCAAGTGTGGCGGTGGCCGTGGGACGTGCGCTGGAGCCGCATCTTCCAGCGGGTGCGCTAGCGGCGTTTGCTGTCGGCTGTTGTCGGGGGCGCCGCAATGCTTTTGCCCGAAAGCAATCCGCGCCAGGAGGCTTGGCGGCAGGCTCCCGCGAACCGCGCCAAGCCGCTATAGTCGGCGGCGCCACGGCGCGGCCGTTCCCCGATCGGTTGGTCAAATGAACAAACAGCCGCGAGCCGAATTGTCGGCGCTGGAGGCCCAGCTTCGCTATCGCTTTCGCGATCCCACCCTGGCTCAACTCGCGTTGACGCATCTTTCGGCGCAGAGCGCGAGCGGGCAGGGGCGGGCGCAATCCTACCAGCGGCTCGAATTCCTCGGCGACCGGGTGCTCGGCGTTGTCATCGCGAGCCGGCTCTATCAGGCCTTTCCCCAGGCGAGCGAGGGCGAGCTGTCGATGCGGTTCGCCAAGCTCGTGCGCCGCGAGACCTGCGCCGAGATCGCGCTTGAGTGGGACGTCGGGCCGCATGTCGCGCTGGGCCTGGGCGAAGCGCGCGGCGGCGGCCGCAAGAAGGCCGCGATCCTCTCCGACGTCTGCGAATCGCTGATCGGGGCGGTGTTCGTCGATGGCGGCTTCGAGGCCGCCGAGGCGCTGGTGCTCACCGCCTGGGGCGACCGGATCACCGCCGACGCCGCGCGCGACGCGAAGACGGCGGTGCAGGAATGGGCGCAGTCGCGCGCGCTGGCCGCGCCCCGCTACGAGGAGGTCGAGCGCAGCGGTCCGGCGCACGCGCCCCATTTCGTGATGCGCCTCATGCTCGAAGGCTTTGCGCCGGAACTCGGCGCCGCAACTTCGAAGCGGGCGGCGGAACAGGCGGCGGCGCAGGCCTTCCTCGATCGTCGGAACGCGACGTGAGCGCGACCCGCTGCGGCTTCGTCGCGATCATCGGCGCGCCCAACGTGGGCAAGTCGACGCTCATCAATGCGCTGGTCGGCGAGAAGGTTTCGATCGTCACCCGCAAGGCGCAGACGACCCGCTCGACGGTGCGCGGCGTGATGACCAAGGGCGAGGCGCAGATCATCTTCGTCGACACGCCCGGCCTGTTTGCGCCCAAGCGCCGCCTCGACCGGGCGATGGTCGCCTCGGCGTGGAGCGCGGCGGCCGACGCCGACGTGCTCGCGCTCATGATCGACGCCAGGAAAGAGGTGGGCGAGGGGGGCCTGACCGAGGACACCCAGGCGATCCTCAAGGCGCTCGGCGACCGCGGCAAGCCGAAGCTCGCCGTCCTTAACAAGATCGACCTCGTCGAGCGGTCGAAGCTGCTCGAGCTCTCGGCCTCTCTCAACGCGGCGATGGCCTTCGACGACACGTTCATGATCAGCGCCGCGACCGGCGATGGGCTCGGGCGGCTCACGGAGCGCCTGATCGAGCTCATGTCCCCCGGACCCTGGCTCTATCCCGAGGACCAGATCGCCGAAGCGCCGATCCGTTCGCTCGCGGCGGAGATCACCCGCGAGAAACTGATCGAGCGATTGCACGACGAATTGCCCTATCAGGCGACCGTCGAGACCGACAGCTGGAAGGACCTGCCCAACGGCTCGGCCCGAATCGAGCAGACGATCTTCGTCAGCCGCGAGAGCCACCGCAAGATCGTGCTCGGCGAGGGCGGCCGCACGATCAAGGCGATCGGCACGGCGGCGCGCAAGGACATCATGCAAGCGCACGGCGCCAAGGTGCACCTCTTCCTGTTCGTCAAGGTGCGCGAGAACTGGCTCGACGACCCGGAGCGCTATCGCGCCATGGGGCTCGAATTCCCGAAGGGTTAGGGCGCGCGCGCCGCGCTCTATCCCTCGTTCAGACCCGCGCCACGCTCGCCGAGGAATTCCATGCCTTTGGCGGTAACCATGAATTTTGAACCGGGGTGGGCCGCAGCCGGCGCCACATAGCCCTCGAAGAGAAGCCGCTCGAGGTCGCGCTTCCGGTCGGCGGTAAGCTGTAACGGGTCATATTCCTCGATTTCGCACAAGAGCTCGACTTGAGTATCGGTCAGATCGTCGGACATGGCGTCACCTCCCGCTCTGATGGCGCGACCCTTGCGCCGATCGCCGCGGCGGGCAAGTGCTGACGTGAAGCTTGAAAGGCCGGTCGGCGAACCTGTTGGAGATAGGGCTGCGCTCAACAGCATACATCCTATCGCCTAATTGTCAGGATACCTGCTGGCATCGCCAGCAGGGCGCTCAGGGAGCGACTGTCTGACGAACTCCAAATCTCTTTTCCTCCCACGAGCAACGGAGTGGTTTTGATGGCCAAATTCGGCCCCGCACGGGACCGAGCCGTTTCGCGAGAATGGCGGTTTGCCGCGCTGCTGGGCATGTTGCTCGCGATATCGCGCCCTGCGCTCGCGGAAAGCGTATCCTTTCTTTCGCTGGACGGTTCCCTGACGGGCGGCAAACCCACTTTGCTGGGCGGAGTCATGATGAGGCCGGATGGCGCCGGTCCATTTCCGGCCGTCGTGGCGCTGCATGGCTGTGGCGGTCTGTTCCGGGAAGGCGTGCTTGCAGCGCGCGAGGCGGCGTGGGCGCAGCTTCTGACATCACATGGTTATGTCGTGCTGTTTCCTGACAGTTTCGGCCCGCGTGACGTGACCACAGACTGCGAAGGCCGGGTACGGGCCTGGGCGGAACGGTCTTATGACGCCTATGGCGCCCTTCTATACCTCCAGACCCAGTCCTTCGTGATCGGGGATCGCATCGGAGTGATGGGCTGGTCGCATGGCGGCGGAACTGTGATATTCGCCATCTCGCCCAGCAGCAGCGCTCGTCCGGCCGATTTGCCAAACGGCGATTTTCGCGCCGCCGTCGCATTTTACCCGGCATGGTGTTCGCGTCTTTCGATTGATTGGAAGCCTCACATCCCGCTCCTGCTCGAAATTGGCGCGCAGGATGACTCGATCCAACCGGCGCCATGCATCGAGAGAGTCGAGGCTGCCAGGGCGGCCGGGCGCCAATGGAAATCAAGGTCTACGACCGGGTCGTTCACGACTTCGATTGGCCGGGCGACAAACTGCACACTATTACCTCGCCATCGGGAAAAGTTGCGCATTATGGCGTCGATGATGAGGCGCGCGCCGACGCGCTCGTTCGCGTCCTGGCGTTTTTCGACTTCCGGCTAAAGCCTTAGCCCGAGGCGGAGACGCAATTCACCGCCCCGCGGGGGTCCGGGTTCGCCGTTCGTCACCCCCGGCGATGGAGATGCGCTCCGCCATGGTCTGAACGCAACAGGGGTAGGTAGGTCTACCTATTGTCGAGCCGGGTAGGGAGTTCTACCCATGTCGTTCAACTGTTCGTCGCCGCAAGTAAGCAGCGCCCGACCGGCGGCCGGGGGGCTCCTCACATCTCTTGCTCCCGCGCTCACGGACTGGCTCGTCGAGCGGACTGGCTTCAGGCATCCGGGATCGGGGGCCCTGAATGGAGATCAGGCGGGCGCCGTCTCATCCACAGCTTCGAGGCGTCGTGCGCTCGTACGAGGAAAGACGCGTGGAGCTGGGACGCGCGACGCTGACCTGGGCGATCGCCGTACGACCTCATCAAATCCTGAATATCAATCTGGCGGAGCCATTTCGAGTCCGTGTCCACTGCGGAACGGAGAACCCTGCGCCCGACGTAAGCGTGGCCGGACCGCTCACCGATCGTCGAGCCTATGTCAGCCTGTCAGGCTCGATCCACGCTTTCCACATTCTCCTTCAACCGACCGGCTTGAACCGATTGGTTGGAGTCAACGTGGCGTCCCTGGTCAACCAGAACCCGGCAGCCTCAGATGTTCTCGGGCCAAAATCCGCCGCGGCCCTCGGCGACGCGGTGCGCATGGCGCCGGACTTCGATCAGCGCGTCGCCGCCGTCGAACGTTGGATTGGGACGATGCTCGAGAGGCGCGACGCGGACTGCCCAATCGGCCTCGCGTCACGCCGGATGATCGCCGCCCGGGGCGCCGCGCGGATCGAGGATCTCGTTGCGGAATCCGGTTTCAGCGCCAGTCAGTTCGCGCGCCGTTTTGAGATGCGGGTCGGGATGGCGCCAAAACTGTTTGCGCGAATGATCCGGTTCGACAGGGCGTTGATCGCCCATCGCCAGGCCCCGAACCGGCCGTGGACCGACATCGTTCACGAACTCGGCTATTTCGATCAGGCCCATTTCATCCGCGAATGCCATGCTTTCACCGGCTTGCCGCCGAGTGGTCTCGTGGGCGACTGGAACGTTTTTTGCCCCGATGGATGACAAAAATATACAAGCGCCCTTGCTGATGTTGGCGCAAGTTCTGCCCGACGGTTCTTCAACGGAAAGAATTCGGGGGGTCGAAGATGAATATTCGAGCCTTGTTTTCCGGGATCGCAATCGCAGGCGCCGCTTCGCTTCTTGCTTCCCCCGCGTTTGCCCAACTGCTTGGGGACGGCGCAGGGGGGTGCCTCGATAACGAGAGGTTCTCCCTTGCCGCCGCCGGGACCGTCTGCGCCAATGTGCAACTCCGCGCGACGGACGGGACGCCGATGGTCTCGTCGCCTTTGCCGGACGTGAGCGCGGGCCCCGTATCGGCCATTGGCACATCGGCGGAAGTGGCACGGGCGGCTTCGCCTCCGCATCGGCAGACTTCGGCGAAGTCCATCTGGACGGCAGCGCCTTTTTCCCCGCCAGCGAGAACCCCATCTATGCGGAGGGATGGGCCTTTGCCAGCTTTACCGACGCATTGTTCGAGACCAAGACCGTAAACGCCACTTTCACAAAATCCGCGGATGGCGTGTTTGAGAACGCGAGGGGCGGCCTGGAGCTTCGCGTGGTGGACTTGACCACGGACCAGCTTGTGGTCGACGCCTATTACGACATCCTGGGTGACAGCTTTCCCGATCATACGATTACCCAACCCTACGTCTATCTTCAGGCGGGACATACCTACGTGGTGTTCGCCGCCTTCGAGGCCCTCGCGGGCACCGCAGTCAATTTCTCCGACACGGCCTATGAGTCGAAAGCCGACATGAGCAACACGGGCCAGCTCTTCATCGACGCGCCGGCCGGCAGCTTCACCACCCTCAGCGGACATGACTACAGCACGGACGCCGGCGTGAGCACCGCCCCCGAACCCTCGACCTGGGCGATGTTGCTGATCGGATTCGCAAGCCTGGGCTTCGCCGCTCGATTTCGGATGGCCCGCGCGTTGGCAAACGCCTGAAATCCGGGAACAGGGCGACAGACGCCTCACCCCGGGCGATAGGCCATACGGCAATGGCCGGGGCAGTAGGAATGGCCCTCAGCCGGCGCGAGCCCGCAGTAAGCGAAGTCGCCGCATCTGGGGTCGCCGAGGGGCCATCGGCAAGCCGCCTGCCGGATGTCCTCGAACCTGACCCACCGCATGGCGCCGACTTCGGCGTCGGCGAAGGCCCAAACCTCATTCCTCCGGCCGGGCCTCCGCGTCCGGGCGTCGGCGGAGAGGGGAGGAGCGGGCGATCGACGCGCGCGCCGCGGCGCTGATCCCGGAACTGACAACCGCCCGTCGCCGTTGAGCCTGACCCCGATCCGGTTCGCCTTGCCGATGACGGCGTTACGCGAGGCGGCGCCGAGCGCCTGCGCGATAACATTTGCGCTTCTTCCCTCGAGCGCCAGCCTCTTCAAGACTTCGATCAACTCTTCGGTCCACAGCATCTTCCTCTCCCCCTGATCTTCGACCGCACTGGGCGGGGCGGTCAGGCCAGGCCATTCCGACAGCACGCAATTCGCGGACGCGGATTGCGCCGGCCGCTTCCGTCAATGGTGAAAAACTCGTTAATCTCAGATGCTTGTCAGGAACGCCGAGCGCCGCAACGGAATATTTCGAACCGTCCGCAGCGAGCGTCTATACGGTATGCTTGCGGCCGGGCCGCGAATGAGCGCAGTCTGCATTCCGAACGGAAGGAGTATCTCATGGCGAGGGGCGGCTCGGAAAAAGTGCGGTCGCTACGGACCGCGCCCTACACGTCCTACAGGACCTTCAAGACGTTCTTCGAGGACCTTGGCGAGCATGGCGTCCCGTCGCGGATCGATCGCAGCGTGCTCACGCGCTTTTCCGGCGTGGTCGGCACACAGCTCATGCACGCGCTGCGCTTTCTCGGTTTGATCGACGACGAGGGGCGTCCGGCGCAGCGTCTCAGAGAGCTCGTGATCGCGCATGGCGGAGCGGAATGGCCCGGGACGTTGTCGCAGGCCCTTGAGCAGGCCTATGCGCCGATATTCGCAATCGACCTCGAAACCGCCACGCCGTCGCATTTCAGCGCGGCGTTCCGGAAGGCCTTCCCGGCCGCGGACGCTGTCGTCCAGAAGTGCGTCACCTTCTTTCTTTACGCAGCGGCCGACGCGGGGCTGAAGGTGAGCGCCCGCATTCTCAAGGGCCGGAAGCCGCGGTCGCTCGCGCCGCGCAGGACGTCAAGGCGGGCGCCGGCGGCGGCCAAGGGCGTCGAGACGGAGCCGCCTGAACCTCCGCCGGCCGCGTTCCTCATCGAGCGCAAGAAACCTTCCGAAATCCTTTTCTTGCACCTAGATCCGAATGTAATGGATGAGGAGCAGCAAGCCGCTGTCTGGACGCTCATGAAATATTTCAAGGCAAGAGGGTTGTGATCTTCTTGGCCTAGGGGGGGACGATGCGCGCGATTTTATTGTCCGTGATCCGGAACGCAAGCGGCGACACGGGCGTTGTAGTAGGTCTCCCCACACGATCGAGGTTGTTTAAATGGCCACAAAACGGCTTCTGAGCCTGCACGAGGCCGCTGAGCGCCTCGCGGCGCACGGCGTGGGAGGGCAGCTAACCGCGGTTGGAGCCCCGCCAATCGCCCGGCGGGGTCCAAAAGGCGAGGCCCTCTATTCGGGCAAGGCGCTCGACGCTTGGGCGGCCGCATTACCGCGGCGCGGGCGGATCGCTGTTGCGCGGGATCAGGCGCGCGGCGAGGACGGGGAGGCCTCTCGCAGAGCGACGACCACGCAAGCGCCGGAGCGTCCCTGGTTCGCGGGCCCGGCCGGCGCGGCGGACGATCCGCAGCCCGAGACTGCAAGCTCCTCGCCAGTTCAAGACTGAGCCCGCGGCGCGCGCCGTCAGCAAGCAGGCGCCGAATGGCTGTTGACCTCTTTCACGAGGCTTCGACAGGTCGCGAGAAGCGATGAAATCACCACTGGCTTGCTCAGGAAGACACTCCCTGCGACCTTGCGCGCATCGTTGTTCGGGTTTCCAGAGGCATAGATCACCGGGGAGATCGGGCGGGAAATGCGGAAGGCGTCTGCGACATCCCAGCCGGTGATGGCGTCGGCGAGACCAATATCGGTGATGAGAAGATCGACGATCCTGGCTTCCCGGAGCGCCTTGAGCGCCGCGGCGCCGGTAGCAGACGCCAACACTATCCATCCTTCTTGCTGGAGGCTAAGAACGATGTCCTCACGCAGGAGCCAATCGTCCTCGACCACCAGAACCGTCATGCCGTTGGACGAAGCTTTCACGGAATGCGCTCCACCTCAGCCGAGCAGTGCGAGCGGTCTGAAGGGAAGTAACGCGACAGGCGCGCGAGCGTTCCATCCGCCGGACATTAGTTCAGGGCGCCAGCACGCCCGGGTTCATGATCCCTGCCGGATCGAGCGCGCTTTTCGCCGCCGCGAACGCCCTGCCGAACAGGTCGGGGCGCTGGGCGCGGTACCAGGGCATGTGGTCGCGCCCGACGGCGTGGTGGTGGGTGATCGTGCCGCCGGCGGCGATCAGCGCGTCGGAGGCGCGGGTCTTGATCGAGCGCCATTGCTCGATGAGCCGGCCGGGCGCGCCGCGGACGTTGAAGGTGTAGTATAGGGCCGGGCCGTCCGGATAGACGTGGGTGAAGCGGGTCGAGACGGTTCCCTCGTAGCCGGTCGCCTCCTTCAGCGCTTCCTCGGTCGCCTTGCGGACGGCGGCGTGGAAGGCCTCGAACCGGTCCCAGGTGATCGCGGTCTCGAACGTGTCGTTGATGAGGCCCATCGGCACGGTGAGTTCGCGGGCGTAGGGCATGCGGATGAAGGCCGTGCGCCAACGCCCGCCCGCCGCCTCGTCCTCGTGCCGGCGCGCGCCGTGATCCTGAAGCAGTTGAACCGCCCTGGCCATCCAGGCGTCGACCGGATGGTCGGCGGATTCGAAGGCCAGCACGAGCAGGCTCTCCTCATAGGCGTTGACGCCGTAGACGCCGGCCTCGTCGTTGTCGATCACGCGGAGGTTCGAGGGGAAGAGCCCGGCCTGTGCGACGGCGCGGACGGCCCGCGCGGCGGCGAAGAAATCGCGGAAGCCGAACACCGCGTCGGCGCGGAAGCGCGGCCGCCCTTGCAGCCGCATCCAGGCCTCGGTGATGATGCCGAGCGCGCCTTCGGAGCCGATCATCATCCGGTCGGGGCTAGGGCCGGCGCCGGAGCCGGGCAGGCGGCGCGACTCCATCGCGCCGGCCGGCGTGATCGTGCGGATGCTTTCGACGAAATCGTCGATGTGGGTGTAGAGGGTGGCGAAATGGCCGCCCGAGCGGGTGGCGATCCAGCCGCCGAGGGTCGAGAACTCGAAGCTCTGCGGATAGTGGCGGATGGCGAGGCCGTGCGGCTTCAACGCAGCCTCGATTTTCGGCCCGCGGATGCCGCCCTGAATGCGCGCGGCGCGGCTGGTCGCATCGACCTCCAGCACCCGGTCGAAATGGCGCATGTCGAGGGTGACCGCGCCGGAATAAGTGTCGCCGACCACCGGCTCGACCCCGCCGACCACCGACGAGCCGCCGCCGAACGGAATGACGGCGACCCTCGCGCCCGCCGCCCAATCGAGCACCGCCGCGATGTCGGCCTCGTTGTTCGGCAGGGCGACGAGATCGGGCGCATTGGCGAAATCGCGGTGAAACGCGCGCACCGTCTCGGGATAGGACTTGCCATAGGTGTGCAGCAGCCGCTCGTAGGGCTCCTGGGTCAGCACGCAGGCGAGAGTGGCCGGCGGCGCAACGCGGGGCGCGCGCAGCGCGATCTCCGCTTCCAGCGGCGGCGGCTCCAGGCGAGGCTGGACGCCGAGCTTCTCGGCGACGAAGCGGAACAAGCGATCGCGCTCGGCGTCGGTGAGCCCGGTCTCCTCGAACCCCCAGCCGTAGAATTTGAGCCTCGGCTCCATTCCCTGAGTTTCCTTTCGCGCGAAGCTCGACGCGGATCAGCCAGGGGAGCCCGCGGATTTGATTTGGACGCCCGTTAGCCAGGCGGCGCAGGGCGAATGTTCTCAATGAAAAATTTGGTGATGGCGATTGATATCAGCGCTTGAAACACCGACAGGAACCATCCGGTCGACCGGATGATAAAGTCCCAATTTTCGTGCCTGTACACCAACGAGCCGGTAACAAGTCCGCCGTAGAAAATTACAAAATAAACGCAAGATAACAGCATGGTCAGCCAAAAGACCGAGCTTGACGCTATTTCCAGGTCATCGCTCTCGTTGCGGCCTGCTGACCAGGAGCCAATGATTGTCCCGAGAATGGGGAAGAGCAGAGGCATGATCCACAGCCAGCCCTTGTCCCAATTGTCAGGGCTCCCATAGACCTGATTCAGGCTTTGCAGGGTGACGATCACGATTAACGGCAGGCTGCCGACGACCCACAAGATCGATAGCGACGATCGAGCCGTTTTGACTTTCACTTTTGGTCGTCCGGCTGAAGCCCCATAACCACGAGCTCGTTGGCGAGAGGAATTGCCTCGGCCTTGCCCATCAGATGCGAGTCGGCGCCTCTGATGGCAATCTGGTAGACCCGAAGAAATACCTTATAGTCGCTGGTGAAACTCAGTGCGCCGAGTTCAGCCGGCAGATCGTCGCATCCCTTCGAAATCCACCTGTTCGCAGTCGCCCGCGTCACCGGTTGCGAAGAATACACAGCGTCGATCGGGTCGGGGGTCACGAAAGCCACCAACAGTCGGTAGTGACCCTCGGGGAGGGTCACCAGGCCAGCGAAAAACCGCCATAGGAAATTGCCGCTTTGAGGCGTCTCCCCCTCAATGGGGCGTCCATTGTCGTCAATCTGTTCGAGTCGGGTGACGGCCGCATAGCCGTTATGCGCCGGGGTGCTGAAATAGGCCGCAGGCGGGAGTTCTACCCGCTTTAACCTCTGACTGAGAAGATCGTTGACGTCGCTAAGCCGAACGTCCTTCTTTTTAGAAATCGCATTTCGTACGACAACAGTAATATTCTCCCCGTCCGAGCCTTTGGGCGGCGGCCAGGGCAGGAAGTCTTCGATCGCGCGCGGCGACTTCGCGGCGCCTGCCTCGCACGACAGCGGCTGCGTGGAGGACGGCGCAAGGGCCCTGGTATTGGCCGAAGCGGGCGGCGGCGTCTCCGTCGGAACAGGCCCCACACGAGCCGCTGGCGGCTCAGTTGCGATCTGCGGCTGCTCCCACTGGCGCTTGACCGTCGAACCTGAATTGTTGAGGGAGGCCACAACGTCGCGGTCGTGAGCCGCAACGACGGCGTCGCTGAACTCAAACCCATGGAGAGAAGCCAAATTCTTCCGGTCCGCCGCGACATCGGGATGATCGGGTCCGAGCGCCTTCTCATCGCTCGCTAACGCCCATTTGTAGAGGGGTTCGGCGTCGGCGTAGCGCTTCTGGCTGACGTAGAGCGAAGCGAGGTTGCTCAAGTCCCTCGCAACTTGCGCGTGGGCGGGGCCGAACGCCCGTTCATCAATATCCAGCGCCCGTTTGTAGAGTGACTCCGCAAGCGCGTATTGACCATCGTAGCGATAAAGCGAGGCCAGGTTGTTCAGCGCCGTCGCCACATTGGGATGATCGGGACCCCACGTCTTCTCCTTGAGCTCCAGCGCCCGTTGCGCCAGCGGGATCGCGCTTTGATATTTCCCCGCCGCATATTGCTCGAGGACGGTTTTGGTCAGATCGTCCGCTTCGCCTGACCGCGCGCTTGGCGGGAAAACCAACCAGGACGCGAGCGCTGCCGCGGGTAGCAGAATGAACAGCGAGGATTGAGAGCGGATTCGAGCCATCGGTCAAGAACTCTAAGTGATGACAGCCCCGTCGCGACTTAGACTGCGCCCGTGGCAGGACTTTGACAGAACTCAAATGTCGTTGCGGCCCGGCGGCAGTTCGATCCTCGGGATTCAAGGCGAGGCAAGCGCCGCCGCCTGCATCGCCGCCCAGACCGCTTCGACGTCGGCGGCTTCCGTCGCCAGCGCGCCGACTGACACCCGCGCCAGCCAGCGGCCGTCGACCACCGCCGGCGTCAGATAGGCGGCGCCGGAGCGGTTCACCGCCTCGACCCATCCGGTGGTGTGTTTGTCCAGCGCTTCGCCGTCAAGCGCCGAGCCGTCGGGCGCGGCCGGGTGGTGGCGAACACAGACCGTCTGCAGGTTGACCGGCGCGACGACCCGCCAGCCGGGAGCGGCGGCGACGAGTTCTGCGAGATGGCGGGCGTTGGCGATGTCGCGCCGTAGCCGCCTTTGCAGCCCACTCACGCCCTGTTCGCGGATCACGAACCAGAGTTTCAGCGCCCGGAACCGGCGCCCGAGCGGGATGCCCCAATCGCGCAGGTTCTTGACCTCGCCGTCGACCGAGGATTGCAGGAAGCTGGGGTTGGTCGACATCACCCGCATCAGGTGCTCGGGGTCGCGCACATAGTAGAGCGAGCAGTCGAACGGCGCGCCGAGCCACTTGTGCGCGTTGATCACCAGCGAGTCGGCGCCCTCGACGCCATCCCACATCCATCGGCATTCGGGCAGGATCATCGCGCTCCCCGCCATCGCCGCGTCGACATGGAGCCAGATTCCGTGGCGCCGCGCGATCGCGGCGATGTCGGCGACCGGATCGATCGCCGTCGTCGCCGTCGTGCCAACGGTCGCGACGATGGCGCAGGGCTTGTCGCCATTCGCGATGTCGGCGGCGACCATTTCGGCGAGGGCGTCGGCGCGCATGGCGTATTTGCCGTCGAAGGGGACGAGGCGCAGGTTGTCACGGCCGAAGCCGGCGAGCAGCGCGCCCTTGTCGACGGAGCTATGCGCATGCGCCGACACGTAGACGCGCGGCGTGCGCGCTTCGCCCTGCAAGCCGCCGCGCGCGAGCGCATAGTCCGTCGCGCGCTCTCGCGCACAGATGAGCGCGACCAGCGTCGAGGTCGAGGCGGTGTCCTGGATCACGCCGCTAAAGGCGGGCGAGAGGCCGAGCATCTGCCGCAGCCAGTCGGTGACGACTTCCTCGACTTCGGTGACTGCCGGGCTCGACTGCCACGAGAGGCCGACGACCCCGAGCCCGGTCGAGACGAGATCGGCGAGAATGCCGGAGGGCAGGGCGTTGGCGGGGAAATAGCCGAAGAAACGCGGATGCTGCCACAGCGACAAGCCCGGGAGGACGATGCGGTCAAGATCGGCGATCACCGCGCCGAAATCCTCCGGCTCGTCCGGCGGCGCAGAGGGCAGGGCGTCGCGCACCTCACCGGGCCGGGTTTTGGCCATCACCGGCCGATCGCTCAGGCCTTCATGGTAATCGGCCAGCCAGTCGATGAGCCGGTGTCCGTAGCGGCGGAACTCCGCCGGAGTCACGGCGCGGACCCCCAATTGTACCAAATGCCAAAGATCATAACGGAAGTAATAAACACAAATGACTCTGAAGGCGACAAGCTGCCCCTGGCATGGGATCGTTGGCCACGCTCCAAAGCTGGACAAGGGACCGTCCGATCCACTACCGCTGAGAAAAATCGGCGCAAGGACGCGCGGGTTCGCCGAAGAGCAGCGCTGGCGAGGGACCTCATCGCAAATGGCCGTAGCCAAAGCGCCCATCGCGGACATGAAGCCGACCCAACTGACCCTTGGTCTCGCCGAGGTCGAGGAGCGCGCGGCGAAGATGGCCGCAATGACGGCTGCCGAGCGCGAGGCCTACATCGAGCACAAAGCCATTCCTTATGTCCTCGGGCCGGGAAGGAAGACTTACATCGTCGACCACCATCACCTCGCGCGGGCGCTTTGGTCGCTGAATATCCGCGAAGCCGTTCTCGGGCAGGAGGTCGCCGACTGGTCCAGCCTCGAGCCGAAGGCGTTCTGGCGGATGATGGAGTCGAAAGGCTACTGCTGGCCGATCGACGCCGACGGCAATCGCAGGCCTTACGCCGCCATTCCTGCTTCGATCGAAAACCTCACCGACAACGTCTGGCGCACGCTGGCCCGACGCGTGCGCGGTGAGGCGTTCGATGATCTGGACACGCCGTTTCAGGAATTCATGTGGGGCGACTATTTTCGCACCTTCATGACCCGACGGCTGATCGAGCTGCAATTCGAGCTCGCGGTACCACTGGCGACGAAGCTTGCGCGCCTTTCCGAGGCGCAGGACCTGCCGGGCTATCGGGGGTGATCGGCGGCTCGCCACGCCGGCGCAGGCGACCAAGGAGCAAAGCGTCATGCAATTTGGCCTGCTCGTCTTTCCAATTGTCCAGCAGCTTGACCTGACCGGGCCCTACGAGGTGTTTGCGTCCTGGCCGCAAGCGCGGGTGCGGCTGGTCGCGAAGACCGTGGAGCCGGTGGCCTCGTCGACCGGGCTCGTCCTCAAGCCCGACGCGTCGTTCGCAGACTGCCCGCAGCTCGACGTCCTTTGCGTTCCCGGCGGCCCCGGGGTCAATGCGCTGATGGCCGACGAGGCGACGATCGTCTTCGTGCGACGGCAGGCGGAAGGGGCGCGGTTCGTCACCTCGGTCTGCACCGGCGCGCTCGTGCTCGGCGCCGCGGGACTGCTCAAGGGAAAGCGCGCCACCACCCATTGGGCGTCGCACCACCTGCTCGAGACGCTCGGCGCAACTCCCGTTCAGGCGCGCGTGGTGCGCCACGACAACCTGATGACCGGCGGCGGCGTGACCGCCGGCATCGATTTTGCGCTGACGCTGCTCGCCGAGCTCGCAGGAAAAGAGGTCGCCGAGGCGATCGCCCTCAATCTCGAATATGCGCCCGCCCCGCCATTCGGCGCGGGTCATCGAGACACGACGCGGCCGGCGGTCGTGGAGATGGTCCGCAAGCGGATGGCGCCGATCGTCGAGGAGCGCCGCGGACATGCCGAGGCGGCGGCGCGGAAGCTCAATCTCCGCGACTGACGTGGAGAGCCGCGTCAGGCCGAGCATTGCTCCAGGAGGTCCTGGACCAGACCCGAGAGCAGGTCGAGCTTGTAAGCCGTCATCGGCAGGGGCTTCGCGCCGGCGCTCGCGGCGCGAGCCGCCGCGGCGATGGTCGCCGGGGCGACGGGCGCACCCTGCGCCGCGGCTTCGGCCGCGTGCAGGCGGACCGGCGCGGGCGCGACTCCGCCTGCTGTGAGGCGCACGAACCGAAACGCGCCTTTCTCCACGACCGCGCGCGCGACAACCTCGACCAGCGGCCATTCGGCATAGGCGCGGCTGATCGCCCGCCTGTAAGCCGCGCGTTCGCCGGCCACCGGCGGCGCGAGCTCGACGGCCTCGATCATTTCGCCGGCCTCGAGCGCATGATCGGCGGCGCCGTTCGAGCCGTCGCCGAGCAACTGCCCAATGCTCAAATTCTGGCGCTGATTGGTGGCGACCTTCGCCTCGTAAGCCAAGAGCGCCGTCGCCATCGTCGAGGGATGTGGCGCCACGCACGGGCCGAGATCGAAGACGACGCCGTAGAGATGGTTGCCCTCGCGCGCCGAGCAGCGATCGCCGCCCTTTTTCAGGCAGGCGATATGCGGGTTGCGATAGTACCAGCAACGCGAACGCTGGGCGAGATTGCCGCCGAGGGTGGCGAGATGCCGGATCTGCGGCGTCGCCAAACCGCCCGCCGCGGCGGCCACGCCGGGATATGCCGCTGCAAGCCGGACGTCGGCGGCGATCGCGGCGATCGAAGTCGAAGCGCCGATCCGCCCCGCCCCGGCGGTGTCCCAGGCGGTCCCGATCATGTGCGGGCTCGGCGAGATGTCGACGAGCGGCCCGCGCGAGACGCCGCTGCGGCGCCGCTCCGAGAGGTCGGTGCCTGAAGCGCGGAATTCGGCCTCCCCTGACGCGGGGACGATTGGCGCCATCATCGTCATGCCGCGGTCCTCCGATGGAGAAGATCGATCAGCCGGTCGGGCCGGATCGGGATCTCGTAGGGTCTGACGCCGATGGCGTCGCGGATGGCGTTGGCGATGGCCGCCGCCGTCGGCACGGTCGCGACCTCGCCGATGCCGACGCTGCCGCCATGGACGTGGTCGAAGCCGCCCTCGTCGAACATGACGTCAATCGGCGGAATGTCGGCGATGCCGGGCATATGGTAGTCGTCGAGGCTGGTGGTCAGAACGTCGCCGGTAAGCGCATCGATCTCGCGCCCCTCGTAGAGGGCATAACCCAATCCCTGGACGATCGCGCCCGCGGCCTGATTGCGCGCCAGAACCGGCGCGGCGAGCTTGCCGACCGCGACGCCGGAGTGCGCCCTGAGCACGCGCACGTGGCCGAGCAGCGTATCGACCTCGACTTCGACCACCATGACCGCGCTCGGCGCCCAGCGCCGATCGCGAGGCCGGACGAGCGGCGCATCATGAAGCCGAAGATCCAGCCGATCATCCCGGCGTCCTTGACCAGCGAATTGTTGCCATAAGCCGTCCTCGAATGGTCCTCCGCCCGCTCCGCCGCGACTTTGAGATCGGGCGACGCCGCGATGAGTTCCCGACTGGGGCGTTCGATCCGGGCGCCGGCATGCGTCCGGCCTTCCCGGCGATGGCGGCCTTGAGCTTGCCGGCGGCGATGAGGAGCGGCGGGACGATCGACGCGGTGACCCGGCTGCCGCCCGACGTCGGTCCTTCGGGCAGCTTCGAATCGCCATGCGAACCTCGACCTCATGCGGATCGAGGCCGAACTCGCGCGCGACCGTGTCGGCGATGACCGAGCGCGTTCCGGTGCCGATGTCCTGGACCGCCGTGGCGGCGACGAGACGGCCGCCCTCGATCGCGAGCTCGACCTTGGTTCTGAGCTGCCAGAGATAGAGCCAATAGCCCATGGCGACGCCGACGCCGCGGCGGTAGCGGCCGGTCTCGGGCTTGGCGGCCGCCCGCCGGCGCCAGGTGTCGAGCCCGCCGGCCCAGTCGTAGAGGCGCTGCCGGTCGGGGTTGGGGTCCCAGCGCTTGCGCACCTCGATCGCATCGTGGCCGAGCCGAAGCGCCACTTCGTCGATCGCCTGCTCGAGCGCGAACGCCATCGGCGGCCGCCTGGCGCGCGGAAGGCGCAACCCGGCGGCAGGTTGCTGACGACGTCATAATCGACGAGCTCCTTCGCTTCGGCTTCTCGATAGATGAGACGGGCGAGCCCGGCGACGGTCGAATTCACCGCGACGCCCGCGTCCGAATGTGCGGTGAGCGAGAGCGCCTTGAAGGCGCCGTCGCGGCCGGGCAAATCGCGACCTTGACTTCGGCTCCGGGGCGATAGCCCGCGATCGACAATTCCTCATGCCGGTCGAACGCGACCCTGACCGGCGCCCTGGCGGCTTGCGCCAGCTTGATTGCGATGACGCTCTCGTCGCCGAGCGTGGCCTTCGAGCCGAAACCGCCGCCGATATGTTCCGCCAGCACCCGCACTTTGCCCGGCTCGAGCTTGAACTTCTTGGCGATCTTCGTCTTGAGTTCGGCCACCGCCTGGGTCGAGACATGAACGGTCAGTTGGTCGCCGTCGAAGCGGGCGAGCGCCGCATGCGGTTCGAGGCAGGTGTGCTGCTGGACCGAGGTCCGGAACGTCCCCTCGAACAAGAGCGGATCGCCTTCGGCGCGAGCCTTGTCGATTGCCCCGCGCGCCGCCTTCTTCTTGAGCGAGAATGCGGCGGTCGGCCCGCGGACATTGCCGGACCAGGACGCCGGCGCCGCTCCGCCTTCGCCCGCGTTGGCCTTCTGCCCCTTGCCCTTGGGGAAAAGGATCGGCGCGTCGGCCTTGCGCGCGGCCTCCGGTCCGATCACGCTCGGCAGGATCTCATAGTCGACCTTGATCGCAGCCAACGCGGCAAGCGCCGCCTTGCGATCGACCGCGGCGACGGCGGCGACCGGCTCGCCGACGGACTGAAATCATCCGGTCGTCTTCG
>CAVYDG010000003.1:0-282419 GCA_963767245.1 uncultured Alphaproteobacteria bacterium
AAACTACGAGGCGAAGGAACCCATCGCGTGGACCGACCCGCCGAGACCAATCGAGACGCCCTTCGTGAAAGTCCCCGGTCTCTTGAGAACGCGGTGCGTCGAAGATGGCCACGTCGCCTATCTCGCGGTGACCCGCGACACCTCGCCGGGCGGCCGGCGAGTAAGCGACATCAAGGGCGATTTGATTAGAGTGCCAGCTTTTGGGTTGCACCAAATCGACGTCAATCTGACGATGGGTAATCTCCAGACATCGTCGGGGACCAAACGCGCGCGTATCTCGCACAGAAAAAAGACTAGGGCGTTCGGCCGGCCATGTTTCCACAAAACGGCCGCCGAGTCGCACCGACGGCCGGTCTGCGGTTGCGGCGCAAACGATCAGGCGGCGCGCGATCGGTTGAGTTGAGCAAGCAGCGATTTTCGGGCTTCGATCTCTCTGCGGATCGTGGACACCCTCGTCGGCGAGCGCCTCGTTGAACACGATTCCGTCGCCGCGCCTCTTCGCGACGAGCCGCTCAGCGACTCCGCCGCTTCTCCAGCGGGCGCTGCCGCAGATCGTCGCCGCCGAGACGCAGAAGGTCGATCTGCCGGCTTGCGGTCACGTCACGGCCTGCCCAAAGTCTTGAGGGACGCCCAGACCGTTAGCGTTCATGAGACCGAGATACGTTTGGGCGTAGGCGTCCCCCTGAGCCGCCAAAGGACCAAATAGCCGAAGGGGCAGTCTCATAATTGCCTTTGGTGCCTGAGCGACGCAATGATGCGCGTCGCGGCATTGCCCAAACGCGTCAGTTGCTCGACGTCGACCGGCTCGCCACGAAGCACAGCGCCATGTAGCTTCTCGCTCTGAACGATCATGGCCGCCACCTGCCGGACCAGCGCGGTATGCCCAGCGCTCAGAACCGACGCGCAGCCGAGGTCGTCAGCAAGCGAGACGCACAGGTCTTTGTACCGACGCGCCTCGGCTGATCTGCCGTCGAGACCGGCGACAAGCTCCGACCCGCGACCCGGAACCGCGGACGCTCGCGAGGGACCCTGATTCCTATGCTTGAACAGGCGTTGGTACATTTGTTGGTATAATAATTTTATGCTTTCGTAAAATGACACATTATCAATTAATTATGCAGCTAATGCGATTCCTTTCCTGGCACCAATCCGCGATAATTGCAATCGGCGCAAGAATGCGCGCGGCTTTTGTCGGCGGCGTGCGGTTCGCTACGGGTTAGCGCCGGGCGGGTTCTCTCTTTGCCGAACCTCGCCGATATCGCGTTCGAGAAAGTAGTTCAGGAACGTGCGGATCGCGGCGATCGCGGCGAGGCGGGCGACCTCGTCCCAGCTCGTGGTGATCGCGGTCTCCAGGACATCGGCGGCGAGCTGGAAGGTGAGGCCGGCGACGAGCCAGCGGCCGAGCCTGAGCCACACGACGCGCTCGAGGTGGCCATCGGGCGAGGCGAACATCGCCCACAGGCCCCGGAAGAAGGCCTCGACCGCTCCGACGACAATCAGGATCAGCGCCAGCCAGTCGATGACGTCGACGGCGGCGTTGGTCGCGAGGATCAGCCATTCCTTCACTGGGCCGAGCCCCTCCAACCGATGGCGTTCCCGTTCGGCGCCATTCTCCGCGAGCGGCCGTCAGGCCTCTGTCGCGTCGAATACGATTTGATCGTAACTCCAGAGCCTCTCGAACAATTCGCGGCCCTGATCGAGTTTGGCCCCTCGCAGAATCTCGCCAACGGCACGCTTGCCGTCAATCGAGGAGAACACGCGGTCCTGCGCCGGGTTGATCGGCAGCGCGAGATCGGGGTGGGCGTGCGCGCGATTGATCAGTACCGCCGATGCCCCGGCAGGCGGCCGCTCCCGGACACACAAGGTCCACGGCAGGCGCAGGGGCACATAGCGCAGCCATCCTTCGCCCTCGAACGAAATGGGCTGACTTTCGCCAGCGCGATCGTCGCGATAGGCGACGAAGTCGTGCTTGGTCATGGTCCCCCGCAACAGCTCGACCGCGGCGTGTTGCAGGGGAGGGGCAGCGAGACCAGACGCGGCGCATGCGGCATGCCGGCGATCGCTCCGCACCGAGGCAGATAGAGAGCTTGCTCGCGCCAGCGCGCGAACGAGAGCCCGCAGCGCTCGATCCAGGCGCGCAGCTGCGGAACTGTGTAAGCGCGATCATTCGGGTGGAGCAGCGCATCCGCCAGCGCGTTGGGCTGTCGGAAGTCCTTCGCCCGGCTGGCTATGGCGGCTATCGGGTGATCGGGGGAAAGCGCGCCGAGCGCGGCGCCGAGTTCCCGCAGCTCCTCCTCGTTGGCGCGAACCCCGAGCAGGCGGCAGTACTCCTGCATCATGTAGACGCCGGCGCGACCGTAGGCCGCATAGACCATGACATGCAGCGCCCCGTCCTGCGCCAAGACCGCGCGCAGCGAGCGCAGTCCCATGTCCGGGTCGGGCAGATGGTGCAAGACGCCGGTACAGACGATTTCATCGAAGACCTCTCCGAGACTTCCGACCTCTTCGATCGCAAGCCGGCGCAGGTCGAGGTTTCGAAGTCCGTATTTTCGCTGAAGATCACGCGTGTGGCTGAACTCGCTTCGCTGATGTCTATTCCTGTCACATGCGCGTTGGGCTCGCGCATCGCATGAATAGCGGCCTGCGAGGTGCCGCAGCCGGCGACCAGGATCTTGCGATCTGGCGCAGGCCGTCGCGCCGGCCAAAGGAGCAACGACAGCGCGCGGCGCCGATCCGGATTGCGATAGAGCGCGCGATGCCGGTCAAGATCGGGGAGCGGCGCCGGATAGGGATGGCTTTCGAAAAGGCCCGCACTTCGTCGGCCGGATCGGCGGGCGACGACACACTCTCTTCCACCGAAGCCGCTCGCATTCAGCCTCCGAGAAGCCCGAGCGGCCGCGAAAGGCGTCCGCTCGGACCGATATCACGCCCCGGTCAGCTCAGTGCATGCCGGCGGCGGTCTCGTGCATCGCCTTCAGCGCGTCGTCGAGGGTGAAGGTGTTGGGCTTCTGGATGGGCGGGAAATCCTTGAAGGTCGCCGCCCATTGCGCAGCCGCCGCCTGCGCGCCGTAGATCATGAAGACGCGGTGCAAATACCAGTCGTAATAGCTGTTCGAAGTGATATCCGCCCGTTCGTAGGGGTCGGTGCGAAGATTGAAGAGCTTCGGCACCCGGAGCTTGGTGAACGGCTCCGCCCAGACCCGGAGCGTGCCGGGAGCGCGCTGCTCCATGAACACGACCTTCCAATTGTCGTAGCGCAAGCCGAGCACGTCGCCGTCGTCGCTCAGATACATGAAGAAATTGCGCGGGCACTTTTTCTCCTGCCCCGTCAGGTAAGGCACCAGATTATAGGCGTCGAGATGGTTCTTGTAGGTCCGGCCGATCGCCTGGTATCCCTTCTTCAGCTTCTCGATGATGTCGGGTTCGCCGGCCATCGCCAGAAAGGTTGGGAACCAGTCGTGGTGCTGGACGATCTCGTTCGAGATCTGGCCGGGCTTGATTTTGCCCGGCCAGCGAACCATCATCGGCACGCGGAACGCGCCTTCCCAGTTTGAGTTTTTCTCGTTGCGGAAAGGCGTCATGGCGGCGTCTGGCCATGAGTTCATGTGCGGGCCATTGTCGGTCGAATACATGACGAACGTATTGTCGGCGATCTTGAGTTCGTCGAGAAAATCGAGCGCCTGGCCGACGTTCTTGTCGTGGTCGATCATTGTGTCGTGATAGTTTGACTGCCAACGTCCTGCCTGTCCCTTGCTCTCCGGCTTTGTATGGGTAAAGGCGTGCATGTGGGTCGTATTGAGCCAGACGAAGAACGGCGTGCCGGCGTCGTTCGCCTTCTTCATGAATTCCTTCGCGCGACCGACGAAGTCGTCGTCGCAGGTTTCCATGCGCTTCTTGGTCAGCGGGCCAGTATCCTCGATTTTCTGCTTGCCCACCCTGCCCCACCGCGGCTCGACGGTCGGATCGTCCTTGTCGGTCGCGAACGAATGCATCACCCCGCGCGGCCCGAATGACTTCTTGAAGTTCGGGAAGTCCTTCTCGTTGGGGTAGTCTTCCTGTTCCGGCTCCTCCTCGGCATTGAGGTGGTAGAGGTTGCCATAAAACTCGTCGAAGCCATGATTTGTCGGCAGCATCGAGTTGAGGTCGCCGAGATGGTTCTTGCCGAACTGTCCGGTGGCGTAGCCCTGGTTCTTGAGCGCGGCGGCGATGGTGATGATCTTCTCGCTCATGCCGATCGGCGCGCCGGGGATGCCGACCTTGGAGAGGCCGGTGCGATAGACGCTTTGCCCGGTAATGAACGACGAGCGGCCAGCGGTGCATGATTGTTCGCCGTAGGAATTTGTGAACAGTATCCCTTCGTTCGCGATGCGGTCGATGTTGGGCGTCTGGTAGCCCATGAGGCCGTGCGAATAGCAGCTCAAGTTGGCGATGCCGATGTCGTCGCCCCAGATGACGAGGATGTTCGGCTTGTCTGATTTAGGCTTCGGTGACTTAGGCATTTCCCTCTCCTATCTTTAAATCGACACTCCAATTGATGATGCGAGCCCTCCGCGCTAGCCGAGGGCCCGCATTGGTCACACATGGCCGCCATGGTTCGATACCTGGGTCAAAACCGCATCCAGGTTGAACGAAGCCGGTTTCTGGCGCGGCGGGAACTTGACGAAGTTGTTGATCTCCGCCGCCACCGTCGCCTGCATCAGGTACATTTGGGGGATGTGATCAACCATCCAATCAAAGTAGACATTGGAGTTGAAATCCGCGCGCTCGAACGGGTCGCGGCGAAGATTGAAGATCAACGGCAGCCTTAGCTTCACCACAGCCTCCGCCCGGCCATGGTGTAAGCGAGCGTCGCACCGCGAGGGGAACTTATAGTCGCCGACCCGGACCGCCATCACTTCGCCGTCGTCGCTGAAATACATGATGGCGTTTCTCGGGCTCTCCTTCGCCCCTCCGGTCAAGTAGGGGATGATGTTGTAGCCGTCGAGACGGACCTTGTAGGTCTTGCTTCCGACCGTATGGCCATTGAGCAGCTTCTGCGCGATGTCCGGCTCTCCGGCGGCGGCGAGCAAGGTCGGGAACATGTCGATATGGGAGAGGATGCCATTGAAGACGGTTCCGGGCTTGATCTTGCCCGGCCAGCGTATGAACGTCGGAACGCGCCAGCCGCCTTCCCAATTGGTGTCTTTCATCATGCGGAACGGCGTATTCGCGCCGTCCGGCCAGGTGTCGTTCTGGGGTCCGTTGTCGGTCGAATACATGACGATGGTGTTGTCGGCGATCCCAAGTTCGTCGAGCTTCTTGAAGAGCTCGCCAACTTGCTCGTCGTGCGTGACCATTCGATCGCTGTAGTCGTCCTGCCCGCTCTTGCCGCGGTTCTTGTCGGCGAGATGGGTCCGGAAGTGCATCGCGGTCGAATTGTACCAGAGGAAGAATGGCTGATTTGCCTTGGCCTGCTTTTCCATCCAGCCAAGCGCGCCCGCGGTGATCTCCTCGTCGATGGTTTCCATGCGCTTCTTGGTCAACGGGCCGGTGTCGGTGATCGACTGGCCACCCTTGCCGTCAGCCAGGCAGTGGAGCACGCCGCGCGGCCCAAACTTCTTTTTGAATTCGGGGTCCTTCGGATAGTCCCGCAACTATGGCTTTTCCTCGGCGTTGAGGTGATAGAGATTGCCGAAGAATTCGTCGAACCCATGCACAGTCGGCAGATATTCGTCGCGGTCTCCCAGATGGTTCTTGCCGAACTGGCCGGTGGCGTAGCCGAGCGGCTTCAGCATTTCGGCGATGGTCGGGTCTTCCGCATGCAATCCGACCGTCGCGCCGGGCATGCCGACTTTTGTGAGGCCGGTGCGGATTGGGTTCTGACCGGTGATGAAGCACGCGCGGCCGGCTGTGCAGCTCTGCTGGCCATACCAGTCGGTGAACGTCGCCCCTTCTTGTGCGATGCGGTCGATGTTGGGCGTTTGGTAGCCCATCATGCCTTTGCTGTAGTGGCTGATGTTCCAGTAGCCGATGTCGTCGCCCCAAATGATGAGGATGTTCGGCTTGCTCTGAGGCATTTCCTACTCCGGTTTTTGATACGAATTTCAAATGGACGATCTATCTCAGCGCGCCGATGTCCGCAACGCAACACAGCTATTCAACTTCGAGCCACGCGCCTCCCTATTCGAAGGGTCCGACGTGAAACGCCATGCTCAGGATCGCCGCAACCCCGATGAGGAGCAGAACGAATGCGGTAATCAGCGTCAGCGAAACCGGAAAGACGCTCTCGCCATGGATGAGCCCTTCCGCCCGCATCGACTTTGCGCAAATGGCGCAGTCCCAGCATGAACTGGACGTGGTAGGCGATGCCCAGGACCAGCATCACGATGCCGAGCCCTACCAGAGCGAGCCCGAAGTTGCGCGGCGCCGCGGCCTTGGTGACGATATCCTGATCGCGCAGCTTCTGAAACACCTGGGCGATGGTGAAGCCGAAGCCGATCAGCGACAACGCGGTGCGGATCACCGACATCAGCGTCCGGTCGGCGCTCATGCGAGTCCGCTGAAAAGACATGCCGGTGCGGCGCGACGAGAGTTCGGTGTTCGTGTCGAACTTGAGTTCCGGGTTCGCCATCCGCCGTTCCTCCAAGCGCCGCGATCAACTGGACGCCGGCCGCGGGGCGACCCAAAGGCTCGCGAGGCGCTCAATGGGGCCGCGAAACAGGAAATAAGGGACAAACGCCAGCAGTATGGCGATCACGGCCGCCTGGACGGGGTAGAACGTCTTGAACACCACCCATTGATAGACGGTGTCCATGACGATCCCGAGAATCAGGATCCTCGCGGTTGAAATGACTCCCTCCCAAAGCCGCCCGACCCTCCCCTGCGAATCGCGGACGCCGCGCAGCAGCGCCCAGAGGTAGGGCCTCCGGCCGAGCCGTGCGTCCTTGACGCCGTCGCGGAGCGCGGCGATCAGCGCCATCGCCGGCTGCAATATGAAGCGGAAAGTCATCGGGCCCCCGGGCCGATCCAGGACGTCGGTCCATAGACGGCCAAGACTCTCTTCCGTAACGCCATACCAGAGCACTCCGCCGATCACGAGAACCGCCAGGAGCCCGACAGCGAGCCGCGCCTGAGCGATCTGGTTTTAGACGGCGCGTCTGTCAACGCTTGCCCTGCTCGTGCACGACGCACCGGAATCCGACATGGCTTGTGGAAGTGTCGACCGGCTCGGCGTGGCGCGCGGCCGGCCGATAGCGGCGGCAATAGTTCGGCGCGCACAAATGCGAACCGCCTTTCAGGACTTTTCGGGGAATGCGGATTTCCGGCTGGCAAGGGTCGAAGCTCTCGGCCTCCAGGCCGCCGCGCGGATTTTGCGGCACGCAGCAAGCCTTCGCGGCGTCCGCGGAATGGCGCGTCGACCAGAAATCGGTTGTCCATTCCCAGACATTGCCGATCATGTCGTAGACGCCGTAGCCGTTCGGCGGGAACGATCTGACCGGCGACGTGCGATCGTAGCCGTCAAGCTTTTGGTTCTCGTGCGGAAACGCCCCCTGCCAGGTGTTGGCCATCGGCTTGCCCTCGGGCGTCATGTCGTCGCCCCACGCGTATTCCGCCCCGTCGAGACCTCCACGCGCCGCGTATTCCCATTCGGCCTCGGTCGGCAGCTCCTTGCCGGCCCAGCGCGCATAGGCCTCCGCGTCGCGATACGCGACATGCACCACCGGGTAATCGTCCATGCCGCTGATCGAGCTTCGCGGCCCATAGGGCCGGCGCCAGTCGGCCCCGAACTTGAACCGCCACCATTGCGACCAGTCCTTGAGATCAACCGGCTTGTCCGGAGGCGCGAAGACGAGCGAACCGGCCTTCAGCATATGCGGCAGCGCGCCCGGATAGTCCTTCGGATCGGGCGCGATCTCGGCGAAGGTGACGTAGTTCGTGGCGTTGACGAACTTGCGGAACTGGCGATTGGTCACCGGCGCGGCGTCGATCCGGAATGCGTCGACGCTAACGCGGTGGGCGGGCGCCTCCTCGGGATAGTGCCGGTCCGAACCCATGCGGAATTCCCCCGCCGGCACGAAGACCATATCGGCGAGCGGGTCTTGCCGCGGCGCCTCAACGCGCCTGGAAACCTGGGTCTCTGAACTCATGGCGCCCTGCTGATCGGCGGGATCAAAACGACCGCATCAATACCATCAATCCAACAAATTGCGACCCTCGGATCAGAAGGCCGAGGATCAGGCGCCCGGCGTGGGCGGCCAAGCAAGGAGGGTCCGAACGCCCGTCTTCCGCAGCTTTGGAAGCATTTAAATTTTCGATTGACGTTCCTATGCCTTTGCCTGATAAATTCTTTTAGAACGATCTAAATCGAAAACGATCGTCGGAGGGAGCGTGCGGCCGACCGTGAAGGATATCGCCCGGCACGCGGGGGTTTCGGCGGCGACCGTCTCTTTGGTGCTGCGCAACAGTCCCCTGGTTGCGGCCGCCACCCGGGCCGGCGTCCAATCGTCGATGGACTCGCTCGGCTATGTCTATCATCGCGCCGCGGCGAATTTGCGCATGCGCCTCACCCATACTGTCGGGCTGGTCATCTGTGAGATCACCAATCCGTTCTACGCCGAGCTCGCGGCGGAAATCGACGACGCGCTCGATCAGGCGGGCTGGGTCGCCTTCGTCGCCAATACTGCGGAATCGCCCACCCGTCAGAGCCGCTTCATCGCCCGCATGCGCGAGCATCGAGTCGACGGCATCCTGCTTGCGCCGGCCGAAGGCGCCTCGGCTGACGACGTCGATGAGCTGAAGCGCAACGGCATCCCGGTCGTGCAAATGCTGCGGCGGGTAGGCAAGCACAGCGCCGACTATGTCAGCGCCGACTTCCGCCTCGGCATGACCCTGGCGGCCGAGCATTTGATCCGGCTCGGCCACCAGCGCATCGCTTTCGTTGGCGGCGCGCGCAGAGTGTCGCCGGCGCGTGACCGAACCGAGGCCTTCCGCGCCATCCTGCCGAGATTCGGATTGCCGGTGGGGCCGATCGTCAATTGCCTGCCGACGCGAGAGGGCGGCGCCGCTGCGGTCGGCCAGCTCTTCCACGACAGATCGAACGCGCCGACCGCCGTGATCTGCCATAACGACCTTTGCGCGCTCGGCGTCATGCTGGGTCTCGCCGATCTGGGTTTCATTCCTGGCCGCGACGTGGCCGTGGTCGGCTTCGACAACATTCCCGAGGGCGCGATGCACCGGCCGTCGCTGACAACGGTCGCCATTGGCGCGCGCGAGATCGGGGAGGAGGCCGCCCGCTTGTTGCTGCGACGGATCAAATCACCCGACGGCTCATCCGAGAGTATCATCCTGCCACCGAAACTCGTCATTCGCGAAAGCTGCGGCTCACGACCACCGATGTGAGAAACGAATCCTGTTCGACGCCGAGGCGCGAACTTGAAAAGGGAGGAAGCCACGATGAAAGTTGAAGTCAGTCAGCACGCTTTGCTTGCCGGCGCGGTCGCGCTTGCCGCGATGCTCACCGTCGCGCCCGCCCGCGCCGACGCGGTATCCGACGCCAAGGCCGCGGTGGCGAAATACGCCGGGCCCCAAACCACCTGGGAGGGGCCGACCAAGGCGCCGAAGCCCGAGGCCGGCAAGAAGATCGTCTTTCTCTCCGGCGACGAGCAGAACGACATTTCTCATCTCTACGGCGTCTACATCAAGGAAGCGGGAGAGAAGCTCGGGTGGAACGTCACCGTCATCGATGGCAAAGGCAGCCCAACCTCCTGGCTTGCCGGCATGAATCAGGCGATCGCCTTGAAGCCGGATGGCATCGCGCTCTTTGCCGATGCGGCCAGCCTGCAAGACCCGATCAAGGCTGGCGTGGCGCAGGGCATCAAGTTTGTCGGCCTCCACGCCGCGGGCCTGCCGGGGCCGCAGCCGGATCTCAATCTGTTCGTCAACATCCAGGAGGATCCGCGCGAAATCGGCAAGGCGGAGGCCGACTGGGCGATCGCCGATTCGGACGGCAAGGCCCACGTCGTCATCCTCACCCACAACGAATACGCGATCGCCAAGGTCAAATCGACCGCGACCAAGGACGAGGTCGAGAAGTGCCCCGGCTGCAAGGTGCTCGACTACGTCAATTCTCCCGCGTCCGAAGCGGCGCAACGTCAGCCCCAGCTCACCACAAGCTGGGTTCAGCGCTTCGGGCTGCCGATCTACGGGACCTCGGTCGGCGACAACGACTGGGATTTCGCCGTGCCGGTGCTGCGCTCGGGCGGCGTCAAGACAGACGAAGCGAAGCTGATCGGGGCCGACGGCAATCGCTCTGCCTACGATCGCATCCGCAAGGGCGATCAATATCAAACGGTGACCGTCAGCGAGCCGATCGAATTGCAGGCGTGGCAGGCGGTCGACGAGCTCAACCGCGCGTTCCATGGCGAGCCGCAGAGCGGCTTCGTCCAACCGCCATTCCTGGTCACCAGGGAAAACATACACTCCGAAGGCGGCGACCAGAATACCTTCATCCCCAGCAACAACTATAAGCAGCACTATCTCGACATCTGGGGCGCCAAGTAGCCTTCGTCGTTGCGAGCCATAGGGCTTTGACAGCGGGTCGCGATCGTCATTGCGAGGAGCGAAGCGACGAAGCAATCCATGATCGTAGGGCGGCGGAGGCCCTGGATTGCTTCGGCTTCGCCTCGCAATGACGGTTCGGGATGATCGATGATGGACCCTTTTGACCAATCCCGTTCTGAGCGCGCGTCGGCGCCGCTGCTGGCGATGACCGGTCTTGTCAAGCGGTTCACCGGCACGCTCGCTCTCGATCACGTCGATTTCGACGTTCATCGCGGCGAGGTCCATGCGCTCCTGGGACAGAACGGAGCGGGCAAATCGACGCTGATCAAGATATTGGCTGGGGTCTACCACGCCGACGCCGGCGAGATCCTGTTTGCTGGCAAGCCGGTTCATCCGGGGACGGAGGCGCTGCCGATCGCGTTCATCCACCAGGATTTGGGGCTGGTCGAGTGGATGACGATCGCCGAGAACGTCGCGCTTCAGACCGGCTATCCCCGATCGTGGAACGGCCTGGTGTCGTGGCCGAGAGTGAATAGGGCCGCCGCCGAAGCGCTCGCGACCATGGACAGCGATCTGGATCCTGAGGCCCCAATCTCTTCTCTGCCGGCAGCCGAGCGTTCGTTAGTCGCGATCGGCCGGGCGTTGGCGATGAGATCCGACATCCTCGTTCTCGACGAGCCGACGGCGGCGCTTCCCGAGGCCGACGTCGAACGCTTGCTCGACACCCTGCGGCGACTGCGCGCCACCAACATCGGGATCGTTTATGTCACCCACCGACTGGACGAGGTGCTGCGCATCGCCGATCGAGTGACCGTTCTTCGCGATGGCCGCCGTCTGGCGACAGTCGCCGCGCGCGAGACCAATGCAGGCGAACTGGTGCAGATGATTGTCGGACGCTCGATGAGCGACGCCTTCGTGAGGCCGGCGCAGCCTTCCGACCGCGGTGCGCTGTCGGTCGAAGGGCTCGTCGCCGAGCACGTTGGCCCGGTCTCGTTCTCTGTTGCGGCGGGGGAGACCCTGGGGCTCGTGGGTTTGCGCGGCGCCGGTCATCACACCGTCGGACGGGCAATCTTCGGCCACACGCCGATGGAATCAGGCCGGCTGATGCTCGACGGAGAGCCGATCACGCCCCTCAGCCCAGCCGAAGCCATGGCCAAGGGCGTCGGCTTCGTATCGAGCCGCCGGGCCGAAGAAGGCCTCGCCTCGAACCTCGATGTGCGCGAGAATATCTACTTGAACCCGGCTGCCAGCGGCAAAGGGGTGTTGGAATTCGTCTCGCGCGCCGCTGAGCTCGACGAAGCCCAGGCGGCGGTGCGGCGCTTTTCGATCAAGACGGCAGGGGTGGAGGAGCCGGTTGCGACCCTGTCGGGCGGCAATCAACAGAAGGTTGTCCTGGCGCGCTGGATGGAGGCGCATGTCAAACTCCTCATTCTCGAGGAGCCGACGATCGGCGTCGACGTCGGCGCCAAGGCAGACATCTATCATCTGCTGCAGCTCTCGCTGAGTAGGGGACTGGCGGTGCTGTTGATCTCGTCCGATTTCGAAGAAGTCGAGCGGGTCTGTCATCGCGCGCTCGTGTTCAGCCGGGGACAAGTCGCGGCCGAGATTCCTGGTCCTGCGTTGTCGATCGCCGCGTTGACTGCGGCTGCGTCGGGAGGGATCGGGACCGCTCGCCATGGAGCGGCGTCATGAATCGGGGGACGACCCGTTCCGTAAGCGCTGTGGTGACGCGGGCGATCTCCGTGTGGGGCCTGCTCGTCCTGTTCATTCTTCTCGTCACTGTATTCTCGTTGCTGAAGCCGGATACGTTTCTCACCTATTTCAACATTCGCTCGATTCTCAGCAACAAGTCGGTGCAGCTTCTGGTCGCCCTTTCGGTGTTCATTCCGATGGTCGCCAATCAGTTTGATCTTTCGGCCGGGTTCAATGTCGGCATCTCGCAGGTGCTGGCGATCGGGCTCCAGGGCCAGGGCTTACCGTGGTGGGCGGCGATCCTGGCGGTGCTTTTGATGGGCGCGGTGGTCGGGCTCGTGAACGGGCTCTTGATCACCCGGGTTAAGATCGACTCGTTCATCGCCACGCTCGGAACCGGCACAATTCTCTATGGCCTCAACGCCTGGTACACGGGCGGGCAACAAGTGCTCGCTTCGCTGCCGCCCGAGTTCCTGGCCATTTCCGGCAGCGTCTGGATCGTGCCGGCGCCGGCGATCTACGCGCTCGTGGTCAGTCTCACATTGTGGGTGGTGTTCGAATACCTGCCGCTCGGCCGCTATCTCTATGTGCTCGGCGCGAGCCCCCGGGCCGCGGAGCTCAATGGGATTTCGGCCAGGCGCTACGTAACGCTTGGCTTTGTCGCCGCCGGAACGCTTGCCGCCTTCGCCGGCGTCGTGCTCCAATCGCAGTTGCAGGTCGGTCAAAGCTCGGTCGGCCAGGAATATCTGTTGCCGGCCTTCACTGCGGCGCTCCTTGGCGCGACGTCGATCCGGCCCGGCCGGGTCAACGTCTGGGGGACGGTGCTTGCCGTCGCCGTGCTGGCGGTGACCGTCGCGGGCTTGAACCAGCTCGGCGCGCCGTTCTTTGTCGAGCCGCTGTTCAATGGCTCGATGCTGATCCTCGCGGTTGGCCTCGCGGTTCAGGCGGCCGAGCGCCGCCAGCGCCGCGGCACCCAAGCCGAGAAGGCGGCGGCCGCTGGCGCCGGCGCGCCCGTCGTCGAATGATCCAGAGGTTCTCGCCATGAGCGACGAAGGAGCCGAACCAGACGGCATAAGCCCGGTCCTGAAGACCGACTGGTTCAACTCGCGCTGGGGACGCGACGACCAGCGCGGCAACGGCAATCTGATGACCCGAGACAAGGTCCTGGAGGCGGTCGGGCTCATCAAAACCGGCGAGGTCGTCAGCCTCGGCATGCCCTACGACGCGCGCATGCCGATCGCGCCCGGACGGGCCTATGCCTTGCGCATGCCGGGCGGCCCGACCGGCGGACCCTACGGCGGCAAAAGCAAGACCATCTGGAACGACGAATTCATCGCCACCGAGATCGGCCAGATCGGCACCCAGATGGACGCGCTCGGCCATCTCGGCTGCATGTGCGGGATGCGCGGCGACAAGACCAAGATGCTCTTCTACAACGGCAACCGCCTCTCGGACATGTGGTCGCCGTACGGGCTGAAGAAGCTGGGTATCGAAAATGCGCCGCCGTTCTTCACTCGTGGAGTCCTGTTCGACGTCCAGGGCCTGAAAGGGCGCGTGCTCGATGTCGGCGAAGAGATCGTGCTTGCTGATCTCAAGGCATGCCTCGAACGTCAGGGCGTCGCCGAGCAAACGATCGCGCCAGGCGATGCGGTGTTTGTCCGCACCGGCCATGGCAGCCGCTGGTACACGGAGACCAGGACCTTCTATGACGGCGCGCCAGGCATCGGGCTCGAATGCGCCCGCTGGTTCTCGAGCCTTCAGGTCTGCGTCGTCGGGGCGGACAATTTCGCCGTCGAGGTGGTGCCGCCGGTCGACCCGGAGATTTTCCATCCCTGTCACCAGCACCTGATCATGGAGAATGGAATCCATCTCCATGAAGGCATGACCTTCGAGGGGCTGGTCGAGCGTCAGGCCTGGGTGTTCGCCTACGTGTTCGCGCCGCTGCCGATCGTCGGCGCTACGGGTTCGCCGGGAAATCCGATTGCGGTGTTGTAGCGCCGATCGAGCTCCTGCCAAGTGTTTCGGCGCCGGAGACGATGGCATATGCTTACCGCCCCCACCGTCCTCGGAGTTTTTGGCGCTCTTCTCTGCGCAAGCGTGTTCGGCGTCAATCTTCAGCGGAAGCTCGCCGAGCACCACAAGAGCCGCGAAACCGGCGACCATGTCCGGCTCATCATTTCGATACTCGTGACGTTCACCGCGGTCGTGCTCGGCCTCTTGATTTCTAACGTCAAATCCTCGTACGACCAGTTCGACAGCCGCCTGAGAACTTTTGCCGCGGATATCACCGAGCTCGACGTTCGCTTGCGTGAGTACGGCGACGACGCGGCGCCGATCCGGGCGAAACTTCGCACCTACGTCGCGGCTTCGATCGCCGACACCTGGCGAAGCGAACCGGCGCCGTCAGGCGTCTATCCGAAGTTTGGCGCGATTTCCGGTCTCGTCAGCAACTTGGAGAGATGCTGGTCGACGCCGATATCGCTATTCGCAGACTCGATCCGTCCGACTCGTTCCGCAAGCGTCTGGTGACCCAAATCGAGAACCGAATGTCCGAAACTATGAGCCAACGCAGGCTCCTGATCGGAACCTCGCGCGACACGATCTCCTTGAGTTTCTCGTCGCCATGACCGCATGGCTGGCCATCGTCTTCGCCGTTTTCGGCGTCATCGCGCCTCGCAACGTGGTGGTGTACACGACGATCTTCCTGTGCGCGCTCTCCTTCTCGTCCGCGATTTTCTTCATCCTCGAATTCGACACGCCGCTCGATGGATTCGTCTACGTGTCGAGCGAGCCGCTCCGCGACGCCCTGCTGCATATCGACGCTTCATAAAAGACGAGGCGGCGAGCCTGCCGCCGAAACCTCGCTTTCGCTTTGCTCTGAAAGCCGAAAGGCCTAGAAGGGCCGCCTTGTGAATTGGATGCCAGTCCTTCCGAACCCCCTGCTCGGCGGCCGCCTGCCGAGCGCAACGCAATCCCGCGCTGGATAGCCATGCGCCATCTGCCGATTTTTCTCGAGCTCAGCGAGCGCCCCGCTATCGTCGTCGGCGGCGGCGTCGTCGCAGCGCGCCGGGCGGAAGTCCTCGTCAGCGCCGGCGCCCGCGTTACCGCGTTCGCGACTGTGCTGAGCGAGGATTTCCGCGGACTTCTCGATGCGCCGAACTTCCGGCACGAGGCCCGCGAGCCTGAGCCCAAGGACTTCGAGGGTTCGGCGCTCTGCTTCGTGGCGACCGACGACATGCGCCTGGCGGCCGAGGCGCGGGGGGCGGCAAAGAGCGCCGGCGCGTTGGTCAACGTCGCCGACCGGCCGCGGCTCTGCGACTTCATTATGCCCTCGATCGTTGACCGAAGCCCGCTCGTCATTGCGATCTCGACCGGCGGCGCCTCGCCGATACTGGGCCGCATGCTGAAGGCGCGTCTGGAGAGCCTGATCCCCGCCGCCTACGGCGGCTTGGCGCGGCTGACCGGCGGATTCCGGGTTGCGGTCGCGAAGGCGATCCCTTCTCCGGTCATGCGTCGCCGGTTCTGGGAGGCCGTCCTCGAAGGACCGATCGGCGAACGCGCGCTTTCCGGCGACGAGAGCGCCGCGGACGCCGAACTTGCCCGCGCGATCGAACGCACAGCCGTGGAAGGCACCGAAGCGCCGCGCGGCGAGGTCTATCTGGTCGGCGCCGGCCCGGGCGATCCCGATCTCCTGACTTTCCGCGCGCTTCGCCTGATGCAGAAGGCCGATGTCGTGCTCTACGACCGGCTCACTGACGAGGGCGCGATGAATTTGGTGCGGCGGGAGGCCGAGCGAATCTACGTCGGCAAGCAGCCCGACGATCACGAATTGCCGCAAGGTGAGATCAGCGCGCTGCTGGTCAAGCTCGCGAGGCAAGGCAGGCGGGTGTTGCGGCTTAAGGGCGGCGATCCGTTCATGTTCGGCCGCGGCGGCGAAGAAATCGAAGTCCTCGCCGCGCACGGGATCCCCTTTCAGGTCTGTCCGGGCGTGACGGCCGCGACCGGGGCCGCGGCCTATGCCGGCATTCCGCTCACCCATCGCGACCACGCCCATGCATGCGTGTTCGTGACCGGCCATGGGAAGGACGGCAAGATCGCGCTCGACTGGGGGGCGCTCTTGCAACCGCGCCAGACGGTTGCGATCTATATGGGGCTGCGCAATCTGGAGGCGCTGACACGCGAGTTCATCGCCCACGGCGCCGACGCGGACTTGCCGGCGGCGATCGTCGACAACGCGACCCGCGCGGCTCAACGCGTCGTCGTCGGCACGCTCGGAACGTTGGCGGCGAAGGCGCGGCGATCGGAACTGGGCGGGCCGGCCATCATCATCATCGGGACGGTGGTGACGTTGCGCGACAAGCTCGATTGGCGTCCTGAGACCCAGCCCGCGGAGAGCGAGAAGGACGGAGAATGACGATTACCCGCGACGAGGTCATGGCGGCGCTGGCGGCGGTTCCCGGCCCCGACGGGAGCACGCCGCTGCCGGAATCGGGGGCGATCTCCGGCGTGACCATTCGCGACGGCAAAGTCTTCATCGCCATCGCGATCGATCCGGCTCGGGCGAAGGCGATGGAGCCGATGCGCGCCAGGGCCGAGGCCGCGATCCGCGCGAATTCCGGCGTCGCCGGCGCTGTGGTGACGTTGACCGCCGAGTTGGACCGCGCTGTCGCCGGCGCCCCGGCGGCGCATAGCCCTCAAGGCGCCGCGCCGCCACGCCGCCACGGCCGATCGAGCGAACCGTTGCCCGGCGTGAAGCACGTCATTGCGGTCGCCTCCGGCAAGGGCGGCGTCGGCAAGTCGACCGTCGCTTGCAATCTCGCTGCCGGCCTCGCCAAGCTCGGGCTTGCGGTCGGAGTTCTGGACGCCGATCTGTACGGGCCATCGATGCCCAAGCTGTTTGGCGTCAACGCCAAGCCAAGCCTCGCGCCTGACGGGCAGAAGCTCATTCCGCTCGAGAGTTGCGGGGTGAAGATCATGTCGATCGGGTTCCTGATCGAGGAGGGCGCCCCGGTCATCTGGCGCGGCCCGATGGTGATGTCGGCGCTGAACCAGCTCCTGCGTGAGGTCGTGTGGGGCGAACTCGACGTGCTCGTCGTCGATATGCCACCAGGCACGGGCGACACCCAGCTGACCATGGCCCAGAACGTGCCGCTTGCCGGCGCCGTGATCGTCTCGACGCCGCAGGATCTGGCGCTGATCGACGCAAGGCGCGGCATCGCGATGTTCGGCCAGGTCAAAGTGCCGCTCATCGGGGTGGTCGAGAACATGAGCTACTTTCTCTGCCCGCATTGCGGTGAGCGGACGGACGTGTTCTCGCACGGAGGCGCACGGAAAGAGGCCGAGAAGCTCGGCGTTCCGTTCCTCGGCGAAGTGCCGCTCGACATCGCCATCCGCGCCCATTCCGACGACGGCCGACCGGTGGTCGCCAGCATGCCGGAAAGCCCCCAGGCGAACGCGCTTATCGAGATCGCAAGACGTGTGGCTGCCACGCTCGCCGTCGGCGCGCCGGGCGCCAAGCCCGCGCCCCGCATCCGCGTCCTTTAGAAGGGTCGAACCGCGATGTCCTGGCCGACCGATATTACGGCGATGGACAACGGGCGCTTGCTCGAGGTCGCCTTCGACGACGGCGGCGCCATCCGCCTGAGCGCCGAACGGCTGCGGGTCGAAAGCCCGAGCGCCGAAGTGCAGGGGCATTCGCCGAGCCAGAAGAAGACAGTGACGGGCAAGGAGAACGTCGCTATTGTCGGGATCGAGCCAGTGGGCAACTACGCTATCAAGATCATTTTCGACGACGGGCACGACACAGGACTTTATACGTGGGAATATTTGCGCAAGCTGGCTACGTAGTGTTTGGTCCAACCAATCTCGGGCTTTTCAATCGAGTTGGCGCCAAGCTCGAGCGCTGACGACGGAGGGGTCCGTAGAGCGATTGCGGCCTAATTTAGTAGTCCTACGCCAATCCGAAGGCGACGACGGGCCCGCATCGGCCACACCGGATGACTCCTGCCGCTCATTTTCTCGGGTTGTAACGGTGGGCGCCAACATCGACGGAGTTTCCCCGCGGCGCTCCCGGTGATGTCGAGCCGGAATCCTCCCTGAGCTCGAAGACTGCTTCGCCGGGGGATTCGCGGCGCAAATTCCCAGCGAACAGGGAAAAGAACAGGGAATTCGGGATTAGGTGCGCCTTACTGAGAAAACGGAAGTACGAATATGCCTGTGATACTAGGAGGTTGTGAGGAAATTCCCTAGACTACATGTTCGCCTGAGATAGGGCGACCCGTCTCACAGTATGCAGGCTTGTCGAGGGTTGCGCCGGGCGTTCCGGCGCGGAGCCTCATGCATAGGAGACGGGTCTTGGACAAATCTATCACATACGTGGGCCTTGACGTGCACAAGGATACGATCGCGGTCGCGCTTGCGGAGGCGGGCGCGCACAAGGACGTGCGCGAGTATGGCAAGGTCGCGAACACAGCGACGGCCTTGAACGCTCTGGCAGCGAAGCTGTCGCGCGCTGGCAGCGAGCTACGGTTCTGTTATGAGGCCGGCCCTTGCGGCTATGGCATTCAACGGCAGTTGAGCCTGGCTGGGCATGGTTGCGTTGTCGTTGCTCCGTCGTTGATCCCACGCAAGCCGGGAGATCGGATCAAGACCGACCGGCGGGATGCGATCAACCTCGCCAAGCTGCATCGCGCCGGTGAACTGACCGCTGTGTGGATTCCTGATCAGGCCCATGAGGCGATCCGCGATCTCGTACGCGCGCGTCTTGCGGCCGTCCGCAGTCTTCGCCAGGCCCGTCAGCAGCTCTCTGGCTTTCTCCTGCGTCATGGCCGTCACTACAATCGGCCGGCGTGGACATTGATGCACCGTCGCTGGATGGCCGGACTGAAATTCGAGCAAGCGGCGCATCATATCGTGTTGGAAGACTGCATCGCGGCGGTTGAGGCGGCGACGGCGCGGCGCGACCGTTTGGAAGCTCATATCGAGGCGGCGCTGCCGGATTGGTCGCTGGCCCCGGTGGTGCGCGCCCTGCAAGCGCTACGCGGGATGGCTATGGTCGCGGCGGCGACGGTGATCGCCGAACTCGGCGACATCACCCGCTTCGCCAATCCCCGCCAGCTCATGGCGTATCTCGGACTGGTTCCGTCCGAGCGCTCCAGCGGCGCCACACTCCGCCAAGGCGGCATTACGAAAGCCGGGAATGGCGCGGCGCGGCGAATGCTAATCGAGGCTGCCTGGAGTTATCGGTTCCCGGCGCGCATCAGCCGAGAGCAACTGCTACGTCAGGAGGGTCTGGCCAAGCCGATCCGCGACACCGCGTGGAAGGCCCAAGAGCGGTTGTGTCGGCGCTATCGCAAGCTCGCCCGGGCGGGAAAATCACCCACAGTGGTCACGACCGCGATCGCTCGAGAACTGGCGGGTTTTGCCTGGGCGGTCGCCAAACACGTTCAAACCGCCAACGTTTGATGCGCTGAGATCGATAGCGGACATCAAGAATAGGAGGTCATCGCCGACAACGCATCTATCCAAAGCCGAGCAAGGCTGGAGGCACGGTCACGGCCAGGAGAACCCTCGCGTCCACTATCAGCCGGATATCATCCGACGCTGGCGCCTAGACAGAGGAAGCTCCGCGACGCATCACCGGTCCGGCGGTATCCAACCCGCGCATCAGAGCATGATCAACCGTCGTTTTGATGATCGTGCCTCCTGCCCTGCTCAGCCGCGGCCATTCTGAACCGCTCGCGCGCGAGCAACGCATTCTTGTGCCTGCTACTTGAAACGGCGAACATGAGAGTGGTCCGAGCAGGGAATTAATCCCTCTGAACAGGGAAACAATTTGGTCCGATCAGGGAGCTGTCAGCCGAAACCCCGTCAGGTCGAGGTTCCCTTTTTGTCGCTGTCACAAACCGGCTACGCGTCGCGGCATTACTTTTGGCGCGGGAGCAATACGTCGTTCTTCGTCGAACCCCCCGGAAGTGGCAGCGCTCGCAAAGCGATGGTCGAAAAGCCGGCGCGAGGAGACCGTAATCCGTCTTAACCGCGCCGCTAATCGGGCGGAAGCAGACACAATCACCAACGAAGGAAGCGGCGAGCGTGCCGCGACAGGCTATGGCGGGGCAGGTCGAAATTGCGCACGGGGACATTGACAGCTAATTGAAACTCGATAGAAGGTTTCAAATGCAGTACAAGCGCAACCAGATCGAGGAAGCGATTTTCCGTTTGCTGGCGCCTCGATCGCCTGAATCCCGGACCCGATTGAAACGTCTCCTTGAGACGGATCGGGCTCTAGAGCGTCGGACGGTCAATTGAATCCGTAGCCTGCGGCGGTGAAGTAGTTTCTGCATTCGTCGGGCTGGAAGAGGTCGCAGATTTGGCCGATGGCGCGCCACAGGGCGTCGATCGTCCTTTCGGCTCTGGCGCGCAGAAGGGCCTTGAGTTTGGCGAAGGCCATCTCGATGGGATTGAGATCGGGACTGTAGGGCGGCAGGAACAGAACCCATGCGCCCCGATCGCGAATGGCTTTTTCGGCGATCTTGCTTTTATGCGCCGGCAGATTGTCCATGATGACGATGTCGCCCTTTTCAAGGGTGGGGGCGAGCTGGGTTTCGACATAGGTTTCGAAGATACGCCGATCCATCGGGGCGTCGATGACGAAGGGCGCGGTGAGGGCGGAGCAACGCAGGCCGGCGATGAAGGTTTGGGTCTTCCAATGCCCGAACGGGGCTTTGGCGCGCAGGCGTTGACCTTTGAGGCTGCGTCCGCGCAATCGCGTCATTTTCGTTGTCGTTCCGGTCTCATCGAGAAAGATCAGCCGGTGCGGTTCGAGCCGCATCCGGGGTTGCCGCTCTCCCGTCCATTCCTCGCGCGCCTGGCGAATGTCGGGACGATCGCATTCGCTGGCCAGCAGGGTTTTTTTATAGCGATAGCCGTTGCGGATGAGCCAGCGCGAGAGCGAGGCGGGATCGGCCCGCGCGCCGCTGTTGGCTTCGAGCTCGCCCGCCAATTCCGGCATGGTGATGTCGTTCTTTTCCGCCAAGCGAGAGAGAAGAAACGTGCGGTGCGGATCGAGCTTGGCGTGACGGCGCCCGCCAAGGGGCTTGGGGACCAGGCTGCCTCGCATCCGATAAGCCGTCATCAAGTTGACGACAAACGATACCGAAACATCGAAATGCCCCGCGGCCGCCCGCCGGGAATGGCCGGCCTCGACAAAATCGACAACGCGCCTACGAAGATCCTGCGAGTAAGGTTTCGGCATCGCAAATCACCTCCTCGCGGAAGCGAATCACAAACCGACTCCCAATGGAATCTGGAGGGTTATGTGAGGTCGCCGGCGCGTAGGTTCGTGCGTCACAGAAGGCGACCTGACATAAGCCGGATTGAGCGAAGGCGCGGGCCGGTTAGCGGCTATGGGGAAAGCGCAGAGCGGCTTTGATTGTGGACCCCCGGGGCGCGGTCTGTGAGAGTGGCGGGAGCGATCGCAGAACGGTTTGACCGTTCGGCCGCTGGGCCCGATGCGGCGCATGAGGCCGCCGCAATCCGGGCAGACGGCGAACGGTTCGTGAGAGGGCTTCGCCTCCGGCTCGGAACTCTGCGGCGGGGCTTCGCCGCCGGGCTCGTGAAGCAGGTTGCGCACGTGTGCGAGGGTGTCGCCTCGGTCGCCTTTGGCGAGGAAGCCGTAGTGATAATGTGGACGGCCTCGCCCGAACGGCATCAAGTGCCAAGGCGTGACCGGTGGAGGTCGCGGATAGGGAAGCCGTCCATGAGAACCTTTATCAGGATTGGGATCGACCTGGCGAAGAACTTTTTTCAGGTGCATGCGCTCGAGCGCGAGGGGCGCCTGCGGTTACGCGCAAGTTGAGCCGAGGCAAGGTGCTTGCTTTCTTCGCCCAGACGGCGCCCTGCCGCGTTGGGATGGAGGCTTGTGGATCGTCCCATTACTGGGCGCGAGAGATCCGGGCGCTGGGGCACGAAGTGGTCTTGATTCCTCCCGCTTACACGAAACCCTACGTCAAGCGGGGCAAGAACGATGCGAACGACGCGGCCGCGATCTGCGAGGCCATGTCGCGCCCCGACATGCGGTTCGTGCCGATCAAGAGCGCGGATCAGCAAGCTGTGCTGATGCTGCACAAGACCCGGGAATTGCTGGTCAAGCAGCGGACCATGACCGTCAATGCGCTGCGCGGGCATCTCTCGGAATTCGGCCTGATCGCGCCCAAGGGCATTCACCGGGTCACGGAATTGCTGGCGCTGGCGCAAGCCGACGAGACCCTTCCCGAAGAGGCCAAGCAAGCAACCGTGATGCTGGCTTCGCACAGCGACGGCCTCGACGAAAAGATCGACGATCTGGAGAAGACCATCGCCCAGGCGAGCGGCAAGAACCAGATGAGCCGGTTGCTGGACGAGATCCCGGCCTTCGGCCCGCTGATCGCATCGGCGATGGTCGCTTTCAATCCCGATCCCAGCGTCTTCAAGTCGGGAAGCGATTTCAGCGCGTCTCTGGGCATTACTCCGAGCCAGCACTCGAGCGGCGGCAAGGACAAGCTCGGGGCCATCACCAAAAAGGGCAACCGATATCTGCGCAAGATGCTGGTCGTGGGATGCACGTCGGTTTTGCGCGTGGCCCACAAATACAAGGGCGCCCTGGCCGAATGGATCGTCGCCATGAGGGCCAGGAAGCCCGAGCGCGTCGTCGCCGTCGCCCTGGCCAACAAGCTGGCCAGAATCGCCTGGGCGATGATGTCGACCGGCGAAGCCTTCCGAACCGAACTTTACACGAAGGCCTGACGATAAAGAGCTCTCCGAGATAGACGTTTCAGGATTGGCAAGCGCAACGACGTGATGAACGACACGGTCGCAACGAAAGTCCAGGACACCCTGACATCCGCCACGAGCCCCGAGCTCGCCGTAGTGATAGGGACCAGGACTGTCGAATATCATCAGGGCCAGCGGTCCTATACCGCACCAACAGGCCGGACATATGACCGCAGCCGACCAAAGCGATCAGAGCGTCGAAACCCACTTGCCAAGAGGCCGTCCACATATGACGGATGCGGTGGAAGCCGTCGGGCAGGACGTGGAGGCGACGCCTTCTTCGAGCCCGGCAATGCCGGCAAAATCCTCGTCGTCGGGGCCGTCGAGGTGATCGATCGCGACACCAATCAGCCCAAGCCGCGACGCAAGCACGCCAAATACCTCGATACGCGCTCCGGCTGAATACACCTCGCGATGATCGCCGACAATTCCGCGGCGTCGATCGAGGCCTTCGTGAGAGCCAACGTGAAGCGTGGAGCCACGCTCCTCACCGACGGCCACGCGTCCTATCCTGGATTGACCGACTACCGGCACGATCCGCGCACCGTCGGAAAAATGGCGGGACATGTTGCCCTGCCCTGGATCCACCGGGCCTTCTCATTGATGAAGCGATGGGGCCTGGGCACGTATCATGGCCTGCGGCGCACGCACGTCGACACCTATCTCAATGAATTCGTCTTTCGCTACAATCGCCGCTTCCACCGGGACGTTTCGTTCGAAGCCTTGCTCGGGCTGGCCGCACATCATGCGCCTGCCAGCTACTGGGACATCGTCAAACGAGACAACCCTCGGAAGGGCGTCCAAACGCTCAGGCGGGCGCCGCGCCGCCGAAAGACTGCCACTGGAATGCGACCGGATGGGCCGCGGCAAGCGCTTGGCGCCAGCCGAGATCAGCTCACCCAACCGACCCATCCACTACATATAGACCAGCCTAGGACAACGGGATAAGCCACCGACGACGGGCCGCCTGCCACAACCGAGCCCGACAGATCATCGCCTCGGCCACCGGTTACGCCGCCAAGCATCAGGACCGCACTGAGCGTCAAAGCCCCGCTCCGCCTCATACCACCCCTTTGCTTCCGAACGCACCCACTTGTGCAAACAACGCTCAAGTTCCGTTGATATGCTTCGTCAGGCTCTCCAATTTCCGGCAGTCTTGGCTCCAAGACAGCTTGAATGAACCCGCAGTTCCCTCACCGCCTCCTTCGGGTCTTGCTGGCGGCGGGCCTGGTCCGCGATCCAGGAACGCTCGTGAACGACAGCCATTGGAGCCTCTTTGACCGCCTCGGCGACGGCTTTTGGAGCGCACAAATCTGGCCGGTACGCTTGCAGGCGTCGCGGCGAACGCGGATCAGCCATCCACACTCACATTCGGCTCTCAGCGACAAGGCAACAAAAGCCACACTGCCGACAAAAAAGAACGGTTTCGCGCCTGTCTGGACATGATTGTCTAGACGGGCGCCGAACGTTTCGCTAGCATGTATTGAATGGCTATTCCGTTAAGGCGGGCCGGGCATGAAATCGCATTATCGCGTTGTCGTTATCGGAGGAGGCGTCGTCGGCGCCTCGGTTCTTTACCATCTGACGAAATATGGCTGGACCGACGTGGCGCTGGTGGAGCGCTCGGTCCTGACCGCGGGTTCGTCATGGCATGCCGCCGGCGGCTTTCATGCCCTCAACGCCAACCCCAACATGGCGATCCTGCAGGCCTACACGATCGACCTCTTGAAGGAGGTCGAAGCCGAGTTGGGCCAGTCGATCGGCATGCATATGACCGGAGGAATTCATGTCGCTTCGGCGCCTGAGCGCTGGGAGTGGCTCCAGTCGTCGTATCGCCGGTTCCAGGCAATCGGCATCGACGATGTCCGTCTGGTGACGCCGGAGGAGATCAAGGCCCGCTGCCCGATCATCAATGTCGAAGGCGTGCTCGGGGGCATGTGGGCCGACCGCGAGGGTTATGTCGACACCACAGGGACGGTATGGGCTTATGCCGGGGCGGCGAAGAAGCGCGGCGCGACCGTGATCGAGCACAATCGGGTGCTGGAATTGAAGCAACGGCCGGACTCGTCCTGGGACCTCGTCACCGAAACGGGAATTATCAACGCCGAGCATGTGGTCAACGCCGGCGGCTTGTGGGCGAAACAGGTTGGGCGGATGGTCGGGCTCGACCTCCCCCTATCGCCGCTCGAACATCACTACCTCCTGACCGAGACGATCCCCGAGATCGCGGGATTGAAGGCCGAACTGCCGATGGTCGTCGACCTCGAGGGGTTCACCTACATGCGTCAGGACCAGAAGGGCATGCTGGTAGGGATCTATGAAACCAATCCCCAGCACTGGTCGATCGACGGCGCGCCGTGGGATTATGGAGTCGAGCTGCTGCAGGAGAACATCGACCGAATCGCAGGCGAACTCGAACTTGTTCACCGCCGCTACCCGGTCCTGCAGACCGCGGGCGTGCGCAAATGGGTCAACGGCGCCTTCACCTTCTCGCCCGACGGCAATCCGCTCGTCGGCCCGGTCGCCGGCAAGCGCGGCTACTGGCTCGCCTGCGGCGTCATGGCCGGGTTCCTGCAGGGCGGCGGGGTCGGCAAGTCGCTCGCCGAACTGATGATTTATGGCGAGGCGTCGACCGACGTCTACGGCCTCGACATCGCCCGCTACGGGGCCTATGCGTCCAATCGCGAATTCATCAAACAGACGACCGGCGAGTTCTACGCCCGCCGTTTCGTGATGACCTATCCCAACGAGCAATTGCCGGCCGGGCGCCCGCTCAAGACGACGCCGGCTTACGATGCGATGACCGCCGCCGGCTGTCACTGGGGCAATTCGTGGGGACTCGAGGTTCCCATCTTTTTCGCGCCGGCGGGCTTCAAGGAAAAGCCGACCCTCAAGCGGTCGAACGCCTTCGACATCGTCGGCGACGAATGCCGGATGGTGCGTGGCGGCGTCGGCCTGCTCGATATCGCCTCCTTCTCGCGCTACGAGGTAACCGGACCGGAGGCGGAAAGCTGGCTCGACTGGATGTCGTCGGCCCGCTTGCCGAAGCCCGGCCGCGCCAGGCTCGCGCCGATGCTGTCCGAGACCGGCAAGCTCAAAGGCGACCTCACCATCATCAACTGGGGCGACGGGATATTCTGGATCGAGGGCTCCTACTACCTTCGCCAATGGCATATGCGCTGGTTCGCGGCCCATGCGCGCGAGGGGGTCGAGGTGCGCGACATTTCCGACGACGTGATCGGCTTTTCCCTGTCCGGCCCGAAATCGCGCGAGTTGCTTGCTCGCGCCACCCACCAGGACGTGTCAAACGCAGCCCTGCCGTTCATGGGCGCGATGACGCTCGACGTCGGCCTGGTGCGGGCGAAGGTCGCGCGGCTGTCGGTGACCGGCGAGCTCGGATACGAGATCAACTGCCGCGCGCTCGAACACGCCGGCCTGCGCCGGACCCTGCTCGAGGCGGGTCGCGAGCTCGGCGTCAGGGAATATGGCTATAACGCCCTTCTGTCGCTGCGGCTCGAAAAGAGCTTCGGCATCTGGTCGGCCGAATTCACCCAGGCCTATACCCCGCGCATGACCGGCATGGCCCGCTGGATCGCCTGGGATAAGGGCGAGTTCGTCGGCCGGGAGGCCGCTCTCGCGGAGAGCAAGGGCCCGCCGCCGGAGCGTGAGCTGGTGACGCTCGAAATCGACGCGTCGGACGCCGACGCGACCGGCTACGAGCCGGTATGGCAGTCGGGAAGCATGGCCGGCTTCGTGACCTCGGGCGGCTATGGCCACACGGTCGGCAAGAGCCTGGCGATGGCCCTGGTCGCGCCGGAATCGGCAGAGATCGGCTCGGAGCTCAGCGTGCATATCGTCGGCGCTGAGCGGAAGGCGCGCGTCATCGCGCCCTCGCCGTACGATCCCCTCGGCAAGGCAATGCGGGGATGACGAGCCAAGCGCCGGCGGCGAGCTGACCGATGACCGATTCCGCTACCCGACCCTTGGCTTCGGGCGCGCCTCCGAAGCGCCCGCCGCAACTGGGCAACGTCAAGGCGACGCGTGACGACTGGCTCGACCTGGCGCTGAGCGTGCTCGCCGTCGAGGGCGTGGCGCATGTAACGGTCCTCAACCTCAGCGAGCGGCTCGGCGTGTCGCGGTCGAGCTTCTACTGGTATTTCAAGAATCGCGACGAGCTTCTCGACGCCCTTCTCGACCGTTGGGACCGCTTCAATACGCGCTCGATCGTCGCTCAGGCGGATGAGCCGGCGGCGAGCGTCAATGAAGCGGTTTGCAGCGTCTTTCGCTGCTGGGTCAATTCCGCGATCTTCAGCCCGCGGCTCGATTTCGCCGTCCGGGAATGGGCGCGCCGCTCGGCCAGCGTCCGCAGGGCCCTCGACCGTTCCGATCGTGTCCGCACAGAGGCGCTGAAGGCTCTCTTCGTCCGTTTCGGCTATGAGGACGCGGAGGCGTTGGTGCGGGCGCGGGTGCTCTATTACATGCAGATCGGCTATTACGCGCTCGACCTCAAGGAGCCGATCGAAGCACGGCTCAATCTCACCCCGCACTATCTCAAGGCGTTCACAGGATTGGCTCCGAGCGAAGCGGAAGTCGGCGCGTTCCGCGCCTATGCGGCGCGTCACGCCAATGTCCCGGATTTCGGCTCGCCGCGAGCGGCCGCATGAGCGCGCGCTATTCCGCCTTCGCGCTGCTGCAGCAGGGCTTTGCCGGCCATAAGGGTTGGCCGCAGGCCTGGCGCAAGGCGAAGCCGAAGCCAGCTTACGACTTCGTCATCCTAGGCGGCGGCGGACATGGCCTCGCCACCGCCTACTACCTCGCCAAGACCCATAAGAGCACGCGCGTTTGCGTGATCGAGAAGGGCTGGCTCGGCGGCGGCAACACCGGCCGCAATACGACGATCGTGCGTTCGAACTATTTCTATCCCGAATCGGTCGCCCTCTACGATCTCGCGCTCAGGCTCTACGAAGGCCTGTCGCGCGAGCTCAATTTCAACGTGATGCTGAGCCAGCGCGGCATCCTTAATATTTCGCACACCCCAGCCCAGCTCGAAATTGCGGCGCGAGTCGCCAACGCCATGCAGCTCAATGGCGTCGATGCCGAGCTCTGGGGTCCCGACCAAGTCCGCGAGCGGCTGCCGCTGATGACGCAATCGCTCAATTCGCGCTATTTGCCCAACGGCGGCGTCTGGCAGCGACGCGGCGGCATTGCCCGCCACGACGCCGTCGCCTGGGGCTATGCGCGCGCCGCCGATAGGCTTGGCGTCGACATCGTCGAGAATTGCGAGGCGACGGGCTTCATCCTTGAGAACGGCGCCTGCGCTGGCGTCGAGACGACGCAGGGCGAAATTCGCGCAGGAACGGTCGGCGTCGCGGTCGCCGGCCATTCGTCGCAACTGATGGCCAAGGCGGGGGTGAGGCTGCCGATCCATTCCTATACGCTGCAGGCGATGGTCAGCGAGCCGGTCAAGCCCTGCCTCGACATCGTGCTTCTGCATCTCGGGACCGGCGTCTACGCCAGCCAGTCGGATAAGGGCGAACTCGTGTTTGGCGGCGGGCTCGACCGCATTCCGTCCTACGGCCAGCGCGGCGCACCGCCGATGCAGGAGATCGTCATTTCCGGCCTTCTCGACATGTTTCCGGCTTTCGGCCAATTGAAGCTGATGCGGCAATGGGGCGGAATCGTCGACGTCGTACCCAATTCTTCGCCGATCATTGGACCGGCGCCGATGCAGGGGATCTACCTCAATTGCGGCTGGGGAACCGGCGGCTTCAAGGCAATTCCGGCCGGCGGGACGCTGCTCGCGCATCTCATGGCGACCGGCGCCCACCACGAGATCAGCCGCCCGTTCGACCTTTCCCGCTTTGCCGCCGGGCGCCTCATCGACGAGGCCGCGGGCTCCGGCATCGCTCACTAGGAGGAGATGGCTATGTACATCGCCATGAATCGCTTCAAGGTCATGAAAGGCGCCGAGAGCGCATTCGAAGATGTGTGGCTCTCGCGCGAGACCCACCTCGACCGCGTGCCTGGGTTCGTCGAGTTCCACCTGTTGCGCGGGCCTGAACGCGACGACCACGTGCTCTATTCGTCGCACACGGTCTGGGCAAGCAAGGACGCCTTCACCGCTTGGACCCAGTCCGAACATTTCCGCGCCGCTCACCGCGGCGCGGGCGCCAACAAGCCGCTCTATCTCGGCCACCCCGAGTTTGAGGGCTTCGAGGTTCTTCAGACGATCAAAAACCCGCGCGACGAGGCCGCCTGAAGGCCGCCCATGCAAATCTTCTTCTGCCCATTCTGCGGTCCGCGCGACGAGATCGAGTTCCACTATGTCGGCGAGCCGAAGGCGCGGCCCGAGCCGGCCGGCGAGATCAGCGATGCGACATGGGCGGACTACCTGTGGTTCAACGCCAATGAAAAAGGCGTTGCGCGCGAGATCTGGCTGCATCTGACCTGCATGCAGATGTTCACGATGACCCGCGACACCGCGCTCAACGCCGCCATGCCCGCCGACACGACGGCGAGGGGGGCGAATTGAGCGGCTTTCGTTTGCCCTCCGGCGGCGGCGTCGATCGTGGGCGCCCTTGCGTCTTCACCTTCGACGGCGAGCCCTACGCCGGCTTCGAGGGCGACAGCATCGCCTCGGCGCTCCTGGCGAACGGCGTCGCGGTCGTCGGACGGAGTTTCAAATATCACCGCCCGCGCGGCGTCTGGGGCGCGTGGACTGAGGAGCCGAATGCGATCGTTGACGTGACGCGGAGCGGCGTCACCACCCCAAATCTTCGCGCCACTACCGAGGCGCTCGAGAACGACGTCGCGGTGCGCTCGGTCAATGCGGCGCCGACGGCCGCGGCCGATCGCGCCGCTCTCCTCGACAGGATGTCGCCGTTCCTGCCGGCGGGGTTCTACTACAAGACGTTCCTCTGGCCGCGCTGGGAAACCTTCGAGGGCGCGATCCGCGCCATGGCCGGCCTTGGCCGGGTGGATGCCGACAATCGTCCGCCGGCCGACAAGCCGCAGATCAACGCCCGTTGTGATCTCCTTGTGATCGGCGCCGGACCGGCGGGGCTTGCCGCGGCCAATGCCGCCGCGCGAACGGGGCGCAAGGTTTTCCTCCTCGACGACCATGCCGAAATCGGCGGCCAGCTCGTCCATCGCGGCGGCGCCACTGAGGGCGGCGACTGGCGGGATTGGGGACTCGGCGTGGCGCGGGCGATCGACGCCGGCGGCGGCCGGGTGATGACTCGAACCACGGCCTATGGAATCTATGACGGCAATCTCGTCTGCGCCTGGGAGCGGCGGGCGCCGCTGCCTGACGCGCTATGGCGCATCCGGCCGCAACAGATCGTCGTCGCCGCCGGCGCAATCGAGCGGCCCCTTATCGTCCCCGATAACGACCGGCCGGGCGTGATGTCGGCCGACGCTGCGCTCGTCTATCTGCGTCGTTACGCCGTCCTCGTCGGCAAGCGCATCGTCGTCGCCACCAACAACGACAGCGCTTATGCTGCGGCCGAGGCGTTGGCCGAGGCCGGCGCGGAGGTCGAGATTCTCGACACGCGCGTGGCCGGTCCGCAATCTTCGTTGAGCGTGATGCGCAGCGCGGAAATCGAGGGGGTCGTCGGAACTCGCCGCGTCGGGGCGGTCCGGGCGAATGGACGGACCCGCGAGTGCGACGCGCTCCTCCTTTCCGGCGGCTGGTCGCCGACGGTGCATCTTTACGCCCAGGCGCGCGGGCGTCTGCGTTATAACGAAGCGCTGGCCGCGCTTGCGCCGACAGGCGCAATCGCGGGCGTCGCCGTCGCCGGCGCCGCCAACGGCGCCTTCACCCTCGACGAGGCGTTGCGCGACGGCCATCGGGCGGGCGGCGGCGAGGGCGCCGCGCCGAACGCGCCGGCCGGCCAATACCGGATCGAGGCCGCGTGGCCGAAGGCCGAGGACGAGGGTCGCCGCTGGGTCGATTTCCAGAACGACGTCACCCTCAAGGACATTGCGCTCGCCGCCCGCGAGGGCTACGTCTCGGTCGAGCACCTGAAGCGCTACACCACGCTCGGCATGGCGACCGACCAGGGCAAGACCGCCAATGTCAACGGCCTCGCCGCGATGGCGGCGCTCACCGGGCGCACGATCGACGAAACCGGAACGACCACCTACCGCCCGCCGTTCGTCCCAGTGCCGATGGGCGTCATCGCGGGGAGGCGTCGAGGCGCACTCATCAATCCGCTCAGGCGCCTGCCGCTCGAGGCCGAGCACCGGGCCGAGGGCGGGCAGATGCGCGAATATGGCGGTTGGCTCAGGCCCGCCTGGTATGGCCCCGACGATCCCGAGCTTTCGATTCAGCGCGAGGCCAAGCGGGCGCGCGACACGGTGGCGCTGTTCGACGGCTCTTCGCTTGGCAAGATCGAGCTCATCGGTCCCGACGCCGCCAAGCTCGCCGACTTTCACAGCTATAACCGCCTCTCGACCTTGAAACCGGGCAAGATCCGCTACGGTTTTCTATTGCAGGAATCGGGCATCGTGTTCGACGACGGCGTGACGCTGCGCCTCAGCGACGATTGTTTTATCGTTTCCTGCTCCTCGGGGCACACCGACGCCGTGCGTATGCAACTCGAGCTCTGGCGGCAGGACCGGTTCGATCCCGCTCGGGTCTTCGTTCACGACGCGACGGCCCAATGGGCGACGCTCACCGTCACCGGCCCGCGCTCGCGCGATCTCGTCGAGGCCGCCGGAATCGAGGTCGCGCTCGATGACCAGAGCCTGCCGCACATGGCCTTTGCGACGACCAAGTTCGACGGCGCGCCGCTCCGGGTCGCGCGGGTGAGCTTCACCGGCGACCGCTCCTACGAGCTCTCCGTTCCGGCCCGGCGCGCCGGAGCTCTAAGGGCGCGCCTGGCCGACAGGCTGCAAGCGTTTGGCGGCGGGCTGATGGAACTCGAGGCGCTGATGGTCCTCCGCGCCGAGAAGGGTTTCATCGTCGTTGGCAAGGACACCGACGGGACGACCATGCCGCACGACCTCGGCGTCGCAGGTCCGCGCGATTCGCGGGCGGACGAATATATCGGCAAGCGCTCCCTGTTCATGCCTGTCGCCAATGACAAGGGCCGCAAGCAATTCGTCGGCTTGAGCGTAGCGGCGGGCGAGGCGGCGCTGCCGACCGGCGCCCATGTCGCGACGGGCGCGGGCCGCACGCGACGCTCGCAGGGCTACGTGACGTCGAGCTACAGGAGTCCGACGCTCGGACGCCCGATCGCGCTTGGCCTCGTCGAAGACGGGTTCAAGCGGATGGGCGAGACGGTCGGCGTCTATCATCTTGGCGCCGAGCGCCGCGCGACCATCGCGCCTGTGGTCGCGCTCGATCCGGAAGGAAAGCGGCTCCATGCGTGAGACGCGATGGCCGCCGGCGCGCGGGCGTACAGGAATTCTGAGCGACCGGCCGCGCCTGCAGGCGCGAGCGCTGGATGGGCTCGGCCAGACGCTGATCTCGGGCGACCTTGAAGCGGCGGTCGCCGCGCTCGCGCCGGGCGCGCCGATCCTTGGCCTCTACGAACTCGCGCCGGAGGGCGCGCATGGGCTGCGCATCGGCCGCATGAGCGCGCTTCTGGTCACGCCGGCGCCTATCGCCGCCCTCGACGGCTGGCGCGACGGCTGGTGCGCGACGAGCGTCGACGACGGCTGGGCGGCGGTCGAAGTCTCGGGCGCCGACGCCGCCCAGGCTCTCATGCAAGCGACATCGGCCGACCTCGCCGCCGGCTCGCCTTCGGCCGCGGTCATTGTTTTTGGCCCGCGCGGCCTCCTGGCGCGGACCGAAGCGGGCTTCCGGCTGCATGTCGAGGCGCCGTGGCTGGAGCTGCTGCTCGCCTGGCTCGAGGGCGTTTAGCCCAAATTGCATCTAGGCCAACTCGCGCCGTGAGCGTCCCCGCCCGCACCCGGGCCGCGCTTGCGCGCGCCCGGGCGGGGGAGGAGAAGCCTCGGCCCGCATCGAGGTAAACGCGACACGTGCTAGGTTGCGCGACTGTGGAGGGCAAATGGCGGAAAAGCGGAAGCTTGCGGCGATCCTTGCCGCCGACGTCGTTGGTTTCAGCCGGCTGACCGGCGCAGACGAAGATCGCACTTTGGCTCGGCTCCGGGCTCTGCGCAGCGATCTTATCGATCCCACCATCGCCGTGCATAACGGGCGCGTCTTCAAGCGCACCGGCGATGGGGCGCTGGTCGAGTTTCGCAGCGTGGTGGATGCGGTGCGCTGCGCCATCGAAGTGCAAAACGCCATGGTCGAACGCAACGCAGGCGTGGCGCAGGATCGCCGCATCGAATTCCGGATCGGCATTCATGTCGGCGAGGTCGTCGAGGAAAGCGACGGCGACATGATGGGCGACAGCGTCAACATCGCCGCACGCCTCGAGGGCATCGCCACGCCCGGCGCCATCTGCCTCTCCGAACAAGCCTATTGGCAGGTGAAGGCCCGCCTCGACATCGCGGTCAGCGATCTGGGCGCGACCCAGCTCAAGAATATCGCCGAGCCGGTTCGAGCCTTTTCGCTCCAGGTCGGGCTTCCCGCCGACGCGAAGCCGGCGGCGCCAGTCGAGCCCCGTGCGGCGGAAAAGCCGGCAGAGCGGCCTTCCCTCTCCGGCAAACCTTCAATCGCCGTGCTGCCCTTTCAGAACATGAGCGGCGACGCCGAGCAGGAGTATTTCTGCGACGGCCTCGTCGAAGACATCATCACCACCTTGTCGAAGCTCCACGGGCTCCGGGTGATCGCGCGCAATTCGAGCTTCGTCTACAAAGGCCGCTCGGTTGACGTCCGCGAAGCCGCGCAACAACTCGGCGTGCGTCATGTTCTCGAGGGCAGCGTTCGCAGGAGCGGGGCACGGATCAGAGTCACGGCGCAATTGATCGACGCGGCCGACGGCTCGCACCTCTGGGCCGAGCGCTACGATCGCGCCGTTGATGACATTTTCGCGATCCAGGACGAGATAACCCTGGCGCTCGCGACCGAGATGCAGGTCAAGCTGACTGACGGCGAACAGGCGCGGATGCGCTATACGACGACCAGCAATGTCGAAGCCTGGACACACTGGGCCCGGGGCATGTCCATTTTCCGTCAACCTCCCTCCCGGGACAACCGGGAGGCGACGCAGGCCCACTGGGAGAAAGCCCTCGCGCTCGATCCGAATTCGGCCCCGCTCAACGCAGCGCTCGGCTTCACCCATTGCCTGGACGCCAGATTCGGCTGGAAAGATCCGTTCGAAATTGCGCTGGCCAATGCCCGCCGCTATGCCGAGAGGGCGCTGGAGATCGATCCCGGCAACGCCGACGCTCACATCGCGTCAGGCATGGTTTTGCTGATGGAAGGGCGGCATGACGAAGCGGTGGCCGACGCCAGAAAGGCGGTTCAACTGGCGCCTGGCTCGGCCGACGTGGCGCAGTTTGCCGGCTTTATTGTCCTGCCCTCGGGATACCCCGAAGAAGCCGTCGCGCTCTGCGAGAAGTCGATGACTCTCAGCCCAAATTATCCCTCGGTGTATCTGGGCACCCTTGGAGACGCCTATCGACAGGCCGGACGAACCGATGACGCGATCGCCACCTTCGAGGGCTATCACGCGCGAAATCCCGGCTTCGGACTTACCGATGTCGTGATCGCCTACCACGAAAAGGGCCAGCCCGAGGAAGCGAAGCGAACAGCCGCGCGCCTGATGGCGGCGCGACCGGAGTTTACAGTCGCCGGCTGGCGCAAAACCCAGTTCATCCGCCGCGACGCCGCGCGGGTAGAAGCCGACGCGGCGGCCCTCCGCGCCGCCGGACTTCCCGCGGGATGAAGCTCGAAAAAATTCGACAATTGTTTTCGATAATCCGAAGGGCAGTCTATGCTGCGGAGTGGTCGGACCTGGACATGAGGGGACCACCGCACACGTGGATTCATGGCGTAAGCCGTTGAAAAGCCTCGATTGTCGGAAAGAGAAAATTTGGATTTCGCTTCCCTTTTCTTGGAATTTCCTTCCATCGGCTTGGAAAACGCTTCCACCGCGCCTCGGCCAAAAGGCGCGGTGCTATAAGGATCTCGGGCGGCGATTTTGAGGGAGGCGCGGATGCCGGCGGAGACAACGGAAGAGCCGATCGACATCGAACTGCCGAAGTCGCTCAAGGCGACGAGGCTCGGGGCGATCGCCCATCTCAGGCTCGCGCGGAGCGAGAAGCGCAACGCGCTCGACGACAGCACGGTGCTCGGGCTCGAGGCGTTCTTCACCCGCCTGCCGCATGACATTCGCGCTGTCGTTCTCACCGGTGAAGGCGCACATTTTTCCGCCGGGCTCGACCTCTCGGAAGTCGCCGGCGCGCGCGATCCGCTGGACGCCGCGCTTCACTCGCGGATGTGGCACCGCGCGTTCGAGGCGATTCAGTTCGGCCGCACGCCGGTCGTCGCGGCGCTGCACGGCGCCGTCGTCGGCGGCGGACTCGAGCTTGCCGCCTCGACCCATATCCGCGTCGCGGAACGCTCGACCTATTACGGCCTGCCTGAGGGGCGGCGCGGCATTTTCCTCGGCGGTGGCGGGTCGGTGCGGATCGCGCGCCTGATCGGCGTCGCCCGGGTCACGGACATGATGCTGACCGGGCGAACGCTCAGCGCCGAGGAGGGCCATGCAGCCGGGGCGACGCAATACCTGGTCGAGGACGGCAAAGGGTTCGAGACGGCGATGGCGCTCGCCGCCAAGGCCGCCTCCAACACCGCGACCACCAATTTCGCCGTCCTGCACGCGCTGCCGCGCATCTTCGAGAGCGACCCGGCGAGCGGTCTCCTGACCGAGTTGCTGATGGCCGCGATCGCCGAGTTGAGCGGCGAAGCCAAGGAGCGACTGAAGGACTTCCTCGAGAAACGCGCGGCGAAAGTATTGCGGCAGAGCTGAAGGATCTTCCGCACTCGCGACCTCCTCAGGATGAGGGAGGCGAGCGGCCCGAAAGCTGACTCGGTCCGGCGCGAGACTCAGCGCGCGCCGTTTCGGCGGCTGTCGACCAGCTTCAGCCACGCCCCCGAATGAAAGGCGCTCATCAGGAGGTACATCGGGACCATTCCGCTGATGAGCGAGTCGTGTTCCGACAGTGAACAAAGCGGTTCGGCGCCTCCGCTGAGATCAGCGGTCAAAAGCGCCATCACGGCGAAGGTCGGCGCGGCAGCGAGGCTCAGCCAGTCCGCGGCGCCGCGAGCGGTCGCGGCGCTGCTTTGATGGCGGATCGCGCGGCCAGCGCTGGCATAAGCCTCGCTCATGGCTTCGCGCCCGCTTCGAGGGTCCGAAAGGCGGCCTCGCCGGCGTCCGACACCTTGACCCATCGTGGGTCGACCGGCTTTTCGGCGTCGTAATTGTCGTGCCAGTTCCACCACTTGTATGGCGGGGTCTGGGGGTATCCTTCGGGCGAATCCTCCCACACTTCCTGGCGCCCGAGTGGGGTCGCGTCGAGATAGCTCCAGACCGTCCCCATCGCTTCGTCGCCGCGACTGTTGATGAAATAGGTGCGGAACACCTGGTCGCCGTCGCGGAAGAAGACGTTGTGGCCGTGCCACTCGTCGACGCCGAAGTCGGCGTCGAAGCTGTCGGTGATCGTGTACCAGGGCATCTCCCAGCCCATCCGCGCCTTGAGGCGCGCGATGTCCTCCTGCGGGGCGCGGGAGACATACGCGAGCGTGGTGTCGCGGGCGTTCAGGTGGGCGAGGTTCGAGACCTGATCGGCCCCGAGCGAGCAGCCGCGACAGGCATGCTCAGGCCAGCCGAATACGCCTGGCTCGAAGAACGCGCGGTAGACGACCAGCTGACGGCGCCCCTCGAACAAGTCGATGAGGCTCGCCCTGCCGTTAGGGCCGATGAACTCGTAATCCTTCTCAACCTTCATCCACGGCATCCGCCGGCGCTCTGCGGCCAGCGCGTCGCGGGCCCGAAACACCGCCTTCTCCTTCACGAGAAGCTGCTCGCGCGCGGCGTCCCAGTCCTGTTGCGAAACGATCGGGGAAGTGTGCATCGCTAACCTCCGGCTTGCTGAATGGGTTGGCGCCCAGGGGCAACGCCGTACTCGTCATGGCGGCGCCACCAGATCCCCGCTTCGTTGCGTCCCTTGGGCGCCCGGTCGAGCCACTGGTAAGCGCCCCAGAGTCCGTCGAGCCCGCGCGCATAGGTCGAATAGGTGTGGAAGACGACGCCGTCCTCCATAGCGAACGCGCTCATGCCCGGCCGGTCGCGCATGTATGTCCGCCCGTCGGTTCCGCACGTCGCCGCGAAACGGGCGACCGGCTCGGGGACCTGGGCCGCGGTCAAGGGGTGGTCGCCGCGCCGATAGTTATATTCAACGCCTCCCTCGCGCTGCTGTTCCTCGGTGATCGAGACGTTGAAATCGAAGTTGAAGTCGTCGCCGAACGAGGAGGCCCAGGGAAACGTCCACCCCATCCGCCGCTTGTACGCTTGCAGCTTTGCGAGCGGCCCGCGCGACACGGCAGTGAGCATGACGTCGTGGTTCGCGAGGTGGACAGCGAAGCCGTCGAATCCGTCGGCGATCATTGAGCAGGACGGGCACCCGGCTTTGTAGTCGGGTCCGAACATGAAATGGTAGACGAGGAGTTGCGAGCGGCCCCTGAACAGGTCCTTGAGCGAAGCGCCCCCATCATCGGTGTCAAACCGATAATCCTTGTCGAACTCGGACCCACGGCATCTCCTGGCGGCGCTGCGCCAACCCGTCCATGCGGCGCGTCAGCTCCTTCTCCTCTTCGAGCAATCCGAGCCGGGCTTTGAGCCATTCATCGCGTGATACGACTTGATGGTGCATAGTCGATCTCCTGCTGGTTGAGATGCCTGTTGCGTCAGGTCGGGATGCGGCGGTCGTATTCCGTCTTGAGGCGGCTCCAGCCGTCCCAGAACGGCTCCGGCTCTTGTCCGGTCAGGCGAGCGACCAGCATGTCGAGATGCGCGTGCCAGCCGGCGCTGACGCCAAGCTTCATTCCGCGGTCGGGCAAGCGGCGATGGATTACGGTCAGCAGCACGCGCTCACCCCTTGGCTCGAGATCGAACGAAACGTCACCGCTGCCTTTTCCCCAGGTGAAGGCGAGCCTGCGCGGCGGGTCGAGCTCGGTGATCCGGCTTTCCATCCGGTGCTCCTCGCCGAAGCCCTCCGGCCGCTTTCCGGGCGGGTTGGTCAGCTCGCTGTTGCGCCAGACGAGTTCGAACGGTGCGTCGACCTTCATCTCCATTTGGCCCGCCGCCAGCCATTGGCGGCGCAGATCGCTCTCGGTGAGATAGGCCCAGACGCGCTCGATCGGGCCCGGCAGAAAGCGCTGGATCGTCAACGTCGCGGGCTCGGTCAGTGCGCCATAGGCGCCTACGTTCGCGAGTTCGTTCATTGGTCGTCTCCTTCTTTGGGGATAGGCGATTGACGTTCGTCCTCGTCGCGAAGAAGGCGATCGAGTATGTCCAGCCGGACGGTCCAAAAGCGCTCGTAGAAGCTCAGCCACTCCTGGGCGCTGGCGAGCGGTCCGGGGTCGAGGCGGCAGATATGGGTGCGTCCGCGCACCTCGCGGCGGATCAGTCCGGCGCTTTCGAGCACCTTGATGTGCTTCGAGGCCGCCGCGAGCGAGATGGCGAACGGTTGCGCGAGCTGGCCGACCGTACGCTCGCCGCCGGCGAGTTCGCGCAGCATCCGCCGGCGGGTCGCGTCGCCGAGGGCGTGAAAGACGGCAGTCAGCTCCGGTGGGTGCAATTCAACCATGTGGTTGAATTTAAGCGAGTGGTTTCGAAAAGTCAACCGGTCGGTTGAATGAAGGGTCGTTCGGCTGGATGCCGCAAGCAACTTGTCGGTACCGAATTGACTTGCGAAAAACAGAAATTGATGCTATGCATATTCCTACAAACTGAAGCGGGCCGGACCAGCACGCGCTCGATTGGCGCGTCACGGCCGTTGGGGAAGGACAGGGGATGGACGTAGCGCATCGCCTGAATCAAGACTGGATTTTCTTGATTTCGATTCGACGTAAAGTCCCGTTGGCACGAATAAAACCAAGCAAATACAAAGCTACGGGGGAAGGGCGTACCGACGCGGCTCTTTTTTGCAATTAATAGGAATTTCGAGAAACGAAACCGAAACATCGAAACGCCACGCGGCCGCCCGCCGGAAATGGCCGACCTCGACAAAATCGACGACGCGCTTACGAAGATCCTGCGAGTAAGGTCGGAAATCACCTCCTCGCGGAAGCGAATCACAAACCCCAGTTCCTGGGAATCAAAAACGATTCACACTGACCATCCGCCGCTCTGGTTCGCGATGTCAAGACGGCTCGAGCCCCGTCTATCACCGCCAGGGATTGCACAGTGACTTGATGTAATGCAGTTGCCCGCTGTTGTTGAATTCGCTGAGTTGCTCCAAAGGTAGCGATTATGACTATGAGCCGCCCAGCAGATAAGACGTTGGATTCGACGCCTCTTGGCGCCCTTCCACCGCTTTGTGTCGATCTGGACGGAACATTGCTGCGCATCGACACGCTTCATGAAAGCGCATTCGCGGCTGCATTCGATGACTGGCGGATCCTGTTCGGGCTTCCGGGCTGGCTTGCCGAGGGCAAAGCCAAGCTTACGGCGGAACTGGCCAGCCGATGGCGATTTGACCCGGCGACGCTTCCTTATAACACTGAGCTCTTGGAATATATCATCGGCAACGGTTTCGTTTCTGATGTGCTGAACGATTGGGCCAGAGGCTTTGCCGATAAGATTCTCGTCCGGGAATTTCAAACGTCGTTCAGTTCGAGCTTTTGGGAGGCTTTACGTCTTTGCCGCATGCGGCCGTTGCCCCCGTGCCAATTGCGAAAAGTCCTCCTTTTGCAATGCGCGGAACGCTCGTTTGGAGCGGTGGCCGGTCATTTGACCCCCTCTCAATGCCAAGACCGGGGTCGCTCCTCCGGAGAGCATCTTGTCAAAATACGCGATCGTCCGCACTAACCCCTCGCGAAGTTGTGTTTTCGGCTCCCACCCCAAAACGGCCTTCGCCTTGGAAATGTCCGGCCTGCGCTGCCGCGGGTCGTCGGAAGGCAGGGGTTCGAATTTAATCTTCGATTTAGTCGCGGTCATCTCGATGACGAGTTCCGCAAGCTCGAGAATGCTGAACGCCCTCGGATTGCCGATATTGATCGGACCAGTAACGTCCGGCGACGTCTCCATCATGCGCAGCATCCCGTCCACCAGATCGTCCACAGAGCAGAAAGACCGCGTCTGAGCGCCATAGCCGAAGATGCTGATGTCCTCGCCTTTCAGGGCCTGAACGATGAAATTCGAAACAACCCAGCCGTCGTCGGGGTGCATTCGAGGCCCGTAAGTATTGAAAATGCGGACGACTTTGATCGGCATATTGTGCAGCCAGCGATAGTCGAAGAACAAGGTCTCTGCACAACGCTTGCTTTCATCATAGCACGATCTGACGCCGATCGGATTGACATTTCCCCAGTAGTCTTCGGTCTGAGGATGCACGCTGGGATCGCCGTAGATTTCAGAGGTCGAGGCCTGAAGGATCTTGATCCTGAGGCGCTTGGCGAGACCAAGCATGTTGATCGCGCCGACGACGCTCGTCTTGGTCGTCTGCACCGGGTCAAACTGATAGTGGAGGGGCGACGCGGGACAGGCGAGGTTGAATATCTCGTCCACCTCGACATAGAGGGGAAACGTGACGTCATGCCGCATCAGTTCAAAGCGCGGATTGCCGAGCAGATGAACAATGTTATGCCGGCTGCTCGAGAAGAAGTTGTCCACACACAACACGTCGTGACCCAGGTTCAGCAGGTGTTCGCAAAGATGGGAACCGAGAAAGCCGGCTCCTCCGGTCACCAACACCCGCCTCGCGATCGCTGTCGACATGTTCTCAGATCCTCACGACCCCGGGCTGCGGGAACACGAGGAACCGCCGCAGCAGAAAATTACCAACGAAGCCAAAAATGGTCGCGACAGCCTTGGCTGGCGTCGGGTGTAGCCCTAACGTAATGAAGCCGATCGTCAACCCGTAGTCCAGGACGCCCATCGAGACAATCGTCGCGAGATAGGCGACGAACTCCCCTGTGGTACCCCACCTCACATTGTGGCGGAAGAGAACGCCGATGCACAAGATATAATTCAGCGCGGCCGCCACCAGGAATGACACTGGGGTGCTAATCTCCAGACTTAAACCAAAAAACATGAGGAGCGAGAAGGCTGCAATATTGATGACGGCACAAATCAAGCCGATAAAAAAGTATATCAAGAGTTGCATAGGCAGAGGCGACGTCGGTGCACCATAGTGCAAAATGCAATAGAGCGCGTGAACACCATCTGTCCATTTTATCTTCTTGCCTTCCTCGGCCGTGCGCGGCGTATAACTTATTGCGCACTCGTAGACACGACAACGCGTCTGCGCGACTTTTGCAGTAATTTCCGGTTCGAAGCCGAAACGTTCTTCCTTAAGTTCGATCGCCTGAATGAGTTCTCGGCGAAATAACTTGTAGCATGTCTCCATGTCGGTAATGTCGAGGTTGGTGAACATGTTCGACACGAATGTCAGAGTCTTGTTCATCCACGTGTGCCAAAAATATAACACCCGGCGCGTGTCCGGTTTCAAATAACGTGAGCCGTATACGACATCCGCCCTCCCACTCAAGATCGGCTGTAGAAGAATGTGGAAGTCCTGCGGATCGTATTCCAGATCCGCATCCTGAATGCCGACGAAGTCGCCGGTCGTCAGGGCAATTCCGGTATGAAGAGCAGCGCCTTTTCCGCGATTCTTTTCGTGCCGCACAATTCTTATTTCCGGGTAACGCCGCGCAAGTTCCTGGGCGACCGCGTAACTCTTGTCCCGCGAGCAATCGTCAACAATGACGAGCTCGAGTTTCACATTGTCGGTCGCAATATCGAGAACACGCTTGACGCATGCCTTCAAACTCGCCTCTTCATTGTAACACGGCATCACAAGTGAGAGCGTCTTTGGTGCATTCATTCAGGTTGCTCGTATTTCAACTGGTCTCAATGGGGTGGCGCGCCAACGGCGCCGCGGCTGTTTACCCGAACGCCTCCCTGCTTCCAAGGCCCCCGCGTCCTTCGCGAAACCTGCGGTGGCGATCGCCGCGGCGACGTCCGGAGTCTCGGCGGCGCTGTTTCTCGTGATTTCCCTTCCCTGGGCGCTCCGCAATGAGGCGGTGTTCGGCGAGAGGGTTTGGACGCGGAGCAGCTTCGGCATCAGCTTTGCAGTCGGGTACCACGACGGGGCGATCAGTCCCTCGGACCCGGGGAAGCTCTATCCGGACCGCCTCAAAGAGGTAGACCCGTTTCTCAGTCCCGAGACGCTTGCCAAAATGCGCGCGGCAGGGGGCGAGCTTGGCTGGGATAGACTTTTGATTGCCCGCACTGAGCAATGGATACGAGAGCACCCGGTCGGCGCCTTAAAGATTACAGCAAGACATTTTTGGGAATTCTACTTCCCTCCGCGCTGGATATGGCTACCTCGATCCGGAATCCCGACGCCCCGAGTTCAACCCGCCGCACGCCCGCGCACCGCGATTCGCTTATTGTTCGGGGAGGCCTTATGGGGCATGCGCTGATGGAGAACCGCAACGGCCTCGTCGTCGACGCGTGTCTGACCGAGGCCAACGGCCACGCCGAGCGGATCGCGGCGCTGCACATGATCGAGCCGCGCGCCGACCGGCCGAGGCCGATCACGCTCGGCGCAGACAGGGGCTACGACGCCGAGGACTTCGTCAACGAACTGCGCTCGATGAAAGCGACGCCGCACGTCGCGCAGAACACCAGCGGTCGCTCGTCGGCGGTCGATGGCCGGACAACGCGCCACGCCGGTTATGCCGTGAGCCAACGCATCCGCAAGCGGATCGAGGAAACCTTCGGCTGGATCAAGACGGTCGCCGGTCAGGAGCGGACCAAGTTCCGCGGCCGCGAGCGCGTCGGGTGGGCCTTCACCTTCGCGGCCGCCGCCTACAATCTGGCGCGGCTGCCGAAGCTCCTGGAGGCCCCAGCATGAAGGCCCCGGCCGACTGCCGCCTGATCGGCCGCTGGCGGATCGTCGAGGCCGACCTCTGGGATCGCGCTTACCTCGACCTCAGTGGACCCGCGACGCTGACGATCACCGCGCAGGGCGGCGAAATCGCCTTCGGAGCCATGGAGGCTGGTGTCGATGTCGAATACGCCCGCGACTTCGATCGGCTTCCGCTGGGCCGGATGCGACGAAGGCGACCAGGTCCGAGGCGAAGGAAACGCCGAACTCCTCGACGACGGCACGATCGAGATCGAATTCGGCTACGACAACGGCGACGAAGCCGTCCTCAAAGCGAAACGAGACCCTTCTTCAACAGCCTGCTAGATGTGAACTTTCAGGAGTTACCTTTCCCCTCCGCATATCCAACCATTTGTTTGGCTTTCCTTGGGTAAGCTTGGACTTGCTTGGCCGAACCGCGGCCTGGCGCCAACCCCTTTGGCCGCGCTGAAGCGTCGGCGCCGGCTCCGTCGGATGCGCCTGTGCTCTAGCGCCGGGCGCCCGGCGACGGCTATCTTACCTTCGAAAGCCGACCGTGATGCGGGAGGAGACAGGATGACGAGGATGAAGCTGACTTTCGGTCCACCGGAGGTGATCGTCGAGCGTCGCCCGGACGGCGTCATGCTGGCCCGCTCGCCTCATCCTCTCGGCTCCTATCCGCGAGCCGCGACCGACTGGCTCGATCATTGGGCCACGGTCGCGCCGGAGCGGGTGTTTCTGGCCGAGCGACAAGGCGAAAAACACTGGCGCAGGGTCACATACGGCGCCGCGCGACAAATGGCGCGAACCATCGCGCAAGCCCTGATCGACCGGCATCTGAACGCCGAGCGGCCGGTTGCAATCCTTTCCGGCAACAGCGTCGATCATGCGATCATCGGGCTCGGCGCCATGATCGCGGGCGTCCCTTACGCGCCGGTCTCGGCCCCCTATTCGCTGGTCGCCAAGGACTTCGCCAAGCTCAAGACGATCATCGCGCTGCTGACGCCGGGCCTGGCGTTCGTCGACGACGGCGTCCCCTTCGCCGCCGCGATAAAAGCGGCCGTGCCGACGGATGTGGAGATCGTCACAAGGGCGAATCCGCCCTCGACCCATCGTGCGACCACGCTTGATGCAATTCTCGCAACGGCGGCGGGGGCCGACGTCGACCGCGCGCAGGCGAAGGTTGGGCCGGACACGATCGCGAAACTCCTGTTCACTTCGGGCTCGACCGGCACGCCCAAGGGCGTCATCAACACCCATCGGATGATGACCGCGAACCAGGCGATGCTGCGCGGCGTCAATCCGAGTTACGCCGCCGAGCCACCGGTGCTGATCGATTGGCTGCCGTGGAGCCATACGTTCGGCGGCAACAACAATTTCAATCTCGTGCTCGCCAACGGCGGTTCGTTCTTCATCGACGAGGGCCGCCCGCTGCCGGGCGCGATCGAAGCCACGGTGCGCAACCTGCGGGAGATCTCTCCGACCGTCTATTACAACGTGCCCCGAGGCTTCGAGATGCTTCTGCCTTATCTCGAGGCGGATCGGGAGCTGAGGGCGACCCTGTTCGCGCGGCTGCAGGCGTTCTGCTACGCCGGCGCGGCGCTCTCGCCCCATGTTCGCGAGGGCTACGAACGACTTGGGCTCGAGGCGGTCGGCGAGATCGTCCCGATGCTGACCTCGTTCGGCTCGACCGAGACCGGTCCCTCGGCGATCAGCGTCACCGAGCGCGCGCGCGATCCCGGCGTGGTCGGCGTTCCCAATCCCGGCGTCGAGATCAAGCTCGTTCCCAACGCCGGCAAGCTCGAGGCCCGGGTCAAGAGCCCCAGCATCACCCCCGGCTACTGGCGCGAGCCGAAGTTGACCGAGGCGGTGTTCGACGACGAGGGATTTTACAAGTTCGGCGACGCGCTCCGCTTCGCCGACGAAAACGATCCTGAACGCGGCTTTCTTTTCGACGGACGGTTGGCGGAGGATTTCAAGCTCGCGACCGGCACTTGGGTCAGCGTCGGACCTTTAAGGGCGAAATTCGTCGCCCATTGCGCGCCCTATGTGGCCGACGTCGTCGTCGCCGGACACGACCGCGACGCCGCCGCCGCGCTGGTCATCCCCAACCTCGCCGCCTGCCGCGAGCTCGCCGATAGGCCGAACGGCGAGGCGGCCGCGGCGGAGATCCTTGCCTGCGAGGGCGTTCGCAAGACCTTCGCCGGCCTGCTCAAGACCTTCAACGCGGCGGCCGGCGGCAGCTCCGGCCGCTTCGCTCGCCTGATCCTGATGGATGATCCGCCGTCGCTCGACACCGGGGAAATGACCGACAAAGGTTCGGTGAACCAGCGCGCGGTGCTGAGCCGCCGCTCCGCGATGGTCGACGAACTCTATGCGCCGAAGCCGTCGCCGCGCGTCATTCGGTGAGGTCGACTGCTCAGCCCTTCCCGTTGTTCACCCGCCGCGGAGAGCCGGCATGATCATCGCGCGTCGCGAACGGCGAGTCGAATGGGGCGATTGCGATCCCGCGCGAATCGTCTTCAATCCAAGGTTCTTCGAGTGGTTCGACGCCCAGACGGCCGCCATTTTCGAGCTCGCCGGCTTGCCGAAGCGAGATCTTATGCAGCGGCCGGATTTCGCCGGTTTTCCCTTGGTCGAGACGCAGGCCAAATTCCTCAGTCCGTCACGTTTTGGCGACCTTGTGATCATCGAATTGACGATCGTGGCCATCCGCCGGTCGAGCTTCGACGTCCAGCACCACCTGTTCAATGACGGCGAACTAGCGGTCGACGGTTTCGAGACCCGGGTCTGGATCGCGCGCGATCCGGCCGATCCGGCTCAGATCAAATCGCTGCCAATTCCGGCGGATGTTCGCAAGCGCCTCGCCGCGAACGGAAAGCCCGAGGCGGCCAGCTTATTGCAGGCGCCGTCGGCCGCGCGTGATTTTGCCGCGTCCAGTCAATCCGGATAGGAATACGCCCCGGAGTCGTATGGAGAAGTTCGCGTGACCCCTAAGCAGAGATTTTTTGAATGACCAACGGATTGACAGTTCGCTCCCGGTTCAGGGCAGCCACGGCTGCGTGGATTGCGCGGTCGAGGACGTCGGCATCAGCGAAGGTCTGATGGGCCAGATGGCGCGCCTTGAGATCGTGCCAGACAACCTCGATGTCGTTGAGTTCGGGTGCGTATTTTGGCAGCCACTCGACGGTGAGCCAGTGTTTGCGCGCCTCGATGGCTTTAAGAGTGAGCTTGCTGACATGGATCGGCCCGTTGTCCTCGACCAGTACGACGGTTTTATTGCCCGTCCTGGTTGAGGACCGAACAGGTGGTCGAGTTGCTCGAGGTGAGCGATGAAGTCGCGGCTGCGCTTGGTCTGGCTCGTATGCACAATCAACTGGCGCGTGACATGATCGAGTGAGCCGATTATCGCCACTTTCTTGGCCTGACCCGGCGCCGGCGCCCGCAGGTCCGCACCGCGCAAGGCCCACGCCCGCGCCAGATAAGGGTGCGTCAGGGCCTCGCTCTCGTCGCCGTAGAGGAGGATGATGTCGCCGGCTTCGGCCTGAGCCTTGCGCAGTTGAAGGCGCAGTCCCACGCGTTCGATCTCGGCGGCAATCTGGCGGCCTTTCAGCGTGTGCCGGGGCCGCCGCCAACGGAAGTTTTTTTTCGCAACGCCTTGGACAACTGCGACTTGCCGATCTTGACGCCCTCGCGCGCCTCGATCTCGGCCATGAGGCGCGGGATCGTCCAGTTGGGCCGGTCGGCGACGGGAGCTTCGAGCAGAGGCGCGACGACACGCAGCGCGGCTTCGGTCTTTACCGGTGGCGGGCCGAGCGCCACGGTCGCCTTCAACGCCTCGACACCGCCGCGCGCGAACTCGCTGCGCCAAAGACGCACCGTGTCTTCGCGCACGCTGAAGGCTTCCGCAATGCGCGGGCTGGTCCATCCCGACAACGTCAGCAATATCGCCCGCGCCCGATCAGCCTCGCCCCGATCGCGTGAATGGGCTAACGTCAGCAGTGCGTTGCGCTGTTGGTCACCCGCCGTCACCCGAGATTTGCCCGCCACGCCCCGCCTCCGCGAATCAACGCGAAGATCGAATCACACCTGCGATTCGTTGGTCAAGCTGAGGGAGTTTGCTTAGGATGTCGACGGTCGGCGCGCTTGCCGAGGTCGCGGCGCCGACGGCCTGCGCGCTTGCCTTGAGCATCACGTTGTAGGTCAGCGTCGACGGGTCGAAGTCGACAAACTCGCTCGTGGGCCCACCCGCAGCGATGATGTTGGCGGTCCCAAAGGTCCCGGGGGCGTTGTAATACTTTAATACCCCCGCCCTCATACCAGGAAAATACCGCGCCCCCGGTCAACATGCCGACGTTGTGATCCGCTGTCACGCCGCTGTCGAGATTGTAGACGGAGAACGCGTTGGCAAGATTGTTGCGCAGGGTGACGCCGTTGCTCGAGGTGCCTTCATGCGTCTTGTCGCCGACGCTGACGGTAGGTTTGCAGCCGCCAGGCATCGAAATGAGTCCGTCGTTCACGACAGTATTGTTTGCGATCAAGCCGACGTGGACGCTTGAGAATGCGATCCCCCAGCAGGCGCTCGTGATGACGACATTGTTGGTGACAGTGAGATAGGACCAGTCGGAGTCGTAGGCGCTGATGCCTTGGAGGTAGCTCGGAAACTGAAGATTCGGGTCGACCTGCCGGACGATATTGTTGCTGTCTATCAGGATGTGCGCATAATTGTTCGACGCGACGCCGGGGCGCCCGAATGCCGATTACACCCTGCAAGGCGTCCTCATGATTGCCGTCATTGATGTTCTCGTTGTCGTGAATATAGTTCTTCAAAATCTGACGTACCCCGGCCGCGAAGTCGATCGCGTCGTCGCCGAAGTGATCGATCTCGTTGCCTGAAAAGAGCGTCTAGGAGCCTGTCTGGATAATAGCGGATTGTGGTGGCGGCGTTTGCTCGAATTGGATTTTGTTTGCTTATGAGCAAGACCTTCCGGCCCTGGACGATCGATCAGCCGCTGTTGTTGCCGCCGAGCGTTCAGGACTTTGTCGGCGAGGACCATCTGGCTCGCTTCATTTTGGCGCTTGTGCTCGAGCCTCTCGACCTTGGTGAGATCGAAGCCGCGTATGCGAGCGAGCGCGGGCAGCCGCCGTTTGACCCGGCGATGATGACGGCGCTGTTGCTGTACGGCTATTGCAACGGCGTCTACTCGTCGCGCCGGATCGCCAAGGCGGCGCGCGAACGGGTCGACTTCCTGAGCATTGTCGGGCTCGATCCGCCGGATTTTCGCACCGTCTCTGACTTCCGCAAGCGGCACTTGAAGGTGCTTGCGGGACTGTTCGGGCAAGTTCTCAAGCTGTGCGAACAGGCGGGACTTGTGAAGCTCGGCCATGTCGCGCTCGACGGGACGAAGATCAAGGCGAACGCCTCCAAGCACAAGGCGATGAGCTACGAGCGCATGGAGAAGCGTGCGGCGGAGCTCGAGGCCGAGGTCGAGCGGTGGCTGAGCGCAGCCGAGGCTGCGGACGCCGAGGAAGACAGAGCCTTCGGCCGCGACAAGAGCGGCGAGGAGCTGCCCAAATGGGTCGCCGACAAGAAGAAGCGCGTCGAGAAGATCCGGGCGGCGAAGGCCGAATTGGAGGCCGAGGCGAAAGCGGCCGCGGCGGCCAAGGCCAAAGCGCAGGCCGAGGAGCGGCGACAAGCCGAGGGCCGCAAGAAACCGGGCAGGCCCGCCGCCCCGCCATCCGAAGAGCCTGACCCCAAAGCGCAGAAGAACTTCACCGATCCCGAAAGCCGCATCATGAAAACCAAGGACGGCTTCATCCAGGGCTACAATGCGCAGGCGGCGGTCGACGCGACGGCGCAGGTGATCGTCGCCCACGGCCTCGACGCGAAGCAGAGCGATCAACATCAATTGGCGCCGATGGCCGACGCCATCGAAGCCAATCTGGGCAAGAAGCCGACGCAACTGTCGGCGGACGCGGGCTATTGCTCCGACGCCAACCTTACAGCGATGGAGGAACGCGAGATCGACGCCTATATCGCGCCGGGGCGGGCCAAGCACGCCGGGGAAGGAGAAGGCGGCGGCGCCCGCGTCGCCGCCATGCGCGAAAGAATCAAGGCCGGCGGGCACTCCAGCCCCTACCGCTTAAGAAAGCAGCTGCCCGAGCCGGTGTTCGGACAGATCAAGCAGGCGCGCGGCTTCCGTCAGTTTCTCTTGCGCGGCGTCGAGAAGGTCGCCAACGAGTGGGGCCTCGTCTGCCTCGCCCACAATATCTTGAAGCTCGCCCAGGGGCGGACCCCGTCCCTGGCCGCACGCGCAACCGGCTGAGCTTCGCCACCTCGGAAACGGTGCAACGAACGATGGCCGCAAAGCTTCCACCCAACCTTACATCAAACCGGATGCGCGAATTTGCTGCATCCGGCTCTCCGACTGGCTTGAGCGGTTCAAATCCCATCTCGCCGAGGATTAAGCAGACAGGCTCCTAGTCGGCCATCAGCCCGGCGCCAAACCTGACGTTGCTGATGTGAGAGTCCGTTTGAAAACGCCTATTCGTGAGCTATTCGCCTGAGCAGGACGCTTCCAAGAGCGACGTGGATCATGGCTTCGGAACAGTCGATGCGCTCTTCGTAGTCGCGCACGAGGCGGCGCCAGCGGGTCATCCAGGCGTGCGCTCGACGACCCATCGACGCGGGATGACTTCGAAGCCCACGGCGGCGTCGGATCGCTTGATGATCTGGATGGTGAAATCCCGGAAGGCGGCTTTGTCCATGAGTTGGGTGCGATCATAGGCCCCATCGGCGAACAGATGCTTCAGCCACGGCCAGCGCTTGCGCACACCGTCCAGGATCATCTGAGCCCCGGCGCTGTCGGAGATGTCGGCGGGCGTCAGATTGACCATCAGAAGACGGCCGTCGGTGTCGACCGCGATGTGGCGCTTGCGACCCACGATCTTCTTGCCCGCGTCGTATCCCCTTGTTTTAGCTTCCGGAGCTTTGACCGATTGGCTGTCGACGACGCCGCCGGTTGGGCTCGCTTCGCGTCCCACGCGCTCTCGGTCGAGCATTAGCGCGACATCGTGGATCGTCTGAAACATGAACCGACGGATAAATCGGCGAAACCACCAATAGACCGTCTGCCAAGGCGGGAAATCATTCGGCAGCATCCGCCATCCCCCGCCCGAACGGGCCATGTAGCGGATCGCGTTCAACACCTCCCGCAAATCGACCTCGATAGGCCGCCAGCCTTCGATGCACCAGGAAGCAAGGGCTCAATCCGCGCCCATTCCTCATCGGTCAAGTCGCTCGGATACCGCTTGGTCTTCTTCTCGATCTTGGCCATTCGGCCCGCGTCGCTGGGGTCCACATCCCTAAGCAGACTCCCTCAGCTTGACCAACGAATTGCAGGTGTGATTTGATCTTCGCGTTGATTTGCGGAGGCGGGGCGTGGCGGGCAAATCTCGGGTGACGGCGGGTGACCAACAGCGCAACGCACTGCTGACGTTAGCCCATTCACGCGATCGGGGCGAGGCTGATCGGGCGCGGGCGATATTGCTGACGTTGTCGGGATGGACCAGCCCGCGCATTGCGGAAGCCTTCAGCGTGCGCGAAGACACGGTGCGTCTTTGGCGCAGCGAGTTCGCGCGCGGCGGTGTCGAGGCGTTGAAGGCGACCGTGGCGCTCGGCCCGCCACCGGTAAAGACCGAAGCCGCGCTGCGTGTCGTCGCGCCTCTGCTCGAAGCTCCCGTCGCCGACCTGGACGATCCCGCGCCTCATGGCCGAGATCGAGGCGCGCGAGGGCGTCAAGATCGGCAAGTCGCAGTTGTCCAAGGCGTTGCGAAAAAAAACTTCCGTTGGCGGCGGCCCCGGCACACGCTGAAAGGCCGCCAGATTGCCGCCGAGATCGAACGCGTGGGACTGCGCCTTCAACTGCGCAAGGCTCAGGCCGAAGCCGGCGACATCATCCTCCTCTACGGCGACGAGAGCGAGGCCCTGACGCACCCTTATCTGGCGCGGGCGTGGGCCTTGCGCGGTGCGGACCTGCGGGCGCCGGCGCCGGGTCAGGCCAAGAAAGTGGCGATAATCGGCTCACTCGATCATGTCACGCGCCAGTTGATTGTGCATACGAGCCAGACCAAGCGCAGCCGCGACTTCATCGCTCACCTCGAGCAACTCGACCACCTGTTCGGTCCTCAACCAGGACGGGCAATAAAACCGTCGTACTGGTCGAGGACAACGGGCCGATCCATGTCAGCAAGCTCACTCTTAAAGCCATCGAGGCGCGCAAACACTGGCTCACCGTCGAGTGGCTGCCAAAATACGCACCCGAACTCAACGACATCGAGGTTGTCTGGCACGATCTCAAGGCGCGCCATCTGGCCCATCAGACCTTCGCTGATGCCGACGTCCTCGACCGCGCAATCCACGCAGCCGTGGCTGCCCTGAACCGGGAGCGAACTGTCAATCCGTTGGTCATTCAAAGAATCTCTGCTTAGCTTGAATCACGGCCGCAAACCGCATTCAAACACTTTTCAAACGGACTCTGAGAACCTGTCATCGAGACGCATTTCGTATTGGCGGCTCCCGCGCTGCTCTGGGCGGTAAACCCGTTGCGCGCGTTCGTGACCCATTGGGCCTGAGTTCCAGCCGCTGACGTTGTCCTGGGACGAGATCGTCATTTTCTCGAACACAATGTTGGAGGTCGGATAGGTCGGCCCCTGATCCTTGACCTCGACCAAAGCGTATCCGCTAAGGTTGGCGGCTTGGAGACTCTGCACCTTGAGGCCGACGAACGCCCACATGTTGGTGGACCAAGCAAAGAGCGAACTCAGCACCGGCGTCTGACCCGGTGCGGCGGCGACCGTGACGAAACTCGAATTCGAAATCTCGGAGTTGTACTGACCGATGTTGACGCTTCCGTAGTTCCCACTCATGAGCAGGATCTCATCGCCAGGCTTGATCGGCCCGGCCCCCGGTCCGGTGGTGGACACCCAAGCGGTTTTGGCGTCGTTCAGATGTCGATAGGGCGCAGTTGTCAGCAGCGGGTAGGTATACCCGGGCGCCGCCGCGGCTACGGCCTGGAGCGAGTTCCACGGGTGCGCCTTGGAGCCATTGCCGCCGGCGGCCGGGGTCTTGCCGTTCACCGGGTCGATATACCAGACACTGCTGAACGTCGCCGGGGGCGGCGAGCAGCCACTAATGACCTGTTGCGCATAGCGTTTTTCACATCTAAACGTCGTTTGGTATGAATATCACGCCTCGTCTATGCTTTCAATAACCGATCTGTTATCCCTGGGCAGCTAGGAGCCTGTCTGGATAATAGCGGATTGTGGTGGCGGCGTTTGCTCGAATCGGATTCTGTTTGCTTATGAGCAAGACCTTCCGGCCCTGGACGATCGATCAGCCGCTGTTGTTGCCGCCGAGCGTTGAGGACTTTGTCGGCGAGGACCATCTGGCTCGCTTCATTTTGGCGCTTGTGCTCGAGCCTCTCGACCTTGGTGAGATCGAAGCCGCGTATGCGAGCGAGCGCGGGCAGCCGCCGTTTGACCCGGCGATGATGACGGCGCTGTTGCTGTACGGCTATTGCAACGGCGTCTACTCGTCGCGCCGGATCGCCAAGGCGGCGCGCGAACGGGTCGACTTCCTGAGCATTGTCGGGCTCGATCCGCCGGATTTTCGCACCGTCTCTGACTTCCGCAAGCGGCACTTGAAGGTGCTTGCGGGACTGTTCGGGCAAGTTCTCAAGCTGTGCGAACAGGCGGGACTTGTGAAGCTCGGCCATGTCGCGCTCGACGGGACGAAGATCAAGGCGAACGCCTCCAAGCACAAGGCGATGAGCTACGAGCGCATGGAGAAGCGTGCGGCGGAGCTCGAGGCCGAGGTCGAGCGGTGGCTGAGCGCAGCCGAGGCTGCGGACGCCGAGGAAGACAGAGCCTTCGGCCGCGACAAGAGCGGCGAGGAGCTGCCCAAATGGGTCGCCGACAAGAAGAAGCGCGTCGAGAAGATCCGGGCGGCGAAGGCCGAATTGGAGGCCGAGGCGAAAGCGGCCGCGGCGGCCAAGGCCAAAGCGCAGGCCGAGGAGCGGCGACAAGCCGAGGGCCGCAAGAAACCGGGCAGGCCCGCCGCCCCGCCATCCGAAGAGCCTGACCCCAAAGCGCAGAAGAACTTCACCGATCCCGAAAGCCGCATCATGAAAACCAAGGACGGCTTCATCCAGGGCTACAATGCGCAGGCGGCGGTCGACGCGACGGCGCAGGTGATCGTCGCCCACGGCCTCGACGCGAAGCAGAGCGATCAACATCAATTGGCGCCGATCGCCGACGCCATCGAAGCCAATCTGGGCAAGAAGCCGACGCAACTGTCGGCGGACGCGGGCTATTGCTCCGACGCCAACCTTACAGCGATGGAGGAACGCGAGATCGACGCCTATATCGCGCCGGGGCGGGCCAAGCACGCCGGGGAAGGAGAAGGCGGCGGCGCCCGCGTCGCCGCCATGCGCGAAAGAATCAAGGCCGGCGGGCACTCCAGCCCCTACCGCTTAAGAAAGCAGCTGCCCGAGCCAGTGTTCGGACAGATCAAGCAGGCGCGCGGCTTCCGTCAGTTTCTCTTGCGCGGCGTCGAGAAGGTCGCCAACGAGTGGGGCCTCGTCTGCCTCGCCCACAATATCTTGAAGCTCGCCCAGGGGCGGACCCCGTCCCTGGCCGCACGCGCAACCGGCTGAGCTTCGCCACCTCGGAAACGGTGCAACGAACGATGGCCGCAAAGCTTCCACCCAACCTTACATCAAACCGGATGCGCGAATTTGCTGCATCCGGCTCTCCGACTGGCTTGAGCGGTTCAAATCCCATCTCGCCGAGGATTAAGCAGACAGGCTCCTAGGGCCTGTCTTCAGTTGAGGAGGATGGCAGCGCAGGCGAGGTGAACGCCGGCGAGGAAGATCTTTGCGAGCTTGTCGTAACGCGTGGCTATAGCCCGGAAATGCTTGAGCTTATTGAAGAAACGCTCAATGAGATTGCGTTCGCAGTAGAGGGCGAAGTCGCACGGGCGCGGGGTTTTTCGGTTGGATTTTGATGGGATGACGGGGGCGATCGCTCGATCATTGAGGGCGGCGATGAAGGCGTCGGCGTCGAACGCCTTGTCGGCGATCAAAGCGCCGGGATCGACGGCTTCGATGAGAGGCTCGGCGCAAGTCAGATCGTGATCTTGGCCCGGGCTGAGCATCACCTCGACAGGATTGCCGAGGGCGTCGACGAGCGCGTGAATTTTGGTGGTCAATCCGCCGCGGGATCGGCCGATGGCTTGCGCGCCGTCTTTTTTTGGGCGCCGGCGCTATGCTGGTGAGCGCGCACGATAGTGGCGTCAATCATCATATACTCGTTGTCGTGGTCGCTGGCCAAAAGCTTGAAAACCCGCTCGAAAACGCCGCTCTTGGCCCATCGGTTGAAGCGCTGATAGACGATCTTCCAGTCGCCAAAGCGCTCGGGCAGATCGCGCCAAGGAATGCCGGCGCGAAACCTGAAGAGAACGGCTTCGACGAACAGGCGATTGTCCGCCGCCGTGCCGCCCACATGGCCTTCACGGCCCGGCAGAATATCTTGGATCCGATCCCACTGGTCGTCGCGCAGGGCATATCGTCGCATCGGTCAGCCCCTCCTCGGGCCGACCACTCACGAGTCAGACATTTGCTGATTCGGAAATCCCCGCGCATCCGAAACACAAAACGTTCTGCGTCCAATTCCAATCCGTTCTCGCCTCAACTGAAGACAAGCCCTAGGTAACTCATGACTATAAATCGTCCGCACTGCACAATTCGAACGGGTATTGGCTAGGGGAGGGGTTTCGGCGGATCAGGCGAACGCGAACGCCGCGGGCGACGACACGATCGGGGGTCATCCGCCGAACGATGTCCGGTCGACGTCGTCCCGCTACGATCGGTTCGACCTCAGAGAGGAGACCGTACAACCCCAGGCAAATTCCAGCGACTATAGGCGTGTGGCGATTCGGTGCGCCGGCCGCGCCTCGAGGCCGCAGTCGCTGCGCCTCCGCGCGCTCCTCGAGACACGAGGAGCCCGCGCCCTTCCGTCAAACTGCAACACGCTCCGCGGTCCTCAGACCTTGGCCTGAGAGCTGTGTTCGCAGACCGCCAACAGCGAATCATACAAATTGATCGGGACAACAATTCGATCAAGAACATCTTCGGCCATACGGCGCAATTGTCGGATCGATCGAAAGCAAGTGGCGAATACGTGGCCAAGGTTCGCGCCGGCTCGACCGCCTCCGCTCTGGCTTATGGCGACAGCTCTTCGAACACCGTCGGCACGAGTTCGGATACTGTCGGGTGGATGGCGACGACACGGGTATAAGCGGTCGCCGTGATGCCCGCGGCCATCGCTTCGATAACGCCGTGGATCGCCTCATCGCCGCCCGGCCCGAGGATCGCGGCGCCAAGAATCGCATCGCTCTGACCGTCGACGACCACTTTCATGAATCCTTGCGTCTCGCCCTTCTCCACCGCACGCGCGACCCGGGTCATCGGCCGCTTGCCGACGCGGACAGCGCGCCCTTTGGCTTTCGCCTCCGCTTCGGTCAGGCCGACCCGTCCGAGCGGGGGATCGACATAGAGCGCGTAGACCGGGATGCGATCGGTCACCCTTCGCCGCGCGCCGTCGAGCAGGTTGTCGGCGACAATCTCGTAGTCGTTGTATGCCGTATGGGTGAAGGCGCCGCGGCCGTTACAGTCGCCGAGCGCCCAGATGTGCGGCGCGCTGGCCCGGAGTTCGTCGTCGACCACGATATAGCCGCGCGGATCGACCGCGACGCCAGCCGCCTCGAGCCCGAGATCGTCGGTGTTCGGCCTGCGGCCGACGGCGAGGAGCACGTGCGAGCCCACCACGACGGGCTCGCCGCTTTGGCAGTTGACGCCGACTTCGATGTCGGCGCCGCGCGGGGCGAAGCGGACGCACTCCGCGTCGCAGCGGACTGCGATGCCCTCCGCCTCCAGGATAGCGTGGACCCCGTCGGAGACGTCCGGGTCTTCTCTGGCGACGAGACGCGGCGCCTTCTCGATCACGGTGACGTCCGCGCCCAGCCGCCGGAAAATCTGGGCGAACTCGACCCCGATGTAGCTTCCACCGACAATCGTCAGATGACGCGGCAGAGCACGGAGTTCGAGCAGAGTCGAGTTGGTATGCGCGCCAACGTCATCGACGCCAGGAAAATCCGGGATCACCGCCCGAGCGCCGACGTCGATGAAGACCCAGTCGGCCTCCAGCGTTTTACCCGCGACCTCGATTGCGTGGGCCGAAACGAAGCGGGCGTGGCCCTCGACCACTTTGCAGTTGGCCATGCTCCCGAGCCAGGATTCGAGGCCAGCCCGTTTATCACCGACCACCCTGTTCATGCGCGCCATCACCGCTGCAAAATCGACGCCGACCGGTCCGGCAGTGACTCCGTAATCGGCGGCGCGCCGGGCGAGATGGGCCGCATAAGCGCTCGCGACCAGAGTCTTGGTGGGCGTACAGCCGACATTCACGCAGGTTCCCCCGAGGAGCTTGCGCTCTATGAGAGCGACCGTCTTGCCCGCCCTTGCGAGCCGCCCCGCCATCGGCGCTCCGGCCTGGCCGGCCCCGATGACAATGGCGTCGAAGCGGCGGCTCATCCGAGCGCCCACCCATTGCTTTGGCGAGACAGTCGGGACCCTATTTTCAGATCGAATTCAGGCACGGAGAATGCCCCAGCGTCGGAGGAGGCTGGACCAACACTAGCGTCTAGGCGACACCATCGTCTACTAGCCGCCCCCGCGGTTCCGCTCAGGATCGAGATCTTCCGGCGTCGGAGGCGCTCGATCCGGCGGGCGGCGTGGTCTAGGCTGAGAACATGGCGCGATTGTTGTCGGTCAATGTCGGTCTGCCACGCGACATCGCGTGGAAGGGTAAGACGGTACACACCGGCATCTGGAAGGTTCCGGTGCAGGGACGCCTTCGCGCCCGCAGGTTGAACCTGGACGGAGACGGTCAGGGCGATCTCGCGGGCCACGGAGGGGAGCACCGCGCGGTATTCGTCTACCAGATCGAGTCCTACCGCTATTGGCAGGTTGAGCTCGGAAGATCCGACTTTGTCTACGGACAATTCGGCGAGAACTTCACGGTCGAAGATCTCCCTGACGACGGCGTCTGCGTCGGCGATCGCTATCGGATCGGCAGGGCTTTGTTCGAGGTCACGCAGCCTCGGGTCACCTGCTATCGCGTCGGCATTCGCATGAACGAGCCTCGCATGGCGGCGTTCCTGACCTCCAGCGGGCGGCCCGGATTCTACTTCCGCGTCCTTGAGGAAGGCGACGTCGGCGCCGGCGACGAGATCGTGAAGGTCGAGGAGAGCGAGGCGCGGATGTCGGTCGCCGAGGTCAACGCGCTGCTCTATTCACCTCAGCACCCGCACGACCGATTGGAACGCGCGTCGCGGATTGCGGCGCTTTCGCCCGGCTGGCGGTCGTCGTTCACCGCCTTGCTGGCCAGTCGGTCGGACGGCAATGCGGGCCTCGCGCCGGCATCGGCTGCGCACCCAGCCGCGCCTGGATTCTGGCCGCTGAAGGTCATCATGATCGGCCAGGAATCAGCTGATGTCGTGTCGCTGACGATGCAGCGCCCCGACGGCGAGCCGCTGCTGGAAGCGCTGCCAGGCCAGTATGTCGTGCTGCGCCTTCGACCAAGCGCCGGCGCCGCGCCGATCTTTCGCAGCTACTCGCTTTCGGGACCCGCCTCGACGGATCGCTATCGGATCAGCGTGAAGATCGAGCCGAACGGCGTCGGCGGCGCTTACTTGAGAGACCACGTGCGAGCGGGCGACAATCTCGAGGTCAGCTCGCCGCGCGGGAGCTTCGTCCTGCAATCCGGCGACAGGCCGGTAGCGCTCCTCAGTGCGGGAATCGGGGCGACGCCGGTCCTCGCAATGCTCTATGCCATGCAGTCGGCGCGTTCGACGCGTCCGGTGCTGTGGCTGCACGCTGCGCGCGACGGAAGTCACCTTCCATTCGCCGCCGAGGTTCGGCACCTTGTCTCAGATCTGGGGCGCGGCCGCGCTTACGTCTGTTTCAGTCAGCCCGAGGTCGCCGACCGGCTCGGAACGGACTTCGACGCCGTGGGCCGTCTCTCGCGGGCGATGTTCGACAACGTCGGCCTGATACCAGACACCGACGTCTACCTATGTGGGCCAAGCCGCTTCATGGCGGACATGAGAGCCGCCTTGACGGATTTCGGCGTCAAACCGGACCATATTCACGTCGAGATCTTCAAGGGTGGCGAGTCGTCGACGCCGGGGATCGCCGGCGGAGTGATGAAGACTCCGCATCGGCCTCCGCTCGACTTAGAAACCGGTCCCCTCGTCTCGTTCGCGCGTAGCGGCATCGCCGCCCACTGGAATCCGTCGGCGTATCAGAGCCTGTTGGAACTCGCCGAGGCGTGCGACGTCCCGGTGCGCTGGGCATGCCGGACCGGCGTCTGCCACAATTGTGAAAGCGGTCTCATCTCGGGAAACGTCGCATACGAGCCTCAGCCGCTCGATCCGCCGGCGACCGGCAACCTGCTCATCTGCTGTTCGCGTCCAGTCGGCGACATCGTTGTCGATCTGTGACGGGTGGCGGAGAGGGACGACCGCCGAACGCGTGCAGGGCGGCGTGCGCCCATCGCGCCTCGCTCAACGATCGGGCAATTTGCGGGCGCTTGGGGTTTGAGGACATCGTCCGGGACGCGACGTGCTGTCAGGCCCCCTTGGTATTATTTGTCACATAGCCACCAGAATGGTAGGCGTTCTGTAAAAGCAAGAAGGAGGGGGTTTTGATTGGGCTCCTTTGGACGTTCGCGTTAGTCTTTCTCGGCTGGCTCTTCTTCAAGATCGCCGAGCGGATGTGAGGAAAACACCGGCAGCTTGGCGCTGTCCGAACAACGGCAGATCGTCTGTGTCAGGATCGCACGCCAGCTGCCGAGCGATCGCCGCGGCGAACAGCGCGATTGCAGCTCTTTTTACTTTGGCGCGAGTCGGTAGGCCGTGTAGCCACCAAAATCGCGCTGCTCGGTGACCGAATAACTGGCGAAGAAGAGCGCTGGCCAAGGGGTTGTCTGCGTGCGGTCGACCAGGATCCAGCCGGGCCGGTGCAGGTGTTGCGCGCCGTTGCGTATGAAGGTCTCGACCTCGTCGTGCGGAAGAAGGGCGAAGGCGCCGACGTCGTTCATTGCGGTCCAGGCCGGCACGGGAGGTCCGTAAGGCAGAAGCATTGACGGGGACACCCATACCGGCGCCCCCTCCCCTCGCGCGCGCAGCCATTCCTGGGCGGCGGCTGCGTCCGCCGCCGGCGCTGGCGCTGGCGTCTTTGGGGGGTCCGCGAGGCTCTGGTCCAGAAGCGCGGAAGAACTCCGCAGCGGCCAGGCGAATGTTGTTGATGAAATGGCTCGGCCCGATCTCCCAGGCTTCGCCTCTCTGGGCCGCTGCGTTCCAGGATTCAAAGCCGAAGGTGGCCAGAAGCGCCACCAGGCTCGCGAGGGCAACCTGAGCAAATCCGGAGGCCACATCCTTCAAACCGATCGCTAGCGCCGTGGTCAGCGCAAGTACGACGAACGGCAGCAGATTCAGCACATTGTTGTCGTGGCTGCGCCCCAAATAATAGGAGCCCGCGGCCAAAAGACCCATCAGCGCGACGAACCCTAAGCGAATCCCGCGCGCGTCGGCCCGCAACTGGGCGACCGCCACGACCCCAGCAGCGGCGAGCGCAAGCCAGATTGGACCCGTCGGATTGACCGGGAGAATTCCTGGGGGGTCGCGGACGTAGGCGGTAAAGCCGTCAATCGAAGGCCATTGGTGATAGACAACCCAGAACAGCGTCGCCAAGGCGGCGAAAGCCGCAGCTGTTGCAACGACCGCCACGCCAGCTCCGCGCAAGACTTCGATCGCCACGCCGGTCACACTCGCGGCGCCAATGTCTTGAGCGCGCCTCAGCGCGAGGTATGGCCACCAGACAACCGTGGCGTAGAAGGCCGCCTCTGGCGACCAAACCACACCCAGAAGCCACAGCGCATGCCCTACAGCGTCCAAACGGAAACCGCGTTCCTCGACCGCGATGATAAAACACAGCAGGGCGGCTAGCGGGAAAAACCGCAACCCGTCGACGGAAGGAGTGGCGATCGGTCCCTTGAAGTCCGGCGGATAACCGGTCCACATCAGAATAGCGCAGGCCATTGCGGCGAGCGGGACGAGCGCCAGACCCATCGGCAGTCTGCGGGTCAGCAGGACCACGGAACCCGCCATCGCCAGGAGATAGAGCAGATTGGTCGCGGCTGCGGTGATGTAGGCCCCCGACCAACACTCTTGGCCGCAAAGGGCGGCGACAAGCAGCGTAGGGCCCATTCCATATTGTACGGGATAGTCTTGGAATGGGATCGACCCGCCCAGAAGGGCCTGGGACGAGCCGACATAGACGGACCAGTGGTGCCACACGGTTCCAAAGCCTTGGGGAGACCCCATGACGCCGGTGAACGAGACCGCTGCGACCCCCAAAAGCAATACCACCAGAAGCGACGGCAAAGGGGCGCGCCCCTCGGTTCTGGGCAGCAGGCGCGGAAGCGCTACAGCCAATACGCCCACAATCAGGAAGATCCCGGCCCGAGTTGCATCCAGCCGCAAGCTCGGGTCCCACCACGTGGCCGCGGCAACCAGAGGCAGGGCCAGGAGCCCACCGATGGCATATCCGGCGCCCGAAAAGAGGAGCGGCGCTGCGAATGCAATCGAAAGGACCAGCGGACTTGTAAGCCCCGGCCACGGACGCACCGCGAGCAGCGCAAGTCCGGCGACGGCCAGCGCCGCGCCATAAACTCGGTCGATTGTCCATGCCGAAGGATATTTGTAGGCTCGCAGCTGCAGAGCGAAAGGGAGAATGCAGGCGACAACCAACAGGACGCCGTACACCGCCAACAGCGCGGCCTTTTGCTCAATCACAAACGCGTCCTTTCTTCGATTAGCCGCCCGAGCGTCAGCAGTTTAGGGAGGTCCGCGTCGTTTAACTCGGTGAGCCGTCACGTCAACCGGGGCGTGGCGCAAAGTGGCCGGCCGAAGCAATGGCGGATCACCTTTCGGTCAAACCGGGCGCGATTCAGGCCCTTGCCGAGACGAAATGAGACTGCGCGAGCCAGCGGGTCGCCGCGATCGCCTCGAGAACGGGCTCGATCGCGAGGATCGGTCGCGCCGCGGCTTTCGGCAGACCTGGCAACAGAAAGTCTTTGGTCGTCACGGTCACGTCCCGCCAACCCGCCAGCGGAAGCGCCCGACTCAACTGGCCGGGGGTGAACGCCATTTCGTCGGGTTCGAGCCTGGCGAACCGGCGACCGGCGCGTGTGCCGAAGATGAAGGCGCAATAGGGATTGAGGAAATTGGGCTCGATGAAGGCGAGGCCCCCGCCGGCGTTGCTGAGGGAATGCAAGGCGCGCAACACGTCGTCGAGGCGCAGCACCAGATGGTGCAGGATGCCGTTGCCGAACACCAGATCGAACCGGCCGAAACGTCCGAGGTCGTCGGCGAGGAGGTCCAGTTTTTCGAAACTGAGGTTTGGGAGCGAATAGGTCTTTCTCGCGTGATCCAGAAATTTGTCGCTGATATCGACGGCGACCACCTCGAGTCCCGTCTTGACAGCCATATGCGCCGCCGCGGCGCCGGAACCGCAGCCGAGTTCGAGAATCCGTCGCGCCCCAACCTTCTTGGCCACCTCGACGAACCAGTCATTGCGCCGGGTCGCTCGTAGCGGCGTGGAGCCAACAGACGCGAAAATCTGGTTGAATCCACGTTCGTCCTGAAGATTAATTTTCGCCACTGCCGACCTTTAGATTTCGGAATGGGCCTGTCGGCCCCAACCAAAGACGAAACGGCGCATCCCGACAAAGCCGACCCCCGCGAGCACGGGCAAGAGGAGCGCCTGCGCCCATAGGGGCCCCAGGCCCGCCCATATCAGGGCACGCAGCAAGAGAAAATTCAGACCGCCAAGGGCGGCGTAAAAAACGAGGAAACGGGGCAGCAGCCGATGGGACGTATCGCCGAACACGAGGCCCCCATAGCTGAAAAAGTTGAACAGGATCGCCAGCACCGTCGAACTGCCGACTGCCAGCCAAATCGGCGCGCCGCCAAGCACGAAAGCGGCATAGCAGAAATAGCCGAACGCCGTGTTGAGTCCGCCGACAGCAAGGTAGCGCAAGAAAGTCATTCGATCGCTTTTCGTTGGGCAACCTCGTCCGCCGCACCACTCGACGTCAGAAAACCCCCGGCGCCTTTCGCTCTGCCGTGGACGTTTCGGCGGGAGCGGGAGCGCGATTGAATTCATTGTCACGCTCGTTCCAGCCTGGCAAATGGGATTGCCGCGTTTCCTGAATTGTGAGCATCTTATGGGCTGATGACATCGCAAACCACGCATGCTAGGCGTCCCAACCCAAGCGTACTGGTCGCCGGAGGAGCGGCGTGTTTATGCCGCTATCCCTAGCCTCGCTCAACAAAGCGCGCCGTCGCCTGATCGATATGCATTATCGCGCCAAGGTGGGGCATCTCGGTGGCAATCTGTCGTGCTTGGACGCGATGATGCTGGTCCAGCACGAGTATCTGAGAACGGATGACAGATTCATCTTGTCGAAGGGGCATTCTGCGGGCGCGCTCTACGTCACCTTGTGGAGCCTGGGTCGGTTAACCGACGGTGACCTCGACCGGTTCCACCAGGACGACACTCTCCTTGCAGGACATCCTCCGGCCCGAGGGATCCCCGAGATCCGCTTCGCGACCGGCAGCCTTGGCCACGGTCTCTCGCTCGCGGCCGGTTTGGCGCTCGCGGCGAAGCTGCAGGGCGCCAGTCGACGCGTTTTCTGCTTGACCTCCGATGGCGAATGGCAGGAAGGCTCAACTCTTGAGGCCGCGATTTTTTCCGCCCACCATCGTTTCAACAATCTGACGATCCTGGTCGACCACAACCGCCTGCAAGGCTTCGGCTCAACAGACGCGGTCGCGTCGATGAACCCCCTGCATGAACGTTTGAGCGGTCTCGATTTTGAGATCCGCGAGTGCGACGGTCACGATCTCAGCAGCATCCGTGCAGCCCTTGCGCCGGACCGACACCGCCCCCTTCTCGTTGTCCTCAACACGATCAAGGGGCGCGGCATTCCCCATTTCGCCAACACCATGGAAAGCCACTACCTGCCTTTGACCGCCGAGCAATATGCCGGAGCGATGGCGCAACTGGACAAAGAAAGCAGCCATCCACCGCTGATGGCCGAGCATTATGCCCGCGCGATGGCGCAGGTCGAGGCAGATCGATGAGAGATGAGCTGTGTCGCCGGCTTGTCGCCCGCTCGGGAAATGAGCGGATGGTCTTTCTGACGGGCGATCTAGGGTTCATGGCCCTGGAGCCGCTGCGAGACGCAATGGGGCCGCGCTTCATCAATTGCGGGGTGGCCGAACAGAATATGATCTCCGTCGCGGCCGCTCTCAGCTACGAAGGATTGGAGGCCTGGACCTATACGATCGCGCCATTCTGTTACGCTCGCGCGTTCGAACAGATCCGCAACGACGTCTGCCTTCATGGGCTCGCGGTCAAGCTTCTGGCGAATGGCGGCGGCTATGCGTATGGCGTCATGGGTCCGACCCATCACGCGCTTGAGGACTACGGCATTCTCTTGACTTTGCCGAACATGACGGCATTCGTTCCGGCCTTCACCGAAGATATTGACGAAACTCTGGAACGCGCCGGCGATCTGTCAGGCCCTGCCTATGTTCGACTTGGGCGCGGTGAAAGACCCGAGGACGAGGTTGTTCCAGCCTATGCGCCGTGGCGTCGCCTCCTTGACGGCGACGCGGGCGTGATGATCGCCGTCGGTCCTCTCGCGGGCTCGTCCTGGGACGTCCTTCGCCAACTCGACAAGGCCAACAGGCCAGCTCTATGGGTCGTGAGCGAATTGCCGATTGAGACCAACGCCCCGCCGTCGGAATTGACTGACGCGCTGAGGCGGACGCGGCGACTTGCCGTGGTTGAAGAACACGTCGCGCATGGCGGAGTCGGGCAGGCCATGTGCCATTGGACGATCGAAGCCGGAATAGGCCTGGATCGTTTCCGCCATCTCCACGCCCAGGGCCGTCCCGGATCGACCTACGGCTCGCAAGCTTTCCTCAGGCGCCAAAGCAGTCTCGACGCCGAGGGGATCGCGCTCGCAGCAAAGGCACTCGCGAGTTGACCATGTTGGAACCTGGCGACTGGGTACGCGCTCTGCGCGGACCAATCCAGGTGCTTGGCGCGGGCGGCTTCGTCGGAGCCAACCTTTTGCGCCGGCTGCTCAAATACCGTCAGGACGTGTTCGGGGTCGTTCGCACGCTCCCCGCCTGGCGTCTCGACGGCATTGACCGACGTCACATTTTGGAAGCCGATCTCATCGACCTCGCGGCCACGCGCAATTTGGTGACGAGTGTTCGCCCCAGCACCATCTTCGATTGCGTCGCCTATGGCGCCTATTCGTTCGAGACGGATCAGGAATTGATCTATCGAACCAACTTCACCGCTCTGGTCCAGTTGATAGAATTGCTGGCGGAAACGGGTTTCACTGCGTTCATTCATGCAGGAAGTTCGTCGGAATACGGAACCAAGAGCGCTGGCCCGTTGGAGGAGGCATCCCTCCAGCCCAACAGCCACTATTCCGTTTCGAAGGCCGCTGCGAGCAACTACATTTCTTATGTCGGCAACATCCGGCGACTTCCCGTCGTGAACCTCCGTCTTTATTCCGTCTACGGTCCGCTGGAAGACTTATCCCGGTTGATTCCGAACCTCGTCGCCAAGGGTTTGAAAGGCGAGTTTCCGCCCTTGGTTGACCCGAATACGTCGCGGGACTTCGTCTATGTCGACGATGTCTGTGATGCATTCATTCAGGCCGCTGCGCGGCTGACGCCGGATATTTACGGTCAATCTTTCAATATCGGCGCCGGCCGGGCCACGACAATCCGTGAGGTCGCGAAGGTCGCTGGCGATGTGTTTGCGATCCGTGAGGAGCCAGTATTCGGGTCTATGGCCGGCAGATCGTGGGATCTGCCGGATTGGTACGCCGCTCCAGGCAAGGCGGAACGACTGCTCAACTGGAGCGCGAAAACCGATCTCGCCACGGGCCTCAAGCTTACGTCCGAGTGGGTTCGCTCGCTCGAGGGGTTGGACGCCAGCGCCATGACCAAGCGTACGCCCAGTCCTCGCCGTCGGAGCATTTCAGCAATTGTGGCCTGCTATAAAGACGAAGAGGCCATACCGGTCATGCATCGGAGGCTGACGGACACGTTCAAGAAGTTGGACGTCGACTATGAGATTATTTTTGTGAATGACGGAAGTCCCGACAATTGCGCCGACCGCATTGTCGAGATTTCGGCGACAGATCCGCATGTCCTCGGGATCACCCATTCGCGCAATTTTGGCTCGCAGATGGCCTTCCGAAGCGGAATGGAAATGTCGGTCATGCAAGCCTGCGTCCTTCTTGACGGCGATCTGCAGGACCCGCCCGAATTGATCGAGCAATTTTATCATCGATGGACTGAGGGCTACGATGTCGTTTACGGGCGACGCGTGAAGCGGGATATGCCGTTTGGTTGGGGCTTTTTGTACAAAGCCTTCTACCGGCTCTTCGCGTATCTGAGCTATGTCAAGATCCCCCTCGACGCCGGCGATTTTTCCTTGATCGATCGAAGAGTCGTGGGCTGGCTGTTGCGTTCCCCCGAGCGAGATTTGTTTCTCCGAGGATTGCGAGCCTACATCGGCTTCCGTCAGACCGGAGTGGATTATGTGCGGCCGAAGCGGATGTTCGGGGAGAGCACGAACAACCTTCTGAAGAACCTGGAATGGGCCAAGCGAGGCATCTTTTCATTCAGCAATGCGCCGCTGAAAATGCTCTCCGCCGCAGGGGTTGTCTTGCTCGGGCTGTCGATCGTCCTGGGCGTGATTGTGGCCGGCTTGCGCATATTGATACCCGATATCGCACCGCGTGGCGCCACGACTTTGCTCCTCGCCTCGCTATTTTTCGGCGCTATTAATCTCTTTGCGGTCGGGCTCCTTGGTGAGTACATCGCGAAGATTATGGAAGAGGTGAAGGCGCGACCTCGTCTGATCCGATCCGGGTTGATCCGCAATGGCGAGACCAGCCGGTTGCTGCCGGACGAAGCGACGTGGTCATGAACCCGTTCGGGTTCTCCCCGGCGACGCCGACGGACATTCCCACAGCCGTCCGCCCTTGTTACGCGGGAGCTGGTTCGGCTCCTGTCATGAACTGCGCCCTGGCTAGGGTCGCGAAAGCGCCGCCCTGCGCGACGAGTTCGTCGAACGTTCCACTTTCGATGATCCGGCCCTGATCGAACATCAGGATCTGGTCGGCGTTGCGGATTGTCGCGAGGCGGTGCGCGATGACGAAGGTCGTGCGTCCGCGCATCGCCGCGTCGATCGCTTCCTGAACCTGGCGTTCGGTCTTGGCGTCGAGCGCGCTCGTCGCCTCGTCGAGAATCATGATCGGCGGATTCTTGAGCAGCGCGCGTGCGATCGACAAGCGCTGTCGCTCGCCCCCCGACAGGTTGCGGCCTCGCTCGCCGATCACGGTCTGAAGGCCGTTCGGCGAGCGTTGAACGAATTCGCTCGCCTGCGCCTGCTCCAGCGCGCGCTCCATCTCGGCCGGGGTCGCGTCGGGTTTGCCGATGCGCAGATTCTCCTCGATCAATCGAGCGAAGATGAAGGGCTCCTGAAAGACGACCCCGATGTTGTCCCTGAGAGACTCGAGGGTCATTGAGCGGATGTCGAGCCCATCAATGAGAACCCGTCCCCGGGCCGGATCGAACACCCGGTGCAGAAGGTTCAGCGTTGTCGACTTGCCAGAGCCGGTCGCGCCGACCAGCGCGATGGTCTGACCCGCGGGCGCGTCGAAACTGACGTCCTGAAGCACTTCGCGCTTCTTGTCGTAGCTGAACCAGACGCCTTCGAACCGCACATGGCCCGACAGGCGCCCAACCGCAACAGCGCCGGGCACATCAGCCACGTCTGGATTCATGTCCATCACCTCGAAGAACATCCTCAGTTTCGGCGACTGGCTCAACATGAAGTTCGTGAATGTAACGGTCTGTTCGAGCCGGCCGACGAGCATGGTCGCGAGGCTCATGAACGCTACGATCTGGCCGACGGTGGTCAATCCTTGCATCATGAGCCAGACGCCGGTGACGAGGATGGCGACCAGAGCGACCGTCGAACTCGAGCGGGTGACGACCGTCCCCAACGCCCACCAGGTCAAGACCGGTATCTGTGCGTTCAGCATCAGGTCGATCAGCCGCCGGAGCGCTGTCGTTTCCTCATCGGCTCGGGTGAAGCTCTGGATTGCGGGCATGTTGCCCAGCACGTCCGAGACCCGTTCGGCGACTTGGTTGCTGTAGACGTCCACCTGCTTCTGCATGATCTCGGTGCGACGCAGCACGAGGTTCATGACGGCTCCGATCACCGCGACCAGCGCGATGAGAATGGCGCCGAGCCGCCAGTTGACCGCAAGCGTCGTCGGCAGGAGCACGACGATCGCCACGATCGCCGCGAAATGCTCGCGGAAGAACGATAGCCACACCCCGAACATGCCAGTGGAGCCTTCGATCATCACCTTGAGCAAACGCCCGGTGTGGGCGCTGGAATGGAAGCTCATCGGCAGATGCAGCACGTGTTCGAAAAAGGCGGCCATGACCGCGACCCGGTGACGGTGCGCAAGCCGGTCCGAATGCAGCGCAACGGCTACGCTGGCGACGATGCTGAAGATGCCGAACGCAGCCCAGGCCGCGAGCGAGGGCCCATGCCGGCCCACTGCAACGACGCGCCCGACCCTTGCGCATGCGAAAGCTGGTCGATCACCTTGCCGAAAAGAAGCGGCTCGGCGAACTGCGACACGGCGAGCGCGACATTGGCGAGGACCAGTGCAGCAGCCAGCCATTTCTGAGCCGCGAGCAACCCGAGCACGCGACCGTAGAGCCTTGTGAACGACATCGGAAACTGTCTTGGCTTGCCCGCCCAAATCCTTTGCTCCTTTCGGGGATTTCGGCGAGTTGGCAAGCAAGATCACGAGAGCCATGGAAAAAATCCGGCTTGGCCTAAGTACCGCCCGGGGCAGGCGGCGAACTCGAGCGACGACTTGCCGCTGCCGGACGGGCCAACGATGGCAGGGGCGCAGCGCGCAGCTGACACCTCAACCAGTCCAGGGTTTCGTGTTGAGGCAGGGCGAGAGTTCGCGAGCTTCTTGTTTGCGAATCGCCGGAAGCAGAACTCCAAAAGCGCGAGCGCTTATCCGAAAACAATCCGCACGGTCCGTTGACAACTGCCGGCGCGGCTGCGAGCCTCAAATGGGCAGAAGAAGGAGGTACGTCATGGCGGGTAAGAAGATTCTTATGCTTGTCGGCGAGTTCAGCGAGGAATACGAGATTTTCGTATTCGAGCAGGCGATGCATGCCGTCGGGCACAAGGTGGACGTCGTGTGTCCCGACAAGAAGGCCGGCGACAACATCAAGACCTCACTGCACGATTTTGAGGGCGATCAGACCTACACCGAAAAGCCCGGCCATCTCTATGGGCTCAACAAAACCTTCGCCAGGGTGACGCCCAAGGAATACGATGCGGTTTACGTCGCCGGCGGGCGCGGGCCCGAATATATCCGGATCGACAAGCGGGTGCAGGACATCGTCCGCCACTTCCATGATACCGGGAAGCCGATCTTTACGATCTGTCATGGCGTCCAGGTGCTGATCGCGGTCGACGGGGTCGTGAAAGGGCGACGCGTGGCGGCGCTGCAATATTGCGAACCGGAGGTGCGCCTCGCCGGCGGCATCTATGTCGATGTCGAGCCGACCGGCGCCTGCGTGGACGGCAACCTTGTCTCCGCCAAAGGTTGGCCCGGACTTGCCGCCTTCATGCGCGAATGCCTGAAGGTCTTGGGGACGGAGATCCATCACGGCGAAACACTCAAGAGCCGCGAGCAGAAAGCCGCCTGAAGGAGGCGCTCGCCGCGCCGAGCAAGCGTCGCGCGATCGTTGCCGCGCGTGGTCGGGGTCGAACTGGCCAATGCATGGGTCCCGGCCGGGGGCCTAGACCGGCCGAGCGACCGCGATCGTTGGCGATCGGCAGTCTCGAAAACTGGGCGAGCCTGGACCGCAGCGTCAGGCTTTCGCCCATTGTTCGCGTAGGAACTTGCCGCCGACCTCGTAGACTTCTTCGGGGCTCGCCGAGAGGCCGCGCCAGACCTTCGTCGCCGCCACGAGGCCTGGGAGCGCATGGCCGAACGCCTCGATCGTGCACCAGTCGGAATAGCCGGCCTTCTTGAGCGCCTTCATCGTCGCAGCCCAGGGAACGTGTCCTTTGCCAGGGGTCCCGCGATCATTCTCGGAGAAGTGCACATGATTGATGTGGGCGATATTGGGAGCGATGACGCCGACAGGGTCCTTCTCTTCGATATTGGAATGGAACGTATCGTAGAGCAGGCCGTAGTTTGGCGCGCCGACTTGACGCACGACTTCGGCGGCATCCGCAACCGTGTTGAGCACGTAACACTCGAAGCGGTTGAGCGGCTCGACCGAGAGCTTGATGTTGCTCTTCGCCGCGTACGCGGCTGCCTCCTTGTGGACGCTCACGACGTTAGCGCGTTGAGCCTTGGTCGGCGACTTGCCGCTGAAGACCCCGAGCGGCTGATGGAAAGGCCCGCAAAGGAGTTCGCCGCCGGCTGTGGCGAGGCGGTCGATCGCCCACTTGATATGCGCGAGGGCGCCGGCGCGGATCGCAGGATCGTCGCTCAGGCAGTCGTGCGCCTCGTCGGGCATGGTGGTCACGGCCGTCACGCGCAGGCCATTGTCGCGTGCAGCCTTGCCGATCTCCTTGAACTTATCCGGTGCGCCGCCAAAGATCGGGAATCTCGATCCCGTCGAAGCCTGCGTGCTTGAGCTTCGGGAACAGCGGGAAGTGCTCCTCGGTAAGCCCATCCGACCAGAGAAGCATATTGAATCCCAAGAGCATTCGTTCCTCCCTCATTCTCTTTTGCTTGCGCCGGAGAGCCGCTTTGTCAGCGCTGACCCCTCACGATCAACGTGAGGAGCCCCGCAAGCAATATGGCGGTTCCGGCCACGCCCCAGACAAAGGGCTGGCGATAGAACGGGTCTCCCGTCGGCGCCGCGGTCGCGATGACGAAAAAGACGCCGTAGAGATGCGCCGCGGTTATGGAGATGAGCATCACGACGCAGAACGCGAGCGCCACGATGAGCGCGGCGTTGACGAGCGAACGATAGGCCGTTCCCGGCTGGCACAGCGGCAGGAGGTTGTTGACGAGGCCGGCGAAGACGACGAGCGCGCAGCCCACCCCGTAAAGCGTCAGGCTGAACGGCTGGAAAATGAGCGCGAGCGCCAGAATGCCGAGGCCGATGACGGTCCATTCGAGGCGCAGGGCTGCGAGCGGGCTCATTCCTCCGCTCGCCCTCGAGACGACGGATGCTTCCTCGCTCATGCGCGCACGGCCCTCCCGGAAAAATCGAATACGTGCGTCTCCCGCGCGTCGGTCCGGAGTCTCAGCCAGATCTCCCGCGCTCACACGGATTTCGCGCGGCACGACGACTCGAATGTCGCTGCCAAGCGAGGTGCGAGCGTGAACCAGCGTCTCGGCGCCCATGGGCTCGATCAGTTCGGCCCGGCCGGCGATGGCGTCGCCGCTCGCCGCTTCGTCGAGGACGAGCGCTCTCGGCCGGATGCCGATAGTGACCTCGCCCTTCGCGAGCTTCCTGACTGCGGGATCGACCGGGAGGCGAATTGCCTGGCCGTCTATCGTGAACCGTCCGCGTCCGTCTTCCACGCCTTCGAACTCGGCTTGCAGAAGATTCATCTGCGGTGTTCCAATGAAACTCGCGACGAAAGCGGTCGCCGGTTTGGCGAAGACCTCGTGCGCCGAGGCGATCTGCTCGATGACGCCGTCGCGCATGATCGCAATTCGGTCCGCCATCGTGAGGGCCTCGAGCTGATCGTGGGTGACAATCACGGTCGCCTTCGAGAGTCCCCTTAGCACCGTCTTGATGTCGCTGCGCATGGTCTGGCGCAGCTCGACGTCAAGGCGGCTCAGGGGCTCATCGAACAGGAAGCAGTTGGGATCGCGCACCACCGCGCGCGCGACGGCGACGCGTTGTTTCTCCCCCTCCGAGAGCTGGTTCGGCAGTCCGGTCGAGGACGGAATTCGAGCTGCAGCATTCGCGCGACCCGCGCGACCCGCGCAGAGGCGGTTTGCGCGTCGAGCCGCTCGACATGCAGCGGGAACATGATGTTCTCGTGCACGCTCAGCGCCGGATAGAGCGCATAGAACTGGAACACCATCGCGATGTTGCGCTGGTCGGGCGCGAGATCGTTCATGCGTTTGCCGGCAATGACCACGTCGCCGCTGCTCGCGCGCTCGAGGCCTGCGACAATCCGCAAAGTCGTCGTCTTGCCACAACCGGAAGGGCCCAAAAGGCAGACTACCTCGCCCGGCGACACAGAGAGGCTTAGGTCTTTCACTGCGGTGAACGCGCCGAAATGCTTGGTGACATTTCTGAGTTCGATCGTCGACATCCGCGCTATCTCTTGACCGTTCCGAAAGTGACGCCGCGCAATAGCTGGTTCTGTAGCGCAAACGTGACGATGATGACAGGAATGAGGAACAGGGTCTCGATCGCCGCGAGCTGACCCCAGCGCACGCCCATGTCGCCGCCGATCGTCTGCGACATGGCGACCGGAACGGTGCGCGTCTCGACGCCGCTGAGCAGGAGCGCGAACAGAAACTCGTTCCAGGTCAGGATGAGGCCGAAGACGGCGGTTGCGGCGAGGCCGGCCAGCACCTGCGGCAGGCAGATCTTGAAGAAGACGCGGATGTCCGACGAACCGTCGATGCGCGCCGCATCCTCGACATCGAGCGCGAGCTCGTCGAAGAAGCTCTTCATCATCCAGATCGCAAACGGCAGATTGAACATCGTGTAGAGCAAGATGATGCCGGCGTATGTGCCGGCAAGGCCGGTGACGCGAAACATGATGAAGATCGGGATGATGACCACGATCGCCGGCAGCATGCGCGTCGTGAGGACTATGAAGAGATAGGTGTCGTTGCCCTTCAGCGGGTAGCGGGAGAAGCCGAAAGCCGCGATCGTGCCGATTGCGAGCGCAAGCAAGACGCTCACCCCGGAGATGAACAGCGAATTGAAGAAATAGAGCGCGAACCCGGTGTTCTGCACCGGGCCGCCGGCGGAATAGGCGCGGCTGAACACCTCGGCGAAATTGTTGAGGGTTGGCGTGAAAAAGAACTTGGCTGGCACCGCGAGCGCATCCTCATAGGTCTTGAACGAGGTGAGCATGATCCAGAACACGGGGAAGAAGTAGATGATGCTGACGATCGCGGCGGCGAGCGTCCGTCCCCATCCAGCGTCGCCGACGCCGCGTCGAAGATCGGCGAGCGCGAATTCGGTCCATCAGCTGCGAGAAGGGCGTGGCCGAGGATGAAGCGTCGGCTGAATTGGCGGCCGTCTCGGTCATGATGGCGCGGCCTCCCTGGCGCGTTGGGTGGCGAAATAGAGGTAAAGGTTGGTGAGCACGATCACCGTGAAAAGCAGGATATAGGCGACCGCCGCCGATTCGCTCGTCTTGTTGTTCTCGAAAGCGATGCGATAGACGCGCAGGGCAATCGTCTCCGTCGCGGTGCCAGGTCCGCCGTTGGTGAGCAGAAAGACGAGATCGAACAGCTTGAAGGCCTCGATCGTCCGGAACAGCAGCGCAAGAAGCATGAGCCCGCGGATATAAGGGTACGTGATCGACCAGAACTGCCGCCACTTGGATACCCGGTCGATCGCGGCGGCCTCGTAGAGATATTTCGGCACACTGACGAGCCCCGCGAGCACGAGCAGCATCACGAAGGGCGACCACATCCAGGCGTCGGCGAAAACGATGCCGATGCGGGCGCCCCAAACCGTGTTCATCAGAATGAACGGCTGGCCGGTGAACAGGCGCACCGCTTGCGAGAGCAGCCCGAAGGTTGGATCGTAATAGTAGCGGAAGAAGGCCCCGACCGCGACGAATGACAGCATCATCGGCGTCAGAACGAGAATCAGGAGAAAACGCCGGAGCGGAAACTGTTTCGAGAACAGGAGGGCGAGCAGGAAGCCCACAACCATCTGGGTCGTGACGGTCATAATGACGAGGATGATGGTGTTGTGGAGCCGGTCCCATACTTCGGGATCGCTCAGAACGTTGGCGTAATTGTCGAGCCCAACCCAGGTCGGCGCTCTCGCGCGGTTCGTCCGATAGCTGAAGAACGAGAGCCCGAAAGACCACAGCAACGGGAAGACATTCATTACGAAGAGCAGCGCCAGCGCCGGCGCCACGAGCAGACCGCCGGTGTAGCGGCCCCAGGCGTTCACAACTACGGTCGCAGCGAACAGCATCGCCAGCGCCGCCGACGCCCAGAAGGAATATTTCGGCGGCAGGAGCGAAATGGCCACGGCCATACCAACGATGAACAGCATGAGGCCGCCGCGCCAGTTGTCCCAGCGCGGGGCGATCAGCCGCTGAAAGAGCGGAATGGATTCGTGAACGTCGGTCGTCGTGGTCATGCGTCCGCCGGTCGGTGCGCCTGCAGGGGATTCAGGTAGGGAACAGCCGGTCGCAAGACGGCGATAGCGTTGGGGTGCGCGCCGCCCTCGGGCGGCGCGCTGCTTGTTCCTTCGACAGTGGCGCTTATTTGATGCGCCCCGCCTCTTTCAGAGTCTTCTCCTGAAAGTTGGCGATGTTGTCGAGCGTCGTCTTGGCGTCCTGCTGACCCGCCACCGCCTTGGTGTATTCCTCCTGCTGCTGGGTCAGAAGCTCGAAGAACTCAGGGATGTGCCAGAAGTCCTTCTGCCAATCGAGACTCTCCGCCCAGGTGCGGTTCCACGGGCGGAAGGTCACGTAGCTCGGGTCGGTGTAGACGGACTTGAGGGCGCTCTGCCCGCCAGCCTTGGCGTAGGCGATCTGGGTGTCCTTCGACAGCCACCATTTGACGAAGTCGAGCGCCTCCTTGTTCTGGAGGTCCGTGTTCCAGGTCATGAGAACGAACGGCTGACCGCCGATCACCGACCAGCGCTCGATCCCCTTGTCGGTCTTGAGGCCGGGCAGTTGCGAGAAGGCGACCTTGTCTGCGACCTTCGAGGTGTCCGGATGGATGGAACTCTCAGCGAACCCGATCCACTCGAGGTTACTCGACACCTTGCCGGCGCGGAAGAGCTCATCCGTCTTGAAGATGTCAAGGTTGCCCGTCGTACCCTCCGGCGGGAAGTATTTCACAAGCGAAAGAAGGTGCTCGAAAGACTTCACCGCCTCCGGCGAGTTCATGACGCCCACCGCGTGCGCGTTGGGCTGCTTGGTCTCATCCCAGATGTCGCCGCCGTGCTGCCATAGGAACTCATAGGCAGAGGTGGTGAAGAAGTCATAGCCTTTGCCGACCTGGAACTCGATGCCGTGGAAGTCGTCATCGAGAGGCTTGCCCATCAGCATGTCGCCCTTCTTGCGGTTGAAGAACTCGCCGAAGTCGCGATAATTGTCCCAGGTGATCTGGTCCATCTCTTCGGGCGTGCAGGGCAGCTTGTACTTGTACTTGTCGCTGAAATTCTTCTGCTCGGTCGGATCGCAGTAGACGTCCTTGCGATAATAATTGACGACCAGGTCCGGCATCTGCGGGAAGCCGTACAGCTGGTCCGACTTATAGGGATAGGTGGAATAGGAGTCCTTGACCGCCGGGTGAAGGTCCTTGAACACGGCCTGAAGGCCGGGGTCCGCGTCAACGTACTTGTTGATGTTGAGGTAGTAACCGCCCTCGATGAAGGCGCCGAGCCACTGGCTGTCCGACACCGCCATATTGTATTTCTTCTCGCCTGAGGTCAGCGAGGCGTTGAGGCGGGTGTAGTAGTCGGGCCAAGGAATGTAGTCGATGTCGAGGGTCACCTTGTTGCCCGACGGTGGCTTGTAGTTCTTGTCGAACAGGTCTTTCATGATGTGGGTCGGCGGCCAGTCGGGCACGGCCATTTTCAGCGTAACGTCTTCGGCGACGGCCGGCCCGCTCGCGATTCCCGCGGCGACCGTCAGCGCCGCTGCGGCGAGACCGCCCATCATACTTGCATGCAGTTTCATTTCCGTTCCTCCCTGGCGCTCTCATTTTGGCGCCGCTTTTATCGGCCGATGGCCGAACCGTCATGACCTCTGAACAGATAGATCTTCGCCGGGTCAATGAGTATCGGAAGTCTGTCGCCTTCCTTGATGTTCACCGCCTGGGCCTCCGGCAGGACCATGCGAAGCGGCTGATTGTTTGCGAGAAGCGAGACGATCGTTATGTCTCCCAGGGGCTCGAGCTGCTGCACGATCGGTTCGCTCGATGCGGACGAGCCATTGGCGAGGCGGATGTCGGACGGGCGGACGCCGAGCGACACCTGCTCTCCCGCGGCGAGAGGCGCGGCGAGAGGCGGACGGCCCAATCGGCCGTAGGGCGTCTCGAGGGTCAAGCCGTCGCCTGCGGCTCTGACGTCGAAGATGTTCATATGCGGCGAGCCGATCTTGCTCGCGACGTACCGGTCGGCTGGCCGGTCGTAAAGATCGTCCGGCGTGCCCTGCTGAACGGCGCGGCCGGCCCTGAGGACCGCGATCTCCTCGCCCATCGATAGCGCCTCGAGTTCGTCCGGCGTTGCGTAAACGACCGTCATCCCGAACTGACGGTGCAACCGCTTGAGCTCGGCGCGCATGTCGTGTCTGAGCTTGGCGTCGAGGTTGGTGAGAGGCTCGTCGAGGAGCAGAAGTCCAGGCGTTCGTATCAGCGAGCGGCCGAGGGCCACGCGCTGCTGCTCGCCTCCCGAGAGCGTCGCCGGCTTCTGCTCGAGCCGATGACCAAGCTTGAGCATGTCGGCGGTCTCGCGAACCCGCCGGGCGATCTCATGCGACGGGACGCCGTCCTCGATCAGCGGATAGGCGAGGTTCTTGAAGACGGTCAGATGCGGATAGAGGGCGAATGACTGGAACACCATCGAAACGCCGCGCCCCTTGATCGGGGCGTTGGTCACGTCCCGATCGCCGATGCGGATCGAGCCGCTGTCCGGCCGAACGAGTCCGGAAACGGCCCGCAAGGTCGTGGTCTTGCCGACGGCGCTTGGCCCAAACAGCACGAAGAAACGTCCCTCGGCGACCTCCAGGCTCAAGCCGTCGAGGGCGCGCACTTCGCCATAGGTCTTGGTGACCTCCGAGAGGCGAAGCGCAACCGCCTTTCCGGTGACCATCCGCTTATCCGAACTCCCGTTTCCGCCTTGCGTTTGCGACCTCCGCCCGGCGGAACCCGGGGGCAGGCTCTCGGCCCACGCCCGGGCTCACGGCTTTTCCCAGGCGCCGCTCTTGCGCGGAGCGTAGCACTGCGTCCGTCACCCGGTCGGTGGCAAGCGCGTCCCGGAAAGTCGGCGCCGCCGCCTTGCCGGAGGCAAGGCCTTCGAGGAAGTCCGCGACCTGATGAACGAAAGTATGCTCGTAGCCGATCTGCAGACCCGGCACCCACCAGTGATTCATGTAGGGATGATCGCTGTCGGTGATGTGAAGCGACCTCCATCCGCGCACGATCCCGTCGTCGCGGTGATCGAAATATTGCAGGCGGTGCAGGTCATGCAGGTCCCAGAAGATCGATGCATGTTCGCCGTTGATCTCGAAGGTGTAGAGCGCTTTGTGGCCGCGCGCGTAGCGGGTCGCCTCGAAACTGGCGAGCGAACCATTGGCGAACCGCGCAAGGAAAAGGCTCGCATCGTCGATCCCGACCGGCTCGACCTTGCCGGTCAGATTGTGCATTCGCTCCTTGACGAAGGTCTCGGTCATCGCAGTGACTTTGTCGATGCCGCCGTTGAGCCACAGCGCCGTGTCGATGCAATGGGCGAGCAGATCGCCGGTCACGCCGCTGCCCGCAACGCCGACGTCGAGGCGCCACAGTCCGGTCCCGCCCTGCGGCAGGTCCTTCGAAATGGTCCAGTCCTGGAGGAATTTCGCGCGATAGTGATAGACGCGCCCAAGCCGGCCTTCGTCGATCAGTTGCTTGGCCAACGTTACCGCCGGCACGCGCCGGTAGTTGTACCAGACCATGTTGGCGACCTTGGCGCTCTCGACCGCCTTGGTCATTTTGGCGGATTCCGCTGCGTTGCGCCCGAGCGGTTTCTCGCACATGACCATCTTGCCCGCCGCCGCGGCCGCGAGGGCGATCTCGGCGTGCGTGTCGTTGGGAGCGGCAATGTCGATGAGGTCGATGTCGCTCCGCTTGACGAGCTTGCGCCAGTCAGTCTCGACGGACTCGTAGTTCCAGGTATCTGCGAAATCCTTGACCTTTGCCTTGTCCCGTCCGCATACGGCCTTCAGAACGGGTTCGTAGCCGAGATCGAAGAACTGGTTGACCTTTCCGAACGCGTTCGAATGGGTACGGCCCATGAAGCCGTAGCCAACCATGCCGACGTTGATCTTCTTTCGGGCGGCCATGCTTCTCCCCTTGTCCAAGACCGGTCTCTTGGCCGCCTATTGAACCCAGCCGTGCGCATCCCGCACGGCGACCATCGCGCCCAGAATGTCGTCCCACGTCTTCTGCTTCATCATCTCCGAGTTCGGGAACATGCACCCGTCCCAGCAGATGTGCTTGCAGACTTTGGTGAGCTCGCCCTTGTCGTCGCGCAGCCAGAAACCGGCGTGAAAGGTGATGTCGAGCTTTCCGTTCGGATCGCCGACCATGCAGTGGCGCCCGGTCTTGTCGTGCGAGCCTTCGCCTTTGACGGTCGCGTCGTTCTGCGCGACGTGGAAGTCGATCGTCCAGGGCCGCAGCGCGTGGGCGACCTGCTTCAGGGCGCCGTCGAGCGTCTTGCGGTCCTTCCAGTCGTAATCCTTGGGCAGGATGCGGTGCTCGGGCGCGTTGTAGCCCATCGTGTAGAGCATGGTGTGCGCCATATCGGCCTGGAAGCCGAGCGTTTTCGGCCGGCCGACCATCTCGAGAAGCTCGACCATGTGCTTCCAGCTATGCATCCCGCCCCAGCAGATTTCGCCTTCGGCGGCGAGGCGCTCGCCATGCTGCCCGGCGATGTCGCAGGCCGCGGCGAAGGTCTTGGCGACCGCTTTCTGGCTTTCGGCGGCTTTCGCCGACCACTCGTGCACGCCGGTCGCCGAGTTGATCCGGACGACCCCGGACTTGCGAATCCCGATTTCGCGGAGCTGCTTTGCAATGCCGCACGCCTTCTCGACCGCGGCGAGGAACTGCTTGCGCTCGTCCGCCGATCCCATAGCCGAACCGCCGCCAACCGGCGGCCATACCGGCGCGACGACCGAGCCGACCGAGAGGCCAAGGCCGCCGATCTTGTCGGCGAGGCGCTTGACGTCGTCCTTGGAGGAATCGATCGATGTGTGCGGATCGGCGAGAAACAGGTCGACGCCTTCGAACTTGGCCCCGCCGGAGCGGGCGGCGGCGGTCAGCCTGAGCATGGTGTCGAGGTCTATGGGCGGCTCCGAATCCGGTCCCTTGCCCACGAGACCGGGCCACATGGCGTTGTGCAGTTTCGGGTAAGTGTTGCCCGACACGCGTCCCTCCCGTTTCTCGCTTCGGGTCGTGGCCCGACCGGATCAGCCCAGCGCCGTCGCTGCTGGCATGTTAGTCATTTTGGATACACTAGTATCATCGGCAGAAAAAGAAGCAAGGCTGGGCGCGCGGGCATTTCGTGACGGCGCCAGTGTCGGCGCGAAGGCTCGGCCGTTCCGGGGTGGGTCGATCGACATCAGTGCATTTGCGAAAGCACTATTCATGCCCGCGAGACCCGCTGCTGGCGCAGCTTTTCCGTGGCGTCTTGGTCGGCTCGCCAACTGAGAGCCGCCGTTCGCATCGAAGGGTTAGCATCCGGTGGACGACAAAGCGCCGTGCGACTTCGATCCCGCGCCGACTCGTCGGTCGGAGCTTTGGCTCCACGGTTGGGTGCTGTTGCGATTCGATGATCGGCCAACAAACGCGGGCGCCGCGGCGGGAGCGGGCGGGCCTTGGCTTAGCCGTTCGCTCGTCCAGCTCCACTCCATCAAGCCCGTAGCGCCGCGGATACCGGAGTCATAGGATTGTTCGGGGCTGAGCGGCCCCCTGCCGCCGCCCGCCTGTTGAAGCGCGGCACTGGAGCTTTCGGGAAAGTGAGTACGCCGATAAAGGCGCTGAAGTGGTGTAAGGCGCATCATCCGAACGCGTTCGAGCTGGCGCTCTCGGTTGTGTTCGGCATCCTGATCGAGATTGTGATTCTCCGCTTCCAGCCCCCGCTTCTGTTGGTTCGGAGGGTAGGGGACGACACGGCGGATCAGATGATCCGGCTCCTCGAACGGACCACCTACCGCATGCCGACGTCGCCGGCCTTTGTCTTCATCGACATCGACGACGCGACCTGGAAGGCTTGGGGCTCGCCTTTGGTGACGCCGCGAGCCCATCTCGCGACCCTTCTCGAGCGCGTTGCGCGGTCGAGACCGCTCGCCGTCGCCCTGGACGTCGACCTGGCCTATTCGGACGCAACCGACGGGAAAGCGCTCAAAGATTTCTTACAAGACTATAAATCTGAATGGCCTCCGCTTCTGCTGGTCCGCTCACTCACTGACGATCCTGATGGCGGCTTGCCGCAACCAAGAATCACGCAATACGACGGGGCGATCGGCCAGAGAACGGTCAACGGCGACGTGGTTCCGGCCAAAGACAACGTGATATTCACTTCGCCGTTATTCGAGCGCGACAGCGACGGCAAAGTCAGGCGCTGGAAGCTCTTTGCCGAGGCATGCGACGGAACCGCGCCCATCGTCGTGCCTTCCATGCATCTCGCTGCAGCGGTGATCGCCCGGCAAGCGATTTATGGAGCGCCTCCGGCAGAAAAAGACCCGCCGCTCAAGCGGATGATCAGCAGCCTCGCCGCCGTCGCGCCCGCCAATTGCGAGCGTGTCAATCACGGGCGGAAGGGGGCGCTTGACTCGTTGCCACAAGATCGCCCGATCCGGATCGAAGATGACGACGTGAGCAAGCGCGTGATCTATCGGATCGCATGGAAGGCCGGCGCGGTCGGGCTCGGTCCGGTCGTGGACTTGCCCGCCGCTGCCGGCGGCGGCGAGACCCAGCTCGTCGAAGTGCGCCCAGCGCGTCTTGTGGTTCCGGGCGACCCAAGTGCGGCGCTGCCCGGCCTCGAGGGCAGGATAGTTGTGATCGGCGGAAGCTTCGAGGCTGGCGGCGACCACTACAACACGCCGCTCGGCGTCATGCCCGGCTCGTTGATGATTATCAATGCGATCGAGGCCCTTACCCAGAACGGGACACCGCGGGAATTCCCAACGCCGCTGCGCGTGGTGATCAGCCTTTTTGTGATCGTCGTCGCCTCGCTTCTGACTTTGATCCTACGCCCGATCGTTGCCGCGGCCGCCTTCAGCATATTCCTTCTCATGCTGATGTTTGCCCTCCTCAACAGCTTCCAGGCCGGCGCGGTGTTGGATCTCGCGGTTCCGGCGTTGGGCGCTTTTCTGCATGACCTCTGGAACTCGACGGTCACGATGGCGCGGGACATACGACGGCTGAGGTGGCGATGGTTGCTGAAGCCGCCTTCGAAAGAGGACGGAGGGGCGCCTCGACCCCAGGGGGTTGCGCAGGAGGGCGGAGACGGATGAAGCGTTGGATTCCGGTGCTTATAAGCGCCGTCTGGTGGTCGTCCGCCATCCATACGGGGGAAGCCCAGCTCAAATCGGTTGAGATTGGCTATATCGAGAGTTTCGACCACCGCGCCGATGTCTATGTCCTAAAGACAGGCGAGACGCGACGCGAAGTCGCGATACTTGCTCCGGTCTTCAACGGCGACACTATTGAGGTCAACGACCCCTTCGCCACACTCACCCTGCGCATCGTTGGGCAGGACGGCCCAATCGTGTTTTCGAAGGCGAACGATGTCGCGACGATCACCGGGCGGATTCCACCGAAGGGGTTCCTGTCCGGCGCCTTGGCCTGGACGGCCTCGGTTGTGCAGTTGTTCGATCGGGAACAGCGCGAGCAAGTCTCAGCCTCGATCCGCGGCAACATTGAGAGCCGGGCAGGGAGCGAGCTTTCCGCCCCCCTGTTCGCGCTGCCCCAAACCGTCCTTGCAGGGAGGCGGAAACTCACGATCGGCTGGGTTTCGCCGCCGCTTGTGGAGATCCGGATCCTCGACGGAGACGGACGGCCGGTTGCCAACGGACCCGGATACGGAACGCTGTGGACGACTCCCGAGATCGACTGGAAGCCGGGCGACTACTCGATTGAGTTGACGGCCTCGGGCGAGACCATACGCCAGAGCCTGCATTTCCTTCCGCCGGACAGGGGCCCGAGCCCTCCGTCTGAGCTCGGCGATCCGACAGCCCCCGAGCCCCTGCGCGCGGTTGCAATGGGCGCGTGGTACGCGGCGGAGGATCCGGCTTTCCTCCTTGAAGCGCTTCAGCACGTAGCCCCAGACGCGCGTTCGTCTCGGCCTGCCCGGCTGCTGACTCTTGCTTTCATCGAGGGCAAGCGCCCGTCACCCCAGTTGTCAGGCGGGCGCGACGAGGGCCATCGCGATCCCCCTTGACGGACTTGATGCCTGGGCGTCGCCATCGACTTGCTGACGGAAAATCAGGCCGAGAAACGTCTGCTCCGGCCCATCCTAGCGCCGTGTTGAATTGTCGGTCGACGCCTGCTTCGGGCGGATCTCGTTGTGGACCTATTTGTGGACTGGACTAACTCGCAACCGACAAACTGCTGACGTCATTAGAGTTTCTTCGTAGGCTTGGCGGAGAGGGAGTCCGCCCAACTATCGTTGTAAGATGTTGAAAATACAGAATGTAATAGCATCGTTTTTTCTGGAACCCTAACGTTTACCCCAACAAGACCTCCCGACTGAGGCGAAAAAAGACGGTTAAGGCGGAAGCCGGCCGAGTGACGCCCCAACTGAAGAATCACTGACAAACTGGGCTCGATGATGTTTCGAGAACCGCCTCGTGAGATAGATCTCGCGGCTAAGCTCCAATGTCCAACCGCTCCAACATAGCCAAATCGGGCTGAGGCTTCGTAGGTTTTGGCGGGACGTACAAGGTCGAAATCGGGGTGACTCTGCCATCCCGTAGTTCCGAGACGGCTACGCGCTTGCTGTCAAACGGCAGGATCATCGGGTAGTGGGCCAGTTTGAATAAGGCGGCGGAATTTCTCTCTAGCGCCATCGCCTCTCCGGCCGCATAATGCGAGCATGGAGAAGACCAAGCCAAAAATTGAATTCCGCCCCACTGAATTTAGGGACGAATCTGGCTGGTATGTGCAGGCCGTCTATCATGATGCGCCGCCGTTTCAGCTTGGCGGGTTTAAAACAGAGGAAGAGGCCAAAGATTGGGTCCGGCATAGTTCAGCCAAATGGCTAGCTGGAGAAGGGGGCGACGGATATGCCGAACGCCCCTAAACGCCCCCCACGAATGGGCGAAACTCATGGTCGATATCGCCACGGGCACGTTGCGGATATTGAGACCGCGCCCGAAAACGATCCGAACAAAGACCCCGCCGCCGTCGCTCTCGGTCGTAAGGGCGGATTGAAAGGCGGACGCGCGCGTGCTGATTCGCTTACAGGAGAAGAACGCAAGAAAATCGCACAGACCGCCACCGGCTGGTTCAGCGATGCCAGAAGCCGAAGGGGCATTCAAACTGGCCCACTACCGATCATCGACCGCCTTTGACATATTCCGGGCCGATGCGGTTCCCGATTGGGGACCGGAACCGCCGACCTGCATCTATTAGAGCCGGCTTCAAGATCGGCGCGCCCGCCAAGGACGCTGCTGGGGCTTAGGACGCTCGCTGCCAAGCTCAATGCTTTCGACAGGCTCCGCTAAACGCGGTGCAAAGCGCGGCTCGAGCGGCGCCGGCGCCGCTCAGCGCGGCAATTACGAACATGGGGATTCTCGCGTCGGTTGGTCGCGTTGAGCCGGACTCGGCGGCGCTCGCCGATCTCTTGTCGAAATACAGCCCGCCGACCGACGGCGAGGGGATGGGCGCGGCATTCGCGTATTAGAGCGATGGCCGATCAAGTTGCATCGTATCCTGCGGTGTGCGACGCGGTTCGGCAGGCGTCGGCGGCTCGACAGGCGGCGCTGACTCAAGTTATTTGCAGTTCGGTCTCGATAGTCGATGAACGATACTGGGAAAAGCTTACCGTCGATACCGGCCGACCTCTGGGCGCTTATGGCGACCGTCGGTCCGCGCTGGGGCGAGAATGTCCCGATGCACGTGCAGTTGATGATCGACCGGTTCAGCGAGGTCCTTCGCGCCGGCCCTGAGCATAGCCTGCCTGTCCGATACGACATCACGTATGGCGCCCACGAGCGGCAAATGCTCGACGTGTATCTGCCTGCTCCGCGCGCTAGCGCCAAGCCGGCGGTCGTCTTCGTTCATGGGGGCGCCTTCCTCGACGGCAATCGCAACCGCAGCGACCAGATCTATTCGAATGTATTGAAATACTTCGCGTGCAACGGCCTTGTGGGCGTCAATGTCGGCTACCGCCTCGGGCGTGATGCGCCCTATCCCGGGGGAAGCGTCGACGTCGCCGCTGCAGTCCAGTGGGTGCAGCGCAACGCCGATGACCTCGGCATCGATCGCGCGCAGATCTTCCTGATGGGCCATTCAGCTGGCGGCGCGCACGTCGGTACATATGCTTACGACCGGCAGATGCAGCCGCCGGAGGGACATGGCCTTCGCGGGGTCATCATTGTCAGCGGTCGCGTTCGAGCTGAGACGTTTCCCGACAATCCCAATGCCGCGAAAGTCGCTCTCTATCACGGCACGTCCGACATGGATAAGCTCGACGCACTATCGCCCGTATCGCATGTCGGCGTTCATTCGCCGCCGACGTTCGTCGCCTGGAGCGAATTCGAAAATCCGCTCATCGACGTGCACTGCGTCGAGCTCGTCTTTCGTCTGGGACAAGCGAAGCGGCGCACGCCGCCGACGTTCTGGCTGAGAGGACATAACCATATGTCCGCAATCGCCCACTTCAACACCGCCGAGGGTGCATTGGGGCAGGCAATACTGAGATTCATAGCAAATCCATACTGACCACCGCGCAACGAACCAGGGCGGCCCCCGGTCCTCTTTCTCGCCGCTGGCGACGATCCTGAGCGCGTCGTCGGGCAACGGCCGCTGAAGCTCGAGGGCCTTGAGCGCGTCAGCCGCAAGCCAAAGGTCGACCTCTTCCGCCGTCGTCAGAATTACCGGCATGGCCTTGGGGTGAATTGGCGCGACGATCGCGTTGGGCTCCGTCGCCAGAAAGGCCAATAGCTCATGCTCGCCGTCGACCGGCGCGCTCTTGGGGCCGCGCACGCCGCGCCAGGGCGTCCATAGGCCGGCGAAAAGGCGAGCAGAGGGAGATCTGCGTCAAGCGCAAGCCGTTTCGGCGTCTGGTTAAATGCCGGGATCAAATAGCGAAATCGGCGGCCGCCTTCTCGTCGTCGAGCACATGGGCTTTCTCGGCCGTCTCGCACATCTGTTCGACGGTGATCGAATCGAGATTGGCGAGAAAGGTTTCGCCCGCCTTGCACAATCAGAGCCTGGGTGTTCCCGGAATGTAAGCAAGGTCCGAGGCCCTTCCAAACAAAAAGGCCGCCGAGTTGCCCCGGCGACTGTCACCCCTTCGCCAGCCTCAGGATGACGTCGCTGTTGCTCTCGCCCCGCCCACGCAGCGCGCGCAGCGGTCAACGAAGCGCGGCTCGAGCCAGATGAAATAGTCGCCGTTCGGCGCGCGGTTCTGCTCCATCGGACAATAGGCAGAAGGGACCAACATCGGAACCATTCTTTCGACCACGCGTTGCCCTACCTCTTCAAACGAAGGAGGACTCCATGCGTCGTATCATCATTGGACTTTCAGCTCTCGCAATCTCCGTCCTGCCAACCCTGGCCCTCGCCGACGGCGACGGAGCCTTGACTGGCGCGGCTGGTGGCGCAGTGGCGGGCGCAGTCGTCGGCGGACCGGTCGGCGCCGCGGTTGGCGGGGTCGCGGGCGCGGCGATCGGCGGCGCAGCTTCCGGACCGGGGCCGGTCGTCGTCGCTCCTGGCCCAGCCCCGTGCAACACGCGAACCACAACCACACAGAATAACAACACGGGCGCCAGCGTCACCCGTCAGACGACGGATTGTGCTAATTAAGCTTGGCGGGCGACGCGACGCTGCGCCCGCGTAGGATCTGTCTCGACCGCTAGTTTGTCGACCGGGCCGGCCAGATGCGGGCGGGGCGAGAGCAACAGCGACGTCATCCTGAGGCTGACCTATTCGCGCTCGGCTTTCGTCCCACTTCTCTTGGCGCTGTCTGCGGCAGCCTTGGCGCGGTCGTATCCTCTCAGACGAGCGTCATGGAACGCGAGCGAGATGTCTGCGCTTTTGACTTCGAGGGCCGCGCGCGGCCTACCCCGCCGGAACAGTCGCGCGCCGAACGCCTCCTGAAAAAGAATGTCCGTCTCGTCGTCCACGGTCCGAGTCCTATACCTGTGAGGCTGGCGCCAGAGGCGACCATGAAAAAGGCCCCGCGCGAGCAGGGGCTCGACCGCGGGGCCAAAAGGGCGCGCCGGGCTGGGGGGCGATAAGACGCGCCAGACGAGCAACGCGTTAGACGCCGGATAGTTCCTTCCACAAACACAAACAGCCGCCGAGTGCGCCGACGCGGTCGATGACGGGATTGGGGGCGGCCTTCGCGCAATGATCGATTGCCGCGGACCGTTTTGATTTCAGCCCAAGTTGAGGCATGTCGGCGTAACGATCGGAGCCGCGCTCAAGAGAGCCGCTATCCCCGCACACGTGGCGGCGCATGCGTTCAGCTTGCTCTGGCGACCGAACGCCTTGCCGACTTCGCCTAGGTCGCCAATGTTCAAATCTATGACGGCTGTCGAAGGGATTCGAACGGTCGCGGATAGGAACCAAAGCACCGCCGCTGCAACGGCGAAGAGCGCCTCAACGATCTCAATCCAAGATTCGGCGCTACAGGTCAAATGAATCACGGGCGTGCTCCTCGCGGACTTCGTGGTCATTGCTTGGCGCTGGCAGCCCCCAGCGCATCGGGTGCAAGGTCTCGATGACCACGCGTGCATAAAGGAGGCAACCATGACAAACCTGAGCGCTGATCTGAAGCTCCTCACCATCGACCTTAATCTTCAGGGATTGCTCCAGAATCTGATCAAGCTTCTCCGGCAAGAGGACAGAAAGCGCGAGCTCGGTGAAACTTTTGCCCGGATTTCTGTACTGTTGAACGAGAGTTCGGAGGAAATCCGAGGTCGCCGGTTGCCCCGGAAACAATCGGCTGAAATAGCGGCCCTGTTACATACCTTCAAGGTAGTGAAAAACCAGCGCCTCCTGGATAAAAAGCCCGAGATCAGGGACGCCGTTGATTATTTTGAAGATCTTGGTTTTCGGATGCGACAGGCCGATTATTTCATAGACCGCAAATGCCACTCATCGATAACGGACAGGAGCATGTATTATCCTCGCCCCGAGGAGCAGAAAATCACAAAGAAGGATGTAGACGACATCGTCGGAGCCATTGATCGTTTCTCTAGCAGACTAAGCGGCATCGCATTTACACTTGGCTATCGCGCCCAGAATCACTCAAAATAGGGGCGACTGCTCCTCGAAAACACCGATCGCCCGGTCCTCTTTCTCACCGCTCGCGACGATCCTAAGCGCCTCGTCGGGCAACGGCCGCTGCAATTCGAGGGCCGTGGGCACATCGGCCCCCAGCCAAAGGTCGACCTCTTCTGGCGTCGTCAGGATCACCGGCATGGCCTTCGGATGAATCGGCGCAACGAGGGCGTTGGCCTCCGTCGTCAGGAATCCGAATAGCTCATGCTCGCCCCCGACCGGCGCGCTCTTTATCGCCGGCGGTCAGGCGGCGCTCGAGGCCGCCTTGCGGGAACTCCGATAGCCCGCGAAGCTGAGTCCGGCGAATCCGAGGAGCATCATCGCCCAGGTCGACGCTTCGGGAACCGGGCTCGATGACGATAACGTGGCGACGCCGCCGTCAAGGAATGCGATGGAGCCGCCCCCGAAAGGGAGCGTATTTCGCGTTCGAGTCGTAACCCTTGTCGGCGTGCAGGATTTGGCAAGGCGGAAGCCGCGCCAAGAGTTCCGCGAAAGAGCCGATCCGTGACCTCGGCTATATGGCCGGGATCGCCGAGAAGCTCGCGTGGTAACTGCTGGACGGCGATAGGAGCCGGGTTATGGAGGGCGATGACGTGGTCATCAAAGTGCCGCCCAAAGAGTTAGAGCGGGCAATTTTCGCAATCCAAAAGGCAAGCGACATGGCTCAGGAACTTGATAGGTTCTATCACGGGCATGAATGAAACTGCGGCAACGCGGGCGATCGGGGCGGCCTTCGGGCCGCCCTTTTTCGTCGGCCATCCCCGAGCCTTGTGAAGAGCGTCTCCTCCGATTATTTGTCCCCAATCGAGTTTCGGCCGGACGACTTGGCCTCGCGCGCGCGACGCGTCGGACTGACGACTTCTTCCAAAATCTCGATGTCTCACCTGGCTGCGCGAATTCGAGCAGCCGAGTCTAACGCCTACCTGAAAGAAGTGTCTTATGCCGCAAGGAACAGTGAAGTGGTTCAACGCCACGAAGGGCTTTGGCTTTATCCAGCCGGATGACGGCAGCAAGGATGTTTTCGTGCATATCAGCGCCGTCGAGCGCGCCGGGTTCAACGATCTTCACGAGGGTCAGAAGGTCACTTATGACATCGTCGCCGATCGCAGGACCGGCAAGTCGTCGGCGGATAATCTGAAGGGCGCCTGAATCGATCGCGCGCGCCGCGTACCGGCCGGGGCGACTCGGCGGCCGATTGTTTGACGGAACATGCCGTCGCGTGCCTGACTGGCTTGCGCGCTCATTCTCGCCCCCCAGCGCAAGCACGCCAATCTGCCCCGCGTCGGGCCTCTGCTCGCGCGGGGCTTTTTTTGGACGGTTCGCGGTAAGCGGCCGGCCTTGTTCAGAACGGGCGCCTGCGCCTGCCGAGGCCTTCCTTTCGCATCAACCTGACGACTTCGGCACGGATCTTTGCTGCGTCCAGTTCCGTCTGGCCGTGGGCAAGTCTCATGACGATTTTTGCGGCTTTCTGTCGATCGGCGTCGATCCGCAAATTAAGATCGGCAACGATCTCGTCGAATACCTCAAGGAGAAGCGCAACCGCCTTCGGATCGAAGGTTCGGTTGTCATGCAGCATCCGCTTCAATGGCAATGCTCGAGCCTCCAGGTTGTGGAGGGGCTTGCAGCGTCGCAATTGTGTACCGCGCCCGTGCTCGGTTGCAAGGGCGTTCCGTTCTTGACGTCGCTAAGAGCCTCACGCATCGGCCCGATTGAAGGCATGGGCCGCGCTGGTATCGTCCCCTCGCAACCAAAGGGGAGGACACTACAATGCCGAAAACCTCGATCGCGATCGTGCTGGCAGGGTTCGTTCTTGCCGCGGTGGGGTCCACAGGCGCCACGGCGATGCAGGTTGTTCCGCTCTCGAAAAGCGTGGTCAGCAATCTTAGCGGCGACTTTATCGACGTCGGATGGCGGCGCTGCTGGCGCGACCGCAGGGGCCGGATGCGCTGCACCTGGTGCTGGCGTGATCGCTGGGGCCGCGTTCGCTGCCGGTAGTCGCGAGCGTCGCCGGAACGCCAAGCCGCACGCGGCCGTCCTCGGCGGAATGAATGGCCCCCGCGGAGCGGCCGGCTCTGTTTGGGACGCCCTCAGACGATCGTGGCGCCGGTGAGCTTGTGGCGCTGGCGAAAGCCCGCGTAGCCGAGCCCCGCAAAGCCAAACAGCAACATCGCCCAAGTTGACAGTTCGGGAACATCGTTCGCTTGAACCGAACCCCACATCTCGCAGGGCTGGGCGCTGAGACGTGGCCTGCTCGTGCATGGGCGCAAGACGCCGATCGACTACCTGAGATTGACCGCTGAATATGTGACGGAACGGCCCGAGGCAATTCGTTGCCCTACCCTCATCTGCTCGGCCGAGAACGACGAGATCGGCGCCACCGCGCGCGACCTCTACGACCGGCTCGCCTGCAGCAAGACATTTTTCGCCTTCAAGGCGGCCGAGGGGGCCGGTGAACATTGCGAATCCGGCGCGCGCGCCTGGTTCAACCAGCGCGCGCTTGACTGGCTCGACGAGACGCTTGCGAGGTCGCCTAGACGCGCGCGATCCGAAGGCGCTGAAATCCTATTTGAAGACCTACGACGACCCGGTCGGTCGACATGCATGCCCTTGATCCCGGTCGACGACGCGAAAATTTGGCACGGGAAACGCGATGTCCTCTAAACGTCGACTCCGGTCGATGGGCGTCAGCCTCGAGCTACCGATGGCTGCCCGCCGGCACCGCCGCCTCCTCGATGGCTTTCAGCACATCGACGAGCGGCGCAGGACTGACCACGAAGACCCCCGAATAGGGACTGATTAGATCGGCAATAGCGTATATCGCCGACGCGATGCCCATCGCGCCGACCACGAGCACGACATACGACATCGGATGACGTTTCGACAAAAGGCCGTAGCCGCAGAAGAGGAACGCCGCCCAGGCCACCACTATGCTGATGAGCGAATACGAGATGGGATCGACCAGGGCGAGGGTCATCTGCGTGCGCAGCTGGCCTATCGCGGTCGCGGCTTGGATCGCATCCGCTTTTGCCGCTGTCTGTTGATCCGACGCTGGCTGAAGCGTGTTCAAATAGGCTATTCTGGCTTTCAGATAGGCACGCGCGTAGCCATATTTATGGATCACGGCCTTCTCGTCGTCGCCGCTGTCTCCCCAAATTTGGGCTATTGTGTTCTTGATCCCGTCTCTGAGGATTCTGTGTCCCTCCGCCGCCTCCGGCCCGTAATCTTGAAAAGCTTCGTCTAGCTTCAGATCGGTGATCGCAAGCACCTGGACGGAAGCCTTCTGGGTCGAAAACACACCGAATGCCGTCCAAATTAACAAGCCGAGCACGAGTGCGAGGAGAAGCGTCATCATTCCGACGACAGCGCCGGTCATGTCCCTTGGGCCTCCAGTCGTATAGCTCTCCGGCAACGCGCGCTGCAATTCCAGTCCGATCGCCCCGCCGACGAAGACGACCGCGAACACGGCTGCGGCTAAAGTCAACGATCCCAAGTGCCCCTCCAATGTCGCGCGCATGCCTTATCCCGCCGGGCGCGAAAGGCCCACGGCTGCTTCAATTCAACGCTGCTCCGAAAGATCGCAGGTTCAACTCAAACCTGCGATTTATTGCGGACTCATGGCAACCCAGTACCACGGCCGGTTCAGTGTTTGCCGCGAGTGTCTGGAATCCCCCAACGGCGATTCGCCACCGCCACGATGCCGATTCCGACGAAGCCGCCCGGGTGTAACGGGATAATGCCGCCCGGGATTCCTGAATGATGCCGCCCACCGTAACGGAATGATGCCGCCCGGGTCGCGCGCCTCGCTGGCCGATGGATTGTTGTCACCGGCTATGGTGTTGGGTCAAGCCTTCCTCGATTGCTTTGCTTGGGTCCGACGCAGGCTTTCGCCGGCGAGCTCGATGCGATGAGCGTTGTGGACGAGACGGTCCAGAATGGCGTCGGCGTAGGTTGGATCGCCGATGATTTCGTGCCAACGGTCGATCGGAAGCTGGGAGGTGATCACCGTGGAGCGGCGTCCGTAGCGCTCTTCGAAGATTTCCAGCAGATCATGGCGCGCGGCTGCGTCGAGCGGCTCAAGCCCCCAGTCATCGAGGATCAAAAGGTCGGCTCGGCCGAGGTTGCGTAAGATGCGGGGATGACGCCCGTCGCCGCGGGCCAGCGCGAGGTCCTCAAACAGACGGGACGCCCGCTGGTAGAGGACCGACCGATTGTCGCGACAGGCTTTGTGGCCAAGCGCTGAGGCCAGCCAACTTTTGCCGACGCCTGTCGGCCCGACGAGAACCAAATTGTCATGGGCGTTGATCCACTCGCCCTCGACCAGTTTTGGAACCGCGCGCGGTCAAGGCCGCGGGGACTTCGATAATCGATATCTTCGACGCTGGCCTGTTGGCGCAGTTTGGCGACGCGCAGCCGCGCCGCGAAGCGCTTGTCCTGTCGCCAGGACGCCTCGCGATCGAGCAGAAGCCCGAGCCATTCGTGATGGCCGAGGCCTCGGGCTTCCCCGTTGGCGACGAGTTCGGCGAAGGCCTTGGCCATGCCATGCAGGCCAAGAGCGCTGAGTTGATCGAGGGTGGGATGCTTGAGCAAGTCGTTTCTCCTAATTGTAGTAGCGCGGCCCACGGATGTTGGCGTGCAGGATCGGCGTTCCGTCCGTGGAGCGCTGGCGCGCGGGACGCCGGTCGAGGTTGTTGTCGAGGATGGATTTGACCGAGCCGTAGGTCCGCGCGCCGATGTTGATGGCGCGTTCGGCGGCGGCTTCTAGGCGCTCGGCGCCATGGGGACCCGCGAGCCGGACGATGCCTAGGCAGGCGCGAAAGCCCTGCTCGGGATGCGGTCGCGCCTCAAGGATCAGTTCGCACAGGGCCGCCGTCGCCGCCCCGATCAGGCGCGCATCGGCGCGGATACGCTCGATCGTCCAGCCGGCGTAGCGCCGATGGCTGGACGGCATGTGCTCGGAGACGGTGGTGTGCTTATGGTTGCCGCTGGCGCGCACATGCGCGGCGATCCGCTCGCCCTTGAGGAAAATCTCGACGGTCCGCACCGTCAGCCGCGCGTCGACCTCGGCGCGGGCGAAGCGATGGGGCACACTGTAATAATGGGCGGCGACCTCGACGTGATAGTCGATGCCGACGCGGCATGTCCGCCATTCGGAGAACTCGTACGGCTCAGCTGGCAGCGACGTCAGCGCCGGGCGATCGACCTCCTCCAGCAATTGCCGGCGCGTTGCGCCGAGCCGGCGGATCGGGTGGTGTTCATTGAGGTGCGTCATGAGATCGGCGATCGCCGCGTTGACGTCCACCAGGCTGTAAAAGGTTCGGTGACGCAGCCGCCCGAGCAGCCATCGCTCGACGATGAGCACGGCCTGCTCAACCTTGGCTTTGTCCCGGGGCCGCCGGGGCCGCGCCGGCAAAATGGCGGCTCCGTAATGCGCCGCCATTTCGGCATAGGTCCGATTGACCTGAGGATCGTAAAGGCAGGCCTTGATGACGGCGGTCTTCGTATTGTCCGGCACGAGCAATTGCGGGACGCCGCCGATCGCCTCGAGCGCGCGCACATGGGCGTCGATCCAGTCGGGGAGCGCCTGCGTCCAACTCGCGTGCGCGAAGGTGAAGCTCGAGGCGCCGAGCACGGCGACGAAGATCTGCGCCATGCGGATTTCCCCGGTGAGCCGGTCAACGACAACCGGGACCCCGTCGCCCGCGTAATCGACGAACAATCGTTCGCCCGCCGCGTGCGTCTGCCGCATCGTCGGCGACAGCTTCGCTTCAAAGCCGCGATAGAGTTCGCAAAACCGCGAATAGCTGTAGCCGCCGGGGTTGGCCGCGACATATTCGTCCCAGACGATCAGCAGAGTGACGTGCTTGCGCTTCAACTCTCGATGGACCGCGGGCCAATCCGGCTCGGCATGGCGGCGGTGTCCCCGTTTGCTTTTACGATTGGCGTAAAGCGCCGCCTCCAGTTCGGCGTCGCCGATCCCCTCCGGCAACGGCCAAGAAAGCCCAGCGCTGTCCAAACGGACTCAACGTCTCTCGAACCGTCGAAGGCGCGAGGCCAAGACGCCGCGCGATCTCGCGCGTCGGCAGGCTGGTTGAAAACTTCAGACGAATGATCTCGCGCGCCTGGCGCATCGAAACTCTTTCCGCTGGCATCGATCGCTCCCTTGGATTGCCAAAGGAGCGACCCTAAACAGGCCAGCGGAGGCGCTCGTCGCCGTCAAAAAACCCCGGGCGGCATCATTCCGTTCCGGTGGGCGGCATCATCTCGTTTTGGTGGGCGGCATCATTCCGTTACGGCGGGCGACATCATCTCGTTTTGGTGGGCGGCTTCGCCAGGAATCAGCAGCCACGATCTCCAATGTCCGCAAAACGTCAACTCCAGCCGTCCGCTGTGCGCAAAGAGCGATGATTTACTGACGGCTTGGCGAACGGGTCAGAGCACCCCCTCGCTGCAGTTCGGGTATCGGCGCGGTAGGGAAGAAATGCGCAAGCGCGGCCATTCGTCCGGGCGTTGCGAACCGTTCAAATCGACTCGAAGCGGAAAATTCGACGGATCTGCCAGCTGGGCGATGTAAACGCGAGTTCCGGACTTGGCGGCCTAGCGCGAGGCGCTCACCCCTCGGGCACGCCGGCCATTCGCATCCCGTCGATGACCCGCTCGCGCCACTCGAGATAATACGGGTCATCGGTGATCTGCGCGGCGCGGAAGCTCGCGAGATTGAACGTCGGGTCAAGAGCTAGGCCGGCAGCCGCGGCGTCGTGCGCTTCGTCCATCCGGCCGAGGTGCGCGAGCGCCGAACCGAGGTGGAAATGCGGCATGGCGAATTTGCTGTTGCGGCTAATGCCCTGTCTCAACCAGCTGATGGCCTCTTCGTAACGGCCGAGCGAATTCTTCGCGAAACCGACGATCGCAAACCAGGGGAACGCCTGGACGTCAAATGGGCTGAGCCGCAAGGCTTCACGAATGTGACCCTCGGTTTCCTCGCCTCGGCCGAGATGGAGGGCGTGCAGCCCCATCATCGCATGAGCGAAGGCGAGATTGGGATCGAGGTCGAGCGCGTGCCTGGATTCGGCCATTGCGCGTTCGGCGCGCTTGGTGAGGCCCAACACAAATCCAAGAACGAAGTGAGCCTCGGCGTGATCGGGGGCGAGCGAAAGCGCCTTTACGGCGTTCCGCTCTGCCGCCGCCAAGCGTGCCGCGCCATTCTCTGCGTTGAAGTTCGACGCCCCCAAGGTTGTATCGATGAACGCCGTCCATACAAGCGCGCCAACGTTGTCGGGATCGATCCGGAGCGCTTCTGAAAAGAGAGCCTGGGCACGCGCAAGCCCGGCCGGATCCTGTCCCTTGTTGAAGCAGGCCTTGCCGCGAAAGTAGAAGTCCATCGAGTCCGGGTGCGGCGAGCGCTCCGCCCGACGCGCCTCCGCGGATACGAGGGCGGCGTCCAACTGTCTGGCGATACGGGCCACGATCTCGTCCTGCGCGGCGAAGAGGTTGGCGACCTCCTTGTCGAAACGCTCGGCCCAGACATGCGCGCCGGCCTCGGCGTCGACGAGCTGGGCATTGATGCGCATCCGTTCGCCGCTTCTTAAGATGCTTCCCTCGAGCACGTAGTGGACGCCGAGCTCGCGGCCGATCTGCTTGAGATCGATCGCCTTGCCCCTGTACGCGAAGGCGGTGTGCCGGGCGATGACGAAGGAACCGCGTATTCGGGAGAGATCGGTCGTGAGGCTTTCCGTCACGCCATCGACAAAGGCGTCGTGATCCGGGTTGCCGCCGAGATTCGCAAAGGGGAGCACGACAATCGACAGGCGCGGAGGATTGCCGTCGGGGGCCAACGCTGCTGCAAGCGGCGAGGCGGCTATTGGAGGCCGCTGCGCTGGCTCCTCGCTCGAGGCGATTTCCCGCACTGCGCCTATGAAGCGGAAGCCCTTGCGGGAGGCTGTGCGGATAAGGCGCTGCTCCTCGCCGCTGTCACCGACTGCGCTCCGCGCCGCATTGATCCGGCTGGTAAGCGTCGATTCCGAGACCACCCGACCGTCCCAGACCGCGTCGATGAGCTCGTCCTTACTGACGACGCGGCCCCGGTTGGCGATGAGAAACGCGAGAACATCGAAAACCTGCGGCTGAACGGCGATCGTCGAACCCGCCCGAAGCAACTCGCGACGATCGGTGTCGAGCGCGTAGTCGTCGAAGAGATAGAGCATTGTCGCCCCAGCATCCCCTCAGGGACGGCTACTCTATTCTCCTTACGGGGAAAATCGAGCGCGGCTGAAGGAATTATCAAGCCCGTCTAAAGTTCTTTCGGCCAGCGCCCGCATAGTGTGACAACGGGCGAATGGCCCAAAGCGATCTCGTAGGCAAGTCCATGACCCTCCCAGCCCTCACTCCGTCAGGCGCCAGCGGACAAACACTAACCGGCAATCCGCTTGAGGCGGCGGGTTACGTCGCCGCAAGCATTGGCCGCGTCTTTCACAGCGCCGCTGCCCCTGTAGGCCACGCCGTCTTTATTCTCCTCGCCTACCGCGCGGCCCTGAAGCGGCTTGAGGCCGGGGTCGTAGGCGACCTCTTCGACGCGCCCGTCCTTTGGGCCGAACTCAAGTCGGCAGCAAGGGCAGAGGCCGGGGCGGTCGCCGCGGCCCGGTCGAAGGCTCGCCGATGTGAATGTCAGGCGTCCAAAGGCGACCTCAGCCGCCAACTCACAATGTCTGCTTGACGTGTGCGCCGTGATAAGGCGGCGCTTTCCAGTGGGTGCGAGCCCCACCCGGCGAACGCTCCAGCCGGAAGCAACCGGAGCAGTCATGGAGGTGACGAAATGGCTGAAGCCTTCGGTGTAGCAGGTCACGTATAGGTGACGGCGCGAGTGTGCGGGCCGCAACGCGAGTGAGTGCGCCGGGAGACCGGCAAGGAGTAGGTGGTGAAAGTCCACTGCGATGAAGGAGTAGCGACCCACATCGGCCCCGAGCCGTGCGCAGGCGTCCGCGAGGACGTCGGCGAAGCGTCGGCAGGGGAGCATATAGGCCAGCCATCGAGCCGCGAAATCGTTGTGATCCCGGGTGCCGACGCCGTTTACTTATCGGAAGGCAAAATGGACGGGTGCGCTAACGCGAGCGCCCGGCCGACCCGGCGTGGTCTAAGACCCTGGCATGTATGGACGCTCCTTGCGCGGGAACCGGGAGATCTCTGGATCGGCCATAGGCCCTATTGGGTCACGTGGTCCGCGGCGGGAAGGTGAGGAGCCGTAGCCGCCGATGCACGATCCAGAGAAGTCAGAACTCCGGCAGAGTAGCCACGAAGCCGACGAACAAAGCCGGGCGACCGGCTGCGGAGCCGGTGGAGCCAAGGCCGGGGACCAAGGGGAACGCGGATCAGCAAAGCACGCACCGGACACAGAGCCGGGTGCGCGTGACCCAGGCGCTGGACCGCGTACGGGAAGCCGCAAGGCAAAGGAAGAAGGGACAGTTCACCGCGCTCCTCCACCACATCAATGCCGACACGCTCCGGACGGCGTTCTACGCGCTTAAGCGCAAAGCCGCCCCCGGCGTGGATGGCATGACGTGGCATGACTACGAGGCGGACCTCGAACCCAGGATCGAGGATCTTGCATGGACGGGTCCACCGGGGAGCTTATCGACCGCAACCGTCGCGCCGGACGTACATACCGAAGGCCGACGGGAAGCAGCGGCCGCTCGCGATCGCCGCCCTGGAAGACAAGATCGTACAGGGCGCAACCGTCATGGCGCTCAACGCTATCTATGAAGGCGACTTCTGCGGTTTCTCGTACGGGTTCCGACCCGGGCGAGGGCCGCACGATGCGCTGGACGCGCTGTCGACGGCGATCAAGATACGGAAAGTGAACTGGATACTTGACGCCGACATCCAAAATTTCTTTGGGGCGGTCAGCCAAAATTGGTTGGTCCGCTTCCTGGAACATAGGGTCGGCGACAAGCGCATCATCCGCCTGATCCAGAAGTGGCTCAAGGCGGGCATCCTCGAAGATGGGATCGTGACGGTCGATGACAGGGGAACGGGTCAAGGTTCGGTGATTTCGCCGCTCCTTGCCAACATCTACCTGCATTACTGCTTCGATCTTTGGGCTGAGCGCTGGAGACGGCGGGAGGCTCAAGGCGACATGATCGTCGTTCGTTACGCGGACGATCTGGTCGTCGGCTTCGAGCATGAGGGCGACGCACATCGTTTCCTTGATGCAATGCGCGAAAGGCTCGGGGAATTTGCGCTGTCGCTCCACCCGGACAAGACCCGCCTGATTGAGTTCGGCCGCTTTGCGGCGGTCGACCGCAAGCGACGCGGGCTCGGCAAACCGGAGACCTTTGCGTTCTTGGGCTTCACCTTCATCTGCGGCAAATCACGCCAGGGATCCTTCCAACTCCACCGGAAGACCCGGCGCGACCGCATGCGGGCGAAGCTGAAGGACATCAAGGCGGAGCTACGGCGTCGAATGCATCAACCCATCCCTAACCAGGGCCGGTGGTTGAAGCAGGTCGTGACAGGGCACTTTGCTTACTACGCAGTCCCAACCAACAGCAGGGCGCTCTCTGCGTTCCGGCACTACGTGACCGACCTCTGGCGACGAGCGCTTCGGCGACGCAGCCAGAAAGACGGCTTCACATGGGAGCGTATGACGAAGCTCGCCGATGACTGGCTCCCCCAGCCGCACATCCTTCATCCTTGGCCCGACGTGCGCTTTGACGTCAAACACCCGAGGTAGGAGCCGGATGCCCAAATTGGGCCCGTCCGGATCTGTGCGGGGGGCGCCCAGCAATGGGCGTCCCTACCGCGATACGCTGAGCAATCCTCGAAAAGGACGATGTGCAGGCCGACCCGACAACGTTATCGGGGAAGGCTGTTACGGCTGGGTGAGATGAGCGAAGACGACGCCCAGCCGCTGCACCGGGGTAGTGGCGGCAGCACGTACACAAGGAAAGCGCGCGCAACACGGGAAGCCCCAAAGCGTGGTCAGGTCAGGGATGACAGGACCGACCGGACGCCCGTGAGGGACAGGCTGGGCGCTCTGGGGTGGCGGAGAGGCTCGTAGTACCGATGAAGCCGGGCAACGCCGGGGGAGGGAAGAGGCCTCAGTTCAAGACAGACGCAAGACGTAGTGAGGGACCTGGAGATTGGGCGACCTATCAACTCCGAACAGCGTTCAGAAACTGCAGGCTGCGTTGCACGCGAAAGCGAAGGCAGAACCCGGCTACCGCTTCTACGCCCTCTACGACAAGATCAGCCGCGAGGACATTCTGGCGCACGCCTATGCCCAGTGCCGCTCCAACAAGGGCGCGCCGGGCGTGGACCGTCAGGACTTCGAGGCCGTCGAGGCGTACGGGGTTGAGCGATGGCTGGGCGAACTGGCGCTTGCGCTCAGGCAGGAGACTTACCGACCGGACCCTATCAGACGCGTGTACATACCGAAGGCCAACGGCAAGCTCAGGCCGCTGGGCATCTCAACCTTGCGGGATCGGGTCTGCATGACAGCAGCGATGCTGGTGCTGGAGCCGATCTTCGAAGCCGACCTCCCATCGGAACTCTACGCCTACCGCCCCGGGCGAAACGCCCAACAGGCGGTGGTCGCGGCGGGAGAGCTGCTGTTTCGCGGCCATCCGGAAGTGGTGGACGCCGACCTCGCGGACTACTTGTATGTCGCTTCATACTGCCCCCAGGTTCATGAGGTTCGATCGAAGAGTTCGGGTTGCCGGGCTATCGCTTTGATACGGAGTCCTTTTTGCTTTCCGCGCATGACATGGACGGCGTCGAGTTCGCCGCGCTTGACACGCTGCAACACGGTTTGGCGTGAGACGCCGAGCGCCTTCATCGCCTCGCGCATGGGGATGAAGCTCTCACCAGCGTCGTTATTGAAGCGGGCCATGACCTCTTCGTCCAACCGGATGCGCCACGGGGCGCCAGGGGTCAGCTGCTCGCCCGGGATGATCCCGGCGTTGAGCAAGCGATGGAGGGTCGAGGGGGCGACGCCGAGTACGGCCGCCGCCTTCTTGATGGTCAGCAACTCGCCCTCGGCGTGCGTCATTCTCGGCTCGAAGCAGGGGATATCCCAGTGCCGACGGAGACTTGCGACGCGGCCCGCCTCGAAGCGATGGCCATACGCCGTGGTGCGCCCCTGGCGATTGAGGATGCCGGCGATCACGGCGTCGGGATAGAGGGCTGCCAGCCGGCGCACGAGCGTGATCGTATCCTCGTCGGTGCGTATGGTGGCCGGGCGTGAGCGCGGCAGCGCCAGATCAATCTCGGCGAGTGCGCCGCCCTTCCATCGCAGGGTGAGGCGCGCCGTGGCTTTGTCGCGCTCGACCTTGACGATGATTTCCTCGAGCAGCGTCCGCAGCAGCTCCTTCCGGTCGCGCGGCGTCGTGGTCGCGGCGTGCCACACGGTGGTCAGATCGGCTCCGAGCGCGAGCAGACGACTGCGCTCGTCCTGGGAGAGCGCCCATGGACGCGCCTCTTCGCGGCGCGAAAGCTCGGCCTTGGCGGCCTCGAGCGCGCTCAGCCGCTCCTCCCATTCGCGCTCGAGGCCGCGAGCGACCAGGCGGTTGTCTGGATCGACGGCGCGGTAGCGGCGCTCGGCGCGGCTCGCTTCGTAGCTTGCCCGCTCGACGCCGAGACGCCACTGCCTGAGCGAGGTCTCGCGATCGGCCTCGAGCCGCTCCGCAGCGGCGACGGTCGCGGCGAGCTTCGCCGGCTCGAGGGCGGCGAGGAAGGCCTGCGTGACGGCCTCGTCGATCTGGACGCCGCCGACATTGAGGCAATAGACGCCGCGGCCCTCGACCAGGATCTTGCCAGGGCAATGATACCCCGGCGCGGAACTGCGTCCCCGATAGTGTGTGTGCAAGCGGCGTCCGCAGCGCCCGCAGGCGGCAAGGCCTTGCAGCAGAGCACTCCCTTCCCTCACGGCGCCGCCCGCCTTGTGCGGTCCGGGTCGGGTATTCTGGGCGATGCGATCCTGGTTGGCCTCATAGGTCCGCCAATCGATGAATCCCGGATGATGGTCCGGAATCAGCACCTGCCACTCGGTGCGAGGCAGTTTTCGGACGCGCTTTCCGCGGACGCCGGATGCATTCAGCGTCGTCTCCCGACGGGATTTGCCATAAGCGTAGGCGCCGGCATAGGCGGGATTTGTCAGAACGTGGTGGATGGCGGTGTAGCTGGCCTCGACCCATCGGATCCCCGCGCCCTGATGCATCTGCAGAGGGAACGTGAGCCCTTCGGAACGAAACCATAGCCAGACGCGGCGCGCCGAGCCCGTCTCGGTGAAGCGCGCAAAGACATTGCGGATGGCGGCGACCACGGCCTCGTCGGGGTGGAAACGGACCTCGCCATCGGCTTCGCCCCAGACAAAGCCGACCGGCAATCCTCGGCGCAGTTCACCGCGCGCCGCCTTGTTGCGAATGCCGCCGTTGAGGCGGGCCCGCAGGACATGCAACTCGGCTTCGCTCATGGCGCCCTTGAGCCCGAGGAGGAGGCGATCGTTGAAAAGGGCGGGATGATAGATGCCGTCGGCGTCGCCGATCAGCGTATCGGTGAGGCCGCCCAACTCGATGAGGCGATGCCAATCGGCGTTGTTACGCGCTAGGCGCGAGACCTCAAGCCCGAGCACGAGGCCAACGTGGGCTAGCGCGACTTCGGCGGTTAGCCGGGCGAACCCCGATCGCGCGACAAAGCCGGAGCCGGAGAGCCCGAGATCCTCATCGATGACGACGATGCGATCGGCGGGCCAGCCGAGCTCCCGGGCCTTGGCGGCGAGCGCATATTGTCGATCGGTCAACTCGCGATTGTTCTCCACCTGTGCGGCGCTGGACTGGCGCAGGTAGACGATCGCCTGACGCGAAAGATGGTTGGCCGTGATCTTGGCGCGCTCATTCATCGCTTCCCTCCCTCTTCGATCTGGCCGAGAGCATGCGGGCGATGAGACGGGCGAGAATCTCGAGCGCAGCGACCCGAGAGGCTTCGTCGAGTTGCCGCCACGCCGTCGACGGCGCTGCCGGAGAGGGGTTCGGGGCAAGATTGGGTGGATCGAGGAAGGCCAGGTTCAATTGCATGACCGCTCTCCTTTCGGGGCGCCGACTCGACGTGTCGGCGGCTCAGAGCGTCGATGACCTTGCGCAGGTGAAGCAAATCCCCGAGGCTGCCCAGATCGTGGTCGGCATCGCCGACATCGTCCGCCGGCGTTCGGTCGGCCTGCTCGGGGCGCCAATCGGTCCAGTCGGCCGGAATGAGTGACCGGCTGCCATCCGGCAGGACCGCCAAAACGAAAAGGACGCCGCGCCGCCGGATGCTGCTGATCGCGGCCAGCGATTGACTTTCGAAGGCGTGGCGCTCGCGGGTGATCGTCACCGAATCCGGAACATCACGACGATGGGTAGTCTGTGGCCGCTTCCTTCGGGAGCATTCCCCATGCCGAGCTTTTGAAGTCGGTAGCGCGCCGGATCGTTGATCGGCGCGTGCTGCATCTGATCAGGATGTGGCTGGATTGTCCCGTGGAAGAAACCGATGATCGGGGTCGGAAGACACGCACGACCGAGGCGCGGGACACGCGGCGCGGCATTCCGCAGGGCTCGCCCATCTCACCCGTGCTGGCGAACATTTACATGCGCCGGTTTGTGCTGGGATGGAAGATGTTCGGGCTCGAGCGAAGCCTCGGCACGCGGCTCGTGACCTATGCCGACGACCTCGTGATCCTGTGCAGAAGGGGCAAGGCCGAAGCGGCCTTGCAAAGCCTGCGCGAGATCATGGGCAAGCTGAAGCTCACGGTGAACGAGGAGAAGACACGGATCTGCACAGTGCCGGGAGGAGAGTTCGATTTCCTGGGATACACGTTCGGGCGAATGTTTTCGGCAAGGACCGGCGAGGCCCGTATCGGCTACCGGCCGTCAAAGAAAAGCATTGAGCGCGTGGTCGAGAAAGTCCACGCGCTGACCGACCGAGCGGGAACATGGCAAGAGACCACAACGCTGGTGGGCAAAGTGAACCGCACGTTGCGCGGATGGGCGAACTACTTCCAAGTAGGAACCATCAACAAGGCGTATCGGGCGCTCGACGCTTACACAGCGGTGCGGTTTGCGCCGGTGGTTGCGCTCCAAGCACAAAGTCAGGCGACGAGGGGGCGGGAGCTATCCACTCTCGCACCTCTACGGGCACTTCGGGCTCGTACGCCTGAGCCGCCTTGGGCACGACGTGCCGTGGACGAAGGCGTGAGGTCTTGTCCGAGAGCCGGATGCGGGAAATCTGCACGTCCGGTTCGATGAGGGGGGTGTGGAAACGGAGCTACGGCTGAGCCACTAAGGCACCGCCAGACGAAAGGGGCGGCAAACCGATATGCTCAACCTAACGCCACCGCGCCACACTCCTACTCTACCGACTCCAGCCGCCTTCTTCGTTCGCCTGCGAGGCGAATGGATAAATCGACCTTGAGTGGCGCCTTCGAAGAGTGACCCTGGTTGCCGCTTCAGCTTCCAAGGGGAGTTCGCCGCGTCGTTTGTGTTAGTCTGACTGATGTTGTAGCAGGCCAAATGGCCGAAAATCGTAAGATCGCGGCGATCCTCGCCGCCGACGTGGTTGGATTCAGCCGTCTAGCTGCAGCCGACGAGGATCGTACTCTCGCCCGATTGCGGGCGCTGCGCAGCGATCTGGTCGACCCAACAATTGCCGTTCACAGTGGGCGCGTGGTCAAGCGCACGGGCGACGGGATTCTCGTCGAATTTCGCAGTGTGGTCGACGCCGTGCGCTGCGCAATCGAGGTGCAAAACGCCATGGTCGAGCGCAATGCCGGAGTACCCGGCGATCGCCAGATTGAATTTCGCATCGGTATTCATTTGGGCGATATCGTCGAGGAGAGCGATGGCGATCTCATGGGCGACGGCGTCAATATCGCGGCCCGTTTGGAGGGAATCGCTCAGCCGGGCGCGATTTGCCTTTCAGAAGACGCTTACCGGCAGGTGCGCGCCCGGCTCGACCTCGAGGTCAACGATCTCGGCGCGACCCAGCTCAAAAATATCGCGGAGCCTGTGCGAGTCTATTCTCTACAGGTCGGGCTCCCTGCCCAGGCGAAACCGGCTGCGTTGACCATGCCGGCGCTGCCGGAAAAGCCGCCGGAGCGTCTCTCCCTGCCGGACAAGCCTTCGATCGCGGTCTTGCCGTTTCAGAACATGAGCGGCGACCCGGAACAGGAATATTTCGCCGATGGCATGGTTGAGGACATCATTACCGGCCTATCGCGGATCAAGTGGCTGTTCGTTATCGCTCGCAATTCGAGCTTCGTTTACAAAGGCAGGGCTGTGGATATCAGGCAGGTCGGGCGCGAGCTCGGCGTGCGTTATGTTTTAGAGGGAGGTGTCCGCAAGGCGGGGAACCGATTGCGCATCACCGGTCAGCTTATCGAAGCGGAGACCGGCGCTCATCTATGGGCCGACCGATACGACGGCGCGCTGGAGGATGTATTCGACCTACAGGATCAAATTACGGAGAAAGTGGTTGGCATTGTCGAACCGAGCCTGCAGCGGTCGGAGATCGAACGCGCCCGGCGCAAGCATCCCGAAAATCTCGACGCCTACGACCTTTATCTGCGTGCTGTTCCCCACATGGCGAATTCCATGCCCGCGGACGCGAGGACAGCAGCGGGGTTTTTGGAGGACGCCCTGAAGCTGGACCCGAACTATGCCGCCGCCCATGCGGCCCTCGCCCATTGCCACGAGATATTTTTTACTAGGGACGGGTACGGGGAGGCCGACAAGGCCGCCGGGGTTCGGCACGCACGCACCGTGATAGCGAGCAGGAGCGATGACGCGACCGCGCTGGCGGTTGCAGGGTTCGTGCTCACCTTGCTGAGCGACGACCATGAGTCTGCGTTGACCGCCGTCGAGCGCGCCATGTCGCTCAACGCCTCGAGCGCCACGGCATTTAATTTCGGCGCCCTCATCCACGCTTTCGCGGGCCATCCGGCCGCGGCGATGTCCAACGCCAATCGCGCGCTGCGGCTAAGCCCATTCGATCCTTTCGCTTTTGTCGCCCATTTGTCGCTCGGAATAGCGGCCGTCCAGGAGACACGCTACGACGAGGCGGCATCGCACTTCAGCAAAGCCGTTCAGGCGAACCCCCGCTTCAGCACCCTCTATATGTTCCATGCCGCATCGCTGGCGCTTGCGGGACGCCTGGAGGAAGCAGAGTCGCCTGTGCGGCAATTGCTTGAGCTTGAGCCGCAATTTCGGGTTCGCCGGTTGATCTCGGGAGTCCGCCTAGCACGGGGAGTCGCGGACAAGCTCGTGAAAGGTGTCAGTATGCTTGGGTTGCCCGAGTAGGCTTGAGAGCGCCCAAAAACGCCAGTCAATCCGCATCCGGTTTGACCAGCCCCTCGAATGACCACCTTTCTCGGCGCCCTCCGCGACTTCGATCGGCTATGACTGCTCTACGTCAACTCCAGACAGCTTGTTGCCCTCGAGCAATGGCGTGGCGCTCACGGCGGGCCTCGGAACTGGCGGCGCCGGCTTTGCGGCGGGCGGCCTACCAGGCCTCGCGTTGGGCGCACTGGCGTCCGCCGTCGGCTACCTCGCGAAGGGGTGCGTCCGATCGCATAACGACCGGCGCGATGGGCAGGCTTGGCGACCTGGCGCGCGTCGGCGTCCGCGGCAACGCTTCGGCGCTTAATGGTCCGCTAAACAAGTGCAAAGCGCGGCGCGCTCGGCTGCGGCGCCGGTCAGCGCCGCGATCAGGAACGCGGGAATTCTCGGGTCGCTCGGCCCCGCTGAGCCGGACTCGCGTGCGGCGGCCCTCTCCGAACTCTTGTCGAAGTACAATCCGCCGGCCGGCGACGGGTTAGGCGCCGCGTTCGCGCAATGACGGTCCTTCGTCCTGACGCCCGCGGGCCCGGCTATCGGGGGCGGGGCCGGCGCTTAATCGGTCGTCGGTGCCGTGGGAATAGCTGATGCCGCGCCAAGCACTCACGGCAACCTCTCGCAGCACGCCGTCGCGGAGGACCGCGGGATCGCGTTCGCCATTGCGCGCAAGGGCGACGATGCACTTCGCCAGAACTGCTCTTTCTTCGTCCTTGTCTTCGGTGAGGCCGAGCTTGCCGCAAACTTCATCAAGGGCAATCGACATCGCTCTAATTTCGCACGGGCCGAAGACCTCTTGCGGGAAAAGTGGCACGATGTTCATTGTTCTCTTTCGGGCACCGAAGCGTTCGCGGCAAGTTCCACTCTCTGTTCGCCAACGCCCCGCCCAGGGAGCAGGCGGAATGCTTGCACCCGACCTCGATATTCCCGCTGTCCAGCCCGGCTGTCGAGCCTTGAGTCGGTCCGAATCCGTATCAAACCTGAATTTGTAATGCTCTTGGCCCGACCGCGGGCAGGTAACGCAAGAACGTTCCAGCGAACAATGTAAACACTCGCCGGAGATGTTATTGGGACGCGGACAGGTTAGGAGGATATCGGCCGCGCCAGAAGCTTGCGGCAGGTCGCTGTAAGCTCTGAGACGGCCACCGGCTTACTGAAAAAGACGCTCCCCACAACTCGGCGATGATCGTTGGCGGGATTTCCGGATGCATAGATCACCGGCACGTCGGGGTGAGAGGTTCGGAATGCTTCTGCGACATCCCAGCCGGTCAGCGCGTCGGCCAGTCCGATGTCCGTAATGAGGAGATCGACTTTCTCGGCCTCATGAAGCGCTTTAAGCGCGCCGGCGCCTGTGGCTGCCTCCAGCACGGCCCATCCTTCCTGCCGCAGGTCGGTCACGATGTCTTCGCGGACTATCCAATCATCTTCGACCACGACAACGGTGACGACTTTGCGGGCAGCTTGCAACGCACGCACTCCAACCATGCCTCGGGGTCGCCGACAGGATCGAAACGCGGCCAAGGCAGGAGCGTTCGCGATCGAGTGTCCGAAATCGTACAATCGCAGATTCCGACGAATTGCGCCGGGGACTTTCGGGAGCACTACTGACGTTTTCGCCCTCCGCGGGATGAAGTCGGTGCGAATATACGAACTCGCGCATAGCAATTGCGCTTCCGAAGCCTTATATGCGAGTGATCATCGGCCGAGGCCCCACGCCACAGGCGTCGATGACAGAGAGACACTGGTGCTCCCGCCTGAGAGCGAGGAGCGCCGGTGCCGGCTAGCCGCAACATATTGCTTGCGTCGCTTTCGACGAGCGACTTCGATTTGCTCGCGCCGCACCTTGAGTTTGTCACGCTCGAGTTGCGGAAGACGCTTGAGAAGCCCAACAAAACAATCGAAGCAGTCTATTTTCCTGAGACGGGCTTCGCTTCTGTTGTCGCCATTCAACGCGGCGGCAAGGAAGTCGAGGTAGGATTGATTGGCCGCGAAGGCGACCACCGCTCGCCCCACGCGACCTACATCCAGGCGCCGGAGAGGGTCACTGCATTCCAACGAACGAGTTGCGGCAGGCGACAGAGGCGAGCGCGTCCCTCCGCGACTCCCTGTTGAAGTTCGTTCAGGCGTTCGGCGTACAGACGGCCCACACGGCGATTTGCAACGCGCGATCAAAAATCGACGTCCGACTCGCCCGCTGGCTCCTCATGGCGCAGGACCGAATCCAGAGCGATACGCTGCCCCTCACGCACGAATTTCTGTCACTCATGCTTGCCGTGCGCCGCCCAGGCGTGACCGACGCAATGAAGGCGCTGCGTCAACGAGGACTGATTTCGTATCGGCGAGGGGAAATCACGATCAACGACCGTAAGGGAATGGCGCGCCTCGCAAGCGACGCTTACGGCACTCCGGAGTCGGAATATCGGCGACTAATCGGCTGAATGCCCGGGCACGATGCACCGGCTTGCGGGCCCCATCGGCGCGGTCGCGCACGATCGGCGCGAATTGATCGGGGAAGATCCCTGGAAACAGCGGCAGGTTGCCAGTGCGATCGTGCTGCGCGCGAAACCAGTCACGGATCGCGGCTTGGCCCTTGGTCAGGCTGTAGAGATTGCACATGTTCGGGGCGAGTCAGGGCTTCAGGTCGACACAGGCCTTGAAGCTTCCGTCCATGCGAAATGGCACCGAGGCGTGCGTGTGGACCATTTTCCATTCCCCGTTTTCTTTGCGAAAACCATTGGTGCTGCGAAACCAGAGCGACACTTCGGCGCCGTCCGTCTTCCTGCCGCTCATGTGCGTCAGCGACGTGGAGAAGGCGACATTTTCGCCGGCCGTCACCACAAGATCGTGGTCTTCCCAGCCGATCGGGCCTTTCCAGGTCGCGAACCAACCTTCGGTGTCTTGTCGCGCTTGCGCCAGGTCGACCTTGTGTTGGAGAGGCGGCGCGAGGTCGAAGGACAGGAAATCCTGGGCGCTATGCGCAAACAGGAGATCGGCGTTCTTGGCGTAATGGGCCTTGGCTTGGTCGGAGATGATCGATCGGATTTCTACCTCGCCCTTTGTCATTGTCCCTCCGCTGTGGATTTGCCTATCGGGCGGATGAATACGGCGCCCACGAACCCGCGTTCAGAAGTTTCGTTCTTGCTTCGTTCTCGTCGGCCAGCTACCGTCGCCCGATGCCCGGCCCCGACAAGCTCGCGCCCGCCGACCGGAACGACCTCGCCGAGTTCGATTGCCTTCGCGCTCCGGTTTGAGGGCCGCAAGCGAAAACACAATGCGGCCGAATACATGGCCGCCATTGCCGCGGAGCGCGTCGTGCGCCACTTGGAGCGCGCCGGCTTCGTCGTGATGAAGCGGCCGCCCATCGGAGGCGGGTCGGCGCTCGCGAGGGGTTTCGAGAAGTGAAGGCGACGCCGCAAACCGCCGTCTTGCTCTGTCTGCCGCTTCTCGCCGGATGCACGAAGCCGGTCGACTACTACGCCGCGCACACGGAAGAGCGCCATGCTCGCGTACACGCTTGCCTTCAGTCGCCGCAGAACGACAGCCAGGACTGCCGGAACGCCGCTCAGGCCGAGTTTGACGCCATGGGAATCAAAGCGATCAATGGGCGAGCCGTCGCGCCGGCCTCACGCTGAGCCTCGAGTTCATAACAGCCGCTGAAGCCGAGCTGACATGGAACAATGTGGCGCTGGTCGTGTTTGATCGTCTGGTGGCGCGCTTTCTTGCCCCCAGCCGAGCGCGCCATTATGGCCCCGCGCTGATAGCCTGGCGCGGGGCTTCTTTTCGGGACCGCTCGCCGCAACCGTGCTAGGCTGACCGATCGCCGCATTCGGCGACTGAGAGCCACCGCGCCCTTTCATCTCAAGAAATCGCGAACTCCCTCGTCCAACGCGGAGCGGAGTTCATGCGGTGTTATTTCCTACGCGCAGGGCGGATCGCGGGCGTCGAGATATTGCCCCTCGGACTTTCCGACGAACATGCGATCGCGAGGGCGCACACGCTGGCATCAAAGCGCAAGGGGCCGTTCGACGGCTTTGCGGTTTGGGATCGAGCCCGCTTCGTCTTCAAGGGCCCGCCCTCCCCCGGGACGGCGGGGGCCCATGAACCACTGCTACCAGTGCCGGATGACAGCTAACCGAATGGCGGCCCGCTATAAGCCGACCTTCGCCAGCCGCAGGATGACCTCGCTATAGCTCTCGCGCGGGCCGCGGAGCCTACCAAGGCGATCGACCACCGCTCGATCGAGCCATACCCGGATGAGGCCATCAGCAGCCGCTGACGGCACCGGATTGTCCAACTCTGATAGCGAAGCTTTAATCGCTCCGTAGGCTTCTAGGAGCCTGTCTGCTTAATCCTCGGCGAGATGGGATTTGAACCGCTCAAGCCAGTCGGAGAGCCGGATGCAGCAAATTCGCGCATCCGGTTTGATGTAAGGTTGGGTGGAAGCTTTGCGGCCATCGTTCGTTGCACCGTTTCCGAGGTGGCGAAGCTCAGCCGGTTGCGAGTGCGGCCAGGGACGGGGTCCGCCCCTGGGCGAGCTTCAAGATATTGTGGGCGAGGCAGACGAGGCCCCACTCGTTGGCGACCTTCTCGACGCCGCGCAAGAGAAACTGACGGAAGCCGCGCGCCTGCTTGATCTGTCCGAACACCGGCTCGGGCAGCTGCTTTCTTAAGCGGTAGGGGCTGGAGTGCCCGCCGGCCTTGATTTTTTCGCGCATGGCGGCGACGCGGGCGCCGCCGCCTTCTCCTTCCCCGGCGTGCTTGGCCCGCCCCGGCGCGATATAGGCGTCGATCTCGCGTTCCTCCATCGCTGTAAGGTTGGCGTCGGAGCAATAGCCCGCGTCCGCCGACAGTTGCGTCGGCTTCTTGCCCAGATTGGCTTCGATGGCGTCGGCCATCGGCGCCAATTGATGTTGATCGCTCTGCTTCGCGTCGAGGCCGTGGGCGACGATCACCTGCGCCGTCGCGTCGACCGCCGCCTGCGCATTGTAGCCCTGGATGAAGCCGTCCTTGGTTTTCATGATGCGGCTTTCGGGATCGGTGAAGTTCTTCTGCGCTTTGGGGTCAGGCTCTTCGGATGGCGGGGCGGCGGGCCTGCCCGGTTTCTTGCGGCCCTCGGCTTGTCGCCGCTCCTCGGCCTGCGCTTTGGCCTTGGCCGCCGCGGCCGCTTTCGCCTCGGCCTCCAATTCGGCCTTCGCCGCCCGGATCTTCTCGACGCGCTTCTTCTTGTCGGCGACCCATTTGGGCAGCTCCTCGCCGCTCTTGTCGCGGCCGAAGGCTCTGTCTTCCTCGGCGTCCGCAGCCTCGGCTGCGCTCAGCCACCGCTCGACCTCGGCCTCGAGCTCCGCCGCACGCTTCTCCATGCGCTCGTAGCTCATCGCCTTGTGCTTGGAGGCGTTCGCCTTGATCTTCGTCCCGTCGAGCGCGACATGGCCGAGCTTCACAAGTCCCGCCTGTTCGCACAGCTTGAGAACTTGCCCGAACAGTCCAGCAAGCGCCTTCAAGTGCCGCTTGCGGAAGTCGGAGACGGTGCGAAAATCCGGCGGATCGAGCCCGACAATGCTCAGGAAGTCGACCCGTTCGCGCGCCGCCTTGGCGATCCGGCGCGACGAGTAGACGCCGTTGCAATAGCCGTACAGCAACAGCGCCGTCATCATCGCCGGGTCAAACGGCGGCTGCCCGCGCTCGCTCGCATACGCGGCTTCGATCTCACCAAGGTCGAGAGGCTCGAGCACAAGCGCCAAAATGAAGCGAGCCAGATGGTCCTCGCCGACAAAGTCCTGAACGCTCGGCGGCAACAACAGCGGCTGATCGATCGTCCAGGGCCGGAAGGTCTTGCTCATAAGCAAACAGAATCCGATTTTGAGCAAACGCCGCCACCACAATCCGCTATTATCCAGACAGGCTCCTAGGGTGATTGGAATCGCGATCATGGCAGTAAACGGGCCAGTGACCGCGCTGTTCCGTAGCGACGCGGCGGCCAGCCTCTCTCGCGGGCCAGCTGGGCGCTGCGGAACCATTCGACCAGCGCCGCGTTTTTATGCCGTTGCCGTCGGGCAAGCCGCCCCCGCGAAAACCTTATCAGTTCCCCAGGCGTTGTGCTGTGCGCGGTGTCACTGCGGTGACTGGAGCACGGGCGTAAACTCCTCGAGACAGAACCTTTCCGTGGTTAGGGACAATGTTGAGGTTTCACCCTGTTCTCCCGATGAGAGCTGCCCTCGTGGCGGGCATCGCTGCTGCGCTCGGGATCTTGGCGTTGGCCAACTTATCGACTTCTGCGCCGCAGAGCGCCAGCGTGGACAAATCGCCGTCGATGCGCGCGCCCAGCGCGCTCGTTGTGCGCGGTCCGCTCACTCTCGCCGATAGATAGTTTCACCGGTTAGACAGCTCAGCCTTGCTATGTCCGTGGTTTCAGACCTCGGCCCAAAAAAGGATCTGCGGATAAATGCCGTCCGCGAGGGGGTTGTGCCGCGCATTCTCGAATTCGTCCTCCCCGCCGCCTTCGCCACATCTCGCAGGGCTGGGCGCTGAGACGTGGCCTGCTCGTGCATGGGCGCAAGACGCCGATCGACTACCTGAGATTGACCGCTGAATATGTGACGGAACGGCCCGAGGCAATTCGTTGCCCTACCCTCATCTGCTCGGCCGAGAACGACGGGATCGGCGCCACCGCGCGCGACCTCTACGACCGGCTCGCCTGCAGCAAGACATTTTTAGCCTTTCAAGGCGGCCGAGGGGGCCGGTGAACATTGCGAATCCGGCGCGCGCGCCTGGTTCAACCAGCGCGCGCTTGACTGGCTCGACGAGACGCTTGCGAGGTCGCCTAGACGCGCGCGATCCGAAGGCGCTGAAATCCTATTTGAAGACCTACGACGACCCGGTCGGTCGACATGCATGCCCTTGATCCCGGTCGACGACGCGAAAATTTGGCACGGGGAACGCGATGTCCTCTAAACGTCGACAGCAGCCACGCTGATTGTCTATTCGGGCGGACCCGAATAGACTGGTCGCCAACATTTAGAGGCGTTGTATGGCACGCACTCTCATTAGGATGCTCGCTGCCGCGACCGCCGCAGCCGTCCTCTCCGCTTCCGGATTCACAATTACCGCTGCCGCTCAGAGCGATCAGCAGCCCACGCACGCCGAGCTGGTGCAGCGTTGGGCGGCGACGGCTCTCGACGCCCAGCTCAAGGGCATGAAGACCAGTCTTCGGCTGACCGCTGATCAGGAAAAGGATTGGGGGCCGTTTGAATCCGCAGTCACGGACAGCGCCAAGGCGCGCGTGGTCGCCCTGCAAAAGGAGCAAGGCAACAACTTGTCGCCCATGGATCGCCTGAATGCGAAGGCGGAGCGCTTAACGCAGGGCACAGCAAATCTCGAGACGATCGTCGAGGCGGCCAAACCCTTGTACGCAAGCCTCGATGATACCCAGAAGCACACGTTCATCACGCTTGGCCGCATGCTGGTGCCCGAGCGTGGACGCTTTGCGAAGGAGATGAGGCGCCTAGGGGTCGGCGAGGCCGATCAGCACAGCGTGGAGTAGCCGCGGCGGCGGCAAGTCATTGTGTGGGGTCCGGGAATGTCCGCTTGACGTCGAGAACGGACGTCATGTGTTGCTGGTGTCTTGCCCGCTCTGCCCGTTCCCGACATTTCTGACCACAAGATCACGCCATTCCATCCAAATGATCGGCCAACTGATTGAGCCCCCAGCCACGCGCTAGTGTCGATGCTACGCCCCACGTGGCCGCCTCATCGGCCAGTGAAGGCAAGGGCGCGGACGCATCCATCGTGGCGATTAGTCGATATAGGCGGAGCATTTCCGCCTGAGATCGGAAAAGACCGGCCTCCAGAACTCCATCAAGCGACCCGTACCGCCGCACCAACTGAGCAGCGCGCTTGGGTCCGATCCCCGCCGCGCCTGGCAGTTTGTCGGACGGATCGCCGCGAAGCGCGATGAAGTCCGGAACCTGCTTCGGGTCAACGTCATACCGTTGCCGAACCTCGTCAGGCCCGATGCGCGCGAGTTCGCCGGCTCGCATTGGATAGAGGATTGTTGTCCTTGGCGAGGCGAGTTGAAACGAATCCCGGTCGCCGCTCGCCACCAGTGCGGAACCGCCTCCGCGTTCTTCGGCGGTGGCCGCGGCCGCGAGAAAGTCGTCCGCCTCGAACCCTGGGGCTTTTGCGTTTGCAAACCCGCATGCGGCGACGAAATCAGGCAGTACGCTCAGCTGCTCGATCAACTCATCGTCGAACTCTCGCCCGGATTGGTAGGCGGGAAACATTTCGCGGCGCTTCGTCGGTGCCTCCAGACTGTCCCAGCCGACGACGACAGCCCGAGGCCGCTCGCCTGCGTAGAACCGCAATAAGAAGTTCGCGAAGCCCAGAATGGCGCCAGCGCCCTCGCCGTCGCTCCGGCGAATGGTTTTTGGCAAGGCATGGTACGATCGATGCGCGAAGGAATCACCGTCGATCACCAGCAGCGGGCGACGCGAAATAAGGGCGCTGCCAGCGCTCACCGCCTGGCCTTGTCGTTTCGCTCTAGTTCGACCGACGGACTTCTCTGCCTTCGGCAACGCTGTGGGTCCGGCAACATTTCCGGCGGAAACGCCCTCCCGCGCGATTTCCCTCCGCACGTCCGTCGCTGGCTTATCTGATCGGAGCCCGACATAGACCGTCTGCCGCAACAACTGATCGGCGGTCCAGGTGAGATAGGTGATCTCGGCGACGAGCCGCGGCTCGACCCAATGCACCTGCGAAAGGACGAGCGGCGACCCGAACCTCGTCTTTCGCGGCGGCAGAGCGCTGAGTGGCGAGTTCTTCCGCGCTAGAGGCTCGAGTCGCTTTCGCAGGTCCGCGAGCACCTTGCCCGGCATCCCTGTGCCAACGCGCCCGGCATAGATGAGCTTGCCATCATCTGCGAAGTACCCGAGCAGAAGCGCTCCAAGATAGGGGCGCGAGCCCTCTGGATCCGTCCAGCCGACGATAACGAACTCCTGCCGGTTGAGGCATTTCAATTTGCGCCATAGCCCTCGATTTCCGGGCGCGTAGGGCGCATCGATCGTCTTCGACACGACGCCTTCGAAACCAAGTTTGCAGGCGTGCTGGCGAATGGTCTCGCCGTCTCCGATCTCATGGCCGTTGAACTGAAGGCCCGGTATTCCGGCAAGCAACGGCTCCAGAAGCGCCTTGCGCTCGACGAGAGGCAAACCGGCTGTGTCGCGGCCGTCGAGGTGCAGAAGATCGAAGGCGTAGTAGACGAGGCGCACGCGCTCGCCATCGCTTGCGGCCTGCATCTGCGAGAAGCTCGGCAAACCGTCCTCGCCAACGCCGCAAAGTTCGCCATCCAGATACGCCGCTTTCGCCCGCACCTTCGTCAGCGCGGCAATTACGCTCGGATATCTGTCGGTCCAATCGAGGCCCGTTCGGGTGAGAAGTCGCGCCAGGCCGCCATCAATGCGCGCGGCCATGCGGAAGCCGTCAAGTTTGATTTCGTGGAGCCACTGCGGCCCTGAAGGGGCGGTTTCGCTCAACTCGGTCAGTTGGGGTGTTGATTTCCACTGAGAGCTGACCCGGACGCTACGGGTTTTTCCACCGAGAACTGACCCATGTTCGAACCTTCCCCCCTTGGCCATTTGGGGGGGCATCGGAGTGATCGACATGGAGTTATTGAGCGTCATCCGACGCTGGCGCTATCGGGACCATTTCTCGATCCGAGAGATATCCCGACGCACAGGTCTGTCGAGGAACACAGTCCGCAAATACCTGCGCTCGGACACCGTTGAACCGAAGTTCAACATCCCTGACCGCCCGAGCAAGCTGGACCCTTACGCCGACAAGCTGTCGCAGATGCTGCGGCAGGAGTCCGGGAAGTCCCGCAAGCAGAAGCGGACGACTAAGCAACTGCACGCTGATCTGGCCGCCCTCGGCTATGACGGCTCCTACAATCGGGTGGCGGCCTTCGCTCGCGACTGGAAGGCCGCGCGGCAACAGGAACAGAAGACGTGCGGCCGCGGGGTGTTCGTGCCGCTGGCGTTTTTGCCTGGCGAAGCGTTCCAGTTCGACTGGTCGGAAGACTGGGCGGTCATCGGCGGCGAGCGGACCAAGTTGCAGGTCGCCCACTTCAAGCTCTCCTACAGCCGCGCCTTCATACTCCGCGCCTATCCTCAGCAGACCCACGAGATGCTGTTCGACGCCCATAACCACGCCTTCCGCGTGCTGGGGGGCGTGCCGCGGCGGGGCATCTACGACAACATGCGAACGGCCGTCGACAAGGTCGGCCGCGGAAAGGAGCGCCAAGTCAACGCCCGCTTCTCGGCCATGGTCAGCCACTTCCTATTCGAGGCCGAGTTCTGCAATCCGGCTTCCGGGTGGGAGAAGGGGCAGATCGAGAAGAACGTCCAGGACGCCCGCCATCGGTTCTGGCAACCAGCGCCGAACTTCCCCTCCCTGGCGGCGCTGAATGATTGGCTGGAGGCGCGATGCCGGGAGTTGTGGGCCCAGACGCTGCATGGCTCGCAACCAGGCGCGATCGCCGACATCTGGATAGAGGAAGCCGGGCGCTTGATGCCGCTTTCCAGGACGTTCGACGGCTTCGTCGAATACGCCAAGCGCGTGTCGCCGACGTGCCTAATCCATCTGGAGCGCAATCGCTACAGCGTGCCGGCGTCCTTCGCCAATCGCCCGGTCAGCGTGCGGGTATATCCCGAGCGAATCGTCGTCGTCGCCGAGGGGCAGATCGTCTGCGAGCATCGTCGCGTCTTCGCCCGCTCTCACGAACGGACGAGCACCACAACGGTCTACGACTGGCGGCACTATCTGGCGGTCGTTCAACGCAAGCCTGGGGCCCTGCGCAATGGCGCGCCGTTCGCCGAACTGCCGCCGGCCTTCCGGGCTCTGCAGCTGCGCATGCTTAAGACGCCAGGCGGCGACCGCGAGATGGTCGAGATTTTGGCCCTGGTTCTCCAGCATGACGAACAGGCCGTGCTCGCCGCCGTCGAACTGGCGCTGGAGGCCGGCGCGCCGACCAAGACCCATATTCTGAACCTGCTGCACCGCTTGGTCGACGGGAAGCCGACAGATGCGCCTACGATAAAGGCGCCCCAGGCTCTGACGCTGACCACCGAGCCGCAGTCCAACGTCGAGCGCTACGACGCCCTGCGCAAAGTCCGGGAGGCGCGCCATGCGTCATAATCCCGCCGCCGGCGCGATCATCATCATGCTGCGCAGTCTCAAAATGCACGGCATGGCTCAGGCGGTCGGCGAGTTGACCGAGCAAGGCTCTCCGGCCTTTGAGGCAGCGCTGCCCATCCTATCGCAGCTCCTGAAGGCGGAGACGGCCGACAGGGAGGTGAGATCGACAGCCTATCAGCTCAAGGCCGCCCGCTTTCCGAACTATCGCGATCTCGCCGGCTTCGACTTCGCCAGCAGTGAGGTCAACGAGGCGCTCGCGCGTCAACTCCACCGATGCGAGTTCCTGGAAGACGCCCACAATGTCGTCCTGGTCGGCGGCCCCGAGCCCGAGTCATAATGCTCACCTCACCATGTCATTGAAAGTTCAGGGCTAGCTCTGGCTCGTCTTCAGATGGCGGACCTATCCGAGAGCGCTTTCTTCGTCGCTCGGCCTCCCGGGCCACCTCCGCGCGCCCAAGATCGGAGGCTCGAATGGCCCACGGGCCGCCCTTGCAGGATTGGTTCGCAGGCAACGCTCCTTCGACAATCAGGCGACGAACAGTCGCCGGACTGACCGACAAAGCCTCTGCCGCCTCGTCAAGCGTGACCTCTCCTCGCTCGGCACGTTCGCCCTCTCGATAGACGACAATGTTGTGATCCTTGCGTAGGGAGGCCACCCGCGTTCGGGTCCACGAATGCCCCTTGGTCGTCGTCTTGCCAGCCCGATTGAGAGCAGCCGCAATCCCCATGTCCGGCATCTGCCGGGCCATCGCCCGCACCAGATCGACAACGTCGGCGTCGACGCGCCAGCGGTGCTCGCCCGTGCGGTTCTTGCGGACGCGTAAAGCCGTATGATCCTCGCCCGCCCAGCGGATGACGAGATCGAGACCGTCATCCGCCGTGCGCACGACGATCTCTTCGATCAGCATGCGAACGATCCGTTTGCGCGTGGCTATGGTCGCCCCTTCCGCATGCCAGGCGCGTTCGACGTCAGCGCCGAGCCGGAGCAGCGCCTCTCGCTCGCCTGGAGTTACGCCATTCAACGGCGCAACGCTGAGCGCTGTGAGCTCATCCTGAAGGCGTCGCTCTTCTTTCAGGCGCTCGTTCCAGCGCCGCTCGAGTTCGCCCGCGACCAGACGGTTGTCGGGATCGACGGCGTCATATTGCCGTCGAGCGTGCACAGCCTCGAAACGCGCCTGCTCGAGCGCCAGCTCGACCTGTCGATGCTTCTCGCCGTCTTCGCGTCCTCGCGCCTGAAGAGCCGCCAGGGCCGCTTCGACGCCGAGAGGCTGAATGCGCTCCACGACCTCGGCGGCGACTGCGGCGTCGACGCGAAGACTGCCGAAGCCAATGCAGCGCTCGGTCCCGTGGTTGATGGAAGCGCCTCGGCAGTGATAGCGCGCGACATCGCCCTTCGTTCCGCCGTAGGCGACATGCAGCTTCCGACCGCAATGGCCGCAGCGGAACAAGCCGGCGAGCAAGGCTTCTCCCCGCCGCACAGCGCCCCGGCTCGCAAAGCTCTTGCCGTTTGCGTTGTCCTTGATCAGGCGCTGATTCCTCTCGAAGGCGTCCCAGCCGATATAACCCTGATGGTGATCGCGGATCAAAACATCCCATTCAGACTGTTCGACCGGAAGACCGCGCATGACCCGCTTTCGGCCATTCTCGATTCTCGTCTTGCTCATCGACCGACCATAAGCATAGGCGCCGGCGTAGATCGGGTTGGTTAGGATGTGAAGGATTGTATTGTAGACTGGGGCTTTCCACTGCAAATGTCGGCCTTCAGGTCCATGGTCGACGGCGGGCAGCGCGATACTCTCCTGCCGGAACCAAAGATGCACCTGCCGCACGCTCTGCATCTCGGCGAACTTGCGGAAGACCAATGCGAGCGCTTCGCGCACGCGAAGGTCCGGATCCTTCTCGATCCAGTCCGGTTTGCTGCGCACATAGCCAATCGCGACTGATGTGAAGAGCTCGCCGCGTCGCGCTTTCTGTTTGAGCGCTTCATGGGCGCGCTGGCGCAGGATGGTCAGCTCCATCTCGCTCATCGTTCCCTTCATGCCGAGCAGGAGCCGGTCGTTTGGAAGACGGGGATCGTAGACGCCGTCCTCGTCGGCGATCAGCGTCCCGACGAGGCCGCAGAACTCCAGCAGCGTGTGCCAGTCTCGTCCGTTGCGGGCCAGGCGCGACGCCTCGATCGACACCACCGCGCCGACCCGGCCGTCGCAGATCGCCGCCAGAAGCTTCTCAAACCCGGGGCGGCTGACGCCGGAGCCCGAACGGCCGAGATCGTCATCAATGACACTGACGTTGGCCCAGCCAAGCAGTCGGGCTCGCTCGACCAGTCCATACTGCCGTCGACGGCTCTCGACGTTGTTGTTCACCTGGTCGATCGTCGACTGGCGGACGTAGACAATCGCCTCCCGGGCGAGATGATCAGCCTCGACCCGGCTCATGGCGCGCCTCCTTCCGGATCGAAGTCGAGACTTTCTGCGAAAGAGCCTCCGTCAGAAGCGCTCGCACGCTTTCCACCATCGCTTGGCGGCGTTCCTTTGGGATCGGTCGCTGGCGGGGCGGCTCTTCGAATAGATCCGGTGGTCGGCGGTTCAGACGCATGATCGGCTCCGTCAGTCAGGGGCGAATCCCCATCGTAGGAGCCTAGAACCGCATCCAGATAGGCGCGCAGATCGCGCAGCCGCGCCACGCAAAGCCGCGGAGCCGAACGGATCTCGCAGCCGGCAGCCGCGGGCCGTAACATCCATTCCGGCGTCAACGTCAACGTGTCGTCAGCGAGACGGATCGTAAGATGCACATCGCCGCAACGCACCACCCGCCGACCACTCGACGACACTATCCTGCCGGCCAGCGGATGAAAGGCGTAGTAGATCGTCTCTTCGCTCGCCAGAATCCCGGCGCCATGTCGCTGTCTCGACGGGCACGGGGAAAACGCATCTCGCCACGGCGATCGGTGTCCAGGCCATCGAGCATCACCGCAAGCGCGTCCGCTTCTTCTCCACCGTCGAACTCGTCAACGCTCTCGAACAAGAGAAGCTTCAGGGCAAACCCGGCCAGCTCGCGGCGCGGCTCACCCACTCTGATCTCGTCATCCTCGACGAGCTTGGTTACCTGCCGTTCAGCGCCTCAGGCGGCGCGTTGCTCTTCCATCTGCTGAGCAAGCTCTACGAGCGAACCAGCGTCATCATCACAACCAATCTCAGCTTCGGCGAGTGGGCAACCGTGTTCGGAGACCCGAAGATGACGACCGCGCTACTCGATCGTCTCACCCACCGCTGTCATATCCTCGAAACCGGAAACGACAGCTTCCGCTTCAAGAACAGCTCGGCAAAGGCCGCCAAACCCGCAAAGGAGAAATCTCGGAACTTGACGAACGCCTGACCCCGAAACCATCATCAAGCCGGGTCAGTTCTCAATGGAAATCCCGGGTCAAATCTCAGCGGAAATCGACAGCGTGATGATGCTGCGCGAGGGCTGGGACGTTCGGAACGTGACTGTGGTGCTCGGGCTGCGGCCGTTCACGGCGAAGGCCGAGATTCTGCCGGAGCAGGTCATCGGGCGAGGACTGCGGTTGATGATCCAAGTGACTCCAGACCGCACCCAAACACTCGAAGTGCTCGGCACGCGCAAGCTGCTGGATGTCCTTCGGACCCAGCTCGAAGCAGAAGGCGTCGGTGTCGGCAACGTAAGGAAGGACCCGCCGCTACCTGTCAACATCTATCCGGTCCAGGAGCGGCAGACCTACGACATCGCGATACCACTTACCAAGCCGAGCCTCGAACACGACATTCGGAAGCTATCCGCGCTGAGGGTCGACGCGCTTGATGCGATCTACAAGCAAGAGGATCTCGAGCTGCAGTTTCGGGAGAAGCTGAGACTTCGAGTTCGTCACCACTCAGACGGAGGTCCACGAGGCCGATGTCACTGGCGGAGAGTTGGCTCCGACAAGCGAACTGTTGGCAAGCGTCACGAATAAGACGATCGCCCAGGCCAAGCTACCGACTAGGTTCGCCGAATTATATCCGTTGGTACGGGGCTACGTGGCTTCTCGCTGCTTCGGCAAGTCTGTTGATCTCGAAAGTGAGTCACTACGCTCCCATCTCGCGAGGCTGGAACTGCAAGAGGGCATCGCGAAGTACCTCGCCCGCAAGATCGGGGAGCTCACAATCGAGCGCCGGGCTATCGAGTTTGACAAAGCCGACTTCCGGCTTTCGGAGACGAAACCCTTCAGCTGGCGACGCAACCTGCCGCCGCCTCTCGAAGCGACGAAGACCGTCTTCAACTACGTGGCCACCTACAACGACTTCGAGCGCAGCTTCGCCGTGTTTCTGGACAAGGAAGCCAGCGACGTGCTCCGTTTTGCTTCGCTAGGTACGACCGAGCAGGGCGATTCGGGAACCCAGTTCCGCGTGGACTATCTGAAGCCGAGCGGTGCATCGGCTTTTATCATCCGGACTGGGTGGCCGTGCAGAAGACAGAGGCGGGCGAGGTCAATTGGATCATCGAGACCAAGGGGCGCGTTTGGGAGGGCACGACAGCCAAGGATGACGCCTTAAACACGTGGTGTGAACGGGTTAGCGCGGCGACCGGAGCCGTCTGGCGTTTCAAACGCATCAACCAAATCGACTTCGATGGCGCGAGTTTGGCGAACCTTGCCGACCTTCTCGACACATAGGTCGGGCGAAACGATGCCTTATGTTGCCCCGTTGTTAACCAAAATTGAGCGGACACAGCAAGTAAAAGGGTGACTAAAGGCTTTCAAACCAAGATAGCTTAATTGGCGCGCCAGTCAGAATTCGAATCCGTGGCCTCTGTTTTCTGGGGAAGCTGGGCTTTTGCAACGGTTTCTCGTGCGTGCTCGGCCCTTTCCGCACTGCGACCCAAAGGTATACGACTGGTTCGGGCCATGGGGAATCGAACCCTAGTATTCAGCTTGGAAGGCTCCTTCGTTGGTCGCCGTCGACGAAATATTCGTCATCTTCGTCGTACGGTGGGGAACGCGATGGGGACGCTGGCCAGCCTAACTAAAATTATTAAGCAAATTCAATGACTAAATTGACGTGTCTGGCGGAGAGGGAGGGATTCGAACCCCCGGTACGCTTGCACGTACTCCGCATTTCGAGTGCGGCGCGATCGACCACTCTGCCACCTCTCCGGGGCCGACGGCGGGCGCTCAGGACCGCCGCAAGGGTCGCGCGGCGCTTAGCATGGGCCGTCACCGCCGGCAAGACAGCCTCGCGCCCTGGGAAGCGGGAACGCCAGCGAGCGCGGCTTAACGGTCCGCCTCAACCCCCTGCCAGGCGATATGCGCCATCATCGGAACGGACTCGCCCAATTGTCGGGCAAGCTCCGGATTTGAGGCGTTGCCGTCGAGCGAGCGCTTGTACACGCCCTGAGCGATAGCGATGATGCGGAAGAAGCTAAAGGCGATGAGGAAGGCCCAGTCGGGAATGGACGCAAGCCCCATGCGCCGGCAATAGGCCTCGACATATTCGGCTTCGGTCGGAATTCCCTCCGCGGCGCAGTCGACGCCGCCCAGTCCGCGGTATTTGCCTGCCGGCAGGCGCCATTGCTTGCACTGGTAGGCGAGGTCGGCGAAGGGGTGCCCGAGCGTTGACAATTCCCAGTCGATGACCGCGAGCAAGCGCGGCGAACTGGCGTCGAAGATCATGTTGTCAATGCGCCAGTCGCCATGCACCAGCGCGACGCGGCCGTCGTCCGCCGGAACCCTATCGGCGAGCCACGCGATCAGGCGCTCCATATCCCCGATCCGCGCCGTTTCGCTGGCCCGATATTGGTCGGTCCAGCGCTGGTATTGACGGGTGAAGTAGCTACCGGGCTTGCCGTAGTCCGAAAGACCTGCCGCCGCGACGTCGATCGAATGCAGCCGCGCGAGGCCTTCGTTCATCGCGTCATGGATCGGGCGCCGATCCTGGCGCTCAAGCTCGGGGAGCACGGGATCCCACAGGATGCGGCCGTCGACCAGGGTCATGAGATAGAAAGCTGTGCCGATCACGCCCTCGTCCTCGCAGAGGGCAAGCGCGCGCGGGGCCGGGTATCTCACCCCCTCGAGCGCCTTCAAGACGCGGAACTCGCGCTCGATCATGTGCGCCATTTTCAAGAGCTTGCCCGGCGGCTTGCGGCGCAGCACGTAACGGCCGCTCGCAGCCACGACCAAATAGGTCGGGTTCGACTGCCCGGTCGGGAATTTCTTCACCACGCTCCGGCCGCGCCAGCCCTCAACGTGTGCGCTGGCCCATGCGTCGAGCGCGCGCGTATCTTCGGGGAAGGCGCCGCTCACCGCGCGGTCGCCTCGTTGGTGTAGCGCTTCATCTCAGCCTTGGCGATCACCCGCCGATGCACCGCGTCGGGCCCATCGGCGAGGCGCAAAGTGCGCACGTGGGTCCACATGCGGGCGAGCGGGAAATCCTGGCTGACGCCCGCCCCGCCGTGCAATTGCACCGCCTGATCGATGACCTCGAGCGCGATCCTGGGCGCGATCACCTTGATCTGCGAGATGAGCGGCGCCGCGGCGCGGACCCCTTGCGTGTCCATCGCCCAGGCCGCTTTCAGACAGAGCAGGCGCGCCATCTCGATGCTCATCCGCGCTTCGGCGATGATGTCGGGATTGGCGCCAAGCCGCGAAAGCTTTTGGCCGAACGCCGATCGCGCGTTGGCGCGCCGACACATCGCCTCGAGCGCCCGCTCGGCCTGGCCGATCGCGCGCATGCAATGGTGGATGCGCCCGGGCCCAAGGCGCCCCTGCGCGATCTCGAAGCCGCGCCCGCGGCCGAGCACGAGCGCATCCTTCGGAACCCGCACGTCGCGAAAGCGGATGTGCATGTGGCCGTGCGGCGCGTCGTCGTCGCCGTAGACCGTCATCGCCCGCAGGATCTCGATCCCCTTGGCGGCGACCGGAAGGAGCAGCATCGAATGGCGCGCGTGCGGCGCGGCGTCCGGGTCGGTCAGGGTCATGGTGATATAGAGCGAGCAGCGCGGGTCGCCAGCGCCCGACGACCACCATTTCTCGCCATTGAGCACCCATTCGTCGCCGTCGAGGCGGGCGTCCATCGCGATATTGGTCGCGTCGGACGACGCGACCCCGGGCTCGGTCATGAGATAGGCCGAGCGCGCGCGCCCTTCGAGCAGGTCGGGCAGCCAGCGCGCCTTCTGTTCCGGCGAGCCGTACCGCTCGATGACTTCCATGTTGCCGGTGTCGGGGGCGGAGCAATTGAAGACTTCGGAGGCGAGCGGCGACCAGCCCATCTCCTCGGCGAGATAGGCGTATTCGACTGTAGTGAGGCCGAAGCCCTTGTCGGAAGCGGTCAGCCAGAAATTCCACAAGCCCTTGGCCCGCGCCTTGGCTTTGAGCTCTTCGCGAATCTCGATCATCCGCTTGGTCGGCTTGAAGCGGTCGCCCTCGCGCCCGACATCGGCGTGGTACTCCTCTTCCACAGGCATGATCTCGTCGCGCACCATCGCCCTGACGGCGGCGATGAGCGGCCGGACTTTGTCGGTGACGCCGAGATCCACTTGCTCCTCCCTGGACTTGGTTCCGGCACTTTGACGCGGAAAGGCCGGGCTCCGCAAGCGCCCGCTGGTTCTACAGCGACTTCCAGAACCAAATGCGCGCATGGCCGGGAGGGAAATCGTTGAGCCGGCCGAACTCCCGGTAACCGAGTCGCGCGTAGAATTTCGGCGCCTGAAAAGTGAACGTATCGAGATAGGCCGCCCTGCAATGCCGCTCGCGAGCGGCCGCCTCCGCACTCGCCATCAGTTGTGAGCCAATTCCGTGCTTGCGGTGAGGCTCGGCGACCCAGAGCCAATTCACAAACAGCCATTCGAAGACCACCACAAACCGAACGCCCGCCTGAACGGCGCCCTCGGTGTCACGCCCGATGATCCAATGCGGCGACCAGTCGCCGACGATCCCGAGGCTCGCGCTATATCCGTTAAGCCCTGCCTCGATCGTGCGAATCGTCGCGTCATCCGGCGAAGTCTCCGGCGCAAGCGACAACGGCGGCGTCGCCTTCGAGGAGGTCATAGCTTGACCACCTGTCCTGTCCGCATGCTCTCGTCCGCGGCGAAAACGATGCGCAGCGAGTTGATCGCGTCTTCGAGATGGTCGCTCAGATCGACCTCGCCGCGGATCGCCTTCAGAAACAGGCGCTGTTCGCGCTCACATAAGTCCTGGTGGCCGGGCTCGTCCTCGGTCGAAAGGATTTCGTCGGGATGGGCGAAAGCGCCGTCGGCGCCGAGCGCCGCATGATGAATGCGCAGCGCGTTGGTCTTGGTATGCGTATCGTGAGCGGCGGAACTCGCCGCCGCGCCGCCCTCGTCTTTGGCCACGATCGAGACTGAGCCCTTCGGGCCGATCATGTCCTTCACGAAGAACGCGGTCTCGCTCATCATCGGACCCCAGCCGGCCTCGTACCAGCCGACCGAGCCGTCATCGAATTGAAGGTGGAGATGGCCATAGTTGACCATCGTCGGCGCGATCTCATCGGTGAGCCGGGCGCCGACCGCATGGACGGCGACGGGCTTCGCCCGCGTCGCCTGGCACATGATGTCGACATAGTGGACGCCGCAGTCGACGATTGGCGAGGTCGAGCGCATGAGCGCCTTGTGAACGCCCCAGAATGAGCCCGACGATTGCTGGTTGAGGTTCATGCGCATGACCAGCGGCTTGCCGAGCGTTCGGCCGATCTCGACAAAGCGGGTCCACGACGGATGGACGCGCAGGATATAGCCGATGAGGAGCGCGCGTTTCGCCTTGCGAGCCGCAGCGACGATCTTCTCGGCGGCTTCCAGCGTGTCGGCGAGCGGCTTCTCACAGAACACATGCGCGCCCGCGGCGAGCGCTTCGAGCGCCATCGGCGCATGATGCTCGGTATAGGCGCAGACGGCGACCGCGTCGGGCTTGAGGGCGGCGAGCGCTTCGGTCAGGCCTTCGTAACGAGGCAGGCCGGCGAATTCCTGGTCGAGATCATGCCGGGCCGCGACGTTGCGGGTGCAGAGACCTACGAGGTCGAAGCCTTCGATCGCCCGATAGGCGCGGGCGTGGCTCAACCCCATGGTGCCAAGCCCGACGACGAGAACGCGCTGCCGCTTCACGCTGGCGCCTTCGCCATCAGCCACTCGTGCGCGGGATCGTTGTAAAACCGCCAGACACGCTTCGGGCCGGCCATCACGTTGAGATAGTAGAGGTCGTAGCCGTGCGGCGCGCCGACCGGATGATAGCCGCGCGGCACCAGCACGACATCGCCGTCCTTGACCGTCAGCGCCTCGTCGAGCGACCCGTCCTCGGTATAGATGCGCTGGAAGGCGAAGCCCTGCGCCGGCTTCAGGCGGTGATAGTAAGTCTCTTCGAGATAGGATTCGTCGGGCAGCGCGTCGCGGTCGTGCTTATGCGGCGGATAGCTCGACCAGTTGCCGCCGGGGGTGATGACCTCGACCACCAGCACGCTCTCGGCCTCGGCGTCCTCGGGCAGGACGTTGCGGATGTGACGCGCGTTGGACCCGGTCCCCCGGGTCAGCGTCCCGACGTCGGTCGGCTTGATCACGCGGGCCTTGAAACGTCCGCTCGCCGGCGCTGAGCACAAAGCGATTTGGCAATCCGTCGCCGCCTCGATCGCCGCCGCAGCCTTCGGAGGCAGGTAGACCGACCACGGCAGGCCGTCGAACACGCTTTCGCGTTCGCCGATCGTCCCGGAATCGAAGCCGGTCGCGGTCACCCGCGCCTTGCCGGAGAGGATGACGACGCAGACTTCCTCGCCGCCGGTGTCGAGCTTCGACTTCGCGCCCTTTTTCAGCGTCCGCGTCTCGAAGCCGACATATTGCCACCCTGCGCTCTTTGGGGTGATGCGATGACCGACGCCATCCGCGGCGTGGGCGGAGTGAACGAGCAGCTTCGATTGCGACATGGCGATCTCCCTGGTTCCCCTCACCCTGGCCTCTCACGCCAGCGGGAGAGGGGGCGCTACCTTTCTCCCGCTTGCGGGAGAAGGTGGACGCGCGCGGCGCGGCCGGATGAGGGTCCTCTACGACTTACTCCAGCCCCGCTTCCTTCAGCGCCGCACGGATATGCGCGACGCCCTTCCTGGCGTAGGGCAGAGCGGGCGCCTTCTTCGGGTCCTGCTCGGCCTCGAGCACCACCCAGCCGGAATAGCCCTTAAGCTCCTTGAACACGGCCAGGTAGTCGATCATGCCGTCGCCCGGCGCGGTGTAAACGCCGAGTTCCTTGCCCATCCCTAAGATCGAATCGAGGAAGCTCCAGTCGCCGGCGTTCGATTCGCGCATCTTCGCCTCGCGCACGTCCTTGCAATGCACATGGCCGATTCGCGACCGATAGGCGCGCGCGAGGTTCGCCGGATCGGCGCCGCCCCAGCGCGCGTGGCCAGTGTCGAGCAGGAGATGTACCGGCGGCTTGGTGTGGGCCATGAGAGCGTCGATGTCGCGCTCCGACTGGATGATCGTTCCCATATGATGATGGTAGCAGAGTTTCAGTCCCTCGCCCTGCAGCCGCTCGGCGAATTCGGTCAGCTTCGCGCCGTAAGGCGCCCAGTCGCTCTTGTTCAGCCGCGGACGCTCGGACAACGGCTTCGAGCGGTCGCCGTGGATGGCGTTCGAGGTTTCCGCGACAATGACGACATTGGCGCCCGCGCCTTTGGTCATCGCGATATGCGATTTCGCCGCCGCGAATTCCTCGCGCGCCGTGCGCCGGAGCAATTCCGTCGAGTACCAGCCGGCGACGAAGACCATGCCGAACGAGGCGAGTTTCGCCTTCAGGCCAACGCCGTCGCTTGGCATCTTGTGGCCCTTCTCCATCCCGGTGACGCCCGCCTCCTTCGCCTCCTTGAGGCACGTCTCGAGGGGCGTGTCGCCGCCGATCTCCTGCAGGTCGTCGTTGGTCCAGCCGATGGGATTGGCGCCGATGCGAATGCTCATTCTTAGTCTCCGACCCGCTGCAGCTTGCGCGCGTCCTCGTAACCGCGCCGCGCCGCGCCGACCTCTTTGCGCTCGGACACTGCCGGTACGGCGACGTCCCACCAGAAACCGCCGGCGTCGGTCGAGCCCACGGGATCGGTGTCGATAACGATCACCTGGGTCGATTTGGCCGCCCGCGCCTGCCTGAACGCGGCCTCGAGCTCGGCGATCGACTTGACCTTGACCGCCTCCGCCCCCAGCGAGCGCGCATGGCCGACGAAGTCAACCTCGGGCAGCGCCTCGTGCCGCGTGTCGCTGAGGAGATTGTTGAACGGCGCGCCGCCGGTCGCCTGCTGCAACCGGTTGATGCAGCCGAAGCCGCGGTTGTCGTTGACGACGATGATGAGCTTTTTGCCCAGCATCACCGAGGTCGCGATCTCCGAATTCATCATCAGATACGAGCCGTCGCCGACGACGACGACTACTTCCCGCTCCGGCAGCGCAATCTTGACGCCGAGCCCGCCGGCGATCTCGTAGCCCATGCACGAATAGCCATATTCGAGGTGATAGCCGAGCGGCGCCCCGGCCCGCCACAGCTTGTGCAGTTCGCCCGGCAGCCCGCCGGCGGCGCAGACGATGACGTCGCTCATTTCGCCCTCGCGCATGAGCGCGCCGAGAACTTCGGCGTCGGTCGGCGTCGGCGCGTTGGTCGGCGCGGTGTAGCGGGCTGCGGTCGCCTCCCATTCCGTCTTCGCCTTGGCGGCCGAGTCGCTCCACGACCGCGGCGCTTTCCATGACCCCAGCGCGGCGTCCAGCGCGGCCAGCGCCGCGCGAGCGTCGCCCACGACCGGCAGCGCCCGATGCTTGACCGCGTCGAACGGCTGCACGTTGACGCCGATGAACCGGCGGTCGGGATTCTTGAACAGCGCCCAGGAGCCGGTGATGAAGTCGGCGAACCGGGTCCCGACACCGAGGATCACGTCCGCCTGTTCCGCGAGCCCGTTGGACGCGCCGGTCCCGGTGACGCCGATCGCGCCCATGGCGAGGGGGTGATCGGCAGGCGTCGCCGATTTCCCCGCCTGCGTTTCGGCGACCGGAACCCCGCGCCTGGTGCAGAAGTCGATCACCTCCCGCTCGGCGTCGGAATAGAGGACGCCGCCGCCGCAGACGATGAGCGGCTTCCTGGCCTGTTTGAGGAGCGCCGCCGCCTCCTCGACCTCGCGCGGATCGGGGACGGCGCGGCGCGGGCGATGCACGCGTTCGTCGAAGAAGCTCGCCGGATAGTCGTAGGCCTCGGCCTGCACATCCTGGCAAAAGGCCAGCGTCACCGGACCGCACTCGGCCGGATCGGTCAGGACCGCGACCGCCCGGTTCAGCGCCGGCACGATCTGCTCCGGCCGGACGATGCGGTCGAAATAGCGCGAGACGGGCTTGAAGCAGTCGTTGGCGCTCGCCGTGCCGTCGCCGAAGTTCTCGACCTGCTGCAGGACCGGGTCGGGCCTGCGGCTACTGAACACGTCACCGGGGATGAGAAGCACCGGCAGGCGGTTGACATGCGCGACCGCGGCGGCGGTCACCATGTTGGTCGCGCCGGGGCCGATCGAGGTGGTGCAGGCCATCATTCGCCGCCGCCGCGAGGCCTTGGCGAAGGCGATCGCCGCCAGCGCCATGGCCTGCTCGTTGTGGGCGCGGTAGGTCGGCAGCAACTCGCGCCCCGCGTACAGCGCTTCGCCAAGTCCTGCGACGTTGCCATGGCCGAAGATCGCGAACACGCCTTCGAACAGACGCTGCTTGCGGCCGTCGATTTCCACGCGCTGGGCGGCGAGGAAGCGAACCATCGCCTGGGCGGCGGTCAACCGGATCGTTGTCATGGCGCGCTCTTCCTCAATTCAATTTGCTCAGGCGTGTCGCGCGCGCGGCGGACGCAACGCGCGCAGGATTTCAGGCAGATAGGCGTCGAACAGCGCGCTGAGAGCGCGTCGCCGACGCTCAACGAATATGCCGGCGAATATGACGGCGAGGCCGATCGCTGACAGGGCGAACGAGAAGGCGATAACATCCTTGAAGACGTCGAACGCCAGATGGCCAAGATACATCATGATGCCGATCGTGCCGAACACGGCGTAAACCCGGCGATCGAGGAAGAGGCCAAAGGCGATGAAGGCAATATTGAATGCGCAATAGACCGCCTTACCGAATTCGCCCCCGCCCCCTGACGTGATCGCGCCCCACAGGGTCATTGCGCCAAACAGATGCAGCCAGAACGCGAAGTCGCCGCGCTCGCCCCATTTCAGATCGATGCCCCACGCGACAGCGATGACGGCGAGTCCGACTGCCTTCGAAACCGTGAGACGCAATTCCCAGTCCGACTCCCAGTCCGGAGTGTGCCGGTTCGCAATCAGCGCGGCGAGATCCATGGACAGGAACCAGAGCGCGAAGGCGGCGATCAGAACGATGAAGGGGAACGGAAAGCGGAGCAGGGCCAACGCCGCGGCGACGACGGCGCCAATCTCCATGTAGACCCAGCTGCCATTGATCAACGGATAGAAATCCTGATAGCCGCCGGGCTTGGCCGCAGCCCAAAGACCGAGGGCGTCCTGGACCCCGTAGATTGCAAGCGGCGTCATGGAAACCGCGACCGCGACGCAGAGCCCGCCAGGGATGCGCGTTGCCGGCTTCGCCCACAGGACATTGCCCAGCCACAGAAATCCCGCAGCGTATATCACCGCGATCGCCGCCAGCGCCCAGCCGCCGAGGCCGGCGAACGCCGCGTTGGCGAACAGTCCCATCGCCCCGATTACCAGGAGCGCGCCCGCGTAATAGAGAACGTGAACCGGGTCGAATTTCGCTTGCGGCGCTGTCTCCGCATCGGCGACTTCCGTCTTTCGGCGCGAGGCCGCGAATGCGCCGAGCTTGGCGCGCAACTCGGGACTGAGCAGACCGGTGTCGACCGCGGCGTCGAGATCGTCGTCGCCGATCATCTCGAGGCCCCGCGCCCGGATTCGCGCCAGAGATCGCACAAGCGCGAAAACGCTCCCGCCATGCGCTCGACGGCCTCGCGGTCACCGATCCGGCCAGCGAACCACTCGACCGCCGGCTCGACGAAGATCGTCCGCCCGACCGCGAAGCCCTTGACCAGGCTGCAATGGCGCGCCAGCGCGAACGCCTGCGCCAGATCGTCCTCCGGCGCTTCCAATCCCAAGAGCATGATCCCGCGACACAAGCGATCGCCGGTTTCGATGACGCGGGCGATGTTGTCCCACGCGGCTTCGCTCGCCTGGCCTTCGAGCTTCCACCAGTCCGGCATGATGCCGATGGCGTAGAGCCGCTCGATCACCCGGGCGGTGGTGCGGTCGTCGATCGGCCCGTTCTTGCTCGCGATGATCTCGATCAGGAGTTCGCGTTCGAGCGTGCGCGCGGCGTCGTGCAGGCGCAAGAGCTCGCGCTCCTGACGCGACTTCATCTCCGGCGGATCGTCGGGATGATAAAAGCACAGGCACTTTATTGTGTGGGCGACCGGCCACTCCATGAGCTTGACCGCGAGCGAGCCGCCGAACTCGAATTCGAGCGGGCGCGAACCCGGCTCCTCGACCGGCCGGCCGATCCAGAAGCGATGATCGAGGGCGCGGAACAGCGCCTCGCGCCCGTACTTGCCGTCGAGCAGCATGCCGTAGCCCGGTCGGCCCGCCGCGACCTTGGCGGCGGCCTCGACGGCGAGCAATTTGAGGGCGCTGATGCGCTCGCGGGGCGCGCCGGCGTCGTCGGCGATCTTCTCCAGTTGGGCGCGGTGATCGATCGCCAGCGCCATGATCGACGGCGGCTCGGGCCGGCGGGTCGTCGCCCAGTGGATGTGGTTGAGGGTCTCGTCGCGGCGCAGCGCCCGATGAGGCGAGCCGCGCTTGAGGAACCGGCTGAGCTCGGCCCAGGTCGGATATTCGGCCGAGCACAGCAGGCGCGAGACGGCGAAGGCGCCGTTGGCGTTGGCGTAGGCTGAGCAGGTTTCGAGCGGCTCGTCGCGGAGCCAGCCGCGCAGGAATCCTGACATGAAGGCGTCGCCGGCGCCGAGCACGTTATAGACCTCGACCGGAAAGCCCGGCCCCTTGATCCCCTTGTCGAGCGAATCGGGGATGGCGCCGGGGAAGACAACGCAGCCCATCGGGCCGCGCTTGAGCACCAGCGTCGCCTGGCTTGTCGCCCGCACTGCCTCGAGCGCCGCGAGCGGTTCGTCCGCCCCGCCGGCGATCATCATTTCCTCCTCGGTGCCGACGATCAGATCGCATTGCGGCAGGATGGCGCTCAGGCTCTTCGTGACCTCGCTCGACTTGATATAGCGCGCCTCGCCCGCCCCGTGCCCGGCGAGGCCCCACAGGTTGGGCCGATAATCGATGTCGAACACAATCCTGCGGCCGGCGGCGTGGGCGATGCGCATCGCCTTGAGCTGGGCGGCGGCGGTAATCGGGCGCGCGAAATGGGTGCCGCTCACCAGCACCGCCTTGGCGCTCTCGATGAAGGCCGGATCGATGTCGCCTTCGTCGAGCGCGCTGTCGGCGCAATTGTGCCGATAGAAGATCAGCGGAAAGGTCTTCTCGTCGCGGATGCCAAGCAGAACGAGCGACGTCAGCCTCACCGGATCGGTGCGAATGCCGGCGACGTCGACGCCTTCGCGCGCGCATTGCTCGCGGATGAAGCGGCCCATGTGCTCATCGCCGACCCGGGTGATGAGGCCGCTCTTCAAGCCGAGCCGCGCCGTGCCGATGGCGATGTTGGTCGGGCAGCCGCCAACCGCCTTGGAGAACGTCGCCATGTCCTCCAGCCGGCCGCCGACCTGCACGCCATAAAGGTCGACCGACGAGCGGCCGATCGTGATCACATCGAGGCGGGGATCGGAGGCCAAGCGCAGCTCCAGCTCAAGGCTCGAGCGGCGGATCGGCCGTGCCGACCACGTTCTGATCGAAGTCGATGTTCGAGCCGGTCATCAGCCCCGATTCGTCGGATGCGAGAAAGGCGCAGGCGCGCGCGACCTCCTTGGGATCGAGCAGGCGACCGAAGGGCCTGCTCTTGACCGCCTCCTCGAGCCACCCGTCCTTGGCGCCGTGATAGGTCTTCATGATCCGGTCCTCGCCCGGCGTCGACATCCAGCCGATGTTGAGGCCGTTGATGCGGATGCGAAACTTGAGCAGCGAATGGGCCACATTTCGCGTGAGCGTAGCCAGCGCGCCCTTCGAGGCGCAATAGGCGGCGATGAACGGCTGTCCGCCGTGGGCCGACATCGACTGGATGTTGACGATCGAGCCGGCGATCTTCTCCCGCCGCATGATCCGCACCGTTTCCTGGATGAGGAAGAATGGCGCGCGAACGTTGACGTCGAAGATCTCGTTATAGCGCTCCTCGGTGGTGTCGAAGATGTCGCCCCGGTCGCTCAAGCCAGCGGCGTTGATCAGCGCATCGACGCGGCCGAAACGCTCGTCGGCCTTGGCGACAACATTGCGGCAGTCCGCCACCTTGGCCAGGTCCGCCTTGACGAACACGACCGGACAGCCAGCCGCTTCAATTTCCCTAGCGACCCGCTCGCCCCTCTCCTTGTTGCGGCCGCAGATGACGAGGCCGGCTGCGCCGCGCTCGGCGAACAGCCGCGAGATCGCTTCGCCCACGCCCTGCGTGCCGCCGGTGACGATGGCGATCCTGCCGTGGAGATTGGCCGGGCCGCGATAGCCCGCGCGCGCGGGCGCTGCGGCCTCAGGGGCAGGGGTCCTGGCCATGAGCGTTTTCTCCTCGGGACTTAACCGCCGCGTCGGCCTGACGCTGCTGCTCGCTTGCCGCGACCTGACGCGCGGTCGCCTCGCCCGTCAGAATGAAACAAAAATTCTATTCCTAAGTCAATATGGAACGTATATTCTTTTTTTGAACCGGTGGAGCTTCGGCGCGAACAGGCGCTCGCCGATCGTGCATGCGTATTGGGGTAAGATCCAAATATGGCCCAGCCTTTCACGCTTGCCGCCTGCGCCGAGATGCTCTGGCGCGACAAGCCGATGGACTGGCGCCTGCGGCGCCTGAAGGACCTCGGCTTCCAGGCGGGTATCTGGAACTGGCGGCCCCATGACCTTGGCATGCTGGAAAAGTCCGGCGCAGTCTTTTCCTCGATGACGGGCTACGTCCGTGGCCGGCTCGCCGATGACGAGGGGGCGAGAGAATTGCTCGCGACGGCGCGCGAGGCGATCGACGTCGGCAAACGCCTGAACGTCGCCCGGCTCAACCTTCATGGCACGGGACTCGGCGAAGGCGGACTTCCCGTAACCCCCTGCGACACTGTGACCGGGCCGATGTGGCTCAAGGCGCGTGACACTCTGAGCCGGATTGCCGATCTCGGCGCCGAGCACGGCGTCACCTTCATGCTCGAGAACCTCAACTTCGCGGTCGACCACCCGGGCGTTCCATTTGCCCGTGTCGAGGATACGCTGGCGTTGGTTTCGTCGATCGATCGGCCGGAATTGCGCCTCAACCTCGATCTCTATCACGTGCAAATCGGCGAAGGGAATCTGATCACATGGTGTGGCAGATGTCAGCCATGGATCGGGGAAATCCAGGTCGCTGACGTGCCGGGACGAAGGGAGCCGGGGACCGGCGAGATCAACTACCCCGGAGTGGCGCGGGCGCTGAACGATATGGGCTATCGCGGCCCGATCTGCATGGAGGCCTTCGCCTCCGGCGATTCTGAAGCGGCGCTTGCGGCCTTTCGGGCCGCCTTCGCCATCTGACCGGCAGCGCGCCAGCGCCGCGTTGTTCCACTGCGTCGTCGAATCGAAAGACGAAACGGAAAAGACTCAAAGGGAGATGCACATGCTCAAAGTTGGTCTTCTGGGCGCCGGCCGCATCGGCAACGTTCATGCGAAAGCAATCTCATCTCATCCGGGGAGCAGACTCGCCGCCGTGTCGGACGTCAATCGGGAGGCTGCTGCAAAGCTCGCCGCCGTCTACGGCGCCGAAGCGCGCGGCAACGAAGCCATTATCGACGACAAGTCGATCGACGCCGTGCTGATCGCTACGTCGACCAGCACGCACTCCGATTTTATCGAGGCCGCGACCAGAGCCGGAAAAGCGGTGTTATGCGAAAAGCCGGTCGATTTGAGCCTCGCGCGGGCGCAGGCCTGCCTGAAGGCCGCCAGCGCGACCGGGCGGCCGGTCATGATTGGCTTCAACCGCCGCTTTGACCCCAACTTCGCGGCGTTAAAGGCCGCGGCGGACAAGGGCGAGATCGGCAAGACCGAACTCCTGTCGATCACCTCGTTCGACCCCGCGCCGCCGCCGATTTCCTACGTGAAGGTGTCGGGCGGGCTGTTCCGCGACATGATGATCCACGATTTCGACATCGCCTGCTGGATCATGGGGGCCACGCCCGATCAGGTGACGGCGGTCGGAACTTCCATTGTCGATCCCGAGATCGGCAAGGCGGGCGATGTCGATACGGCTGTCGTCACGCTGCATTTCGGCGACGGCCGGATCGCGGTGATCAAGAACAGCCGCCGCGCCGTGTACGGCTACGACCAGCGAATCGAGCTTCTGGGGTCCGAGGGCCTGCTGGCGGCGGGCAACGTGCTCGAAAGCACGGTTTCGAAAGCGACATCGGCCGGCGTGGTGAGCGCGAAGCCCGAGTATTTCTTTCTCGAACGTTATACGCGCGCCTATGATGCCGAATGGGCGGCTTTCGTCGATGCTGTGACGAACAAGGGTTTGGTCCCGGTGTCTCTCGCGGACGGCGTCAACGCCCTGGCCGTCGCCGAGGCGGCCACGCGTTCCGCGAAATCGAAGGCGACAGTCGATCTGGCTTCCGTGCTGTCATGATGGCGGCGGCCTCTTTTTCCCCGGATAAAGCAGCGGATGGCGGGGCTGATCGCCGATGTTGGCTGCGCATCCGGCGCAAGGGACCGTTGCTTGCGCCTGAAGGCGCCTGGCCCTATAGGCCGCAACGTCATCATCAGGAAACAAGGCATGGCGCAGGCCCGGAAACGACGCCCGGCTTCGGACTGGGCGCCGATCGAAGCGCCGTCCCCGCAGCCGCCGTCGTTCATCGCGCGCCTTGTTGACGCCGTCTCTCGCCGTCGCGAGGCGCTTCGACGGCTCGGCATCGCGGCGAGCGTCCTCATCATCGCCTTCGCGGCGACAATTTTCCTGCGCACCCTCATCCGTATCGATCCGGTCAAGGTCAAGGCGGCGATCGCCGGGACGGGCGGCGATCAGATCGCCCTCTCCTTCGCCTTCACTGCACTGAGCTACCTCGCGCTCACCGGCTATGACGCCCTGGCGCTCCGCCACCTGAGGATCAAGGTCCCATACCGGCTGACGGCGCTCGCCTCCTTCGCCAGCTACTCGTTTTCGTTCACCCTGGGCTTTCCGCTGGTGACCGGGGCGGCGGTCCGCTACTGGATTTACGGACCCGCCGGCCTCTCCGCCGGCAAGGTCGCGAGCCTGACGATCGTGGCGGGGATCACCTTTTGGCTGGGTATGGGACTGGTGGTCGGCTCCGGCTTCCTCTCGGCGTCCGATCCGGTGGCCGGGATCGACCATTTTCATCCCTTCGCCAATCGCCTCATTGGCGCCGGCGTCATCGGCGCGGTGATCGCCTATCTCGTCTGGATCAGCCGGATGCGGTGGCGGGGCGCGGCGGTTGCCGGAGATTTCAAGCTGCCGGGTCCATCGCTCACGCTCGGACAAATGACGCTCGGCGTCATCGACATCTGCTCGGCGTCGGCGGCTCTCTACGTCCTGCTGCCGGAAGCTGACCGGTTTGGCTTTCCCACCTTCGCGACTCTCTATTCCTTTTCCGCCATGCTCGGCATCGCCTCTCACGCGCCGGGCGGCCTTGGCGTGTTCGAGGCGTCGATCCTCCAGGGCGTCGGCGGCAATGAGGACGCCGTGCTGGCTTCGCTCCTGCTCTTTCGCGGCATCTACTACGCCGTCCCTTTTATCGCCGCGATGGCGATGCTCGGCGGCGTCGAGGCGGTGCGCCGCTGGCGTTCGCTGCGGGAAGCGATGTCGGCCGCGTCGGACGATTAGCGGGCGAAGGGATGCGAAGCGCCGACGCTCAGAGGCTGGTCGACCTGGTGGGATCGCCATTCGCGTCGCAGCTCGTTGGCGCGATGCCGGAGCCTGCAATCATCGTCGGCCCCGACGAGCGGGCGGCGGCGGCCAACAAGCCGGCGCTCGAGCTTCTGCCCGGGCTCAGGGTCGGCGATCCGTTCGTCCTTGGTCTGCGCGCGCCCGACGTCATCGACGCGCGCCGGCGGGTGATGGCAAGCGGCGAAGCCGAGACCGTGCTGTGGAGCGAACGGGTGCCGGTTGAACGCCTGTTCGACGTCTGCGTCGCCCCGCTCGCGGCGGGAGACGGCGAAGTTGTCGCGACGCTGATCACGCTGCGCGATCAGACCGAAGCGCGGCGGGTCGAGCGCCTCCGGGTCGACTTCATCGCCAACGCCAGTCACGAATTGCGCACGCCTCTCGCTTCGCTGGTCGGCTTCATCGAGACGCTGCAAGGCTCGGCGCATGACGACGCGAAGGCGCGCGACCGGTTCCTCGCCATCATGCGCGAGCAGGGGCGGCGGATGGCGCGGCTGATCGAGGACCTGCTGTCGCTGTCGCGCATCGAGCAGAAGCAGCACGTGCGGCCCGAGACCGTCGTCGATCTGGCCCAGACCACCCGCAGCGTCGTCGATGCGCTGACGCCGATGGCCGAGGATCTCGGCGTCGAAATCCGCCTCAGCGCGGCGCAGCCGGTGATGGTCGCAGGCGACCGCGACGAGCTCCTGCGGGTGGCCGAGAACCTGATCGAGAATGCGATCAAATATGGCGTCCGCGCCGATGCAGAGGCCTTGGCGGTGGTCGAAGTTGCGGTCTCGATGAGCGAGAAGGAGGGAAGCCTGAGCGTGCGGGACTACGGCTACGGCATCGCGCCGGAGCACCTGCCGCGGCTGACCGAGCGGTTCTACCGCGTCGACGCCACCCAAAGTCGGGCCAAGAACGGCACCGGCCTCGGCCTCGCCATCGTCAAGCACATCCTCACCCGTCACCGCGGCAGGTTGACCATCGCCAGCCGCGTGAACCAGGGCTCCTCTTTCGTCGCCGTGGTGCCGCTGCAACCGAAGACGAAGCCCTGACCTCAATTCAGCGCAGGGCGGTCCGGCGCAGGCGGTCCCGTTCGCGCCGCCGATCGTGCGCCGGCTGGTAGGCGAGGGAGCCGTGGTAAGCGCAATAGGGACCGGAGGCCGCGGGCGATCCGCAATAGCGGAATTCGGAACTGGCCGGGTCGCCCAGCGGCCACCGGCACATCGCCTCTTTCAGCTCGACGATCGTCACTCTCAGCGACATCGGCACGACGACGCTCTCGAACGCCTCCGGCTCGGCCTCGATCAGCGCCTCAGGCGCAATCGCGAGCGCCGTCGCGCCGCGGGTGATCCGCGGCTGGGCCGCCGCCAGGCGCGGCGCGGCGGCGCGATGCGAGGCCGACGGGCGGGGACGCGAGCTGGCCAGGCCGGGGGATTTGGCGCGTCCTGCGAGGCCCAGCCGATGAACCTTTCCGATCACGGCGTTGCGGCTCAGGCCGTGTCCGAGCAGGCCGGCGATCTGGCTTGCGCTCTTGCCTTCCATCCAATGATGTTTCAGCTGCTCGATTCTTTCGTCCGTCCAAGACATCGTCGCCTCGTTCGTCCTTCCGCAAACCGCGGTCCGGTTCGGCAAAATCAAGCTCCGTCGCCTGGCGGAAGCTCCGTCGGGCGTAACGCGTACCAGCACTCGCTTGAAACCGCCGCCACGACATCTCGTGGCCCCTCGGAGCAAAACTACACTACTCGTTGAATTGCGCAAGAGTCCGCCATGGTCTTTGGGGGGGCTTTTCCCCAACTCTCGGCGATGAGTTCGCCCCCCTCGATCTCGATCGATTCGATTGCGCGAGTCGCATCAAGGCGTTAGCGGCCGCTCGTTCGAGCAAGCGTCCCCCAAGTCAATTGACCAATTCAAGCGCTTTCCGCTATAATTTGGAGCCATTCGGCGGCCGCCCCAGCGGGGCGGCGTTTTTATTTTGCGGCCCGCGCCGCCCTCGAGAAGCCGGAATCTCGAGCCTGTACAAGGAGTTGGACAGGTGAACACCGCTCATGCGACATCCGCCATGGTTCCGACCTACGCCCGGGCGAACGTCGCTTTCGAGCGAGGCGAGGGCTGCTGGCTGATATCGACGGCGGGAGAGCGCTATCTCGATTTCGGCGCGGGTATCGCGGTGACCTCGGTCGGCCACGCCCATCCCCAACTGGTCGATGCGCTGACCAGCCAGGCCTCGAAGCTCTGGCATATCTCGAACCTCTATCAAAATCCCGAGGGCGAGCGGTTCGCCCGCCGTCTCGTCGACGCCACCTTCGCCGACCTCGTCTTCTTCGCCAATTCGGGCGCCGAGGCCAACGAGGCGGCGGTGAAGATGGCGCGCCGGCGCCAGTCGGTCGACGGCCATCCCGAGCGCTATCACACGCTCACCTTCGAGGGCGCGTTCCACGGCCGGACGCTGGCGATGATCGCCGCCGGCGGCCAGGCCAAATATCTCGACGGCTTCGGCCCCAAGGTCGACGGCTTCGACCAGATCCCGCTGACTGACCTTGCGGCGGTCGAGGCGGCGATCGGGCCGGGGACCGGCTCCATCATGATCGAGCCGATCCAGGGCGAGGGCGGAGTCCAGCTCGTTCCGCCCGCATTCCTGCGCGGCTTACGCGAGATCTGCGACCGGCGTGGCCTGTTGCTGATCTTCGACGAGGTGCAGACCGGCGTCGGCCGGACGGGCCGGTTCTACGCCTACGAACATTGCGGCGTCCATCCCGACATTCTCACTTCCGCCAAGGGCATCGGCGGCGGCTTTCCGATGTCGGCGTGTCTGGCGACCGCGGACGCCGCTCGCGGCTTGACCGCCGGAGTCCACGGCACGACCTTCGGCGGCAACCCGCTGGCGATGGCGGTCGGCAACGCGACCCTCGACGTCATCCTCGCGCCAGGCTTCCTTGAGCGGGTCGCGAGGCTCGGCCTGGACATGCGCCAGCGGCTGGCGGAGCTCAAGGATCGCCGCGGCGCCGTGATCGAGGAGGTCCGCGGCGAGGGGCTGCTGATCGGCCTCAAGCTTAAAGTCCCCCCGGCCAATTTCGCCGAAGAGGCGCTGAAGCAGAAGCTGCTCGTCATTCCCGCCGGCGACAATGTCGTGCGAGTCCTGCCGCCCCTCGTGGTCACCGACGAGGAGCTGGCCGAAGGCGTGCGGCGGCTCGACGCCGCTTGCGCCGCGGTCGAGGAGCGCCTGACGGTGGCGGTCAAGTGAACCCAAGCCCATGAACGCGCCCGTTCATAGTCGACCCCGGCATTTCCTCGATCTGCTCGAACTTTCGAGCAGCGAGCTTCGCGGCATCCTCTCACAGTCAGCGGCGATGAAGGCGGCGCGGGTCAGGGGGGTCGAGCCCGCATGGCGTCCGCTCGTCGGCAAGACGCTGGCGATGATCTTCGACCGGCCGTCGACCCGTACCCGAGTCTCGTTCGATGTCGGGATGCGCGAGCTCGGCGGCGAATTGATCATGCTGACCGGGGCCGAGATGCAGCTCGGGCGTGGCGAAACCATCGCCGACACCGCCCGGGTGCTGTCGCGTTACGTCGACGTCATCGTCATTCGAATCTTGAGCCAAGACGATATGCGGGAGATGGCGGACAACGCGACGGTTCCGGTCATCAATGGCCTCACCAAACAGTCGCATCCGTGTCAGGTGCTGGCCGATCTGATGACCTTCGAAGAGAAGCGCGGTCCGATCCGGGGCCGCAAGATCGCCTGGTCCGGCGACTACAACAATGTGCTGTCGTCCTGGATCGACGCCTCGGCGCGGTTCGATTTCCGGCTCGAAATCGCCTGCCCGCGCGAATTGCAGCCGCCGAAGCAGCGGCTCGACCTCGCGCGGGCGGCGGGAGCGAACATCGCGATCGGCGACGACCCGGCGGCGGCGGCCCGCGGCGCGGCGGCGGTGATCTCCGATTGCTGGGTGTCGATGGGCGACGAGGACGAGGGCCGGCGCCACAACCTGCTCGCGCCTTACCAGGTCAACAGCGCATTGATGCGTGAGGCGGCGGCCGACGCCATCTTCATGCATTGCCTGCCCGCCCACCGTGGCGAAGAGGTCACCGACGAGGTGATCGACGGCCCGCAATCGGTCGTGTTCGACGAGGCCGAAAATCGTCTGCACGCGCAGAAGGGCGTGTTGGCCTGGTGTCTCGGAGTTGAGCCGTGACGGTGCTGGAGCGGGCGGCCTCGGCGGAGGTCGTCGACGACATCGTGCTGCCGTTCGCCGTCGAATCCTTAAGCACGCGCGGCCGTCTGGTGCGGCTCGGGCCGGCAATCGACCAGCTCCTCAAGCGCCATGACTATCCAGAAGCCGTCTCGAAGCTGGTGGCGGAGGCGGTGGCGCTCGCCGCCCTGCTCGGATCGACCCTGAAGATGAACGGCCGGTTCCAGTTGCAGACCAAGAGCGATGGCCCGGTCACCATGCTTTTGGTCGATTTCGACGCGCCGTCGCATTTGCGCGCGCTGGCGCGGTTCGACCGGACGCGCCTCGAGAGCGCGTCGGCGGCGGGCGAAGACCTCCTCGGCCGGGGCCATATGGCCTTCACCATCGATCCGGGCGGCGAGATGACCCGCTACCAGGGCGTGATCGCGCTCGAGGGTCAGGGATTGGAAGCCGCGGCGCATCATTATTTCGAGCGCTCGGAGCAGATCCCGACCCTGGTGCGTCTCGCGGTCGGCGAAATCGTCACCGCCCGCGGCGGCGAATGGCGCGCCGGCGGCCTCGTCGTCCAATATCTGCCGCAAGCCGGCGGGCGGCGGCTCCAGGCCGACTTCCCTCCCGGCGACGCGCCCGAGGGCGTCGAGCCGCACCGCATCGCCGAGGATGACGCGTGGACCGAGGCCAAGGCTCGCGCCTCGACGACCGAAGCGCACGAATTGATCGACCCCACGCTGTCGGGCGAGCGGCTCCTGTTTCGTCTCTTCAACGAGCGCGGCGTGCGGGTCTACGAACCGACACGGCTCGCAGCCGTCTGCCGGTGCTCGGCTGAGGGGGTCGACGCGATGCTGCGCAGCTTCCCGCCGCACGAGGTCAGGGAAATGGTGGGCGACGACGGGATGATCGGCGTCACCTGCGAATTCTGCTCGACCAAGCGGGTCTTCGATCCGGCCGATTACGGCGCTTAAGGTTCGGGCCGGCTCATGGACGACAGCGCATTTGCGGCCAGGCTCGCCGAATCCGGGGCCGCAGTCGAGCGCGAGCTCGACAATCTGCTGCAGACCGATCCTAAGCCCGGCGAACCGGCGCGCCCCGAGCGCCTCATCCAGGCGATGCGCTATGCGACGCTCGGCGGGGGAAAACGGCTCAGGCCCTTCCTCACGATCGAAACGGCGCGCGCGCTCGGACGCCAGGACGAGGGTCCGCGGCGGGCCGGCGCGGCGACCGAATGCATTCACGCCTATTCGCTGATTCACGACGATCTCCCGGCGATGGACGACGACGACCTGAGGCGCGGAAGGCCAACGACCCATCGCGCCTTCGGCGAAGCGACGGCGATTCTCGCCGGCGACGCGCTGCAGGCGCTGGCGTTCGAGATCCTGGCCGATCCGGCGACCGACCGAAATGCCGAAGTGCGGGTCGCCCTTTGCGCCGGCCTCGCGCGCGCCAGCGGTCTCGCCGGCATGGTCGGCGGGCAGATGCTCGACCTCGACGCCGAAGGAGCGACGGCACCGCTTTCGGTCAAGGAGATCGCGCGCCTGCAAGCGATGAAGACCGGCGCGCTGCTGAGGTTCAGCGTCGAGGCGGGGTCGAGGCTCGCCGGCGCGGGCGCGAAGGCGGGCGCGGCGCTTTCGGTCTATGGGCGGGCGATCGGCGCGGCCTTTCAGGTCGCCGACGACATTCTCGACGCCGAGGGCGACGCCGCCACGCTCGGCAAGCGCGCCCAGAAGGACGCCGGGCGCAACAAGGCGACGCTCGTCGGCGCGCTCGGTATCGAGAGCGCGCGCCGCGAGCTCGGCCGCTTTGTCGACGAGGCGACGTCGGCCGTCGACGCGGCCGGCCTCGGCGCCGCGGGCGACGTGCTGCGCGCGACCGCGCGCTTCGTCGCCGCGCGAAAGAAGTGAGCTAGCGTCAAGACCCAATCATTGCCGCAGACGCGCGCGCCATTGCGGCCTCATTCAAGGCTTGTCGAGTTCGAGACCGACGCGATCTATTCCGTCCGAAGAGACGCGAATGGCGCTGGAGTAGGGTTGCGACAGCTCAAGGATCAGAAACATCGCGCTGGCGACGCAAAAGGATCCGAGCGCCGCCACAGCGACGCTCGCAGCGCCCGATTTCGAGTTGAGCCCGGTCAGAAAAAACGCAATGCAAGTCCATATCGAAACGAAATAGAGGGTTGGCCAAGAGACCGCGTCTACGGCCTGCAGCGACATCAAAATTCGATTTTGCCAGATGGCGGTGTAATTGCGCTTGACGTCCGCGAGCAACGATTTCTGCGCTTCGGTCGCCGGCTCCAGATGGTCGAGGGCGAAGCTCAGATTGTCCATGTTGTGAACGGAAGCGGTCCTAGCCGCCGCTTTCGCCTGATCGTCGCCCCAGAGTTCTTTGTGCGCCCAGTCCAGGTCGGCGCGCATCAAAGCCCGGGCGTGGGCCGCTTCGGGCCCATATTCGCGCGTCTCCTGATTGAATTCGAGCGCATTGGCGGCCATCACCTGCAGCTCCGTCTTTTGGGTGGAAAAGACCCCGAACGCGGTCCAGATCAAGAGGCCGAAGACGAGCGCCACCAGCGTCATGACGAGGCCTGTCACGCCGCCGACCATGTCACGCGCGTGTTCGAGCCGCAACCGATCCGCCAGATATTCGCGAAGCGCCAGACCGACGAGGGCCGAGACGAAGGCTGCGGCGAAGAAGGCGAGACCGAAACCAAGAGACGTCGTGGGCATAGTGTCGGCCTTGCGAGAGACGAGGGAACATGGCCGCCGCCCGAAGGCTTGGCAAGCGGGCTGCACCGGTCGAAAAAGCGCGCAATCTCGCGCCGCACATGCGGTGGCCCGCCAAATCATGGGCCGTCAGCGCGTCTCTCGGAACCCCTCGATTTTCGGCTCAAGTTCGCTGTTGCGAATGTCTTGATTTCTACGCGGCATGTTACGACCGCTTAGAGTCGAAACGGGTCGAACTTGAGTTTTGAGACCAGGGCGCCGTCACCGCCCCGCCGGCGTCCCCTCGTCCGCGCCGACGGCGTAGCCCAGGCCGCGCGCCGTCCTGATGATATCGACGCCGAGCTTCTTGCGTAAGCGCCCGATGAACACTTCGATCGTGTTCGAGTCGCGGTCGAAATCCTGCTCATAAAGATGCTCGACGATCTCGGTGCGCGAGATGATCCGTCCAGTGTGGTGCATCAGATAGGACAACAGGCGATATTCGTGACTGGTGAGCTTGATCGCCTGGCCGTTGACAGTGACGCGCCCGGCGCGGGCGTCGAGCCTGACCGGACCGACCGAGAGATCACTCGATGCGTGGCCGGCGGCGCGGCGCATCAGCGCTCGCAGGCGCGCCAGCACCTCCTCCATATGGAACGGCTTGGCGACATAATCGTCGGCGCCGGCGTCGATGCCCTGGACCTTGTCGCTCCACCGGTCGCGGGCGGTCAGGATCAGGACCGGCATCGTGCGCCCGGCCTTGCGCCAGGCCTCGAGGACCGCGACCCCGTCACGCTTGGGCAGGCCGATGTCGAGCACGACCGCGTCATAGGGCTCGGTGTCGCCGCGAAACCAACCCTCCTCGCCGTCGAAAGCCCGGTCGACCGCATAGCCCGCGGCCTCGAGCGCGGCGGAGACCTGGCGATTGAGATCGCGATCGTCTTCGACAACCAAAAGCCGCATACGCTGCCTCATCTCCGCGACGGTTTGACCCGCGGTCAGTTCTTGACCTGCGGATCGTGCGAATTGTGCGTCTCGTGCACTTCGTGCGTCTCATGCGCCGGGCGGACGACCACCTTGCCCGATGTCGCTCCCATGTCGACATGGACGACGCGTCCGTCGCGATTCAGGAGAGTGATCTCGTAAAAGAAGTCGTCTCCAGTATGGCAAAGTCGCGCCGACAGCGCCTCCGCCTTGCGTTGGGCGGCAGCGAATTTGAGCGCCGCGAACGGCTCGATCAGATGGCGGGACTTGATCTCTTCGCGCGTCTCGGCGGCGTTGAGGCAGACCGGCTTCGCCGCGGCGGCGTGCGGCGGCTCCGCCTCGGCGGCGTTGGCCGAAACGCACGCCATGACGGCGCACCAGGCCGCGGCGCGGCAAACCACAGCGAGCGCGGCCATGACAAGGAAAGCCTCTGCTACCGAAACGCTGCGGGACCATGTCCGCCTTGACGGCTGAATGCAATGTGAATGGTCGCGACGCGCGGTTCCTCGCCGGCCTCGCCTTGAGAACGCCGCTCCGGCGCCAGCCGAACGGGCGCGGCGCGCTAGAACGTCGGCGAGGAAGCGATTGAAGCGCCGCGCGTTGTGGCGCATGAACCCGCGCGATGAGCTCGCTCTTGCCCCGCTCGATCCGATCGCTGGCGCTTGTGGCGACGCTCGCCGCGCCGCTCGCTCCCGCGCGGGCGCTGGTCGGGGCCAAGCCCGACGACCGCTTCGCCGACCGGGTGGCGATGGTGCTGATCCGTGGCGGCGACAGCGCCGGTTTCTGCTCGGCCCTGGTGCTCGGCCCACGCATTCTCCTCACCGCCGCGCATTGTCTGAGGCGCCTGAGCGACATGGCGGTCCATTATCGCGACGCCGCGGGCGCGGCCGTCATCATTCCGGTCGACGCGGCGATCCCTCACCCGCGCTATCGCGCCGACGCCATTCAGGCCCGCGTCGAATCGATCGATCTCGCGCTGATCAGGACCGCGCGGCCGCTCGACCCGCGCTTTGCCGCTGCGGCGATCGGCGACGGCGAACCGCCGGCGATCGGCGCGCCGGCGATCGTCTCCGGCTATGGCGCGGCGCGCGATGGCGACTGGTCCTCGGGCGGGACCTTACGCAGCGTGACCCTCGCCGTCCGCGAACCCGCCTCCACCGTCCTGGTGTGGGCCGCCGATCCCGGCGGACGGGAGGCCGGCGCCTGCAGCGGCGATTCCGGCGCGCCGATCTGGTCGGCGGACGGATCGACCGCGATCGCGATCGTCGCCTGGGCCCAGGCGGCGCACGGCCGCGGCTGCGGCGGCCTCACCCAGGGCCCGCTGCTCGCGCCGGTCAAGAGCTGGATCGAGGAGACGGCGCGCAAACTCGAAAGCGCCCGGTAGCGCAGGGTCGTCCGCTCATCGCCCCATGCAGGCGTCGGCGAGCCGCTTGAGTTCGGCCCTTCGTCCGGCGCTGAGGGTCGCCAGCCGGTCAGCGTCGCCCGAGCGCTCGACGGCGTCGGCGACGCAATGGCAGCCGGTCGCGCACTCCGAAGCTGCGCGCCCTTCGGCGACGCAGGCGCGCTCACACGACGAGAGGAAGCCGCTCATGTCGGCTTTCGGCGCGAGGGGGCCCCATGCGGTCAGTGCGTACAGGAGCCCGATCAGGATCGGCTGATGCAGGAGGTAGATCGGCAGGCTGTGCCGCCCGGTGAAGCATACCGCGCGCGACACGCCCGACGCCGCGCGCCAGCGCTCGGGCGAGGTCAGCCTCCCCAGTGCGCCGGGCGTTCGCGCGAGGCTGAGGCCGAGGAAGACGACGCCCGCCCAAGGCAGGAGAGGATACCAGTCAAGCGTGTTCGGCAGCGCTTCGCCGAGCCCAAGCCAAAGGAGCCAGGGCGGGTCGAACAGGGTCGAGTGGACCACGAACGGCGCCGCGATCGCAACGAGACCCGCCGCAAGACTCGCCCACGCGGGCGCGGTCACGAACGGCGCAGCGACGAGGCTCGCGGCCGCGATGCAGTGCAGGATGCCGAAGAAGATGCCCTCGCCGGGAGCGAAGACCACGCTGCCTGCGGTGACCAGCGCCGCCGCGCCGGCGACCATCCCGAGCCGCCGGCAGAAGGCGCGCAAGTTGAACCCGTAGCGATGTGCGAGGGCCAGCGATACGCCGACCAGGGCCAGAAAGACGGTCGCCACCACATGCGACAAGAGCCGCATCGGCGGGGTGAACGGCAGAAGCGGCGAAACGAGGCGAAAGTCGGCGAGGTCCCAGGTCAGGTGGTAGCCCGCCATCCCGAGGATCGCCAGGCCGCGGGCGCAGTCGACGGCGTCGACGCGGCCCGAACGCTTGCCGGCGATGTCGTCCGCGGCTTCCCCGTCGTTCACGGCGCCGCGGCTTCGAGCAGCGCGTCGTCGAGAACGAACGCGCCCTCGTATTCGACCGGCCCGGTCATCAGCACATGGTCGTCGGCGGCGCGCCATTCGATGATGAGTTCGCCGCCGGGCAGACGCACGGTTCCTTTGCGCTCCATCAGCCCGAGGCGCGACGCCGCCACCAGGGTCGCGCAGGCGGCCGAGCCGCACGCGAGCGTCAGCCCGACCCCGCGCTCCCACACAACCGCCTCGACTTCGTCACCCGCGATCACTTGGGCGAAAGTGACATTGGCCTTTTCCGGGAACATCGGATCGACTTCGATCCTTGCGCCGAGCTCCGCCGCATCGATGCGCTTGAGGTCGGGGACGAAGAACACCGCATGCGGATTGCCCATGTTGACGAGCGAGGCCGGGCCGAGCGCCTCGGGTCCTTCGCCGCCGGGCCAAAGATCGACTCGCCTGGTGTCGGGGACGGCGCGCGCAAGCGGAATGGCGTCCCAGTCGAGCTGTGGCGGGCCCATGTCGACCCGGTAGGACCATTGATCGAGCCGTTCGCAGGCGATGACGCCGGCCTCGGTCTCAATCCTGACCGCGCTGGCTCCGAGTTCACGGCAGAGCCGGTCGGCGACGCAGCGCGTTCCATTGCCGCAAGCCCCGGCAAGCGTGCCGTCGTTATTGAAGATGATGACGTCGGCCGCTGTTCCCGCCGTCCGCGGATCGCCGAGAACCATCAGCTGATCGTAGTCGAGGCCGGGCGCGCGATGGATCGCGCGCGCATCCGCCGGCGCCGGCCGAACGGGCGCGCCCCTGAGGTCGAGGACCAGGATCTTGTTGCCGGCGCCGTTCATGCGCGCGATTCCGCGCCCGGCCAGCGGATGGCGGGAGACCAAGCCTTCAGTCTCCCTTCACCGGCTGGCCGCGATGCGGTCCGATGAGGCGCGCCGACCTGTCGATCGCCCGCCCGCCGAGCCGCGCGACCGCCTCGCGCAGGTCTTCGTCTTCGATCGAGGCGGCGGCGGCGCGCGCGGCGGCCTCAGCCGCCTCGGACGGGACCGGCGCAACGCGGCGCCGATCCTCGACCGGCGGCAGCGGGCCCTGGCGGAAGGCGATCTTGTCGACGCAGCGCCAGCCGAGATGGGCGTTCACCCGCGCGACGATGACCGAGGCGCTATGCTGCGCCTCGAGCGCGAATGCGCCCTCGACCCTCAGAACCAGGGTTGCTGGCCGCGCCGGCGCTTCGGGGTCTCGTTTGGCCGCCCGCGGTGGCCATTGGAGCTCGATCGGCCGGGCATGACGGGCGAAAGTCTCGCCGACGATCGCCGGCCAATCCGCGATCAGGCTCGCTTCGCCCAAGCCCCGCGCGGCCAAGGCCTCGGCGATGAGCCCGGGGGTGAATTCGGCCAGCCGCTTGGCGCCGGAGCGCGCGCGTTTCAGCATGGTTTCGACTTAGCCCTCACTTCGCAGGCGGCGAGTTGGTTCACCGCGGTGTCACTGTTACCTTGCGCGCCTCGCGCCACGCCCTAAACGCCGCCAGCACATCCTTGAAGAAGTGCGGCGGCAAATAGCCATAGTCATATTGATCCGTGTTGCGCACCTTGCGCAAATCATAGCCCGGCCACACGAATTGGTCTCCCTCGCTGACGATCACCCATCGCTCGTCGTCAAGGCCGAGGTGTTTCTTGACTGCGCGCGGAACCTCCACCGCAGATGCTGGATCGTCTGGCCGGCGATGTGTCACCGGCAACACGGTCACGAGCGTTTCACCGTCTTGCCAGCGTTCGACCGCGAGCGTGATAACGCAAGGGCGATCCTTGCGTCCTTCTTCCTGTCCGCTCTGCGCTTCCTGATCCCATAGATAGGCATAGGAAATGACAAGGCCCGGTTCGGGCGTTGGAATTGGCACGCCGCCCGCTATTTCGGATCAAGAAGCTTGTCGAGGTGATCGTGGCGCGAGTCCATTCGCGAAGACGCTATGCGTTCGGCTTCTTCGTCGGACAGCTCAGCGGTCAAGAAGCGGTGGCGCATGCCCTTTATTTTCTGCAACTCCTCGTACTCGTGCGTCGAGACGAAATATCCCGCGAGTGTGCCGTTGCTTGAGACGGGAACCGCCTCGCGCTGCGCCTGCATCTTGTAACGACCGAAGTTGCGGGCGAACTCGGCGGCTGGAACGGTTTCAGCCATATCCATGAACCTCTCTTCGCATGAATGTCACCATACGCGCTTTACGCGAAGTATGCAATATCCGCACTTTACTCAACCAATTGGACATTTACGGCGAAGTATTTACTCAAACGAGGCGCAGATTTTGGCCGTAGAGTCAGAGCGGGGGGTGAAAATTGCTTTTTGATAAGAGAAACCATTTGACGGGTCGCTAACGAGCCGAGCAGCCTCCCGGTCCCGATCCGCCAGCGCCGCACGCGGTCAATTGGAGTTGAGTAAACTGTCGCCCCAAATGAATATGGGGAGAAATGGGGCGTAGGGTCGACTGCATGGGCGCCGATGTAAGCGCGCTGGGAGGGAAGGCAAAGCAAAAGGCGATCGTGGCCAGGACGCTTCGCTGGTGGGATCGCAATCGCCGCACGCTGGCCTGGCGCGCGGCGCCGGGCGAGACGGCCGATCCTTACCGGGTCTGGCTGTCCGAAGTCCTGCTCCAGCAAACCACGGCCCAGGCGGCGACGCCCTACTACCAGGCATTCATAGCCAAATGGCCGCGGGTGGAGGACCTTGCCGCCGCTCCGATCGAGGCCGTGGTCGGCGCGTTCGCCGGCCTTGGCTATTATTCGCGGGCGCGAAACCTCCACGCCTGCGCAAAGGAAATCGCGCGCCGCGGCGGCCGATTTCCGACCGAGGAAGCCGCCTTGCGCGCTCTCCCCGGCGTCGGCGCCTATACCGCCGCGGCGATCGCGGCGATCGCCTTCGGGCGCCAAACCGCGCCCGTTGACGGCAATATCGCCCGCGTCCTGGCGCGGCTGATCGCGCTCGATGCGCCGCTTGCGCGAGCGAGAGGCGAAATCGAGGCCGTCGCGCGGATGCTGGCGCCGGGCCGGCGGGCGGGCGATTTCGCCCAGGCGCTGATGGACATTGGAGCGACGATCTGCCGGCCGCGCAATCCCGATTGTTCGTCCTGCCCGCTCGCGCGAGACTGCGCGGCGTTCCGGATCGGGAAGCCGGAGGCCTACCCGCGCCGCGCAGAGGCGAAGGCCAAGCCGCGGCGCGAGGGGGCCGTCTATTTCGCTCGCCGTTCCGACGGCGCCTTCCTCGCCCGCCGCCGCCCGCCGCATGGGCTGCTCGCCTCGACGGTCGAGCTGCCGGGCACGCCATGGACCGGCGAGGGGCCACTCGGCGAGCTGGCGAACCTCGGCCCGGTCGCCGCTATCTGGCGCCGGCTGCCGGGGACGGTCGAACAGGTCTTCACCCACTTTGCGCTGACGCTGACGGTCTACGCTGGGGTGTTCGAGGGCGGCGCGCCGGCTGGGCATTTCTGGGTCGCGCCCGAAGCTTTGGCCGAAGCGGGGTTCTCGAGCGCGATGCGCAAGGCGGTCGAGCACGCCCTCAAGGTGAGATGAGGCGCCGCCGGGTAGGTCGGCTCCAGGGAGCCATCGGGGTCGCAAGCGGCCTCTCCCGATCGGTTCCTGAGGCCGGGGTAAGGGACGGGCCCCCCGCTCGAATTCGATGGCAAGGTCAAAGCTCCGTCGCTAGTCTGTACGCCCTCGTACTCCGCGGAGCCCCCGAAATTGGCGCGTAACCCGAGTGCATTGTCATGGCGCCCTTGATCCCGCCGGCTGAGTTCCGCCTGCCGTCCGACGCGGCGTTGCGGGCGCGCTTTGGCCACATCACGACCTGGGTGTTCGATCTCGACAACACCCTATATCCTCCGGACAGCGGCATCTGGCCCAGGATCGACGAGCGCATCACCCTGTTCCTGATCGAGCTTTTCGGCATCGACGGACTGTCGGCGCGAGCGCTGCACAAGCATTATTATTCCCGCCACGGCACGACCTTGCGCGGACTGATCGAAGAGCGCTTCGACGAGGCCGAGCGCTTCCTCGAATTCGTCCACGACATCGACCGCTCCGGCCTGGAGCCTGATCCTATTCTGGCGCGCGAGATCGGGCGGCTGCCGGGGCGCAAGCTGATCTTCACCAACGGCTCGCGCAACCACGCGCTACTGACCGCAAGCCAGCTCGGCCTCGACGGATTGTTCGAGGATGCGTTCGATATTGTCGCGGCGGGCCTGACGCCAAAGCCGACCGCAGCCGCCTACGACGCCTTTCTCGAGCGCTGCCGAGTTGATCCCGAAACCGCGGCGATGTTCGAGGACGTGGCGAGAAACCTCGCCGTGCCGAAGGCCAAAGGCATGACCACGACCCTGGTGACAACCAAGGCGGGACGACTCGATCATCGCGAGGCCCACGACCAGGCGATCGCCGACGCGGGCGACGTCGCCGACTTCGTCACCGACGACCTGTCGGAATTTCTCGCCCGGCTGAATTCGCAGCTGGCCGATTAGAGCATTGTCGCGTTCCTTCGGAATCCGAAACAATTGCGAGGAGCGAAGCCACGGAGCAATAGTGATCGCGGGGTCCCCGGAACATGGCTCGTTAAGGCGGCGGTGGCGCCGCCATTGCTGCGGCGTTGCTCCCCGCGATGGGGGATTCGGTCCGAACGCCGCGCGCTCGAGTTGCGGTCCGACGAGAATTGTCTTGACCAAATCAGAAATTAGCGCTATGTTTTCCTAATAACAGAATTGAGGCAGGCGGCGTGCCCGGCGACAGAAAAAAGGGACGCTTGGTTTGTGACATTGAGGCATCGCGGCGAGGTGGGAAGAAGACCTGGTTCTGATCGGCCGTAACCCATTGAAAAGTCTGGAATCCGGGAAGCGGAAGGCGATTATCACCTTGACAAAAGTGGCGCAGCATGTAGTATGGCTCTTCATAGGAGCCATCCATGTCCGCCGAATTGCAAGACCCGCGCTTCACTGACGAAACCGCAGCCCGCGAAGCGCTAGAGAAAATCGTCTGGCCTAACGGCCCTGTCTGCCCTCATTGCGGGAACGCGGACCAAGCGCGGATTGCTGCGCTGACAACCAAGAGCGCGCGCCCCGGCTTGCGCTATTGCGATGAGTGCCACGGCCAGTTCACCGTCACGGTCGGAACGATTTTTGAGCGCAGCAAAATCCCGCTGACCAAGTGGTGGCTGGCGGCGCATTTGATAGGCTCGTCAAAGAAGGGCATTTCGAGCCACCAGCTGCACCGCATGCTTGACGTCTCGTACAAGAGCACGTGGTTCATGATGCACCGCCTTCGTGAGGCAATGCGCACTGGCGGACTCGCGCCTATGGGCGGCGAAGGCGCGACCGTCGAGATCGATGAGACCTTCATTGGCCGCAAGGACGGCTTTGAAGTGAAACACGGCCCGTTTCACAAAAACGCCGTTCTGACCCTCGTTGAACGCGGCGGTTCGGCCCGTTCGTTCCATGTCGAGAGCGTCCATAAATCCGATGTGTTGCCGATCATTCGCGCGAACCTAGACCGCGAGAGCCACGTCGTATCCGATGAGGCGGCTCGTTATGCCAAGCTCGGCGATGAGTTCGCAAAACACGACGCCGTTGACCACTCGCGCGGCGAGTACGGCTACACGGATCGCAAGACGGGCGCGAAGGTCAACACAAACACGACTGAGGGCTTCTACAGCATCTTCAAGCGCGGAATGCGCGGAAAGTACCAGCATTGCGGCGAGAAGCATTTGCATCGCTATCTCGCCGAGTTCGATTTCCGCTATTCAAACCGCTCGGCGCTCGGGATCGAGGACGCAGAGCGCGTCGCCAAGATCGTTGAGGGGGCCAAGGGCAAGCGCTTGGTCTATCGACGGCCTAACGAAAGCCCGCTCGCCTAACAAGAGAAATTGGGACCTATGACGCGACTACCCTCGCGTCACTGATAAAGAGCTTCTTAAGCTCACCATTTTCCAATGTGGGCTTAGCCGTGATCGTGACCTCGGCACCCTCGTGAAGGGCACGAGTATATACATTTTCCGTAACTGCCAGGCTAGGGTCCGTAATCTTGCCAATTACAATCTTGTCCGTTTCCGATAATTGAAATCGGCAAGCCCCAGTCGTTGTAAAAACTCCTAGAAACCTGCCGCGATACGTTCCCGTGTCTCCCACGGACAATGGTAATTTTGAGCGTAATACATCCGCAGCCGCCTCATCAATCACAAATCTTCTGGGCTGATCTCCTATACTCATGGCTGACACGCTCTTTCCTACGGGGTCGGAGATATCACGAAGAGGGGCGCGTTCCTCGAATGTCAAACTGGACACCATATTCTGTAACCATCGCTGGTTTTGAAGGTTTCCATCAAGAAGCTTGTCGTTAGAATCGGCCATTCGGTCAATCGTATGCCTTAATGTCTCAATCACCGCTTCTGACTCCGAATGTCGCCCGGCGGCTCTTTTTAGCACAGCATCAAACACATTTTCAATAAATACCTTGGCCAAGGCAAAAAATATGTCTGGATACACGGGTAGCGTGCCGCTGTTTGCTATCGCAAAAAGATCTTGCACGTAGCCATTTTCTCTGAGGGGACCCACGAAAAAGCGTATGCCGTAAGAACGGGGATCGTGCGTAATCTCACGGGAGATAAAAAGGTGGCAAATAGAATTCGCTATCTTACTTGCGTTTATTAGCGATTTGCCGAATTGCTGTGCGTCAACGAAATGCTGGTCTGCGTAAAGACCTGTATATCTAATCGGGATAGGCTCAAATAGTGGCTCTGGCATTCACGCTCCCCTCCCCAAGCAAGGAAGGGTAGCATTATGGTCTAGCTACAGGAAGTGGTTGCGTGTCCAGGTGAGCGCCGTTCATTCTCTCGCCGTCGCCGCTGCGCCTTCCCCTTGGGAGTTAGAGGTTTTGGCGCGTCCTTGTGGGGCTCCGGAGGCATTCTGACCATTGCCGCCATGATCTGAGTTGCGATATCGTCTTTTGTGGAGAACTTTTCAGTCATTTGAGAAGCATACCACATTTGGGCGTTCAATGTCTCCAACCGCAAAGAGCCGGCCCAAGAAACCGCGTCCGCCCCCGACCCCGCCCAAACGGAACCCGTGGGACGTCCCACCTCTACCGAGTATCGGAGATTCCAACCAGGATATGACCTATATCGGCGTGGGTCACGCCTTAAGCAGTTGGGAATATTTTGAAGGATCACTCGGCATTCTGTATGGCACGCTAGTCGGCAACATTAGTGATACATCGCCAGCCATGCGGGCTTACGGAGCAGTCGCGGCTTTCTCCACCCGTAAGGACATGATCAATGAGGCGTCAGCGGCTTATTTCTTCTCCAACAACTCACCGTTACAGCCCGCAATCGCTTCGTTACTGATCGAAGCGAAAGAATTCGCCACGCGGAGAAACGAAATCGCCCATGGCATCATTCAGCCGTACTACACCGGCGGACTCGCCCCGTCCGGCTATGCGTTAGGACCATCGCGTTTCGCGGTGCGCAAAAGAAAACTGTCTAGACATCCTGAACTAGAAATTGACTTAGCCGTCGGCATCTACGCATATACAAGCGATTTGCTTTTGGGATTTTCTCGACATTTTGGCGTACTTTCTATTAAGTGTCGCGGCATTTGCGCCAAACTGTCCGAGTTCTCAGACATGATTCGGCGGAGCATGCGTGCGGCCACTTCCTCCGAAGACGTGGGGGATTCATCGTAGAAATTTTCTAGGAACCTCGCTGCCGACTTCACAATATCGGCAGGCGGCTCACCAACGCCGGCCTGTCCCGGCCTATCTACGGGTAGGGTTGCTTTTGTCAAGGTGATAATCGCCAAGCGGAATGAAGTGAGTTGAAGTGAACTGAAGCCGGCGGGAGGTCGAGGGAAGGCCAACCGAGGCCAAGGGAAGCCGGAGGGAAGCCAAGGGAAATCGGCTTTCCGCCTGCTTCCGCTTCCTTCTATCCGCTTCGGCGAACCCGCCGCCGCCCGCGCCGTCCTCCCGCCGTAGCGGCTTTGGAAAGCTTCGGCCGGCTTGGAATTCGCTTCAACGTCACGAAAGCGTGTATCCGAGCCATCCCTCGAGCGCGATCCCCGCGAACAGCAGGAACCCGGCGTCGCGGTTCGAGCGAAAGAGCCTCAGCGCCGTCGCTGGGTCAGCCCCTTCGATCCGGCTGACCTGCCAGGCGAGATGGCCGCAAAAGGCGAGCCAGCCGGCGAGCGCGATCACGCCGCCGCCGGCGAGTCCGATCGCGGCCAAAGCCAGCGCGGCGCTCGCGGCATAGAAGAGGCCGACGCCGAGCCGCGCGCGATTCCCGAACAGTCGGGCGGTCGAGCGGATGCCGACGATGGCGTCGTCGCGCGCGTCCTGGAGCGCGTAGATGGTGTCGTAGCCGATCGTCCATGCGAAGGCCGAGAGGTAAAGGAGGATCGGCGCCGCCGCGAGGCTGGCGAAGGTCGCGCTCCAGCCCATCAGCGCCCCCCACGAGAAGGCGAGGCCGAGCGCCGCCTGCGGCCACGAAGTCACGCGCTTCATCAGCGGGTAGACCGCAACCACGCCGAGCGAAGCGATCCCGAGCCCGATCGAGAATCGGTTGAAGCTGAGCAGCACCGCGAGGCCGACCAGCGCCTGAGCGACGAGGAACGCCGCCGCCGCGCCGATCGTCACCCGGCCTGCCGGCAGCGGGCGATTGCGGGTGCGCTCGACCTCGGCGTCGAGCTTGCGGTCCAGAATGTCGTTGTAGGTGCAGCCCGCGCCGCGCATGGCGATCGCCCCGACGAGGAACAGAGCTAGATGCCAGAGGTTCGGCGCGCGATGGAGAGCAAGGCCGGCGAGGGCGGTCGCCTGCCAACACGGCTCGAGCAGCAATTGCCATCCGATCGGCCGGTCGAGGCGAGCGAGCTGAACGAACGGAAGAGCGAGAGTGGGGGTCAGCCGCATGACCAAGCTCGCCGGCCGGGCGTCCGGCAGGCTGGCCGCGGCTTGCGGCGCGGCGGTCAAAGCGGTCCGGCTGGAAGCGGCTGGGCCTGCGGACCGCCGCCGCCGCCTTGGGCCGCCTGCTCCTTCATTTTCTTCATCTGCGCCGCGACCGTGCAGGCCTTGGCGTTGAACTGAGCATTCTTGGCGTGATGCTCTTTGAGCTGGGCGATCGCCTCGTCGGGGAACGAACACCAATCCTTGTTCTTCTCCATATAGGCGATCAGCGCCCCCTCGGCGCGGATCAGGCCCGCCGACTTGAAGCAGAAGGCTTGCGGGTCCATCGGCTTGCCATGAAATGACTGGGCGAAGGTGTTGACGATTTGCAGCTGGGCGTTTCGGTCCTGGGCGAGCTTCTGCATGTCGGAGCCGCAATCCGCGTAGGCCGGACCGCTCAGTGTCGCGACCGCCGCAAAGAGCGCCGTCGCCAATCCGTAGAGCCGATGCCGTTCCACCGCTGTCAACCCCGAGTCCTGCCGGTGTCCAAGTCTTGCCGGGTCTCTGGCGAGCCCGTTTTGACGGCAGAAACCCCAAGAAAACGGCAAAAGCGCGGCTGACGGCCCCGTTTTGGCTAGATCCATGCGCGAGATTCGTAGTCGATCGCATATCGGTCCGGGGCGGCGGCGATCGCCGCCATCCCGACCAGGACCGCGTCCTCACGGGTAACGAGCCGGGTCGGGACTCGCCTGGCGAGGGCGTCGACCGGCGCCTTGTCCTCGAAGGCCCGGCGAAAGGCGGCCTCGTCGAGAAAATCAACCACTCTCGGCAGCACCCCGCCGGAGAGCGTCACGCCGCCGGTCGCGACGAAGGTCACCGCCATGTCGCCGGCAAAACGCGCCACGATACGCCAATAAAGACGGAGGCTCGCGGCCTCTTCGCCGTTGGGGTTGGCCAATGCCGCCGCTGTGACGGCTGGCGGATCAACATGCGGATCGGGCGCGCCTTTCGCCATCATCCGCGCGCGGTGAACCCGGGCCAGTCCCGCGCCGGAAATGACGCTCTCGCTGGTGATGCGTCCGTGCGCGCGTTCGAGATGCGGCCATAGCGCATATTCCTCGGGCGAGATCGGCCCGAAATCAATATGGCACGCCTCCGATGACACCGGGGCAAAGCGTCCGTCCGCCTCGACCAGCGCGGCCACACCGAGCCCGGTGCCCGGTCCCAGGATCACCTGGGGGCCCTCGGCCCCGAACTTGAGCGTGCCGATGCGCCGCTCCCATTCGGCCGGAATGGTCGGCAAGGACAGCGCCTGGGCCTCGAAATCGTTGAGCAGCAGCCCCTGTTTCAGGCCGGTTCGGCCGGCGGCCTCCGGACCGTCCATCACCCACGGCGCATTGGTGAGCTTGAGCGTCCGTCCGACAACCGGCCCGGCCCCGCAGGCGATCATCGATCGCGGCCGTGTCCCGAGCTTGGGGATGGCCGCCTCGATGGCCTCCGCCAGCCCCGGATAGTCGCCTGTGTGCAGGTGGACGATGTCGCCCAACGCGGCGCCGGGCTCGCTTACGAGGGCGAACCGCACGTTGGTGCCGCCGGTGTCGCAGACGACGACCGGAAAGGGAAAGACGAAGTCGCTCATCGCAGCCATAAACGCAGCACGCTACGGCTGCGGTCAAGCGCGGAACGCCCTTTCCGGGTCAAAATCGTTTAGGCTCGGCGGATTCCTTTGCAATTCGACGGCGAGCAGACGATGCCTGGCTTTTATGAGTTCTTTTGCGGCGGCGGCATGGCGCGCGCCGGGCTCGAGCCCGAGTGGCGGTGCCTGTTCGCCAATGACATCGACCCCCGCAAGGGCTCTGCCTATGCGGCCAACTGGGGAAGTGACCAACTGCGGATCGCCGATGTCGGCTCGCTTCGCACCGCAGAATTGCCGGGACACGCCGACCTCGCCTGGGCGTCGTTTCCCTGCCAGGATCTCTCGCTTGCAGGCGCCGGCGCCGGACTCGATGGCGCCCGCTCCGGCGCCTTCTGGGGCTTCTGCTCGCTAGTGCGCGCGCTCCGCGCGCAGGGACGAGCGCCGCGCCTGATCGTGCTCGAGAACGTCGCAGGCGTGCTCAGCTCCAAGGGCGGGGCGGATTTCGCCGCCATCTGCGTGGCGCTCCAAGGACTAGGTTATCGATTTGGCGCGCTGACGATCGATGCCGCGCATTTTCTGCCGCAGTCTCGGCTGCGCGTCTTTATCGTCGCGATCGGCCGCGCCGATGCGCCGCCGGCCTGCCTGGTCAGTCCCGGCCCTCCGCCACATCACGCCTCGACGGCTCTGCGGCGCGTCGCCGCCGCTCTCCCTCCGCCGCTCGCCGCCGATTGGCTATGGTGGCGTCTCCCCGAGCCGCCGCGCGCCAACCTCCGGCTCGCCGACTGCCTCGACAATGAGGCGAACGAAACCCGCTGGCATGACGCCCATCAGACCGATCGCCTTGTAGCCGCGCTGTCGCCAGCCTCGCGGCGCGACCTTGAGCTTGCCCGCGCCAGCGGCGAGCCCGCGGTCGGCGCCCTCTTCCGCCGCACCCGGCCCGATGGCGCGGGAGGCGTTCGCGTTCAGGCGGAAGCGCGCTTCGATGGCCTTGCCGGCTGCCTTCGGACGCCCGCCGGCGGCTCGAGCCGCCAATTCCTGATTGTTGTGTCCGGCAACGAGACCCGCACCCGGCTGATAAATCCGCGTGAGGCGGCGCGCCTCATGGGTCTTCCCGACGCCTTTGCGTTGCCCGCACGAGCGACTGACGCCCTTCATCTGGTAGGTGACGGCGTTGCGGCGCCGGTCGTGCGGTTCTTGAGCGGGCGCCTGCTTCTGCCTCTGGTCGGCCATGGTCGGGAGCGCGACTTGGCCCCGCAGCCAAAAATCGCGTGACCTACGACCGCTCCGCCGTCATGCGCGCGGTCAAATCGCGCGGCACCGGCCCCGAGCGCGCGGTCTGCGCGCTGCTGCGCCCGCTCGCGCCGGGCTACCGGCTCCATCGCGCCGATCTGCCGGGGAAGCCGGACGTCGTCTATGCGCGGCGCAGGCTCGCGATCTTCGTCCACGGCTGCTTCTGGCATGGCCACGACTGCGCGCGCGGCGCGCGCGTGCCCAAGACCAACGCCGCCTACTGGCAGGCCAAGATCGCCCGCAATCGGGCGCGCGACGAAAAGACGCTCGCGGCCTATGCCGCGATGGGCTGGCGCGCCCTCGTGATCTACGAGTGCGATCTCAAGGACAAGACCGGACTGACGGGCGTTCTCGCGGAAGCCCTGCGCCTGCAGTAAAGGCCCGTGAAAAGCGCATATTGCGCCAGATGTGCCTATCTTTCGGCCTTGCACCAAAAACTGCCGCAGTGCAGCATCCAATGAGACTTTTCGCCAAGGGAGACGCCCGATGGCCCTCGCCGCCCACATCCACAGCGTGCCCCGTCCCGTCGAGGAGGAGGCCGACAAAGACGTGCCGCTGCGCGACGACATCCGCTTGCTCGGCCGGATCCTCGGCGACACCGTCCGCGAGCAGGAAGGCGAAGAGGTGTTCGAGCTGGTCGAGCAGATTCGCAAGGCCTCGATCCGTTTCCATCGCGACAACGAGGTCGGCGCACGGCGCGAGCTCGAGGCGACGCTCGATAGCCTCAGCGCCGACCAGACGCTGTCGATCGTGCGCGCCTATAGCTATTTCTCCCATCTCGCCAACATCGCCGAAGATCAGCACCACATCCGCCGCAACCGCGCCCACGCGATCGCCGGTTCCGCGCCGCGCCCGGGTTCCCTCGCCTACGCCTTTCAACGCACGCGCGAGATGGGCGTCGAGCCCAAGGCGCTCGAGGACTTCTTCGATCGTGCGCTGGTCAGCCCGGTGCTCACCGCCCATCCGACCGAAGTCAGGCGCAAGAGCACGCTGACCCGCGAGATCGAGATCGCGGAATTGCTCGACGAGCGCGACCGCGCCGTCGATCCAGCAGAGGTTGTGGACAATGAAGACCAGCTGAGACGCGCGGTCCTTGTCCTTTGGCGCACCAATCTCCTGCGCCAGATGAAACTCAAGGTCATCGACGAGGTTTCCAACGCACTCTCGTTCTACGACTACACATTTTTTAGCGAGTTGCCTCGCCTCTATGGCGCCATCGAAGACAGGCTTGACGCCATTTCCGGCGAGCCGCGCACCAAGCCGATCGGTTCGTTCCTGCAGATTGGATCGTGGATCGGCGGGGACCGCGACGGCAACCCGTTTGTAACCGCTGACGTGCTCAACGAGACCATGCGGCTGCAGAGCGCTCGGGCAATCGGTTATTATCTCGATGAGCTGCATGAACTTGGCGCCGAGTTGTCGCTTGCCTCCAATCTCGCCTCGATGAGCCCGGAGCTCGCCGCGCTGGCCGACACATCCGACGATTCCGCCGCCGCGCGCCGGAAGGAGCCCTATCGGCGGGCCATCACCGGCATGTATTCACGCCTCGCCAAGACGGCGCGCGAACTCGATCATGTCATCGCCTTGCGTCAGCCCATCGTCGACCGGGCGCCCTATGCCTCGGCGGCGGAATTCAGCACTGATCTCGCGGTCATTGCGCTGTCCCTGACGCAGACCAACGCCGGCATCGTCGCTCGTGGGCGGCTGCGCTCCTTGCAGCGGGCAGTCGATGTGTTTGGCTTTCATCTTGCGCCCATCGACCTCAGGCAGAACTCGGATGTCCACGAGCGCACCGTCGCCGAGCTCCTCGCGGCCGCCACGCCGGGCCTCGACTATAAGGGCATGAACGAGGCCGAGCGCGTCCAACTGCTGCTGAGCGAGCTGGCCTCGCCGCGACCGCTCTTGTCACCCTTCATCGAGTATAGCGAGGAGACCAGCGGCGAGCTTGGAATCTTCAAGGCCGCCGCGACGATCCGCAAGACCTATGGCGCGGGCGCGATCCGCACCGCGATCATTTCCAAGACCGACAGTGTCTCGGACATGCTCGAGCTCGCGCTTCTGATGAAGGAGGTTGGCCTCATTCGCGCCGGCTCGGCCTCGCTGCATCTCGTCCCGCTGTTCGAGACGATTACCGATTTGCGCGCCTGCGTCGGGGTGATGGATACGCTGCTCGCGATCCCCGAATACCGCCGGCTCGTCGATTCGCTGGGCGGCGAGCAGGAAGTGATGCTCGGCTATTCGGACTCCAACAAGGACGGCGGCTTCGTCACCTCGGGCTGGGAGCTCTACAAGGCCGAGATCGGCCTGGTTGAGGTGTTCCGCCGCCACGGCGTGCGCATCCGTCTGTTCCATGGCCGCGGCGGCTCGGTCGGGCGCGGGGGCGGCCCGAGCTACGACGCGATTCTCGCCCAGCCGGGCGGCGCGGTGCAGGGGCAGATCCGGATCACCGAACAGGGCGAGATCATCTCGAGCAAATACTCCAACCCGGAGGTCGGGCGGCGCAATCTGGAGACGCTCGCCTCAGCGACGCTCGAGGCGACGCTCTTGCAGGACGAGAGCCCGGCGCCGGACCCCGCATTTCTGGAGACGATGGAGGAACTGTCGCTCAGCGCCTACAACGCCTATCGCGGCCTCGTCTATGAGACTGAGGGCTTCGAGCGTTATTTCTGGGCCTCGACCGTCATTACCGAAATCGCCAGCCTGAACATCGGCTCGCGGCCGGCCTCGCGCAAGAAGACGACGGCGATCGGCGACCTGCGCGCCATTCCATGGGTGTTCTCATGGGCGCAATGCCGGCTGATGCTGCCGGGCTGGTTCGGCTTCGGCACGGCGGTGAAGGCCTATATCGACGCCCACCCGAAGGACGGCCTGCAGGCGCTGAAGGCCATGTATGCGAGCTGGCCGTTCTTCCGCACCCTGCTCTCCAACATGGATATGGTGCTGGCCAAATCGAGCCTCGCCATCGCCTCGCGCTATGCGCGCCTGCTCGACGACGTACCGTTGCGCGAGAAGATCTTCGCCCGCATCTCGCGCGAATGGCGCGATTCGGTCGACGCGCTCAATGCGATCATGGAGCAGTCGAAGCTTCTGGAGAGCAATCCGCTGCTCGACCGCTCGATCCGCAACCGCTTTCCCTATCTCGATCCGCTCAATCATGTGCAGGTCGAGCTCCTGAAACTCCACCGCTCGAGGGCGGCGAGCGAGAAGGTGCTGACCGGAATCCAGCTCACCATCAACGGCATATCGGCGGGCCTGCGCAACAGCGGGTGACGATTGAAGGCTTAAAGCAGCGCTGGTTCATGAGCGTCCCGACGCTCGGTCGCGAACCGGCGTTTCGGCCGGTTCGCGACCATCGCCATTGAACGAGATCAGTTTTTCGGCTGCTCCTTCTCGGTCTCCCCGGCCGGTTTTTCGGGCTCCGGCGCCGCGGCAGGCGGCGCCTCGGCGCCTGGAGCGGCGCCGCCGGGAGCCGGGGAGGCGATCGACATGATGCGGGCGTAGTCGCCTTCGTATTTAGCGGTCGCCAGCGCAGCCTGGGAAATGCCTTCCGCGCTTTTGCGCGCGATCTCCGCCCGCACCTCGCGCTTCGCAAACTCGCTGGCCTCGTCGCCGGTCAACGGTTTCGGATCGACCGAGGTCACCTTGAAATAGCTGGCGCTCCCCCTTGAGCGGATGAAGAAGACGTCGTCGGGTTTCCTGGCGTCCAGCGCCTTCAGCATCTCGGGGGGTAGGGTGGCGCTGTCGAGGGTCGCCGTGCCGCGGCTGAATTTGATGTTCATCTGATTCAGCTGCGTTTGAACCTGATCTAGCGACTTGTCGTCTTTCGTCATCGCGGCCAGGGCCTCGACGTCTTTCGGCGGGGTAAAGGAGATCTGGTCGATCTGGAACAATTGCCGCTGGTCGAACTGCTTCGGATGACCCTGGATGTAGCTGTCGATCTCGTTTTTGGAGATCGTGCTCATTTTCGACGACAGATCCCGTTGCACGAAGGCGCCGGCGAGGATCTGCTCGCGCGAGCGCAAGATATCGAGATGAACGGTCGGTTCGCGGTCGAGTTTCCCTGCAAGCGCCTGCTGAACCAGATATTTGCGGTCAATCACGCGCGACAGCGCTGCCTTGACGATGGCGTCGGTGCGCTTGTCGGGGGCGATGCCGGCAAGGCGAAGTTCGTTGTCCAGCTCCTGCTGAGTGACGTCGTCCGGTCCGACATGAGCGATGACTTGCCCGACTACGGCCTGCGCCTCCTGCTTTTTGCCGCATCCGGCAACAAGCGCCGCCGCCGCGAGCGCACATCCGATCGCAGCGAAGCGCCAGCGGCGGTGAGAGATTGGCGTGACTTGCAGCAAAACTGTTCTCCTGAAGTTCCTAAGCGGCGCGATGTCCCTGATTGGGGCCAATCACGAAACCATGACAATTAATATCGGGGACAGGCGAACGAGAAACCGCGTCCAAACCCCGCCTCACGCGCCGGTGGCGCGCATTTGATCCTGCTAGGAGCCTGTCTGCTTAATCCTCGGCGAGATGGGATTTGAACCGCTCAAGCCAGTCGGAGAGCCGGATGCAGCAAATTCGCGCATCCGGTTTGATGTAAGGTTGGGTGGAAGCTTTGCGGCCATCGTTCGTTGCACCGTTTCCGAGGTGGCGAAGCTCAGCCGGTTGCGCGTGCGGCCAGGGACGGGGTCCGCCCCTGGGCGAGCTTCAAGATATTGTGGGCGAGGCAGACGAGGCCCCACTCGTTGGCGACCTTCTCGACGCCGCGCAAGAGAAACTGACGGAAGCCGCGCGCCTGCTTGATCTGTCCGAACACCGGCTCGGGCAGCTGCTTTCTTAAGCGGTAGGGGCTGGAGTGCCCGCCGGCCTTGATTCTTTCGCGCATGGCGGCGACGCGGGCGCCGCCGCCTTCTCCTTCCCCGGCGTGCTTGGCCCGCCCCGGCGCGATATAGGCGTCGATCTCGCGTTCCTCCATCGCTGTAAGGTTGGCGTCGGAGCAATAGCCCGCGTCCGCCGACAGTTGCGTCGGCTTCTTGCCCAGATTGGCTTCGATGGCGTCGGCCATCGGCGCCAATTGATGTTGATCGCTCTGCTTCGCGTCGAGGCCGTGGGCGACGATCACCTGCGCCGTCGCGTCGACCGCCGCCTGCGCATTGTAGCCCTGGATGAAGCCGTCCTTGGTTTTCATGATGCGGCTTTCGGGATCGGTGAAGTTCTTCTGCGCTTTGGGGTCAGGCTCTTCGGATGGGGGGGCGGCGGGCTTGCCCGGTTTCTTGCGGCCCTCGGCTTGTCGCCGCTCCTCGGCCTGCGCTTTGGCCTTGGCCGCCGCGGCCGCTTTCGCCTCGGCCTCCAATTCGGCCTTCGCCGCCCGGATCTTCTCGACGCGCTTCTTCTTGTCGGCGACCCATTTGGGCAGCTCCTCGCCGCTCTTGTCGCGGCCGAAGGCTCTGTCTTCCTCGGCGTCCGCAGCCTCGGCTGCGCTCAGCCACCGCTCGACCTCGGCCTCGAGCTCCGCCGCACGCTTCTCCATGCGCTCGTAGCTCATCGCCTTGTGCTTGGAGGCGTTCGCCTTGATCTTCGTCCCGTCGAGCGCGACATGGCCGAGCTTCACAAGTCCCGCCTGTTCGCACAGCTTGAGAACTTGCCCGAACAGTCCCGCAAGCACCTTCAAGTGCCGCTTGCGGAAGTCAGAGACGGTGCGAAAATCCGGCGGATCGAGCCCGACAATGCTCAGGAAGTCGACCCGTTCGCGCGCCGCCTTGGCGATCCGGCGCGACGAGTAGACGCCGTTGCAATAGCCGTACAGCAACAGCGCCGTCATCATCGCCGGGTCAAACGGCGGCTGCCCGCGCTCGCTCGCATACGCGGCTTCGATCTCACCAAGGTCGAGAGGCTCGAGCACAAGCGCCAAAATGAAGCGAGCCAGATGGTCCTCGCCGACAAAGTCCTGAACGCTCGGCGGCAACAACAGCGGCTGATCGATCGTCCAGGGCCGGAAGGTCTTGCTCATAAGCAAACAGAATCCGATTTGAGCAAACGCCGCCACCACAATCCGCTATTATCCAGACAGGCTCCTAGCACATCTTTCGCCGCGTTAGCATCGGCGAATCTGTCAATGCCTGTCGGCTGGATTACACATATGATATGTGATGTTTCTGGCGATTGCAAGCCCGCTTGGGCGATTCCCCTAGTTGTTCCGGCGGCGCCTTGCCCAACCCGCCACTCGCGCCCTTACGAAATCCTTATTCCGCGCCGGTCGATTCGGGATCGAAAGTTTACGCAGCCCGGCGGTAAGGAGCGCCCCGGCAAAGGAGGCGATCATGCTCGACGTTGCATTCGTGGCGCTCGGTATCGTGGTTCTGGCGTTGATGGGCGTTTACGCGCTCGCCCTCCGGCAGCCTTAGGAGGCTTGCGCCGTGACTGAGCCGATCATCGGGTTGGCTGTAGCCATCGGGCTCGGCCTCTATCTCCTCTACACATTGATTCATCCTGAGAAATTCTAGATCGAAACGGTGACGCGATGACCCTTGTCGGCTGGGCGCAGATCGCCCTTGTGCTCGCGCTGGTGATAGGCTGCGCCATTCCGCTCAGCCGGCTCATCGCCGCAGTGTTTTTCGGCCAAAGGAACTTTCTCACTTCCGCGCTCGGTCCGATCGAACGCGGCTTCTATCGGCTGGCGGGGGTCGAGCCGGGGCGAGAACAAGACTGGTTCGCCTATACGATCGCGATGGTCGTCTTTTCCATTATGGGCTTCCTGTCGCTCTACGCCGTGCAGCGACTGCAAGGCCTGCTGCCTCTTAACCCACGCGGTTTCGACGCCGTGCCGCCGGACCTCGCGTTCAACACTTCGATCAGCTTCATCACCAACACCAACTGGCAGAACTACAGCGGCGAGACGACGATGAGCCATCTGACCCAGATGCTCGGCCTCACCGTGCACAATTTCCTTTCGGCGGCGACCGGTCTGGCGATGGCCTTTGCGCTGGTTCGCGGGTTCACGCGCTCATCCGCGGCCACGGTGGGCAACTTCTGGGTCGATGTGACCCGCATCGTGCTCTACATCCTGTTGCCGTTCGCCTTTGTCCTGGCGCTGGCGTTCGTCGCCCTTGGCGTGCCGCAGACGCTTCAAGGCGCCGTCGAAACCACGACGCTCGAAGGCGCGAAGCAGGTTATCTCCATCGGGCCGATGGCGAGCCAGGAGGTCATCAAGGAGCTCGGCACCAACGGCGGCGGCTTTTTCAACGCCAATTCGGCGCACCCGTTCGAGAATCCTAACGCCTGGACCAACCTTCTCGAGACCTGGTCGTTCCTCTTGATCCCGGTCGCGTCCGTTCTCGCTTTTGGCCGCGCAGTTGGCGACATGCGGCAGGGACGCGCCATCTTGGCGACCATGGGCGTGTTTCTGCTGGTCGGCGTCGCCATCGTCTATTGGTCGGAGACCACCGGCAATCCTATTCTCACGGCGCTCGGCGTCGACCCGTCGGCGGGCAACCTCGAGGGCAAGGAGATCCGGTTCGGTCAGGCGTTGTCCGCCCTCTTCGCCGTCGGCACGACTGGGACCGGCACCGGCGCGGTCACCTCGATGCACGATTCGCTGACCCCGCTCGGCGGCCTCGTGCCGATGTTCGACATTCTTGCCGGCTGCATCTGGCCGGGCGGCGTCGGCGCCGGCCTCTACGGCTTTCTGGTCGTCGCAGTCATCGCAGTGTTCGTCGCCGGACTGATGGTCGGGCGCACGCCGGAATACCTCGGCAAGAAGATCGAGGTGCGGGAAATGAAGCTCGCGATGCTCGCGGTGCTCATCTACCCGCTTGTGGTTCTTGGCTTCTCGGGCGCATCGGTTCTGCTTCAGACCGCGCTCGACAGTCTGGGCAACAGCGGTCCGCATGGTCTCTCCGAGATCGTCTATGCCTACGCCTCGACCAACGCCAACAATGGCTCCGCCTTCGCCGGCCTGAACGGCAATACGCTCTGGTTCAACTCGACGCTCGGCACGGCGATGCTTCTCGGCCGCTTCGCCTATGTCGTCCCGGTGCTTGCCTTGGCCGGCAGTCTGGCGGCGAAGAAGAAAATCCCGCCGTCGGCGGGGACGTTCCCGACCGACGGGTCGCTGTTCGTCGGCCTGTTGGTTGGCGTGATCGTCATTCTCTACCTCCTGCAATATTTCCCCGCCCTGTCGCTCGGGCCGGTCGTCGAGCACTTCCTGATGCTCAGCGGCAAGACCTACTGATCGGAGATCGACTCCATGGCTTCGAAAGCAAAGTCGCAGGGCTTGTTCGACGGCAAGATCGTCGGCGCCGCGGCGATTGACGCCCTGCGCAAGCTTGACCCGCGGGCATTGGCGAAGAACCCGGTCATCTTCGTCACCGAGGCGGTGTCGCTGATGGTGACCCTGTTCTTCATTCGCGATCTGGTGACCGGCAGTGGGTCGGCGATGTTTTCCGGCCAGATCGCGTTCTGGCTCTGGTTCACGGTGCTGTTTGCGAATTTCGCCGAAGCGGTCGCCGAGGGGCGCGGCAAGGCGCAGGCCGACGCCTTGCGCCGCACGCGCAGCGACACCCGCGCCAAGCGCTACATCGATCCCGAAAACCTGAGCGGTGTCTTCGAAGGGGTGAATGCGCTGGACCTTCGCCTGGGCGACATCGTGCTGGTCGAAGCCGGCGACATCATTCCCGGCGACGGCGACATCGTCGACGGGATCGCGTCGGTCAACGAATTGGCGATCACCGGCGAGTCCGCGCCCGTTATTCGCGAAGCCGGCGGCGACCGCTCGGCCGTGACCGGCGGCACCACGGTGCTCTCCGACTTCATCAAGGTGAAAATCACCGCCGCGCCGGGCTCGACCTTCATCGATCGGATGATCGCGCTGGTCGAGGGAGCCGAACGGCAGAAGACGCCGAACGAATTGGCGTTGTCCATCCTCCTCTCCGGCCTGACGCTCATCTTTCTCATCGTCTGCGTGACTCTGTGGCCGCTCGCCAGATATTCGGGCGCCGACCTCAGCGCGACGGTGCTGATCGCGCTGCTCGTGTGCCTCATTCCGACGACGATCGGCGGGCTATTGTCGGCCATCGGCATCGCCGGCATGGACCGGCTGATCCGCTTCAACGTCATCGCCACGTCCGGCCGCGCGGTCGAGGCGGCAGGCGACGTTGACACGCTGCTGCTCGACAAGACCGGCACGATTACGTTCGGCAATCGGATGGCGAGCGAGCTTCTGCCGGTGGACGGCGTCTCGACTCAGGACCTCGCCGCCGCCGCGCTTGCTTCGAGCCTCGCCGACGAGACGCCCGAAGGCCGGTCGATCGTCGCTCTCGCCAAGGGCGATTTCGGCCTTGTCGAACCGAAACTCGACCCCGGCAAGACCACTGTCATTCCGTTCTCCGCCCAGACGCGCATTTCGGGCGTGGACGTCGGCGGCCACTCGATCCGCAAGGGCGCGATCGATTCTATCCTTCGTTATCTCAAGCTGCCGCTCGAGCGGACGCCGCTCGAATTTCGTCAGGCGGCCGAGCGGGTCGCGATGTCGGGCGGCACGCCATTGGCGGTCGCTGACGACGGCAGGCTGCTCGGCGTCGTTCACCTCAAGGATGTCGTCAAGCCCGGCATCAAGGAGCGCTTCGCAGCGATGCGCGCGATGGGCATTCGGACCGTCATGGTGACTGGCGACAATCCCGTCACCGCGGCCGCGATCGCCTCGGAGGCCGGCGTCGACGACTTTCTCGCCGAGGCGACGCCGGAGGACAAGCTTGCATTCATCCGCAAGGAGCAGCTCGGCGGTCGGCTGATCGCAATGTGCGGCGACGGCACCAATGACGCGCCGGCGCTCGCCCAGGCCGATGTCGGCGTCGCTATGCAGACCGGCACGCAGGCCGCGCGCGAAGCCGGCAACATGGTCGATCTCGACTTCAATCCGACTAAGCTGATCGAAATTGTCGAGATCGGGAAACAGCTGTTGATGACGCGGGGCTCCCTGACCACCTTCTCAATCGCCAACGACGTGGCCAAGTATTTCGCCATCCTTCCTGCGATGTTCGTGACCACCTATCCGGTGCTTGGCGCGCTCAACATCATGGGGCTCGCTTCATCGCAGTCGGCGATCCTGTCGGCGGTCATCTTCAACGCGCTCATCATCATCGCTTTGATCCCCCTGGCGCTGAAGGGCGTCGCTTATCGGCCGGTGGGCGCGGCGGCCCTGCTGCGTCGCAATCTCCTGATCTACGGCGTGGGCGGCCTGATTCTGCCCTTCATCGGCATTAAGGCGATCGACGTTATCGTCGCCGCGCTCCACCTCGCCTAACCAGTAGGCTCGACCATGATTCAGCATCTGCGTCCCGCGCTCGTTCTCACCGTCCTTTTCTCGGTCCTCACCGGTCTCGTGTATCCGCTGGCGGTGACGGGAATCGCCCAGATCTCCATGCCCTATCAGGCCAACGGCAGCCTCATCGAGAGGGACGGCTCCGTCGTCGGCTCGGCGCTGATCGGCCAGTGGTTCAAGAGCGACCGCTATTTTCACCCGCGCCCGTCCGCTACCACCGACACCGACCCCAACGATTCGTCGAAGACAATCGATGCGCCGTACAACGCCGCCAACTCGGCCGGCTCCAATATCGGCCCGACCTCGCAGAAGCTCGCCGACCGGGTCAAGGGAAGCGTCGAGGCTTGGCAGGCGATGGCAGGCAATGGCCCCGTTCCCGCTGATGCCGTGACGACATCGGCCTCGGGTCTCGACCCGGACGTCTCGCCGGAGACCGCCTTGGGCCAAGTCGCCGCGGTCGCGAAAGCGCGCGGCTTGCCTGAGGACAAAGTGCGGGCTTTGGTCGAAGGCGCGATCGCGACCCGGTTCTTGGGCCTCATCGGCGAACCGAGGGTCAATGTCTTGCAGCTGAATTTGGCGCTGGACGGGTTAAAATCGTCGTGACCGCGCGGGAGCATTAAAGGTCCGGCCGGCCGACGCCGCATGACGCTCTCCGGATCATTCGAAATCGGGCTCACGCTTGCGTTTGTGCTGATCGCTGCTTACCCGATCGGCGCATTCATGGCGGATGTGTTCGAGAATCGCAAAACCTTTCTCACTCCGATCATCCGCCCCCTCGAATATGGGTTCTATCGCGTCGCCGGAGTGGACCCGGAGGCCGAACAGAAGTGGTTCGAATATGCGATCTCGATGGTCGCGTTTGGGGGCGCCTGCCTGCTTAGCCTTTACGCTCTGTTACGCCTGCAGGGCTATCTGCCGCTAAACCCGCAGGGTTTTCCCGGCGTAGCGCCCGATCTCGCCTTCAATATCGCCGTCAGCCTTGTGACCAACACGAACTGGCAGGCTTACGCCGGCGAGACGACGCTTAGCCACTTCTCCCAAATGGTTGGCCTGACGACCCACAACTTCCTCGATTCAGCGGCGGCGACCGGGATCGCGGTGGCGCTCACCCGCGCCCTCGCGCGGAGAGAGTTGCCGACGATCGGCAATTTCTGGGTCGATATGACCCGCGCGACTCTCTATGCCTTTCTGCCGCTGTCGATCGTTGTCGCGCTTCTCTTCGTGGCGCTTGGCGTTCCCCAAACGCTGAGCGCCTCGGTCGAGGCGACGACACTTGAGGGGGCGAAACAGGTCATGGCGCTCGGGCCGGTCGCCAGCCAGGAAGCCATCAAGCTGATTGGCGACAATGGCGGCGGCTTTCTCAACGCCAATTCCGCCCACCCGTTCGAGAATCCGAGCGCCTTGTCGAATATGCTGCAGAACTGGAGTCAGCTCGTTTTGCCGGTGGCTCTGGTGTTCGCATTCGGACGCATGGTCGGCGACCGGCGTCAGGGCCGGACCCTCCTGGTCGCAATGGCGGTCATTTTTGTGGCCGCGCTTTTTGTCTTGTACTGGTCGCTGTCGCACGGCAATCCCGTGCTGAGCGCCCTCGGCGTCGACCCCTCCACGGGCAACATGGAAGGCGAGGACCTGCGTTTCGGGCAGGCGGGCGCTGCGCTATTCGTCGACGCGACGACCGGCACGGGAACCGGCGCCTCGAACGCGGTGCTAGAGTCCGCGCCCCCGATCGTCGGGCTGGTCGCCATGTTCAACTTACTGCTCGGGTGCATTTCGCCTGGCGGGATCGGCACGGGACTTTACAGTCTCCTGCTCCTTACATTCATCGCGGCTTTCCTCACAGCACTGATGATCGGTCGAACGCCGGAATATCTCGGCAAGAAAATATCGGTGCGCGACATGCAGTTCGCGATGTTCGCGCTGCTCGTGTCTCCCGTCCTGCTGCTCGGACTCGCAGGCGCCTCGGCGCTTCTCAAGACCGCTCTGGACAGCCTCGGCGCCGGCGGCCCGCATGGATTGAGTGAAATCCTCTACGCCTATGCGTCCACGGTTTCTGACAACGGTTCCGCTTTCGCCGGGCTCAGCGCCAATACGCCCTGGTTCAACGTCACAACCGGCCTTGCGATGTTTTTCGGGCGATTTGCCCACGCGATACCCATTCTTGCGATCGCCGGTTCGCTCGCGGGAAAGCAGCGGGTTTCGCCTTCGTCGGGAACTTTGCCGACGGACGGTCCCCTTTTTATCGGCTTCCTACTCAGCGTGATCATCGTCATCACGCTTCTGCAATACCTGCCAGCCATCACGTTGGGTCCGGTCGCCGAGCACTTCCTGCTCGAGCATGGGGTGACTTTTTGAGGCTGAATTTGGCGCAGGATGGGTTAAGATCGTCATGACGACCCACGAGCGCCGATGGCCCCATCCAACCGAACCGACGCGGCACGGCCAGATCCCGACGCGCTTCTGGCGGCGTTCCGCCGGGAGACGGCGGGCCGGCTGAAGGTCTTCCTCGGCGCAGCGCCTGGCGTCGGCAAGACCTACGCGATGTTGCAGAACGCGCGACGCTTGAAGGACGAGGGTGTCGATGTCGTCGTCGGCCTCGTCGAGACGCATGGCCGCGCCGAGACGAGCGCGCTTGTCGATGGGCTCGAAGTCCTGCCGCGACGCAAGGTCGAATATCACGGGCGCACCCTCGAGGAATTCGACATCGACGCGGCGCTCGCCCGCAAGCCGAAGCTGATCGTCGTCGACGAACTCGCCCACACCAACGCTCCGGACAGCCGCCACCCGAAGCGCTGGCAGGACGTCCAGGAGCTGCTCGACGCTGGCATCAGTGTCTGGACGGCGCTCAACATCCAGCATCTCGAAAGTCTCGCGGACGTAGTTTCCAGCATCACTGGCGTCGCCGTGCGCGAGACCATTCCCGACCGGGTCTTGCAGGAGGCGGCCGACGTCGTGCTGGTCGATCTCACGCCCGAGGAGCTCATCCAGCGCCTGAACGATGGCAAGGTCTACGTGCCGGAGACGGCCCGGCGGGCGACCCAGAGTTTCTTCACCCCAGGCAATCTGACTGCCTTGCGCGAATTGGCGCTGCGCCGCACGGCCGATCGGGTCGACGACCAGATGGTCGACTATTTGCGTGAGAAGGCGATCGAAGGTCCTTGGGCGGCCTCGGAGCGTTTGCTCGCTTGCGTGGGGCCAGATGAAGTGTCGGAGCGCGTCATTAGGCGCGCGAGCCAGCTCGCGACCGGCCTAAACGCGCCTTGGACCGCGGTCACGGTCGAAACCATAGGGCAGGCCGGCGACGCCAAGCGCGCCAATCAACTCGCCAAGGTGTTCAGCCTGGCCGAGCGTCTGGGTGGCGATGCGTTGCGGCTCCAGGGCAGCGACTACCCGACCGAAATCCTACGGCTTGCGGCGCGCGAAAATGTCACCCAGATCGTGCTCGGCCGGTCGCGGGCGGGACTATGGCGCCGGCTTCGCGGACGGTCGCTGCCGGAGGCGCTTATGCGCCTCGCCGGCGGAATCGAGATTCATGTTGTGCCCGGGGAAGAAGCGGCGCCTCAGCCGTTCTGGCTGAGATTGAAGCCGATTCTGAGCCGGCGAGGGCTGGGGTCAGAAATCGCGGTTGGGCTGGCCTCTGTCGCCGCCGCGGTGGTTGTCGCCGAAGCGCTCTCCGCGATTCTCCTGCTTCCCAACCTTTCGATGATCTTCCTCACTGCGGTTCTGTTCTGCGCTGTGCGCTTTGGAACCCGCGCCGCGGTGATTGCGTCGCTGGCGTCGTTCGCCGCGTACAATTTCTTCTTCATCGAGCCGATCTACACCTTCACGGTCGCGCAGCCGCAGGAGCTATTCGCCCTGCTCATCTTTCTTGCCGTCGCGGTGCTGACCGGATCGCTGACCGGGCGCATTCGGGATCAGCGGGAAACGGTGGTCAGAAACGCTGAGGTTACGCAGTCCCTTTACGACTACTCCCGCAAGCTCTCCGGCGCCTCAAGGCCGGACGACGTGCTTTGGGCGGCGGCCGCCCATCTGCACGCCACATTCGGCGGACGCATAGTTGTCCTACTCGCGGAAGGGGACGAGCTGCAGATTCGCGCCGCCTGGCCGCCGGACGCGCACCTCGACCCCGCCGCTCTCGGCGCCGCGCGCTGGGCGCAGCAGAAAAAAGAGCCCGCGGGCTGGGGAACGGGCACGCTGCCGCGGGTCGCCTTTCAGTTTCGGCCCTTGGTCGCCGCGCGGGGGCCGATCGCGGTTTGCGGCTTCGAGCCGCATTCGGCTGACGAACCGATCACCGCGGAAGATGAGCGGGCGCTGACCGCGATCCTCGATCTGACCGCAATCGCGCTCGATCGGGCGCTGCTGGCGCGCGAGGCGGTGAATGCGGCGACGATGCAGGAAAACGAGAAGGTGCGAGACACGCTGCTCGACTCGCTCTCCCACGACCTGCGCACGCCGTTGGCCTCGATCGCCGGCGCCGCGACGTCGCTGCGCGCGTTCGGCGACAAGATGAGCCCGTCCGAACGACTCGAACTTCTGTCCTCGATCGAAGAGGAGACGGCGCGGCTGGCGCGCTTCGTCGCCAATCTGCTCGACATGTCGCGGATCGAAGCCGGCGGGCTCAAGGTCAATCGCGATCTGGTCTCCATCGCCGACGTGGTGCAGGGCGCGGCCGAACGCAGCCGGAAAGCGTTCCCAGGTCAAGCGGTGCGGGTCAGCCTTGCCCCGAACCTGCCTTTCGTGCGCGGCGACGACAAGCTGCTCGAGCAGGTGCTGTTCAATCTGCTCGACAACGCGCACAAATATGGTGGCGACGCGGGTGCGACCGTCCACGCCCGCCAGGAGGGCGCGGACGTTGTGCTCAGCGTCACGGATGAGGGTCCCGGGGTGAAGACGGGCGAACTCGAACGTATCTTCGAGAAATTCTACCGCGGCGGGCGCCCTGACGGGCGGAAGGCGGGCACCGGCCTTGGCTTGTCGATCTCCCGGCGGCTGGTCGAAGCGATGGGCGGCGCCATCGTGGCGCAGAGCCCGGCGGTGCGGCGGCGCGGAACGCGGATCGTCGTGCGCCTTCCTGCTGCGCAGACGGCGCCCGCCGAGCCGAGACCCGCCGCATGAAGGAGCCTCGCGTCCTCGTTGTCGACGATGAGCCGCAGATCCAGCGGTTTCTCAGCGTGGCGCTCAGCGCCGCCGGTTTTGAGGTGCAAAGAGCCGAAACCGGCGCCCAGGCCTTGCGGCTGGCGGCGACCGGCGCGCCCGATCTCATCGTCCTCGACCTCGGGCTGCCCGACCGGGACGGCAAGGACGTCCTGCGCGACCTCCGGCAGTTCTCGAAGACGCCGGTGATCGTGCTTTCGGCGCGCGATCGCGAGGCGGAGAAGATCGAGGCGCTCGATCTGGGCGCCGACGACTACGTCGAGAAACCGTTCGGCATTGGCGAACTGACGGCGAGGCTCAGGGCGGCGCTGCGACATGCCGCGCACGCGGCGCAGCCCGCCCAGCGGGTGGAGATCGAGGGCGTGGCGATGGACTTCGACAAGCGGCTCGTCACCCGCGACGGCGAGCCGATCAAGCTGACGCCGAAAGAATACGATCTCCTCGCCGTTTTGTTTCGCAACGCCGGCCGGGTCGTCACCCATCGCCAGATTCTGGCTGCGGTCTGGGGTCCGGCGCATGGCGAGGACACGCAGTATCTCAGGGTCTTCATCGGCCAGCTGAGGGGCAAGATCGAGCGCGATCCGACCGCCCCGGCGATCATTAAGACCGAGCCGGGCGTCGGCTACCGCGCCGCCGAGCCCTGAGGCGCACAAGCGTCCGCTGTTCAACGCCGGTGATCAATTCTTCGGCGCCTCCGCTCGATTTCCCGGCGCCTAGCACGCGAATCGTTGGAGAATCGCTGGCACGCTCGTTGCGAAGTCGGCTTCGGCTCCAGTTGGGGTCGAGCTTCCGCCGCCCTGCTCAACGGGCGCAAGCGACGAGGTTGAACATGTCGTTGACGAGACGGATTTTTCTAGCCGCAGCCGGCGCGGCCCTGGGAGGGGCGCTTGCGTTCGGGGCGCCGGCCGCGATGGCGGCCGACGATACGATCAAGATTGGCATTCTTCATTCGCTGTCCGGCACCATGGCGATCAGCGAGACCACGCTCAAGGACGTGATGCTGATGCTGATCGACGAGCAGAACAAGAAAGGCGGCGTGCTCGGCAAGAAGCTGGAGGCGGTGGTCGTCGATCCCGCGTCGAACTGGCCGCTTTTCGCCGAGAAAGCCAAGGAACTGATCGAAAAGGACAAGGTTTCGGTGGTTTTCGGCTGCTGGACTTCGGTGTCGCGTAAATCCGTGCTGCCGGTATTCAAGGAGTTCGATTCGATTCTGTTTTATCCGGTGCAATACGAGGGCGAAGAATCGGAGCGAAACGTCTTCTATACTGGCGCAGCGCCCAACCAGCAGGCGATTCCGACCGTCGATTACCTGATGAGCGAGGACGGCGGCTCGGTTAAGCGCTGGGTGCTCGAGGGGACAGACTACGTCTATCCGCGCACGACCAACAAGATCCTCGCCGCCTACTTGAAGCTGAAAGGCGTGCCCGACGAAGACGTCATGATCAACTACACGCCGTTCGGATTCTCCGACTGGCAAACCGAAGTGTCCAAGATCAAGGCTTTCGGTTCTGCCGGCAAGAAGACGGCGGTCGTCTCGACCATCAACGGCGACGCCAATGTGCCGTTCTACAAGGAGCTCGGCAACCAGGGGATCAAGGCGACCGACATCCCGGTCGTCGCCTTCTCGGTCGGCGAGGAAGAACTGGCCGGTCTCGACACCAAGCCGCTCGTCGGCCACCTCGCCGCGTGGAACTATTTCGAATCGATCGACACCCCGGCGAACAAGGACTTCATCGCCAAGTGGCATGAGTTCACGAAGAAGCCAAGCCGCACCACCAACGATCCGATGGAGGCGCATGTCATCGGCTTCAACATGTGGGTGAAGGGCGTCGAGAAGGCCCAAAGCTTCGACCCGGACAAGGTGATCCCGGCGATGATCGGCGTCTCGGTGCCGAACCTCACCGGCGGCCTGTCGACAATGATGCCGAACCACCACATCACCAAGCCGGTCTATATCGGCGAAATCCAGGCCGACGGCCAGCTCAACACGGTCTGGCAGACGCCGGGAACCGTCGTGGCGCAAGAATGGTCGCCCTATCTTGAAGGCTCGCGCGACCTGATCGCCGACTGGCGTCCGCCGATGTCCTGCGGCAACTTCAACGTCAAGACCGGCAAGTGCGGCGGCTGACTTTGATGCACCGGCCCCTTTCCCCGACAGTGCGGAAAGGGAGGGGGCCTTGTCGCCTTTCACGGGGGGATCCCGTGCGCGAACGGGCGTCGAGAGAGGGACTTTCTCTCGACGCCCGTTCCGCGTGAGGCGCCGCCGGAATAACGCCGGACGAGGGTCCGCGCGGTTCGAGACCCTGAACTGAAGAGTGGATTCATGCCGCGGTCGAGCGCCGTTCGCTGCTCATGTCCTATTGGTTTGACGCGCGTTCTCCGCGCGCTCGGTATCGCCTGCGCGCTTCTTTGGTCGGGCGCAGCTCGCGCCGACGCGGTCGACGACACGCTGGCGAAGTTTCTCGACGATAAATTCCCGCAAACCGCGGCCGCGATCGCCGAGCTGGCCGCCGAGGCGCCGCCGCAGGCCGCGGCCATTCTGGAGGCGCTCGCCGACAATCGTCTGCTGATCGATCCCGCCGATCGTCTGGTCGCCTACAAGACCGCTGACGGCGCAATCGTTAACGCCAAGACCGGCGCGCCGGTTCAAGGCGTCGAACCCACCGCTTTCAAAAAGGTCCGCGTCAACAACGCCCTGAGAAGCACGATCGAAGGCGCGATGGGGTCGCTGACCCTCGCCAATCCCGACCCGGAGAAACGACTCGCTGCGGCCGAGGATGTGTTCAGGACCCATGACGCAAAGGCGTTGCCGGCGCTCCAGGCGCAGCTTGGCAAGGAAAGCGATCCCAGGGTCGCCGCCGCGATGAAGCTCGCTCAGGCGGCGATCTTCGCCACCAGCGACACCGCTTCGCCGCAAGACCGTCTGTCTGCGATCGCAACCCTGAAGGAGCGCGGCGACCAGGACGCCCAGAGCCTCATTGACGGGATCGCCCAGAAGGCGACGGACCCGGCGGTGAAGAGCGCCGCCGCATCCGCTCTGACCGCGATCCATACCCGCCTCGCCATGTGGGGTGTGGCGCAGAACCTCTGGTACGGGATTTCGGCGTCGTCGGTCCTGCTGCTCGCGGCGATCGGGCTTGCGATCACCTTCGGCGTCATGGGCGTCATCAACATGGCGCATGGCGAGATGGTGATGCTCGGCGCCTATTCTACCTATGTCGTGCAGGCGCTTCTGCCGCAGTCGTTGCAGAATTGGTCGCTCGCTTTCGCCATCCCCCTCGCCTTTGTCGTCGCGGGCGCGGTCGGCATCGCGATCGAGCGTCTGGTGATCCGCTTTCTCTATACCCGCCCGCTCGAGACGCTGCTCGCGACCTGGGGCGTGTCGCTCATCCTCCAGCAATTGGTCCGCAGCCTGTTCGGCGCCAACAATCGCCTGGTCAGCAATCCGCCGTTCATGTCCGGCGCGTTCGAGATCGGCGGCTTGTCGATCACCACCAATCGGCTTTGGATCATCGTCCTCTCGGCGCTCGTTTTCATCGGGCTGCAGCTCGTATTGCGCGCGACGCCCTTTGGCCTGCAGATGCGCGCGGTGACGCAGAACCGCCGGATGGCGGCGTCGATGGGCATTTCGACCGCGCGCATCGACATGCTTGCTTTCGGCCTTGGATCGGGGGTTGCGGGGATCGCCGGGGTGGCGCTGTCGCAGATCGACAACGTCTCCCCCAACCTCGGCCAGGGCTATATCATCGACAGTTTCATGGTCGTCGTGTTCGGCGGCGTCGGCAATTTGTGGGGCACGGCGTTCGGCGCTCTCCTGATCGGGCTCGCCAACAAGCTCCTCGAGCCGCTGATCGGGGCGGTCCAGGGCCAGATCGTGCTCCTCATCTTCATCATCCTGTTCATCCAGAGGCGGCCGAGAGGGCTCTTCGCCCTTCGCGGCCGGGCGGTGGAAGCGTGAGCGGGCGCCTCGATCAGCTCGGTCTCGTCTTCGTCGCAATTCTCATCGTCGCGGCGATCGTGGTGCCTTTGCTGTCGCTCGCGGTGGCGCCCGAATCCGGCTTCTACCTGCCGCCATACCTCGTGCAGTTGCTCGGCAAGTATCTTTGCTATGCGATCCTCGCCGTCGCGCTCGATCTCGTCTGGGGCTATTGCGGCATCCTGTCGCTTGGTCACGGCGCGTTCTTCGCCCTCGGCGGCTATGCGATGGGCATGTATCTGATGCGACAGATCGGGACCCGCGGCGTCTACGCCAATCCGATCCTTCCGGATTTCATGGTGTTCCTGAACTGGAAGGAGCTGCCGGTCGCCTGGTGGGGGTTCAACTGGTTCCCCTATGCGATGCTGATGGTGGTGCTGGTCCCCGGGCTGCTGGCGCTCGCCTTCGGCTGGTTCGCTTTCCGCTCGCGCGTCACCGGCGTCTATCTCTCGATCATCACCCAGGCGATGACCTTCGCTCTGTTCAAGGAATTCTTTCGCAACGACTTCGGCTTCGGCGGCAACAATGGCCTCACCGACTTCAAGGACCTGCTCGGCTTCTCGCTCCAGTCGGCCTCAACCAAGGCCGCCCTGTTTTCGGCCACCGCCATCGCGCTCATCCTCGCCTATGCGGTGTCGCGCGCGATCATCGGCTCCAAATACGGCAAGGCGCTGATGGCGGTGCGTGACGCCGAAAGCCGCATGCGCTTCATCGGCTATCGGGTCGAAAACTATAAGCTGTTTGCCTTCGTCGTCTCGGCGGTGATGGCGGGCGTCGCCGGCGCGCTCTATGTGCCGCAGGTCGGCATCATCAATCCGAGCGAGTTCGCGCCTGGAAACTCGATCGAAGCGGCGATCTGGGTCGCGGTCGGCGGCCGCGGAACGCTGATCGGCGCCGCGATCGGCGCAATCGCGGTCAACTTCGCCAAGACCTATTTCACCGGGGCCTTTCCCGAATATTGGCTGTACGGGCTCGGCCTTCTTTTCGTCCTGACCACGTTGTTCCTGCCCAAGGGTCTGCTCGGCCTCGCGCTGAGAGGCAGCGAGTCCAAGCCCCGCGAGGTCGTGTCGGTCGATGCGATCGAGGAAGGCGCCGAACCATGACTCTCGCCGAGACGACCAGTCCGAGCCTGACCCAGACGCTGCTTTACCTTGACGGGGTCAGCGTGTCGTTCGACGGCTACAAGGCTCTGCGCAGCCTGTCGCTTGTGCTGTTGCCCGGCGAGATGCGCGCGATCATCGGCCCCAACGGGGCCGGCAAGACGACGATGATGGACGTCATCACCGGCAAGACCCGCCCGGACGAAGGCGAGGTGATGTTCGACGGCCGGCATGATCTGACCAAGCTCGACGAAGCGGAGATCGCGACGCTCGGGGTCGGGCGCAAATTTCAGAAGCCGACGGTGTTCGAACACCACACTGTCGAGGACAACCTCTTGCTGGCGACCAAGGCGCCGCGCAGCGTGCGCGCCACCCTGTTCGGCCGCGAAGACCCGAAGACGCTGCAAACGATCGATCGGATTCTCGCCACCACCCGGCTCACCGACCACCGGGGGCGGATCGCCGGATCGCTGTCGCACGGTCAGAAGCAATGGCTCGAGATCGGCATGCTGCTGGCGCAGGACCCGAAGCTCCTCCTGGTCGACGAGCCGGTCGCCGGCATGACCGACAGCGAGACCGCGGCGACCGCCGTTCTCCTGCGCGAGATCGCGCGCGATCATTCGGTGATCGTGGTCGAGCACGACATGCATTTCGTCCGCGAGCTCGGCGTCAAGGTGACCTGCCTGCACGAAGGCTCCGTGCTCGCCGAAGGTACGCTCGATCAGGTCAGCGACGATCCGCGGGTCGTCGAAGTCTACTTGGGGCGTTAAGAGTGACCTTTGGCGCTGCCCCCTCCACCATGCTTCGCATGGTCATCCTCCCCCGCTTCGCAGGCTACGGGATTCACACAAGCGATTTGCCGTGGGCGATTGCATAACCGTCGAGCATGGCGGCGAGGCGACGCCAACCATCGGCCATGGTTTTGGGTCCGGGCGGCTTGTAATAGGCGTTCCAGCCGCCGAGGCGGGCGGTGATCCATGCGAGCCAAGAGAGGGAGCCGCGCGGGTGTGGGTTCTTCTGCCGCATTGTTTTTCCTTCCAAGGCGCCGCCGATGGCGGCGGCGGCTTCGACCGCGCTTTCGTCGATCACGTCGGTTGCGGGGCGGGAGCCCGCGTCCCGGGCGTCGGTGAGTTGAAGGATTCGCGCCGCTGCGACCACGGCGAGGGCAGCGAGGTTGAACAGGCGCCGCGCGCTCTCGACCTGCGTCTCTTCCAGAGCCAAGCCGTCGCGTTTAAGCACGCGGAAGACCTCTTCGATGCGCCAGCGCAGACGATAGAGGCGAATGATTTCCCGAGCGTCCTCGGCGGTCTCAACCGGCAAGGTCGTCAAAAGCCGCCACATCAGCGGCGTGGTCCCCAAAGGAACGTCCCTTTCGCGCGCCACAACGACGTTGATCTCGCAGGCTTCGGGATCGCCGGCGGCCTGTCCGGTCTTGGGTCTGGCGATTGTCGCCTTGCCGAACGAAACGGCCACGCGGGCCGTTCGAACGCGCGCATCCGGCGCGCGCGGCTGGCGTGGGGCGGCCGCCACATCGATCTCGAGCGCCGTCGGAAAACCGTCGGCTGTGGCAAACAGGAGGCCGCCTCCGGCCAACTTGCGGTCGCCGCGCGCCCGCGTGATGAGATCGACGTCGCCCGGCTTTCGGATGAAGGCCTGGTAGATGTCATTCTCGCGGTCGCCGACAACAACGATGCTGGCGGCGTCGGCGAGCCGTTGAGCCGCGCTCTGCGCCGCATCGACCCAGCGCACGGATTCCTTGTCCTTGAGGCTCCGCTTGTGGCGATGCGTCTTCACTTCGCCGAGCGCGCGGGTCCAAATCTTCGCCCCCACTACGCCCAGAAGCGCTTCATCGTCGGCGTCGACGGCGACAAGCAAATGAATGAAGAAGCCGAGACTTGTCCCGTCGCCGCCCAGCCCCAGCTTCCGCCCCTTGTCGCGCCCGGCGAAATTGATCTCGGTCGTGTCCTGCGCCACGACAACGCGCCGACCCCGGCAAGCCTGCGCCGTGCGTTGGGCGGCCTCCTCCGTGATCGCTTGCGGGGTCGCCTGCTCCGATCCGAGAAAGCGATGGGCCGCTATCTCCCCCGCGCGATCCCGGCCAAACTTGCGAACCACCAGCGCGCCAGAACCGGCGATGTCCTCGAGGATCCGTTCAAATCGGCGAGAAACTCGAATATCGCCGCAGAAACCATCGCCCATCAACGCCTCCCGAAAACCGAAGAGGCGTTGAATCAGAAGCCCAAACCATATGCCAGTCGAAAACGACTCGATTGTGTGAACGCCGTAGGCTTCGCAGGGGAGGATGCGCAGACCGCGAACGTCGGGCGAGCTCATCCTCCCATGCCGCGAAGCGGCGGGGGAGGGGGACCGGCCGGAGGCCGGGGGAGGGGGCGTCTACGCCCTGATTCCGGCACGTTCGCGCGCCTGGACGTTGTCCAACGACGGATCCCGTAAAATGCTGAACGTCGATCGCGTCGATCTGTTCTACGGCGCGGCGCAGGCGCTGCGCTCGGTGTCGCTCAAGGCCGAGGTCGGCCGGATCCTCTGCGTGCTCGGCCGCAACGGCGTCGGCAAGTCGTCGCTCTTGCGCGCCATCGTCGGCCAGCACGGCATCGCCTCCGGCTCGATTCAATGGAATGGCGAGGAGGTGCAAAAGCTCGCGCCCCATCAGCGCGCCCGGCTCGGCTTCGGCTACGTGCCGCAGGGGCGCGAGATTTTTCCGCTGCTGTCGGTCCGGGAGAACCTCATGACCGGATTCGCTGGCCTGCCGCGCGATCAGCGTGCGGTCGACGACGAGATTTTCAGCCTGTTTCCGGTGCTCAGCGACATGCTTGGCCGGCGCGGCGGCGACCTCTCCGGCGGCCAGCAGCAGCAGCTGGCGATCGGCCGGGCGCTGGTGACGCGGCCAAAACTCCTCATTCTCGACGAGCCGACCGAGGGCATCCAACCATCGATCATCAAGGACATCGGCCGCGCGCTCCTCCATCTGAGGCGCAAGGGCGAGATGGCGATCCTGGTGGTTGAGCAATATTTTGAATGGGCGCGCGATATCGCCGACGACTACGCGGTGATGGACCGCGGCGCGGTCGTGCTTGCGGGCACGCGCGAGACGATGAACGAAGAACAGGTGCGGGGCCGGATGACGGTGTGATGGCCGCGGCGGGCTGGCGGGAGAAGGTGGCCGGCGAAGCCGGCCGGATGAGGGCAAGAGCCGCTCTCGAGGCCGTCCCACCCCCGGCGCCTAATTGGCCGTTCCGCGCTCGAACACCTCCGCCTGCGCCTCGACGATGTCCCGAATCATCCCATCGGCTGCGAAAGGCGCCAGTGCTTCGCCGATGGCGCTCCGCATCGCCGGGACCTCGTCGCCGAGCTTGTCCGGCGAGGAAGTCGACATCGACAGGATACGGTCGGCGAGTTGTTTGACCGAGACAGTGGTCGCCGTCTCGACGCTGATCGTCCCGGACGGGACAAACGGCCCGTCGGCGAAAAAGACGTCGCGATCATATTTGGGGCGATCGTCCCGCCAGCGGTCGCGGACCGCCTTAAAGGCTTGAAGCCACGAATTGCTGCAGTCGTCGACGCTCGATGCGTGGCAGACGAGAATCCTGCCAAACGGCTTGACGGCGCCGTCGAGGGCTCTCAGCGCCGGCCCCGGGTCGAGCCAATGGATCGCGCGGCCGATCGTGACGACGTCGAAGGCGCCGAGATTCGCGGCTTGGTCCTCGAAGCGGCCCTCGACGAAAGTCGCTTCCACGGCGGCGCGCGCGGCGGCTGCGCGCGCCGCCTCGACCATCGCCGGTTCCGGATCGACGCCGACCACTTCGCCGCAATAAGGCGCAAAGCCGATCGCGAGCAAGCCGGGCCCTGCGCCGACGTCGAGCAGGCGCTGGCTGCGGTCGAACCCGAGTTCGCGCGCGACCGCGGCGAAGAACGCCGCGCCGTAAGGCGGCCGGGCGCTTTCGTAATAGGCGACGGTGGAGGCGAAGCGTCCCATGGCGTCCTGCGACGATAGAAGGCACGCAACAACGGCCTGAAAATGGCGGTGGCGCGCAGATCGTTCTGGCTGGCATCCCAGCATTCACTCCGATCATGACCAATTTTTGAAAGATAATTTAAGCTCGCCCGGCTGGTCGCGGGGAACAGCCTCATTCACTTTCCTGCGATTTCCTACCAACATTGGAACCTGTACGGCGCCCAGCGATTGGTATTGCATCTGTAACTCATAGGAGCGAAATAATATACGCACGCACAGCACTTTTGGCGACGGCGGTTTCCTTGACCCTCGTCGCAACCCCGGTCTTCGCCCAGACCTTCAACGGCTTCTACAACGATGACTCGGCGGTCACCTCAAGCTATGCGCCGTTCGAGAACGGCGGCCCTTCAAACAACGGCTACTTCAATGGCATTCCGGTGGTCGGGCCGGTGTTCGGGGTGCTGACGGCCCCGGTCGCGGTGGCGACCGGCGGATGGGCTCAGCCGACCCCGGGCTGTCACCTCGACCGCGACTTCAACGGCAGGTATACCTCCCTCTGCGGTATGTAATACGGTTCTGACAAGAACTGAGTTTGCGAGTCGCCCGGCAAAAACCGGGCGGCTCGTCCGTTTTTGGCCCGTCTCACCCGTTGCGGAAGGCGTAGGCGTAGCCATTGAGCGCCGGCGCGCCGCCGAGGTGGGCGTAGAGCACCTTCGAGCCTCTGGGGAAGAAGCCCTTCTTCACCAGGTCGACCATGCCTTGCATCGACTTGCCCTCGTAGACCGGGTCGGTGATCATGCCTTCGAGCCGCGCCGCGAGCCGTATCGCGTCCTTGGTCTCCGCCGAGGGCACGCCGTAGAGCGGATACGCGTAATCCTCGATCAGCACGACGTCGTCCTCGGCGATGTCGTGGCCCAGCTCAACCAGCTTCGCCGTCTTCCGGGCAATGTCGAGCACCTGCGCCTTGGTCTGTCTCGGCGTCGCGGAAGCGTCGATGCCGATGACCTTGCGCTGTCGCCCATCCTTGGCGAAGCCCACGACCATCCCGGCATGGGTCGAGCCGGTCACCGTGCAGACGACGACATAGTTGAAGGCGAAGCCGAGATCGCGCTCCTGCGCCCGCACCTCCTCGGCGAAGCCGACATAGCCGAGCCCGCCGAATTTGTGCACCGAGGCGCCTGCCGGAATCGCATAGGGGCGCCCGCCCGCAGCCTCGACCTCCTTCAGCGCCTGCTCCCAGCTCGTGCGGATGCCGATGTCAAACCCGTCGTCGACCATCCGGACGTCCGCGCCCATGATTCGGCTCAGCATGATGTTGCCGACCCGGTCGTAGACCGCGTCCTCGTGCGGGACTCAGGCCTCCTGCACCAGCCGGCATTTCATCCCGATCTTGGCCGCCACCGCCGCGACTTGGCGGGTATGGTTCGACTGCACGCCGCCGATCGACACCAGCGTGTCCGCGTTCGAGGCAATCGCGTCGGGGATGATGTATTCGAGCTTGCGCAGCTTGTTGCCGCCGAACGCCAGGCCCGAATTGCAGTCCTCGCGCTTGGCGTAGATTTCAACCCCGCCGCCAAGATGCGCGCTCAGGCGCGCGAGCTTCTCGATCGGCGTCGGACCGAAAGTGAGCGGATAGCGTTCGAATTTTTCCAGCATCGTGGGGCTTCCCCTGCTCCAAAGCGGGAGCGACGTTAGACGATCAACGAATGGAGTTGAACCCGACGCCGTCGCAACCAGCCTCCGACGCCGGGAGCGTCCGCCTCCCGTCCCTGTTCAAGCAGATGTGAGAGCGCTACCCTGTCGGGCTCGCTTCCGCGCGAGATAGACTGTCACACTGCGAGCCCAGGTCCGCCAGCCCACACGGATAAGGGAGGACAACATGAAGACGTTTTCGGAGGCGGCGCTCAAGAAGGCGATCCTTGCCCATGAAACGGAGCGGCTGAAGCACGGATCGGCGTTCGGCGCCGGCCGTTCGGGCGCGATGAGAAAGAACCGGCAGGCGTCGGAAAAGATCCTGACCAGGTTCCTGCGCAATGCCGGCCTCGATCTCGACGGGCTCGAGGCGCAGAACAAGGCCAGGAGCGCGGAACTCAAAGAGCTGGTCGAGAATCACAAGGCCGAGGCAATCCGGCTCGCCGCGCGGCGCAACGGCGCTTCCTATTCCGACATGGCGGCCCGGGCCGGGCTCATGCGCTGGGCGGCGGCGCCGAGCACCACCCTCAACAACCCGTTCATAATCTGGTCGATTCCGGAGATCCCCGGCGTCGTGCCCGCTCTCACGCCGCAAGGCGCAACGGCGAAGTTCAAGTTCACGACATCGGAATATAGCGGGTGGCAGAAGGTCGGGTTCTATTACCTCTGGCCCAATCCCTATTCCGATTATGCGGTCATCGACGTGGTCACGACCCTCTCCGCGACAGGCTATATCCAGGCGCATGCGCCGTGGGGGTCATTCCTGGAGAACAACAGCAGCCTCACCGCGACCAGCCTGCTCAATCTGTGGATCGGCTGGCCGAATTCCAATTCGGTGACCTCGAGCGATTTTTATCAACAGGGCATCGGGTTCGTCTGGGCCTATGGGTCGATTTTCGACGGCTGGTTCCACGACACGCAGGGCGAGTCGATCTCTGCGGAAACCTATCCGTGGGCGGGGTCGTTCGCCGTGCCGCCGGGCGGCCTCGTCGCGTTCGAGGTGGCGCTGGAGCTGGACTACAGCAACGCGAGCGGCGACGTCGAGGCCGATTTCACCAGCGGCGACTTCAACATCGCCTGCCCTGGGGTCAGCTTCGCCGTTGTGAACAATCCGCCCCTGGCGTGACCGCGAGTGAAGGGGCGGGCCTTCACCGCGGGGCTCGCCCCGCTCGTCCCGGCGCTCAATTCCCGGGCAGCATCCGCTGGAGGACGCGATCGCGTTTGACGAGCCAATGGTAGAGCGCGCCCGCGATATGGAGCGCGGCGATTGCGCCGATCAGAATTCCGACAAGGAGATGCAATCCGAAAAGCCGATCTGACAGGTGCTGATCCTTGCCGGCAATCGAGGGAAGGGCGAAGAGACCGAAGACGCTGACCGGATCGCCGTAGGCGTTGGTCCCTGCCCAGCCGATTATCGTGGTGACGAACAGAAGGAGGTAGAGCGCGTATTGCGCCCACAGCGAAGCGCGCTGCTCGATTGGCGGCATCGACGCATCCGGGGCCGGCGAGCCGAAGGCCATGCGCCTCGCGAGCCGCGCGACCATGACGAGCAGAACAAGCGCGCCCAGCGCCTCATGGAAGTTGTAGAGATTGTCCCTGAGCGAGCCCTCGGGGACGAGCCGCTTCATCACCGGGCCTACGGCCAGAAGCACGATGACCGCAGCCGCGACAAACCAGTGCATCCATTTCGCCGACGCCGAGTAACTGACCGGCGGCGCGCGGGAACTCCATGCCGACGCCATAAGGGCCTCCCCGTCGCGGCGTTGAAACGCCGCGCGACCGTCGTGAGACTAGCAGATCGCGGCGCCGCCAGCGACAGTAGGGCGGCGCGCATTCCGCCCGGCGGGCCCGGTCATACGGTCTGTTCAATTCCGGGCTCATGCTGAGGCCCGGCGGTCGGCAGATAGCTGATCTGCAGCGCGGGCGTCGAGATTTCGGAGGCGACAATATTGTGATCGACCACAATATTGGTTTCCTGGTTTTCCTTGCTGGCGTCGACGATCGTTCCCTTCGAGCCGCCCGGCTGCGACAGCGCCCCGGCGTCGACAAAAATCAGGTCGCCGAAATCCGCGATCGCCGAATAGACGCCGTTGGCGTATGCGGTGGGCTCGACGATCCATTCCGCCGTGTTGCCCTCATAGAGAGCGTCATCCTTCTTCAGCGTGCCGTATGGAGCGCTCAGGATGATCGGAGTGATCGCGATTCCAGTGGTCAGATTGGAAAACTGGACGCTGGCCTGGAACTGGTTGTCGCTGACGCCCAGATACTGGATCAGGAGCCCGATGGTGTCGCCGGGCGAGACGAGAAAATTCTCCACGATCGTGCCGAGCGGGTACCATTCTATCCACGGGTAGGTGCTGGCGTTGGTTACGATTCCGCCTTGCGCCGGCTGCACATAGAGATCCGTTTCAACGCCCGCCTGGCAGACGTCGCCGGACCCGTCCGTGCCGTCCAGCCCGATCCAGGCGTTGAAAGTGTAGTTCGGATTTCCGTCGCCGACCGGCTTCGCAATCGAGCCGCTGGGTGCGACGACATTCGGATAGACGAAAATGCACCATACCTGGGTGAAACTCCCCTCGCTCGCGACGATCCCCGCCCAACCGGACTGGGTGCCGTGTTTGGCCTTCGCGGGATTTCCGAGCGACGCCGGGCGCACGCGATTGCCCGGCTTGAGCTGAGGCGCGACGTAAGTCCGGATTCGCGACATGACCTTTCGCCATGCTTTCGCCGCCGCCTTCGACGTCCGAGGGTCGGGGCAATGCGGCAGATGATATTTATGCAGTTCATCCATCGTCGCCCGAAACGGATTGAATCCCTTCGGCGGCGGCGCAACCGTCTTGTATTCCGCAAGATTGGTCGCGATCAGTTCAACCTTGTTTTGTGACAGAACAGAAGGCCTGGTTACGGGTTTGGTCGCTCGCATGACTACCCTCACTTGTTTCGATCTTCCGGCGCAAGGCGCGTAGCACGAAGGCGCGCCTTCCGCCGTGATTAGGGTCACGCTGTTCACCCGCAACCGGCCCGCCGCGCGTGGAGAGAGACAGCGTCGTCCTTCGCCTTCTTGAAAGAAGTTGACAAGGAAACTGTTGGCAGATAGTTTCCCTGGAAACAAATGGGAGGGGCGCGCAATGAAGCTCAGTCCGCTCGAGGCGCACCTGGGCTACTGGTTGCGCTACGTGTCGAACCACGTCTCGCACGCCTTCAGCCTCAAGCTCGCGGCGCGCGGCGTGACGGTCGCCGAGTGGGTCATGCTGCGCGAGCTCTACGACGCCGAGAGCGCGCCGAGCGCGCTCGCGGACCGGCTGGGCATGACCCGTGGGGGAATTTCGAAACTCGCCGACCGGCTGATCGCCAAGGAATTGATCGCGCGCCGCGCCAACGCCCGGGACCGCCGGTTCCAGTCGTTGGCTCTGACCCGCAAAGGACGAGCGACGGCGCCGAAGCTCGCGGCTTTGGCGGATGAGAATGATGAAGAGTTCTTCGCCCATCTCGATCCGGCTGCGCGCCAGACAATCGCGGCGGCGATGAAGGACATTGTGCGGAGACAGGGATTGCGGACCGTGCCGATCGATTGACCGGACGTCCGGGACGCCGGTGAGGGGAAATCCGAGAAAGGAGTGAGGTTATGGACACCCATGTGAAAGATGTCGTGCGCGAAATGAGCCGGGCTTCAGACGAGGAGCGCATCACGTTTCCCGCCGTGGTGAAGGCGCTCATGGAGGTTAAGATCGAGCGCTATCACGCCGATCTCGTCGCCGGGCGGAAGACCTACTATCTTCCCGACGGCGACTTCGAGGAGGTGGAGGTCCACAAGGTCGGCGGCGCGGGGCGCGAGTTCTCGGCCGAGGGGGTGGAGAAGGCGGTCCGCAGCATCCAGCGCGAGCAGATCCGTTATCGCGAATTCTGCCGCTTGATCGCGGACGCCGGCTGCGTCGGCTATTTCGTCAGCCTTGCCGGCCGCCGCGCAGTCTATTACGGCCGCACGGCGGACGCGCATATTGAATGGTTTCCCGGCGCCAGGCCATAAATCGCCCGACCGCCTCGCTCGCCAACACTTCTGCAAAGGACCGTTGCCAAATGATCGACCACATCGGCCTCCGCACCGCCCAGTTCGACGTCATGACCGCCTTCTATGAGCAGGCTCTTGCGCCGCTCGGAATCAAGAAGCTCACGGCCTATGACGGCGGGGCCGGGTTCGGCCGCGATGAGCCGGTCTTGTGGATCGGGACTTCGAGCGAGCCTCGCTCAAGCATGCACTTGGCGCTGTCGAGTTCCGACAAGTCCGCCGTCCGGGCGTTTCACGCCGCGGCCCTCAAGGCCGGGGCGAGGGACAACGGCGCTCCCGGCCCGCGCGACTACGCCCCGACCTACTACGCCGCCTTCGTCATCGACCCCGACGGCAACAACATCGAAGCCGTCTGCCACGGCGCCTGAGGCGGAGGTCGCGGAAGGCCGAAATCCCCCCGCTCCTACAGCGTTAGCCGCCGCGCTCCGAATTCCTCTCCCCCGACAGCTACGCTATGAGGGCCGAAGCCCTCTTTTCGGTGGAACGACAATTTCTTGCCAAATCGTCGGGCTTATGATCTAATTTTCAGAAATCGGTGGGCGCAAGGGACTCTTGGGGCCTGACGACGTCGCGGCGGCCAAATCCGTCCGGTAACGCATTGATAAATATTGATTCGTGAAAGGATCTGGGATTTGGATTTCGTTGCGCCGAATTTGGATTTTGTTGCGTCTGGCTTGGATTTCATTGCCGCCGGCTTGGGTTTCGTTGCGCCCGGCTTGGATTTTGTTGTCTTCGGACCGAAAGTCACGCCGGGTTGCACTGCTCAGGGACAGGCCTCCTCAATCAGCGTCCTCGCCCCGTCCATTGTAACAAAGTCGATCGCCGCAGGACGCTCCTCGGCCGCCCCGCTCCCTGAGGCGCCCAATCCCGGTTCGACGCGGAGCTTGCCGCCGCTGGCGAGCGCGCAGAAGCGCTCGCGCGGCATGATCACACGCGCCGGCGCCGTTGCGGGCGCCGTCAAAAGCAGCGGTTCGGCGCCGGGCGCGGTCAACGCGAGGCTCCAGTCCGCGGCGCGCGCATCGGCGGCGTGTCGCGTCTCGGAATCGCGCTGGGTCACCTCCGCCTCGACCGCGCCGCCGCCACGGCGATAGCGGAACGCGATCTCGAGCGTCGCGCCGCTTCCGGCGAGCGGGTTGGCGAGGCTCGCCTGCACGACATCGGCCGGCGGCGGGTCGCCGCCGAACGCCCGCCCATTCAGGCCGTTGGCGCCGCTGGTCATGATCGGCTCGGCGGCGTCGAGGGCCAAGGTCGCGAGACGCGAGGCCTTGAGATCCGCAAGGCTCAGCCAGCGAACGCTGGCCGCCGGCGTTCTGCGCATGAGCGCCATCACCGGATCGCCGACGCCCATCGCAGTCAAATAGGCGCTGACGGCGGCATCGACGCCCTGTTGCTCATAGAACTTCCGCGTCGACGTGAGATGCGCCGGGCCTTCGGTTTCTTGCACCACCGTGGTGATCTGATGCACGCCGATCAGCGCCGCGGGGCCGACGAGCCGTTGAACGCCGCCGGCGAGGACGAGCACGCAGGCCGAGGCGCAAATTGCGCCGCCGGTGATCGCCGTTCCCGGGCCGCTTGGGCATCTCGGCGCCCGTTCGGGGCAATTCGCGATCAGAGTCCTGGCGACGGCGACAGCGAGGCCTTTGGCTCGAATGAGCTCGCCCATCGCCACCGCGTCGCGGACTGAGCCGCCAGGAGAATGGATAAGGATCGGCAATCGGCGGCCGTTCAGCTTCACAAGGGCTTCCGAGAATTCGGTCGCCGCCCCGGCTCCGATCCGGCCCTCGACCGACAGCCATTCCGGGCAGTTGGGTGAGCAGGCCGGATCGGCGCTTGTGACCCGCAGAAAGCGCATCGGCGGCGCGCCGCGCATCCTGGCCGGCGGCCTCAAATCGGCGGCCGCCGGGACGCCCGCCGCCAGCAAGCCGAGAAGTCCGAGTGCGAGCGCCTGGATGGCTCGCCCGGGAAGAAGCTTCTTGTGACTCGGGCGGCGATCGCCCATCGACGTGGATCCGCTCCTCCGCCTTACGACGCGGCTCTTCGGCTTTCCCCGCGCTCGCCGCGCATGCGCTGATATTCGAAGGCGACGAGGCTCGCGCCGTGCTTGCGCTCCAGGCGCCGGACGATGAAATGGCCGCGGGCAAGGGTCTGGAAATGATCGGCGAAGGCGGCGTTGACGGTCGCACCGCCGATCGCGCCGAAAATCGGCGCCGCCTGCGCAGTGATTTTCTCGCTGACCACGACCCCGAAGCGGGCGGCGATTTGCGAGATCAGCCGCGCGATGATCGGCGCGGATTGGGCGCTGAGACCTTCGTTGGCGAGGAAGCGGGCGCTGTCGCTCACCGACTTGGCGAGCGCGGCGCGGACGGCGAAATAACCGCTCTCGTACGCGGCCTCCTCATCGGCGTGGCCGCCGAGCGCGAACACTTCGACGCAGGCGAAAGCGGCGTCTGGCGCGCTCAGATCTTCCCCCTCTTCGCGCGCAATCTCGGCGATCGAGCGCAGGAGGATGGTGGTCGAGATCGGCAATTCGACGGGAAGCGCGGCCAATCCGAGCGCGCCGCCAACCGCGCCGGACGCGGCGGCAGCAAGCTTATGGGCGCGGTTGGCCGGCTTGGCCGCTGCCTTGAGATCGAGGGTGCGCAACGCCAGCTTCAACGCGCCGCGGAGGGCCGCCTCGCTCGCGTGCGCCACCGCGCGCCGGGCTATCGGCGGCATGGCGCGACTCAAAAGCTCGACCGGGCGCCCGATGACGTCGGTCAGGCGCTGCGCGAAGCTCGCGCCCTCCAGGCAAACGACCGCCCGCCTCAAATCGGCGGTCTCCTCGCGCGTCATCCGCGCCGGCATGACCTCGATGGTCGCCATCGTCGCCCCTCGCGGCCTTGGGACATTCCAACGGCCCCGCGGAATATAGGGCGTGCAGGCTCTGCGCCAAGCTCCGACAGAGCTACAAAATCAAACGAAAGCGATAATTGCCAAGCTGATGGCGCCGGCCGCCCAGCAATAATAGGCGAAAGGGCTGAGCGCCTCGAACTCTTGCGTCTTGAAATAGCGCATCAGGAAGGCAAGGCTCAGATAGGCGACGATGCCGGCGACCACCGCCGAGAGAACCGCCATTGGGCCCAGCGTCGCGCCCTCCTTCATCAGTTTCGGCGCCTCGTAGACGTTGGCGGCGAGGATGATCGGCGCCCCCATCAGGAACGAAAAGCGCGCCGCCTCTGCGTGCTTGAGCCCGGCCACGACGCCGGCGACGATCGTCGAGCCCGAGCGCGAGATTCCCGGGATCAGGGCCAGGATCTGGGCGCAGCCCACCGCCAGCGCACCCTTCCAGTTGAGTTGATCAAGCGTTCCGACCAACTCTTCGCCGATCCGGTCGCCGAGGTAGAGGATGAAGCCATTGACGATCAGGAAGGCCGCGGCGATCGCCGGCGCCGCGAACGCGTCGCCCAGCAGCTTGCGGAACAAGGCGCCAGCCACGACGGCCGGGATGGTCGCCAGGACAACGTGGAAGAACGTCATTCTGTCCTTCGCCGCGCGGCTGCCCGAGGCTCCGACGAGGGAGAGGCCAAAATTGAACCAGTCGCGCCAGAAGAAGGCGAACAGCGCGATCGACGTGCCCAGATGCATGACCGACAGATAGGCGAGCCAGTCCGGGGCCTTCTCGTCAACTCCCCAATTCAACAGGCGGGGCAGGATTACCGCGTGGCCGAGGCTGCTGACGGGGAATAGCTCCGTCACGCCTTGAAGGACGGCCATCACGATCGCTTGCAGTGCCGTCAAGGAAGGGCCTCGCCTGTCAGAGAGTATGACGCCGGACAGGCGCGCTCAAGAATGTCCCGCGGGCTGAACGCCGGCGCCGTCTTCAGCAGGTGGCGTGCCCGCACTTATGGACGGAATCGACCTTGTCTTTGAGCTGGTCGTAACCGACCGCGCCGACCACGACATCCTGTCCGACGACGAAAGTCGGCGTGCCATTGATTTGCAGCGCGTCGGCAAGCTGCATGACTTCGTCGAGACCGGCCTTGACGTCGGGGCTCTGCATGTCCTTGGCGAGTTTGTCCATGTCGAGGCCGAGATCGCGAGCGACCGCCAGCGCCTCGGTCTTGCCGATCGGTCCGTGGGTCGCCAGCAGCTTGGTGTGGAACGGCCAGAATTTATCGCCGGGCAACTGATTGCGCACAGCGCTGGCGACCTTCGCCGCCTCGACCGAGCCGGGTCCCAGCACCGGATAATCCTTGAGAACCAGCTTGAGGTTGGGGTCGTCCTTCATCAGCTTGGTGATGTCCGGCAGCGCGCCCTTGCAGAAGTGGCAGTTGTAATCGAAGAATTCGACCAGGGTTGCAGTCCCGCTCGGATTGCCGATCGTCGCCTGATATTTCGAACTGAACAACGCCCCGGAGTCACCGGCCACGGTCCTCTGGCGCTCCTGGTCGGCAACCTGCTTGTCATGCTTGTCGAGCGCTTCGATCGCCTCGCGCAGCACGTCCGGGTTGTTGACGAGATAGTCCTTGATGAAAGCGCCCAATTCCTGCTTCTGCGCGGGCGTGAACTCGTCGGCTCCCGCGGGCGCGGCGAAAATGGCGGCCCCGGCGACGGCGGCGGCGAGGCCAAGGGCGGTGATCAGCTTCATGCGACTCTCCGGGCTGCGGCGGCCGGCCCAAGGCCGTCGCTGCGATTCGTGATCAGCGGCCTATACGGCCGACGATTGCAACTTTGTTGTGTCCTCTGGAAGCCGTTCTTAGCGGATTTCTGCGATCGTGTCTTCCCGTGCGACGGTGCTGAACCGGGTGACCTCGGCGTCGAATTGCAGCTCGACCGTGCCGGTAGGACCATGGCGCTGCTTGCCGATGATCACCTCCGCCCGGCCATGGGCGTTTTCCATCTGCGCCATCCAGCCGATATGCTCTTCCGTGCCCGGACGGGGCTCCTTGTTCTTGAGGTAGTATTCCTCGCGATAGACGAACAGGACGACGTCGGCGTCCTGTTCGATCGATCCAGATTCACGCAGGTCCGAGAGTTGCGGCCGCTTGTCGTCGCGTTGCTCCACCTGTCGCGAGAGCTGGGAGCAGGCGAGGATAGGAACGCCAAGCTCCTTGGCGAGCGCCTTGAGCCCGGTCGTGATCTCGGTCAGCTCCTGGACGCGATTCTCTTGCCGCGACCTCGAGCCTGACAGCAGCTGAATATAGTCGACGACGAGAAGGTCGAGTCCCCGCTGGCGTTTGAGCCGCCTGGCGCGGGCGGTCAATTGCGCGATCGAAACGCCGCCGGTCTGGTCGATGTAGAACGGAATCTGCTGCATGTCGCGCACCGCGTCGGCGACGCGATGAAAATCACTCTCGGTGATGTCGCCGCGGCGGATCTTGTACGACGCGACGCCGGATTGCTCGGCGATGATGCGGGTCGCCAGCTGTTCCGCCGACATTTCGAGCGAAAAGAAGCCGACCACGCCGCCATTGGCGGCTTCGATCGAACCGTCGGCGCGCGTTCGTCCTTGATAGGCCTTGGCGATGTTGAAGGCGATGTTGGTGGCGAGCGCCGTCTTGCCCATGCCGGGACGGCCGGCGAGGATGACGAGATCGGACGCTTGCAGGCCGCCCATATAGCGGTCGAGGTCGGCGAGGCCGGTCGCGATGCCTGAGAGCGACCCTTCGCGCTCGTAAGCGCGGGCGGCCATATCGACCGCGACTTTCAATGCTTCGGAGAAGCGCTGGAAGCCGCCGTCGTACCGCCCGGCCTCGGCGATCTGGTACAGGCGCCGCTCGGCCTCCTCGATCTGTTCGCGCGGGCTCGAATCGACCGGAGCGTCAAAGGCGACGTTGACGACATCCTCGCCGATCGAAATGAGCTCGCGCCGCATGGCGAGGTCGTAGACGCCGCGGCCATAGTCATACGCGTTGATGATGGTCGTTGCTTCGCTGGCGAGGCGGGCGAGATATTGCGGCACGGTCACGCCGCCGAGATCATGCTCGCCGAGGAAGGTCTTGAGCGTCACCGGCGTCGCCAGCTTGCCGGCCCTGATCAGAGATCCCGCGACCTCGAAGATCCGGCGATGAATCTCCTCGACGAAATGCTCGCTTCTGAGGAAATCCGAGACGCGGTCGAACGCGTCATTGTTGATGAGGATAGCGCCGAGCAGCGCCTGTTCGGCCTCGAGGTTGTGCGGCGGGGTGCGATAGGCGCGCTCTTGCGGCTGCGTCTGGCGCTGTGCGAATTGTTCGATGGTCGCCATGAGGTCGGCGCGTCTCTCGTTTCTCAAGGTTTGACGCGAACAGACGCAAAGCGAATCACATGCAAACTAAAGTTAGCCGCAGACTGCGGCGGCAACGAGTTCATGCTCCGGAACGAGGGGGGCCGCCAGAGCGAAACGGCGAGGAGCGATGAAAAAAAGAACAGCGGGGAGAATCGCGATTGTCTCCTTGACTGCGCCCCGCCAATCAGCACACGGACCTCAGGCGCAGACTCCCTCGCCTCGGCAAAATCGCGCGCAAGACGCGCGAGAGCCAGCTGTACCGGATAGTTAAGCGACCTTCCGCAGCCGGACCGGCAAGGATTTGTACGACGGCGTGCCGCTTTCCGGGTCTTGATAGGTCAGCGGGCGGAGGTTGTTGGCCTCTGGAAGGTGGAGGTGTGCTCTTTGTCCGGCCAGGCGCAGCCGGGGCAGTCGAAGCCGTCCGGCTTGTTCGTGTGGAGCAGCACCGCCGGCGCTTCCGCGGCGTGCATCTGCTCGGCGACCGCCCGGGCCGTCGCCCATATCTTTGGGACCGTCTGACGGCTCTTGAGCGGCTGTGGGCAAAGTTGCGCGGTCGCGCCTCAAGGCCTAGCCGCAAATTGCGCGCTTCGCCTCAGCATATTCGCGCGCCAGCCGCGCAACGAGTTCGGCCACCGGCTGAACGGATTTGACAGCGCCGATGCCCTGCCCGCTTCCCCAGATGTCGCGCCACGCCTTGGCTTCCTTGGTTTCTGACGAGCCACGGGAAGTGAAATTCATCGCCTTCGCCTCGCCCTGCGGGAGAGCGTCCGGGTCGAGGCCGGACTTGACGATCGAGGGCCTCAGATAGTTGCCGAAAACGCCGGTGAAGAAGGTCGACCCGATGATGTCGGAGGCGTCGCCGTTGACGATCGCCTGCTTATAATCCTCGATCGCGCGCGCTTCGGGCGTGGCGACAAAAGCGGTGCCGATATAGGCCAGATCGGCGCCGATCACCTGCGCGGCGAGAACGGCCCGCCCGGTGGCGATTGCGCCCGAGAGCAAGAGCGGGCCGTCGAACCAGGCCCGGATGTCCTGGATCAGCGCGAACGGCGAGGTCGAGCCGGCGTGGCCCCCCGCGCCCGCCGCGACTGCGATCAACCCATCGGCGCCCTTTTCGATCGCCTTGTGGGCGAAGCGGTTGTTGATGATGTCGTGCAGCGTCAGACCGCCATAGCCGTGAACGGCCGCATTGACGTCCTCGCGGGCCCCGAGCGAAGTGATCACGATCGGCGCCTTCCACTTGACCGTCAGCGCCATATCCTCCTCGAGCCGCGCGTTCGACTTGTGGACGATCTGGTTGACCGCGAACGGGGCGGCGGGGCTTTCCGGGTGGACGCGATCATGCGCGGCCAGCGCCTCGGTGATTTCGTGCAGCCATTCGTCGAGCTGGGAAATAGGCCGGGCGTTGAGCGCGGGAAAGGCGCCGACGATCCCGGCCTTGCATTGGGCGATCACCAGCGCCGGATGCGAGATGATGAACAACGGCGCGCCGACGGCGGGCAATCGCAGCTTGTCCTTGAGAACGTTCGGCAACGCCATCGATGTCCCGCCAATGATCAGTCAAGTTGCGAGTACCGGCGCTTTCTGGCTGTGCCCCACGCGCTCCACGCAATCGTTCGCACATAGACCGAACCAGGCGGCGCGGGCAAGGTCACCCGCTTGACGCACTCATGTATGCTCGGTCAACCATGCACAAAGATGCTTTCCGCCTCCGTCGCGAGCGAGAGTTTGCGCCAGCCACGGCAAGAGCGTACGCGCTTCGTCGATCAGCGTATGGGGCGGATTGACGATGATAAGCCCTGCGTGCGTCAGCGGCTCCTGACCATGCGCGCCGATCGGCCCACGGCCAATGTCAAGCTCGAGCCGCAGGATGTTTGGCGCGCCGAGCGCAGCGGCCGCGTTGAGAAAACGGGAATCGGCTCGCGCGTCGCGGATCGGACGCCACGCCACGTAACTCCCGGTCGGCCATTTGCGCAGCGCCCGCTCAAGCGCGTGCACGATGCTGTCCGCTTCGCCGGAGGCCTCGAACGGCGGATCGATCAGGACGATTCCGCGACGCTCCTTGGGCGGCAGGTAGGCGTTCAGCGCCATATAGCCGTCCGTACCGACGATGCTGAGCCGCCCGTCGCGCCCAAGCGCGGCGATCAGCGCCGCGCGTTCATCCGGGTTTGCCTCGCAGAGCGCGATGCGATCCTGCGCCCGCATGAGCGTCTGCGCGATCGCCGGCGATCCCGGATAGGAGAGCGGCCGGCCTTCCGCATCGTGTTGACCCACAGCTTGAAGATAAGGGCGCAAGAACTCGTCGACCGGCCCCGTCAGGCGCGCGGTCAGGACGCGGCCGATTCCCTCGCGCCACTCCGGCGAGCGCCTCGCCTCGTCGCCGGACAGATCATATCGGCCCGCCCCGGCGTGGCTGTCGATGAAGCGGAAGGGCGCCTCCTTGCGCTTCAGATGCACGACCATGCGCGCCAGGACGGCGTGCTTGAGGACATCGGAGAAACTGCCGGCATGAAAGGCGTGGCGGTAGTTCACGATCGCGAAACTCGGTCACATTCCGGGCCCGAACCGGCCCAGCGTCCCTCACCGCACCGGCGCGACCGCGATCGATCCGCGTTGGCAGCTGTGCCGTGCGACCTTGCGGCAGATTGCGTAGGACGAGAGGTCCTTTGCAATACAGAAGCGGACGTCAATCAGTTCGCCGTTGCTGCAGGTGACGGCCATGTTGTCGGGACGCAAATTGGGGTTCGCAGCGATGAAGGCCTGCTCGATGTCGTCGGGGGAAAGATGCAATGGCTCATGCGGGGCCTGCAGCATCGGGGGGATGGCCAGCCGTTGTCGCACGTTGCGCACGGTGCTGAAATAGTCGTGCGGACTGAGGCCGGTGCAGGTTCCGTGCTTGCGGTATTCGTAGGCCGCGAGACTGTCGTTTGGGTAGAGGCCATGCTCGTCGGCCAGATCGGCGGGCGAGGCGTCCTGCCCCTGGCAGCCTTCGGGGTTCGGGCGGTAGTCGTTGTCCGGCCATAGGCCATGGACGACGAAGCCGTCGCCCGAGCCGGACGCGCATTCCGGCGACGACGTGTCCTTTCCGCCAAGATCGCAGAATCCGGGCGCCCAGGACATCGTCATCACGTAATAGTCAAACGGTGTGGTGGCGACCGGCGGCGCGCTCGCGGCCGGAGGGGCGGTTTGGGCGGGGGTCTGGGCGACCGCCGCGATCGGCGCTCCGATCAGGGCAAGCGCGACGCTCAGGACCTTGACCGCTCGCCGCGACATCGCGCTCCCCGCCGCCGGCTGGCGTCAGACTAGTTTCGCGCCTTCAGGCCATATTCGCCAAGCCACTTGTACTGGCCGATCTCGCGCTCGATCACCGGGCGAAGGGTGCTGCAGGCGGGCGCGTAAGCGAAGTTCGGGTCAAGGCCGATGACGCACCATTCGACGCCCCATGTCATTCCGATGATGCCGAAATTCGACACGACATTGTAGATGACCGTCCGCTCCCTCGAGTCGGTCATCGCGGCGCGGGCGATGCAATAGCGGCGCGGGATATAGGCGAGGCCGTTGGCCCGGAAGCCGATTTCGCGCACCCGGTCGAAGCCGCCAATCCCCAACTGTGAATTCCAGAACTCCTGCTGCGTCTGCCCAAACCGCCCGCTGATCGTCGACAGCACGCCGCCGTCATCGCACGCCGGCATGGTGGCGAAGAACGGCGCCCAGCGCGCTTCGGCAGGAACGTCGTATTGATTGAGCTCGGCGGGGCCGCCCGCGGCGCGCGCGAGGGTGGGGAGAAGGAGAACGGCCAGCAGACCGAAGATCGCCCTGTTCAACACGGTTGCTCCCTCTGGCGGACCAAGCCCCCGCCGGCGCACGATTGCTGACAGCCGGCACAATGAGGCGAGGCGACCGGCAAATCAAGCGTCGGCGCCAAAGCCTCGCCTCGCGGCTACACCCGCACGCGGCGGCGCCCCCCGCCCGTCAGGAGAGGCGGTTCTTGAGGTCGCCAATTTCGCGCGCGACGAGATCTGCCCCGGCGGACCCATGCATTTGGTCGGTGAGAACGATTTCCGCCGCCTTGGCCGCGTGATCCGCTGCGGCGGCGCGGACCTCTGCGGTCGCCTGGGCCTCGGCGAGAGCGATCTTGTCCTCGGCTTGCTTGGTGCGCCGGGCAATGAATTCCTTCAGGCGCTCGGCGGCCTCGATGGCCAGTTGCTCCGCCTGGGCGCGCGCCTCGGCGACGATTGCGGCGGCATTGGCTTCCGCTTCGGCCGTCTTCTTCTCGAAGCTCGCCAACAAGGCGGTCGCCTCTTCGCGCAACTTCGCCGCTTGGGCAAGTTCGGCCGCGATCGCTTCGCCGCGCGCGTCGAGCGCTTTCAGAACAATGCGATGGGCGCCGAAATAGATGAGGACGCCGACGAAGACGAGGAAGCCGAGGAGGACGAAGAACTCCGCGTCGAATTCCATCATGCAGCTCCGGTGAGCGACTTGACCGAATTGACCGCGGCGGCGACCGCCGCCGGATCGGCCGGGCGTCCCGCCAGGCGCTCGACGATCGCCGCGGCGGCGTCGCGCGCGACCTCGGCGACATTGGCCATCGCGGCGGATCGCGTCGCCGCAATCTCGCGCTCGGCGGCGGCCAGCTTGGCCGCGAGCTCGTCCTCGAGCACGCTACGCTTGGCCTGGGCGTCGGCTGCGGCGGCGTCGCGCGCCGCCTGGGCGACGGTCTGCGCCTTCGCGCGCGCCTCGGCCAACGTCTTTTCGTGCGCGGCCGCGGCGGCGTCGGCCCGCTGCTGCATCGCGGTCGCCTCGTCGAGGTCGCGCGCGATTTGCGCCTTGCGGCCGTCGATCACCGCGCCGAGCTGCGGCAAGCCGCGCTTGGACATGTACCAGTAGAGGAACCCGAACGCGATCGCGAACCAGACGAGCTGCGAGGGAAACGTGCTCGGGTCGAACGGCGGAAAGTTCGAGTGCGCGCCGCCTTCCTGACCGACTTGGGTCTGAGTCGCATCGGTGGGCGTTGACTGCGCCGGTTGCGCCATTGCGGACCCCTACGATGGATAAGGAGCCAGGAAGGCGCCGCATGCGCCTTCCCTTCGAGCGTCAGAGGGAAGTCGCAAGCGTCAGACCGCGAACAGCAGCAGGAATGCGATCAGAAGCGCGAAAATGCCGAGGGCCTCGGTCACCGCGAAACCGAAGATCAGGCGGCCGAACTGGCCTTCGACTGCCGATGGGTTACGCAGCGCGCCGTTCAGGAACTGGCCGAACAGCGTGCCGACGCCAATGCCGGCAGCGCCCGTTCCGATGGCGGCGAGGCCGGCGCCAACATATTTGGCGGCGATGGCGAGCTCATGGGGTTCCATTCGGGTACTCCTCAGTGACGTTTCGCGAAGCTTTGCGGTTGACCGGAAGACTAGTGCCCGCCGGGATGGAGGGCATCGTTGAGATACATGCAGGTCAGCATGGCGAACACGTAAGCCTGCAGGAACGCGACGAGCAGTTCGAGGGCGAAGAGCCCGATCGTCATGAGGAAGGGCAGCACGGCGAACGCCTTGAACAGCGCCCCAGCCCCGAGCAGCATGACGACGAAACTGCCGAAAACGTTAAGGGTGATATGGCCGGCGAGCATGTTGGCGAACAGGCGCACCGAATGGCTGACCGGGCGCACAAAGAAGGAAAAAACCTCGATCGCGACCACCAACGGCAGGATATAGATCGGCACGTCCTGCGGCACGAACACTTTGAAGAACTGCAGCCCGTGATCCTTGATCCCGACGATCACCACGGTGAAAAACACGAGAAGCGCCAACGTAGCGGTGACGATGATCTGGCTTGTCACCGTGAAAGAGTAGGGGAAGAGGCCGATCAGGTTGCAGATCACAATGAAAAGAAAGATGCAGAAGACGAGCGGGAAGAATCGCATGCCCGTCTCGCCCGCCGCCGAGCGGACCATGCCGGCGATGAACTCGTACGCAATCTCCGCCATCGCCTGCAAACGGCCGGGCACTGCGGAGCCTCCCCGCGCGCCGATCGCGACCAGAAGGCAACTCAGCGCGACCGCAAGCAACATATAGAGGCCGGAATTGGTCAGGGAGACGTCGTGACCCGCGACCTGAATCGAAACAACCGGATGCAGGCCAAATTGATGGATCGGATCGATCGCCGGTCCCGACTCTGTCGCCACGTCGTCTATTCCTCGTCGTCGTCTGCGGCGCCGGCGGCTCCGCGCCCCCCCAACGAGGCGTCCCGTTCGGCCCCCGAAGCCGAGCGCCGCCCGTCTTTATCCGGCGAGTCCGCGCGAGACAAGGGCGAATTGCTGGAAGACCCGGCCTTGGGCGAGGTCAGCCAAATCACATTCCAGACCGCCGCGGCGACGCCCAGCATGAAAAACACGATCAGAAACGCTGGATTGGTGCCGAGCGCGCGGTCGAGAGCCCAGCCGATGCCCAGTCCGACGATCACGGCCGAGACAAACTCGCTGCCGGCCCGCAAGCCAAGCGACATCGCCGATCCCGATCCATCGGATTTGGCCTTCCGCTGAGGCTCGGGGGCAGGGAGCGGCGCGGCGCGATCTTTGAGCGCGTCCGACAGCCGGTCGAGCCGCGCCCGCAGCGCCGCTGGGTCGTCGCGATCGCCGGGGTCCGAACCCATCGCCTCACGTGCTCCCTTCGGGCCAAAGAGGTCGAAGAATTCGCGTGAAGAGTCAATTGGCTCCCTCTTCGAGCGAGGACCGGCCCTCAGCCGCGGCTAGAGATTCTTCTCCGTCTTGCCGAGGGTATCGCCGTGCCGGCCGGCGCCATCCCTAAAGCGCGCCGAGCCGGCGGACGCTTCGCCGCTGGCAAGTGTCTTGAGCCCCCAGGCCACCTCGCTGGCGATCGCCGCCGCCCTGCTCAGGTCCCACTGCTCGAGGGCGGACCTGCGGTCGTTGCGCATCGCTGTCTGGGGAAAGCCGCAGAGGATTCGGGCCAGCGCCACCGCGCGGGCGAGCGCCTGGCCGTCCTCAGTCACTTCGCTGATCAGGCCGATCCGCAGCGCCTCTTCGGCGTCGACGGCGCGGCCGGTCAGAATCAATTCGAGCGCGCGGCCGTGGCCGACGATCCGCGGCAGGCGGATCGTGCCGAGGTCAATGAGTGGAACGCCGAAACGGCGATTGAACACGCCGAAGACCGAGGAGCGCGCCGCGATCCTGAGGTCGCACCATAGCGCGAGCTCCATCCCGCCGGCGACCGCCGGGCCCTCGATTGCGGCGATCACCGGCTTTCCGAGTTGAAGCCGCGTCGGGCCCATTGGACCGAAAGCGCCGTCCGGCTCGATCGGCCGGGCCTCGCCTTCGGCGATCGCCTTGAGGTCGGCCCCGGCGCAGAACGCGCTTCCGGCGCCGGTCAGCACCGCAACGTCGGCGTTCCGGTCGGCGTCGAAGCGCTGGAACGCGTCAAACAGCGCACGCGCGGTCGCAAGGTCGACCGCGTTGCGCCGCTCGGGCCGATCGATCGTTACGATCTTCACGCGCTCGTCGGTGCGGATGGATATGGTCGCTCGTCCGCCGCTCGCCTCTTGCATGGTCTCTTATAGCATCGAAGAGGCTGGCGCTTCAGCGCCGCTTGACCCTCGCGCTGGCCTCGGGCAAGGCAGCCTCGTCCGGAGAATGGCCGTCGCATGCCCAAATCGCCGCCCCCTCCAAGAGCCGACAAGGGAACCGGCGCGCCCAAGCTGCCGGCCGCGCCAAGCGCTGGAAAGCCGGCCGCCAAAGCCGCTGTCGCTTTTTGGGCGACTTTTGCTCATCGGCCGCGTCTGCTGATCGGAGCGGCCATTATGATCCTGGCCTATATCCCCTTGCGGCTTGGGGTCGACATCCGCGAGGCGACGCGGCTCACCATCGCCTGGAACGTCGGCGCCTGGGCGTTCCTGCTTCTGATCCTGCTCATGGCGATGGACCCGAGGAGGGAGGCTCGCGTGCAATCGCGGCCGGAAGACGAGAACCAGTGGGTCCTGGTGGTCCTCGGAATCGTCGCGGCGCTCGCCGCCATCGCCGCGATCGTCTGGGAACTCGGCCCGGTGAAGAACATGACCGGCTGGGCCAAGGCGGGACATCTTGTGTTGGTCGGTTTGACCGTGCTGAGCGCCTGGGCCTTCCTCAATGTGATGTTCGGGCTGCACTACGCCGGCGCCTACTTCCAACCCAGGAAGGGCGGGGTTGCGGGCGGCCTCGACTTTCCGGGGACGCCGCAGCCGGGCTGGATGGAGTTCTTCTATCAGTCGTTCGTCATCGGCTGCACGTTTGCCTCCTCCGACGTCAATGTGACGTCGATGCGGATGCGGCGGATTGTGGTCATTCAGGGCGTCGTCGGGTTCTTCTTCAACGCGATCATCCTTGCGCTTACCATTAACGTGACGGCAAACCTCTTCTAGCCGCCCCTTTCGCCCGATATAGAGCCCCAATGACCGAGACCGACGCTTTCCCTCGCGTGCGCCCCACGCTGCCGCGCGGACTCGCCGACCGCGATCAGGCCGACATCGCCGCCGCCGAGGCGATGATGGCGAGGATTCGCGACGTCTATACGCTCTATGGCTTCGAGGCGGTCGAGACGCCGTTCATCGAGTATACGGACGCCCTCGGCAAGTTTCTGCCCGACCAGGACCGGCCGAACGAGGGCGTGTTCTCGTTCAAGGACGACGACGAGCAATGGCTGTCGCTGCGCTACGATCTCACCGCGCCGCTCGCCCGCTATGTCGCCGAAAACTACGACCGGCTGCCGAAGCCCTATCGCTCCTATCGGGCCGGCTGGGTGTTCCGCAACGAAAAGCCGGGGCCAGGCCGCTTCCGCCAGTTCATGCAGTTCGACGCCGATACGGTCGGCGCCGCGTCGCCGGCCGCCGACGCCGAAATCTGCATGATGGCGGCGGACTGCCTCGAGGCGCTTGGCGTCAAGCGCGGCGAGTACGTGATCAAGGTCAACAACCGCAAGGTGCTCGACGGCGTGATGGAGGCGATCGGCCTCGGCGGCGAGGCGAACGCCGGACGAAGGCTGATCGTGTTGCGCGCGATCGACAAGCTCGACCGGCTCGGCCCCGAGGGCGTGCGCGCCCTGCTCGGGGCGGGACGCAAGGACGAGAGCGGCGATTTCACCAAGGGGGCGGGGCTGGACGCCGGGGCGACCGAGCGAGTGCTCGCCAGAGTCACGAACGAGATCGCTGGCGACACCGGCGGTCCAGCCGGCGTATTCTTGATGGGGTCTGCAGATGGAAACGGCAATCTTCCGGGCGGCCAGGTCATTGAGAACGAAGGCCTCGGCGAACTTTCTCAAATTCAAGCACTGGTTCGCAGCGCCGGCTACGGCCCCGACCGTATCCGCATCGACCCGTCGGTCGTGCGCGGACTCGAATACTACACTGGCCCCGTTTTCGAAGCGGAGCTGACCTTCGAAACAAAGGACGAAAACGGCCGGCCGATCCGCTTCGGCTCGGTCGGCGGCGGGGGGCGCTACGACGGCCTGGTGGCGCGCTTTCGCGCCGAGCCGGTTCCGGCGACCGGCTTTTCGATCGGCGTCTCGCGCCTGCTCGCCGCTTTGCGGGCGATCAGGAGTCCGATCGTCGCGGCCGCGGAAGCGCCGGGTCCAGTGGTGGTGCTGGCGCTCGATCGCGACGCGGCGTCGATGGCCTCGACCCAACGGCTCGTCGCCAAGCTGCGCGCGGCCGGGATCGCCGCCGAACTCTATCTCGGCGACGGCAAGATGAACGCGCAGCTCAAATACGCCGACCGCCGTATGAGCCGCGTCGCGGTCATACAGGGCTCGAACGAACGCAACGCGCCGGGCGGACCGCAGGTCACGATCCGTGACCTCAAGCTTGGCGCCGAACTCGCGAAATCGACCAAGGACCGCGCCGACTATCTCGAACTGCGCCAGCGCGCCCAGTTCTTCGTCCCTGAAGCAGAACTGGTCGACCGCGTGCGCGGGGTGCTGGCGAGCGCTTAGGTGGGAGACGTTGGCCGCGACAATTTTGCCAACCGGGTCTGGGTAGAATAGAAGCGCGGGAACCTGGAACTTCATGGCGCTTAGCATCAAAGACCCCGAAACCGAGAGGCTGGCGCGCGCGCTGGCCAAGCGGACGGGCCAGTCTCTGACCATCGCCACGCGACGCGCGCTCGAGGAACGGCTGAGGCGAATTGGGGCCGCCCCGCGCCGGGCGGCGATGCTTGAGGATCTTGCCGCGATCCGCCGCCGATGGGGCGCATTGCCTGTGCGCGACCAGCGGAGCGCTGACCAGATCATCGGCTACGACGAGGATGGGCTGCCCCGCTGATGGTGATCGACACCTCAGCTATTGTCGCCATCGCACTCAACGAACGGAGTCCAAATCCTTCGAGCAGCGCATTGCCGATGCGGCGGTTCGCCTGATTTCAGCGGCGACAGTATTAGAGGCCGCAATGGTTATCGAGACCCGGCTCGGGACGCGTGGTGGAATCGAACTCGACTTATGGCTGCACAAGGTCGAGGTCGAGATCGTCCCAGTCGACGCGGAGCAGGCGGATCAGGCCCAGCGCGCCTGGCCACGCTTCGGAAAGGGTCGTCACCCCGCTGGCCTGAACCTCGGTGACTGCTTCTCGTATGCCCTGTCAGCGCTCACCCAGGAACCGCTGCTCTTCAAGGGGGACGACTTTTCCAAGACCGACATCGAGGCTGCTTGATCATCATCGACAACAAGGCTCGGTCTTACGGCGCGGCGCACTCGAACAAATCGGCGCTCTCCGGATCGCCGCTCTTGTAGCGCGCGAACTTCGGCCAGACGCAAAGCGGGCGGGCGCGGGCCGGGCTCCACGACGCGGGTATCTCTTTGTTCGCCGGATCGACGGTGGCGATGATCCGGTCCGGCGCCTTGCCGTTCTCGACCCAGTCCGTGAGCGCGGTCAGCGCGTCGAACTTGTCGAGCGCGAGGCCGTCGCTGCAGTAAGTCATGCCGGGGACCGCGAACAGGCGGACTTCCGCCTCCTCCCTGCCGTCGAGATTGCCGTTCAGCTTGTCGTACCAGCGGATCGTATCGTCGATCGAAAACACCGGGTCCGCCTGACCGTGATAGATGATCATCTTGCGCCCGAGCTGGCGGAATTGCGCCAGCTTCGGATCGTCGGCGTCCGGCGGGGTCATGAATTCCATCGCCGACTGAGGAAAGGCGTCCGTCGTGGCGTAGATTTTGGGCGCGTCCCGGTCGAAATCGAAGGCGAGCAGCGACTTCATCAGCGCATCGGTCGAGCCTGCGGCCTGGGTTGGCGGGGTCGTGAAGATGTAATTGAGCGAGGCCGCGCCCATCGTGGCGATGATGGGATAATGATCCCAGGGCGGGATCGGGCTTTCGATCTTCCATAGCCGCCAGTTGCCCGTCCCGACGCCGCCGTCGACCGGCCAGTCGGAATAGAGCGCCTCGCCCTTCGAGTTCCTGGGGCCGGCGAAGCTCATCTTGAGCGCCTCGACTTTGGCCTTCGGCAGGCAGTCGGCAGTCGCGCCCTCGGCGCAAGCGAGGCTGTCGAAATCGAACGCCTTCTGGCAGGCGGCCAGATTGGCGGTGAGTCCGTCTTCGAGACCGTCCAGCTTGTCGCAGGCGGCGACGATCTTGCGTGAGACGAGCGCGGCGTCGTCCGCCGTGATCGACTTGCGGATGTCAGGATCGGCCTTGACGAAGGCCTGCGCGTCCCAGGCGTGCTGGATCGCCGCGCGCGGCAAGTCGAAGCCCGGGTCGCCGACGAGGAAGCCGTCATAGGCTTCCGGCATTCGCGTCGCAGCGACCATCGTGTGGCGTCCGCCGTTCGAGCAGCCGAACATGTAGGAAAAGTCCGGCTTTCGGCCGTAATGGGCGGCGATGATCGCCTTGGCGATCGGCGCAAGCGTGATGTCGGCAGAGTATCCGTAATCGCGCCGGGCTTGCGGATCGAGGCCGAACGCCGCGCCGGCGGCGAGGCCGAGCGCCTTGTTGGCCGGATCGGCGCCCGAGTGTCCGCTGTCCGACGACATGACCGCAAAGCCGCGAGCCAGCGCCGGAACGCCGCCGGAAGCGAGCGCCTTCGGCTGGTCGCCGGTCGCCGGCAGCACGACGCCGTCATTGCCGCCGTTGACCTGATCCAGGAAGCGCCCGTTCCACTCGACCGGGAGTCGCATCTCGAACCCGATCGCGTAGCGCTTGCCGTCAACTCCGGTTCGATCGTTGACCTCGCCGGTCACAATGCAGTGCTTCGGCAGGCCGTCGCCCGCTTCCTGCAGCTTCGATCCCTCGATGATGAGACCAGGAATCGCGAGCGACTCTGTCGTGACTTTCGTGCAGCCCTCGCCCTCAGCGAACGCCGCGGTGGGCGCAGCGAGGCCGAGGAGGAAACCGGCGGCGGAGGACGCCAGCAGCGAACGGCGAAACCCAGTGGTCATGGCGGCCTCCTTACGAAACGGTTGGATGGGTCAGGTCAGGCTATAGACCCGAATCAGCACATTCGGCTTCGGCGCCATGCTGTGCAGAGTGCCGACGAAGACGAGATGGTTCAACCAATCGTGCGGCCCCTCGGGGGCGGTGACGTCGATACTGGAGAAGGAGTAGCGCGTTCCCTCGGGGCGCTTGTCGATGAGGACTCGGTTGTTGACGGTGATGACGGCGCCGTCGTCGGCTTGCAGTTCGTAGAGCGCGTTCAACATGTGTGCGCCGTCTTTGCGCAAGAGTTGGCGGTCCGCGCCGTTGGGCAAGACCTTTCCCTTGATGCGCGGTCCCGCAAAGACGCCGCCGGAAATGGGGATGATGCGGCGCTCGCCGAGCGGCCCCTCACCGAGCATCATCACCGGTTCGAGATCGAAGACTGCCTCGTAGACGAATTCGGTGCGCGGCAGGACGATCGGGATCTCGGACAGCGGGCCGTTCGGCGAGGGCGAATCCTCCGCCGCCGCGCCGCTAGCGGCGGTTGCGAGGAGGGCGGTTGAGGCTCCGCCGAGCACCGACCTCCTGCCGACATGGAGCGCCTCTGCGTCCCGCCGCTGTTCCATGCGCGCCTCCCTTGTCGCCAGCTCGACGGCTCGCGGCTACTGGCGGAGGATCGCGCATCCAGGCGGGAAGTCAAGGACGGCGCCGGGCTCGAAATGGGCCGCGAGGTCGCGTCTTACACCCGGGCGATGACCGCGACCGGGCCGCCGCCGGCCGGTCCCTGATGCTCGGAGCCGCCCGAGACATAGACCGCGCCGGTTCCCGCCACGCCGCCGATCAGCCCGCCGACCGCAGCGCGGGCGTGGCGGGTGGCGTTGATATCGGAATCGTCGAGCATGGTGTGACGGAGGCCGCGAATGACGCCGTCCGGCGAAGCCTCGGCCTTGGCGAAAATATTTGCAAGCCGGCTTTGCGACGGCGGATCGAGAGCGCTCAAGCCGACGCTCTCGAGCGCCTCCATGACCGCCGGAAGGTCGATCGCATCCTTCATCACGGCGTGGCCAATCCTGAAACGGCTCGCCGAGTGGCGCGAGTTGCCGACCAGAATGACGACATTGTGCATGAGTTCGATGCCGGCCGAGCAAGAGGCGACCGAGGAGTAGAGGTTCCAATCTTTCAGCACCTGGGCCTCGCCGGCGTCGGCCCCGATCTCGCCCAGCGCCTTGGCCACGCCGATCGCGGAAGCGCCACGCGAATAGCCCATCGACACATAGCCGCTCGCGGTGACCGTGGTCTTGCCGCGCGCGACCGCCTCCCGGACGCGGTCGCTGGTCAACAGCGGACACTTGATCTGAACGAAGTGCACGTCGCTAGTGGCGTCGATTCGGGCGTCGCGCATCGCGGTCTCGACGGCCCTGATCGTCTCGCCGATCTGGGCGTTCCTGCCGATCTCCTCGGGCAGAAAGTCGCGCGTGTGGGCGATGCCGACGCTCAGCCGCGGCTCGCCCGCGCTATCGGCGGCGGCCTGCGAAGTTTGAGTGCCCGCGAACAGTGTGATGTGCGGAGAGAGGACCCCCTCCGTGCCGCCCGACATGACAAACGCGATTCTGCTCTCGACCGCGCGCGGAGAAAGCGCCAAACGCGGCGCCAGCGCATTGCACAATGCGGCGACCGCGTATTCCCGGGTAAAATCGTTGACCCCGCCGTTGCCCTCGGTCTTCCCCAAGACCGCGAGAATAGAGAAGGGGTCGACAACGCCGCGGTCAATCAGCGCCATCAGCCCGGAGACATCGCCCGGCCCGCTGGTTGGAATGCGAATCACGTCGACGGAATTCGATTGCATGGCCGCTCCGGGTCGTCTCTGATCGAGCCTATCAAGTCCTGCCCGGCTTCGCTTCTTTCAATTCGCCGGCGCAGGCGGCAAGGCGAGGCTTCTGCATGGATCGGCGCCAATTGGTGTTCGGCGGGTCGGCGGCCCTCACGGCAGGGTTAGCCGTCCGGGCGGCGCGCGCCAACGTACCCACGCCCTATGAGTGGAGCGCGTCGCCGCCGCGCTCGAGCCGCGACGCGTTCGTCGAATGGATGGTCAAGAACCGCGGCGAGGACCCGCATTTTCTCGCGCAACGCTTCGACCGGTTCGAGCAGCTCGTCGCTCACCGCGACGTCTGGGACGAGGCCGACATGCGCGCTTTCCTGCTAACTCCGCGCGAGGAATTCGTGACTGCGGAGAACCTCGATCGCGTCTATGAATGGCATCACCTCAACATCGGTTTCGGCGTGACCATCACCGGCCCGCATACGGTGGCGCGGATGACCAATACGCTCGAGATCCGGCGAGGCGACAAGGTGCTGGAGATCGGCACCGGTTCGGGTTACCAGTCGGCCTATCTGTCGAACCTGACGCCCAACGTCTGGTCGATCGAGATCATCCCGGCCCTGGCGCGGCGCACGCGCGCCCTTTACGATTTGCTGATCGCGCGCGGCTATGGCGAGTACCGCGCCATCCACACCCGCAACGCCGACGGCTATTATGGCTGGGAGGACGCGGCGCCGTTCGACAAGATCATCGTTACCTGCGGCATCGACCATATCCCGCCGCCGCTGCTCCAGCAGCTTACTCCTGACGGGATTATGGTCATTCCGGTCGGTCCGCCGGGCGCGCAGCACGTGGTGAAGGCGGTCAAGCGGCGGTCGCCGGATGGCGAGATGTCCGTCCTCCGCTCCGATATCTATGGCGGCGCGATCATTCCGTTCGTGCCGTTCACCGGAACGCACCCGTCTTGAATCCCTCTCCCCGCAAGCGGGGCGCGAGGGGTCGCAATGCGTCAGCTCGAGCCGATCAGAATTCCCGCCGCCAGCACCAGCGCGCCGCCGAGCATCACCTTGGCGGCCGCCGAGACCGGCGGGGTATCCATATACCGCCACTGGACATAGGAGATCGCCAGCAGCTCGAACACGACCACGACGAAGGCGACGACCATCGCAGTGTAGAACTCGGGGATGAGGAAAGGGAGGGTGTGGCCGATGCCCCCCGCCGTCGTCATCAGACCGCACACGAGGCCGCGCAGCAGCGGGGCGCCGCGTCCCGAAAGCTTGCCGTCGTCCGCCAGCGCCTCGGCGAAGCCCATCGAAATACCGGCGCCGATCGAGGCGGCCAGTCCGACGACAAATGCGTTCCAGGAATTGTGGGTCGCGAATGCAGCGGCGAACACCGGCGCGAGCGTCGACACCGAACCGTCCATCAGACCCACGAGGCCGGGCTGAATGACCTGCAGGATAAACCGGCGGCGCTCGTTCTCGTCCTCGCCGCGGCGGGTCGCGTCGGTCAGAATTTGCTCCTCCAGGCCGGCGGCGATCTGGTCGTGCTTCTCCTCCTCCTCGGCGAGATCCCCGAGGAGCTTGCGGGTCGAAGCGTCGGTGGTGCGCGTCAACGCCTGCCGATAAAAGCGGGCGGCGGCGCGCTCCATGTCGCGCGCATGCGAGCGGACGACGTCAAGGCCCAAAGGCCGCTGATGCCACACCGGTTTCAGCGGGATGTAGCCGTGGATATGATCCCGCCGCACAAGAGGGATGTGGTTGCCGAACTTCGACACGAACAGGTCAATGAGCCTGCGCCGATGGTCGTTCTCCTCCGCAGCCATCTCGCCGAACACCTTCGCGCTGCCCGGGTAGTCGTCGTGCAGGCCGTCGGCGAAATCGGCGAAAATGCGCGCATCCTCTTCCTCGTTGCTGATGGCGAGCGCCAAAATTTCACGGTCCGATAGTTCGTCGAATTCACGCACGGTCACGTTCCCTGATCTCCCGCATCGGCAATTGCTTCGGCCCGGACCAAGCGGCAAGACCGTGCCCGAAGGTCGCGCGGCTTCGGGGGGCCCGGTCCAGCGCCGGCTTTCTTGGGCCGGGTCGACCTATGGGTCAAGTTGTCTCAAAGGATCGGTTTGGCGGCCAGTTTGATAAGCGCAGATGGGTCTCGCCACTGCCGATCGTCGCCTTGCCATCCCCGCCCCGCTGCACTAGACGAAAAACGCCCTTCCACCGTGGGCTATCGGGCCATCGGCCCTTCGATTTCCCTCGCAAGCCGGCGTTCGTGGATCAGCTTCCCTCTCTCGACCGATTCAGCCGCATCGTGGTCAAAGTCGGCTCTTCGCTGCTGGTCGACGGGCCGCTCGGCGCGATCCGGCAGGCCTGGCTCAAGGCGCTCGCGTCCGACATCGCCGCTCTGCACGAGCGGGGGCGAGCCTGGTTGTGGTGTCATCCGGCGCGATTGCGCTCGGCCGCACGATTGCCGGGCTGCCGAAGGGAGCGCTCAAGCTCGAGGACAGCCAGGCTTCGGCTGCGATCGGGCAGATTGCGCTCGCCAGCGAGTGGTCGCGGGCGCTCGCCGAAAACGGCATCGTCGCCGGCCAGCTGCTGCTGACCCTGCAAGACACTGAGGAGCGTCGCCGGTATCTCAACGCCCGCGCGACCCTCGATCGGCTGTTTGCGATCCGCGCGATCCCGATCATCAACGAGAACGACACGGTGGCGACCAGCGAGATCCGCTACGGCGACAATGATCGCCTGGCGGCTCGGGTCGCCACCATGGCGAGCGCGGACCTCTTGATCCTGCTTTCCGACGTCGCCGGGCTTTACGATTCTCCGCCGGATACCAACGTCCATGCCCGATTCCTGCCTGTCGTCGAGCGCGTGACGTCCGAGATCGAGGCGATGGCGGGCGGCGCGGGCTCCGAGCTGTCGCGCGGCGGCATGCGGACCAAGATCGAGGCCGCCCGCATCGTCACCACCGCCGGCACGCATATGGTCATCGCTGACGGGCGCATCGCCCATCCGATCGCACGCATCGCCGAAGGCGGCCGTTGCACCTGGTTCCTGACTCCCTCGAACCCCGTCGCGGCGCGCAAGATCTGGATTGGCGGATCGCTCGAGCTCAAGGGCGCCGTGTTCGTGGACTCCGGCGCCGTCGCGGCGCTGGCGCGTGGCAAGAGCCTGCTGCCCGCGGGAGTCACGCGCGTCGAGGGAGTTTTCGCGCGCGGAGATTGCGTGGCGATCCGCGACGAGCGCGGGACCGAGATTGGGCGCGGGCTTATCGCCTATGACGCCACGCACGCCGAGCGCATCCGTGGACGCAATTCGCGCGACATCGCGAATATCCTCGGAACCGCCGGACGGGCCGAGATGATCCACCGCGACGACATGGCGCTCGCCGGCCCGTGACGCGGGGCTCGGGCGGATCGCCTCCGCTCTTGGCATGGCCGGTCCCTCCGCGCATAAGTTCGACTATGGGCGCCCCGGTCGAACGCCGCCACCGGCTGATCTCCGTGCCGCGTCCGGCGCTCATCGCGCTGGCGAATGCGCGGGCGCGCCTGCGCGCGAGCGAATTCGGCATGGCGGCGCTGGCGATCGGCGTCGGCGTGCTGGCCGGCCTTTGCGTCGCCGCGATGACCAAGATCGTCAACGTCGCGCATGTCGCAATCTTCGGCATCCCTTTCGACGTTCACCTCAGCGCCGCCGAACGGGTCACGCCGATCGCCGCATTTGGCGCGCCGATGCTGGGCGGGCTCATTCTTGGCGCGATCGATAGGTGGCTCGCCCGCAGGAAGGCGCCGCCGGCGGTCGATCCGGTCGAAGCCAACGCGCTGCGCGGCGGACGCATGTCGCTCAGCCAGAGCCTCCTGGTGGCGACCCAAACCGTGATCTCGAACGGCTGCGGCGCGTCGGTCGGGCTCGAGGCGGGCTATGCGCAGATCGGGGCCGGCCTCGCCTCGTATTTGGGAGTGAGGTCGCGCTTGCGCCGGCAAGACCTGCGCATGCTCGTCGGCTGCGGCGCGGGCGGCGCGATTGCGGCGGCGTTCGGCGCGCCGCTGACCGGCGCCTTCTACGCCTTCGAGCTCATCATCGGCGCCTATTCACTCGCCACCGCGATTCCAGTCTTCGCCGCCACGCTCGCCGCGTCGCTCACCACCCAGGCGGTCATTGGCGCGCCTTACGACATCACTGCGCCCGCCGTCGCCCCGTTGACCTTCCCGCATTATGGCGCACTGATCGGGCTCGGCCTGGTCGCCGCGGCGATCGGGGTCGGCGCGATGCGGGTGGCGGCGCTGATCGAAAGGGCGTTCCGGGCGGCGATCCCCTGGCGCCTCATTCGCCCTCCCGTGGGCGGGTTGATGATCGGCGCCATGGCCCTTTACACGCCTCAGGTTCTGGGGGCCGGCCACGGCGCGCTCGACCTCGACTTCTATTCGCCGATGACCGCAGCAGAATTGGCGATCCTCATCGTGCTGAAACTGTTCGCCTGCCTCGTTTCGCTGGCGTCCGGCTTTCGCGGTGGATTGTTTTTCGCCTCGCTGTTCGTCGGCTCGCTGCTCGGCAAGCTCTATGCGATCGGTATCGACGCCGTGGCGCCGTCGGTGGGACTCGAGACGACGGCCTGCGTGCTGGTCGGCATGGGGGCGCTCAGCGCCGCCATCGTCGGCGGGCCGCTGACTATGACCTTTCTGGTGCTCGAGAGCACCGGAAATCTCGGCGTCGCCGGTGGCGTGCTCGCCGCATCGATTGCGACCACCCTCGCCGTGCGGGCGACCTTCGGCTACTCGTTCACAACTTGGCGTCTCCACTTGCGCGGCGAGACCATCCGCGGCGGCCAGGACGTCGGCTGGCTGCGCGATCTGACGGTCGGGAGCATGATGGTTCGCTCGCCTCCGGTCTTTCCTGTCGGAGAGTCAGCGCGCAAATTCCGCGAAGCCTATCCAATCGGCAGCGCCAACGTCGTCGTCGCGGTCGGCGAAGACGGGGCGTATCGGGGACTGATCCATGTACCCGAGGCGCACGCGCCCGCAATTGAGAACGGCGAGGACGGCGGCCCGATCGGCGCCATCGTCCGCCTCCCGGAGATTGTCCTCAATCCCGACGACGACATCGGAACCGCGCTCGAGACCTTCCGCGCCGCCCACGCCGACACGCTCGCCGTCACCCAGCGCGGAACCGGACAGGTGCTGGGCACGCTCGGCGAGGCCTATGCCGCGCGCCGATATGCGCAGGAGACGAATCTGGCGATGAAGGGCGTGCTGGGCGGCGGGTAAGGCGGGGCCGCAATGCGAGCGTGGCCGACGGGACCGGGATGGGCGAGGCGCGCGTTAGACCGAGATCGACATCGGCCTGCCACGAACGCGTGCTATGCGACCCGTGCTCGCGGGAACTCGTATGGCAGTCGTGGTCAATCTCCCCAAAACCCCGCCGCCTTGGGTGGTCGAAGCGCCGCGTCCGAATTCTTCCCTCAGCTGTCGGTCCGCAGTGAACGACGGTCTATCGCCGCCTCAACGTATTGCGGCGGCCGCGCCCGATGAATTCGCCGCAACAGGCCGTCGAGACAGCCTTCAAACATGACGTAACAACCAAGGGCGAGGTAGCCCCACGAGGTCAATTCGACGAACTGAAGAATTCCGCCATCGAAAGCGGCCATTGCGCCATGGGTCGCGATCAGATTGAAATTGGCCTGGAACAGATAGAGCAGGTTGAAGGAGCAGAGCGCGAAGCCTCCGGCCGCGATCCCCATGAACAGGAATGTGAGCCAGGGCGGCCCGTGGAACAGCCGGTTGAGCAACTTCAGAAGCGCCACCGCTTACCCCTGTTTCCGGCTCTCGACGACAATCGCTGCTAACGCTCGCGGATGTCATCGCTTCGCTTGCGACCCGCGCTTCGTTACTGAACGACGCAGCGATCCCCCGCGTCGACGCGCTCTTCTCCGGAAACACATTTTTTGCCTCGCGGCCGAACTCGTGTTCTAATTTTCTGAAGCGGGCGTGCACGCAGTCGCCGAGGCTCGCCGCGCGAAAGCGAGCGGGAGGACGATCAAAAATTGACCCAACAGATTGATCGAAGAACTGCCCGCCTAGGAGCCTGTCTGGATAATAGCGGATTGTGGTGGCGGCGTTTGCTCGAATTGGATTTTGTTTGCTTATGAGCAAGACCTTCCGGCCCTGGACGATCGATCAGCCGCTGTTGTTGCCGCCGAGCGTTCAGGACTTTGTCGGCGAGGACCATCTGGCTCGCTTCATTTTGGCGCTTGTGCTCGAGCCTCTCGACCTTGGTGAGATCGAAGCCGCGTATGCGAGCGAGCGCGGGCAGCCGCCGTTTGACCCGGCGATGATGACGGCGCTGTTGCTGTACGGCTATTGCAACGGCGTCTACTCGTCGCGCCGGATCGCCAAGGCGGCGCGCGAACGGGTCGACTTCCTGAGCATTGTCGGGCTCGATCCGCCGGATTTTCGCACCGTCTCTGACTTCCGCAAGCGGCACTTGAAGGTGCTTGCGGGACTGTTCGGGCAAGTTCTCAAGCTGTGCGAACAGGCGGGACTTGTGAAGCTCGGCCATGTCGCGCTCGACGGGACGAAGATCAAGGCGAACGCCTCCAAGCACAAGGCGATGAGCTACGAGCGCATGGAGAAGCGTGCGGCGGAGCTCGAGGCCGAGGTCGAGCGGTGGCTGAGCGCAGCCGAGGCTGCGGACGCCGAGGAAGACAGAGCCTTCGGCCGCGACAAGAGCGGCGAGGAGCTGCCCAAATGGGTCGCCGACAAGAAGAAGCGCGTCGAGAAGATCCGGGCGGCGAAGGCCGAATTGGAGGCCGAGGCGAAAGCGGCCGCGGCGGCCAAGGCCAAAGCGCAGGCCGAGGAGCGGCGACAAGCCGAGGGCCGCAAGAAACCGGGCAAGCCCGCCGCCCCCCCATCCGAAGAGCCTGACCCCAAAGCGCAGAAGAACTTCACCGATCCCGAAAGCCGCATCATGAAAACCAAGGACGGCTTCATCCAGGGCTACAATGCGCAGGCGGCGGTCGACGCGACGGCGCAGGTGATCGTCGCCCACGGCCTCGACGCGAAGCAGAGCGATCAACATCAATTGGCGCCGATGGCCGACGCCATCGAAGCCAATCTGGGCAAGAAGCCGACGCAACTGTCGGCGGACGCGGGCTATTGCTCCGACGCCAACCTTACAGCGATGGAGGAACGCGAGATCGACGCCTATATCGCGCCGGGGCGGGCCAAGCACGCCGGGGAAGGAGAAGGCGGCGGCGCCCGCGTCGCCGCCATGCGCGAAAGAATCAAGGCCGGCGGGCACTCCAGCCCCTACCGCTTAAGAAAGCAGCTGCCCGAGCCGGTGTTCGGACAGATCAAGCAGGCGCGCGGCTTCCGTCAGTTTCTCTTGCGCGGCGTCGAGAAGGTCGCCAACGAGTGGGGCCTCGTCTGCCTCGCCCACAATATCTTGAAGCTCGCCCAGGGGCGGACCCCGTCCCTGGCCGCACGCGCAACCGGCTGAGCTTCGCCACCTCGGAAACGGTGCAACGAACGATGGCCGCAAAGCTTCCACCCAACCTTACATCAAACCGGATGCGCGAATTTGCTGCATCCGGCTCTCCGACTGGCTTGAGCGGTTCAAATCCCATCTCGCCGAGGATTAAGCAGACAGGCTCCTAGCCTAATCGATCAGCCGATACGCCGGAAGGGTTAGGAATTCCTCGAACTCGGCGGCAAGCGACATGTCCGAGAAGAGCGCGATCGCCTCGTTGAACCGGCCGCCGTCAAACGCCTTGGCGCCCACCTCACCCTTGACCCGCTCCATCTCGCCCTTGAGCGCCTCGCGGAACATGGCGGGCGTCGCCTCGCGGCCGTCGTCGAGCTTGGCCTTGAGATGCAGCCATTGCCAGACCTGGGCGCGGGAGATCTCGGCCGTCGCCGCATCCTCCATCAGGTTGTCGATTGGCACGGCGCCGCGGCCCCTGAGCCAGGCCTCGATATACTGCACCCCGACCCGGATATTCTCGCGCAGGCCCTCCTCGGTGCGCTTGCCCTGATGCACCTCGATGAGGTCGGCCTGCGTCACGGGGACGTCGTCGCGCTTCTTCGTGAGCTGGTTCTTGCCCGGCATCATCCGGTCGAACACTTCCATCGCGATCGGCACGAGATCGGGATGGGCGACCCAGGTGCCGTCATGGCCATTGGTCGCCTCGCGCTCCTTGTCCGCTCGCACCTTTGCGAAGGCCGCCTCGTTGGCTTGTTTGTCGCCCTTGACCGGAATCTGCGCCGCCATCCCGCCCATGGCGAACGCGCCGCGACGGTGGCAGGTCTTGATCAGGAGAGCGGAGTAGGCGCTGAGGAACGCCTTGCCCATCGTCATTTCCGAGCGGTCAGGCGTAAGGAACGCGGCGTTCTTGCCGAGCCGCTTGATGAACGAGAAAATATAGTCCCAGCGGCCGCAGTTGAGCCCGACAATGTGATCGCGCAGCTCGTACAGAATTTCGTCCATCTCGAACGCCGCCGGCAGGGTCTCGATCAACACTGTCGCCTTGAACGTCCCATCCGGGACGCCGAGTTCGCGCTCCGCGTGGGAGAAAACTTCGTTCCAGAGTCTCGCCTCGAAATGGCTCTCGAGCTTCGGCAGGTAGAAGGCGGGGGTCGCGCCCTGAGCCATCTGCGACTTGGCGCAGTGGAAGACATAGAGGCCGAAATCGAACAGCGAGCCCGACATTTCCTCGCCGTCGACGGCGACATGCCGCTCGGGCAAGTGCCATCCGCGCGGGCGCACCATCAGCACCGCCGGATCTTTTTTGAGAGCGTAGGCCTTTCCGGTCGCGGGATCGGCGAAGTCGATCTTTCCGGCCCAGCGGTCCTTGAGATTGGCCTGGCCCTCGACCAGGTTGGCGAACATCGGCGAGGTGGCGTCCTCGAAGTCGGCCATGAAGACCTTGGCGCCCGAGTTCAGCGCGTTGACGATCATCTTCCGGTCGACCGGCCCGGTGATCTCGACCCGGCGGTCGAGGAGATCGGCGGGGATCGCGGCGACTTTCCAGTCGCCGTCGCGGATCGTTTTCGTCTCGGGAAGAAAGTCCGGCAGCTTGCCGGCGTCGAAGTCTTCCTGGCGCCCCATTCGCCGCACCAGCAGCTCAAGCCGGCGGCGATTGAAGCGCCGATGCAGACCAGCCAGAAATGTCAGCGCATCGCCACCGAGGATTTCGGCCTGTCGGCCTCCGGGTTTGGCGTTGATCTCGACGCCTGCTGCGGCCGAGTGCGCGGTCATGAGGTCACTCCGGAAAGGCGGTCTCGATCTTCGAGGAAACCTCGTAGACCTTTTCGCCGCCTTTGGGGAGGGCCGGTCGCCGCATTCGGCGCGGGGTTCCGCGGCCTGGATCAGGCCGCGAGATTGGCGCGTCCGCCAGCGGGTCGCTGGCGCCACGACCGCCGCCTGACGAGCAGGCCGGATGGGTCAGCGTCGAGGGGCAGCGCCGTCGCATCATTGAGATCGGACCGCGTCAGGCCGATGTCGCGCAGCTCATATTCTGACATCCGCGCCAACTCTGACATCGTCCGCCGCGCCGCGGTCACCCGTGCCGGCCATGTGAGAATGCGCCATAGCGCCTCAACCGCGTGCGAGGTTGAAAGTGTGAATGAAGCAACCATTTTCGCCTCCTGCCGAGGAAACGGCCGTCCGTTCGGCGCTGAAGCAGCGCCGGGGGAGGCCAATCGGTCCCGGAATGCTCTTTTATATAAGGAGCCCTTTTGATCGGTCCAACGAATGTTTGTAGAGTAACTGATCATTTTTTAGGATGGATCCCCATGCTCGACACCGACCAGCTTCGTTCGTTCCTCGCCATCGTCGATTCCGGCTCGTTCACCAGGGCGGCGGAACGGGTGCACAAGACCCAGTCCGCCGTTTCGATGCACATTCGCCGGCTGGAGGAGCAATTGGGCTGCGCCCTGTTCGTCAAGCACGGGCGGGGCGCGCGGCTCACTGCCGAGGGCGAGCGGCTGATCGAATTCGCGCGCCGGATCATCCAGGTCGAGGCCGGGGCGCTGGCGGCTCTGTCGCGGAAGGGCTTGAGGGGCGCCGTCAGGCTCGGGATTCCGGACGACTACGCCGAGTCGTTCCTGGCCGAGATTCTGTCGCGGTTCAATCGCCGCCATCCTCTGGTGGAAGTCTCGGTCGCCTGCGAGTCGTCGATCGAGCTCGCGGCGCAGGTCGCCGCCGGCGCGCTCGAACTGGCGCTGGTCACCTCGGGAGCCATCGAGCCGGCAAAACTGGCTGGATTCCGTGACTTCGAGTTGTTGCGCGAGGAGCCGCTGGTCTGGGCCGCCGCCGAACGGTTCCGAACAGACGAGGGGGCGCCAATTCCGCTGGCGCTGGGCAGTGGGACCTGCATCTGGCGGCGTGCGGCCGAGGACGCGCTCGCGGCGTCGCCGCGGGCGACCCGCGGATTGTTCTTTTCCAAGAATTTCACCGCTATCGGATCGATCGTTCGCGCCGGGCTCGCAGCAACGATCCTTCCGGTCTCAATGGTCGGCCAAGGCTTGCGGGTTCTTGGGCAAGACGACGGCCTGCCGGAATTGTCCCTGACCCGCATGGGCCTGATCCACGCGCCCGGACGCCCGACCGAAGAGGCGGTGGCGCTCGCCGAGGCGATCCGGGGGACGATCATCGGCGCGCCGGCCGTGCGCCAGGCCGCTTGAAAACGCGCGGCCGGCCGGGACTTTTCGCCAAAGTCAGCGCCGGCTCACGTTGGGTCGTGACCATTGGTTAGGGTTAAGCGGCCGTTAACGCGCACATGACAGATTTTCCCGGGTTTTGGAGCGCGCGGGCGGGGTTCCCGGCGTCAACAAGGGAACGTCATGGCCAAGTTGAGGCTGCTCGCCCTGGCTGGGATTCCTGTTGTGTCCTGCGGATGGGCGAACGCCGCCGACTTGCCGCCCGCGCCTTCCCTGCCCGAGCAGGCCGCTACGGACGAGTTCAGCGGCTGGTATCTGAGGGGGGACGTCGGGGGTGGGGTTAATTCGGCGAGGCCGGAGCTGGAGACCGCGCCGGGTGTGATCGCGGCCAGCGCTGATGGATGGCTTCTGTCCGGCGCCGCGGCCCGGCGGTTCGACAACGCGACCCTATCGCCGTTCGGCATGGTCGACATTGGCGCCGGCTATCAATTCAACAGCTGGTTTCGCGCCGACGCCACGCTTGAATATCGCGCCGGGGCGCGCCTCGACTCGCTCGACAGCCAACCGCAGGTCACCGATTCCTATCGCGCCGACGTCTCCTCGTTCGTTGGCCTGGTCAATGGCTATGCGACCCCCGGAACCTGGTATGGGTTCACCCCGTTCCTCGGCGCGGGCGTCGGCTTGGCCGAGAACAGGGTCTCCGGCTTCGCTGACTCCTCAGGCGATCATTTCGCCAGCGGATCGAGGACCAGTTTCGCCTGGGCGCTGATGGCCGGCGTCGATTACGATATCAGCCCGAGCCTGAAGCTCGAGCTCGGCTACCGCTATCTCAACTATGGCGCGATCGCCGCCGTCGGCTCGAACTGCCTTGCGGGCGGGAGCGGCGGCGCCATGTCCGGTTGCGGCGTCGTCGTCGCCAGTACGATCTCGTCGCGCAACAGACTGGCCTCGAACGATTTCAGATTGGGCCTCATCTATCTGATCGGCGCAGCCCTGCCGTCAGTCGTCACGCAGTAGTGAAGACCCCCAGGGACCGGCATCTGACTTGCCGGCCCCCGCCTGGATTGCCTTCGGCGGCGCCGCGGCTTATGTCGTCGCGGCGCTTCTCGTTCTGAACCTTGCGCTCCCCGCCCAGCCGAGCGGGGCGAATGGTGGAAAGCGCCAAGGCCGACGAAGAGAGTCATGACCGACGCGACTGCGCAAAGAGCCGGGCTCATGCAATCGGCATGGGCCAACGCGGTCCTCTTGCTCGTTCTGACAACGATGATTTGGGCCGGCCACTCGATCGTCGGCCGATTGGCGGTCGGCCAGATCGGACCGATGACCCTCACCTGCTTGCGTTGGGGGGTAGCGCTCGTTCCCATCCTTTTGACGGCCCGCCCGGCGCTACGGCGCGACTGGCCGATTCTGCGTGCGCATTGGCGATATATGGCCGCGATGGGCGCGCTCGGCTACACCGGGTTCAACGCGCTCTTCTATGTCGCAGCTCATCGAACGAGCGCCCTCAATCTGTCGATCATCCAGGGGGCCATCCCGGCGCTGGTGCTCATCGGCGCGCGGCTTTTTCTCGGCGCCCGGTTCACCGCGCTGCAGGCGCTCGGCGCCGTGACAACGATGGCCGGCGTCGCCGCGATCGCCGCTCAGGGGGACCTCAACCGGCTCGCGGCGCTGGCGTTCAACGGCGGGGACGTGATGATGTTCATCGCTGCGGTCCTCTACGCCGGCTATACGATCGGGTTGCGCGAGCGGCCGCATGTTTCGGGTTTGAGTCTGCTCGCAGGCATGGCTCTGGCGGCTTTCGTCACCTCGGTGCCGCTGATGATCTGGGAGATTGCCGCCGGGGGCTTCATCTGGCCGACCGCGGCGGGATACGCGACGCTCGTCTATGTCGCGCTCGGGCCGGCCTTCGTCTCGCAGATCATGTTCATGCGGGGGGTCGAGCTGATCGGGCCGGGCCGCGCGGGCGTATTCGTCAATCTGGTGCCGGTGTTCGGCGCCATTATGGCGGTGCTCATCTTGGGCGAACCGTTCGCGGCCTATCACGTCGTCGCGCTCCTGCTGGTCATGGGCGGCATCGCGATCGCGCAACGGGGCTCGGCAGATCGCGCCCAATGAGGTTCTCTGGAGTGCGTTGCAGTTTGATGGAATCGCACGCCCACCGCAGGACGCTCCAGTGGCTTACTTCTGTCGGGCGGGTGCTGGAGCGCCCTCCGACGCGGCGGCTGCGCCGCCGGCTCAGGAGGAGGTCGAGCTCGAGGCAAGCCGTCACGCCCAATCGCAACTTGCTCTCAAGAGTGGAGGAGATTGAAAATGGCCTGGATTGAACTGAAGCCGGAGGGGGCGGGGCCGATCCGGGCCTGGCGCGCCGATCCGAACGGACGCCCGCGCGGCGGGGTCGTCGTGGTGCAGGAAATCTTCGGCGTCAATTCGCATATTCGCAACGTCGCGGACAAGTTCGCCGCCGAGGGGTACCTCGCCGTCGCGCCGGCGATTTTCGAGCACGTCGAGAAAGACTTCGAGGTCGGCTACGATCCGGAGTCGAGGGCGCGCGGCATGGCCATCATGGGCAAGGTCGACCGCGAGCAGATGCTGCGCGACGTCGCTGCTGCGGTCGAAGTCGCCAAGGAAGGCGGCAAGGTTGCGGTGGTTGGGTTCTGCCTTGGCGGCACTGTCGCCTGGGGAGCCGCCGCGCAACTTTCCAGCCTGAGCGCCGCGGTCGGCTATTACGGCGGTGGGATCATCGGGCTCAAGGATCTCAAGCCCAAGGTCCCGACGCTCCTCCATTTTGGCGAAAAGGATCAGCACATCCCGATCGCCGGCGTGCATGAGGTCGCCGCGGCGCATCAGGAGGTCGAGGTCCACATCTATCCCGCCGACCATGGCTTCAATTGCGACCAGCGCGAGAGCTACGATGCGCCCAGCGCGGCGCTCGCCTGGACGCGGACGCTGGGGTTCCTGCGTAAGCACCTCGGTTGAGCGGCGCGCCGGGGCGGCCCGCAGCTTTGTCGTGCGATTCGGCGCGTTGACGGGCCGAATCGCGGGCGCTCAATCGCGCCCGTTCAGGAAATCATCGGCGTGAAAAAGCGACCGAAATCGAATGCCGCGATCGGAGAATGTTTCGGTCGCCCCTTCTCCGCGATCTACGATCGAGGCTACAAGCCGGACGTCCGCTCCAAGTTCGCGACAGGCGTCTACCGCTTGAAGCGCTGACGCTCCGCTTGTCGTCACGTCCTCGACTATGACCAAATTCTTGCGGTCCAAAGGCTCGTCTTTCAGGAAACCCTCGACGAGCTTTTTGGCGCCATGCTCCTTTGTCCTCTTGCGGACGAAAAAGCCTCTGACGGGCCGGTTGACGGAGTGGCTGTAGGCGCAAATGGCGCCGGTGATGGGGACAGCCCCCATCTCGAGACCGCCAACATACTCGCCGCCGGCTTCCAGCGCCTCCGCCAGCAAACCCTTTGCGATCAGATACGCGCCCTTCGGGTCGAGCATTGAAGGCTTCATGTCGAAATAAAAGTCGCTCCTCTTGCCCGAGGCGAGGATAACTTCTCCGCGTCCGAAGGATCGATCGCGGATGATCTCGAAAAGAGCTGCCCGTTCGTCCTCCGACAAGTTATTCCCAGCGAACGATTGCGGTCTCGAAGTCGTGGCGGGCGCCATTGCGATGCCGTTGGCGAGGGGACGGGGAGATCGGTCTATATCGACCTGGAATTGACCCAGCAACTGGTCGCGGACTGGCAGAGGGAGAATCGCGCGCAAAGAGGGCCTTGGCCTTGCGCGCTTGCTGAGGCCTCTCGGCGGTAGTGGGCCAGTTCAATCGACCATGCGCTTCGCCCACTCGTTCAGGTCGCGGGGCCGTTTGGGGGTTTTGGTCATGAGCCATTCCGCCAGTGATCTTCACGACGTGTAACGGCCTTGACAGCCTCTCTCGCCGCCGCCTCTTTCGTCGCATAGGAGTGAGGAGAGCGCATGTGAACTTGGATTCCTTCACAGACCGTCCAACGGTATCGAGACTGTTGTAAGGGGTCGGGCTGGATGGCGAAGGTAAAAGGATGAACTTCACGCATGATATCAATATGGGGCGCGCCAGACGATCGCGCTAGCGAAAAACTCCGCCGCCTTATTCAAACTGGCCCACTACCCTCTCGGCTCCTCCGTGGACGATCCGTTTGATCCATGTTAGGCGTCGGCCTTGCGTCCGTTGCGGCGGGCGCGCCCGCCCAGGGCTTGGAGGGAGGTCGGCGATGACGGTGGCGACATCGGTCGTGGACGCGCCGGAGGCTGTCGATCACGCGGCGCTGGCCGAGGCGATGCCGCTCGACGAGATCAACGTCAGCGATCCCAAGCTCTATCAGCAGGACGTCTGGCAGCCGTATTTTCGCCGCCTGAGGCGGGAGGCGCCGGTCCACTATTGCAAGGAAAGTCCGCTCGGGCCGTTCTGGTCGGTGAGCAAGCACAAGGACATCATCGCCCTCGAGGTCAACCACAGGACGTTTTCGTCGCTCGACGGCATCACCTTGCGCGACCGGCCCGGGGACCTCGAGCTGCCGATGTTCATCGCCATGGATCCGCCCCGGCACGAGGCGCAGCGCAAGGTGGTGCAGCCGATCGTCGCGCCAGACAATCTCGCCAATTTCGAAGGACTGATCAGAAGCCGCGTCCGCGCGGTGCTCGACGCTCTCCCGCGCGGCGAAACCTTCAACTGGGTGGACAAGGTTTCGATCGAACTAACCGCGCAGATGCTGGCGACGCTGTTCGACTTCCCGTTCGAGGATCGACGCAAGCTGAGCTACTGGTCGGACGTTTCGACCGCGGTGCCCTACGAGGGCGGGCTGGTTGAAAGCGAAGAGCAGCGCGAGGAGGTGTTCAGCGAGTGCCTCGGCTATTTCATGCGGTTGTGGAACGAGCGCATCAACGCCGAGCCGCGCCCCGATCTGATCTCGATGCTCGCCCACGGCGAAGCCACCCGCAACATGAGCGCGCGCGAATATCTCGGCAACATCGTGCTCCTGATCGTCGGCGGCAACGACACGACGCGCAATTCGATGACCGGCGGCCTTCTGTTCCTGAGCCAGAACCCGGATGAGCTCAGGAAGCTCCGCGCCAGGCCAGAACTCATCGATTCCATGGCCCCGGAAATCATTCGCTACCAGACGCCGCTCGCCTACATGCGGCGCACGGCGCTCGCCGATGTCGAGTTCGGCGGCCAGCTCATCCGCAAGGGCGACAAGGTCGCGATGTGGTACATTTCCGGCAACCGCGACGAGGAGGCGATCGAAGATCCCGACCGTTTCATCATCGACCGCCCGCGCCCGCGCCAGCACCTCTCGTTCGGCTTCGGCATCCATCGCTGCGTCGGCAAGACCCTGGCCGAAATGCAACTGAAGATCCTGTGGGAGGAAATCCTCGACCGTCTGCCGGCGATCGAGGTCGTCGGCGAGCCGAAGCGCGTCTTCTCGTCGTTCGTCCACGGCATCACCGAACTGCCGGTGCGGATTTCCGCATAGCCCGGCCCGCCCCAGCGCCCATCAAGGCTTGAGTCCCAAATCCGCCGCCATGACGCGGCCGGGAACGCGGGCTCTCTGTTCGTCGTCGAAGGGCTCCTGTTAAGGGCAAAAGCTTCCCTGTTAAGGCAGAAAAGCTCCCTGTTATGCGAGAAAAAACTCCCTGTTAATTATCCACTCCCGAGGCGCCGGATTGAGGGTTTCTGCCCGCGACAAGGGTCGCCGCGGTGCGGGCTCCCGGTCTCTTCGAACTTTTGGGGGCCCGACAGGGGGTTTCAATGCTCATCATTTCAAAGGCTTACGAGTTTTATATGATTTGTCTTTTCCAGAAGCATCACTCGTACTAGAGTGTTTTTCTGACTTTCGAATTTGCGCGGCGCCACCGGCAAGGTGAAAGATTCGCTCCCCTGTTTTGCCATTTTTTCCGTCCGCGACGTCACTTCAACACCGCAAACATGCCAATAGCTCCAGCGCGCACGGGGTCGCGGATGCGGTGTGGGAAATCGTCTTACTTGAGGGCTTGGGCCGGGATGACGCCGGTGGCGAAAGCGACCGCGGCCGCGTGGGTCAGATTCATGCAACGCAATTTGCGCCGGGCTCCGTCCAGATGCGTTTTCACGCTGCCGAACGCCAGACCAAGAATTTCCGCGATCTCCTGATAGGTCTTTCCTCGCGCCGCCCAAAGCAGACACTGCTCTTCGCGGGTCGACAACTGGACCGGAACGGCCCGCAATTTGAAATTGATGTTGGCCGCCGAATCGATGAGCACCGACAAAAGCTGGAGCCCCCGCAGGTTGCTTGCCTTGTAAACTTCCCACTCCTCCTTCGGGAGGTCGCTCATGAACGAGACGACTGCGAAGACTCCGCGCCGATTTCTCAGTGGAATAGACAATCCGTTGCGCCCAACGCTATGATTTAAGGCGTCGGCAAAGAATGCTTTTGTCGCCGGCTCCTCAACGGGCAGGCTCGACCAGTCGAACGGCTCACGGGCCTCGCGACCATAAGAAATCACCGGGTCGTTGATCATATATTTCTTGACGAAGTACCGGTGCTGCCACAGCCTCGAATAGGTGACGACGGCAACCAGCAGGCAAATATCGGCGCTCTTGTCCGGCGACAGACGCAGAGATGCGATATGGCAAAGACCGATTTCGGCCGCGATGGCCTTCAGGGTCTCCGCGAGATCCTGCTCAACGGCGCCGAGAATCGTATCCGTCAGTCCTGACATGGCGGATTCAAAACCGGCGGCCGTCCTCAGCGCGAGGCTATGAACGGACATCGAAAATGCCAAGCATCACTTGATCTCTCGCATGCGCCATCATGTAGCCGGCCTCGGGATCTATTCTCCCTGAGACATGAGTGCACAATTCAAGCAATTCGACGCAAATCGAATACAACCTGCGCGCCTCGCAAGCCGACAGATTCAATTCTCCAACGTGTGGCTTTGCTTCTTCGGGCTCCGGCGCGCGCTTTTTCGATTTCTTGGCCAACCGGCCCTCCCATACTTGATTCCCCTCTCGAAACGTAGTGTGATGACGTACGGGCAGAATGACAATCAACAGACTTGGGCGTATTATACTTGACGGGACCACGCACTTGATATAGGGTTGCGGCATAAGGAGATTTTGCCGTGACTCGTTCCGTTTTCGCCGCCCCGCACTTCAACGATGAAGCCGCTGCCTACGCCTTTGTTGAGGCGCGGATTTGGGCCAATGGCCGCGTCTGCCCGCATTGCGGCGTGGTTGACCAGTCCGGCGCGCTCAAGGGCAAGACTGATCGGATTGGCCTCTATAAGTGCTACGCCTGCCGTAAAAAGTTCACGGTCAAGGTCGGCACGATCTTCGAAGACAGCCACGTTCAGATGCGCGATTGGCTAGTCGCGATCCACCTGATTTGCTCTTCAAAGAAGGGCTTTAGCGCCAATCAGTTGCACCGGACGCTCGGCGTTACGCTAAAGACCGCTTGGTTCATGGGCCATCGCATCCGCGAAGCCATGCGCACCGGCGGCCTTGCGCCTATGGGCGGCGACGGCAAGTTTGTCGAAATCGACGAAACCGCAATCGGTCGTACCGAGGGCGCGCCCAAGAAAGGCCGCGCGTTGGGGGGCCGCAGCGGTTTCCGAAACACTGTCTTGACGCTCGTTGAGCGCGGCGGGTCTGCGCGGTCCTTCCATATCGACGCCGCGAGCGTCGCCAGCATGTTGCCGATCATCAATGCCAACGTTGCTCGCGAGGCGGCGGTTATGACGGACGAATGGGCTGCCTATCGCGAGATCGCCAAGGGCTTCGCCTCGCACGATACAGTCTCCCATAGGGAGGAAGAATACGTTCGCCATGAGGGCAAGAAGGTCGTCACGACGAATACGGTCGAGGGCTTCTATTCGATTTTCAAGCGCGGAATGAAAGGCGTCTACCAGCATTGCTCAGAGAAACACCTTCACCGCTACCTTGCCGAATTTGACTTTCGATATTCGAACCGATCGGCACTTGGTATTGGAGACTTGGAGCAGTCAGGACGAGCCCTCGTTAGCGTTAAGGGCAAGCGTCTGACCTATCATCAGCCTAACTATTAGATCGGCTCCGAAGAAGGGGGCTCCGGCACTGGTGCACCGGAAGAAACGCCTTTCGGCGGAGTAGGAGGAGGTAAATCCGTGGAAGCCCAGAATCCGTGCCCAACGGTGCGAATTAGTCCCTTAACTTTCAAGCGATGAAGATGCGAGCGAAATGTGATGTTCTGTAGCTGAGGGCTGGTTTCGCGGACTGAGTAGAAGAGAAGCTTTGTAGGGATTGCCCTTCGAGCCTTTTTTAAAGCCTCTCGGATAGCGCTCTCAATTAAGATTTGATCAAGGCTGTTTTTTCGGGTGACATCACGAAGGTTCAATTCCTGCCTGACGCGGAGAAGAAGCGCCTCCACCGTTTCGCGCTGCCTTTCCAATTTCGCGATTTCCTGCCTGATGGTGGTTAGCTGGCCAACAAGCTGCGCTTCCAGGGTCGGGCGGTCCTCAGGCTTCATGTTGCGGTCGCCTTTATTGCAACAAAAACGGCGTCGTTAAATTGGGCGCTTTCGTCCGTCTTTTCAAGGGCTTTGACGAGGTTGACAGAAAACTCCCCAATTGATAGCAACAACGTTGCTATCAATTGTTGCAGTGAGTCGCCTCGAACGGTCGAAGCGTCCTATTATTGAGCATAGATTTTATGGAATGGACCGCCAAGTGCTATGAAGGAGGCGCGAGGTGGCTTATCCCGCTGTCCCAGGTGGCCCTAGATGTGGTATGCAGGCGTTGTTGAGTTGCCGTTCGAGGCGGCCGCGACGGGGCGCGCAATGGCCAAAGGCCGATCGCTTTCGCAGTTTCAAGAGACGTTTCCCGACGAGGGGAGTTGCGCCGCCTTTTTGTCGGATCGGCGTTGGCCGGAGGGTTTTGTTTGTCCCGGCTGTGGCGAGCAACGCGCGGCGGCGCTGAAGAGCCGGGCGTACACGTACGAATGCCTTGATTGTGGCCGACAGACTTCGGCCACGGCGGGAACGGTGATGCATCGGTCCAAGCTGCCGCTGACGACGTGGTTCTGGGCGGCGCATCTCATGGCGACACATTCCAACGGCATGTCGGCGCGGCAATTGGAGGATCAACTCGGCGTCACTTACAAGGCCGCGTGGCTGCTGACGCAGAAACTGCGCCGGTCGATGGTCGACCCGGATCGCGATCCCTTGTGTCGTCGAAGTCGATCAGGCGGAAATTCCCTTTCGCGAAGGCGACGCCTTCTTCGAGCCCGGCAATGCCGGCAAAATCCTCGTCGTCGGGGCCGTCGAGGTGATCGATCGCGACACCAATCAGCCCAAGCCGCGACGCAAGCACGCCCAATACCTCGATACGCGCTCCGGCCGAATACACCTCGCGATGATCGCCGACAATTCCGCGGCGTCGATCGAGGCCTTCGTGAGAGCCAACGTGAAGCGTGGAGCCACGCTCCTCACCGACGGCCACGCGTCCTATCCTGGATTGACCGACTACCGGCACGATCCGCGCACCGTCGGAAAAATGGCGGGACATGTTGCCCTGCCCTGGATCCACCGGGCCTTCTCATTGATGAAGCGATGGGGCCTGGGCACGTATCATGGCCTGCGGCGCACGCACGTCGACACCTATCTCAATGAATTCGTCTTTCGCTACAATCGCCGCTTCCACCGGGACGTTTCGTTCGAAGCCTTGCTCGGGCTGGCCGCACATCATGCGCCTGCCAGCTACTGGGACATCGTCAAACGAGACCACCCTCGGAAGGGCGTCCAAACGCTCAGGCGGGCGCCGCGCCGCCGAAAGACTGCCACTGGAATGCGACCGGATGGGCCGCGGCAAGCGCTTGGCGCCAGCCGAGATCAGCTCACCCAACCGACCCATCCACTACATATAGACCAGCCTGGGACAACGGGATAAGCCACGGCGCGAGTCCCTTTGCCACGACCGTAAGGCGAAACGATACGTCCGCTGACGCAGATGTGTTGCCCGGGGGGGGCGGTTGTTGGCGAGGAAGAGTTTGCGCATTTAGATACATGCCTCAAAATACCCAGGACGCCCTCACTGACGATAGTTCAAGGGGCGGCGCTGCTTCGAGCGATCGAGCGGAAGCGCCGCTAGCCACGATTCCGCTCAACGGCGCGCATCGGACTCAAGATTTTGATTGCGCTAGGAGCCTGTCTGGATAATAGCGGATTGTGGTGGCGGCGTTTGCTCGAATTGGATTTTGTTTGCTTATGAGCAAGACCTTCCGGCCCTGGACGATCGATCAGCCGCTGTTGTTGCCGCCGAGCGTTCAGGACTTTGTCGGCGAGGACCATCTGGCTCGCTTCATTTTGGCGCTTGTGCTCGAGCCTCTCGACCTTGGTGAGATCGAAGCCGCGTATGCGAGCGAGCGCGGGCAGCCGCCGTTTGACCCGGCGATGATGACGGCGCTGTTGCTGTACGGCTATTGCAACGGCGTCTACTCGTCGCGCCGGATCGCCAAGGCGGCGCGCGAACGGGTCGACTTCCTGAGCATTGTCGGGCTCGATCCGCCGGATTTTCGCACCGTCTCTGACTTCCGCAAGCGGCACTTGAAGGTGCTTGCGGGACTGTTCGGGCAAGTTCTCAAGCTGTGCGAACAGGCGGGACTTGTGAAGCTCGGCCATGTCGCGCTCGACGGGACGAAGATCAAGGCGAACGCCTCCAAGCACAAGGCGATGAGCTACGAGCGCATGGAGAAGCGTGCGGCGGAGCTCGAGGCCGAGGTCGAGCGGTGGCTGAGCGCAGCCGAGGCTGCGGACGCCGAGGAAGACAGAGCCTTCGGCCGCGACAAGAGCGGCGAGGAGCTGCCCAAATGGGTCGCCGACAAGAAGAAGCGCGTCGAGAAGATCCGGGCGGCGAAGGCCGAATTGGAGGCCGAGGCGAAAGCGGCCGCGGCGGCCAAGGCCAAAGCGCAGGCCGAGGAGCGGCGACAAGCCGAGGGCCGCAAGAAACCGGGCAGGCCCGCCGCCCCGCCATCCGAAGAGCCTGACCCCAAAGCGCAGAAGAACTTCACCGATCCCGAAAGCCGCATCATGAAAACCAAGGACGGCTTCATCCAGGGCTACAATGCGCAGGCGGCGGTCGACGCGACGGCGCAGGTGATCGTCGCCCACGGCCTCGACGCGAAGCAGAGCGATCAACATCAATTGGCGCCGATGGCCGACGCCATCGAAGCCAATCTGGGCAAGAAGCCGACGCAACTGTCGGCGGACGCGGGCTATTGCTCCGACGCCAACCTTACAGCGATGGAGGAACGCGAGATCGACGCCTATATCGCGCCGGGGCGGGCCAAGCACGCCGGGGAAGGAGAAGGCGGCGGCGCCCGCGTCGCCGCCATGCGCGAAAGAATCAAGGCCGGCGGGCACTCCAGCCCCTACCGCTTAAGAAAGCAGCTGCCCGAGCCGGTGTTCGGACAGATCAAGCAGGCGCGCGGCTTCCGTCAGTTTCTCTTGCGCGGCGTCGAGAAGGTCGCCAACGAGTGGGGCCTCGTCTGCCTCGCCCACAATATCTTGAAGCTCGCCCAGGGGCGGACCCCGTCCCTGGCCGCACGCGCAACCGGCTGAGCTTCGCCACCTCGGAAACGGTGCAACGAACGATGGCCGCAAAGCTTCCACCCAACCTTACATCAAACCGGATGCGCGAATTTGCTGCATCCGGCTCTCCGACTGGCTTGAGCGGTTCAAATCCCATCTCGCCGAGGATTAAGCAGACAGGCTCCTAGCGAGCGCGTCACTTGTTTTATCCGAGACAAGGCCTCCCGCTGGATCAAACGCCGCTATTGCGGCGTTTTTGTTTTGGCCGATCCTGCTGATCCAACTGGGGTGTTAGGCTATTACACTCTCACAATACACATTGCACCGCGAAGAGATGCGGAATAAGCATAGGTCTGAGGCGCTTCAGAGCCATATTCCTCTCGTCCTCATTGGTTATATGGGCAGGAATAATGGGACCGCCAAAGGCTTGGGCGCTGCGCTGATCGTTGACGCAGAACGACGAGCATATCGATCGTTGGACATTCCCGCAGTCGGTCTTGCCGTGAGCCTGAGGGTGGACGGAAGAATTCAAAACTTTGGGCTTGGTACGAGGAGGCCGGATTTGTCCCGGCCAAGACGCTTGACCGCTTGATGTACAGCCCCTACGAAGCTTTCATTCCTGAGTTAGCCGGTTGATCTGGCGGCAGGTCATGCCCACAAAGAAAATCGCACTGACCGACGCCGAGCGCGCCAAGCGCATCCGTGAGGCGGCGCGCGAACACGGGACGGACAACGACCCGGCCGCGTTTGAGCGGGCGTTCGCGGCTGTGGAGCGCGGTGCTCAGAAGTCGAAGAAACCGGAACAAACCGAGAAGAAGTAGGAGGGCGCCGGCCTGAACAGGAGCCGGCTTAGTCCCGAGGGATTACCGTCCGAACGCTCTGAGCGTTTCTGTAGCACCCAAGCTCACATAGGCTATCTGCCACGTTTGCTCGCCATTCGCCCCGCCTGTTCCGTATGGGCGCACTTCCGGAGGCGCGTGGTTATCCGCAATAGCAGCGGTCTTCCGTGTTCGTCAAAATGTTGGTCAAAGCAACCTCCTTTTCGACGGTCGGCATGTGGGAAGCGCCCGAGCTCTGCGCAAGGCGCGAAGGGCGCGCATAAACAGGATCGCGAGGATGGCGCGCCCAAGGGCGAAGCCAAGCCAATCAAAGAGACCCGCTGAACCTCGCCAGCTGGTCGAATTTCAAGGTCATCGCATCATGTCTATAGGGGGACTTCCGGACCTTCCGGAGATCCAAGCAGCGGGCTTTGGCCTAACGGACGCTCTGGCGCTCTGGAGTCTTTTCCAGAATACCGCAGGACTAAGCGGCGAGGCCGCTAGGGCTTACCTGAGCCCATCTTCCTGTTCAAAACGTCGTCAGCTGACCCCGGCTCTGGATGATGCTTCGCCATCTTCGCCAAATGTGATTCAATTTCCTCAGCCTTGCGGGCGATGATCCCGAGTTGGGCGGCCGCATATTCTGCGGCATGGGCGATCCTAAGATTTACGGCAGCGTTATCGGTTACGCTCGAAACCTGCGGCATGGGCTGAAACGCGGTTCTGTAAAATGCTGCTAATTTTTCTGGGGTTGACATGATCGAGTCCTCCCACCGGAAAATCCCGGCTGGACAACGCTATGGCTGGTGGTGGGTCCCGTCAAGTATAATATCGCCCAGACTTGTAGACAACAAAACGCGAACATCGCCCGCTGTCGGCGGAAAAATGGACGCGCGACGGGACTGAGCTCGCTTGGCGCCCGCCTTTCTTAAGCAAACGCAAGTTCTTTCGCGCCCGGAGCAAGGACCGAGCTCTCTATCCCAGCCGCTGCGCGGAAGGCCTTCAGCGGACCCTCGCCGGTCTCGAAAAGACCGGCGTAGCTCATGGCTCCGCCAATTCGTTGAGGTCTGCCAATGATCTCGGGGTTGCATCCCGCGGCTCTCAGGACGCGGAAAATCCTGGCGTCAAATACCGAGACGATTTGGGTGAGCCCGGCGGCGACCGCGACTTCGCCGATGCCCAAGATGAGCTCGCTCAGAGCATAGTTGACACCGCTCCTGCTTCGATCCGGCTGTCCGGGCGATGTTGTCGCGCAGATTCGCGAGCTTTCCCATATGGTGGCGCTCTCGATGAAATCTCCATCGAGCAACTGCGCGAAAACGTCGCGCAACATGTTTGGACCGGTGGTCGGCAGAAGCCTCAGCGAGCCCCAGTATTCTTCGGTATCCGGATCGACCGACACGAGATACAGCGGGTTCGCGTCATCGAAGCGGTCCCGTTCATAGCCGTCCTTGACCTCGACCTCCCAGCCCAGCCGGTCGGAGAAGGTTTCCGCCCGGTTGCGGAACATCGCATCGATTTCCTTGGGGAAAAAAGACGCACACGAACCCTCGATAAGCTTCAACATCGCAACAACGCTCCTTCTGGACCGCAAACTGCACGGGCTTCCTCTTTCGGACGCCTGGAACAAATAAGGCCGCGCCAGTCGTCGACTGTTCATGTTTTGTTCACTCAGAATAATCCGAAGTCTTGTGTCAATCCAATGCCACCGGTCATGCTGCTTTTCGGAAAGCGTAGTTAATTCGATCGAGCGGCGGACTGGGATGGACGACTGTTTGGCGAGGCGCGCCTCTTGAAGCGCTCACCCGCAGCCGGATTCTGAAATGATTGCCCCTCCGGCATCGGATACTACAGAGTCTGAAACATCTTGCGCCGATGGAGCCATACGGGCGCTCGCCCGCTGTCGAATTGCTCAGATATTTCCCGCACCGGCTTTCTTATTCGCTAGAAAGTCGAGCCCGATGCGTCATGATGGAAGTCAAGGCGTTTCCCGATGCGGAGGATATTTGACCTTTTTTTCTCCCGCGGACCCCAGCGTTGATGAATGTGCAACTTCAGTCTGATGATCGATCGGAGAAATGACAAGCAACAGATGTGTAGACAACAAAATGTGAACGCTGCCGCGCGGGGCGAAAAAGACCAAGCGAAGAACGCCTTAAGGAAGGGTCGGGCACCCTCACCACGCGCGCCGGCGCAGCGGCAGCGGTTCCAGCTCTTCAGATTCGACCGCGACCGGTTTGGCGCGCAGTCCCACGAGGTGACAGACGGCGAACACCAGGTCGGCTCGGTTCATGGTGTAGAAGTGCAATTCCTCGACCCCGTGGTCGATGAGGTCGATCACCTGCTCGGCGCAAACGGCGGCGGCGACCAGGCGCCGCGTGGCGGGGTCGTCCTCGAGGCCTTCGAACCGGTCGGCTAGCCATTGAGGCACGCTCGCGCCGGCCCGGCGGGCGAAATTGGCGGTCTGCTTGAAATTCTGCACCGGAAAGATGCCTGGCACGATCGGAACGTCGACCCCGGCAGCGGCGGCGACGTCGAGAAAGCGGAAATAGGTCGAATTGTCGAAGAAGAACTGGGTGATCGCCCGGGTCGCCCCGGCGTCGATCTTCTGCCTGAGGATTTCGATGTCGTGCAGCAGGGTCGGGCTTTGCGGATGCTGCTCCGGATAGGTCCCGACCGAGACCTCAAAATCGGCGATCCGCCGGGCGTCGGCGACCAGGTCGGCGGTGGACTGATAGCCGTCGGGCGCGGCTTCATAAGGGGCGTCGAACCCGGTCGGCGGATCGCCGCGCAGGGCCACGATATGGCGGACGCCCGCACCGCGATAGGCCCGAAGGGTCGCGCGAATCTCGTCCTTCGAGGCGCCGACGCAGGTCAGATGCGCCGCCGGCTTCATCGTCGTCTCACGCACCATGCGCTCGACCAGAGCATGGGTGCGTTCGCGGGTCGACCCGCCGGCGCCGTAGGTCACCGAGACGAACGCGGGGTTCAGGGGCTCGAGGCGGGTCGCCGCCTCCCACAAGTTCGCCTCCATCTCCGCGTTCCTTGGCGGGAAGAACTCGAACGAGACCTGAATCCGGGTTCCGGCGCGGCTCAGGGGCACTGGTTTCGCGGCCATCAGGCGAACTCCACGTCGCTCTTGGGAAACGAATCGGAAGTGATCCGCGGATCCTCGGCGATCCATAGCGCAACCGTCAGCTTTCCCGCTTCGCCGACGGCCGGCGGCACGCGCTCGCAGCGGACGTTGGCGAGGCCCGCCTCGGCGAGGTAGCCTTCGACCTCCTGCACGCCGAAGCCGAGTCGGCGATGGGCGAACTCGCCGCGCAGGAATTCCTGGTCATGGGCGTCGAAATCGACCACCGTGAGCCGCCCGCCCGGGGCCAGCGCCCGCGCCGCTTCGCCAAGCGCCCGCGCCGGTTCGTCGAGGAAATGCAGCACTTGGTGGATCACGATCAGATCGAAGGCGTTGCGATCGACCGGCGGGGCGTAGATGTCGCCCTGGCGCAGCGAGACGTTGCGCAGCCCGGCCTCATCGACACGGGCCCGCGCGAGCGCCAGCATCGCCGCGCTCTGGTCGACGCCGACCGCGCGCGCCGCACGGGGACTGAGCAGTTCGAGCATGCGGCCGGTGCCGGTGCCGAGATCGAGCAGGTTGCGGTAGGGCTTCGAGCCGATCATGGCGACCAGCGCCGCCTCGACCCGCTCCTCCGACGCGTGAAGGGCGCGGATCTGGTCCCAGTCAGCTGCGCGCTCGGCGAAATAGGATGCAGCCTGCCGGCGCCTGGCCTCGCGCACGACTTCGAGCCGGGCGCGATCGGCGCTGACGACGGAATCAGCCGGATCGAGACGGCGCAGCCAATCGCGCGCCAGCGCTCCGCCCAATTCGGCGAGGCGAAAGAACGCCCAAGCGCCTTCGCGCTGCCGCATGGCGAGCCCCGCCTCGACCAACAGTTTGAGATGACGCGAGACTCGAGGCTGCGACTGGCCGAGGATGGCGACCAGTTCGCTCACCGTCAACTCGGCCGCCTCGAGGAGGCAAAGGATGCGCAGCCGCGTCTCCTCGCCGGCCGCCTCGAGGCCCGCCAGCAGCGCCGGAAATGCGAGCGGCGCGATTGATCTCTCGCCAGACATAAACATATCTTTATATCTAGTTGGTGGCCGGCGCAATGGGGAATTTATGCGGACGAGTTGCGATATCGCTCCCCGCGGGGCTGGATCTAGAACTGCGGCCTGCAAGGGAATGACAAGGACGAAGTCTCCGCGGTTGCGTGGGTCGGGGCAATCCGCGCACCTTGAAATTACCGCCGCAGCTCCTATAACCCCGGCGGGAGCGGGATGGACCATAATTGAAAACGGGAATACCTGAACGGATGCGAATCCCGACGCTGCTTTGCGTGTGCGCGCTCGCCCTCTTCGCGTCGGAGGCCATCTTCGCCTTCGACGCCGCGGGGCAGAGCGCGACAAGCGGTGGTCCTCCCGCTGGCGGTCCCACTGCCGATGCGACGCGCAGCATCGGCCCCCTCCCTGCGGGCGGACAAGACCCTGCCGAGCGGTCCGCCAAGTCGATCGAATGCGCCCAAAAGGCCGACGCCCAGCGGCTGGAAGGCAAACCGCGCAAGCACTTCTTGCACGAGTGCCGAAGCGGAATATGAGCGGCGTCCCCGCCTCGGCGGCGATCCTTGGCTGACGCGGACCGCAACGAGCGGATCGAAACATTCCTCACTCCGCGCGACTGGCTGCGTTACGCGGTCGCCAGTTTTGGCGCGGCAGGTCTCGCCTTCGGCCACGGCGCGACCAATGCGCTGGACGAGGCCGCGTTTCTCATTCTCGAGGGCCTCAAGCTGCCGATCGACGCGCTCGATCCGTTTCTCGACGCCAGGCTCTTGCGTCATGAGCGGGCGCGGCTCTGCGATTTGATCGAAGCGCGGACGACGACCCGGAAGCCCGCGGCCTATCTGCTGAACCGCATCTACATCCAGGGCGTACCGTTCTACGTCGACGAGCGCATCATCGTCCCTCGCAGCCTGATCGGCGAGCTCCTGATGACTACGTTCGCCGAAGACAACGCGCTGACCGGGGATCCTCGGCGCATCGCCTCCGTGCTCGATCTCTGCGCCGGCGGCGCCTCGCTCGCCATTCTCGCCGCGCGGGTGTTTCCAAACGCGAGGATCCAGGCGGTCGAGCTCTCGGCCGGCGCGCTCGATGTCGCCCGCCGCAACGTCGAGGAGCACGGGCTGGTTGACCGCATCGCGCTCAAGGAGGGCGATCTCTTCACCCCGGTCAAAGCGGTCCGCTACGACCTGATCCTGGCCAATCCCCCTTATGTCGACGCGGCGACGATCGCGGAATTTCCGCCCGAATTCGCGGCCGAACCACGAATCGCCCACGCTGGCGGAGATGACGGACTGCGGATCGTGCGCCGGATCCTGAGCGAAGCGCCGGCGCATCTGGCGGCCGGCGGGACGCTCGTCTGCGAGGTCGGCGGCGGACGGGAACTCCTCGAAGGCGATTTCCCCGATCTGCCGTTCGTCTGGCTCGACACCGAGGAGACGTCCGGCGAGGTGTTTCTATTGCGTGCGAGCGATTTTGGCGGCGCGCGCCGTCGGCCGAAAGGAATGTCGCGATCACGCCGAACCGGCTAGCGCAGCGCCCCTCGCCCGCGGATGAATTTTCAAATCACGAAAGCATTTCCAAATCCAGACGCGACAAAATCCAAGCCCGGCTCAAATCCAAATCGCCTTTTGCGTCGCCGATCCGTACTTTTTCAAGGGCTTTAACCGATAGTCGGGCATTCCGGAAAGGCAACTCCCAAGGCGGTCCATTGCGAGAGGGAGCCGTTTGTGAGTTGCTAAGAATTGAGCGATCCGCAAATGGATCCAAATCCTTCAAACTGAGCTGCCCCCGGTTTCTCTGGACAGCTATTTGTCAGAGAGGAGACCGGGGTGATGAAGGCCATGAGACGAGAAATCGAAGGCACTGATGTTGCTGCTGCGCCTGTGGTCAGCGAGGGCGGGCGGAGCCCGTCCACGCTGTCCACAGGTTTGCCGGGTATGACGCCGAACCCTTCGACGATCGGGCCGTTGGCGCCGGGCCAGCGTTGGAGCGTGGGGCGCAAGCGGGAGGTGGTGTTGCGCCTGCTTCGCGGCGAGTCCGTGGAGCTTCTGTCGCGGGAGCTTAGCGTGCCGATCTACAAGCTCGAACAATGGCGGGAGAAGGCGGATGCCGCCCTGGACGGCGCGCTGAAGGAGCGCGAAAGCGACCCCGCGAGCGGCGAACTGGCCGCCGCGATGCAGCGCATCGGCGAGCTCAGCATGGAGGTCGAGCTGCTGCGCGCCAGAATTGGGCGTCCTGGCCCTTTGGCCCGCAGGAGGTCGCGGTGATGGCCGAGGCGACGTCCCCGACCACCGGCCGCCGCTATGGCGTGGCCCGGGTCTGCCAGATCTGGGACCAGCCGCGCTCCTCCTTTTATGCCGCGCGCCCGCCGCAGGCGGGCGCCGTCGCGCCAGCCTCGGCCTCGGCGCGCCGCGGGCCCAAGCCCAGCGTCGGAGACGAGGCGTTGCTCGCCGCCATCCACGCCGACCTCGAGCGATCCCCGTGGACGGGCGAAGGACACCGGAAGGTCTGGGCCAGGCTGCGTGCGATCGATGGCGTGCGGGTGTCACGCAAACGCCTGCTGCGGCTCATGCGCGAGCATGGCCTGCTGTCGCCCCATCGCGCTCGCACGCGCTCCGACGCGCCGCACGATCGGCGGATCGTCACCGAGGCGCCGAATGTGATGTGGGCGACCGACGCGACCCAAATCGCCACCGTCCAGGACGGCAAGGTCTGGCTGTTCGGCGTCGCCGAGCACTGGAACGCCGAGCTGCTCGGTTGGCATGTCGCCAAGCGCGGGACCCGCTTCGAAGCTCTTCAGGCCGTCGGCATGGCGGTGCGAAACCAGTTCGACCGCGTCGACGCCGGCGCCGCCCGCGGCCTGGCGCTGCGGCATGATCACGGCAGCAACTTCATGTCGGACGCTTTCCAGAAACAGATCCGCTCCTGGGGCATCGCGCCGAGCTACGCCTTCGTCGGAGAGCCGCAAACCAATGGCGTCATCGAGCGCTTGTTCCGAACCCTCAAGGAGCAGATCGTGTACGGACGTATCTTCCAGACCGTCGACGACGTCCGAGACGCCGTTCGCGCCTTCGCCGCCCGCTACAACGCCGGATGGCTAATCGAGAAGAACGGCCACCGAAGCCCTGACGACGCTCGCGCCGCTTGGCATGACCAGCCTTTCAGGCGCGCCGCATAAGCCAACCGTTTGTCCAAAGAACCGGGTGCGGTACACAAATCCTTCAAACCCTGCAAAAAACCGCCACAAACCCAGCCATATTTTTCAAGAGAGCAGCCCTGGATTTCATTGGCTTTCCTTTTCCTTCTCCGAAATGAGCCTTTTCAACGGGTTGTCTCGGTTGCCGGGCTAACTCCGAAGGCGGTAGAGGGCGGGCGGCGGCCCCGGGTACGCTTTCGAGACGCGCCTTCGGCGGTCCGCGAGATAAGAACGGTGGTGCGCGATCCCAAATCTGCGCTGGCCGGTGTCAAACAGCTTGAGGCCTCTTGTGCCTATTCGCCTACGATAGCGCCTTCTTCTGATTATCGCAAATGATTGTTGATTTTTCTCGCTATCGCCTTGATGCGACGACTCCTAGCGGCTCCTGATGATCGCGATTTCGCCCGAGCCTGGGTTAGAATCACTCGGCCGCTTCGCGCATCGCCGCGCGCATTGCGGCGCGCAGGTCGTCGATCGGCGTGATCCGGCCGTCGCGCTCGATATGCCAGAACGTCCAGCCGTTGCAGGCTGGCAACCCTTGCGCCAGCGCGCCGATCTTGTGGATCGAGCCCACGGCGGGACCCAAGGCAAGCGTGCCGTCGGCCCGGACAATTGCGCTGTGGCGCCGCCCGGCGTCGATGACCTGTTCCCCCGGGCGCGCGAGCCCCGCCTCGACGACGCTCAAGAACGCGACCCTGGGCTCGCTGCGGCGCGTCGGCGCCCTCGCAACCGCTTCGTCGGCCAAGGGCTCGACCGCATCGATCCGGCGGCGCGCCGTTTCGGCGTAAGCGGGGTCGCGCTCAATGCCGATGAACGAACGGCTGAGGCGCCGGGCGGCGACCCCGGTCGTTCCGGAGCCGAAAAAGGGGTCGAGCACCAGGTCGCCGGCGTTGGAGGCGGCGAGCAGCACCCGCGTCAGCAGGGCCTCGGGCTTCTGGGTCGGATGAGCCTTGCGGCCGGTCTCGTCCTTCAACCGCTCGGCCCCGGAACAGATCGGCAGGAACCAGTCGGAGCGGACCTGGCAATCCTCGTTGCCGGCCTTGAGGGCCTCGTAATTGAACGTATAGGCCTTGGCGTTGGCGCTCCGCGCCGCCCAGATCATCGTCTCATGGGCATTGGTGAAGCGGCGGCCGCGGAAATTCGGCATCGGATTGGCCTTGCGCCAGACGATGTCATTGAGGATCCAGAAGCCGAGATCCTGGAGGATCGCGCCGACGCGGAAGATGTTGTGATAGGAGCCGATGACGACGATGGTGGCGGCGGGCTTCATCACCCGCCGGACGGCGGCGAGCCAGGCGCGGGTGAACGCGTCATATTCGGCGAAATCGGCGAACTTGTCCCAGGCGTCGTCCACCGCGTCGACCAGGCTCTGGTCGGGGCGGGTGAGCGCGCCTTCGAGCTGCAGATTATAGGGCGGATCGGCGAAGACGAGATCGACCGAGGCCTCGGGGAGCCTCGCCATCTCGGCCAGGCAGTCGCCGACAAGGATCGAATCGCCCTCGCCTTTGCGCCCGTCGCCGGGCGCCCGAGCGATTGCGGCCGGACGTTTCGCCGCGCCGCCAGTACGCGAAACCTGAAACTGGGCGGGGAGGCGGAACGCTCCGGCACGCTCGATACGCATGAACACGAACACTCGACGCTATCGCCAGGTCGTTGGAGCCGGCGCGTCGTTTATGATCGATTCTAAGTAAAGGCCGGGTTATGCGACCGCGCATGCCGCTGTGTCGTTTTCGTACGGCGCAAGTCATTCTAAAGGATATCTAAACTCAATCCTTTCGAAAGGATTGGATCCAAACCCCTCGTCCTGAGGCGCCGGGAAGCGGCCTCGAAGGACGCTCCCAACAGACCGAACCTGCGCGGTCCACTGGAATATGCTTCGAGACGCGCCTTTGGCGCTCCTCAGCATGAGGGGTTGACGCCGGGTCAGTCTTCTTGCTGTCCGAGCCGGAACGAGCGCCGGTGATAGGGGCAGGGGCCGGAAAGCGCGAGCGCCCGGCGGTGGCCCGCGGTCGCGTAGCCGACGTGCTCGGCGAAGCCGTAGTGCGGATAGTCGAGATGGAGGTTGCGCATGAGCGCGTCGCGCATCGTCTTGGCGACGATCGAAGCGGCGGCGATCGACATCGAGAGCGCATCCCCGTCGACGATCGGACGCGCAGGGCAGATGAGGCCGTCCGGCAGATCGCGGCCGTCGATCAGCGCGAAGTGCGGACGCATGCTTAAGGCCGCGACGGCGCGCGTCATTGCGCGAAGCGCCGCGCCGCGAATATTGAAGAGGTCGATTTCCTCGACGCTGGCGAAGACGACGGAGACGCTCAGCGCCTTGGCGAAGATGATCTCGCATAAAGATTCGCGCGTCGCGGCGGGCAGGACCTTCGAATCGTCGAGCCCCTCCGGCAGATCGTCGGGATCGAGAATGACCGCCGCGACCCCAACAGGCCCGGCCAGCGGTCCCCGCCCGACCTCGTCGACGCCGGCGACCCATCGATGGCCGCAGGCGAAAGCCTCGCGCTCGAAGTCGAAATGGGGCGCGGCCGTCGCCTGGGGCGGCGGCGCCACTCGCTTTTTCACCGACCTCGCCGCGCCTGCCACGAATCGCTCCGACTGTTCGTCGGCAGGTTATTGCGGCTTGAGCGCCGAAGCCAAGATGGCCAAGCGCGAAAGCCGGTGGAAACGATCGAACGCGTCCAAATGCGTCGACGCGGGAATTCGTATATCAGACATGCCATGACCATCGGCGCGATTCGCATTCTTGGCGTCGATCCCGGCCTGCGCACGACCGGATGGGGCGTGATCGAGGCCGCCGGGTCGCGGCTGAGTTTCGTCGGCTGCGGCTCGATTGAGACCGACGCGGCGGCCTCGCTCGCCGAACGGCTGGCGGCGATCCATCGCTCGCTTGCCGGGCTCGTCGAGCGTGAGGGGCCCAACGAGGCAGCGATCGAGGAGACGTTCGTCAACCGCGACCCGCAATCCGCGCTGAAACTCGGGCAGGCGCGCGGGGTCGCGCTCGCTTCGCTGGCGCTGACCGGCCTTCCGGTGGCGGAATACGCCGCCAATCTGATCAAGAAGACGGTCGTCGGCGTCGGGCATGCGGAAAAGCGACAGGTGGCGATGATGGTGAGGATGCTCTTGCCCGCCTCGACCGCGGCGACGCCAGACGCCGCCGACGCGCTCGCGGTCGCCATCTGCCACGCCCAGCACCGGGCGGCGCGTGCGCGAGGCGCGGCATGATCGGCAAGCTCCGGGGGGTTGTCGACAGTATCGACGAAGAGGCTTTGATCCTCGACGTCAACGGCGTCGGCTATCTCGTTTCCGCTTCCGCCCGCACGCTGCGGGCGCTGCCTGCTCCGGGGGACGCGGCGGCGCTCCTGATCGAGACCCAGGTGCGCGAAGATGCAATCAGGCTTTACGGCTTCCTCACTGCGGCCGAGCGCGACTGGTTTCGCCTGCTGCAGAGCGTGCAGGGGGTCGGCGCCAAGGTGGCGCTTGGCATTCTCGGCGCCTTGTCGGCGGAGGCGCTGAGCGCCGCCGTCGCCCGGCAGGACAAGACGATGATGGCCCGCGCCCCGGGCGTCGGACCAAAGCTCGCTGCCCGCCTCGTGCTCGAGCTCAAGGACAAGGCGCCTGCTTTGGCCTCCGCCGATTTCGCCGGCGCGGAGTCAGGCCTCGAGCGCGCGCCGAAGGTCACGAGAGCGGCGGAGGATGCGATCCTCGCTCTCGTCGGCCTCGGCTACCCCCATCCGCAGGCGGCCGCCGCGGTCGCCAGGATTTTCGCGCGGCTCGGGCAAGATGCCGAGACCCCCGCGCTGGTTCGCGCTGGGTTGAAGGAGCTGGCGCAGTGAGCCTCACGTAGGGTATAAGCATCGATCGAAGAAAGGTAAAAAATGACCTCGGGATCGACATTGTCGCCGAAGTATCAGGTTTCCATTCCAAAGGCCTTGCGCCGCCAATTGAACTGGCTCCCAGGTCAGAAGCTGGCGTTCATCCCAAAGGGCAAGGGCGTGCTGATGCTTCCCGTGCCTGATCGAGAGGCGCTCGTGGGCATAGCTCGCGGCGTGAAGGTCGAGAATTTTCGCGACCGCAATGACCGATACTGATGCGTGTCGTCGACACTTCGGCCTGGCTCGAGTGGCTCAGTGACAGTCCGCTCGGCCGCAGCGTCGGCCTCGAGCTTCCGGCCGCAGAAAACTGGGTCGTCCCAACTGTCGTCCAATATGAGCTCGCGCGTTTTCTGACCAGAGAAGTCTCCGAAGATGCGGCCGACGACACGATTGCATTTTCAGGGCGATGCGTTGTCACGCCTCTTCATACCAGGCTTGCGCTTCAGGCGGCGGAAATCGCACGGGAGACCGCGCTCGCGATGGCGGACGCCATCATCTACGCCACCGCGATGGACAGCGAGGCCGATCTGCTGACTTGCGATTCTCATTTCGCCAAATTGCCGGGCGTCATTTATCTCCCGAAGGGCGCGCGATGAGCGAGCCGGCGCGGCCGTTCTTCATTCCAATGATCGGCATCGTGGCGTTGTTTGCAGCGCTGGGCCCGGCAGTCGGCGGGGCGATGTTCATTCCGCTTTCCGTTGTCTTCAAGCCGTCGGTCACGCCCGACACGATCGCGGCCCTGGTTCTGATCGCCGCGCTCTTCGGCCACGTCGTCGGTCTGGTCGCAGTTTATATTGTCGGGATCGGACCTGCCGCGGCGACCGGCTTTCTCTACGCGCTCTGGGACGCCGCCGCGCCGGCGCGCTGGCCGCGCGCACTGGTGGCCGCGGTGATCGGCGGACTGATTGCATACGGTCTGGCGTCGCGCCTCGCGCCCCTCGGCGCGTCGGTCGAGGTGAAGGTCGAGGCCGATCTCGGAGCGCAGGCGGTCGAATGGATCGATGCGGCGTCGCAGGGCCGGATCGCAGTGACGCTCGTCCATGCTCTGGTCGCCTGCGGCGCGGTCGCCGGCTTTGTCTGCGCCCTTGCCGCGAACCTCCTCGGCCTGACCATGCGGCCCGAGTTCGACGCGTTCGAGGCCTCGCCTCCGAGCGAGGGCGCCTGAGTGGCCCACGCCCCCCGCCGTCTCGATCGCGACTTTCTCGCGCCCGCGATCAGGTTTGCGGCGCTGTTTGCTGCGCTCGGCCCCGCGGTGGGCTGGGCGATATTCATTCCCCTCTATCTGGTCCTCAAACAAAGGATCGCGCCTGACGCTATCGCGCTTCTGGTCCTAACAGCCGCGCTGTTTCGCCACACGGTCGGATTGTTCGCGGCCTATGTCGCCGGGATCGGACCTGCTGCGGCGACCGCCCTTGTTTACGCGCTTTGGGACGCCGCGGCACCCGCGCGATGGCCGCGCGCGCTCGTCTCCGCCGTGACCGGCGGACTGATCGCTTACGGCCTCGCCCTGTGCCTCGCGCCCCATATCGCATCGGTGGAGGCCAATCCCGGCTCACGGCCGGCCGAAAGGATCGACCCAGCTTTGCTTGATCGAATCGAACTGAGGCTCGTCCATGCCTTCGTTGTTTGCGGCGCCATCGCGGGCCTCGTCTGCGGCCTCGCCGCGAACCTTCTCGGCTTGACCATGCGGCCGGAACTCGCGCGCCCGGCGGCCGCCCCGCCTCCGAGCGAGGGCGCCTGAGTGGCCGACGCCCCCCGCCGTCTCGTCTCGGCCGACAAGCGTCCGGAGGATGAGGCGGCGATCCGCCCGCAGCTCCTCGCCGATTTCGCCGGTCAGGAGGCGGCGCGCAAGAATCTCGGCGTCTTCATCGCTTCCGCCAGAGCGCGCGGTGAGGCGCTCGATCACGTGCTGTTCGTCGGTCCGCCCGGCCTCGGCAAGACGACCCTGGCGCAGATCGTGGCGCGCGAACTCGGCGTCAATTTCCGCTCGACCTCAGGGCCGGTGATCGTGAAGGCGGGGGATCTGGCGGCGCAGCTCACCAATCTCGAGCCGCGCGACGTCTTGTTCATCGACGAGATTCACCGCCTCAATCCGGCGGTCGAGGAGATTCTTTATCCCGCGATGGAGGATTTTCAGCTCGACCTCATCATCGGCGCCGGGCCTGCGGCGCGCTCGGTCAAGATCGATCTCGCCCGGTTCACGCTCATCGGCGCGACAACCCGCGCGGGACTCATCACCAACCCGTTGCGCGACCGGTTCGGGATCCCGATCCGTCTCAATTTCTATACGACCGAGGAGTTGCAGGGCATCGTCGCCCGCAGCGCCAGGACGATCGGCCTCGCCCTCGCCGACGACGGCGCGAACGAGATCGCCAGGCGCTCGCGCGGCACGCCGCGGATCGCCGGACGGCTGCTCAGACGGGTGCGCGATTTCGCCGTCGTCGAGGGGGCGGCGAGCGTCACCCGCGCACTCGCCGACCGGGCGCTCAAGCTGCTCGACGTCGACGCGATCGGCCTCGATCAGATGGATCGGCGCTATCTCGACGCGATCGCGGTCAAGTTCGGTGGCGGCCCTGTCGGCGTCGAGACGATCGCCGCCGCGCTGTCCGAGCCCCGCGACGCGATCGAAGACATCATCGAGCCCTTTCTCATCCAGCTCGGCTTCGTGCAGCGCACGCCGCGCGGACGGTTGTTGACGTCGCACGCGTTCCGCCATCTCGGCCTCGCCGAGCCGCGGCGAGAGGGACCGCAGCCGACTCTCTTCGAGGAGGAGGACTAGGAGGCGAAAATGAAGACGCGCGCGGCCTCCCAAGTCACCGGTTTCCTCGAGGCTCTGGCCTCCGAGCGCGGCGCGAGCTTGAACACCATCGACGCCTATCGGCGCGATCTCGCCGACTATGAGGCCTATCTTGGCGCCAAGGGCGTCGACGCCGTGAAGGCGGACGCATCGTGCGTGCGCGGGTTTCTGGCGGCGCGGGGCGCGCGGTCGTTGAGCGCCGCATCGCTCGCGCGACGCCTGTCGGCGATCCGTCAGTTTCACAAATTTCTCTGCGTCGAAGGATGGCGTCGCGACGACCCGACGCTCTCGGTCGAGGGCCCGCGCCGGTCGCGCCCGCTGCCGAAGCTGCTGACCATGGCCGAGGTCGAGCGCCTGATCGCGATCGCGCGCGAGGGGCACGACATCGCGGAGCGCCCGTTGCGCGAACGGCTGGAAGCGGCGCGCACCGCCTGCCTCATCGAGCTCATCTACGCTTCGGGCCTCAGGGTTTCGGAAGCGCTGAGCCTCAAGAAGTCGGCGGCCACGGCCAAGGCGCCGCTCATCGCTGTCTCTGGCAAGGGCGACAAGGAGCGCCTCGCGCCGCTCTCCGGGCCTGCCCGCGCGGCGATGACCATATTTCGCGCTCTGCTCGATCAGGCCGCGCCGGCAGCGGCGGCGGGTCCGTGGCTTTTTCCCGCCATGAGCGCGAGCGGTCACATGACGCGGCAGGCGTTCGCGCGCGATCTCAAGCGGGTCGCAACCGCCGCGGGAATTGACTCCAGGCGAGTGAGCCCGCACGTGCTGCGCCACGCTTTCGCCAGCCATCTCCTGCAGAACGGCGCCGACCTGCGTGTGGTCCAGGATCTGCTTGGCCACGCCGACATTTCGACCACCCAGATTTACACCCATGTGCTCGACGAACGCGCCAAGGCGATGGTGCGCGATCTGCATCCGATGAACGACGGGGATGCGGACGGATGACGAGGCCGACGAGACGCGCCTGAGCGCGCGTCCGCCATTGCGCTTAAAGCGAAAAAGGGCTTCGATGGCGCCGGCGCTCATGTGCGAGCCCATGTCAGGAGGAAATAGATGAAAGCCCTCACGTTTGCCGGCGTCGGACTTGCCGCCTTGCTCGCGAGCGCGGGCTTAAGCGCGGCCAAGACCCTAGTCTATTGCTCGGAAGGCAGCCCGGAGAATTTCACTCCGGCCATCAACACCACGGGCACCAGCTTCGACGCGGCGCGGCCGGTCTATAACCGCCTGACCGAGTTCAAGCGCGGCACGACCGAGGTCGTCCCCGGCCTCGCCGAGAGCTGGGACGTCGCCGACGGCGGCAAGACGATCACCTTCCATCTCCGCAAGGGCGTCAAGTTCCATTCGCTGAAGGACTTCAAGCCGACGCGCGACTTCAACGCCGACGACGTTCTGTTCTCGATCGACCGTCAGTGGAAGGCCGACAATCCGTATTTCAAGGTCTCCGGCGGCAAGTATGACTATTTCAACGACATGGACATGCCGACCTTGCTTGATTCGGTCGAGAAGACCGACGACTACACCGTCGTCATGAAGCTCAAGACGCCGAATGTCGCCATCCTCGCCAATCTGGCGATGGATTTCATGGCGATCGGCTCGGCCGAATACGCCGACTTCCTGCTCAAGAAGGGAACGCCAGAGCAGTTCGACCAGGCGCCGGTCGGCACCGGTCCGTTCTCATTCGTTGCCTATCAGAAGGATTCCGTCATCAGGTACAAGGCGAACAAGGACTATTACGGCGAGAAGGCGCTGGTCGACGATCTGGTTTTTGCCATCACCCCCGACGCGACCGCGCGTTACGCCAAGCTCAAAGCAGGCGAATGCCACGTCAACGCCTATCCGAGGCCCGCCGACCTCGAGGAGATGGAAAAGGATCCGACCCTCAAGGTGATCAACATGCCGGGTCTCAACATCGCCTATTGGGCTTTCAACGCCACCAAGCCGCCGTTCGACAAGAAGGAAGTCCGTCAGGCGTTGTCGATGGCGATCGATCGCGACGCGATCATCAAGGACGTCTATCTCGGCGCGGGATCCAAGGCGACGACATTGATCCCGCCCACGATGTGGTCCTTCAACGATACGATTCCGGATGTTCCTTACGATCCGGAGAAAGCCAAGGCGATGTTGGCCGCGGCTGGCGTCAACACGCCGCTTGATATCGATCTCTGGTACATGCCGGTGTCCCGGCCCTATAATCCCAACGGCAAGCGCATCGGCGAAATGATGCAGGCGGACCTCGCCAAGGTTGGCGTCAACGCCAAGCTGGTCACCTTTGAGTGGGGCGAATACCGCAAGCGCCTGTCGAACGGCGAACCGATAACGGCCCAGTATGGCTGGACCGGCGATAATGGCGATCCCGACAACTTCTTTTTCCTGCGAAGCTGTCCTGGGGGAAAGCCGGCCGCGAACAACGCCGCCAAATGGTGCAACGCTGAATTCGACGATCTGCTGGTGAAGGCGCGCCTGATCTCGGATCAGGCGGAGCGGGCAAAACTCTATTCGCGCATGCAGGAGATCGAGCACGCGGAAGCCCCGGAACTTCTGCTCGCGCATTCGATCGTGTTCGAAGCGATGCGCTCGAACGTGAGCGGATATAAGCAAAGCCCGCTTGGAACGCACGCGTTCGAAGGCGTCGACCTGCAGTAAGGCCGGTCCGGGCTCCGCAGCGCTTCCCGTGAGGGGCGGAGCCCGTCGTTTTCGGATCGGCCATGCTCGCCTATTTCCTTCGCCGCGTCGCGCTGACCATCCCGACCTTCCTGGCGCTGATGTTCCTGACTTTCGTCGCCATCCGCCTCGTGCCGGGCGACCCGGTCGAGGTCAGAACCGGCGAGCACGGCATGTCGGCGGAGAGGTTGGCCTACTTCCGTCACGAGCTCGGCCTCGATCAGCCGGTCTGGAAGCAGTTTCTCGCCTATGTCTGGCGCCTCGCGCATGGCGATTTCGGCGTCTCCCTGTCGTCGCAGCAGAAAGTTCTGACCGAGTTTTTGACCCTGTTCCCGGCGACGCTCGAACTGTCGTTCTTCGCCATGCTGTTCGCGATCGGGATCGGCGTGCCTGCCGGGGCGTTCGCTGCGGTCAAGCGCGGCGGCGCCTATGACCAAGCGCTGATGACGATCTCGCTGTTCGGCTATTCGATGCCGATCTTCTGGTGGGGCCTGCTCTTGATCATGTTCGTTTCGGTCAGGCTTGGGCTTCTGCCGGTCTCGGGCCGCATCGACCTCATCAACTACGCGTTCGATCAGCCGACGGGCTTCATGACTATCGATGCGCTCCTGTCGGATCAGCCAGGCGCTTTGCTTGACGCGCTGCGTCATCTCGTTCTGCCGGCAATCGTGCTCGGCACCGTGCCGCTCGCCGTCATCGCCCGCATGACCCGTTCCTCGATGCTCGAGGTCTTGAACGAGGATTATGTGCGCACCGCGCGCGCCAAAGGGCTCGCGCCGCGCCGGGTCATCGGGGTGCATGCGTTGCGCAACGCGCTGTTGCCGGTGGTGACGGTGATTGGCCTTTCGGTTTCCGGCCTGATGGCCGGGGCGGTCCTGACGGAGACTATTTTCTCCTGGCCCGGCGTCGGCCATTGGCTCATTGATTCGATCGGCCGGCGCGACTATCCCGCGCTGCAGGGCGGGGTGATGCTTATCTCGACCGTCGTCATCGGCGTGAACCTGATCGTCGACGTCGTCTATGGCGTCATCGATCCGCGGATTCGCCATGGCCGCTGACGCTGCCGCCCTCGAGGCGCCGATCGCCGAAGAGGCGGCGGCCATCCTCGCCCAGCCCTCGCCGCTGGCGTCGTTCTGGGCGGCGTTCCGCGAGAACCGCGGCGCTGTTTTCGGCCTCGCGGTTTTCGTCCTCATCGTCCTCATCGCGCTCGCGGCGAATGTCGTCGCGCCCCACTCGCCGATCGAGCAGTTTCGCGACGCCGTGCGGGCGCCGCCGGTCTGGGAGGCGGGCGGCTCCTGGCGCTTTGTCCTTGGAACCGACGGGGACGGTCACGATATGCTGTCGCGCCTCTTCTTCGGCGCGCGGGTATCGTTGTTCATCGGTCTCTCGGTGATGTGCGTGTCGTTCGTTGTTGGCGTCACACTCGGCCTCGCCGCAGCAATGGCTGGTCCGATCGCCGACGTCGCCATAACGCGGCTGATGGATTTGATTCTGGCGGTGCCGAGCCTGGTGCTTGCCGTTCTCGTCGTCGCGGTCCTGGGGCCAAGCCTCGCCAACACCATCGTCGCGGTGACCATCGTCTACCTGCCGCAATACGTGCGTCTGACGCGCGCTTCGGCGCTCGGCGAGCTGAGCAAGGACTACGTGATCGCGGCGCGCGTGGCCGGCGTCGGGCCGCTCAGGCTTGCCTATTCGACAATATTGCCCAATTGCCTCGCCCCCCTCATCGTGCAAGCCGCGCTCGGCGTGTCGAGCGCCATCCTCGAGGCCGCGGCGCTCGGCTTCCTGGGCCTTGGCGCCCAGCCGCCGACTCCGGAATGGGGCACGATGCTGGCCGATGCGCGCGAATTCATCCGCTCCGATCCCTGGATCGTCACTCTCCCCGGCCTCGCCATCCTCATCACCGTGCTCGCGATCAATCTGACCGGCGACGGCCTGCGCGACGCGCTCGATCCCAAGATGCGGCAAGGCTGATGCCCTCGCCTCTGCTCGACATCCGCAATCTCTCCGTCTCCTTCCCTACCCGGCGCGGAGCGTTCACGGCGGTGGACGGCCTCGACCTCACCCTCGATCGCCATGAAGTGCTGGCGATCGTAGGCGAATCCGGATCGGGCAAGTCGGTGGCGATGCTGGCGGTGATGGGCCTTCTGCCTCCGGCCGCGATCGTGGCCGCCGACCGCATGGCGTTCGACGGCGCCGATCTCATGGCGATGACCGCCGGCGAGCGGCGCCGGCTGGCCGGCAAGGACATGGCGATGATCTTCCAGGAGCCGATGTCGTCGCTCAATCCGTGCTTTACCGTCGGCTTTCAGATCGGCGAAGCGCTGAAGACCCACCTTGACCTCAATCGCGCCGAACGCGGCAGGCGTATCGTCGAGCTTCTGGCCGAGGTCGGCATCCCCGACCCGGCGCGCCGGGCGCGCGCCTTTCCTCATCAGCTTTCGGGCGGCATGAGCCAGCGGGTGATGATCGCAATGGCGCTCGCCTGCCGTCCCAAGCTCCTGATCGCGGACGAGCCGACAACCGCGCTCGACGTGACCATCCAGGCGCAAATCCTCGATCTTCTGCTGCGGCTCAAGCGTGACAACGGCATGGGGCTCGTGCTCATCACCCATGACATGGGCGTCGTCGCCGAAACCGCCGACCGGGTCATCGTCCTCTATGCTGGCCAGCAGGTGGAGATGAACGCCACGCGCGACCTGTTCGCCGACCCGCATCATCCTTATACCGCAGCGCTGCTCGCGGCCCTGCCGGAGCGGGCGACCGGGCGGCGCCTGCCGGCGATTCCGGGCGTCGTGCCTGGGCAATTCGATCGGCCGCGCGGCTGCGCTTTCTCGCCACGCTGCGCCTTCGTCTTCGACGCCTGCCGCCACGTCGCGCCGCAGCGGGCCGCGGCCGAGCTCGGCTGCGCCCGGTGCCTGACGCCCCTGGTCGCCGGGCTGCCGGGGGCGGTTGCTCTGCACGGAGCCGCCTCGTGACCGCTATCCTCGAGGCCAGGGGCTTGACACGGGATTATGCCGTCTCGCGCGGCGCGTTCCGCTCCCGGGCGACGATCAAGGCGTTGTCGGGTGTGTCGTTTTCGCTGAAAGCGGGGCGCACGTTGGCGGTCGTCGGCGAATCCGGGTCGGGCAAATCAACGCTGGCGCGGCTCTTGACCTTGATCGAAAATCCGACCGCCGGCGCGCTCCTGATCGACGGCGAAGACGTCGCCCAGGCGAGCGCCGCGACGCGAAAGCGCCTCAGGCGGGAAATCCAGATCGTGTTCCAGAACCCGTATGGTTCGCTCAATCCGCGCCAAACGATCGGCAAGGCGCTCGAAGAGCCTCTCCTCGTCAACACGTCGCTTGGGGCCGGTGACCGCAAGTCGGAGGCCTTGTCGATCATGGCCAAGGTCGGCTTGAGGCCCGAATATTATCACCGCTACCCCCACATGTTCTCAGGTGGCCAGCGCCAGCGCATCGCCATCGCCCGGGCGCTGATGCTCAGGCCGAAGATCCTGGTGCTGGACGAGCCCGTGTCGGCGCTCGACGTCTCGATCCGCGCCCAGGCGCTCAACCTGCTCGCCAGCCTGCAGGAAGAATTCGCGCTCGCCTACGTGTTCGTCTCGCATGATCTCTCCGTCGTTCGCCACATCGCCGACGAGGTGATGGTGATCTACCTCGGCCATGCGGTCGAGCTCGGCGGGCGCGACGCGATCTTCAAGAGCCCGCAGCACCCCTATACGCGGGCGCTGCTGTCGGCGACCCCGGTCGCCGACCCGGCCGCCAGGCGCGAGCGCATCCTGCTTTCCGGCGAGCCGCCGTCGCCGTTCGCGCCGCCGCCGGGATGCCCGTTCAATCCGCGCTGCTCGCAGGCCTTCGACCATTGCCGCGCGGAGATGCCGCGACTGGAGCGGAAACAGGGCCGGAGCGTCGCCTGCTGGGCGGTGAGTCCATGAGCGCGGAGAGCTACGACTTCATCGTCGTTGGCGCCGGCTCGGCGGGCTGCGTGCTCGCCAACCGGCTGAGCCGCGACCTGCGCAACCGCGTGCTCGTCGTCGAGGCCGGCGGCAGCGACAACTGGATCTGGTTCCATATTCCCGTCGGCTACCTTTACGCGATCGGCAATCCACGCGCCGACTGGATGTTCAAGACGGCGCCCGAGCCGGGCCTCGGCGGCCGCTCGATCGCCTATCCGCGCGGCCGGGTGGTGGGCGGCTCGTCGGCGATCAACGCGATGATCTATATGCGCGGCCAGGCGGCCGACTACGACGGCTGGCGCCAGTTCGGTCTTGCGGGCTGGGGCTGGGACGACGTGCTGCCCTACTTCATCCGCCAGGAGGACCACCATGGCGGAGCGGGCGTCTTGCACGGCTCGGGCGGCGAATGGCGGGTCGAGCGCCCGCGCGTCTCCTGGCCGATCCTGGACGCGGTCCGCGACGCTGGGGAAGAGATCGGCATCGCGAAAATCGACGATTTCAATCGCGGCGACAACGAAGGTTCGGCCTATTTCGAAGTCAACCAGCGCCGCGGCCGGCGCTGGAGCGCGGCGACCGGATTTCTGAAGCCGATTCTCAAGCGGCCAAACCTGCGTCTGGCGACCGGCGCGCATGTCGAGCGGATTCTTTTCGAGGGCCGCCGCGCTATGGGCCTGCGATACACCCAGGACGGCCAGAGCCGCGAGTCGCGCGCGACTGGCGAGGTCATATTGGCGGCCGGCGCGATCGGTTCGCCGCAGCTCCTCGAACTCTCCGGCGTCGGCCGCCCGGATCTCATCAAGGCGATCGGTGCGCCGGTCGTTCACGCGCTGCCCGGGGTCGGCGAAAACCTGCAGGACCACCTGCAGCTCAGGACCATTTTCGCTGTCGAAGGCGCGCGCACGCTCAACGTCGACAATCGCTCGCTGCTCAAGCGGGCGATGATGGGGCTCGATTATGCGCTGCGACGGCGCGGGCCGATGACCATGGCGCCCTCGCAGCTTGGCCTGTTTACGAGGTCGTCGCCCGACTACGCCACCGCCAATATCGAATTCCATGTCCAGCCGCTCTCACTCGACCGGTTCGGCGAACCGCTGCACGCCTATCCGGCGATAACGATCAGCGTCTGCAACCTTCGGCCGGAGAGCCGTGGCTCGACCCACGCGCGCAACAATCCGTACGCCGCGCCGATCATAAAGCCCAACTATCTGTCGACACCGGCCGATCGGCGGGTCGCGGTGGACTCGATCCGTCTTGCGCGCCGCCTCGCCATGGCGCGCGCCCTCACACGCTACGCCCCGCGAGAGCTTTTGCCTGGTGCGCAACTCAAGAGCGACGAAGAGCTGTCGCGGGCGGCGAGCGAGATCGGCACGACGATCTTCCACCCCGTAGGGACGGCGAAGATGGGGACGCCGCAGGACCCGGCGGCGGTGGTCGACGAGCGGCTGAGGGTTTACGGGCTTGGGGGGTTGCGCGTCGCCGACGCTTCGGTCATGCCGCGCATCACTTCGGGCAACACCGGTTCGCCGACCATGATGATCGCCGAGAAGGCGGCCGAAATGATCCTCGCCGGCGCGAGGGCCGCCTGATGCAGGAAAACTGGCGGGGCCTGCCAGCCGACGGACGCCAATCGGAGACGGCGCTGATGATCGCCCGCGGCGTGCGGCGGCTGCTCAGGGCGCGCGGGTTCTCGAGCCTGACGGAATTGCCGCTGACCGACGGGCGCCGCGCCGACATCGCGGCGGTCAATCGCGACGGCGAGGTGCTGATCGTCGAGATCAAGTCGTCGCCGGCCGACTTTCGCGCCGACCGCAAGTGGCGCGACTATGTCGCCTGCTGCGACCGGCTCTATTTCGCCGTTTCAGAGCGGACGCCCGCCGGCTTGATGCCGCTCGAGGCGGGCCTCATCGTCGCCGATCCGTACGGCGCCGAAATCATGCGCGAAGCCGAGCTTCAGCGGATGGCGCCCGCGAGCCGGCGGGCGCTGCTGCTGCGCTTCGCCCAGACCGGCGCAGATCGACTGCATCGGCTAGCAGATCCGGGCTGTACTCCGGAATTCTGAGCCATTTTCTCACGAGAACCCAACCTGATCGCGACCCGCCGCCGCATGGAAGTCGGCCGTCGTCAAAGACACCGGTCAAAGAAAAGGCCGCCCTGCGGCGGCCTTTTTAACCCTTGACCTCGGCCACCGTCAGATGGCTGCGACCGTTCGATTCTTTGTGTTGCGGCGGGACGCCGTGTAGCCCAAGCCTACAAACCCGAGCATCATCATTGCCCAAGTCGACGGCTCAGGAACCGTGGTAAAAACCGCACTGTCATTGGCGTTTGCGTTTGCCGTTCCGAGTCCGTCGGTCGCAAAGACGTATTTCTCCACAATCGAGTAGTCCTGATTCGTGGTTAGAGCGTCGACCGTAGGCCCGACAGGTCGACGCCCTTTCCTACCTGCGTACCCAGAGTGATGGCTCCTGTCAGATCAAACGGAAGAAGCGCATAGTTGCTATTCGGGACCAGATAGGCGGTTTCGGTAACAGACCAGCCTGAGGGAAGCGCAACGACCCCAAGTCCACCCCCGACAATCCCAGAAGGACCAATCGACAAGTTGCCGCCGTCAGCGGCGTAAATTGTGAGCGTCGCGCCCTTTCCAGCTGTTTGCTTGAGGATAGCTTGCGAATCCAATTCGTAAGCGACCGACGGTGCTGTCGTTTTGACTGCGGAGCCACGGCACAGGCGCGCCAACCCGGCCGAAACTGCCGGTCCAGGATGGTGTGAGTACAATGCCGTCCGAAGTCCAGGCGTAACCCTCCGGTGAGGGCCGCGGGTCAGGCGGGTCGCGGTTTTTTGGGGGAGGGTTTTCTTTCCCAGCGTTTTGCGAGGGCGGCGACGTCGGCCTTGAGTCGCTCGGCGTCGAAGGCGTTGGGATTGAAGTCCTCGCCCAGCCACTCCAGGGTTTCGGCATGGCGCTCGTGGCCGGGATCTTCGAGCGCTTCGAGCATCTCGCCATAGCCCCAGGGACCGCCGACGTCCTCGGGCGGACAACCGCCGGACGCCTCTATCAGACGCGGATAGACGGCGTCGGGCTCTGCCGGCGCCATGCGCTCGACCTTGATCGTGTGCTCCCATCCGTCGCCGTAGTCGTAGAGATAGCGCAGGGTCTTGGTTCCGGCGTCCTCGAGCACGTCGATCAGTTTCGCCTTGCGGGCGTCGAGCGGTCCGTCTGGCCAGCCGGGAGAAGGCTGGCCCCAGCCCACGTCGCGGGCGCGGATTTCGAACAGGTGGCTGTTCGTCCAGCCGAGCGCCGCCTGCAGCGTCAGATGCAGGCGGTCGAGCTTGATGTCGGCGGGGACCTCGATGCGCCGTAGAACCTTCGGCTCCACGTCATTAAGCGTGACCTTGAGACGGAGAACGGCGGCAGTCATGCCGCGAGATTACGACGCTGCCGTTCGACTGCCCAGTTCCAGGGGCAGGAGTTCGTCGAGACGATGCACCGGATGATCGGCGATGCGGGCGAGGACATCAGCGAGCCAAGCCTGCGGGTCGACGTCGTTGAGCTTCGCCGTGTGGATGAGCGTGTACATGAGGGCGGCGCGCTCGGCGCCGCGCTCCGATCCGGCGAATAGCCACGACTTCCTGCCCAGAGCCAAACCGCGCAGCGCTCGCTCCGCCGCGTTGTTAACGGGTATGGTGCCTGCGACGCTCCCCTTCCGACTGGCGTTCATGCTCCGAGGAAGTCATGAATGGACCACCGGGATCGGGGCGTCGGGAGCGCGAAACGGCGGCAGGCCGTCCTATCCATGAGCTGCGAGCTCGAGTTGTTACATGGCCGCCCCTACGACTTGCCCGGTTGCGCCGCGAGCGCGGATCCGTAGATGTCGTGCAAGCCCGCTGGCTCCCTAGAACGAAGATGGAGGAGTCATGGCGATCATTGGCATGGACATTCATCGCTCGTTCGCCCAGGTGGCGTTCCTGGAGAACGGGCAGATCAAGCGGGAGCAACGGGTCGAACTCGTTCACGATCGTCTCGTCAAGTTCGCGAAGACGTTGTCGGTCGAGGACGAGGTCGTCATCGAGGCCACAGGCAACAGCGCGGCTGTCGAGCAAATCTTGCGGCCCTTCGTCAAGCGTGTTGTCGTGGCAAATTCGAGAATGGTTCGCGCGATCGCCTACGCGCGAGTGAAGACCGACAAGATCGACGCAGCGATCTTGGCCAAACTACACGCCGGCGGCTTTCTGCCGGAAGTCTGGATCCCAGACGACGACACCCAACGGCAGCGGCGCCATACGGCTGAGCGCATGGGCGTCCTCGAGCAGGTCGTTCGCACAAAGGGACGCATCCATTCGATCCTGCACGCAAACCTGATCCCGAAGTACTCGGGACACTTGTTCGGGAAGACCGGAAAGAAATGGCTGGCCGGCCTGCCTTTACCTGACGACGAGAAGGCGATCGTCGGGAGGCTGGTCGACGAGTTGGAGCGCAATTCGGATCAGCTCGCGAAGCTCGACATGGCGATCATCCGTAATGCGCTCGAAGACCCGCGAGTGGTTCGCCTGATGACGATCCCTGGGATCGGGCCAGTCGTCGCATCGACCGTCTTGGCCTCCATCGGCGACATCTCGCGGTTCGAGACGCCAGAGAAGTTGAGTTCCTACTTCGGCTTGACGCCGAAGGTTCGCCAGTCCGGCGATCGCCCCGCACGCCATGGACGTATCAGCAAGCAGGGAAACACGCACGCGCGCAAGATGCTTGTCGAGGCGGCGTGGTCCGCGAAGACGGCGCCAGGTCCGTTGAGGGCGTTCTTCGGACGTGTCCAGCGAAATCGGGGTGCGCCTGCTGCGGCGGTCGCGACCGCGAGAAAGCTGGCGGTGATGATCTGGCATGTTCTGACGGACGAAACCGAGTACGCCTACGCGCGGCCCGCCTTCACCGCCATGAAGCTACGCAAAGCCGCGCTCAAAGCCGGTGCCCCGCGCGAATATGGCAAGGCGGGACCAGGTCGCGACTATGGGATCAAGGAGATCCGAGAGCGAGAAGCCGACTACGTGCGGCGTGCTGAGCAGGCCTACGAGCGAATGGTGGCGGCGTGGAAGGAAAAGCCGCCCAAGGCTCCGGCTACGGCCGCTGCGCCTGGCTGAGGATTCCCTCTTCTCAGCATCATCCGTCGAGAGGCAGATCCTGCCATCGTCAAGAAAGCGAGTGAAGGCCTGCCAACGCGTGAGCATGTAGTCGATCGCCTTGGCGACTGCATTGTGCCGGGAGAGTTTGGCGCGCTCGGCGCGCATCCAGGCTTCCAGCACCGCGACCAGGGGAGTGCCCCTCTCCTGGCGCACAGCCAAGCGACCGGCGGCCGACAGGCCGTTGATCTCGCGCTCGATGTCGAAGAGCCCATCGATGCGTCTGACGGCCTCGAATGCGATCGGCGAGATCGGCGTCGCTGTTGTCTTGCTCCGCCGCGCATTGGCGGCGATGTCGGCAAGTTCGAAAAACTTCCGGCGCGCATGGCTCCAGCACAGCGCCTCGACGATCGGACCGGGTTTGCGGTCGGGAAGATAGAGCCGGTTGTAACCGTCGTACGCATCGGCCTGCAGAATGCCGGCGTAACCGGCCAGATGCCGCTCGGGATGCTCTCGCGTTCGATCGCGCGAGGCGTAGAACAGCGCCGCCGGTGGGTCCTTGCCGCCGAATGGCCAATCGTCGCGGACATAGACCCAAACTCGGCCAGTTACCGTCTTGCCCTTGGCGAGGATGGCAACCGTCGTATCGTCGCCATGCAGCCGCTCGGCAGCCAGGACATGGCGCTCGATCAAAGCGTATAGCGGACGCAGAGCGGCGGCGCATGCGCCCACCTGATCGGCGAGCGTCGACAGGCTGAGGTCGATCCCTTCACGGGCGTAGCGCTCGCTCTGCCGGTTCAGCGGCTGGTGCTGGCCGAACTTCTCGAACAGGATCATCGCCAACAGGCTCGGGCCGGCAAAGCCGCGCGGCGTGACATGGAACGGCGCCGGCGGCTGGGTGATCGCCTCACATTGCCGGCAGGAGAACCGTTCCCGGACGGTCTGGATCACCTTCCACCGGCGAGGGACGACCTCGAGCGTCTCGGTGACATCCTCGCCGAGCTTCGACAGCTTCGTCGAACCGCAGCAGGGGCAGCTCAGCGGCGCCGCGATCACAACTCGCTCGCGCAGCAGATGCTTTTGCGCCCCGGCCGCCTGCGCTCGAAGGTTTGACGATGGTCGACGACGAGGAGCGTTCCAACTCGAGTTCGTCCTCCGTCGCGTCCGCCTCGGCGTCTTCCAACTGCATCTCCAGTTGGTCGAGAAGCCGCTCCTTGCGTTCCGAGCTCACGCCATAGAGCGTGCGCCGAAGCTTTTCGATCTCCAGCTTCAGTCTCGCAATCAACGCCTCGGCGCTCGACGCCGTCGCGCGAGAATGCGTCAGATCGGCTTCAGCGTGCGCCGCTCGCGCTTCGCTTTGAAGCCTCGCAGCCCGTTCAGCGAGGATCATCGCATGCGCTGCAGCCAGGTCGGAGGGGAGAGAATCAATCGTCCCTGTCATCTCCGAAGGGAATCACAAGCGCACGGATTTGTAAGCAAAAATCCTCATCCGGCTGCCGTCGGACGCCAGGTTTTCTGCGGCATTCGCCAATCGATCCCCTCAAGCAGGTAGCCGAGCTGCGCCGCCGAGATCGTCACCGTTCCATCGGCCGACGACGGCCACAGAAAGCGACCCCGTTCAAGCCTCTTGGCGAACAGACACAGACCCTGACCATCGTGCCATAAACACTTGATGAGATCGCCGCGGCGGCCGCGGAAGACGAACAAATGGCCCGAATGCGGATCGCGCTTCAGCGTCTCCTGCACGATCAGCGCCAGCCCGTCGAACCCCTTGCGCATATCGGTGCGGCCCATGGCCAGCCAAACCTGAACGCCCGCCGGGACCGGGATCATCGGCGCGTCAACGTTCTGACCACGCGCGCCAGCGCCGTCGCGTCGACGTCCATGCCGACAATGATCCGCTCCCCGCCGGAGAGCACGATCTCCATCCGCCCGATCGGTTCTGGCGCCGCGACAGAAGCGACACTCGCCGTCTCGGCCTCCGCAACCGTCACCGGAACGAGCTTCATCGGCTCCGCGCCGCCGTTCGCTGCGGCAGCCCCCTGACGCCGCCAGGTGAATAGAAGATTGGCGTTGACGCTATAGCGCTGCGCGACCATCGCCACAGACGCGCCAGGCTTCAGGCTCTCGGCGACCATCCGACGCTTCTCGTCGCTCGACCAGAAACGTCGCCGGCGCGCGCCTCTCTCCTCCGAAGATCCAGCCGACAGTTCCGGCTTCATCGATAGTGCCCACGATCGTTGATGGGCACTTAACCTCGTGCCACACCCCGCGCACTATCGCCGCCCGCTCCCTCCCGTACAGGCGGCCGTCGCCGGAGGGTTACGTCCAGGCTCGATGAAGCACGCAACAAAAAAGCCGCCCCACGGGGCGGCTTTTCGCAACTTCCAGCCAAAGGCTTAGACAGAGAGCTCCGAGCGCTTGACTTGGCGCCGGCGAAACGCGGTGTACCCAAGACCCGCGAACCCCATCGCCATCATTACCCAAGTCGACGCTTCCGGAACGACCATGTTGCTGGCGCTAAGTCCAGCGACTTCCAAGGAGTTCCCACTCGAACTGAAGGTCACGCTGTGAACCGCCTCGTCATTCGAAAACACGAAGAAGAAGAGACCGTTCGAGCTGCCGTCCGTTTGGTTCCCGCTGTCAGCGGCGGTCGTCATCGAGGCCAGCGCAGCTCCGCTATAGCTGAGGCCGTTGGAAAACGAAATCGTATTGTAGCTGTCCAACGAGCCCACATAGACCTCAACGCCCGTAAAAGACCCGCCAAGGGCGACCGTAGCACTGTCACCGGTCAGCTCCGCGAGATATGGGTTGGGATCGGAACTCGACGCGCTGAAAGCGGGCGCCGCATATTGGCCGCCCACGGTACCGGTCACAACGCTACCGGATCCCGTAAACGTCAACAGATCGACAGCAGTTTCGCCGGGAGGAACCTCGGGTGGCTGGATGGTCCCGGCCGTAATCCACAAAGGTGACACTCACCAGACTAGCATTCGCCGAAGCGACACTTCCAACGAGAGCCAACGCAGCAGTCGCCAACAAAAATTTCCGCATATCAGCGCGGCGCCAGAGTCAACCAACTCAGCGAAGAAAAAATCGCGATGAACGGGAGAGAATTGGCAATTTGCGGGGTCACAAGCGGATGCATATGAGGCGGGACCGCAAATATAGTGCGGAGTAGCTGTCTGCTATAGTCACAACCGTCGAGAGTGAAAAACCAATCCATTCAACCCTGCCAACACATTCTTTGTCCCGAGTCGCGTGGCGACCGCTGCCGAGGGAGCCTAACCTTGGGGCGCCGATCTGCAGTCGCTCGCGTTATGGTGGGACGACCCTCGTAAGATTGGCGCGTCTCAAGCGTTTCCGTTCACATTGCCGCGGGAACATCGCGCAACCGAGCGGCTAGTGTGAGATCAGGATCGGCAGCGACTGCTGATGCATGAGATCCATGGTGACCCCGCCGAACAACCCCTCATAAAGCCTGGAATGACCATAGGCGCCAGCGACGATGAGATCGGCGTCCTGGGTGTCGAGGCTTGCGAACAGCGCCTCGACCGCGGTCAAGTCGCCGGTATTGGTCCAGTCCGAGATATGCTCGGCCTTGACGCCGTGCGCCGCCAGGTGATCGGCCAGCATCTGAAGCGACCGGCGCAGGGCGCTCGGCCGCGACGAGAACGCGAACAGCGTCACTTTTTTCGCCCGTTCGAGCAGCGGCATCGCGTCATGGACGGCGCGCAAGGCCTCCCGCCCGCCGTTCCAAGCGATGACAATGTTGTCGCCAACCGGGCCCGGCTTCCACTCCGGCGGCAGGATCAGCATCGGAGCGCCAAAATCGAGCAGGGCGCGATCAAGCGCACCATGTCGGATGACATCGCGAGCCAGGCTGTCTGGACCGGGCGCGATCATGAGATCGACGCAATGGCTGAGCGCCTCGCCTTCCTCAGGCTTTTCCGCTGGCGCGAAGATCGCGGAGATCCCGGCGTGCCTCGTCGCATCGGCGAACATCCGGCGGGTCGGCAACTCGGGATCGATGCCTTCCGCGTTGGCAGGCCTGCTAATGTCCAGGGCGATCAGCCGCGCCCCATGGCTTTTGGCCAGACCGGCGGCGAAGCGCGCCCGCTCCACCGCCTCGGTTGTCGGATCGAGAAAGACGAGGACATCCTTGTACGCCATGTTCCCTCCCTGTCGGCGGCCCTTAAATCGGCGCGCCGCCCCGCGCGTAGCCGCCAAGATCGCGTCGGGTCTGGTTAGTCGACCATCCGACTTTAACATCCGGCGCGCGTTTGTCGACGATAGCCTTCGAGTTCTTCAAGTAGAGTTCGGCGCCGATGGCCTCAACGCTCTGCAAATAGCACATCGCGAACATACCCCGCGGACCGCAAATTGGGTTCGTTCTGCCAAAATAAGTATAGAACATATACACATTGTTTTTATTTACCACGCTTTATTCCTTCCCCAAGCCCCTTTGATCACCGTTGGGCCAACAATTCTGCCGGGCAGCGTCGTAGTCGCGGATCGTAAACCTGCGCCGTGATCGGGCGCGCCTTTCATAGCGCGCGAGGGCGCCCGCTAAGTCTTTGCCCAAACTCGCTTGCCGAATGGCTGCACTCGGAGAGGCGCCGTCAACCTCTCCCGAAGAATTTGCTCTGGGGCGCCCAGTATGCGGTTGAGGATTCACCAGGGCCATTTGCGCGCTTCGGACGCGTCGCAACGCTAGCTCTGCATCCGCAACCTGCCGCGCCAAGGCCAGTAGCTCGGACCCCTCTTGCGCGCCCACAACCGCACGCGCGAGCACCTCGATCTCCTCGTCCGCGTCCGGCTCATAGTGCGACGCCGCCGCCAGTCCATGACGCAATGCGTTGAGCCGCGTGGCGGCTTTACCCGCCTTCGTACGCGGTCCGGTGCTTCGCGCCGCATTGGCGCGATTGGCCCTTAATCGTCGATCGCTGGCGGCCATCGCTTCGTCCTTTGGAACGGTCTCGTGTCTTTTGCGCGTCCGGCCCTACGCCGGTCCTACCTCCCGTCTGACACGTCGGTTCCGACATCGGGCGCGCCCGACGGCAATTCATGGAATTCCCCTTCAATTATTTCCTCGCTCGCGCGCCGCACCAGCTTCGCCCAGCCCGAGCGCCGCCGCTCGATTTGCCGCAGAATCTCGTCGCGACGCCCGGCAAGGCGGTCGTCACGCTCGTCGAGCCGTTCCAGGTCGTGAGATGTGTTGGATATCTCGGATAGCGATTGCAAATCGACATCTGCCATGGAGAGCCCAGCCTGAGCGAGCATTTCCTCGACGCGCTCAACTCCCTTAGTGTCACCTCGGGCCCATTTCGCCGCGATCCGAGACACCGTGGGGTCATTTTTCGCCGTGTAAGAAGAACCGTTTTCCGAGTACAAGATCGAAAAGAGAACGATCTGCAAGCTAGACAGCCGCTGAGTCCGCATAAGCCTTTCGCGCTGGAGGTGAGTCCGTTGAATTTTCCCAAGTCAGGTCCACGATATCTTTGACCAACAACCAGTCGATAAAATCGATCGGCTGCGCTGCGGCGCCGACCTCCGCGAGAACCTTCTCATAGCGCTCGGGATCTTCACCCTCGATAATCCAGCTCGGCCCCAATAGCGCCCGGACGCTCGCGAGGGCGGGAGAACCATATTCCCTCCGACGGTCTGCGGCACCGCGGCGATCTTTTCGGGCTTCGACATCGAGGCACTCCATGCGCGTCTTGTATATGATTCTTCAACTCCCTCCCTCTTACACGTATTCACGATCTGTTCGCTATTCGCATAGCTATGCGATCCGGTTGAGTTGGCCCGCCGGGATAAGCGCCCTTTCATTCGCTGCTGGTTGAAACGGTACGAATTCGAATTCCGGGTCTATCCATCGGCGAGCCGATGAACTCTATGCCGGCCGCTTCCAATGCCGATTGAACATCGAGCAGGGTCGTGGACCGACCGGACGGCACGCCATCGGACGCCTCTAGCCGCTTTATTGTCTGAACGCCCACACCCGCATGGGAAGCGAGAATGTCAGCCGTCCAGCGAAGAACCGCTCTGCTCGCTCGGATTTGCGCGCCGGTGATCAAGTCTGATGCCTTGACATCAGTACTGAAAATATCATATTAGGTACTACGCGTACCGTAATAGACCCGCGTGAATCGCTTTTAGACCCTATCCGCTCAATCATACGCGCCCTTGAGTCTTCAACCCAACGGTACCGCCGCAGCGGGAGAAAATCATGGAATTTCGTTTGGAGGAACTCATGAATTTGGAAACATTGCAGGGGCGGCCCAATCGCCGGCTCTTCGTCGGCGGCTCGGACGCCCGGATCATCATGAGCCCGGATGAGGCGGCGCTGATCCGACTGTGGAGGGAAAAGCGCGGTGAGGTCGAGCCCGAAGACCTGTCGGGGAACCTGATCGTCCAACTTGGGGTCGTCACCGAGGCCCTGAACCGAAGCTGGTACGAGCGCAACACTGGGCGCTCCGTCGCGGACGTCCAGCGCTGGGTCCAGCATCCGGTGAAGCGGTGGATGGCGGCGACCCTCGATGGCTTCGTCGCTGAACTTGATGCGGTGTTCGAGGCCAAGTTCGCGCTGCCTTGGTCGTTCTCCGAAGAGGCGGCGGCGCAAAAGCATATGGCTCAGCTCCAGCACAATATGTGGGTGACCAACGCCAGGTCGGCGGTCCTCTCGATCATCATCGGCGGGGGCAAATGGATCGAGATGACCATTCCTCAGGATGCCTGCGGATACCGACGAAGCCGGCCACGCATTCCAATAGGAAGCCGGCCACCGATTCCGATTTGAAGCCGGCCGGGGTTCCGATTTGAAGTCGGCCACCGGGCGTCTGCTTCCGCGGATCGAAGTGATGATGTTTTGCTTGGCTGGATTGGTCAAGCGGGCATGGATTTGGGCCTCCGCAAAATGAGAAGAAGGTTCGGCGTGCGAGGGTTGGATCGTGTGGCGGTGGGCAACGACGGGCGGAGCGCGCTTTCCGTTGCGCCGTAGCGTAGCCCGTCGTTGTCCACGGCCTTGTGCGCCGAGGGTTGGGCGGATCTGGCTCTGCGCGCACGCCGGATTCAAGGCGATGACCGTCGCTTGCGCAGGCTCTCGCCGGCCAGTTCGATGCGATAGGCGTTATGAATGACGCGGTCGAGGATGGCGTCTGCGAGCGTGGGTACCCCGATCAGATCGTGCCAGCGGTCGACGGGAACCTGGCTGGTGATGATGAGCGAGCCCTTGTCGTAACGATCCTCGACGATCTCCAGCAGATCGCGCGCCTGGTCGGGCGTGAGCGCCTCCGGACCCCAGTCATCGAGGATGAGCAGCTTGACGCGCGCCAGGGAGCGCAGGAGCCTGGCGTAGCGCGCGTCGCCGTGGGCGATGGCGAGATCGGCGAAGAGCCGGGGCATGCGGGTGTAGAGAACGGACATGTTCTCTCGGCACGCCTTGTGGCCGAGGGCGCAGGCGAGCCAGCTCTTGCCCAGGCCACTGGCCCCGGTGATCAGCAGGTTGCGGCGCTCGGCGATCCAGTCGCAGGCGGCGAGCTTGAGGAACAGCGCGCGGTCGAGCCCGCGAGGACTTTGATAGTTGACGTCCTCGACGCTGGCGGAATGGCGCAGCCTGGCGACCCTGGCGCGCGTTTCGAACTGCTTTTGCCGGCGCAGCGTCAACTCGTATTCGAGCAGCAGGCCGAGCCATTCGGCGTGATCGAGGCCGCGCGCTTCGGGCCTGTGTTCCAGTTCCTTGAATCCTTTGGCCAAGCCGTAAAGGCCAAGCGCGTGCAAATGGTCGAGCGTGGGATGAGCGAGCATGAGGATATCCTCTCAATGGTAATAGCCGCGGCCACGCAGATTGGCGTGGTCGAACAGCGTGGCGGGGCTGCTGTCCTTGGCGGCGGTGCTCTCGGGCTTGCGGGCGAGGAGCGAGGCGACGCCCTTGCAGTTGAGGACGCCCAGTTTGACGGCGCGGGCGGAGACCGCTTCAACGCGGCCGGCATCGAGCCCGCGATACGAGCGCAAGATTCCCAAGCACGTGCGGAACCCTTGTTCGGGATGCGGCCGGCTGGCGAGCACGGCGCTGATCAAGCCTTCGGTGTTCGGCCCGATCTTGCCGGCCCAGCGGCGGAATCGATCCGGCGTCCACTCGGCGTACCGCCTATGGGAACTGGGCATGTGGTCTGGGTCCGTGCCGTGCCTGCGGCCGAGGTAGCGGCGCTGATGGACCCCGACGCGCTGGCCGCGATGGAAGATCTCGACGGTGCGCGCGGTGATGCGCACCTCGACCTCGGCGCGGATCAGCGCGTGCGGAACCGAATACAGGAAGTCATGGATCTCGATGTGATAGTCGAGATTGACCCGCGCGCGCCGCCATTCCGCGAACTCCCAGTCCTCGGCGGGCAGGCCAATGAGGGCGGCGCGTTCGATCTTCTCGAACAGCTCGCGCCGGCTGACGCCGAGATTGCGCATGGGGCGCTCGTTCATGCGTTGCATGACCAGCGCGATGGCCTCATTGCATTGGGCGAGCGAGAAGAACGTCAGCCGCCGCAATCGCCCCAGAATGTAGGTCTGCGCGAACCGGACACCGGCCTCGACCTTCGCCTTGTCCCGGGGCCGCCCCGGCCGCGTCGGAAGGATGCCGACCGAATAATGCGTCGCCATCGCGCCGTAGGTGCGGTTGATCTCGGGGTCGTAGAAGGAGGCCTTGTTGACCCCGCTCTTCAGATTGTCGGGAACCAGCAGCTTCGGCGCACCGCCGAAGAAGCGGAACATGCGCACGTGGGCGCCGGTCCAGTCCGGCAACGCCTGCGTCCATGTCGCCTCGGCATAGGTGAGGTTCGAGGCGCCGAGCACACCGACGAAAATCTCCGCCTCGCGGATCTCTCCCGTCGTCGGATCGGCGATCCCGATCCGCTTGCCCGAATAGTCGACGAACGCCTTCTCCCCGGCGACGTGGTGCTGGCGCATCACGGGGGTCAGCCGCCGTTCGAAACCGCGAAGCAGGTCGCAGAAGCGGCTGTAGCCGTAACCCTCAGAATGGACCTCTCGATATTCCTCCCAGAGGATCGTCATCGTGACGCCAGGACGCTTGAGCTCGCGCGCCAGGGCCGCCCAGTCCGGCTCGGCCCGCCGCCGCTGGCCTTGCGTGACCCCGGCCCGCCCATACAGCCGCGTTTCCAGAGCCTCGTCGGTGACGTCGTCCGCCAGCGGCCATGCCAGCCCGGCCGCCGCCGCCCGCTTCAGATTGTCCTGGATCGTCGAGCGCGCCACGCCAAGACGTCGCCCGATCTCGCGCGCGCTCACCCCATCGTGGCGCAGCCGCAATAGATGTCGCAATTGTCGCATGCTCAGTTCCCGCTTCGCCGGCATCCCGATCTCCTCGTCGACCATCGACGGGCCCAGGAGTGCCGCAGTTGCTGAACCGCGGGGAGCAAACGATCAGAGCCGTGACCGGCTCAGGTGGCCGGCTTCATTTCGGAATGGTGGCCGACATCAAATCGGAACGGCGGCCGACATCAAATCGGAATCCCTGGCCGGATTGAATCGGAATTCGCAGGATGCCCTCTATCAGCATTTTCTGGTTACCGCCGAGAAGCGGTTCTGGCGCTGCGTTGAGACCGGAGAAATGCCGCGCCCCTACGGGATCGAACCGCCTCGGCCGCGGATCGAGGCCGTCCGTTTGGTCGACATGAGCAAGTCCAACTCCTGGGCTGAGTTCGCGGGTATCTTCTGCGCCACCCGTTCGGCCTTTCTCGACCACGAGCGAGCCAAGTCCGAACTCAAGGGCCTGATGCCCGAGGACGCCAAGGAAGCCTCCGGCCATGGCGTTCGGGCCAAACGCTCGAAGTCGGGATCAATCAGTTTTGATCTTCTCGCTCACGGGGAGGGCAACAACCATGCAACGGTCTAGACTACATGTTCGCCTGAGATAGGGCGACCCGTCTCACAGTATGCAGGCTTGTCGAGGGTTGCGCCGGGCGTTCCGGCGCGGAGCCTCATGCATAGGAGACGGGTCTTGGACAAATCTATCACATACGTGGGCCTTGACGTGCACAAGGATACGATCGCGGTCGCGCTTGCGGAGGCGGGCGCACAAGGACGTGCGCGAGTATGGCAAGAGCTATGGGGGAAACAGGGTGACGGTGTGAGGAAGGCGGCGTAACGGGGTTGGTGATCAAGCCACCCGAACCTCCAAACAGGAGCGTTACGCCATGACCGAGAATAGAGTTGTTGCCCTCCGTCAGAAAGGGGCCATGGATGATCCGCTCACGGAAATCTTGCGAGCGGGCGCGCGTCGACTGATCGCCCAGGCGGTGACGGCGGAGTTCGAGACATTTCTGGCCTCGACCGCGGAGCTCGTGCTTCCGGATGGCCGCCAACGGGTGGTTCGCCACGGGCATGATCCGGTTCGCGCGATCCAGACGGGAATCGGCCCGGTCGAAGTGCAAAAGCCGAAGGCCCGCGATCGCGCCGCCGCTTCGGGGGAGCGCCTTCGCTTCTCGTCGAACATCCTGCCCAAATGGGCGCGGCGCACCAAGAGCCTCGACGCCCTGTTGCCGGTTCTCTATCTGCGCGGGATTTCCGCCGGCGATTTCCAGGAGGCCCTCGCCGCCTTGCTCGGCAGGGACGCGCCCAACCTCTCCGCTGCGGTGATCGGGCGCCTCAAGAGCGAGTGGGAGGACGAATATCGGCGATGGCAGAAGCGCGATTTGTCGGCGCGCCATTACGTCTACGTCTGGGCGGACGGCGTCTATTTGCAGGCGCGCATGGAGCCGCAGGCCGAATGCATGCTGGTGCTGATGGGCGCGACGGCGGAAGGCAAGAAGGAGCTGATCGGCTTTCAGACGGGCATGCGGGAGAGCGGTCAAAGCTGGAAGGAACTACTCGTCGATTTGAAGGCGCGCGGCTTGGTCGTCGCGCCGCAAGTCGCCATTGGCGATGGCGCGCTCGGGTTTTGGAAGGCCCTCGACGAGGCGTTCCCGACGACGCGTCATCAGCGATGCTGGCTGCACAAGACATTGAACGTGCTCGACAAGCTCCCGAAGTCGCTGCAACCCAACGCGCACAAGGATCTGCGCGAGATCTGGCTGTCGCCGAGCCGGGGTGCGGCGGAAGCGGCGATGACGACCTTCGCCGAGAAATACGCGCCCAAATACGACAAGGCCGTCGAATCCCTGATCAAGGATCAGCAGACACTGCTGACGTTCTTCGACCTTCCCGCCGATCATTGGGACCACTTGCGAACCTCGAACCCGATCGAGAGCGTGTTCGCGACGGTGAGGCATCGCACCGTCCGCATGAAAGGCGCGCTGTCGCAGGACACCGCGCGTCTCATGGTGTTCAAACTGGTGATCGCGGCGTCCAGGACCTGGCGGCGATTGCAAGGTCAAAACCAGTTGCCGAAAGTCGTCAACGGTATAAAGTTCAAGGACGGAATCGAAGCTGTCGCCGAAATCAAATCCGCCGCTTGATTCACGCCGTCACCGATTTTCCCGTGTAGCTCGTATGGCAAGGTCGCGAACACAGCGACGGCCTTGAACGCTCTGGCAGCGAAGCTGTCGCGCGCTGGCAGCGAGCTACGGTTCTGTTATGAGGCCGGCCCTTGCGGCTATGGCATTCAACGGCAGTTGAGCCTGGCTGGGCATGGTTGCGTTGTCGTTGCTCCGTCGTTGATCCCACGCAAGCCGGGAGATCGGATCAAGACCGACCGGCGGAATGCGATCAACCTCGCCAAGCTGCATCGCGCCGGTGAACTGACCGCTGTGTGGATTCCTGATCAGGCCCATGAGGCGATCCGCGATCTCGTACGCGCGCGTCTTGCGGCCGTCCGCAGTCTTCGCCAGGCCCGTCAGCAGCTCTCTGGCTTTCTCCTGCGTCATGGCCGTCACTACAATCGGCCGGCGTGGACATTGATGCACCGTCGCTGGATGGCCGGACTGAAATTCGAGCAAGCGGCGCATCATATCGTGTTGGAAGACTGCATCGCGGCGGTTGAGGCGGCGACGGCGCGGCGCGACCGTTTGGAAGCTCATATCGAGGCGGCGCTGCCGGATTGGTCGCTGGCCCCGGTGGTGCGCGCCCTGCAAGCGCTACGCGGGATGGCTATGGTCGCGGCGGCGACGGTGATCGCCGAACTCGGCGACATCACCCGCTTCGCCAATCCCCGCCAGCTCATGGCGTATCTCGGACTGGTTCCGTCCGAGCGCTCCAGCGGCGCCACACTCCGCCAAGGCGGCATTACGAAAGCCCTACGCATCTCGCACGACGAAGGGGTTGATGGAAAGCGCTCGCTGCTCGGCGCATCCCGGGCGACATGGAGGAGCTTCGCAACCAGCGGGTCGACCTTGCATTCATGTGGACGCATCCGATCAAGAAACTACTATGCATGGGCACGGAGTTCGGGCAGCCCCGCAGACCGGAACAATGACGCCGCGCTGGCGTGGTGCCGGCTCCAGCGGCCGTAACCTTCGGATGGGTTGGAGCAGCCCAAGAGCAATCACCCCCCACCGGGTCGCCGGAATCTGGGCGCTGCCACTCAATGCCGATAGACGCAGGCGTTTCGACGGACTCGCCAGATGCGCCGAACACCGGCGTTAGGAGAGCGCCAAGTTGTCGCCTCCGCTTGTCTCGACGCCTCTCAGCGCGCCGCGGGGTGTTTGCGCAGTCGATGGCTTGAGCAAGGCGCGCAGGACTCCAAGCAAGCTGCGCCCCTTCCTCCCGTCGACGAGGGTAGATGTGTAGGATCTTGCCCACCGATTGATGTCGTTCTTCAAGAGGTACGCAAGCATCGATGCCTGGCGTTCGCGCCGCTCATCGAGCGGCATCTCCAAGGCGCGTTTCAGCGCCGCAGCCACCGAATCGGTCTCATGCGGATTGACGAACAGCGCCTGGTCGAGCTCCTTCGCAGCGCCTGCAAATTGTGAAAGCATCAGCACCCCGGGATCGACGGGATCCTGCGCTGCGAGAAACTCCTTGGCCATCAAATTCATGCCGTCGCGCAGCGGGGTGGTCATCGCAACATGAGCGGCGCGATAGATGCCGGCGAGGACGGTTCGCGAATAGGATCGGTTGACATAGCGGATCGGAGTCCACGCTGCGTCCCCGAATCGTCCGTTGAGCTTGCCGATTAGGCCGGTCACCTCGGACTCGATCTCGCTGTATTGCTTGATGTCGGACCAGCTCTTCGGTGTGAGTTGCAGCAGTGTCGCCTTGCCATGCCAGTCCGGGTTCATCTCCAGGAATCGCTCGAACGCCTTGATCCGTTCCGGAATGCCTGTCGAACAGTCCAGCCGATCGACGCTGAGCACGAGCCGGCTTCCGCCGAGACTTTCGCGCACGAGAGCCAGCATCGCCGAGCGCCCCGCATTGCGCGCAAGGCGCATGTACGCCTTCGTTTCGATGCTGACCGGAAAGGCGCCGAGCCGGACTCGCCGGCCGTCGATCTCGTAGCCGCCGCGCCTCTGCGTCCCGCCCTGCCCTACGAGATATTGGGCGAAATTGTCGCGATCGTTATCGGTCTGGAATCCGACCAGGTCGCAATAGGTCAGTCCGCCGAGGATCTCCCTGTGGTGCGGGAGGGTCTGCAAAATGTCGGGCGGCGCGCAGGGCGTATGCAGGAAAAAGCCGATCCGGTTGCGATGGCCACGCGAACGCAATTCGCGCGCGAGGAGGATGAGGTGATAATCGTGCACCCAGACGACGTCGTCCTCGTTGATCAAACCGCTCAGGTGATCCGCAAACAGGCGATTGACGCGTATGTAGCCGCTCGCGTCGGCGCGCGAATATGCCTGCAGGTCGACCCGATAATGGAGAATGGGCCAGAGCACACTATTGGCGAGTCCGGTGCAATATTCCTGGATGTCGTTGTTCGACAGTTCGATCTGGACATAGGTCGCTTTGTTGATTTTGAGAGTTCTCGGTTCATTGGCCGGCTGGTCGGTCGCTTTGCCGCTCCAGCCAAACCAAATGCCGGTCTGATTCTTGAGCACAGCTTTCACCGTCGCCGCCATTTCGTCAGCGAGCGAGGAATGAGCTTCTTCCGGCAAAACGACGCGGTTGGATACTATGATGACCCGCGCGCCCATCCGTCCTCCCAACTCGGCGATGGCGTCGCCGTATTCTCGATGTTGCCGGCCATGCCCCAGATTGCGCCGGCGTCTGGGTGAATGTCCTCCACGAGCGCCCTAGGCGCTTCGACCTATCGAAATGGCGCGCATTGACGCACCAGAAGTTTGCGCGCCTGCAACGTGGTCTCGGGCGATCCCGTCATCGGGACGGGCCCCACCGGCCTGTGGTGGGCGCGCGCGCATCGCCTGGGCGCGACACCGGCGACCGCGGCCATGAAAGCGGATGACCCTCGGGTACTTTTCGAAGGAATCGCGATGCTTTGCGAAAAGGAGTTTTCTCGAGTGCGATCAAGAAACCCCTGATTCATTGCGCCGACTGCTCTCAGGCAAGGATCTTCCGATTGAAGATCAGCATAAGAAACGCGTTCAACGCAAACTCGACTTCAATTCAAACCTACGGCACGTGGACCTCGGTCGTCAATCGAATCTTCGCTCAATCCTGCTAGACGTCATGTTCGCGGACTGAGCTGGTGGCCCGCCCTATCGTGCAAGAACGAGGGTTGCTCGGGCATGCCGAGCTGAGCCTCATGCACGGAGGGCGGACCCTGGGACAGTATAGCGAAGTCTTTGTGGCTTCCGATGTCGCCAAGAAGAAGCACGCGGTGGCGATCGCGGAAGGCGGCCGGGCCGGGGAGGTCCGGTTCCTGGGCGATGTCGAGAACAGTACACTGCCCGATTGAGAGGACGATCAAGAGATTGGCTAACCGAACGCCGGGTCGGGATTGAACATGAGGACATATCGCCCGACAGCGGCGTCGAAAGGCTCGCCGAGTTCGAGCCTGTCCAGATCTCCATGACGAAATGATATGTTGCGCTTTCCCGCCGCCGCGATCCGCTTCTCGGCGGCGGCGGCGGCGGCGGCGGCGGCGGCAGCCGGCGACTGATCGACGCCCACGACCTCGCCCTCGGCGCCGACGACCTCCTCCGAGAGCAGCGCGGTGTCACCGCCTCCACTGCCGACGTCGAGCACCCTCATGCCTGGCTTGAGGCCAGCGTTGGCAAAGAATTGCCGCGGCAGCCGATCGACAAGCCGAGCCTGGAGGCGAAGCCGCTTCAGCTCGCGATCTGAATGTCCGAGCTCGTACTCGTGAGCGCGCGCTTTTGCGACTGCTCATCGGCCCCCTGCTGTGGAGGGCTCTCGTATTGCGCAGCGAACTGGCGGACGCCATGAGTAGTTTCCCCATTTACAGCGACGTCAGCCGCTCGCCGTCCCCTATCGCTGAGGGCTGACGGACCGCACACTCAGCGTGGTCGCAGGGCAAACTTGTTGCTCTTTCCCGCTATCTTCCCGATCAACTCGCGCCGAGAACACGGCATGGCCTGAGGGCGGGGGGCACTACTGCCATGGAACGAGCGCGCGTTTCAGCTAGCTCGTTCGGGGGTCAGCTCCTGGTTGACCTTGACCTTCGTCTTGAAACAAAGCGGTGACCAAAGAGCGGCGCGGCTGAGCCTTCGCTTGACGCAAGTTGGCCGCCCTGTTTGGTTTCAGCAATTCACCGCCTTCGGCAAATTGGGGCCTCTCGATGCGATTGCCTTTGCTCAGTCCCCGCAGAGAAAAGATCGCGGCAACTGCGGCTGATCTCATCAGGCAATTTGGTCTTCGCGCGAGCGGGGAAGCCGCTTATTTGGCTGAGCTCGCTGCACAAATGCGTTCTCACAAAAACAAAGCGCTTTATGAGCTTGTGGCGCGTGAGATAGACGCGAGCTTTGTCGAAGCGCAAAGGCGACTAAGCCTTCGTCAAAGCGCGTCGAATGCGGCGCGCCCTGGCGTACCCCAAGGCGAAGCACACGAGGGCGGCGCCGATTGCGCTGGCGACGACACCGAGCCACTTAAGCTTGATCGACTGGTACCGCGCATCCCTTCAATCTCGCGGACAGCCGACACTCCAGCGAGCCTTGTCGCAGAGCTTAACCTCGTCGACGTCAACCCATCGCCACGCCGCCGATTCGGTTTGCGCTGAGCGCTGTCCCTCCCACGTCCCCATTCCCAAAAGCGGGTGCCTGTCCTCGGGGAGCGCGACATCGTCAATCGGCCCTTCGCGCGCTTCGATCCAAGACCGACGCTACTCGCAGATGCGATAGTTGTCGCTTGCTCCATGGCGCAGGACATCGAAATGGAAATGCTCGGCGTGGGCCGCATTCGTGCCCGGCCCCAGCACGGTAGTGAACCAGCCGCAGGCGGCTTGTCGCATCGTCCGAGCGAACAGGGTCTCCGCGGAATTCGCTTCATGGCCGATGGCGATACGTCGCCGATCGGCGAGCGTGATTGCCGAAAGATCGATGGCGATGCCCTTGGCATGCGGGTTCGAATTGCCGCTCGGAAGCCGGATCGGGCTGCGACAATGAGTAGCCGCCAGTATCGAGCGCGACAATGTCCGAGCCAAGCATCGCCGTGGCAAGCGGCGCCATCAGGTTCTGCGCAAACCTCGTGAAGGCGAGAGCGAATGCGCAATCGAGAATTGGATGGTCGGGCATGTCGATCGCAGCGCCATTGGCCAAGCCGATCGAGCTGACGCGCACCGGCTCGGCGATCGCGCAATCGGCGAGTGGAGCCGGGGGGGCGGGTACGATTTCGGCGTCGATGCGATTCGCTCTGAGCTCCGCGAGACACGTTGCCGCATCAGCAGGCTGAGGGACCAAAGGCGTCACTGCTGACGGCGCCTGCACAGCAGGAGTTGTTATTGAGGGCGGCGTCGCAAGCGTCCGGCCGCGGGGCTGCGGTTCCGACGATGAGGGCGGTGGTCGCACTGGCGGCAAGGGCGGCTGGCCGCTCGCGCCTGCGTTGGCCCACGAGACCGACGCCCAAATCATCAGCGCGCCGCACGACCTCAATGTGCTCGCGACGGCGCCGCGGAAAATTCGCTGACGTCGCGCACGAGCATTCGCCCAAGAATTTCCCGTCTTTGCTCCTTTGGAATTGCTTCTCGGCCGGCGACGCAATCCCGGCATTCCGCAAAATCCCACCCGCCGCGTCTACGGCTGTCCGCGGTTGGTCTCTAGTCCCCGCCGCTCGCTCACCGGGCCCTGTAGGGGCGCCACGGGGGTATCCTCGTCCTCGAACTTCACCACGGTCCCGGGGCGCACCATCGCGGCTAAGTCCACCGCGTCCCAGTTCGTCAGGCGGATGCAGCCGTGGGACTCGGTCTTTCCGATATTCGTGGGCTCGGGCGTGCCGTGAATTCCATAAGAGGGGGCGCTCAGATCGATCCAAACCAGACCGACCGGATTGTTGGGCCCCGGTCTGATGGTCAGCTTTTGTCTCACGTTCAAGCCTTTCCACGCAAATTTCGGATCATAAATGAAGTTTGGGTTCCACTCGACGCGTCGCACGTTGAAGGCGCCACTGGGAGCCGGCTTTTCTTCACTGCCGATCGTCGCCGGGTAGAAAGCGAGCAGCCTGCCTCCCTTGTCGTAGGCGCGCACGTTGCGTGTGGGCTTGTCCACCACGATCGTCGCTACGCTCTCTTTCGCGGCTCCTTCGCTATTGTTTGGCGGGATGGCTTCGAAGGTATCTCGCCCGGCACGCAGATTGAGGGGCTTAACGTCGCCTACGACGATCTCCTGTCCTGAATGCTCGAAATCGGCGCGCGGGTTCAGCTTGCGCAGAAACTCCATGTTCAGGTGGAATTTCTCGGCCAGTTCCGCCAGCGGACTTGTGTAGGAGAGCCCGTGGAGCTCGGCCATCTGCTTGAGGCCCACTGGAATTTGCTTGTCAAACGGTCCGGCGAAGTCGGCATCGGTGATCGAATAAGGCTTCAGCACCGGCCCCGAAGCATTCGAGGTCAGCGCCTTCCAGGTATCGGCGTCCAGAATTCCGGTGGCGGGCAGGTTATTGGCTTGCTGGAAAGCTCCTATAGCGCGTCGGTAGTTGTCGCCATTCATGCCGTCAATTTCCCCCGGAGAGAAATGGTCTCGATCAAGGAGAACTTCGGCTTTGGTAATTAGCGAAGGGTCGCTGTCGTTCTTGCCGCTCGGCGCGGAGGAGTTGATCGATGCCGCGCTGATTTCCGGCGCTCCTCCGGGCGTCCTGTGCGCCGCTGCAGCGGGGAAGGAGGCGAGTTCGGCAAGAAAAAACGCGGCGATCAAGCGGGTCATGCAACAATAACCGGCTCAGCTCGGTCCTGTTCCTACCGGCAGACAAATAAGGGGCCGCGCGGAATTCAGTCAGACGAGGACGCGGGCCCCGTCCTCTTTCTCACCCCTGGCGACGATCCTCAGAACCGTAGGCAAGGGCCGTTGCAGTTCGGGCGCTTTCGGCGCGTCGGCCGAAAGCCAAAGGTCGACTTCCTCCCTCTTCGTCAGAATGACCGGCATAGCCTTGGGGTGAATCCGCGCGACGACGGCGTTTGCTTCCGTCGTCAGGAAACCGAACAGCTCATGCTCTCACTCGATCGGCGCGCGCTCCGGCACGCGCACGCCCCGCCACGGCGTCCACGAGCCGGCGAAAGCGAACAGCGGCCGTTCATCATCAAGCGCGAACCATTTTGGCGTCTTGCGCGGTCTGGTATCAGCGTATTCGCAAAACGACGTGGCAGGCACAATGCGGCGGCTCGATTGGCCGAGCCATCTCCGCCAATGCGCGATGCGACAGCGCCCACGCGCGCGGCACTGCTCCGAAACGCGGTGCGGGCAACGCACCGAGTGTAGTCGTCGTCGCGAGGCCAACCAATGCTGCTTTGGTCTGCCGCTTGGCTCCAGCTCACAAGGCCGCCGCCTGCCTATCCGACCAAACTGACGTAACCACGAATTTTCTGCGCGTCCAAAGGCGGGCGAAAAAAGCCCACCTCCGGCTTTCAGCGGGCGGCAACCTGCGGATCGAACAGGATAGTCTTGGTCTTCCATTGCTCGTAGAAGGAGCGATATTGAGCCGGCACCTGCAAAGGGTCACATGCCTTGACAGCCTGCAACACGCTCCTTGCCCGCGGCTTCTGCGCCGGATCGGACGGCGGATTGATGAGCTTCGGCGGCTTCAGGAGCGATCCGTCGGGTTTGAATTTGAGGCGTACCCGCGCGACATAGGAGTCTGCGTCGCCGGGCTGAGCCGCCGGCTTCCAACATGAGAGATAGGTCTTGATCATCCATGCGTCGAGGCTCGCCTCTTGTGAGGCGGTCATGCGCCGCGGCAGCTCGGGCTCGGGCGTCGCGGAGGGCGCCGGGGCCGAAAAGGGCGCCGGACTCACAGGTGGCGGGGTAGCGGGCTCGGTTGTCGCAATCGACGCGGTTCGCGTCGGAGCCGCGTCCTGAACAAGGTTCGGCTCTTGTGAGGCGGGCGCCGGGACCGAAACGGGCTCCGGGCTCACAGCATCGGGATGGGCCGTCGCAATCGATGCGGTTCGCGTCGGAGCCGCGTCGTCGACAGATGGCTTGGTTCCGAGGCGGTCGTGGACAAGGACGCCCGCGGCAAGCGTCGCGAGGAGCGTTATGGGCGCGACGGGCCATGATTTCGATTGCATGGTCATAGGGAGACGGTGTCGTCGATCTTGCCGAAAGAGTCCTAACCATGTGTTTCACACAGATCGAATTGGATGATCCGCCAATTCAGCGCCGCAACTCTTCGCCGGCTGCGCAACATCAACATCGCTGCGGCGCACGTCGACGCGCGTTGCGGCGGTCGTAATCCACGACGATGAGGTGGGCGCAAGGGGGGCTAAGGGCCAACATCGCCCCCGTCCAACGCAAAAAGGATGAATCAAATAGGGCATACGCGGGCGAGATCAGCCTATCCCCGGTTCACAAAATACCGTTTTACGGCTTAAACTGAACTCGATATAGTGAACCACTCAAACCAAACTTGAGAGGTTCCACTCATGAACGCCCGAGCCTACCTCCGCGCCAGCACCGTTGAACAGGACGCAACCCGCGCGCGGAAGGACATCGAAGCCTTCGCCGCCGAGCGCGGCCTGCCGCTAGTCGGAACCTACGTCGAGAATGAGAGCGGGGCGAAGTTGGCGCGCCCGGAGCTGTTCCGATTGATAGCCGACAGCAAGCCCGGCGACGTGCTGCTGGTCGAGCAAGTCGACCGCCTGTCGCGCCTCACGGCGGACGATTGGCAAAAACTCCGCGCCGATCTTGACGCCAAGCGGATCCGCGTCGTCGCGCTCGACCTTCCAACGTCTTGGATGCTGGCCGCACCGGGCGACGCGTTCACGGGCCGCATGTTCGCCGCCGTCAACGGCATGGTGTTGGACATGCTCGCCGCCGTGGCGCGGAAGGATTACGACGACCGCCGCCGCCGGCAGTCCCAAGGCATCGCCCGGGCGAGGGCCGCCGGTCTCTATAGGGGCAGGCCCGAGGACACCAAGCGCAACGCCGGCATCGCCGCGATGCTGCGCGACGGTTCGTCATGGACCGCGATCCAGGACGCGTTCGGATGCGGCCGGGCGACGATCGCCAAGGTTGCGAAGCGTCGAGGTGATCGCCGATGAACGACGAGGATTTTGTGATCGACCGGCCGACGCACGACGACGAAGAAGAAAGCCTCAGCCCCCTTGAGCAGGCGGCAGAGGAGTGCTGCGCGATCTTCGACCGACTGGAACCCAACGACAAACGCGCGCTCGCCGTGCGGCTTGTGGCCCTCGGCGCTCTGCATGAGGGGGACCTCACCTATGTCGACCACGTCGCCGATCAGGCCCGCGTCACGGTGTTTGAATTTCTGGCGGACGGACGGAAGCTCTCCTAAGCAGAGATTCGCGGCCTGGCCAACGGATCGGGGATGCGCTCGCGGTTGAGATCGATAACGGCGTCATGGATGGCCTGGTCGAGCGCGGCGATGTCTGTGAAGGTCTGGTGGGCGAGGTGATCGGCCTTAAGATCGCGCCAGACCGGCTCGATGTCGTTGAGTTCGGGGGCGTATTTCGGCAGCCACTCGACTGTGAGCCAGTGTGCTCGGGCGGCCAGGGCGGCGAGCGAGCGTTTGCTGGTGTGGATCGGACCATTGTCCTCGACCAGCACGACCGGCTTTGCCTGCCGCCCGGGCTGCGGCCCAAAGAGACGGTCGAGTTGCTCCAGATGGGCGATGAAATCGCTGCTTCGCTTAGTCGGGCTGGTATGGACGATGAGTTGGCGCGTGAGGTGATCGAGCGACCCCAGCATCGCGACCTTCTTGGCCTGCCCCGGCGCCGGCACACGCAAGTCCGCCCCCGACTTCGCCCAGGCGTGGGCGAGATAGGGATGGGTCAGTGCCTCGCTCTCATCGCCGTAGAGAAGAACGATGTCGCCGGCTTCGGCCTGCTGTTTGCGCAGTTGCAGGCGCAGCCCACCCGTTCCACCTCGCTTTCCGTCTGACGTCCCTTCAGCGTGTGCCGGGGCCGCCGCCAGCGGAACTTTTTTTCGCAAGGCCTTGGACAGTTGCGAACGGCTGATGCGAACGCCCTCGCGTTTGCTTAGCGATCACCCGAGTGACTTACGGCTCGCGGATAATCAACCCCTTCACCACTTGCACGGCGTTGTCCCTCCTTTTCGGAGCTTCCTCTTGGGTTGCTAGAAGCAGCGCTGCCGGCGCGTTTGACTACCCTGTCTCACATGCCGGTATATCGCATCGAAGCTTAAGCTCGGGATTTAATTGGTCGCCATACGGGATCGCAACTATATACTTGAGGTAGAGAATCCAACTGCGCCATTCCGAGGTCGTCGATTCGAAAGCGGGCCCTGGTAAATGCCGCCGTTGCCCCAGCGCGACGCGTCCAATCCCTTTGCTTATTTAGCCGGAAACTGCGTCGCCGAACGCACCAGTCGTGCCAACCCCGGCAGCTAAAAGCAGTTTTTGGAAATATAGCGCAAGCGCAGATTTAATCGTGGGATCGTTCAGTTTGCGAGCGTCGAAGCCAGGAAAGCCGGTGAGGTTGACGTTGCTTAACGGTCCGACGATCGCGACAAGCCCATCATAGAGGCGCTGCCGATCCTTGGCCTCGGAAAACGCCCGTCGGCTGATAAGATAGCCAAGGCAGAGCTGGATTGACCCCTTGCGTTCGGGTGATAGCCGCAGCGGGTAGAGCACTCCGCCCGGCGCATTGAAAGCCGCCATAATTGAACCTTGCGCGGACGTTACCTCTGCCTGACCTCCGATGTCTTCTATCAAGGTTATGAAGCTGTCTGCGGCTTCGACGACGTTCAAGCCACAAGGTCCCAGGCGTTCTTTTATCCAGGTGTCGCGCCCGATTGGCGAAAGCGCTCCGCGTGCCGCCTTTTCGGTCTGTGCTCGCTCCGTCTCGCCGATAATGCGCGGTGTGAGTGCCGTTACACCACCGTCACTTTCGAACCATGACAATTCGATCGCGCGAACATCTGCCTTCATCTGTTCATTGAGGAATTCAACAATGCGCGCGAGCTCTCGCGGGATGGTGTCGGCGACGAAGACCATCTTGATACGTCCAGCTGTGAAATTGGCATCCACCTGCTCCCAGAACTGCTGAGGGTCTGTCGCGGCACCCAGGAAGGCCGTCAGCTCGGCATCAGCATCAAGGCCCAGCTTCGCCATCGACGCGGCAAAGCTTTCCGCAATACGCCCGCCCTGCCAGTAAGCTGTGCCGTTGGCGGCGTAATCGAGCATCTGCCCTATCACCTCTCGCCGAAGCCGAGTGTCGACCGCTCGCTTTAGCTCCACCAAAACCGGGATGCCATTCCGGGTGACGAACAGATGGTCCACGGACCATCGACCGTTGCTGTCCTCACGGTCCGCGATCGACTGCTCGCGGCGGATTAAAAGCAGCGCCCCGTCCTGATCGGCGATCAGCTCGGGATGCGCGGCGACCAAATTTTGCATGAAATCTTCATTGCGCGGTTCAGCAGGACGCATCGCGGTAAGCGTCCCGGTGGCGTCAACGGTGTAGATCGTGCTACGAGCCATTGAACTTCTCCCCCGAACTATTGCTCAAAGCGCGAAATCGGCGCGAAGGCGGCGATCTTGGCTCGGTGCTTTCAGGAGGTTGTTCGATAAATTTGGATTCACAATCTTGTTCATCACGTCAGAGGTGACGAGCTCCGTTCCCACTTTCATCCGCCGGTTTCGTCCCATTTTTTGAGGCATTGCTGTCAGACTCCCGAGAGATGATCCAGGTTAGCAGTAGCCCCGCCCCTTCACTCCCTCGCCACTACCGTGTCGTAGAGCCCGTAGTACGTGAGCCCCTCGTGGCTGTCGATTCCCGTGTACCGAAGGGACGCGTCTTCGTATCGGCGGAACGCGAACACCGCTTGGTTCATCTGCTCAGTGTTGAACACCTTGAGGCGCACGAGCAGGTAAAAGTCTTTCACTGTCAGGCCGGTCACGGCCAGGAAGAGGTCCGGCTCCAGCCTCGTAATCACGTCCTGCAACGTGTTCTCGCGGAAGTCGGTCAGGTACATGAACGCGGGGATGCGCGTGGCGAACTTAATTAGCTTCTCCTGCACGAGTTTGCGCTTGGACTTGTATTCCTTTTCCTCAGCCGTGAGTTCCTTCTTCTCCTTCTCCGTCAGATCGCGCGCCCCTTGGCCGTGTTCTTAAGTTCCTTGACCTTCTCGCTCCGGTTGATGATGGTCTCGATGATGTTGTCGCCGAGCGAGCGCCAGCCCTCGATGCGCTCCACAGCGGCCATCGCCTCGGGGTTGTCCAGGATTCGGCGCAGCATGTCGTTGTCCACATTCACTAGCAGCGCGCTCTCCCACTTGCGCGCCAGCAACGTGGCCGAAGTGCCCGCCATGCGTGCGCATCGTCAGCGCGTCGCCGCGCACGAGGTTCTGCGACATCACATAGGACGCGGCGCGGTACAGATCGTCCGACTCCTCAATGTTCAGATACTCGGCAAGGGTCCTGACCACCGAGGCCAACGCGATCGTCGCGCCGATTCATCCCAAGGCGATGCCCGTCATTCTGACTTTCGCCGGGGCAGGTCGATCTTTGGCTCGAAGGACAAATGACGGAGGCGCTGAAGTTGCAACGCCCGCTGCCGGAGGCCGCGCTCAAGGTTGGGGCGAAGGGCGAGAAAGAGGATCGGGTGCCCGAAGCTGCCTTTGCCCGCAACCCCCACCAACGCGGCGCGGCGACGGCGACCTATTCATGACGACGAAACCTGAGCGCTCGAGGTTGTTGGGAAACCATCTTCTAACTGCGAAGGCCAGTGGTGTTGATTTCCACTGAGAGCTGACCCGGGCGCTACGGGTTTTTCCACCGAGAACTGACCCATGTTCGAACCTTCCCCCCTTGGCCATTTGGGGGGGCATCGGAGTGATCGACATGGAGTTATTGAGCGTCATCCGACGCTGGCACTATCGAGATCATTTCTCGATCCGAGAGATATCCCGACGCACAGGTCTGTCGAGGAACACAGTCCGCAAATACCTGCGCTCGGACACCGTTGAACCGAAGTTCAACATCCCTGACCGCCCGAGCAAGCTGGACCCTTACGCCGACAAGCTGTCGCAGATGCTGCGGCAGGAGTCCGGGAAGTCCCGCAAGCAGAAGCGGACGACTAAGCAACTGCACACTGATCTGGCCGCCCTCGGCTATGACGGCTCCTATAATCGGGTGGCGGCCTTCGCTCGCGACTGGAAGGCCGCTCGGCAACAGGAACAGAAGACGTGCGGCCGCGGGGTGTTCGTGCCGCTGGCGTTTTTGCCTGGCGAAGCGTTCCAGTTCGACTGGTCGGAAGACTGGGCGGTCATCGGCGGCGAGCGGACCAAGTTGCAGGTCGTCCACTTCAAGCTCTCCTACAGCCGCGCCTTCATACTCCGCGCCTATCCTCAGCAGACCCATGAGATGCTGTTCGACGCCCATAACCACGCCTTCCGCGTGCTGGGGGGTGTGCCGCGGCGGGGCATCTACGACAACATGCGAACGGCCGTCGACAAGGTCGGCCGGGGAAAGGAGCGCCAAGTCAACGCGCGCTTCTCAGCCATGGTCAGCCACTTCCTATTCGAGGCGGAGTTCTGCAATCCGGCTTCCGGGTGGGAGAAGGGGCAGATCGAGAAGAACGTCCAGGATGCCCGCCATCGGCTCTGGCAGCCCATGCCCAACTTCCCCTCCCTGGCGACGCTGAACGATTGGCTGGAGATGCGATGCCAGGAGCTATGGGCGCAGACCCTACACGGCTCGCACCCTGGCGCGATCGCCGACGCCTGGCTCGAAGAAGTCGCAGTGTCTGATGCAGCTTCCCCGCCGGTTCGACGGCTTCGTCGAATACGCCAAGCGCGTGTCGCCGACATGCCTGATCCATCTGGAGCGCAATCGCTACAGCGTGCCGGCGTCCTTCGCCAATCGCCCGGTCAGCGTGCGGGTATATCCCGAGCGAATCGTCGTCGTCGCCGAGGGGCAGATCGTCTGCGAGCATCGTCGCGTCTTCGCCCGCTCTCACGAACGGACGAGCACCACAACGGTCTACGACTGGCGGCACTATCTGGCGGTCGTTCAACGCAAGCCTGGGGCCCTGCGCAATGGCGCGCCGTTCGCCGAACTGCCGCCGGCCTTCCGGGCTCTGCAGCTGCGC
>CAVYDG010000004.1:0-388694 GCA_963767245.1 uncultured Alphaproteobacteria bacterium
ACCCGTGACGTTGTGCTGAAAGCCTTGAACTCATGGAAATTCACTTGGCTCAAAGGGAACGATGACTTATGCTCCGTGTTTCTGAAGCGCAACTCAATTTCGGGAGACGCTCAGATGAACAAGGACAGTTTCGAGGGCGGCGTTCGCTCCGCGGTCGGGCAGGGCGAAAAGTTTGTAGGCGCAGCGACTGGTGACAAAGCGTCGGAGGTTAAAGGCGCATACAATGATGTGGCCGGTAGCGCCCAGTCAGCATGGGGCAGCGCGAAGGACGCGGCGAAGGAAATGGCCAATTCCGGTGCGATTCCCGATTTGTCTCGTTTGCGTGAAGACATCGCAAAGTTGACCCAAACGGTTTCCGATCTCGCTCAGAAACAGGTCGCCTCCTCGCGAGAGCAGGTGGCTGGCGTCGTGGGTGCGGCCGGGGACAGCTTGTCGCAGTCCGCCGCGGTCGCGCAGGACAAATTCGCCGCTGTGGAGGGTGATGTCGAAGCGCGGATCAAGAAGAACCCGTGGGGCGCCGTCGCCGTTGCGGGCCTGATAGGGCTGCTGATCGGGAAGATGAGCTAGGCCAATGCGTCCGACGCTCGAGCTTCTCGGCGAGCTTGCCGAGCAAACGCGCTCGTTGGTGCAGATCGAACTGGCGTTAGTGCGCGCTGAGCTTCGCGAGCGGGGTGCGCTAATTTCCTCAAGCGCGACGAAAGTGGGGGTAGGACTTATCTTTCTTCCGATTGGACTCGCCCTCATTTTCGTGGCGTTAAGTTTGGCGCTTCGGCGGTTCGGAATTCCTGCGGACCTCGCGTTTCTGATCGTTGCCCTATTGGCAATCGCCGGTGGTTCACTCGCGCTGATCTCTGGTCTCAAGGGTCTGAAACCGGTCCGGCTCATTCCCTCCAAGAGCATCTCGCAAATCTCGTCGCTGTTGGGAGAGTTTCAGGATGGCGCTGACGTCCGGTGACTATGAAGCCCAGGCGAACCGATTGCGGTCGCAAATGGGTCAGACGGTCGACGAGCTACGCTCGAATCTCACGCCCTCGAAGCTGGCGTCGGAAGCCGCATCACGCGTCGGAGTGACAGAGCTCTCCTGGCGAGGCGCAGTCGACTTCGCAAGCACGCGCCATCCCGGCCCAACCGCCATAGCTGGGTTTGGCGTCGCACTATGGCTCTTGGCAGCGGCTCGCAAGCGCAACAAAGAGGGCGTCCACGAGGTGACCTTGCCCTTGCAAAATCCTCCTCCTCACTGGTCGACACTGCAGCGCGCGTATTTCGAGAGCGAGCCGCGAACAGGCAGCGCGAATTTATGGGCGCCGCGCAAACCCATGTTGAGAAAGGCGCGGCGATGCTCTCAGACGCGATAGAACAGAAGCTGGAGGATGTGATCGATCGTGTGCCAGGCGGCTCCGAGGTCCGCCCGCTCATCGAATCGACGGTGCAGGTGGCGCTCGCGACTGCGCTCGACGCCCTTACACAAAAGTGGTCGCGCCGGCGTTCGCAGTAGACCCTGGAGTGGAAGTAAGACTAAAGGCCGCTCGCCTATCGCCCGGGCCAGTTTTTCGGCTTACCAAGGCGGGAAAATCGCGCTGTTGTGCGCGCGCTGTGGAAAAGACCACCTTACCCAAAAGAGGGTTAAGATGCTTCGGGGCAAGAAGCACGATTTGCCAATTTTAAACACGCGCTCATCGTCCCTGGTTTGTTCAAGAGGACCGCTGAAAACCTTCCATCGTCAACTCAGCTCGGAGTAACTCGTTGTCGCGTTCGACGGTAGCCACGGCGAGATCGCGGCCCGCGAGACGGTAGCGGACCAGGCCATCCCGATGCGAAAGATCGCCCTCGACTCGCGCCTCGTCCCATTTTGCCGCATGGCCGACATAGCGGATTGAGAGGTCGAAGTGTTTTGTCCAGAAGAACGGGACCATCGTGAAAGCCTGGTCGCGGCCTAGCATATTCGCGGCCGCGACCTGACCCTGGCGCTCCGCCACAACCCAATGTTCGACACGGATGTTTTCGCCAGTATGGGGATCAGGCCAGCGGGCGATGTCGCCCGCGGCGAAGATGTTGGGATCGCTGGTTTGCAAGCGTGAATTGACCACGACGCCGCGATCCAGAGTCAGCCCAGCCGCCTTGGCGAGCTGAAGGCGCGGCTCAACGCCGATGCCAACGATCACAATGTCCGCGTCGATCCGCTCGCCCCCGTGCAGCAGAACCTGCTTGTCTTCAATCCGAGCGACTGACGAGCCGAGGTGAAGGCGCACCCCCTTTCGGGCGTGAGTCTCCAAAACCAAATCTGAGAGTTCTCGCCCAAACACCTTCTCGAGCGGATGCTCCTCCGGTGCGATGACGTCGACCGAAAGCCCGCGGCCGAACAAGGACGCCGCGGCCTCCATCGCGATGAAACTTCCGCCCACGACAGCAACGCGAGCGCCGGAGATCACATTGGCAAGAATGCGCCGGCAGTCCCGAAGGGACCGCAACACCATCACATGCGGTAGGTCGCCTCCCGGAACATCAAGTCGTCGTGGAGCGGCGCCCGTAGCGAGGAGGAGCTTCGCGTAGGGTCGCTCGCCCCCGTTCGCTAGGCGCAATCGTTTGTGTTCGGGCTCGATTTGTTGGACGCTCGCGTCGCCTTCGAAATCGACGCCAAGGTCAGCCAGGGAATGCCGGGCGATTGGCAGCCGGTCGTCTCCGAAGACGCCCTCGAGATAGTCCTTCGTGAGAAGCGTTCGGTCATAGGGCTGCTCGCCCTCCTCCGAGAAGACCGTTACCCCGCCTCGCCATCCAAGCTTGCGAATTGCGTCCGCCGCAGCGAACCCGGCCGCGCCGCCGCCCACGATCGCCATCGTCTCAACAGAGACCTCGCGTCGCCCGATACAACGAAATGTTTGCGCGCGGACTGGCTTTGTGGAGAAGCGATTACCATCGATCGTAACCGGATATTCGAGCAGAGCGTCGAAAGCGGGAGCGTCTGTCGCTTCGTCAGTCTCAAGGTCGAAGCACGCATGATGCCAAGGACATCGGATGGTCGCACCGACGACAATACCCTTGTTCAGCGGACCGCCTAGGTGTGGGCAGTCTGCGCTGTAAGCCTTGAGGCGATTTCCGTTTCTCCAGACGAAAACGTGATCCTCGCCGACAACGCCGGCAAGAATTCCGCTGTCGGGCACCTCCTCGATTTCGGTCCATTGAGTCAAATCGAGGCGGTTGTCGTTCTGATCGTCGCTCATCGAGCCCCCCATGGCGGGTACGCATTAGCGCAACTGCAAGCGACGTTCGGGCATCCTGAAGGAGAGTCTGCGGACACTTCGACGCACGACCCGCGTGACTGACCGCGGGGAACACGCTCGGGACTTGCGGGAGGCCGCAACCCCGACCGGGCGACGCCCAATCTCACATCTCAACGCGCGTCCCTAGTTCAACGACGCGCGGCGGGGGTATCAAGAAGTAGTCCGGGGCCGCCACGGCGTTTCGCGTCATAAACGCGTACAGCCGCTGCTGCCATGCCGACAGGTGCGGTCTCAATGATGGAACCGGCGTCTCGCGGCCAAGGAAGAAGGAAGCCTCATCAGGATCGCATTCGACGGCCTCAGGGTGCAGCCGAAGGGCCGCCGGAACGTCTGGCTTCTCTGCAAAGCCAAACACCAGCCAAACCAGCCGGAAGCCAGAAGGGAGTGGTGTGACTTTCACCCGGTTCCTTTCATCCACTCGAGGCGTATGCTCAGTCGTGACCTTCAGGAGAACGACGTGCTCATGCACGATCCCGTTGTGCTTAACGTTGAGGGCCAAGGCTGCCGGCACGATGTCCGTCTCTTTCGTAAGGTACACGGCCGTGCCCTTCATGCGCTCGGGCGCGCCGGGTTGATCAAGACCGGCGATGAAGGTTGCCAGACCAATGGCGTTCTCGTCCCGCCGCTCGAAAGCGACGCGCCGGCCTTTCCGCCAAACGAGCATAAGAGTGAGCGCAACGAGACCGACGAGAAGCGGAAACCAGCCTCCGGCGGGAATTTTGTGAACATTGGCTGAGACGAAGGTAAGGTCGAGCAGAAAGAACAATCCAGCGACAGGGAACACCAGGACCGCAGGCCAGCGCCAAAGACCATAGGCCACCGTCGTGACCAGCAGCGTTGTGACCAGCATGTCGCCCGCCACCGCAATTCCATAGGCGTTGGCGAGCGAGTCTGAAGAGCGAAACCCAAAGACGAGCGCGAGAACGAGGGCGGCCAGTAGCCAGTTGACTTGAGGAACGTAGACTTGGCCAGCCAACTCCTCGGAGGTCTGACGCACGTCGAGACGCGGAATGGCGCCGAGTTGAATGGCTTGCTGAACGAGGGCGAAGGCGCCTGACAGCACGGCCTGGCTCGCGATCACCGTCGCAGCCGTCGTCAGAAGAACCGCAGGCATCAACAGCCAGTTCGGAAACAGGAGGAAAAATGGATTGTCCGCCGATGCCGGATCGGCCAGCACCAGCGCTCCTTGGCCGAGGTAAACGAAAATAAGAGCGGGCAGGACGAACGCGAACCAGCTGATGCGGATCGCGGATCTGCCGAAGTGGCCCATGTCGGCATAGAGCGCCTCCCCTCCTGTCAAGGCGAGAAACACCGAGCCTAAGACCGCGAACGTGGTCCCGGCGCCGATATGACCCGCATAGGCCAGCGCATAGTTTGGGCTCAGAGCCAGCAGCACTCTTGGGTAGTGCACGAGGTGAACAAGCCCCGCGACGGCCAACGTCGCAAACCAAACCGCCATTACGGGTCCGAAAAGGAAACCAACAGCGCCGCTGCCCCGGCTCTGTATTGAGAAAAGGCAGACAAGCACCACGGCCGCAATCGGCACCACGTAGGGCGTCACCGTAGCCGATGCGATGCCAAGCCCCTCCACGGCGCTCAACACGGATATGGCGGGAGTGATCATGGCGTCGCCAAAGAACAGGGACGCCCCCGCCAGTCCCACGATCAAGAGACTTGTTCGCAACGGTCCGGCGACTGGCAAGGCCAGAGACAGGAGCGCCATCGTCCCGCCTTCACCCTCATTGTCCGCCCTCATGACGAAGACCACGTATTTGATCGCCACGACCAAGATGATGGCCCAGAAAACGAGCGAGAGCACACCAAACACAGCCGCCTCCGAAGCACCGCCGGCTGCCTTGAGCGACTCTTAAACGCGTAGATCGGGCTTGTGCCGATATCGCCGAAGACCACGCCTAAAGCGCCAAGGAGCAACGCCGCTCGGACCGGATGATCTGCGATCGCGGGAGTGGAGACGGCTTCGGTCGACGAGGCCATGAGCGTTTCCGGGTCAGCGCTTTATGCGGAACAGGACCAAACGGCGGATGTTCCTCTTCGACTAAAAAAGAGGCAACGGTGCTTGCCAGCGCAGCGTCACCGCGCACGATGGGTTTTCGACTGAAATGGCAGCCGCGTCTGCGTCGCCTTTTGCCACCAACGACAAAATCCGACCGCGGAGTTCGCCTCCATCCTGTCATTGGCGGCGGCGCGCGCGAAGCTCACGGGAACAAACGACGTTCGACCGTGGTTTAGCCTCACGTCTCAAGGACTAACGCCATGCCTAAACCAGACGACGATAGACCCCAGTCCGAACTGCCGCCCGTTAGGCCGCCAACTCTGCCTCCTGATTTCCCCGACATCCCGCAAAACCCGAGCTCCGAACTGCAGCCGCCCCCCAACCCCGCTGCGACCCCCGATAAGTTTGCGGGCACGACTCCCGCGTCGGCCGAACCCGAAACGTTGCGACGCGAGAACGGGCGCCTCCGAGACAAGATCAACGAGGTTTTGGAGAAGCACCCGGAGTTACGGGATGCTACAGACGAAATTGCGCTGACTCAGGACTTGCATGTGGAGGTTGGAACTCCGTTCCTTGAACGCGTACGAGGCAAGCTCCAAGAGCGGGCGCGAGCCATAATCGAGCGTCGCCCGGATCTAGAGCACCTTTTCGACGACTGACCGCCGAAGGCTTGCCGATACCCGCCGGGCTCGTGGTTTGGCAATGGTTTGGCAATGCGAAGATGGCCGCGTACGAGCATCCGCTTATGTAGGCGAAGGCGGGACAGCCGGACAGTCCCTTCGCCACGAGATCGACCGTCGTGACGCCGATCGGGTTTGACAGCGTCCCATGCCGAAGACTGAAAGAAAAGAACATTGATCACGGGAACGTCAGCCAATTGTTCCAGATTCGAGCGATAACCGCGTAGTCCGTACTCGCCTAGAGATAGAGGATCGAGCGTCGTGTTGCCATCATAGATATAGATTGTTTGGATTGTTCCATGTCACAGGAATAACTCGACCAGATATTGCTAAGAATAGAGAAAGGGATCAGGCCTCTTCAGTGCGGGTGGAGAGACGCAGGTCCGGTGGACCGGCTTCTTGTGGCCGAGCGCGCACCTGCAGACAGGGAGCAGGCGCGGTCCGGGCCTCCCCTTCTCAAGAAGCGCTGACTAGGCTGTGCTCCCTCACGCTTCGTGAACGAATCACACCAAACTATCGAATGATGAAAGCCCTATCCACTTCCCAGCGGCGCCAGAAACGGTGAACGACCGCGCCGTCACGATGTTGACCGCCAGCAACCGCAGCTAGCCAAGCCGCCGGCAAGCCTAGCAGGAGCGAACAGGCAATCATGAATGTCAAAATAACTGTCCCATGCCGAGCTTTGGCAATCGCGTCCTTCGCCTGAGCGATCGCTTGATCGACGCGGCGTTCGGCCTCAGGCTGAACTAGACCAGTCCTAGCCGCGACCAAACGAACCAGATAGTCGCGATCGGCCTGCTCCATTCCCGTGTCCCCAACGGCCGTTGTGAGGATCCTCGCCGCTCGGGCTCGGAGCTCGAAGTCGTTCCCGAGCTCGGTCGGCGAACGGTCCGATCGAAACAGCCGATCAAGCTCGAATGCCAGCAGAGGTTCGGCAGTCGCTGCGGTTGGGGCCGCCAAGTCCGCTCGTGCGACGACCATTCTCGAGGCTGAGAGCGTTAGGAGCGCCCCCATGATGATTGCGAGACCCCAAACCAGAAGGCCGTGAATTCCATCCCGAAATTCGACTGCGTCGGGCGGCGCCGTGCTCAAAATCTCCCGAAGGTGACCCGCTAGGTATCCTCCAAGTCCAAAGGCGGCAAGCGACGTCAACAGGAGCCACAGGCCCCCAAGGAGGGCTAGAATCGAGGACGTATCCCGCCATGACGATGACGGCGAGGCGACCGCCAAACCGATACCCGACCCGAAGGAGATGAGGACAAAGGAAACCGCCGCGGTCACGATTGCGCCGGCAACAATCGGACTCCAATGCAGATACGTCGGGCCCCTGATGACCGGCTCAGTATCTATTAAACTGTCATCCGGCCCAGGGGTCACGATGCGCGGTGCCATTAGCGGAGACCGAGAAAGGACAGAATGAACATGATCACGACGACCAAACCAACGAGGTAGATCAGACCATTCATCGTCGCCTCCGCGTGGTGCCAATGGCAATTTAACCCGCTGGTGCGTAATAGGTTCCTCCTCGTCCCTGTATTGTCGCCTTTCATGGCCCAAACGCGGCCACGCCGTTCTCGCCGGCGAACGTACGTGGTCACCGACCCAGGACTCCCTACATCTGCGCCGGTCTGATCGCACGGTCATCGGCGCGCTCAACAAGGGCGGAATGAGGTGTTGGCGACCGCTGAAGGACTTTCTCTATGAGAGAAAAATGCCGTACTGCCTGAGAAATTAAGGCCCAGCCGCGAGGTGTGCATCGACATCAGCAAGTTGCTGGCGTTGATGCGGCGGGACCGGCCGGGGGAATACGGAAGATGGCTAAGTGAAGAGCCGCGAGGAACACCTGACCTGGGCAAAACAGCGCGCGCTCATTTGCGTGGACATGGGCGACTTCACCCACGCCGTGGCAGGCTTGCGCGCGGACCTCGCCGAGCCCCCCTGACAACGGCGTCATGTCCAGCGACCAGGCGTTGCTCGGATTCAAAGCGGCGATCGACGCGGCGCTCGGCCGGGGTTCGCAAGCGCTGACCAAGTGGATCGCGGGCTTTAAGTGAGACCATCAGGGCCTTGCGACAACCGCTTCGGCAGGCCAGACACTGGGCTCCTTCGCCATATCGTCTTCGCCGCCCTGCGCGAGGACAAGCCGGCAAAGGAGGTCCCGGCAAGCGGCCGAGGCTCTGATGGCGACGACAGGCGGGTGGAAGATATGGCATGAACGAAGAGGACGTTGGAAACCGACTGCGGGCTCTCGTCAAAGCCGTTTCTGACGATCTTTGGATGGCCGCCGCGACCTTCGAGGTCTATGCCGCGACCGCTTTCGACGCATCGCTTATCGAAAAGGTCCACGAGCAGGAGATCTATCTCGCCTTCAACGTCGTATCTGAAGCGTTGGAAGCAGCGACGATCTCCGCGCTCTGCCGCATCTGGGACAAGACAGGCGACCCGGGCCGCATCACCGAGATCGAGAAATTGCTCCGACGACGGCCTGACCTTGCCGGCGACAACGGCGCGCTTCGGCGATGGCTAGGTGGTGTCGAGATGGTCGAGAAGTCCGAAGAGCTTCAAGCACTGCGCGCGGTTCGAAACATGCCCCTCGCACATACTCACGATCCGAACAGGCCCGATCCTCGGCTGCGAAGTGGCACCCGCAAGGCTGTGAACGAAGATGAACTGCTTCTCCTCGAAGCGACCATCTTGGTTGTCCAGCAGCTTCACAGCTTGATCGGGTCGCCCAACTCTCTGGACTATCGAGCGGAACGCGAAGCTTGGCGTGCTCGCGCTAAATCATTCTGGAAGGCCATTGGCGGCGCGCTGGCTTGAGCTTCGTGTTCAAGCGCAACGGCATGCGGGCACATCATGCGCCACTCCGAGCCAGCAGCTGTGAAGGCGCTAGTTAGCCCCGCGCAGTATCGAGGCCCCCGGTCGGGAGGACCCGTGAGGCGGTAGCGCAGCGTGGATGGTGCCTGCCTGCTCCTGATGCGTGCTGTTGCCTGCGTGCCTTGGTTGGTCTGTCGTGGCGGACAACGAGCGAGAGGCATCAGCGATCAGGGACGGGAGCGGCTGATCTCATCGCCTGTCCTCGCATCATCGTGCCGGTGCTCGATGGCCGGACACGCGGCAGGCGTCGGACCGGAGCGGGGCAGCGGCTCGCACCGTCAGCGCGTCACGGCGCTCGTTGCGGCTTGCTTGAGGTCGCGACTTCGGCACATGGTGGAAGCGGATCTCGGGTGAACTCGGACGAGCAAGTCATCCTCAATCCCCCCAGGTCACTCTCGTCGACGTCGCCAAGGTCCAGATCCGCTCACCCGCCACGGCGCCGGCCACATAGGCTGGTGTTAAACCAGCTCGAATTCCGGCCCCGCTTGCTGGCCCGACGCATACGGTGAATTCATATCGCCCTGTCATACGGGCGTAGTTCCAGTTCCTGGGAAGCGTCAGAATCCTCGCGCTGTCGGTTCCCTCCGCAACCTCTGACAGCTGGATTCGGATCGTCGCCCGGCCGATCACGACACGATCAATCAGGTTGCGAATGTCGATTTGCGAAGCAGAGGCGTTTGAGGACACGTTGCCGAGGGCATCCGTGACGAGTGCTTCGACGTCGGCGGCCGGACAGGATGACGTCGTCCATGCTGGACCAGGCCGCCAGATGGTTTTCGGCAAAGAAACCGCAGCCGATGACGCCGACCCTGAGCGCAGACGAGACCAAGCGATCCTCCTTGCAGCGATCAGTGGATTTCGCCGGATTCTCGCAGTGCGTCCCGCATTGCGAGGGCGTTGAAGCCATGAGCGCGCGCGCGATCGAGAATAACCTTCTCCCGCCGCGCTATGAGGTCGATTGCCTTTGGCAGCGCGCGCACGGCCCGGGCCGGAATGATAACCGCGCCGTGAACATCCGCGTGTACGACATCGTCGTGGCCGACAAGCATGCCAAAGATGTTCACGTCGCATTTCATCTGAACCATATGCACATGCGCATGGCTCGGACCGATGCGGCCGCCAATGATCTGGAAGCCGGGCGCGAGCATGTCGATGTCTCGGAACGACCCATTGGTGACGCAGCCGCTTACTCCGACACCCGCATGCACGGCGGTTTGGACCTCGCCCCAGAACGCGCCGAAGCCCGGCGGATCGTCGAGGTCCTGAATGACCACGATAGTCGGAAGGCCTTTGGCCTCACGATATTCATACCAGTCTTGGCGGGGCGGAACGGGTCCACGCGGCGGCTCCTTAGCGCGGATCATGCCGGTTCGGGCGAGGCCCACGATCGGCGGCAGTTTCCGATCGACGCACATCATAGGCTCGACGGTGAAGCCCATCGCGCGGCGTTCTGGCTCGACGATCTCGAGGCCGTTGCAGATCGTCGGTGTGTCCCAGGCTCTGAGCGCGTCGAGATCTTCTGCAGTGAACTGGTAATCGGTCATGGCGTTTCCTGGGTGCGGGAGGCGCGGACTTGGTTCCGAAGGATCTCCGCACCGTCGCGTAAGTAGATTCCGAGGGTAGCCGCGGAGCGCTACTGCTCCTACGCGGAACTGTCTAGACTTCGGCTGGTGCGTACGCGCGGTGACGGGTGTCTCCCCAAACTACCCGCGCCGCAGGTGGTCTTTCGTCACCGGCGTCGCCGTTTGGACTGGCGGCGCGCGTCAAGGGAAGCTGGCGAAGGCGGCGTAGGAGGCTCTAGGAACAGCGTCGCACCAGATACGGCGAGGGAAACATGGCGCAGCGCTTCATCGCCGATCTTGAGACCGGCAAGATTGTCGCCTTCGTTCGAGACGGAGGGGTTTTTTGCGACGATAAGGAAGGGGGAAGATTGCGATCGTCCTTAAGCAGGACGCAAACTGATGTAGCCTCATGCACAAGCCATCAAGGGCGCGCTAAAGTCTCAACAATGAACCGATGGCAAGGGCGCAATCGACGGTGGGAATTTGACGAAAACTGAGGGACTGAACCGCTCCGGCTTTGCCGGAGGCCATATTGTTTGAGTCACGCGGCCATGGCTGTGTCGTTCAGCATGGCGAAGTAGCGTTCCTCGGCTTCGGCCGGCGGGATGAAGCCGATGGGCTCCAGAAGCCGGCGATTGTTGAACCAGTCCACCCACTCGAGGGTTGCGAACTCGACGGCCTCGAAGTTACGCCACGGTCCGCGTCGATGGATGACCTCAGCCTTGTAGAGGCCGTTGATCGTCTCGGCCAGCGCGTTGTCGTAAAAGTCGCCGACGCTGCCGACGGAAGGCTCGATCCCAGCTTCGGCGAGGCGCTCGGTGTACTTGATCGAAACATATTGGGCGGATTCAAGCGGTCGTCGCAACACGATCTTTGTCGGCTGATAGGAGAAACCGGTCAAGCGCCTCTGCGGGTGTCTTCCAATCAAGCGTCTTTCGGGGCCGCGAGTTGAGGGCGGCGGCCACGGCTGCAATCTCGTTGGCGCTGTGCATGCTGAGATCGGTCCCTTTGGGGAAGTACTGGCGCAGCAGTCCGTTAGTGTTCTCGTTGGTGCCCCGTTGCCATGGGCTGTGAGGATCGCAGAAATAAACTCGCACGCCCGCCTCGATCTTGAGGCGCGCGTGCTGGGCCATCTCAGCTCCTTGATCCCAAGTCAGCGACCGGCGCAGCTGCTCGGGCAAGGTGACGATCGTGCGCGTGATGGCGTCACGTACCGCCTCGGCGCCATGACCGGCGAGTGCGGGCCCGTTCTTCACGCGAGCCTCGTGGCCATGGCCCGCCATGCGCGGCAGGTATAGCAGCAGAGTGAAGCGCGTCGTGCGCTCCACCAAGGTGCCGATCGCCGAACTCCCAAGACCCAGGATAAGGTCTCCTTCCCAGTGGCCCGGCACGGCGCGATCGGCTGCCTCCGCCGGACGTTGGCTGATCATGATCTCGGGAGAGATGAAGGTCTTGCCTCGCCCGCGCGTGCGCGCCCTCGGCATCCGCAACACGCGCCCGGTGCGCAGGCAGGCCGTCAGTTCGCGGCGCAACGCGCCTCGACCTTGAACGAACAGCGCTTGATAGATGGCTTCATGGCTGATGCGCATGGTCGCGTCGTCCGGGAAGTCCACCGGCAGGCGACGGGCGATCTGCTCCGGGCTCCAGGCGTTTGCCCATCGCCGGTCCTTCCGTGGTCCGTGCCGACGGCTTTTCCAGGACACGACCGGGCCGGGAACAGGAGCCCCGCTCGGAGCCACGACGACGCCAGCCAACCGTTCCTCGACATAGGTTCTTAACGCCGCGTTGCGCGCAAGCTTCGCCTGCTTTGGGCGGCGAGCAGCGCGCTCGGCGTGCCATTGCGCTGTCGTCGCACGATACTCGAGGCCGCCGCTTCGGGTGGCGGCGTTGCGCCGCAGCTCTCGGGAGATTGTCGATGCCACCCGCCCGAGCCGGCGAGCGACCTCCTGCATGGAGTAGCCCTGAACGCGAAGGAGCGCGATCTCCTCCCGCTCCGCAAACGAGAGATACCGACCAGAGAGCGGCTTCGCCGATAGCCCAAACATCGATGGCGGCATGCCCCCTGCCTTCCTGAACCATCGTGTTCCTACCGCCTGCGGGACACCGACACCGACCGCAGCATCTTCACTCGCCGTGCCTGCCGCAATCGCTGCCCAAAATCGCCGCCGCTCCTCTCGCCCTGCCACCGGCGGTCGACCTGGTGAGAACAAGCGCACCCGCCCAGAACGATCCGAGCGCCGTTTTCGAATGTTCATCGCAACTCCCGTCAAGGTGTTGCGACGACCACTTGAATCCGCCTTGGGCGCCGCGATCGCTATGATGGACGAGGCCGGCGCGGCTGGCAGGCCTTCGGTCATGGAGCGCCTGTTCGAGGGCGTCTAGGACGAAGTCTGCGTGCGCCGTCCTGCTGGCCCGCCAGCCGACGATCCGCCGGGCGTAGGCGTCGATGACGAAGGCGACATAGACGAAGCCGGCCCAGGTCGCGACATACGTAAAATCGGCCAGCCACAGACGGTCCGGCGCGGAAGCGTGGAACTGCCGGTTCACATGATCCAGCGGACAGGGGGCCGCCTTGTCGCTGATCGTTGTCCGCAAAGGCTTGCCCCGGATCGCCCCCCGAATGCCCATGTCCCGCATCAACCGGGCGACCGTGCAGCGCGCGACGGAGAAGCCTTCCCGCCGCAATTGACGCCAGATCTTGCGCACGCCATAGACGCGGAAGTTCTCCTCGAACACGCGCCGGATCTCGACCTTCAGATCCGCGTCGCGGCGGATCCTGTCGGGCAGCCGGGAGGGATCGGCGCGCCTGGCGACATGGGCATGATAGGTCGACGGGGCGATCGGCAGAACCCTGCAGATCGGCTCGACCCCGTAGGCCTGACGATGATCGTCGATGAAGGCGATCATGGCTTGAACCGGCGGTCGAGCTCCGCCTGGGCAAAATAAGCCGACGCCTTGCGAAGGATTTCATTCGCCTGCCGGAGTTCCCGGTTCTCACGCTCCAGCGCCTTCAGACGTTCGGAATTTCCGTCGGAACGCCGCCACGCACGCCGCTGTCGATCTCCGCCTTCTTGACCCACTCATTGAGCGACTGCGCCGTGCAGCCGATCTTCGCGGCAATCGAAGTCACCGTCGCCCACCGCGAGGGATGATCCTTCTCGTGCTCGAAAACCAGCCGAACGGCGCGTGTGCGCACTTCGGGTGAAAACCGGTTCGTCGTCTTGCTTGCCATCGCTCCACCTTCTCAAGGTTCGGAGCCTCCGGCAAACCCGGCGCGGTTCAATAGTTCTCGAAACTGCGCTGAATTCGAATCGCACGGATTCTCCTTTGGAATCATAAGCAAAAAAGTTTGACGGGTTCGTTGTTCGGATTCCGAGCATCGGCAGAAAAAAGTTGCGCTGATAAATCAGCGCGTTACGATGGATTGAGAGAATCGAGTGGGAGTGAGTCGCGCCCGCGTCCCCGCTGGGCGGAAAGCCACGGCTTCGACGTCGCGGCCAAATAGCGCCAAGCAAACCAAGCCCGACCAAATAAGCCCAAGAAAATTGCTTGGATTTGCTTGGTTTTATTCGTCCAATTCGGGACTTTTCAATGGGTTACGGTCAATTCAAATCGAATTTTTCTCATCCTGGCGTTTTCGTCGAGTTTCACGGCGCGACGCGCGCTTGAAAATTGGCGACTTGGCAAAGATGGCAAGGATTTCTGTTTTTCGCAAGGGATTGTTGCAGATTTTTGGCTCGCCTATCCTAGCTGGACGACTGAGCCCAGCGGCGACCTGACGGGTCTACCGGCGCCAGGTGGAATGAACGCTGCTATGGCACCCCAGGCCATTGGCAGTCGCCGTGTTAAGATCGTAGACGCGCTGCGGCGTAATCTGACGACGCGCCCTACTTTGGTGCCGAGAGAAACTGTGACTCGAACATTTGCCGGCTTCATGAGCTACGTCCGCGTAGACGACCAGCACGAAAATGGGCGCCTGACAGAGTTATGCTCCCGCATTTCTGGCGAAGTTCGAATGCAGCGTGGAGAGGAATTTCCAATCTTTCAGGATCGTAACGACATCTCGTGGGGGCAGCAATGGAAGCAGCGCATTGAAGATACGATTGACGCAACGACATTTCTCATTCCGATTATCACCCCTAGTTTTTTCAAAAGCCCGGCATGCCGGGACGAAGTTGAGCGTTTCCTGGACCGCGAAAACCGCTTGGGACGGTCCGATCTCATCCTGCCCATCTATTTCGTGAACTGCCCGGCGCTCGCCAACGAAAAGTTGCGCGAGGGCGATAAGATCGCGCAGATCATCGCCGCCCGGCAACACGCCGACTGGCGCGAGCTTCGCTTTGAGCCATTCACGACTCCGTCAGTGGGTAAAACGGTGGCTGGATTGGCCGCCCAGATAGTCCGAGCGCTCGACACCCTGCCATCGGAACGCTATTCCGGCAGTGAGACCACATCCGGCAAAACTGTTGGAGGCCAGCGAACACAGGCAGATGAAAGCAGCGAAATCCGAGAACCGACTCCCGCCGAGAAGGTCCAACGAACGAGTGCGAGCAAGAAAGAACCCCCAACTCTCATTGTGGATGCCCTTCACCGTGGCGATTATTCCAACCTAACGGGGGCGTTGCAGGCAGCAAAACCGGGGCATCGAATCCTGATCCGGCCGGGGCTCTACCAAGAGGGAATTACCATCGATAATGCCGTCGAAATCATCGGAGACGGCGACCCAGGAGAGGTGGTTATCGAAGCAACTGGCAAGGACGTGATCCTGTTTCGAGCGAATATGGGTAGGGTCGTGAATCTCACCCTCCGCCAAATGGGAGGCGGTAAATGGTTCTGTGTCGACATCCGCCAAGGCCGGCTCGACCTGGAGGGATGTGATATTACAAGCGCAAGCCTCACATGCGTGGCAATACGTGGAGGAGCCGATCCCCGGCTACGCCGCAACCGCATTCACGACGGGAAGCAAAGTGGAGTTCATGTCTACGAGAGCGGCCTCGGGACGCTGGAGGACAATGAGATCTTCGGCAACGCGCTTGCGGGCGTCTCGATTAAGTCCGGCGGCAATCCGACACTCCGCCGCAACCGCATTCACGACGGCAAGCAAGGCGGCGTTATGGTCTATGAGAGCGGCCTCGGCGCGCTGGAAGATAATGAGATCTTCGGCAACGCGCGTGCGAACGTCGAGATCAAGTCTGGCGGCAATCCGATGCTCCGCCGCAACCGCATTCACGACGGCAAGGCCAGCGGGGTGTTGGTCCACGAGAGCGGCCTCGGCACGCTCGAGGACAATGAGATCTTCGGCAACGCGCTTGCGGGCGTCATGATCAAGACCGGGGGTAATCCGACGCTCCGCCGCAACCGCATCTACGATGGCAAGCAAGGCGGCGTTTTCTCCCACGAGAATGGCCTCGGCACGCTGGAGGACAAAGAGATCTTCGGCAACGCGATGGCGGGCGTCCAGATCAAGACCGCGGGCAATCCGACGCTCCGACGCAACCGCATTCACGACAGCAAGCAGAGCGGGGTTTACATCTTCGAGAACGGCCTCGGCACGCTGGAGGACAATGAGATCCTCGGCAACGCAAACGCGGGCGTCCGGATCACTTCCGGCGGCAATCCGACGCTCCGCCGCAACGTAATAACCAAAAACTTATTTGAAGGCTGTATGGGTCAATGATGGCGGGCGGGGCGAGATTGTTAAGAATGACCTGAGAGACAATGCAAGAGGGGCGTTCGACATCTCCGAAGAGTGCAAAGCGAACGTGCGAGTTGACGGAAACCAAGAGTGACGGTGCCCACCTGCTTTATTGGCAGGCTGTCGCTTCTCCTCGACCGTGAATCCGAGGTGTACGAGGACCTTGACGGGGCCTAACTTGCCGCCGTCGAAGTCCGTGGGTCGCCCGCTGAGAATCGCGAATGAACTCTGTCACGACGGCTCTGATCCTGCTGCTTGCCGTGGTGGTGAGCGGGCCGCTGGGCCGCGTCTCGCCGGTTCCCTTGTCGCTGCCGCTGGTGCAGATTGCGGTAGGGGCCGCGATCGCCGCCGTCGCTGACCTTGGGGTCCAGCTCAGTCCGGAGGTTTTCTTCCTTCTGTTTCTGCCGCCGCTCCTCTTCCTCGATGGCTGGCGCATCCCCAAGGAAGGACTGTTGCGCGACAAGGGCACGATTCTCGCGCTCGCCTTTGGCCTGGTCGTTTTCACCGTGCTCGGCGTCGGCCTGTTCGTTCATTGGATGATCCCGGCGATGCCGCTCGCCGTCGCTTTCGCGCTCGCCGCGATCATCTCTCCGACCGATCCCGTCGCTGTCTCGGCGATCGCCGCGCGGACGCCGATCCCGGGCCGCCTCATGCATATTCTCGAAGGCGAGTCGCTCCTCAACGACGCGTCGGGACTCGTGTGTATGCGCTTCGCCGTCGTCGCGGCGCTGACCGGAACGTTTTCGCTGGTCGATGCTTCTACGACCTTCCTTTGGCTCGTAATCGGCGGCGTTGCAATCGGCGTCGCGGTCACCTGGTGCGTCACTCAGGCCAAGCACTGGGCCTCGCGGCGGTTCGGCGAAGAGGCCGGCTCGCAGGTGCTGTTGAGCCTGCTCATCCCGTTCGGCGCCTATCTCGTGGCGGAGCGTCTCGGCTGCTCCGGCATCCTCGCCGCCGTCGCGGCCGGCATAACGATGAGCTACGCCGAGCAGACGGGCGGCGCGCGCGCGCTCACCCGGGTGCGCCGGACGGCGTTCTGGGACACCGTCCAGTTTGGCGCAAACGGCGTCATCTTCGTCCTGCTTGGCGAACAGTTGCCGACAATGGTCGCGGGCGCCGAGAAGGTCGTGCGCGAGACCGGCCATCAGGATCGTCCGTGGCTGCTCATCTATGTGATCGCGATCAATGTGGCGCTCGCGATTTTGCGCTTCGTCTGGGTATGGGTGTCGCTGCGTTTCACGCTTCTGAGCGAGGCGCGGCACGGACGGCGCTCGACGAAGCCAAGCTTGCGGCTCGTCGCGGCGACGTCGATTGCCGGTGTGCGCGGCGCGGTCACGCTCGCCGGCGTGCTCACGCTGCCGCTCACCTTGAACGACGGATCGCCTTTCCCGACCCGCGACCTCGCGATCCTGCTAGCCGCGGGCGCGATCATCGTTTCGCTCATCGCGGCCAGCGTGGGCCTCGCCCCTCTGCTCCAGGGCCTTGAGTTGCCGCCAGAACCGTCGCATCGGCAGGACGAGGACCGGGCGCGGATCATGGCCGCCGAGGCCGCCATCAAGGCCATTGTCCGAACTCAGCATGATCTCGCCCAAAAGCATCACAACGCCGAACTCTGCGCCGCCGCAGGGGCGCGGATGATGCAGATCTACCGCCAGCGGATCGAGCGCGAGTCGAAGATGGGCGAAGAGGCCGAGCAGGTGCGCGAGATCGAGAACGTCGAACGCGAGCTCCGGCTCGCCGGCATTCGGGCCGAGCGCGACACGCTCTTTGAGCTCTCCCGGGCTCGGATGCTTCCCGAGGAGACGGCCCGGACTCTGGTGCGAGACCTCGACCTGCTCGAAACCCGCTACGCGGCGACGTAGGGGGTTGGGCGTTGAGCCAACGCCCGTTTGTGTCCGTTGAGCGCTAAATCGGCCGCACCCGTCCGGGCACGCCGAGCGGGCATTCGAGATCGGCGCGGTTCCAGCCTCCGGTCTCGGCTGCGGCCGCATAGGTCGCGGACAGGAAATCGAGCAGAAGAGCGCCCGGATCGGTCGCCCGCGCGACGATGTCATAAAGCAGAATAAACTCTCCCAGCGTGGTATCGAAAGCGGCGCCGGGCCCAACCGGCCGGTCGCGAAAGCCGGCCGGTTCCGGATAGGCGTAAGAGTAGAACGCCGCGAGCGGAAAAGCCTCGTTGCCCGGCCAGAAGCCGGCGCTGCTCACCTCGTGCGAATAGGCTTCGCGCGTAACCGCATCCGGCAGCCCCGGCACGCCGCCGGGATGGAGCGGCGCGCGGCGGCCGGAGAACCGGCTGACCGCGAGATCGAAGCTGCCCCAGAAGAAATGGACCGGGCTCGCCTTGCCGAGGAAGCCGCTGCGGAAGAGCTTGAAGACGCGATCCGCCTGCACCAGCGCGCGCCAGAAGCGATGGGCGGCGGCTGCGTCGTAAGACGTGTGGGTCCGGTCCTGCGAAAAACGAACAGGGTTTGGAACTTCGTTAGGCGTCTCCCTGATTGCGACCGCAATGCCCATGCTGGCGAGGAGATCGATGGTCGCGGAAAAGAAATCGGCGACCGATTGCGGCTGGAGCGGCATGGATCGTTCGGCGCCCCGGCTGGTTCGCACGTTCAGCCGATGGCCGACAAAATCGAACTCGATCTCGAAAATCTCGGTTCCGATCGGGATCGGCGACGTGCCCAGTCCGCGGGCGGTCACATAGAGCGGCGCCTGCCAGCCGTGGTTGAGCCATGGCGTCAGCGTGAGCCGGATCTTGCCCACGATCTGGGTCCAAAGATGCAAGGTCGCGAGCGTCTCGCTCCACGCCGAATAGGTGAGATCGGGCCAGATCGGGTCCGTGCCGTCCATGACGTCCTGCTCCTTTTGCCGGCGGCGCGTCCGCGGGGACTTCTGCTGCGACGTTGAAACATATATTTCTCACATTCAAAGTCTCGTTGGCCGCTTCTAAGTCACCCATGGGATTGCCGCTCAACCCGGATCGTGGACGTCAGCCGATGTCACACAAAACGCTCATCGCCATTGCGCTGGCTGCGACGCTGTCACTCCCGGCGGAGCGTGGAATGGCCCAGGAGACGGAGTCGCTTCGCGTAGCGGGGCCGATCCAGAACGGGATCAAACACCAGCCGACCCGGGGCGACGTGGGAAGCGAATTCTCGCGCAGCCAGCAGGAAGAGACGGATCGTTTATACAATGAGCTAATGTCAAACAGCTCCGGCGGCACCCGCCATACCGGGATCGCGCGCATGCGGTAGAGCATCCTACATTTGGCGGGAGTCGATGGGGTTTAACGCACCCGCCCCGTCTTGTGGAGGCGGGCTGGGGTGGGGGGTCGCGCGGAATAGGGAGATTATCGAATACGCTGTTCGCTTGTCCCCGCCGCCGGCGTGACCCCCCTCCTTGATCCTCCCCCACAAGAGCTTGCGCCCGGGCGCGCGCAAGCGCGGCCCGGGTGGGGGAGGCGACGCGGCCGCGCGCGTCGAGGTCAACACAAGATGCCCTAAACTGCAGCCAGCACCACATGCGCCTGAATTTTGGCGGCGATCGCCCCGTTTCCATGTTTGTCTGCGATCACGGATGCGGCGTAGTCGGTTGCAGCTTCCAGTTTTCCCGCGTCTCTGGCCTCGATTTCATTGCGAAGCGGAGTTCCCTGACAATAAGCAACGGCCGCAAGGCGCGCCGAGAATGCACGGCTTTGTTCGGCTTTCGTCTCGATCGTCACGCGGGAGAAACCTGCGCCCTTAAGGTCGCTGCGGATGAGCGCCGTATCGTGGTAACCGTGCGGCGTGCGCGCCATAAAGCGGATCGTGGGGAAAAAACTTTGCGAGAGCATTCGTCACGTCATCAGCAAACACATTCTCCTCGATGCGGTCCCATACGTTGAACAGGAAATGTCCTCCGGGCTTCAGGACCCGCTTTGCTTCGCGGTAGGCCAATGAGCGGTCGGGAAAGAACATCGCGCCAAATTGACAACAAACGAGATCGAACGCCGCGTCTTCAAACGGCAGCGAGAGAGCATCCGCCTGGCGCCATTCGATGCGACTGTCGGGCGCCTGCCGCGAAGCGGCGTAGTCGAGCATCGCCTGGTTGAGGTCGGTGACGACATAGCTCGCGACGGGGGACAATTTTGGCGCCAGGGCGCGGGTGACAACCCCGGTGCCCGCGGCGATCTCCAATACGGCGCCCGGCGACAATGACGCTGCTCTTTGGGCCAGATCGGCGGCGTACCGCTCGAAAATCAGCGGCACAATATAGCGGTCGTAGTTTTCCGGAATCGAACCCGCGAACACCTTGTCGGATTCCAGCATGCTATCCCCGCTATTCGTTTGATGGCTCGCGAGACTAGCATGTCATTGTCCGCTTTTAAGCATGATGGGATTTGTTGGAGCCAGATCCGTCATTGCGAGCGGAGCAAAGCAATCCAGGGAACGTCGACGCCCTGCGTTCCCATGGATCGCCACGTCGCCATAGCCCGTCGAAAGACGGGCGTCTTTCGACGCCCTTTGGCTCATCGCGATGACGGTTCCACGACAAGGCAACTCGCGCCAATCTCGGGACTCAGGTCCGCGGCAGGTCGACCCCGGAAATCTCCCGGCAAATGTCGAGGAGCCGGTCCTGCAAAGCAATGTCGCGCGCCTCTGGGTTCGGCTCGCGCTGCTTCAGGTGATAGAAATAGCCGCCGCTGGTCCGCGCGGCGGGATCGTCGCTGGTCGCGAGCCACGCCTGGGTGAGATGGGCCTGATCGATGTCGTCGGGCGCCCCCACCCCGCCCATCTTGGTCGCGACCCAGCCGGGGGTCAGCACGTTCGACAGGACATTCGGCCACAGGCGCGCGACGGCGAAGGCCAGCATGACGTCGTGCAGCTTGCTCTCGGCGTAAGCCGACGATCCGTCCCACGATCGCTTGCGCCACAGGATGTCGTCGAGATGCGCCGTCGCGCGCTCGTGCATTCCCGAGCTCAGATAGACGAGCCGCCTCGGCCTTTCGATCAGCGCGGTCAGGACATAGGGAGCAAGCGTGTTGATGGCGAAGACATGCGGCAGGCCGTCGGCGGTGACGCGATGGCTCTCCTGGAAGCCGACCGCGGCATTGTGAATGACCGCATCGAAGCGGCCCAGCGCATTGACTTGCCGCGCGACGTCCTTGGCGGCGGCGATCGTCGCCAGATCGCCGCCGATGACAGCTTCAGCCTTCGGCAGGGTCTTCTTGGCGTCCGCGGCGCGCCTGTCATTGCGCGCATGCAGGACGGCCTGATGGCCCTGGTCGTCGAGCAACTGGCCGACCATCAGGCCGAGGCCGTCGGACGAACCGGTGATGAAAACGCGCGCCATGCGATACTCCTAGCGTTGCGGCTGCCTATAGATATAGGCCCTCTCGCCCCGGCTGGCGGCCCGAGGTGAAACGCGGATCGAGGGCCGAGCGCGCGCGGCTTCTCGCTGCCTCTGCGCCGGCCTATATTCCTTAGAACGTCGTCCCGAAGTCCAACATTTCCCGGAGCCCGCATGACCACCCATCCCCGCAACTTTCCCTCGATCGATCCGCAAAAACTCGACCGGCTGGCGGAGACGGCGGTCAAGGTGGGGTTGAACCTTCAGGCCGGGCAGGACCTTTTCCTCACCGCGCCGGTCGCGGCGCTGCCGCTGGCGCGGCGGATTGTCGCCGAGGCCTACAAGGCGGGCGCCGGGCTGGTCACGCCGATCCTCGCCGACGAGGAGATGACGCTCGCGCGCTTCCGGTACGCCCCCGACGCAAGCTTCGACCGCGCCCCCGGCTGGCTCTACGACGGCGTCGCCAAGGCCTTCGCCGCCAATACGGCGCGGCTCGCCATCGTTGGCGAGGACCCGATGCTGCTCGCGAACGAAGACCCCGCCAAGGTCGCGCGCGCCAGCAAGGCCAATTCGATCGCCTACCAGCCGGCGCTGGAGAAGATCGCTGGTTTCGACATCAACTGGAACCTTGTCGCCTATCCGACCAACTCGTGGGCGAAGCGCGTCTTTCCCGGCGAAACCGACGACGTCGCCGTCGGCCGGCTGGCGGAGGCGATCTTCTCCGCTTCGCGGGTCGATAACGACGATCCGGTCGCCGCCTGGAATGAGCACAACGCCGCGCTCGGCCGCCGCCGGGACTGGCTGAACGCTCGGAAATTCCACGCCTTGCATTATTCAGGGCCGGGCGTGGATCTGACCATCGGCCTCGCCGACGGCCACGAGTGGCAGGGCGGCGCGGCGACGGCGAAGAACGGAATCACCTGCAATCCGAACATCCCGACCGAGGAGGTGTTCACCACCCCGCATGCGCGCCGGGTCGACGGCCATGTCGTCTCGACCAAGCCGCTCTCCTATCAGGGCGCGCTGATCGACGGCATTGCGGTTCGGTTCGAAGCCGGGCGGATCGTCGAGGCGAAGGCGGCGCGCGGCGAGGACGTGCTGAGGAAAGTGCTCGACAGCGACGACGGCGCGCGCCGCCTTGGCGAGGTTGCGCTGGTGCCCCATTCCTCGCCGATCTCGAACAGCGGCCTCCTGTTCTTCAACACCCTGTTCGACGAGAACGCCGCCTGCCACATCGCGCTCGGGCAATGCTACGCCAAATGCTTCGTCGACGGGGCGAAGCTCAGCCCCGACGAGATCGCCGCGCGGGGCGGCAACAAGAGCATGATCCACATCGACTGGATGATCGGCTCGGACAGGATCGACATCGACGGCGTCGATGCGGATGGCGGGCGGACGCCCGTCTTCCGCAAGGGCGAGTGGGTGTGACCGACGGAGCCCGCTGGCGGAAGTGGGCTCACTCGACGGGCGCCTGACCTCATCCGGCCGGCTGACGCCGGCCACCTTCTCCCGCAAGCGGGAGAAGGGATCGCGCCCCCTCTCCCGCTATGCGGGAGAGGGCTGGGGTGAGGGCAAGCTACTCGCGGGTGAGCGCCGGCCCCATCGCATCGAAGACACCATCCCGCCGCACGAGCGCATGGAACAGCGCCGCGGCGATGTGCATGAGGATCAGGGCGAAGAAGAGAAACGCCAGGTAGAAATGCGCATTCCAAAGGGCCGTGTGCAGGCCGTCGCTCAGCGGCAGGATCGGCGGAAGATCGACGCCCCCCCATAGCTTCACCGGATAGGCGGCGGCCGACATCATCCCCCAGCCAATGAGTGGCATCGCGATCATCAGGGCGTAGAGCGCGTAGTGCGAAAGATGCGCCGCAAGCTTCATCGGCTCGGGCAAATCGGCAGGCAACGGGGGCGCGCCGTAGCGCAGGCGAACGACGAGGCGGATCAGCGCGAGAACCAGGATCGCGATGCCGAGCGGCTTATGAATCGAAACCAGCGTCAGGTATTTCGGCGCGACGGTCGACACCATGCCGACGCCAATGAACAGCATGGCCAGGATGCAAACGGCTATCACCCAGTGCAGCAGGCGCTGGAGCGGGGTGAAGCGACGGACGCCGTTCATTGGCTCGCTCCGGGCGGGGTGCGGGGATAGTCCTTCGCCTCCGATGTGCGCAGGTCGTAGGACTTCGCATAGGCCGCCGACCGCGCCGCCGGGAACGGATCGTCCGAAGTGCGTATGCCGCCCGGCAGGACGGTCGGATCGAAATTGATGTCGCGACACGGGCCATCGGGCTCGGCCTGGATCGCTTGCACGATGAGCGCGCCAACCTCGATCGTGCGACGGTCTTCCGGCCACGCCCTGTGTCGGGTCCGCGGTCGGATCGCCGGGATTGGCGACAGTCACCGACAAGGTCCAGCGCAGCGGCCCGCTGCGGATTCGCTCGGCGATCTCCTGTTCGAGGAAGTCGGGCGCGCGCTTGGCGAGCTCTTCGGGCGATACGGCGACCGGCTGCGCCGCCGGAATCATCGACCAGCGCACCGCATGCTCGGCGCCCGAGTTGTCGGCGAAGATAAAGCTGTTGAGGCCGTTGAAGCGCTCTTCCGCATAGCTGCCGGTCCAGGGCCCGTTCTTGGCCCAGTCGGCGAATTTCGCGAACTCGGGATGGGCGCCGACGAAAGCCGGCATCGCATTCGGATCCTTGCTGCCCGCGGCGCGCAGGAGCTCGTAGAACGCGTCAGGCGTCGAGACGGTGAAGACCGGCGAATTGATCATGGCGCTGCGCCATTCCTGCCCGTCCGGGGTCGCGATGCTGAGGCTGAGGCCGCGCACCCTGACCGTCGCATCCGGCGCGTTCGGATTGGGCGTGCCCAGATTGAAGCGTCCGAGGACGGGGTACTTGCCTTGCGCGAACACCTGCGCCTTGGAGAGCTCGGAACCCGCCCCGTTCGCCTCGAATATTCCGGTGAAGCAGATGCCCTTGGCGTGGTTGCGCCGGTGGCCGAGCGGCGCCCCGGGCAGCGGCGACTCGAACGCGGCGACCATCCTGTCCGGCGTCAGGCGGTCAGGCGAGAACCACCCCGCCGTGTATGCGAAGGCGGCGGCGCCGAATGCGACGACGGCGGCGATCAGCGCGAGAGATCCGATTGGCGGAACGCGGCGGAGGTCGTTGCGTAGCGGGCAATAGCCAGTCCCTATCGAACGTTTCGGCAAGCATACCAGCGGTCAGTCTGGCGATCCAATCGAATTGCGCTCGGCCCCAGGCCCGCTCGACCAGCCCCCGCCATTGATCCTGAGCGGGGATTGCCGATAATCGCGCCTGGCGCCGATTGCGGCCGCCCGCGATGAAGGCGCCGAATGATGAATCCTGCCGATCTTCTGGATTTTTCCGCCGAGGTCGCGGAAGCGCGCTCGGCCAAAAAGCCGATTGTCGCGCTCGAATCGACGATCATCACCCACGGCATGCCCTATCCGCGCAACGTCGAGACCGCGCGTTCCGTCCAAGACGCGGTGCGCGAAATGGGGGCAATACCGGCGACGATCGCGGTCATCGACGGACGGTTCCGGGTCGGCCTCGAGGGCTACGAGATCGAGCAGCTCGGCGAGCTCACCGGCGGTGTCGTCAAGGCTTCGCGGCGCGATCTGGCGCTGGTCGCGGCGCGCAAGGGTTCGGCGGGCACCACGGTCGCGGCGACGATGTTCATTGCCGGGCTTGCGGGAATCGAAATTTTCGCCACCGGCGGCATCGGCGGCGTCCATCGCGGAGCCGAGGAGACGTTCGATATCTCGGCCGATCTGGTCGAGCTGTCGCGCACCCGCGTCGCCGTCGTCTGCGCCGGGGCCAAGTCGATCCTCGACATCGGCAAGACGCTCGAATTTCTCGAGACGCAGGGGGTGGCGATCGTCGGCTACCGCACCGACGAGTTCCCCGCTTTCTACGCCCGCTCGTCCGGATTCAAGCTCGAGCACCGCTGCGACGGGCTGCACGATCTCGCCCGCATGATCCGCCTGCAGCGCGACATCGGCCCCGGCGGCCTCCTGATCGCGAACCCGATTCCTCATGATCACGCGCTGGAAGAAGCGGTCATCGAAGAGCGAATCGCCGAAGCCGTCGCCGAGGCAAAAGCGCAGGGCGTGGGCAAGAAGGAAGCGACGCCGTTTCTGCTCAAGCGGGTGGTCGAACTCTCGGGCGGTACAAGTCTCGCGGCCAATATCGCGCTCATCAAGAACAACGCTATGCTCGCCGCGCAGACGGCGGTGGAACTCGTGAAATTATAGATGTCCGGCCTAGGGCCTGTCTTCAGTTGAGGCGAGAACGGATTGGAATCGGACGCAGAACGTTTTGTGTTTCGGATGCGCGGGGGATTCCCAAATCAGCAAATGTCTGAACTCGTGAGTGGTCGGCCCGAGGAGGGGCTGACCGATGCGACGATATGCCCTGCGCGACGACCAGTGGGATCGGATCCAAGATATTCTGCCGGGCCGTGAAGGCCATGTGGGCGGCACGGCGGCGGACAATCGCCTGTTCGTCGAAGCCGTTCTCTTCAGGTTTCGCGCCGGCATTCCTTGGCGCGATCTGCCCGAGCGCTTTGGCGACTGGAAGATCGTCTATCAGCGCTTCAACCGATGGGCCAAGAGCGGCGTTTTCGAGCGGGTTTTCAGGCTTTTGGCCAGCGACCACGACAACGAGTATATGATGATTGACGCCACTATCGTGCGCGCTCACCAGCATAGCGCCGGCGCCCAAAAAAAGACGGCGCGCAAGCCATCGGCCGATCCCGCGGCGGATTGACCACCAAAATTCACGCGCTCGTCGACGCCCTCGGCAATCCTGTCGAGGTGATGCTCAGCCCGGGCCAAGATCACGATCTGACTTGCGCCGAGCCTCTCATCGAAGCCGTCGATCCCGGCGCTTTGATCGCCGACAAGGCGTTCGACGCCGACGCCTTCATCGCCGCCCTCAATGATCGAGCGATCGCCCCCGTCATCCCATCAAAATCCAACCGAAAAACCCCGCGCCCGTGCGACTTCGCCCTCTACTGCGAACGCAATCTCATTGAGCGTTTCTTCAATAAGCTCAAGCATTTCCGGGCTATAGCCACGCGTTACGACAAGCTCGCAAAGATCTTCCTCGCCGGCGTTCACCTCGCCTGCGCTGCCATCCTCCTCAACTGAAGACAGGCCCTAGTCCAAAGCCGGGACCGAATGATGTTCGTGCGCGATCATCCACTGCCCCTCGACTTTTCTCAGACATAAAGTGAGACGAAAATCGAGCGGCTCAGGCTTGCCGTCGGACCCGGGTCCCTCACAGCCCATGCTCGCGAAAGCGAAGGCGACGTCGGGGCCAGCGGTGATGTCCATCTCTTAAATCTCAAAGCGGACGGGACCGCTCGACCAGGAAAAGAACAGGTCCCAGGTCTTCCTATAAGCCTCGAGCCCGACGCTTTTGAACGGCGGCGGGACATCGAACATCACGAAATCGGCGGCGTGGCTTCGCAGGATTCCGTCATAGTCCTTTCGGCGCACGGCAGCCGCCCAGGCTTCGATCAAATCCCGGACCGCAATTTCATCGTCCGAGAGGTTTTGCTTGTCCGCCATTGCCGCTCCCCGTTAGGTTCGATCGTTGGCGCGTGACTTGGGTTGGAGGCGCGATGAAATATTGGCGGCTCGCCCTGATGTTCGCGGTTTCCATTCTCTCGGCGTCGGAGGCGCTGCCCATGCAGAAAGAAGAAGGGATTGTCAAAATCCCGAGCCATCATTCCGTGGACGAGACGGTCGCCAAGCTCGAGGGCATTCTCAAATCCAAAGGCGTGACGCTGTTCGCGCTCATCGACCACAGCGGCGAAGCCGAAAAGGTTGGGCTGAAAATGCCTCCGACCAGGCTCTTGATCTTCGGCAATCCGAAGGCCGGCACGCCGCTGATGCTGGCTTCTCCGAGCGTGGCCATCGACCTTCCGCTGAAAATCCTGGTTGCCGAAGATTCGCTGGGAAAAGTGTGGATCTCTTATAACAGCGCCGAGTCCCTGAAAGAGCGGCACGACCTGCCGCAGAATCTCGTGCCGAATATCGCGGTGGTGGAGACATTGGCGACGGCGGTGGGCGAGTAGCGCAGGTCGAGGTATGTTTTACACCGGCGCGATCGATGTGACGGCGAGGCCGAGCTTGCGGCGGTCTTCACCGAGGCCGAGCTCATGCGGCGAAGCCGGGTCACGAATTCTGATGCTGATTTCGACTGGCGCGCCATCTGCTTCGCCAGGCGGCAGCGGCGCCGTCACCACGCCGCCGGGAGCCGCGCCGCGCACGCGGTCGGCCGCCTCGGGAAACTGAAAATGGCCGGGCGCTTCCGAGCCGACCTGGACCTCGAACACGACCGGCCCGCCGGCGCTGAAAACCTGGCCGACGTCGATCGCGACGGCGTTGACCGCCTCGCCCCGCTCAGCCGGCCGGCGGAAACGGAGACGGGACTCCGTGCCGATCGTCCATCGTCCGAAACCTTCGGGCGCGCCCGATCCGGTCCAGGCCATGAGGTCGCTCTCCGGGCCGCTGAGCGGCAGCGGACGGTCGAGCGTCGGCAGCCGCGCCGCGACCTCGGACGCCAGCAGCGCTTCGATTTGATCGGCGCGCACGCCGAGCTGGCGAACATCCATGAAGGCGGGCCGTTCAGGCGCGGTCAACAGGCCGTCCAGGCGCAGCCACAGCACCCCCAGCGCGCCGCCTTCGTCGCCGGGCGTCCTCGGCAAGAGCCGGCCATTCACGACGAACACTTCCGCCTCCGGAGCGCTTCCGAAGACCAGGGTCTCGACCTCGCCGCCGGCCCACGCCTGCGCCGTCAGCCGGCCCCGAAGCTCGGGAAGAGCCGCGAGCCGCATCCGCATCTGAAACGGCTCGCCGGCTTTTCCCAGTGCAACCGGAACGCAGAACACGCAGACGTCCGATTCCGTCCATCGCCATCCGTCCTCCGGAAACGACCAGCCTTCGAGAAAGACGATCGAGTTGGGAAACGCGAGCCTCGCCGCGCGATCGGTTGCGGCCGTGGTCAGCGGCTGGCCCGCGAGGGCGAGCGCGACAGCGCCCTCGGGCGCCAAAGAGCGATCCATCGCATCGCCGGCAAGGCCGCGCGCTTTGCGTCCGTTCGAACGTGCTTTGCGATCGAACGGCGACGATGCCGGGAGTCCGCGCAACCGAATCTCCCGATTCTGCAGCACCCCCCGCCACGTCGGCGCGGCCCCCAGAAGCTTGAAGGCGCCGGACGGCAGGGGTCGCCCGGTGATCGCGTGCGTTGTTGCGAACGCCTTGCGGATCCAGCGATCGAGCTCATGCTCCTGCGCGAGCCGATGAAACAGCCGCCAATCCCACTCCTCAGGCGGGACGAGGCGAAAGAGGAGATCGAGGTCGGCGATCCATTCGGTGCGCCGCTCGAAGTCGTTGTGAAACGCATGGGCTAGCAGAATGAACAGGTGGTCGACCGCAGAGGCGACCAAAACCGGCCTGCCTTCCAGGCTGGCGGGCGCCGACCGCTCCCGCACCCCGTCCGCGTGCCGCGGAGTTGCGATCAAGGCGGCGGGGCGCCAATGCAGATCGACGCAAGTTCCCCTTCGATCCGTCAACCCGACGGCGTGAAAACGGTTTAGGTCGGCCTCAGAGAACGCCGCCCCAACAACTCCGCGCCAGCCTGACGCGTTGAGGATCGCCATCGCGGCGCGAGCCGAGGATCGGCGGATGAGCAGGTCGAAATCGCCCATCGGCCGATTTCCCACTGCCTTGGGAAAGCGGGCGATCAGAGCCGCTCCCTTCATCAGGACGAAATCGACGCCCTCGCCTTCGAGCATGTCGAGGACCGGCATGAGCTTCCTGCGGCGAAGCACGCCGGCAAGCCAGATATGCTTGGCCTGCCCGCCGATCCACGCCAGTTTCGGGTCGGAAAGGCCGAGACGCCGCATGTTCGCGTGCAGGAGCGGCGTGAGGCGCAATTCCCGTCCGTCCATCCGCTCGGGATCGGCGAATCGCCGCCATTTGCCGAACGCCTCGATGGCGCGGCCGTCATCCCTGAGGCAGGCTTCGAGCAGCTAGCGGGCGCGATCGGGCAGCGGGAGGCCGTTCATGACGCGCTCGCGCGCGACCTTCGCCGCGCATCAAGAAACGCTTTCATCGTCGCGAGATACTCGCGGCGCTGCTGCTCCCGGTCCAATCGACTCATGTTCTGCGCGTGCAGGCGGCGACGGCAGACGACATCCCGCAGCAGGCGCCATCGGAATCCCTCGCCGACCGCACGAGCGTACCAGGCGAAAAAATCGGCCCTGCGCCGTTCGGGATCAAATCCGCCCAGACGGTTGAACGCGGCGCGTCGGATGAGGATTCCGTTCTTGGTGAAAGCTGGCTCGGGCCCGTCCGGAACGCGCAGCCGCGACCGCTCGTCCTGCCGCAGGTCTGAGCTGGGAAAGGTTTCCATGAGGCCGAAGACGGCGTCGAGGTCCGGATCCGCCGCCAGCGCTTCCGTCTGTCGGGCGAGCTTTCCCGGCGTCCACAAATCGTCGGCGTCGATGAAGGCGAGGACATCGCCCGTCGCCTCGGCGGCGGCGCGGTTGAGAGCCGCGCCCACTCCCGAATTCGCTTGCCGGATCAGAACCAGACGGGTTCCGAAACTTTCCAGAACCGCGGCCGACCGATCCGTCGATCCGTCGTCGACGGCGATGAGTTCGAACGGCGCCGGACGCTGGTCCAGCACGGACTGCACCGCCTCCCCGACGTAAGGCGCCGCGTTCCAACAGGCGAGAAGGACGGAGACGCGCATCAGAGTTCTCGCGTCATCCGCGCCGGCGCAAAACGGCCGAGCGCAACGTCGAGAGCAATGCGCTTGAGTCGCGCGCAGCCGCTCGAGACTGGTTTGCGCCATGCGTACGATAGATCAGGGTGGCGGCGTCGACGCGAAGGATGTTCGCGCCGGCTTCGCGCAGACGAAGATAGAGGTCCAAATCTTCTGCACAGTCGCGCTGGCTGCGCATGCCGCCCAGGGCGAGCCAGCAGGACCGGCGGATCATGAGCGCGCGGACCAGGAACGGCGCCTGACCGCCTTCGGCGCGACTGAGCCGTTCGTCGTCACTTTCCCCGGGCTCGACCAGCAGGCGAAATGCGCCGCAGATGACGTCGGCCTCAGGATTTGCGCTCCAGGCGTGGAGCAACGCAGCGTTGCGTTCCCGCAGCCAGACATCATCATGGTCGAAGAACGCCAGCGCTTCGCAGCGCGCGCGCTGCGCGCCAGCATTGCGCGCCTCGGCGGCGCCGGCGCCCGACTGCCGGACCAAAACGACATCGGGATGCTCGCGTCGAACGATGTCCGCGCTCCCGTCCGACGAACCGTCGACGACGACGATGATCTCGCCGGCGGGAAGCGTCTGGTTGTTCACACTGCGCAGCGCCTCGGAAAGAAAACGCGCCCCGTCGTGAACGGGGACGATCACGCTGACGCTGGTCGGGGCGGCGCTCATCTCAGCTCCGCCATGAGCGCCGCGAGCGCGTCCTCGATCCGGGGTCCGGGATCGAACCGGACGACCGGCGCCGCCATCAAGAGGCGCGTTAGCTTGCGCAGCCGCGGCTCCCTGGCGCCGGGGGTTGCGACGAAAGTGTTGGCCGCCATCGCGGCCAGAACCTTCGAGCGCCGGATCGGGGCGAAGTCGGGCGCGGGATGTCCGCTCCGTTCGAGAAAGAGGACCCGCTCGAGCCGGGCCGCGCCGGTCCGCAACTCGGGAAGCTGGTGCAGGCTAAGCTCGTGGCGCCGTTCGTCGAAGTCGTGTGAAATGGCGGTGCGCGCTCCCGCGAGGTTCGGAAAGCGGGCCACCATGTCGTCGCGCAGCCGCGCCGTCGCGAACAGCGGCGCGACGGCGGGAGCCTGTTCGCGGGTGTCCACAAGCACGTAATCATCGCCGAGAAACCGCCAGCCGGCGCTGAGGCCGGCAAGGCTGAGCGTGGTCTTGCCGGCGCGCCCGAGGCCGGCAAACAGGATCGCCCGATCCTCGAGGGCGAGCGCGGCGGCGTGAACGGCGAGCCAGGGCGAATCGTCAAGCATCGCCTGCAGCGCGGGAAGGAAGGGACGCGAGCGCTCCCAGGCCTTGATCGCGCCTGTGCCGGCGACCCAGCAGACCGCGCGCCGGCTCGGCCGATCGGCGACGTAGAGCGAGGGCGAATGGCGGCCCATCCACAGACAATAGCGCTCGGCGCTCTCCACGAGGCGCATTTCCGGCTCGTCGGCGCTGAAACCGGGCAACGGAAGCGGCTCGCCCTCGGCGGCCGACAAGACAAAAAGGGACCACGACGCGCTCTGACTGGCCGGAGCGGGGTAGAAGGCGTCGGCGAACAGGGCTTCGAGGTCATGGTCCGCGAAGTGAATCGCGATCGTCAGCGGGCCGGCTTCGACCATGCGGCTTGCCGCGAAGGGCCGGTCGGCCGTCGCACTGACGAAATTCGAAGCGGCCGCTTCCACAATGGCGCCGCCCCGCTTCGCCTCGATCATGTCAGCCGCGCGGCTCGCCCGGAGCCTGGAGGAAGGGCCAACCGGCGGGCGAGGCTTCGTGGATGGGATCGACCAGCAGAAGACCCTGCAGATCGTCGAATTTCTGTATCGACGGAAGCGCGAACGCAGCGACGGAGATGGCGCCCGGCTTGGCTGGACCGGCGCCCTCCGCCAGGAGGCCCTCGTTCCTGAGTTCGGCGATGAAGCGGGCGACCGCGGCCGCCCCGTCGGCGTCGGCTCTCGACGCCGCGATGAACTGCCGTCCGCTATGTCCGGCGACCAGGGCGTTCCAGATGTCGGCGCCCGATCCGTCGAGGCTGTAGAAGAAGCCGGACGCCAGATTGGCGACGACCATTTCGTCGCCGAAATTCTCGAAAACGACTTCCGGACCGGAAGCCGAAAAAACCAGATCGAGCGTGTCCGACATGCGCTCTTAACAATTCCTTGTGTCCGCCGCTTTCTGCGGCACAAAGGGCAATATCGCCCCTCGTGTCAAGCACGGCAGCCTTGCCTTGCGGCAGGTGCAGCAAGCGGATCGATCGAGCACGCCGAGGGCGGCGCTCGTCTCGGCGGCCGACTTCGGTTAGACGCCGAAGGATGCCAAGCCCGAAGCCAGGAACAGGCGCCGCCGCCCCGCCGCGGGTCCTCGTCATCGGCGACATCATGACCGACGTCATTGTCCGGCCCGAGGGGCCACTGGCGAAGGGCTCGGACCGGCGGGCCGAGATCACGTTCCAGCCTGGCGGGTCGGCTGCAAATCAGGCGGCTTGGCTCGCCTCATTCGGCGTCGAGGTCGATTTCGTCGCCCGCGTTGGCGCGGCCGACGTCGAGCGCGAGACGGCGCGGCTCAAAGCTGCCGGCGTGACGCCATGGCTCGCCGGCGACGCCGGGCTCGAGACTGGGCGGCTCATCGCGCTGATCGATCCGGGAGGCGAACGCAGCTTCCTCACCGACCGCGGCGCAAATGACGCGATGGAGGCCGGCGACATCGGCGATGCGCTGATCGCGGGCGCGGCGCTCATCCATCTCTCCGGCTATTCGTTCTTCGCGCCCTCGCCGCGGGCGGCGGTTTTCGACGTGATGCGGCGGGCGGGAGATAAGCCGGTCAGCGTCGATCCGGCGTCGGCGGAATTCCTGCGCGAGGCCGGGGCGGAGAATTTTCTCGCCTGGACGCGCGGCGCGTCGATCCTGTTTCCCAACGCCGAGGAAGCCGCGATCCTCGCCGGCTCGGACGAGGCCGAGACCCAATGCGCGCGGCTCGCGGCGCTCTACCCGCTCGTCGTCGTCAAGCGCGGCGCGGCGGGTTGCGAGGCCGCGGCGGGCGGAAAGCGCTGGCGAGCGGCTGCGCCGCAGGTCGAGGCCATCGACACCACTGGCGCGGGCGACGCCTTCGCCGCCGCCTTCCTCAGCCGTCATCTTGCCGGCGCCGAGATCGAGGCCGCGCTCGCGCGCGCCGCCGCCGCCGGCGCCTTGGCCTCGACTGTCGTCGGGGGAAGGCCGAGCAAACTCCCGAAGCCGTAGAAGGCTAAGCAGACTCCCTCAGCTTGACCAACGAATCGCAGGTGTGATTCGATCTTCGCGTTGATTCGCGGAGGCGGGGCGTGGCGGGCAAATCTCGGGTGACGGCGGGTGACCAACAGCGCAACGCACTGCTGACGTTAGCCCATTCACGCGATCGGGGCGAGGCTGATCGGGCGCGGGCGATATTGCTGACGTTGTCGGGATGGACCAGCCCGCGCATTGCGGAAGCCTTCAGCGTGCGCGAAGACACGGTGCGTCTTTGGCGCAGCGAGTTCGCGCGCGGCGGTGTCGAGGCGTTGAAGGCGACCGTGGCGCTCGGCCCGCCACCGGTAAAGACCGAAGCCGCGCTGCGTGTCGTCGCGCCTCTGCTCGAAGCTCCCGTCGCCGACCGGCCCAACTGGACGATCCCGCGCCTCATGGCCGAGATCGAGGCGCGCGAGGGCGTCAAGATCGGCAAGTCGCAGTTGTCCAAGGCGTTGCGAAAAAAAACTTCCGTTGGCGGCGGCCCCGGCACACGCTGAAAGGCCGCCAGATTGCCGCCGAGATCGAACGCGTGGGACTGCGCCTTCAACTGCGCAAGGCTCAGGCCGAAGCCGGCGACATCATCCTCCTCTACGGCGACGAGAGCGAGGCCCTGACGCACCCTTATCTGGCGCGGGCGTGGGCCTTGCGCGGTGCGGACCTGCGGGCGCCGGCGCCGGGTCAGGCCAAGAAAGTGGCGATAATCGGCTCACTCGATCATGTCACGCGCCAGTTGATTGTGCATACGAGCCAGACCAAGCGCAGCCGCGACTTCATCGCTCACCTCGAGCAACTCGACCACCTGTTCGGTCCTCAACCAGGACGGGCAATAAAACCGGTCGTACTGGTCGAGGACAACGGGCCGATCCATGTCAGCAAGCTCACTCTTAAAGCCATCGAGGCGCGCAAACACTGGCTCACCGTCGAGTGGCTGCCAAAATACGCACCCGAACTCAACGACATCGAGGTTGTCTGGCACGATCTCAAGGCGCGCCATCTGGCCCATCAGACCTTCGCTGATGCCGACGTCCTCGACCGCGCAATCCACGCAGCCGTGGCTGCCCTGAACCGGGAGCGAACTGTCAATCCGTTGGTCATTCAAAGAATCTCTGCTTAGACCCGGCCTGTTACTTCCCAGCGCAGAAGCGCGACTTCGTTTCCGGCGGCTGCGCGGTGTCGTTAATGGCGCAGAACGGGATCGACCAGACGAAGTCAGCGGGAAACCCGAACCGCGTCAGATCGCTTCCGTTGACGAGGGTGGGAAACGAAGGCGGCCCGCCGGGCGCCCAGAACCAGCCAGAATTGATCGGCCCGACGGGCGCATTGCCGATTCCGAACGGCTCATTGACGGAGGTGGGATCGAAGCCAGCGAAAGTCGTCGCATGGCCGTCAGCGTCAAAGGCCGCCCGGCCGTGGCAGGTCATGCATGAAGCCTGGGCGACGAAACTCTGCTCAGTGACCGAGTTGCCGAGGCGGATGGGGAGGCCGGACGGATCGGTGAAGTCGGTCTGAGAGCCTTTCAGGCAGTAGTTTGAGAACGCCGCATCGATATGGGCCTGGGCGAACATCGCCAGGAGCGCGGGCGATTTGGCGCAATCGGGATAGTGGGTCTGCAACTCGACCGGAGAGATCGGCGCGACATAGGCGTCGACCGCGCCGAAGCTGTCCTTGCAGCCGATGATGTCGCATCGGCCGGGGTTGTCCTTGTGCTCGAAGGTCGCCCAGGTCCAGTTCGGGACGAGTCTCGAGATGATGTGAACCGAGACGAGCGCGTATTGCTTTCCGCCAGTCTCATTCACGTGATACTCAGCCGCCGCCTCGGCCGGAGATCCGGCAAAGCCGTTGAACTCCTTGAGCCGATTGACTTCGACCCAGTTCGCCTTCACCTCCATCGAATCGACCGGGAAGGCGATTGGCTTCATCGCGACGAACGCTGCCTTCAGCCCCGAGACTTTGAACAGGTTGTTTTGAACGATGAAGTCGAAGTCGGGCTTGTTGCGGCGGGTCTCCTCGCCGACCAAACGGCCCCCTGTCGGCAAGACCTCAGGCGTGAAATGAGGATGAGGCCGCAGAATGGCGAGGCCTAGGAGCCTGTCTGGATAATAGCGGATTGTGGTGGCGGCGTTTGCTCGAATCGGATTCTGTTTGCTTATGAGCAAGACCTTCCGGCCCTGGACGATCGATCAGCCGCTGTTGTTGCCGCCGAGCGTTGAGGACTTTGTCGGCGAGGACCATCTGGCTCGCTTCATTTTGGCGCTTGTGCTCGAGCCTCTCGACCTTGGTGAGATCGAAGCCGCGTATGCGAGCGAGCGCGGGCAGCCGCCGTTTGACCCGGCGATGATGACGGCGCTGTTGCTGTACGGCTATTGCAACGGCGTCTACTCGTCGCGCCGGATCGCCAAGGCGGCGCGCGAACGGGTCGACTTCCTGAGCATTGTCGGGCTCGATCCGCCGGATTTTCGCACCGTCTCTGACTTCCGCAAGCGGCACTTGAAGGTGCTTGCGGGACTGTTCGGGCAAGTTCTCAAGCTGTGCGAACAGGCGGGACTTGTGAAGCTCGGCCATGTCGCGCTCGACGGGACGAAGATCAAGGCGAACGCCTCCAAGCACAAGGCGATGAGCTACGAGCGCATGGAGAAGCGTGCGGCGGAGCTCGAGGCCGAGGTCGAGCGGTGGCTGAGCGCAGCCGAGGCTGCGGACGCCGAGGAAGACAGAGCCTTCGGCCGCGACAAGAGCGGCGAGGAGCTGCCCAAATGGGTCGCCGACAAGAAGAAGCGCGTCGAGAAGATCCGGGCGGCGAAGGCCGAATTGGAGGCCGAGGCGAAAGCGGCCGCGGCGGCCAAGGCCAAAGCGCAGGCCGAGGAGCGGCGACAAGCCGAGGGCCGCAAGAAACCGGGCAAGCCCGCCGCCCCGCCATCCGAAGAGCCTGACCCCAAAGCGCAGAAGAACTTCACCGATCCCGAAAGCCGCATCATGAAAACCAAGGACGGCTTCATCCAGGGCTACAATGCGCAGGCGGCGGTCGACGCGACGGCGCAGGTGATCGTCGCCCACGGCCTCGACGCGAAGCAGAGCGATCAACATCAATTGGCGCCGATGGCCGACGCCATCGAAGCCAATCTGGGCAAGAAGCCGACGCAACTGTCGGCGGACGCGGGCTATTGCTCCGACGCCAACCTTACAGCGATGGAGGAACGCGAGATCGACGCCTATATCGCGCCGGGGCGGGCCAAGCACGCCGGGGAAGGAGAAGGCGGCGGCGCCCGCGTCGCCGCCATGCGCGAAAAAATCAAGGCCGGCGGGCACTCCAGCCCCTACCGCTTAAGAAAGCAGCTGCCCGAGCCGGTGTTCGGACAGATCAAGCAGGCGCGCGGCTTCCGTCAGTTTCTCTTGCGCGGCGTCGAGAAGGTCGCCAACGAGTGGGGCCTCGTCTGCCTCGCCCACAATATCTTGAAGCTCGCCCAGGGGCGGACCCCGTCCCTGGCCGCACGCGCAACCGGCTGAGCTTCGCCACCTCGGAAACGGTGCAACGAACGATGGCCGCAAAGCTTCCACCCAACCTTACATCAAACCGGATGCGCGAATTTGCTGCATCCGGCTCTCCGACTGGCTTGAGCGGTTCAAATCCCATCTCGCCGAGGATTAAGCAGACAGGCTCCTAGAGCCCGCGCGCCAATTTGCATCGGCGAGCCGCCGGAGGGCCAGATCGGCGTCGCCTGAAATGTGTCGCCGTCGCTGGCCCAGGTCTCGAACAATGCGTTGTTGTTGCCCGCGGTCGAGGCATTGGCGTTGACCGTCATGAAGAGCTTCCAGCTCTGCTCGTCAGGATTGTTGAGCGCCGGGTTCGGGTCGGTTTGCGCGACCGAGGCGCTGATCGTCTCCAGGCTTCCCGCGAGGCCAGCAACAAACGCGATGATCAGGCTTCTCAAGCAACCCCTCTCCTTTTTCGGGGCTGGCGGCCGCGAGGGGGAACTCAATCAAATGAGCTCCGCCGTGACAATGGTCACCGCAGGTGTGTTCTCGTCGCCTTCGCCTTGATGGCGCGCGGCAGGCCCGAAACGATGAGGGCCGAGCCAGAGCCGTCGAGACGCGTGTCCATGTTCGCTCGGGCTGATGGATATGATCGCTTCTATTGATAGACTTGCAGCGGGGCGCGCCTATACCTATCTTCGCCGCCAGCACGGTTTCCGATCCAAGAACTTGTCGGTCTAAACTCTCGATGACCGTCAGTATTTCCGGCAGCCAAATCGTTCTCTGTTCGATTGAGGAGGGCTCATGTCCATTCGTCCCGTAAAGCGCGTCAGCCAGTCGGTTCCGACCATGGAGGGAGCGGGCGTGAGACTGCGCCGCGCCTTCGGCTTCGGCGACACCTCCGATTTCGATCCGTTCCTGATGATGGACGATTTCCGCGGCGACCGTCCCGAGGATTATCAGGCCGGCTTTCCCTGGCATCCCCATCGCGGCATCGAGACCATCACCTATGTGCTCGCGGGCAGCGTCGATCACGGCGACAGCCTCGGCAATCGCGGAACGCTCGGGTCCGGCGACGTCCAGTGGATGACCGCCGGCAGAGGCATCCTGCATCAGGAAATGCCGGCCGGCGACTTGAAGGGCCGCATGCACGGCTTCCAGCTGTGGGCTAACCTGCCCGCGCATCTCAAGATGACCAAGCCGCGCTACCAGGACGTGCCCGCAAGCGCGATCCCCGAGGTGATCGACGACGACGGGACGCGCGTGCGCGTCATCTGCGGCGATTTCTGGGGCAAGGCCGGCCCGGTCGACGGGGTCGCCGCCGAGCCGCGCTATCTCGACGTCACCGTTCCGGCGGGCAAAAAGAAGCGCCTCAAGGTCGAGGATTTCCGCCAGGCCTTCGCCTACATCTTCGACGGCTCGGCGACCTTCGCCAACTCGTCTGAACCTTTCGGCGTGCTGCGCGAGGCTGAGATCGACGGCGAAGAGGTGCTGGTGCGCGACAGGATAGGCAACCGCTCGCTCGTCGTCTTCGGCGCCGGCGACGAGATCGTTGTCCAGGCGGGCGACGAGGGCGTGCGCTTCCTCCTGGTCTCCGGCCGGCCCTTGCGCGAGCCGATCGCCTGGCACGGGCCGATCGTCATGAACACCCAGGCTGAAATCCGCCAGGCGATGAACGATCTGCGCAGCGGCGAATTTATTAGGCGGTAGGGAGCTAGACCAAATTGCATTTGGGTCGAACCACGACCGTCATTGCGCGCGACCCCCGGATCAAGTCCGGGGGGAAGCAATCCACATCGAAGGGCTCCGGGGCGTCTGGATTGCTTCGTCGCTTACGCTCCTCGCAATGACAATTCCACTGAATTGCAATATGCGCTAGCGGTTCCGGGGCCGCCGCAGGACAGCCTTCTTTCCTCACCTCCCCAGCGCCTCGGCGTAGACGCTGAGCGTGTCGCGGGTCATCCGCTGGAGCGAGAAGGCTTCCGCTATCTTTGCCCGCGACCGGCGCCGGACGGCCTCGCGCGCGGAGGCGCCGAGGCCAAGCGCGGTCTCGATTGCTTCGGCGAGCGCGGCCGCGTCGCTCGGCGCAGCGAGCCAGCCGGTGCGCGTCTCGGCGTCCGCGTATGGCGGCGCGGCGACGATCTCGCGCGCCGATCCGACGTCGGAGATGATTGTGAGAGCCCCGATCGCCGCGGCCTCGATCGACGTTCTCGTCACGCCGTCAGCGGTAGCGGCGGGAAAGACGACGACCGCAGCGGCGATGAACGCCGCCGGCAAATCGGCCTCCGGGCCGACGCGCACCAGCACGGATTTGACGCCGCGCTTCACCGCGAGCGCGTCGAGCTCGCGCGCGAACGCCGGCTTTGCGGCGTCGCCAGCGAGCACGAAGCGGACGTCGTCGAGACCGTGGCGCTTGATCAGCGCCGCCGCTTCGATCAGCGTCGCCTGGCCGCGGCCAGGCGCGAGCCGCGCGGGCGTCAGCACGACCCGCTCGTGCGCCGCGACGCCCCAGGCCTGGCGGATGTCGGCGACCCGGCGCGCGCTGACCCCCGAGGGCTGAAGCCTCGCCAGGTCCAGTCCAGGGCGGACGATTCTGAGGCGCAGGCGCGCGGCGGGATAAAGGCTGGCCGCGCGCCGGGCGGCGGATTCCGACCCGGCGATGACGTAGTCGCCCTCGGCGACCGCGGTTTCGAAACCGGTGCGCGGCGGCGAGCCGGCGCCGTCGCCGTGGAGCGAAGTGACCAGCGCACGCTTGGCCTTGCGGCAGGCCTTGACGGCCGCCCAGGCCGCCCAGCGCGAGCGCGCATGCACGAGATCGACATGCTCCGAGGCGATGATGCGCTGGAGGCGGCGCAGGTTGAGCGTCATGGCGAGCGGGTTCTTGGTCGCCGCCGGAAACTCAACGAACAGGCCGCCGATTGCGTGCAGTTCGCCCGCCAGCTCGCCGGAATCGGAGGCGACCAGCGCCCGCGCGCCCGCTTCCGCCAGCGCCGCGGTGACAGCCAGCGTCGCCCGCTCGTCACCGCCGGCGTCGACGGGCGGGACGATCTGGAGGATCGTCCGGCCGGCGAGCGGCGCATTGGTCCCGCGGCCGAACGGCGCGAGCGCATCGACGCTCATCGGGCCCCGCCCTGGCTCGAAGAGAGCGAGCGGTTGACTCGCGGCGCCGGCTCGGCCAAGCCCGCCTCGCCGCTGGGGCCCGAGTTCATCGAGGCGCGGTCCGCGGGTCGCATGATTGGCAGCGAGCTCAAGGTGTCGGACGGACAGCCGCAGGTCTTCATCGTGGGAGAATCCCCAAATCAACGGGGTATCGCGTTTCGCCGCCGCGCGCCAGCGCACACCGGGAGCCCAGGCGTGGTTTGGCTCAGCGGCTATCGCTCCGATATGGAATCGACCAAGGCCGCCGCCCTCGACGCCGAGGCCGGGCGGCGCGGCCTCGGGCTCCTCAGATTCGATTATTCCGGCCATGGCCGCTCCGGGGGGCGGCTCGAGGACGGGACGATCTCGCGTTGGCTTGAGGAGGTTCTCACGCTGATGCGGGCCGAGACTGAGGGGCCGCAGATCGTCGTCGGCTCATCGATGGGCGGCTATCTCGCGCTCCTCGCCGCCCGCGCGCTGAGCGAGGCGGGCGAGACGGAGCGCGTCAAGGGCCTGATCCTCATTGCGCCTGCGGTTGACTTCACCGAAGCCCTGATCTGGGCCAAGGCGCCGGATGAGGCGCAGCGCGCGATCATGGAGAAGGGCGTGTGGCGACGGCCGTCCGCCTATTCGAGCGAGCCGGATTGCTTCACCCGGGCGCTGATCGAGGACGGGCGCAAGCATCTTCTGCTCGGCGGCATGATCCGCACCGGCGCGCCGACGGTCGTGCTGCAAGGCATGCGGGACGAGGACGTGCCCTATACGCACGCGCTCGCGCTGATGCAGCGGCTCGGCGGCGACCCTGCGACGCTGACCCTGATCAAGGACGGCGACCACCGCCTGTCGCGCCCGCAGGACCTTGAGCTTCTGTACGATGCGCTGGGAAGGATGGTCTGAGGCGCCCCTTCTCCCCTTGCGACTGTTCATGGAGAAGGCGGAACGCGTCCCCTTCCCCAGCTAGCTGGGGAAGGTGGCCGGAGGCCGGATGGGGTGGTGGGCAACCGCCGCAACTCCGGTCGGATTGCGCGTACGTCGCCGCGAACTTGTACTGAGTCAGCCCCGCCTTCCACACCCCCTCCGTCGGCCTTCGGCCGACACCTTCCCCGCTGCGCGGAGAAGGGGGGATCGTCGACATGTGTGAATGTCGCAGCCCACAAGGGGAAGAGGGGACGCCGTCACTCCCACGTTGCGCCATAGCGGTGCAGGTTGGCGCCGTAGAGCTTGAGCCAGACTTCGGCGCGGTCGGTGCCGGGATGCAAGCGGCGGGCGAGCTTCCAGAACAGCGGCGAGTGATTCATGTGCACGATATGCGCGACCTCGTGCGCGGCGAGATAATCGAGCACGAACGGCGGCGCGAGAACGAGGCGCCAGGAAAAATTCAGGCCCCCGGTCGACGAGCATGAGCCCCAGCGGCTGACCGTGTCGCGCAGCACGATCCGCCGCGCCTTGACGCCGAGCTGCTTCGAGTGCCGCGCCACCGCCGCTTCGAGATCCCTGCGCGCCTCGTGCTTGAGGAAGTCCGTGACCCGGCGCGCCACATGCGGACGCTCGCCGGAAACGCAGATGATCGGCCCGCGGTCGGTCGCCTCGAGCCAGACCCCGCCGCGCTCGCCGGGCCGATGGACGATGCGGTGATCGACGCCGCGCAACGGCGTCACCGCGCGCGGCGCGAAGGCGACCGGCTCGGGCAGCCGAGCAAGTCTCGTTCCGATCCATGCGGCGTGACGCTCGGCGAACTCGCGCGCCGACTTGAGCGACGAGCGCGACGGCATTGTCAACAGCGCATCGCGGGTCGCCGTTCGAACCCTGAGCGTGAACCGCCGCGATGTGGCGACGCGCTTCAGCGCGACGCGATAGACCTCGCCGTCGTGGGCGATCTCGATATGCGCCGCCTGCTCCGACGCCTGGCGTTGGAAAAGACGCAACATCCCGCCAAATTCCACGGACCAAACTTTGGAAACGCGCCGACCGCCCCGCGCGGCCGGCAAGCCCCTATGCCTCGGGCGAATCCTAGTCCAGGCCCGCCCCGAGTCGCCAGAGGTTTTCGCAACGAAATGCGCGGTTCAGCCCAATCGGACGCTCAAGGCCGGGGCCGGCTTCAATTGGACCGCAAGCCCGGCGGCGATCAACACCGCCGCATTGCAGGCCTCAGCGATCTCGCGGTTCGCCCGCCCCTGCCAGTCACGAAACTCCCGGCCAATCTTGTGATCAGGTACGATCCCCAGCCCGACCTCATTTGAAACCAGGATCGTCGGGCCGGCGAGCGCGCCGATCGCCTCGGCCAGCCCGGCGATGGCGGCGCCTGGCTCGCGCCCGGCCAGCATCAGATTGCTGAGCCAAAGGGTCAGGCAATCGACGACCACGATCCGGCCCGGTCGCGCCTCGGCCCCGAGCGCCCGGGCGACCTCGAGCGGCTCCTCCAGGGTCGCCCAACCCTGGCCCCGGTCGGCCCGGTGACGGGCGATGCGCGCCGCCATCTCCTCATCCCCCACTTCCGCGGTCGCCAGATAGAGCCGCTCAGGTCCGAATGCCTCGGCAAGGCTTTGCGCGTAGGCGCTTTTTCCCGACCGGGCGCCGCCGAGGACCAGCAGACTGCGCACGCGCGGAATTTGATTCTCCTGTTCCACATCTATCCCGTGAAATTTGTCGGCTCAGCGCCCGGATCGCAAATTAGGAAGCGCTCGTTCGGCGTCCACCAAACTTCATCTGGATGAAACCGGTCGATCGCTTTCCAGTCGAAGCTGCATTTGTGGTGCTCGAGCCATATCACCCGCCCGGCGCGCTGCAGGGCCATCCGGACGAAATAGTTCTGGGTGAACAAATCGCCGAACAGCATGATCGTCGGGCCGGGCCTGTCCGACGTGGCGACGAAGTCGCCCACGGGATCCGCCGTCAACAATTCTGTCCGCGCGCCGGGCAGGGTCAAGTCCTCGACGGTCTCGGTCGCGTCCTCGCCGAGCATCCGGGCGAGGTCTCCTCCCTCGCGCGTCTCCGGCGGACCGAGCGCGGACGTTGGGTCGAGCCGCCAGTCGGGACGGCCGTCCGCCTCGGCGACGGCGTTGAATGCGGCCAAAGCGCCGCGCGCCGTCCAATGCGAATCGTGCAGGTAAAAGACGGGCCCCCCGGAGCGTGCCGCCTGGACCGCCGGGCGGAAATCGACCGCGAGGACTCCGCGCGCCGCCAGCCCGTCGAGCAGCAGGTCGTATTCGGTTCGCCGGCCGCGGTTTTGCGCCCAGGTGGGGAGATCGTCGGCATAAATCGTGGCCGCGTTCGGCGGCACGGCGACGAGAAATTTGATCCCGCGAGCATGAAGCGCCGCGTTCATGCGCGCGAGCAGATCGACGGTGTCGGAGACTCGGCGGTCGCGCACAATCAGCCCGGCGCTTTGCTGCACCGCCTCCTGGCCAAGGTAGAACATGCGGCCGTCGCGGCCGATCAGCACGGTATCGTTGCCGAAGCCAAGCAGCGGCTTGGTCAGATCCTTGCGGGCGCGGATCAGAACCTGGCGCAAGCCGAAGTGGTCGGCGAGAAACGAATCAATGCGGCCCGGAAACGCCAACCAATCGGCCGGCGTGACCGGCGCCTTGGGCGCGGGCGCCAGATACCGGCCCTCTTTCAGGATAGCCGCCGGTGCGTCCGGCCGCACGATCCCGACCGCCAGCGGCGTGGCCAGAAGCAGCAATGTCAGAACGGCGAAATACCGGCGCCAGCGCAAGAGCATGTCCGGTCAGGACCCGTCTGTGTCGTGGCGCCTGGCGCTCACCGCCGCTCGGTCTCGAAACCATCGGGACGGCGCCGGGATCGCAGAGCGGAAAACGTTCGGTCAGGGCCCCATAGGCATAGTCGCGACGGAATCTGCCGATCAGCTTCCCCTCGAAGCCGTGGTGTGATCGTTCCCTCCTGGCGACGGTTCATTCCTCAGCGCGCCAAGCCGGCGTCCATGCGCAGACCGTGCGGATATTGTCCCTGTTGACAAACGAGAAACCGCTCGACGGGCGTCCACCAGACTTCGTCCGGCTTCAGTTTGTCGATCAAGGTCCAGTCAAAGCCGCAATACTGATGATGGATCCAAATTGCACGACCGACATGCTGCGCCAGGAACACCGGAAAATAGTTGGTTGTGAACGAGTCGCCGATTACCAGGACAGTCGCGCCGGGTTTGCCAGTTACGATCATATGATCAGTCATATCCTTCGCCGCCCCGATACGTCCTTCCGGGCCATCCGACAGGGCGATCGTCGTTCCCGCCGAAGGCAGGGCGAGGGTCTCCGTGGTTTCGCGGACACTGTCCTCAATGCCGAGAAGCGTTGCGATATCCCCCCCTCTGCGCTCGGCCAATGGCCCGATCGCGGATGACGGATCGATATGCCAGTCCGGTCGGCCGTCGGCGTCGACAATTGCGTTGAAGCCGGCGACAGCTCCGCGAACATTCCAGTGCAAATCGTTGATAAGATAGGTGGGGCCGTCGAGGCGAGCGGAACTCAGAGCCGGCCGCAGGTCGACCGCCCTAACCCCTTGTGCTTCGATCGTCTCCAACAAAGCGTCGTATTCGGTCTTTTTTCCTGGGTTGCGGGCCCAGTACGGAAGGTCGTCCGGATAGACGGTCGACGAATTTGGCGGCAGCGCGACCAGGAAAGCGATGCCGCGCTTCCGCAGCGCGTCGCGCATCGTGACGATCAGTTCGGCCGCGTCGGCGACCCTTTGCTGGCGAAAGACCCGCCCAGCGCTTTGCAGCACCATGCCATCAGCGATGGCGTAGAAGCGTCCGCTGTCGCCGTTGATAGCGACGTTATTCTCCTTGAAGACGAGAGGCTTGGTCACATCCTTGTGCAGGCGGATCATCTTCTCCCGCAGGCCGAAATGGTCCTGCAGATAGGCGTCCACATCTTTGGGAAGTTTAAGCCAACCTTCGCCATCGACGGGGGCCTGCGGCGCCGGCGTCACATACCGCCCCTCTTTCAAAATCGCCGCAGGACTGTCGGGCCTCACAACGCCGACGACAAGCGGCGTCGCCAGAAGGCCGAACGCGGCGACGGCGAAATATCGTCGATGTTGACGCAGCAATCCCGATCGCATTTGCAAACGACCGGGCTGCTGCGCTGGAGACGCAAGCCGCGCCGGCGCGAGGACTGAATTCACGAGCGGGCTTTTATCCGCTGCCGGCGCGTTTCGGAAGCCCCGATCTCAGCCCCACCGGACCTCGAGCGCCTGAAGCCCATGAAAATGGAACGCGTCGCGATAGCGCGGCGGCTCGGCAAGGCGCAAGCTCGGCAGGCGAGAGAAAAGGATCGGCAGCGCGACGCTAAGCTCGAGCCGCGCCAGCGGCGCGCCGACGCAGAAATGGATGCCGGCGCCGAAACTCACATGAGGATTGGGCGCCGTCTCATTGTCGAAGGCGTCGGGATGGGGAAAGCGCTCGGGATCGCGGTTGGCGGCCCCGAGCAGAAGGCCGATCCTGTCGCCCTTGTTGAGCCGGACGCCGGCGAACTCGACGCCTTCCAGCGCGTAGCGCGTGAACAGGTGAAGCGGCGGGTCGAAGCGCAACAATTCTTCGACCGTCGCCGCGGTCGCGCTCTCGTTCGCGAACGCGAGCCGCGGATCGACGTCCTCATCGAGCATCGTCTTCACGCCGTTGCCGATCGCCTGGACCGTCGCCTCGTGGCCGGCGTTCAAAAGCAGGATCACGGTGGCGACCAGCTCGTCCTCGCTCAAATGTCCGCCGTCGCTTTCGGCGATGAGGAGCTGGCTGATGAGATCGTCGCCGAGATCGCCGCGGCGCGCGCGGGCGAAGCCGCGGACGAAATCGGCAAACGCGCGCGCCGCCGCGGCCGCGCGCTCCTCGACCTCGCGATCAACGCCGAACTGGTACATCGCGACCATCAGGTGCGACCAGTCGACGAGTTCACTCCCCATCGCGCGCGGAACGCCGAGCAGGTCGGCGATCACCGCGACCGGAATGAGAGCGGCGAATTCGGCGACGAGATCGGCCGAGCCTCGCGCCGCGAACGCGTCGATCCGCTCATGCGCCAGCGCGGCGATCCGGGGCCCGAGTTTCTCGATGCGCCGCGAGACGAAGGCGCGATTGACCAGGCTGCGCAGCCTTGTGTGCTCGGGCGGCTCGAGCTCGAGGATCGAATGGCGCTCGAGTGCGTCGAACGGCCGAAGATGCGGCTTCGGCTCGGGCCAGCCCAGTTCCGCCCGGCTCATGAGGTGGGTTATCCGACGGCCGAAACGACGGTCGCGCAAGAGCGCGGAGACGTCGGCATGTCGGGCGAAGCACCAGAAGCCGTAGTCCTCCCAGAAGAACACGGGCGAGGCCTCGTGGATCGCGGCATAGGCGCGATAGGGATGGTTGAAGAAATCGGGATCGCGGGGGTTGAGGCGCACGCGGCGGCGCGCGGCGTCGATCGACGGCATCATGCGCCCGTCCTTACCCCAGCGGATAGGCGGCCTCAACGACATAGGGTCCCCCGCCCGTCCCGTCGCGGGCCGAATAGAGCACGAAGCGCTCGGCGGTGAACGCCTCCGTTTGAAGCGCGCCATGGGCGGCGAGATAGTCGGCGACCGCCGCCTGGGCGACGCCGCGCAGCCGCGCCAGCGTCACATGCGGGGTATATTTGCGCGTCTCCGGCGCGACGCCGATGCGCCTCAGGCGCCGCTCCTGCTCGGCCTGCAGGTCCATCAGCGCCGGTTCCGCCTTGACCCTGGCGACGATGGCGCGCGGCTTGTCGCCGCCGAACCAGCTCAGGCCGTCGAAGCGGACAATCGCTTTCGGCCGGCGGATGTCGCCGAGCATTTCGGCGATGTCGCGCGCGGCGGCCCCGTCGATGTCGCCGATGAATCTCAGGGTGACGTAGTAGTCCGCTGGCTCGAGCCAGCGCGCGCCAACGACGCCCCCGCGCGCAAGCGTGAGCTGACCAACGACGCGCTCGGGCAACTCGAGCGCGATGAACAGGCGAGGCACGTCGAGCCTACCCCCGCTCCTTGGAGATGAACTGGCGGAAGCGGTCGGAGGTCGAGCCGGAAAAAAGCTCCTGCGGGGAGCCCTCTGCCTCGACCAGCCCCTGATGCAGGAACATCACTCGGTTCGAGACGTCACGCGCAAAGCCCATCTCGTGGGTCACGACCAGCATGGTGCGGCCTTCCTCGGCGAGCGCACGCATGACCCGAAGCACCTCGCCGACAAGCTCCGGATCGAGCGCCGAGGTCGGCTCGTCGAACAGCATCACCTTGGGCCGCATGGCGAGCGCGCGGGCGATCGCCGCGCGCTGCTGCTGGCCTCCCGAGAGATGCGCCGGATAATGACTCCACTTGTCGGCGATGCCGACTTTCGCCAAGAGCGCGCGGGCTTCCTCGACGCATTCCGCTCGCGGCCGTTTCTGCACGTGCACCGGCGCCTCGATCAGGTTCTCCAGCACCGTCAGATGCGACCATAGGTTGAAGCTTTGAAACACCATGCCGAGTTCGGAGCGGATGCGGTCGACCTGACGCCGGTCGGCGGGTTCGGCCCGCCCATCGCGCCGCTTGCGCATCTTGATGGTCTCGCCCGCGACCGTCACGACGCCCGCGTCAGGAGTCTCGAGGAGATTGATGCAGCGCAAAAACGTGCTCTTGCCCGAGCCGGACGAGCCGAGAATCGAGATCACGTCGCCGTCGTCGGCTTTGAGCGAGATTCCCTTCAGCACTTCGAGCTGGCCGAAGCTCTTGTGCATCTTGTCGACAGTGAGCGCCGGCGTCTCGGCGGGCATGGGCGCTTCCTTCAGCTCGGCCGGGGCCGGAGATGCGGCGACAGGCGCCGCTCGAGCGCGAGAAAGGCGAAGCCAAGGATATAGTTGACGACGAAATAGATCGCACCGGCAAGGATGAGCGGCAGATAGGTGACCAGTGTGTCGTTGCGGATCTTCAGCGCGACGCTCATCACGTCCCACAAGGTGACAAGCGAGACCAGCGCCGTTGCCTTCACCATCGAAATCATCTCGGTCGAATAGGCCGGAAGCGCGTGCCGGAGCGCAATCGGAAAGATGACCCGGCGGAACGTGAGGAGCCCGGACATGCCACAAGCGCGCGCCGCCTCGACCTGTCCATTCGGCACGGCGAGCAGCGCGCCGCGAAAGATCTCCGCTTGATAGGCGGCGGTGCAGAGCGCAAGCGACAGCACCGCGCAGTTGAACGCCTCGCGCAGGAACGGCCAAGCCACGCTCGCACGCACCGCGGGCAGCGAAGCGAGGCCATAATAGATGACGAACAGCTGGATCAAGAGCGGCGTGCCGCGAAACACCATGACGTAAAGGCGCGCGAAAAGCTCGAGGGGCTTCGCGCCGCTCACCCTCATCCAGGTGACGCCGGCCGCGACGAGCGCCCCGAGGACGACAGACAAGAACCACACCGAGAGCGTGAGCGGCAGCGCGGCGAGGAGGCGGACGAAGGTTTTGGTGATGAAATCGAAGTCCATCGCCGCTTCAACCCGTCGCCCGGCGCATGCCACGGGTGGCGCGCGCTTCGGCCACGTCGAAGAAGCGGGTGGTCGCCACCGTCATCACCAGATAGAGCGCGGCGCCGCCGAGATAGAACGCGAAGGGCCGGTGGGTGGAGCCGGCGCCGACCTGGCTCACCCGCATGAGCTCAGTGAGGCCGGTGACCGAGATCAGCGACGAATCCTTGAGCGCGACCTGCCAGAGATTGCCAAGTCCCGGCAGCGCGAAGCGCAGGACCTGCGGGGCGATGATGCGACGAAACAACAGCGCCCGATTCATGCCGACGCTGACCGCAGCCTCGAGCTCGCCGCGCGAAATGGCGAGATAGGCCGCGCGGAACACCTCCGCCTGATAGGCGCCCGAGATGACGCCGACGGCAAGCGCTCCGGCGGCGAAGGACGGCACCCCGACGAAGCCTTCGTGACCGAGAGCGTTGGCTGTTTCGGTCAGAAGCGTCGAAGTGCCGAAATAGACGAAATAGACGATCAGGAGTTCCGGCAGACCACGGAACAAAGCGGCATAGGCCTGCCCCACGGCGCCCGCGAGCAGCCTTCCCGATAGCCGCGCCCAGGCGACAAGGCCGCCGATGGCGGCTCCGATGACGAGGCCGCAGGCGGAGACGAGAAGCGTTATCGCCGCGCCCTGGAGAAGCGCCAGGCCCCAGCCGCCCTCACCGAAGCCGAAGATCGCGAGATTGCCCACTTCGGCGCCCTCCGGGGGCGCGCTCTCTTAAACCAAGAGCGCGCTCAAGATCCGGGTTGGGGCGTAAGATCGAACTTGAACCACTGTTCCGAGAGCTTCTTCACCGTCCCGTCGGCGATCGCCTCCGCCAGCGCCTTGTCGAACTTGGCCGTCAGATCAGCGTCGCTCTTGCGGATGCCGAGGCCCGTCCCGGCGCCGAACATGCCGCCGATGAATTTCGGACCGACGATGGCGAGCCCAGAAGCGTCGGGCTTCTCCGCCGTCGCCGCCACGACGGTATAGTCGTCGAGCGACGCGTCGATGCGGCCCGACTTGAGGTCAAGATCGCGGTCATCGGCGGTCTTGTATTCCTTCACATCCGCGACGCCCTTCAAATACTGGCTGGCGAAATTGGCGTGGGTGGTCGAAACCTGCACGCCGAGCGTCTTGCCCTTGAGCGCCGCCTGAACGCCCTTGATCGCGGCATCGCCGGCGGCGGCGTCCTTGTCGAGGTTGACAAGCGCGCCCGCGGAGGGCGCCTTCGTGAGCGGACTATCCTTCGGCGCGAGAAAGGCGCCCGGCGACACCGCGTAGGACTTTGAGAAGTCGATCTCCTTCTTGCGCTCATCGGTGATCGACATGCCGTCCATGATGACGTCGAACTTGCCCGCCTTCAGGCCGGGGATCATGCCGTCCCAATCCTGGGCGATGATCTTGCATTCAAGCCCCGCCCGCTTGCAGACATCCATGATGAGGTCGGGCTCGAAGCCCACGATCTTGCCGCTAGAGTTGGTCAGGTTCCATGGTTCGTAGGCGCCCTCCATGCCGATGACGACGGTTTTCCAGTCCTTGGCGTGGGCGGCGGGCGCAAGAGCCAGGCCCATTGCCAGCACGGCGCCGAGACCCCGGGTGTGAACGAATTTCGATGTCATCGGCTGAACTCCTGTGACTGTCGCGGCCTCGCCCGGCGATTGATGCATATTCGGAGCGAAATGGAAACGTAGCGTGCGAGCACGCCAAGCGATCGCCGCCAACGCGCCCCAAGGTTTACCGCGGCTGGCTCGGATGTAGGCCGTCAGCCACGAGGCGGCAACCAGAGACTCGTGCAAGTCAGCTCGGTCCGCCGGGACAGCGGGGGCGAGTGATTGGCCCCCCCGCCCCGCAGCGTCGCGGAGATCCTTCAGAGGCAGACGCGCGCGAAAGGCGCTATGCCGCCGCCTTGATCGACGCCCCGACCTTGTCCATGATCTCGCCGATCTCGTTCTCGCTGACGATCAGCGGCGGGGTCAGTTCGATCGTGTCGCCGGACGGGCGGATCATGACGCCCGCCTCGAAGAACGAGTGGTCAAGCGCGCGATAGCCGCGCAGGCCCGGGCTGCCGGCGATCGGCGCAAGATCGATCGCGCCGGTCAAGCCGACGCAGCGGATGTCGACGACATTCGGCAGCCCTTTCAGGCTCATGATCGCATCGGCCCATTTGGACTCGAGCGCCTTCGAGCGCTCGAACAGGCGCTCGTCGCGATAGACGTCGATGGTCGCCAGCGCCGCCGCGCAAGCGAGCGGATGGCCGGAATAGGTGTAGCCGTGGAAGAGCTCGATCGCGTGCTCCGGCCCGTGCATGAAGGCGTCGTAGATGTGCTTGCGGACGACGACGCCGCCCATCGGCACCGTGCCGGAGGTGACGCCCTTGGCGAAGGTGATCATGTCGGGAATGACCCCGTAGCGCTCGGCGGCGAACGGCGCGCCGAGGCGCCCGAACCCGGTGATAACCTCGTCGAAGATCAGCAGAATGCCGTATTTGTCGCAGATCTCGCGCAGCCGCTTGAGATAGCCCTTGGGCGCCGGCAGCACCCCGGTCGAGCCCGCCATCGGCTCGACGATCACCGCGGCGATGGTCGAGGAATCGTGCAAAGCGACGATGCCCTCGAGCGCGTCGGCGAGATGGCCGCCCCATTCCGGCTCGCCCTTGGTGAAGGCCTGATGCTCGCGGTTGTAAGTCGAGGGCAGATGATCGACGCCGGCGAGAAGCGAACCGAAGAACTTGCGGTTGTTGACCATGCCGCCGACCGAGATGCCGCCGAAGCCGACGCCGTGATAGCCGCGCTCGCGGCCGACGAGGCGCTGGCGCTGCCCATGCCCGCGCACGTTGTGATAGGCGAGCGCGATCTTGAGCGCCGTATCGACGGCCTCGGAGCCCGAATTGCAGAAGAACACATGATCGAGATCGCCGGGCGCAAGCTCCGCGATGCGCGAGGCGAGCTGAAAAGCCAGCGGATGGGCGAACTGGAAGGTGGGCGTGAAGTCGAGTTCGCCCGCCTGGCGCTGGATCGCCGCCACGATCGGCGCCCGGTTGTGTCCGGCGTTGCAGCACCACAGGCCCGCCGACGCGTCGAGGATCGCCCGCCCCTCGGGGGTGTAATAATGCATATCCTTGGAGCGCGAGAGGAGGCGTGGGCGCTTCTTGAACGCGCGATTGGGCGTGAACGGCAGCCAGAACGCAGCCAGATCGTTGGGCACATCCGCGGCGCGCGGCGCGTCGGCGGGCTTGGCGGCGGTGACGGCGGTCATGCGAGCTCCTTGGAGGGCGATTTGATTGCCGGAGACGATGCCAGCGGCGTGTTCCTTTGTCCAGTTGGCGGGAAGGCCAGCGCCAAGCTTCGGGCCTACCGCCGCAACACGAGCGACGCAAGCAGCGCGAGCGCCAGCAGCGCCGCCACCCCCTGCCAGAATCTAACCGGCGCGCGCTCAAGCAGCGTCTGCGGCCGGCGCGCGGGCGCCGGCGCGCGGGCTGGCCCTCCTCCATCTCGGCGGCGAACTCCATCGCGTCGCGAAGGCGCCGGGAAGGGTCGGCGGCGATCGCTCGGTCGAGGACCGCCCCGAGCCAGGCCGGCAAATCGGGGCGGAGCGCGGTCAGCTCCTTCGGCCGGTCGCGGCGGGGCGGGCTCACCGCGTCCGCATTTCCATACGGGTATTCGCCGGTGAAGGCGCGGAACATGGTCACGCCCAGCGCGTAGAGGTCGGTTGCCTCGTCGCCCGCGTCGTCCTTGAACATCTCCGGCGCCATATAGGCTGGCGTGCCGGGAATGTCCTCGGGCGGGAAGTCCTCCCAGCCGGGCACGCGGACCACGCCGAGATCGACGAGCTTGAGCGACCCGCCAGATTGGAGAATCACATTGTCCGGCTTGATGTCGCGATGGATGACGCCGGCGCGATGGAGGGCGGCGACCCCTCGCGCGAGCCCGATCGCGATCGCGCGCCCCTCCTCGAGTCCGATCGCCGGGCGCCGCGCGATCCGCGTCTCAAGAAGCTCGCCCTCGTAGAGCGGCATCGCCGTATAGAGGCAGCTTTGCCGTCCCGGCGGCAATTCGAGGACCTGCGCCACCCACGGACTGTGCACGTGCGCGCCGACCCATGCTTCGCGCACGAACGCCGCATGATGGGTCGCGACCGCCGCCACCTGCGGCTTCGGGAATTTGAGCGCCGCGTCGCCGCCCTCGACCTCGTCCCGCGCGGCGAAAATCCGGCTGTAGCGGCCGTCCGAGACGAGCGCGTTAAGCGCAAAGCCGTCGATGGTCTCGCCGACCGCCGGCGTCGGGATCAGGGCGAGTTGCATGATCGCACCGCCGACATCGGCGGAGGCGGCCGTCGGCAGCGCCACCACGTCGAGGACCAGCGCGGTGCAATTATCGGCGCTGCCGGCGTCGAGGGCGGCCGCGACCAGCGCTTTGGCGGTGTCGTCGGGAGCGGAGCGGTCGCGCAAGGCCTCGGCGATCCGCTCGTCGGTCAGGAACCCGTGCACGCCGTCGCTGCACAGGAGAAACCGGTCATGCAGCGCGACCGGCTGCGACGCATAGTCGAGGCGCGGCTCGCGCTCGGCGCCGAGCGCGCGCGTCAGCACCCGCGACTTGCGCGGGCCGCCGTCACGGGAATGGTCCTCGGTGAGACAGGCGAGACGGTCGCGCCTCAGCCGATAGGCGCGGGTATCGCCGATGTGCAGGAGATGGGCGACCCGGCCGCGCAGGATGAGCGCGGTGAAGGTGCACGCCATCCCCTTCAGCTTGGGGTCCTGGCGGCCAAGCGCGTTGATCCAGGCGTTGAGCGCGCCGATCACCCGCGCCCCGGCGCGGCCGACCTCCATGGTCTCCGGCAAGTCCCAGAAGCCGTCAAGAAAACCGCGCACGGCGAGCTCGGCGGCGACGCGTCCGCCCTTCGCGCCGCCCACCCCGTCGGCGATCGCCGCCACCACCTCGCGGCGCGGCTCGGGCAATTCCGCGCCGATGACCGCGGCGGCGAAATCCTCGTTCTCCTTGCGCGCTCCCTTATCGGAAAAGAACCCGACGCTCGCCCTTACCCCCGACCCCTCTCCCGATGGCCCGTCGAGAGACGGGCGTCCTTCCGAACGCCCTATCGGGAGAGGGGTCGGGGGTAAGGGCACGCCCGTCAATTCGGCAGCCGGCACTGATCGAAGAGAAAGTTTCCGCCCGTCGCCGAGGCCAGGACGACGGTCAGCGCGCCCGACTTGCGGTTGAGGGTGTAGCGCCAGCCGTCCTTCGCGTCGCGCCACGAGATTTCCGTTTCCCCGATGCTGGCCGGGTTGGAATCGACCGTCTTGAGATCGTAATCGATCGCAATCTGCCACGTCGCGCCGCTGTACGGATTGGTGCAGGTCACGGCGACCCCCCCGGCGCCCGCGCCACGGCTCAGGGCGGCGATGGCCACCGCCCCCAGCACGGCGATCGACGCCATCCGGGCGCGGAAAGAAAATGGCTCTCGCTTCATGATCGCCTCGATCCCCGGTCCTCTCCCGCGCTCGCGAAGCACATAAGAGCGCGCGCCGGCAAGGGCAAACATCGTCATAAAGGCGCAATTCTTCTGCTTGTCTGCCTGATAATGGTTCGCTATGGCGCTATTTTGATCAGCAATGCCTATTTAGTGACCAAACAGCATAATCAAACCTAGCCGAAAAAAGGCTGGATTGCGGCACGATTTTTGCGGACGCTTTTATGGGCGTTTTCACCTAGGCGCGGCGCCGGCCGCGGGGACGGCGATCGACGGCTTTTGGCGGGGGCGTCAGACATCGATCAATCGGCGGGGAAAACTCATGGCCCTCGTAGCATCACCACAATGGCTCGACACTGGAGATAACGCCTGGCAGCTTGCGGCGGCGACCTTCGTCGGTCTGCAAAGCATTCCGGGCCTGACCGTCCTCTATGGCGGCATCGTCAAGAAGAAATGGGCGATCAACTCCGCCTTCATGTCGATCTACGCCTTCGCCTCGGTCCTCGTCGTCTGGGTCCTGTTCGACTATAATCTGGCGTTCGGGCCGCAGTGGTTCCCGTTCTGGGGCACCCCAAGTCCGGCCACATCCGCCCTCTTCACCACTGGGCAAGCGACCATTCCCGCGGCTGCGGGCGGCATGCCGGCGCTCGGCTTTCCGATGGCGACGCTCATCTTCTTCCAGTTCGTGTTCGCCGCCATCACCGTCATCATCCTTGCCGGCTCGGTGCTCGGGCGGATGAACTTCACCGCATGGATGATCTTCTGCCCGGTGTGGATGACGCTGGTCTATACCGTCGGCGCGTTCAGCATCTGGGGCGGCGGCTGGCTCGCCGGCCTCGGCGTCGCCGACTTTTCCGGCGGTTATGTCATCCATCTCGCCGCCGGAACCTCGGGCTTTGTCGCCGCCTGGCTGGTCGGCCCAAGGCTTCAGGCCGATCGCGACCACTTTCCCCCGAACTCCTTGCTGATCACGCTGGTCGGCGCCGGCATCCTGTGGCTCGGCTGGAACGGCTTCAACGGCGGCGACCCCTATTTCGCCAACGCCGACGCCGGCGCGGCGGTGCTCAACACCAATACCGCGACCGCGGTCGCGCTCCTGGTATGGACGCTGATGGACAAGATGGCCTACGGCAAGCCGTCGGTCCTCGGCGCCGTCAACGGCATGATCGCCGGCCTCGTGGCGATCACGCCGGCCGCCGGCTACGTCGATGGCTGGGGCGCGATCATCATCGGCATCGTCGCCGGCATCATCCCGTGGATGAGCATGAACTGGCTGCAAAAGACGAGCTTCATGATGCGGGTCGACGACACTCTGAGCGTCTTCTCCACCCACGGCGTCGCCGCCATCTGCGGCGGCCTCTTGACCGGGCTCCTCGCCAATCCGGCGATGCTGCAATATATCGGCACCGACAAGGAGGCGCCGGGCGTCAATGTGACCGGCCTCTTCTACGGCAACGCGTACCAGTTCGTGCTGCAGATCTACGGCGCGCTGTTCATCATCATCTTCAACGCGATCGCGACCTACATCATCCTGAAAGTGATCTCGTTCATCGTGCCGCTCAGGATGGATGACGCCGCGCTCAAAGTCGGCGACGACGCCGTCCACGGCGAAACCGCCTACGCCATCGGCGCGGAAGGCGAGTAGCCGCCGCGCCCTCCCCTCTCCCCTCATCCTGAGCTTGTCGAAGGATGCGGGAGAGGGTTGGGCGTGGGCTGGCGGCGCCTTGTTGACATATTGACGACATCATCGGGCGGCCTCCTTTTGATTTTGCGGCGGAAAAATAACAGGGAGATTTTTCGCTCATAACAGGGAGCATTATCGCGCTTAACAGGGAGTTTTTTGCGCGAACAGGGCCTGTTCGACGACGAAAGGTTCGCGTTGCCTATCTTTTCATCATCGACAACGCCAGCTTTCATGATCCCAAGGTGATTTCGTTCGTCGCGCCATTCAGGACGGGTGGGATCAAGGGTGGCGGTTGCTGAACGCTGCCGCCGCCTCGGCGAACGAAGCGAAACGGCTCGTCTTCCAATCCGTCTACGGAACGAAGAGAGGACGATAGAGACAATCTCCCCACCTTTCGTGGCATCCTCGCACCATTGAACCAGTCGCCACTTCGGCGCGTCTTCGATGTCGATCCGCCCCTTGGTCTCGACGATCGAGACGACGCCGTCGTTGGTCCTGATGGCAGGCGCGTCTCGCCGTCGGCGATCCGGACGGGCTCGCGGCCGCCCCCGGCTCATTCGGCATGAGGGGCAAGCCGGGCCTTGAGGCGGGGCATGAGCCAATCGAGGAAGACGCGCAGCTCGACCGGCATCGGTTTCCGTTCCGCATAAAGAACATGGACCGGCAACGGGTCTTTCTCGAATTCCTCGAGCACGATGACCAGCGCGCCTGACCGCCTCGCCGCCTCCATCTTGTAGGACATCACGCGGGTGATCCCGGAGCCTGCCATCGCGGCCTCGACCGCGGCCTCCGACGTGCTGACTGTCAGTCTCGACCGGATCGGCGCGTCGATTTCCTGCCGGCCCTCCATGAATGCCCAGTTTCGCGGAACGCCGGTTTCGTCGATGGTGATGCAATCGTGACCAACCAGGTCGGCCGGCGCGAGCGGCCGCCCGCGCGCTGCGAGATAGCCGGGACTCGCGCAAGCGACCACCCGCACCGATCCGATGCGCGCAGCGATCAGGCCGCTGTCGGAGAGCGGGCCGATGCGGATCGAGATGTCGATGCTCATCTCGTTCGGATTGAGGACACGATCCGTCATCAGGAGACGCAAGCCGATATCCGGGTAGGCCTTTTGGAATTCGCAGGCGAGCGGGACGAGGTGAAGGTGCCCGACACCCCAGGGCGAGGTCACCGTCAGGTCCCCGGTCGGGACTCGATATTCGCCGGATGCTTCCCGCTCGGCGTCGTCGACCTGCTCGAGGATGCGCTTGCAAGCCTCGACATACGAGCGCCCAGCGTCGGTCAGGGACACGCGCCGCGAAGAGCGGTGAAAGAGCTGCGTCCTCAGCCGCGCCTCGAGTTCGGACAATTTGCGGCTGATCGTCGGGACCGGCATCCGGAGTTTTCGCGACGCTGCCGACAGGCTGCCTGCATCAGCGATGCTGACCGCCACCGCCATCAGTTCGACGCGGTCCATTGACGCTGCCTCTTCCAAACTTTGAAAAGCTCCGTTTCAAAGATACGGGGTGCACAGAAGCGCCGCAATCCTTCATCCCTTGCGTGGGTCCGACGCGACAGGAGAAAAGCCATGACGCCGTTATTGAGCCGCGCCGCCGCCGCGCTTGTCGCGGCGTTCCTATTCTCACCCATGCTTTCACCTTCCGCTTCCGCGGCGCCAGCCGAGTGCGCAGCGCCCGGCGCGGCTATTCCTGTCGTCCACTACCGCACCGCGAAGGTCGACGGCGTCGATGTTTTCTACCGCGAGGCCGGGCCCGCAGATGCGCCGGTCGTGCTGCTCCTGCACGGCTTTCCGACCTCCTCGCACATGTTCCGCAACCTGATCCCGGCGCTTGCCGACCGCTATCATGTCATCGCGCCTGACTATCCCGGATTCGGCGAAAGCGCAGCGCCGGACCACAAGCAGTTCGCCTACACGTTCGCCCACTACGCCGACATCGTCGACGGGCTTCTCGGGCAGCTTGGCGTCGAGAAATATGCGGTCTACCTGATGGATTACGGCGCGCCGGTCGGCTACCGGCTGGCGCTCAAGCATCCCGATCGGGTGACGGCTCTGATCGTGCAGAACGGCAACGCTTACGAGGAGGGGCTCAAGGCCTTCTGGGACCCGATCAAGGCCTATTGGGCGGACGGGTCGGAGGAGCATCGCGCCGCGCTCTCTTTCCTGGTCGCGCCGGAGACGACGAAGTTCCAATACACCGACGGCGTCGCCGACGTGTCCCGCATCGATCCGGACAACTGGGGCCACGACCAGCCGCTTCTCGACCGCCCGGGCAACAAGGACATCCAGCTCGACCTCTTCCACGACTATGGGTCGAACGTTCCGCTCTATCCGCAGTTTCAGGCGTTCTTCCGCGAGCGGAAGCCCCCGACGCTGATCGTCTGGGGCAAGAACGACAAGATCTTTCCCGCCGACGGCGCGACTCCCTATCTGCGCGACTTGCCCGACGCCGAACTGCATCTCATCGACACCGGACATTTCGCGCTCGAGGACAAAGCCGACGTCATGATCCCGTTGATCAGGGATTTCCTGTGCCGCAAGCTCACGTCGCGGTGATCCGGCGACGGATCGGCTCAACGCCGCGGGCTTGTTGAGTGGCGGCCCAGAAAGCGCGGGCCTTCTTTGGCGCAAAGATGGAGAAGGAGATGACTTCGACGCGTTCTTCCGGCCCCTCGAGGCGCGCCTTCTGCCTCTGCTGCCTCGCCTCGGCCGGTTTCGCGGCCACGCGCACGCTCACGCCCCGCCAGGCCTTCGCCGAGGCGCGCGGCCTCGTCACCCTGATCAAGGACAGCGCCGCGACCTCGCCGATCGTCGTCCACAAGCTGCGCGACAACATCAGCGCGCTCGAGGGCTCCGGCGGAAATATCGCCGTTCTCACCGGGCCGGACGGCAAAGTGCTGGTCGACGCGGGCATTGGCGTGTCACGCCCGCAATTGAGCCGGGCGCTCGCCGATCTCGGCCCCGAACCGATCTCGCATCTCATCAACACCCACTGGCACTTTGACCACACCGACGGAAACGCGTGGCTCAATTCCGCCGGCGCGAAGATCATCGCCCAGGACAACACCCGCAAATATTTGAGCGAGTTGCAGCGGGTCGAGGACTGGGACTATAATTTTCTGCCTCCGCCGGCCGGCGGAATTCCAAGCGAAACCTTCGCCGACGCGCTTGATCTCAAGCTCAACGGCCAAACCGTCAAGCTCAAGCGCTACGCGCCCGCCCACACCGACAGCGACATTTCGGTGAGCTTCGCCGAGGCGAACGTCATGCACGTCGCCGACACCTTCTGGAACGGGGTCTATCCGTTCATCGACTATTCGACCGGAGGCAGCATCGACGGAATGATCGCCGCGTGCGACGCCAATCTTGCGATCGCGACCGGCGACACGATCATCATCGCCGGGCACGGCGAGGCGGTCAGCAACAAGTCCGAGCTCAAGGCCTTCCGCGACATGCTGGCCGGCGTGCGGGAGAATGTCGCGGCGCTAAAAAGGCAGGGCAGATCGCGAGACGAGACGGTTGCGGCAAGACCGACCGCCGCCTTCGACGCGAAGTTCGGCGCCTGGGTCATCGATCCCGCCTTTTTCACCCGACTCGTCTACGAAGGGGTGTGATCTTGGCCCCCGCCTCAGAGAAGCGCGCCGGCAAGGGCGAGGCCAAGGGCCGGCTCGAAGGAAAGGTCGCCGTCATCACCGGCGCGAGCACCGGCATCGGTCTTGCCTCGGCGAAGCGGTTTGCGGCTGAGGGCGCTCATGTCTTCCTGGCAGGCCGGCGCAGACCTGAGCTTGACGCCGCGGTCGCCGAGACCGGGCGCAAGTCCCGCGGCGTCCAATGCGACGTTTCCAATCTGGGCGATCTCGACCGGCTTTTCGCAGTGGTCATGGACGAGGCCGGAGCAATCGACATCCTGTTCGCCAACGCGGGCGGGGGCGAGTTCGCCGCGCTCGGAGAGATTACCGAAGACCAGTTCGACCGAACCTTCGCCGTCAATGTGAAAGGGACCCTGTTCACTGTCCAGAAGGCGCTGCCGCTTCTCAGGGACGGCGGCTCGATCATCCTGACCGGCTCCACCGCCGGATCCAAAGGAACGCCCGCGTTCAGCGTCTACAGCGCCAGCAAGGCGGCGATCCGCAACTTCGCCCGGAGCTGGATCCTCGATCTCGCGCCGCGCAAGATCCGCGTTAACGTCCTCGCGCCCGGCGCCACATCGACGCCCGGGTGGCACGGCCTTTCAACGTCCGAGGACGCCCACCGGGCGATGATCGGGTTCGTGGAATCGACGACGCCGCTCGGACGGCTCGGCGACCCGGACGAGGTCGCGAGCGCGGCGCTCTTCCTCGCCTCCGACGAAAGCACTTTCATCACCGGCATCGAACTGTTCGTTGATGGAGGCTCGGCTCAGATCTAGACCGGCGCGAAGCCGAACGGCGACCTCTTGGCGCCCCTGCCCCAAACCGGCACACCCCCGCCCTCCCCCACGGTAACCCCGCCGCAACCTTAAGCGCAGATAACCGGAACGATTCGCATTGCGCCGGTCGCTTTAATCTTGCGCGATGCATGCGGGACACTTCTTTCGTGTGGGGCGCCTGGTCGCGTATGGGTCGGTCGCGTATTCCATGGGCTCTTTCGGTCGCCGCGCCATGGTGCATGGGCCTCGCGGTCCTCGTCTCGATCACCGCCGAAGCCGATGAGGAGCCGCCCGCGGGCGCGAGCCGCTTTGCTTCCAGCCGGATGATCGAGGCCGCAGGGTCGCTCGACCGGGCGCTTCAGGCCGCGCGGCCGCTCCGCGCCGTCAACGCGGACGGCGAGCCGCTGCCGATCCTGCAGGCGCGTCTCGCCGTCGGCGATCCGGACGGGCTCGCCGCGGCCTCCGACGAGATCGAGCCGAACGGGGCCTTGAAGAGGCCGCCGCTGCCGTTCCCCGAAGTCGATCGCGACGCCAAGGGCAATCCGTTCATCGGCCTTCGCCCTGGCCTCGACGCCCGGCGGCTGAACGGGCGGCCTTCGCCCGCGCCCGGCTCGACGATCCGCGCGAGGCCGAATTCGACCCTGCCCGCAGCATGAGCCCGGAGCGGCCGGACGACGGCGGCCCGCCGGTCGAGCGGCCCGGGCTCGCCTTCGACGACGGCGCGACCCCCGGCCTGTCGCTCGAATTCTCGCTCAATTCCTCCTCGCCGACCTCGAGCGACGGCGTGCTGGTCGTCGTCGAGACCGATGACGCCAATGAGACCACAGTCCCGCAGATGTCGTCCGCCGACGGCAAGCCGAACTATGCGGCGCTGATCGATCCCAAGGACAATGCGCGCCAGATGCGCTGCCTCGCCGAAGCGATCTATTTCGAATCGCGCAGCGAGCCCGAGGACGGCCAGGCGGCGGTGGCGCAGGTGGTCCTGAACCGGGTGCGCAGCGGCATCTATCCGACGACCGTCTGCGGCGTTGTCTATCAGGACCGCAACCGGCCGTTCGCCTGCCAGTTCACCTTCGCCTGCGAAGGCAAGTCGCTCCGGATCGAGGAGCCGGGCCCATGGGCGGTCGCGACCCGGATCGCTCAGGCCGTGGTGGCCGGCGCGAATTACAATCCGAAGGTCGGCGAAGCGGTCAATTACCACGCCAACTACGTCGCGCCGTTCTGGGTCGGCTATCTGCGCAAGGTCGACCGCATCGGCGCCCACATCTTCTACGCCATGCGCGACGGCGTGAACTGGGCGCCGGGCGCGCTCAACGGCAACGGCGACCGGCCGCCGGCGGCCAACTGAGCGCGGGGCGCGCTGGGGACGGAAACCAGCGACAGCGGCGCCCAGAGCACAACCCGATAAGTCGAATCAGCACATCATTGCGAGGAGCGCGGCGACGAAACAATCCAGAGGCCGAATAGCGCCTGCGTTGGTGGATCGCTTCGGCTCACGCTCGCAATGACGGCCGCGTCGCCGACTTAACGAGTTAAGCCCAAAGGAGTCACGCCCTATCCGAGAGCGCCCGGAGGAGCGAATCCGGCCAAAGCGCATATCCAGACGATCAGGGAGCCGATCGACCACAATGTCGTCATCGAAACGGTCGCCGCGACCAGCGGCACATCCGTGGTCAAGCTGGGTGACGGCGCTATTCAGGGCCAACTTAGACGGGGCGGTCATTGGTGAGGAGCGAGTCGCGTCCGGAGATCCCGAGGCGCGAGTTGACAGCCCAGCCCGGAGGAATACGATCAAAGCAACTTAGCGTTTGACGCTCTATGCTCGACCAAAGGGAGGAGGATAGAATGATTAGAATGGCTTTGGGTGCCGTGGCCGTGGTTGGCCTAGCCTTCGCGGCCGAGGCCGCCGACCCTCAGATTGGTCCCCTCTGTCAGACCCCCGCTGGCGATCTCGCTGTCTGCCACTCCTGGCACGGCGGCGCCTCGCAGATTGGTCCCCTCTGTCAGACCCCCGCTGGCGATCTGGTTGTCTGTCACCGGCACGGCGGCGCCGCGCAGATTGGCCCCCTCTGTCAGACGCCAGCAGGCGATCTGATTGTCTGCCACCGGGGTTAACCCGAGAAGCCAGACCCACCCACAGGTTCTCCGCGTCTGACCTGACCGAGCCGAGCCCTCTGGGACTTGCCCGGAGGGCGACCCCTACCCGATCGCGCCGGGAGGCGCGAATCCCGCCAAAGCGTATATCCAGACGATCAACGAGCCGACCGACCACAATGTCGTCATCGACACGGTCGCCGCGACCAGCGGCTCCTCGCAATGGTACTCGCCGGCCAAAATGTAGACCGTCTTGGCGGTCGGAACCGCGGCGCAGACGACGGCCGCGATCAGGTAGATGGGCTCGAGCCGAAGCGCGACTGCAAGGCCGAACACGATCAGCGGCATGATCACGAGCTTGACCACGGTCAGCGCGGCGGCGCGGCCGAGGTTGGCGCGAAGACCCTGGATCGACAGCCCCAGGCCGATGGCGAACAGGGCGCACGCGGTCAGCGCGTCGGCGAGAATGCGCAGGTAGGCGCCGACCGGGCCAGGCATCGGGATTCCGAGCGCGGACCAGGCGACGCCAACCAAGGTCGAGAGAACCATCGGGTTCAGGATCACATGCCGCGCCAGTTTCGCTGGCGCAAAGCCCGATCCGCGGGCATCGCCGCCGTCAAGCTCCTGCAGGATGACGGCGGCCGGAAACATCACCACGGCGACAAAGACGGTGGCGATCGCGGCCGGCAGCACCGCTCGCGGCCCGTAGGTCGCCTGAAGGATCGGCAGCGCGACAAAGCCGGTGTTGGTCATCGATGCGGCCCATCCCTGCATTGAAGGGCCGGCGAGCCCGCGACCGCCCAAGGCGCGAGCGGTCAGGAAGACCAGCGCAAAACAAATGAGCGAGCCGCCGCCGAAGGCGACCAGGAAACGCCAGGCGAGGAGCGAGCGCGCCGGCTCCTCGGCGATCGTGACCACGAGCAGCGCCGGCATCGCGATATTGTAGGCGAAATGGATCAGGCCGTCGGCGAGGTCGCGCGACACATAGCCGAGATAGCCGGCCGCCCATCCGGTCACGATCACCGCAAAGACGGGGAGGATCAGAGCCGCGACTTGCACCCGTTGACCTCGGACCTGCCGCCCCGCCCAGGTCGGGCGGCTCCAATCTATCGTCAGGTCGCAGGCCGATCGAGGACGATGTCGGGGCGTTCAGTATTCAAACCAAAGCTTCAGCGCATCCTTCTCGGGCGTAGGGGCGGGAACAGATGGTGCGCTTGCTTGCGGCTATTTTTCCCTCCGACCGACTGGAGCGGTCACTCGCCAAGCACGCTCTCCGGAGGCGTATAGGGCAGCCCGTGCGCCGCCGCGACCGGCTCGCAGGTCACCTTGCCGTCGTGGACGTTGAGGCCGGCGCGCAGGTGCGGATCCTCCCTCAGCGCCTCGCGCCAGCCCTTGTCGGCGAGCGCGAGCGCGAACGGCAGGGTCGCGTGGTTGAGGGCGAAGGTCGAGGTGCGCGCGACCGCGCCGGGCATGTTGGCGACGCAGTAATGCACGATGCCGTCGACGACATAGGTCGGGTGCGAATGGGTCGTCGGCTTCGAGGTCTCGCAGCAGCCGCCCTGGTCGATCGCGATGTCAACGATGACCGCGCCCGGACGCATGGTCTTGAGCATCGCCTTGGTGATCAGCTTGGGCGCGGCGGCGCCGGGCAACAGCACCGCGCCGATCACGAGGTCGGCGCTCCTGACGAGATCGGCGATCGAGGCGCGGGTCGAATAGACGGTGCGAAGCGCCGAGCCGAACTGGGCCGAGAGCCGCTTCAACGCCTCGTGCGAGCGGTCGACCACGGTGACGGACGCGCCCATGCCGACCGCGATCGTCGCGGCATGGGTTCCCGAAACGCCGCCGCCGAGGACCAGCACGTTCGCCGCCGCCACGCCCGGCACGCCGCCGAGCAGCACGCCGCGCCCGCCTTGAGCCTTCTCGAGCGAATGCGCGCCGACCTGCGGCGCAAGGCGCCCGGCGACTTCCGACATCGGCGTGAGCAGCGGCAGGCCGCCGTGCCGGTCGGTCACCGTCTCATAGGCGATGCAGGTTGCGCCTGACGCCATGAGGTCGCGCGTCTGTTCGAGATCGGGCGCGAGATGGAGGTAGGTGAACAGGATCTGCCCGCGCTTGAGCCGCTTGCGCTCTTCGGCCAGCGGCTCCTTGACCTTCACGATCATCTCGGCGCGAGCGAAGATGTCTGGGGCGGTTTTGACGATTTTGGCCCCGGCGCGCAGGTATTCCTCGTCTGGAGAACCCGAGCCGAGGCCGGCCTCCGTCTCGACGATGACCTCATGGCCATGATGGACGAGTTCGGCCGCCGCGGCCGGCGTCATGCCGACCCGGAACTCATTGTCCTTGATCTCCCTGGGAACGCCGACGAGCATGGCTGGCCTCCGAAGCCCTCTGGCCCAAACCGACAACTTATCGCAGGAAATCCGCGTTCTGGGACATCCATTGGCGAAATGGCCGCTGCTCGTCCGCAACGGCCTGGACCACGCCTTGCGGGCGGCCTTGCCGCCAACTGCTCGTTCACGATGTGCGGCGGGTCGGTCAGCGCGGGAGTGGCGAAATGGCGGAAACGCATGTCTCTGATCAACTGCGGCCTGCGCAGTTTGTCGATCGCGGCGGCGCTCGCCCTGTGCTGGTCTCGGGCCGGCCGGCGCCGGGGCGATCGAGAGAATCAAGCAGGACAAGACGCTGCGGATCGCCTACCGCGACGACGCGCCGCCGTTCTCGTTCACCGACTCGATCGGCGAACCCGTCGGGCTTCATGATCGACCTTTGCCGTTCGGTGGCGAAGAATTTGGCGACCGGGCTCAGTGTCGGCGATCTCAAGGTGGACTACGTCCTCGTCACCGCCGCCAATCGCTTCGATGCGATCACCTCAGGAAAGGCGGACCTCCTCTGCGAACCGACCTCGGCCACCCTGTCGCGTCGGGCCGATGTCGACTTCTCGATCGCGACGTTCATCGACGGCGCGAGCCTCCTGGTGAGCGGCGACGGTCCAAGCGAGTTCGGCGCCCTCGCAGGCAAGAAGATCGGCGTGCTGGCCGGCACCACGACCGAGCAGAGCTTGCGCGACACCCTCGCCACCGCCAACATCAAGGCTGAAATCGTTCCCGCGAAGACCCATCTGGAAGGGCTCGCGATGCTCGACCAGGGGGCGATCGTCGCTTATTTCGGCGACCGGGCCATCCTCGCCTATCTCGCCTCCAAGAGCAGCGCGCCGGAAAAGTTGCGCCTCGCCAACAACTATTTCTCGCTCGAGCCCTACGCGCTCGCGCTGGCTCACGGCGACAGCGATTTCCGCCTTGCCGTCGATCGCGCGCTCAGCCACATCTATCGCTCCGGCGAAATCAGCGCCATCTTCGCGCATAGTTTCGGCCAGACCCAACCCAGCGACACCCTGCAAACCCTGTACTTGATTTCAGCCTTGCCCGAATGAACACCGCCGCTTCGCGGCAGGCGGGCGACGTGGACGGGAACCCGGTTGGGCGCCGCGGTTGACGGAAGGTCGAGAGGATCCGAAGTGACCGAGGCCAAGCCGGACATCGCCAATATGCCGTTCGAAGCGGCGCTGGCGGAACTCGAAGCGATCGTCGATCAACTCGAAAAAGGCGCGGTGGCGCTGGACGAGTCGATCCGGCTCTACGAGCGCGGCGAAGCGCTGAAGCGGCGCTGCGACGAACTGCTCAAGAACGCCGAAATGCGGATCGAGAAGATCACCCTTTCGGCCGACGGCGCGATAAAGGGAGTTGTCCCCCTCGACGACGACTGAGCGCTGCCGCAGGCGTTAAGGTTTGAGCGCGTTTTTCGGGCGAAAATCAGCCCGGACCGGTTCCGTTGCGGCAATCACCGGTCGTCAATTCGCGCGCCATGAGAATGATTTGCGGCAAATTATTACAAAGCGCTGAATGCGGTCCACGTGCGAAACCGTCTGTTAACCATTTTCCGCTCCACTCGTGAACATTCATTAATCCCTGCCCCGATCGGACGAAACAGGGGCGGAACTCGGAAAGCTGAGGGCGGAATTCATGCGGACCATAGCGTTTGTGACTCAAAAAGGCGGCTCGGGGAAAAGCACGATCGCGTCGTCGCTTGCCGTGGCGGCGCACGAGATGAAAGAGAAGGTCTGCGTCATCGACATGGATCCGCAAGGTTCGCTCGCCAATTGGGCCAAGACCCGCGGCAGCGGCGATATCGAAGTCATCGCCTCAGGAGCGGCGCGCCTGCCGGCTCTCCTCGCCTCGCTCGAGCGCCGGGGCTTTACCCTTGCGATCCTCGACACTCCCGGCGCAGAAGGCGCGGCGTCCTCAGCCGCGATGCAGGTCGCCGACCTCAACATCATTCCATCCCGCCCGAGCATGTTCGACCTCTGGGCCAGCGCCCGAACGCGCGCGGCGCTCAAGGAGATCGGCGGCGACTTCGTATTCCTGCTCAATCAGTGCCCGCCCGCTCAGCAGACGGCGCGGGTCCAGGACGGGGTCGAGACGCTCGAGGAAATGGGAGGGTTGATTTCGCCCTTGATCCTGACGCGGGTCGACTATCAGGAATCCGCGCGCCACGGCTGGGGAGTGACCGAACTCAATCCTTACGGCGCGGCGGCTGAGGAAATGCGCGGCCTCTGGCAGTCGGTCAAGCGCCGCCTGGCGCGGGCCAAGATCCGGCAGCCCGCCCGCAAGGCGGCTTAAGGTTCGAGGCGGGCCGAGACCGGCTCGCCGACCGGCAAAAAGCGCGAGCGGCCATCCTCCCTCCCTCGCGCCGATCGGCAGGACGCTTCGCAAGCGCCCTGCCTTTTTTTGCCCGTGTCAGCCGCCGAGCTGGGTGCGGATCGTCTGCGCGCCGCGTCGAATGGTCAGATCCCACAGCCGCGCGCGTTCGGCGCAGGCCTTTTCCAGATCGCGGGTCGTCGCGATCTTCTGGCCGTTGACGGCGACGACGATGTCGCCTTTTTGCACCCCGACCTCAGCCGCGGTCGAACCGTCGCCAACAGAAGCGACGACCACGCCCTCGGCCGCGCCTTCGAGCGACAGCTCCTCGGCGACCGCGGGCGACATGTTCATCACTTCGGCGCCCTTGAACGGCGAACGGCTACTGATGGTCAGGGCGTCGCGCGGCGGAGTTTCCGGCGCCGCAGCGAGTTTGAGCGGCAGGCTCAGCGTGCGCCCGTCGCGCAGCACCGAGAGCGTGGCCGCGCCGCCGAGGGGCTTGACGCCGAGCCGGAAGCCGACGCTCTCGGCGTCTTCGACGCTTTGCCCGTCGACCGCAGTGATGACGTCGCCGCGCTTGAGTCCCGCCTCGAACGCTGGACCATTCGTCGGCGACCGTCACCACCAGCGCGCCTGTCGGACGATCGATGCCGAGATTATCGGCGATGTCCTTGGTCAGGCTTTGGAGCGTGGCGCCGAGCCACGGCCGCTTGACGGTCGCGCCGCCCTGGCGCGCCGCGACGATGACGCTCTTGACCATGTTGACGGGAATGGCGAAGCCGATTCCCATGCTGCCGCCCGAGCGCGAATAGATTGCGGAATTGATGCCGACCAGCTTGCCGTCGAGATCGACGAGCGCCCCGCCAGAATTGCCGGGATTGATGGCGGCGTCAGTCTGGATGAAGAAGCCCAAGTCGCTGATCCCGACCTGGGTGCGCGCAAGCGCCGAAACGATGCCTTGGGTGACCGTCTGGCCGACGCCAAACGGGTCGCCGATGGCGATGACGAAGTCGCCGACTTCGAGCCCGTCGGAATCGCCAAGTTCGAGAACCGGGAAATTCCCGCCGCCCTTGAGCTTCAGCACCGCGAGATCGGTGCGCGGATCGCGCAGCACGATTTGCGCCTCGAACTCGCGCTTGTCGGAGAGCGCGACCTTCACCTCGGTCATGCCCTCGATAACGTGATAGTTGGTGACGACAAGGCCGGATGGGTCGACAATGACGCCGGAGCCCAGCGCCTTCTGCACCCGTTGGTCCTCGCTTCCCTGGCCACCGAAGAAACGGCGGAAGATCGGATCGTCAAACAGCGGATTGTGCGGCATCGTCTCGACGCGGGAAGCGTAGACGTTCACCACCGCAGGCGCCGCCTTCTTCACCACCGGCGCGAACGAGAGCCGCATCTGAGCCGCGCTTTGCGGCGCGGCCCGCTGGACCGTGTCGGCGAAGGCGGTAACGCCGAGAAGGGCGAAGACGACGGCGAGCGCCAGGCGAATCAAGCGGGACCTCCGGCCTTTGTCATGCGGCCGCTGATATAGGTCGCGCGGCGGCATGTGCAAAGCATCCGGGGGCCGGGCTGTGGCGCGCCCCCGCGCCCCGGCTACACGCCCAGAACAGCCAGGGCGACCCCGAATATCGGAATGCCAATCAGGCAGATTGCGAGGCTGAGCCTCAAGTATAAGGTCTTCCACCATAAGATTCGCGACAACAACGCCACGCGATGCCTGACCTCATCCAGCTCGACCACCGGATCGTGGGTGAAGGTGAAGTGATGCGGACCGGCCGTCCTCGACAGGTGGAATGAGCTTTTCTCCGAGCGGAAGTAGCGAGGAAATATCGCCAGAATCAGAAAGAAATAGGCGATGAGGAAGGGCGCCAGGATCACCCAAAGGGGGACATGCTCCAGGCCGCGTTCATGCGCGCTCAGAATCGGGACCATCAGCAGCGGCAGGAACAGGAGCGCGATATTGGCCTTGAAATCGCTCGAGCGAATGGCGTCGGTGAAGATGGCGGAGAAGTCACGGAAATACTTGATCTCCCGCTGCATCAGATCGTCGCTCGGCGCCTTCGCGCCGCTCTGGGTCGCGACGGCTTTCTCCTCTACGCTCGTGACCATGATCGATGCCCGGCTTGCGTTTTCATCGCCAGCAACGCGGCGTCGCACGATCGGCTGGCGCATTGCGGCGAGGGGCGCCCTCGACCGCGTATGACTTCGCTCTTCGCCGCGACTTCCGTCAGCGCGCAGGCGCTTCCGCTCCGAACCTGTAAGGCCGGTTGCGGACTGTCAAGACGGGGATTTGTCGCGTCAGCCGTTAATCCGACTCGGTTTGACTGATTTCGACGCGTAAGAGACGGCATAAGTCGACGTCACGCACACATGGCGGGTCGCGGCGGTAGGACAATGGCGGTTCGGGAAAGCATTCGCTGGCGCGCAAAATCCGGGTCGGTTACGTTGGCGGACACCCCCGAAGGATGACGGCTCCGACCGGCCATCGCCGGATGGCAAAATCGGAGACCTTCAATGCCGCACTCCATTCTCGCATCCAAAGTTATTGCATCGGCCCTCGCCGGCCTGATTTCGAGCCTTAGCATCTTACCCGCGACGGCGTGCACGGCGCTCGTCTTTAAGGCGCGGGACGGGACGGTCATCTATGGCCGGACAATGGAATGGGGCGCCTCCGACCTCCACTCCGAATTGGCGCTCGTCCCCCATGACACGGCGTTCAAGTCGGCGCTCGGCGCAGGCAAGACCGGCATGGAATGGAAGAACCGCTACGGCTTCGTCGGCGTGAACGCCGCCGGCCTTCCCTACGCCACGGACGGAATGAACGAAGCAGGATTGACGGTCGGCGTTCTGTTCTTCCCCGGCTTCGCCGAATTCCAGGAGCCAAACGCTGACCAGGAGTCTTCAACGGTCAGCAGCGTCGACCTCGCCAACTATCTGCTCAGCAATTTCACGACGGTGGACCAAGCGCGACAGGCAATGAGTAAAATTCGCGTCGTGCGCAATCCGGAAATCGAAAAGGCGTTCGGCACGCCGATCCCAATCCACCACATCGTCACCGATGCGACTGGCGCGTCGATCGTTATTGAATACACGAAAGGCGCGCTCTCGATTTATGACAACAAGGTCGGCGCGATGACCAACTCGCCGAACTATGATTGGCATCTCCTCAATCTGCGCAATTACGCAAACTTGCAGCCGCTCGGCGCCCCGGCTTCGCGCAACATCGACGGCGTTTCTCTGGCGCCGTTCGGCGCCGGTAGCGGAATGCTCGGCTTGCCCGGAGACTTCACGCCCCCGTCCCGGTTCATCCGCGCCGTGGCGTTCGTCAATACGATGACGCCGGTCAAAGACGCCGCCGAGGGCGTCATCGCCGCGGCGACGATGTTGAACAGCTTCGACATCCCGCAGGGGCTCGTTCGAGAAGGCACAAGCCGCGAGGATTTTCATCTCGGCTACACACAATGGTCCGTGATCGCCGATACCCGCCACAAGGTCTACTATTATTGGACCATGTATGACCGGCGTATGCGCAGCGTCGATTTCAGCAAGCTCGATTTCAACGCCAGCAAGGCGTCAACCTTCCCGCTGGACCGCGTGCGGGCGGAGGACATCGAGGATCGTTCGGCAGATTTCCCGCACTGAGCGATTTGGCAAACACAGAGGAACGCCCAATGCACCTGTCGAACGAAAGTCTCCTCGTCATCATTGTCGTCGGCATCGTCGCCGGGTGGCTTGCCGGCAATATCGTGCGGGGCGGCGGCTACGGTCTCATCGGCGACCTTGTCGTTGGCGTTATCGGGGCGTTCATCGGAGATTGGCTGTTGCCGCAATTGAGCATCCACCTCGGCACAGGGATGGTCGCCCTCGTCGTCAACGCCACGCTTGGCGCGATCGTCCTCCTCATTGTTCTCAGGCTGATCAGTGGGCTTGGCGGCGGGGGATTGCGTCGGCGTTGGTAGTCATCAAAAGCACATACCGCTAGCGCGGCCCTCAACCTGGGCGGGGCGGCTGCCGCGGGCCTGCGGGTCCTATTCCCGAGCCGCCTCGACCCCGGGCTGCCAGATCAGGCGCCGCCCACGGGCGGCGGCGCATCGCGCCCGACCATAGCGAGATGCGTCGGCGCATAGCGCTCCCCTGCGATCGTGATGCGCGAGGCCGCGCTCTCGATCGCAGCGAGGTCGTCGCTCGTCAGGCGGAGGTCGGCCGCGCCGATATTCTCATCGAGCCGCGCGAGCTTCGTCGTGCCGGGGATCGGCGCTATGTACGGCCGCTGCGCGAGCAGCCAGGCGAGCGCGACCTGGGCCGGGGTGGCGCCCTTCTCGCCCGCGACCCGCGTCAGCGGGCATCGAGGCGGGCCAAGTGGTGCGGGCGCTGGAAGGCTGGTGCCCGCCATTTCCCGGCTACCATCTCTATTTTCCGAGCCGCAGGCAGCAGACGCCAGCCTTCGCGCTTCTTGTCGAAGAATTGCGCTACAGAGGGTAGCCGCGAGAGCGCGTTCCTGCGGAATCCGTTCTAGGAGCGCAGCGACGAAGCAATCCCTCTACCCCCGGTAGGGAATCGTGCAGGGGATGGATTGCTTCGCCATAGCCTGTCCGTCAGGACGGGCGTCTTTCGACGCCCGACGGCTCGCGATGACGGCGCTCTCTTGGAGCGGCTCAGTTCGGCTTCGCAGCCTCGGTCGGGCCCGAATCCTTGCCCTTGGCCTCTACGTCGCGATCGACGAACTCGATCACCGCCATGGCGGCGTTGTCGCCGGGCCGGAATCCCGCCTTCATGATCCGCGTATAGCCGCCATTTCGGGTCTTGTAGCGCGGCCCCAGCACGTCGATCAGCTTCTTGACCAGTTCGGCGTCGCGCAGGCGCGAGATTGCAATCCGGCGGGCGTGAAGATCACCCTGCTTGCCGAGCGTCACCAGCTTTTCGACCACCGGGCGCAGGTCTTTGGCCTTCGGCAGGGTGGTCGTGATCTGCTCGTGCTTGATAAGCGCCTGAGCCATATTGGCGAACATCGCCTGGCGATGCTCGGCGGTGCGATTGAAGCGCCGTTTGGCGCGTCCGTGATACATGGCGTTCTCCTTTATCGGGTCTTCGGCCGCCGTGCCAAGGAACGGCCGCGCTTTACCTTCCCCCTCGCCCCGCTCGCGGGGAGAGGGTCGGGGTGAGGGGCATCGCCAACGATCGAGATTGGCGCCGCCCCTCATCCGTCAGCCTTCGCTGCCACCTTCTCCCCGCATAACGGGGAGAAGGGCGTGCTCAGTAGTGCTCCTCGAATCGTTTGGCGAGGTCTTCGATATTTTCCGGCGGCCAGCCCGTCACTTCCATGCCGAGGTGGAGGCCCATCTGGGCCAGCACCTCCTTGATCTCGTTGAGCGACTTGCGGCCGAAGTTCGGCGTCCGCAGCATCTCGCCCTCGGTCTTCTGGATGAGGTCGCCGATATAGGTGATGTTGTCGTTCTTGAGGCAATTGGCGGAGCGGACGGAGAGTTCGAGCTCGTCGACCTTCTTCAAGAGCGCCGGATTGAAGGCGAGCTCGGGGATGGCGTGCTGAGCCTCCTCGCGGCGCGGCTCCTCGAAGTTGACGAACACCGCCAGCTGGTCCTGCAGGATGCGGGCGGCGTAGGCGAGCGCGTCCTCCGGCGACATCGCGCCGTTGGTCTCGATCGACATCGTCAGCTTGTCCTTGTCGAGGTCCTGGCCCTCGCGGGTGGCCTCGACCCGATAGGAGACCTTCTTCACCGGCGAGAACATGCTGTCGATCGGCAATAGCCCGATCGGCGAATCCTCGGCCCGGTTGCGATCGGCCGGCACGTAGCCCTTGCCGGTGGTCACGGTGAATTCGATCCTGAGGTCCGCGCCCTCGTCGAGGGTGCAGATGACGAGGCTCGGATTGAGGATCTGGATGTCGCCGGTCGTCTGGATGTCGCCGGCGGTGACGGCGCCGGGACCCTTGCGCTTGAGCACCAGGCGCTTGACGCCGTCGCCCTGCATCTTGACCGCGATGTCCTTGACGTTGAGCACGATGTCGACGACGTCCTCGCGCACGCCCGGAATCGACGAGAATTCGTGCAGGACGCCGTCGATGTGAATCGAGGTGATCGCGGCGCCCTGGAGCGACGACAGCAGCACCCGGCGCAACGAGTTGCCGAGCGTCTGGCCGAAACCGCGCTCGAGCGGCTCGGCGACGACGGTCGCGACCCTACGCGAGGCTTCGCTCAAAACGATGTCGAGCTTCTTCGGCTTGATGAGTTCTTGCCAGTTCTTCTGGATCACGGGGTTGGCCTTCTCTTTCGGCGGATGCGAGCAGCGCGCCTTGAAAACGATGACGCGCTGACGTGGGTCAGACGCGGCGACGCTTGCGCGGGCGGCAGCCATTGTGCGGGATCGGCGTCACGTCGCGGATCGAAGTGACGTTAAAGCCGGCCGCCTGGATCGCCCGCAACGCGGATTCGCGGCCCGAACCGGGACCCGAAACCTCGACTTCGAGCGTGCGCATCCCGTGCTCGGAGGCCTTGCGGACCGCATCCTCGGCCGCCATCTGGGCGGCGAACGGGGTCGACTTGCGCGAGCCCTTGAACCCCATCGTGCCTGCGGACGACCAGGAGATCGTGTTCCCCTGGGCGTCGGTGATGGTGATCATCGTGTTGTTGAACGTCGAATTGACGTGGGCGACGCCCGAGACGATGTTCTTGCGTTCGCGACGGCGGACGCGGGTCGCTTCTTTTGCCATGAAATTGTCCTTCGATCGCGCCTCGAAAACAGCGCGGCCCTTCCTGAAACGGGTTAGAACGAAACGGCGATCACTTCTTCTTGCCGGCGATGGGTTTCGCCTTGCCCTTGCGGGTGCGGGCGTTGGTGTGGGTGCGCTGGCCGCGCACCGGCAATTGCTTGCGATGGCGCAGGCCCCGATAAGCGCCGAGGTCCATCAGACGCTTGATGTTGATCGCGACTTCGCGGCGAAGGTCGCCTTCCACCATGTAGTCGCGGTCGATGGTTTCACGGATCTGCATCACCTCGGCGTCCGTCAATTGGGCGACGCGCCGCTCGGGGGGGATATGGACCTTCTCGACGATCTCTTCGGCCTTCCTCGGCCCGATTCCATGGATGTACTGAAGCGCGATGACGACGCGCTTGTTGGTGGGAATGTTGACGCCTGCGATGCGAGCCATTCGGCCAAACGCTCCATTTCGGCGGCAGTTCGACCATAAGGTCGAGCGCCGCGGGACTGCCCGTCTCAACGTCCGGTGGAGGCCGGCCCATGTCGAGAATCCCGAAAACGCAAAAAATCCCACACGCTCGGAAACGGCGCGGGGACCCAGAACAACTTCAGGATAGTGGCGATGTAGAGCGTCGGCGGCGCTTGTCAAGGGAAAAGTGTCGCCGGCGGCGTCCCGCGCGCCTCAGCCGCGGGCTCTCTCCGGTCGCCCTCGCGCGGGTCCGCTGCGATCCTATGCGTTCGACCGCCTCGCCGATCGCATCGGCCGAGCGTCTTTCGCCGTCAGGCGGTGCGGCGCTGGCGACTTACCGGTCTCTGCGCCCTGTCCCCCAGGGCCTGCCGTCGGAATCATTGGCGACGAAACTGCCATCCGATCTCGTTTGAATTTCACCAAGACGACGGCCGCCGCTGGTATGAATATCCCAATGCCCAAACCCGTTGTCCTCAGCGACGCCAATCATGCGGCCGTCGGAGTCGAAAACGTCCGCCGTACCGTCCCCATGGCCCAGGACCTTGAATGTCTCGCCAAAGGGCCCGGTTGAAAATGACCCGTGCAAATCCTGCGCGGTTGCTGAAGCCGCCAGCAACGCGGCAGCGACGAGGACGATCCCTTGCATGATGCGCATGATGGGTTCCTGGATCTGTCCCGTCATCATAACAGCGAGATCGGGGCGACACGAGGGCGCGCCGACGCGCGAGATTTCCAACCTGGGACGCGGCCCCGTATCGCCGGACGCCAACGCCGGACGCGTCAATATCGTCAAGAGCCCTTGCGCGGCGCGGCGTCCACAGCGGGAAGCGAGCGGCCAGGAAAGGGGCTGCGGGGCGCGTTTTTACTCTCTTCGATCCCTGCTTTCCCTCGCAATGTCGCCCAAATCCCTCTATAGCCGCCTCAAGCAGACCGAAGTCACCGGCGGCCCGCGTTCCGCTCGCCCAAAAGGAGTATCTATGACGACCATCTTTTCCGCGCGACCGCGGAAGGCCGCTCTCGCCTTCGCGCTTGGGCTCGGCGCGGCTTTCGCGCTCGCCGCCCCGGCTTCGGCCGATCCGAAGGTGGTGGCGAAGGTCGACGGCGCGCCGATCACCGAGGACGACGTCGCAGACGCGATGGCCGACATCGGCCCCGGTCTGCCGCAGAAGCTCGAAGGCGCGGCGCGGCAGAAATACGTGCTCGACTATCTGATCGACCTCAAGCTCGCGGCCAAGAAGGCCGAGGCCGACAAGCTGACCGGAACACCCGAGTTCGAACGCAAGCTTGCCTATTATCGCGACAAGCTCGCGATGGAACAATTGCTCGGCTCCGTCGCCAAGGCGGCGACGACCGAGGAAGCGGAGCGCAAGGCCTATGACGAGGCCGCCAAGGCGGAGCCGCCGCAGGAGGAAATCCACGCCCGCCACATCCTCTTGCCGACCGAGGATGAGGCGAAGGCTGCACTGGTCCGGGTCAAAGCCGGCGAAGACTTCGCTAAAGTTGCGACCGAACTCTCCAAGGACCCGTCCGGCGACGGCGGCGACCTCGGCTGGTTTACCAAGGACCGCATGGTGCCGGAATTCTCCGAAGCGGCCTTCAAGCTGAAGAAGGGCGAAGTGTCCGAACCCGTCAAGACGCAGTTCGGCTGGCACATCATCAAGATCGAGGACACGCGCACCAAGAGCTTCCCGCCCTTCGAGCAGATCAAGGATCAGGCGGCGCGCTATGTCGCCCAGAAGGCGGAGAGCGACGCGATCACCCAGCTCCACAGCGCCGCCAAGATCGAGCGGTTCGACGCCGACGGCAAGCCGCTGCCGCCCGAGGCCCAGGCGGCCGATCCGGGCAAGGACGCTCCCGCTGCCGCTCCCGCCCCCGCCGACAAGCCCAAGGCGCCCTGACCCGAGCTCTCTTTGGTTCGCGAGAGCGGGCGCGCCTGCCCGCTCCGGTTGTTTTGGAAACGTCCATGGCCGCTCCCGCTCCGCTCTCGCCGCTCGCGCCGAAGACCTATCCCGCCCTGCCCCCGATCGCCGGCGTCCGCTTTGCCACCGTCGAGGCGGGCGTTCGCTACGCCGGGCGAACCGACGTCATGATGGCGCTGTTCGACCGGCCGGCGGCGGTCGCGGGCGTGTTCACCCGCTCCAAGTGCCCCTCGGCGCCGGTTGACTGGTGCCGCGCCCATCTCGCCGGCGGGTCGGCGCGGGCGCTGATCGTCAATTCCGGCAACGCCAACGCCTTCACCGGCGGCGTGGGCGCGGCCGCGGTCGCCCATGTCGCGGAAGCCGCCGCCAGGGCGACCGGCGCGCACACGAGCGAAATCTTCATGGCCTCGACCGGCGTCATCGGCGAGCCGCTCGACGGGACGCGCATCGCGCGCGTAATCGGCGCGCTGGTCGCCGACGCGCGCGAAGACGCGCTTCTCGCCGCCGCCAAGGCGATCATGACCACCGACACCTATCCGAAGATCGCGACCCAGCGGGTCAAGCTCGGCGACGCCGAGGTCGTGATCAACGGCATCGCCAAGGGGGCAGGCATGATCGCGCCCGACATGGCGACCATGCTGGCCTACGTCTTCACCGACGCAGCTGTGGCGCCCGGCGCGCTCCAGGCGATGCTGTCGAAATCGGTCGAGCGCTCGTTCAACGCCATCACCGTCGATAGCGACACCTCGACTTCGGATACGCTGATGATCTTCGCCACCGGCGAGGCCAAGGGCGCGCCAACCATCGAGGACGCCGCCGATCCGCGCGCCGCCGCCTTCAGGCGTGCGCTCGACAAGCTCCTGCGCAATCTTGCGCAACAGGTGGTGCGCGACGGCGAAGGGGCGCGCAAGTTCATCACCGTCAATGTCGAGGGCGCGGCGAGCCGCAAGGCGGCCAGGCGCATTGCGTTCTCGATCGCCAATTCTCCGCTGGTCAAGACCGCCTGCGCCGGCGAGGACGCCAATTGGGGGCGGGTGGTGATGGCGGTCGGCAAGGCAGGCGAGAAGGCGGAACGCGACACGCTGGACATTTTCTTCGGCAAGATCCGTGTCGCCCATGGCGGCATGCGCGACCCTGACTACGACGAAGCAGCGGCGTCAGCCTATATGAAGCGCGACGCGATCGAGATCACCGCCGACCTTCACCTCGGAAGCGGGCGGGCGATGGTGTGGACCTGCGACCTCACCAAGGAATATGTCGCCATCAACGGCGACTATCGCTCGTGAGGCTCAACTCCATGATGCGCCCTCGTGCTGAGGAGCGCCGAAGGCGTGACTTGAAGGACGATCCAGCCGGCAACTCGGGCGCCGCGCGCTTTTCCATCCTTCGAGACGCGACGCTCCGCATCGCTGCTCAGGATGAGGCGTCTCGGAGCAATTCGTGAAGCTGGTGCTCGTCGTCGCCGCGGCGCTGATCGACGCGGACGGACGGGTGCTGCTGGCGCAACGGCCGAAAGGCAAGCCGCTCGAGGGCCTGTGGGAGTTCCCCGGGGGCAAGATGGGCGCCGGCGAGCTGCCGGAGGAAGCGCTGATCCGCGAGCTCGGCGAGGAGCTCGGGATCACGGTGAAAGCGGCCTGCCTCGCGCCGCTGACCTTCGCGAGCCACGCTTACGACGATTTTCACCTCATAATGCCGCTCTATATCTGCCGCCGATGGGAGGGGTTCGTTCAGCCGCTCGAAGGACAGGCGCTGAAATGGGTGCGTCCCGGCGACCTGCGCCGCTACCCGATGCCGCCGGCGGACGCGCCGCTGATCCCGCATCTCGAGGACTTGCTGGGGTGAGGCGTCGTCATTGCGAAGAGCGTCAGCGACGAAGCATGTGTGGACGGCCCCTCGCTTGCAAGGTGTGGCGGGAGGATTTTTCTGGGGTGCGTTCGCTTGCGTGCATGTGTCCGGCCTGTTTGTGCAGCGAAGGCTGCTGGCCAAGATGGTTTCCGCGGGCGGGAGATCCAAACAATCCCAGCGACCTCAAAGGCCGTTGCTTCGTGCGGTTTATCTCCCGTTGCGGATCGAACGATCCCATCCATCTCCCCGTCTCTTGCAAGGTCGGCGCGGCGAGCCCGGACGTCGTTTCGAGCCCGCCGATCTCGTCAGGCGGCCACGACGGCCACGTCGCCGCCGGCGTAGCGCTCGCCGCTCGCCATCAGCTTCCAGGCGATCCGCGCCATCTTGTTGGCGAGCGCCACCGCCGCGAGCTTGGCGGGCTTGCGCTCGATGAGCGCTTCAAGCCAGCCGGACGGGTTTTTCGCCGCGCCCCGGCGCGTCCGCCAGATCACCGCGGTCGCCCCGACCACGAGCAGGCTGCGCAGCATCGGATCGCCGGCGCGGGTGATCCGCCCCGGCCGCGCCTTGCCGGCCGTCGAATGGTCGCGCGGCGTCAGCCCGAGCCAGGCGGCGAAGTCGCGCCCCGACTTGAAGAGATGCGGGTCCGGCGCCTTCATCACCAGAAGCGAGGCGATCAACGGACCAATCCCCGGAATCGCTTCGAGGCGCCGCGCCGTCTCGTTGGCGTTGCGCCAGCCGCGCAGGCGCCGGTCGAGCGCCGCGATCCGACCGCACAGCGCCGCATGCTCTTCCCGCAGTTCGGCGAAGAGCTCGCGCGCCAGCGCCGGGATATCAGCCCGGGCAAGGCGCTCGAGCAGCGGGCCAATCCCCGCCGGGCCCTTGGCGGCGATGAGGCCGAACTCGGCCCCATGACCGCGGATCGTATTCACAAGCTGCGTGCGCTGGCGAACCAGCCGCTCCCGCTGACCAGCCAGCATCAGAGCTGCTTGCGCATCCATCGATTTCGCCGGCACGAAGCGCATATGCGGCCGGCTTGCCGCCTCGCACAGCGCCGCCGCATCCGCCGCATCGTTCTTGCCGCGCGCCACATAGGGCTTGGCGAGTTGCGGCGCGATCAGACGCGCCTCATGCCCGAGCCGCGTCAATACGCGCGCCCAATGATGCGCCGCCCCGCACGCCTCCATCGCCACAAGGGTCGGCGCCAGCTTCTCGAAGAACGGCAACACCTGGGCGCGCGTCAGCTGCCGGCGCAGCACGGGCCGACCTTCCCCATCGACGCCATGCAACTGAAAGAAACGCTTCGACGTATCCATGCCAATGCGGATAATCTGGTCCACGGACGGCTCCTCTCTGATGAAGTCTCGACAAACCTCATCATGGCACACAGATGCCGCTCAGGGGCCGTCCACCCCAACAATCCAGGGGCGTAGAGAGCCCTCGATCTCTGGATTGCTTCGCAACGCTCGCAATGACGACTCCTGAGTGCGCCTCAAGGCGGGGCCGCCGTCCAGGTCTTGTAGTCCTCGTCCGAGATGGTCGGCAGCTTCTTGATGAAGGCGACGATCGACCAGATGTCCTGATCGGACGCGCCGGCGAGACCGAAGCTCGGCATGCCGGTGAACTTGATGCCGTTCTTGATCACCCAGAACAGTTGCGGCGCTGTCCGCTCCTTCGCCATCACCTTGAGATCGGCAGGCACGGGCTTCAGCCCTTCGGACCACTTGGCCCAATTGGCGTCCGGTGGTCCGCCGTGGCAATTGACGCAGCCGATGGTCGAATAGACCTTCGCGCCGGCCTTGACGGTCTCAGGATCGTCGAGATTGGCGGGCGGGGCGTCGGTCGCATGGCCCGCGACTGATGCGCCGCGGACGCTCGCCAGCGCCCAGTCGACGATCGCGGGGTTATCCACGTTTTCAGCGACGCTGTAGAAGCCGCCGAAGAGGTAGATCGCAGCGAAGATGGCGCCCAAAATCGCGAGGGCGCCGATTAAGGCGAGAAACCGCATGGGAAGCCGTCCCCTCTTTCCCGGGTTGGCCCGCAACGCGCCGCGACAGCGCGCCAAAGGCCAGTCGCGGGAACATCAGCCCGCGCGCGGTGTCGGGTCAAGCCCCGTAGAGGGCGACCCCTAGTACCTGTGTCCCTCGTGATGGCTCGCAAGGATTTCGTCGAGCGGAGCTTTGCCAAACGTCTGGCGCAACGCCTTGAGCCTCTCGATCGCCTCGGCGATCTCCGCCCTGCGCGCTTCGGCTTCAGGCACGACGCTGGCAATCGTCTTGGCCGTCACGGACTATGTGGACGGAGCGGCCCTGATCGACCTCATCCAGTAGCTCGGTCCAGCGAGCCCTTGGCGTCAGAGACCTCATATTCGAGAATGTCCGCCGTCGAACGCCACCTGAAACCGTACCTTAAGCCCCGGCCTTCCATACTGCCCCCATGCCACGAGCCCCAGCCGCCGCCGCCCCCGCCCTACCCGCCGCGCCCGACCTCGCCATGTCGGCAGCAGCGTGGCTGAACCATCTCGCAGGCGAGCGAAGGTTGTCGGAGCGAACGGTCGAGGCTTACGGCCGCGACGCCCGGCAATTTCTCGCCTTTCTTGGCGAGCGGTTTGGCGCGCCGCCGGGGATCGCCGATTTCACCGATTGCGCGCCTGGGGACCTGCGCGCCTTTCTCGCCCGCCGGCGGGCTGAAGGCCTCGACGGCCGGTCGCTGCAGCGCGCGCTTTCGGCCTTGAGGTCGCTCGCCCGCCATATCGTCCGCGAAAGCGGGCAGACCGCCGCGGCGCTCGGCGCGCTCCGCGCTCCAAAGGCCGCGCGCCGCCTGCCGCGGCCGCTGAGCGCGCCCGACGCCAGGGCGGTGACCTCGGTCGCCGCCCGCGAAGGCGAGGCGCGCGAGCCGTGGGTGCTGGCGCGCGACGCCGCCGTGCTGGCGCTCCTCTACGGCGCGGGATTGCGCATTTCCGAGGCGCTGTCGATCGATCGCGCCGACGCGCCGGTCGGGACCATGGAAGCGATCACCGTCGTCGGCAAAGGCCAGAAGTCGCGCTCGGCGCCGGTCATCGCGCCGGTGCGCAAGGCGGTCGAGGATTACCTCGCGCTTTGTCCCTGGCGGCTCACACCCGAGGGGCCGCTGTTCGTCGGCGTAAGGGGCGAGCGATTGTCGCCGCGGATCGTGCAACTGGCGATGGCGCGGATGCGCGGCGCGCTCGGCCTGCCCGGGAGCGCGACGCCGCATGCGCTGCGCCATTCCTTCGCCACCCATCTGCTCGCGCGCGGGGGCGATCTGCGCACGATCCAGGACCTGCTCGGCCACGCCTCGCTGTCGACGACGCAGGTCTATACCGGAGTGGACAGCGCCCGGCTTCTCGCCGCCTACCGCGCAGCCCATCCCCGGGCGTAACCGACGCTCCCCCTATCGACGACCTAGGGCGCGGGGCTTATGAAGGCGGCGCCGCAAGCGCGAGGAGCAACGGTCATGACCGGCAAACGCATCGTCTTCACCGGGGGAACCGGCAAGGCCGGCCGCCACGCGGTCCCGCATCTCGTCGCTCACGGCTATTCCGTCCTCAATGTCGATCTGAAGCCGCTCGACCTCCCCGGCGTGCCGACGCTGATCGCCGACCTCACCGACAGCGGGCAGGCGTTCAACGCGCTCTCGACGCATTTCACTTTCGCCGGATACGAGGAGGGCAAGGCGCCGCGCGCCCCCGACGCTGTGGTGCATTTCGCGGCGATTCCTCGCGTCCTGATCGAGCCCGACAACGTCACGTTCAGCGCCAATGTGATGAGCACCTATAACGTCATCGAGGCGGCAATGAAGCTTGGCGTGCGCAAAGTGATCATCGCCTCGAGCGAGACAACTTACGGCGTCTGCTTTGCCGAGGGCGACAAGGACTTCCATTCGTTTCCGCTCGAAGAGGACTACGACATCGACCCGATGGATTCGTACGGCCTCTCCAAGGTCTGCAACGAGAAGACCGCGCGCGCGTTCGCGATGCGCTATAAGGCCGACATCTACGCGCTCAGGATCGGCAATGTGATCGAGCCGCATGAATACGAGCCGTTCAAGCGCTACGCCGCCGACCCGCCGCTGCGCAAGCGCAACGCCTGGAGCTATATCGACGCGCGCGACCTTGGCGAAATCGTGCGGCTGTGCCTGGAGAAAGACGGCCTCGGCTTCCAGGTCTTCAACGCGACCAACGATACGATCACGCTCAACATTCCAACCAGGGAAGCGCTGAAGCAGCTGGCGCCGAAGACGCCCGTCACGCGCGAGATGGGCGAGTTCGAGGCGCCGTTATCGAACCGCAAGATCCGCGAAGTGCTCGGTTTCAAGGAGGCGCACGACTGGCGCCGCTATGTGAGCTAAGCGGCGAGTCTGTTCGCACAGATGACGCGCGTTGGACGTCTTCCCGCCACGCAAATTCTCAACGACTACAGAAAAACAGCGTGGGCCCCGACGCCCATGGCGTAACGGGGCCCTGTTTCGCTGCTCGCGAAACTTCTGGGATGTTGCAGATGATATCTTGGCGGAAAAGCGCTTGGCCTTCGCGCCCGCCGCCGCGACTTTTGGTCATTGATGTTCTGGAGCGCCCTTCCGCTCTGGCATGTCGAACGGCTACGGCGCTTTGACCCTGGTCATGCCAGGGTCATTCCTTTTGGTCCGGCGGAGTCATGGCTACCCCGTCTTTCTGCCGCGCCTTGAGGTCGGCCGGCGGTTGCGTCGCCTCCGCATGGCCTGTTCATGACGACGCGATGGGATTGTCGCCCGAAAGCCGCGGCTGTCAAATGAATTTTCGGCCGCTTGTGGGTAGACGGTTCCCGGCAAAACGAAGCGCCTATCCGCTGGCGGCTTCGACGGCCGCGATGGCCGTCATGTTGACGATGCCGCGCGCGGTCACCGAGGGCGTCAGCACATGGGCGGGCTTCGCCGGCCCGATCAGAATGGGCCCGACCGGGAGAGCGTCGGCGATGACCCGGGTCATTTGCAACGCGGTGCTTCCCGCGTCGAGATTGGGGAAGATCAGCACGTTCGCCTCGCCTTGAAGACGCGAATTCGCGATCACCCGCTCGCGGGCGACGAGCGACAGCGCAGTGTCGGCCTGCATTTCGCCGTCGACCTCGAGGTCGGGGGCGCGGTCCTGCAAGAGGCGCAGGGCCTCGCGCATTTTCAGCGCCGAGGGCGTGTCGGCGGAGCCGAAGTCGGAATGCGAGATCAGCGCGATCTTGGGAACGATGCCGAAGCGGCGCACGTGGTGGGCGCAGGCGATCGCGGTGTCAGCGATCTCCTCCGCGCTCGGATCGTAACGCACATGGGTGTCAGCGAGGAAAAAGACGCCCGCCTGGGCGATGACCAGCGACAGCGCCGAGAGATCCTTCACTCCGGGAGCAAGGCCGATGATGTCGCGAATATGGTCGAGGCGAGAGGTGAACCGCCCCTCGAGCCCGCAGATCAGCGCATCGGCCTCGCCGCGATGGACAGCGAGCGCGGCGATGACGCTTGGCGACGAGCGCACGACAATGCGCGCCACGTCAGGCGTCACGCCCTTTCGCCCCGCGACCTTCAGGTAGGTCGCGACATAGTCGCGGTAGCGCGGATCGTCGCTCGGGTCGATGATCTCGAAATCGACGTTCGGGTGGATCGTGAGGCCGAAGCGCTTGATGCGATCGGCGATCACGTCCGGCCGGCCGATCAGGATCGGCTTGGCGAGACGCTCCTCCAGCACCACCTGCGTCGCCCGCAGCACCCGCTCGTCCTCGCCCTCGGAATAGATCACGGTCTTCATCGCCGCGCGCGCCTTGGCGAACAGCGGCTTCATGATGAGGCCGGAGCGGAAGACGAACCGGTTGAGCTGGTCGGCGTAGGCGTCGAAATCGACGATCGGCCGGCGGGCGACGCCGCTCTCCATCGCCGCGCGCGCCACCGCCGGGGCGATGCGCAACATGAGCCGCGGATCGAATGGGCTCGGGATCAGCGAGGTCTTGCCAAACAGCGACGCCTCGCCGCCATAGGCAAGCGCTGCGACCTCGGAGGGCGTCTCGCGCGCCAGCGCCGCGATCGCCGCGACCGCGGCCTTTTTCATCGATTCGTTGATCTCGCTCGCGCCGACATCGAGCGCGCCACGAAATATATAGGGGAAGCACAGGACGTTGTTGACCTGGTTGTGGTAGTCGGAGCGCCCGGTGCAGATCATTGCGTCGGGCCGAGTCTCGAGCGCCAATTCCGGCATGATTTCCGGTGTTGGATTGGCGAGCGCCATCACCAACGGGTCTTTCGCCATACGCTTGAGCATCTCGGGCTTTAGAACGCCACCGGCCGACAGTCCAAGGAATATGTCCGCGCCGTCGATCGCGTCCGCGAGCGTGCGGGCGCTGGTCTCGCGCGCATAGATCGCTTTCCAGCGGTCCATCAGCTTCTCGCGGCCCTTGTAGACGACGCCTTCGATATCGCAGACGATGATGTTCTCGCGCCTCGCGCCGAGCGAGACGAGGAGATTGAGCGAGGCGAGCGCCGCCGCGCCCGCGCCCGAGCAGACGATCCTGACCTCGCCGATCTTTTTGCCGGTGAGTTCGAGCGCGTTGACGATCGCGGCGGAAACGATGATCGCCGTGCCATGCTGATCGTCGTGGAATACAGGAATGCCCATCCGGGCCTTCGCCTTCTCCTCGACCTCGAAGCACTCGGGGCCCTTGATGTCCTCGAGGTTGATGCCGCCGAAGGTCGGCTCTAGCGCGACGATGACGTCGACCAGCTTGTCGACGTTCTTCTCCGCCACCTCGATGTCGAACACGTCGATGCCGGCGAATTTCTTGAACAGGACCGCCTTGCCCTCCATCACCGGCTTGCCGGCGAGCGGGCCGATGTCGCCGAGACCGAGAACCGCGGTGCCGTTGGTGAGCACTGCGACCAGATTCTGCCGCGCGGTATAGATCGCCGCGGCGTGGGGATCGGCCGCGATCGCCTGGCAGGGAAAGGCGACGCCGGGCGAATAGGCGAGAGCAAGGTCGCGCTGGTTGGCGAGCGGCTTGGTGGCGACGACCTCGAGCTTTCCCGGCCGCGGCGCGCTGTGAAACTGGAGCGCATCCGCCTTGAGATCGGCCGCGCCTTCCTTGGGCATGTCCCGCCTCCCTTTCTCGCAGCAAGCCGGCGACTGTTGCCGCATCCGGCCGGTCAGGACAAGGGCGAGCGCAGCGGCTTCGAATCCTGGCGCTGGGTTGGCGCCCTCGGCCGGGCCTACTGATCCCCGGCCTGGACCTGCTGGGACTCAGGCCCCGGCGCCTGCGCCGTTGCGGTTTCGGGAACGGGCGAGGATTCTTGCGGAGGCGCCGGCGCGGGCGGCGGATTCGGCGACCCGGAGGCGGGGCGCGACAGCGTCGAAGGATCGCGCAGGAAGGCTTGCCACTGCTCGGCGCTGCCCGCGAACGCATCGCGGTCGACGTTCACGGAAATGCCGGCGATCCTGGCGTCCGACTGGTATTGCCAGAAGCGCCAGGCCCTGCCCCCGTATTTCACCGAGGGGTGATACTTGGTCGAGCGAACCCAGATCGGATATTCGGAGAGGGAACCGTCGGCGAGGATCGCCTGATAGAAGTCGACGGTGGTGTAGATGATCGGCCGCTTGCCGTAGTGGCGCTCCATCTCCTGCAGCATCGCCCGCATGTCGGCGACGGCGCCCTCCTGGGTCAGGTGCTTGTGGCAGGTCTTCGAAGTCGGCGTCGCCTCGACGTCCAGTACGGGCGGCAAGGCGTCCGGCTCGACCGGGGCGTTCTGCTCGAAAAAAGCCATTTCCTCCATCGGCTGCCGACACCAGTAGACGAAATGATAGGCGCCGCGCGGCACGCCGGCCGCCTTCGCCCCATCCCAGTTGGCCTGGAACCGTTCGTCGGCGTGATCCCCGCCCTCGGTCGCTTTGATCCAGGCGAACTTGACTCCGCTGTTGGCGACGGCGTTCCAGTCGATGTCGCCCTGGAACTTGGAGACGTCGATGCCGTGAACCGGGTAGTCGGCCGGCCTGGGCAAATCGGAGTTGAACGCATCCAGCGGCCCCTCGCCGTTGGCGCAACCCGAAAGCGCGACGGCGAGCGCCAGCGCGGCAGCGCCAAGGACACGGTAAGTGAGAATCTTGCCGTCCGGCATCGTCAGCCTGTAAAAATCGCGCCGCGAACGGTAGTCTCGCGGGGCGATCGAGTGTAGCGATTGGCGGAAAACTAGAGCGATCCTCGTAACGCTTCGTTAACACGCCCCGCGCGCCGTCCCTGACTGGGCATGACCCGCTACCCACTGGACCCGTGTGTGTCTCGCCGGCTGGACCTGTCAATGCGGATCGCCTCGGCGCTGGCCGCGCTGCTTGCCGGAGTGTGCGCCGCCGGAGCGGAGACTTGCGGACCCGACAAGCTCGGAACCTCGCGCGTCGTCGAGGTCGGCACGCAAGGCGGCCTCCAGGTGGGCCTGAAGACTTATCCGCGAACCATCCCGCTTGCCGACCGTGAGGTGATCCTCTCCTTCGACGACGGCCCCGCCGCCAAGACGACGCCCGAGATCCTCAATGCGCTCGGCGATCAATGCGTTCGGGCGACGTTCTTCGACATCGGCCGCAACGCCGAGGCCCTGCCGGAGATCGCGCGCCGCGAGGTGCTGGAAGGCCACACGGTCGCCCACCACACCTATTCCCATCCCCAGCCGACGCTGCGCTACATGTCCGACGCCGTGGCGAGGGAGGACGTGCTCAAGGGCATGATCGCGGTCGAGAAGGCGGCCTACGGCCAGGACTTCGGCGCCGGCGAGCCCAAGGACCTCAAGGACCTCAAGCTGCATGCGCCGTTCTTCCGTTTTCCCGGCTTCGCCGACACCGAGGACCTGCGCGACTGGTTCGCCGCCAATAATGTCGGCATCTTCGGCGTCGACCTTTGGGCGTCCGATTGGATCAAGATGACGCCTGAACAGGAGCTGCATCTGGTGATGAGCCGGCTCGACCATGCCGGCAAGGGCATGCTGCTGCTCCACGACAGCCACCAATGGACCGCCGACATGGTCCCGATGCTTCTCCGGGAACTGAAAGCGAAGGGCTACAAGGTTGTTCACATGGTCCCCGGCCCTGGAACAGGCCCGACGGCGCCGGCGCCGAAGGGCTGGTTCTCGGAGACGGGCCGGACGACCGACGCCGTGAGGCCGCGGTTCGAGAAATCCGCCGTCAGGGCCGGCGACGGGCCGATTCCGGTCAGGCCGGCGCCGCAGGACTAGGGAAACGGGGCGCCGCTCCCGCCTCAGGCGTCGAGCTTGCGCAATTCGCGGCGCATGATCTTGCCGGTCGAGGTTTTCGGCAGGTCGGCCACGAACTGAAGCGCGCGCGGGGCCTTGTAGGCGGCGATCTGCTCGCGACAATGGCTCAGGATTCCCTCGGCGTCGGCGGCCGCGCCCGGCTTCAGCACCACGTAGGCCTTGGCGATCTCGCCCTTGAACTCGTCAGGCTGACTGCCGACGGCGACCATCGCGACCGACGGGTGAGCGGCGATGACCCGTTCGATTTCCGCCGGGAACACCTTGAAGCCGCCGGTGATGATCATGTCCTTCTTGCGATCGACGATGAAGACTGCGCCATCCTCGTCCATGGTCGCGAGATCGCCGGTATGCATCCAGCCGTCCGGCTCGATCGTCTCGCGGGTGGCTTTTTCGTTGCCGTAATAGCCCTGCATCACGATCGGGCCGCGGATCATCAGTTCGCCGACCTCGCCGCGCGGCATGGTCGCCGCGGGGTCGGCGACGTCGGCGACCCGGGCCTCGACGTGAGGGATGGCGATGCCGATCGAACCAAGCTTATGGGGGCCGTTCGACGGAAACGTCGTGCCAAGTCCCGCCAGTTCGGTCATGCCCCAAAGCTCAATCAACGGACAGCCGAAACGTCCTTCGACGGCCTGCATCTTGGCGACCGGCATTGTTTGACCGCCGACCGTGCAGCGGGTCAGCGAGGAGAGATCGAACCGCTCAAGCTCAGGGTGGACGAGCATGTACATGTACATCGTCGGCACGCCCTCGAACATCGTCGCCTTGTGGGCCTGGATGCTGGTCAGGATTTCGCCGGCGTCGAAGCGGGAATGAAGCACGAGCTTCGTTCCCACCATCATCGCGGCGTTGAACACGACGTTGCCGTAGACGTGCGGACACGGGACCGCGGTCACCACCGTGTCGAGCGCCGTCTTCAAATACATCTGCGCGTCCATCGCCCCATTCAGGATTACCGCCCGATTGGATTGCATCGCGCCCTTCGGGTGGCCGGTGGTCCCGGAGGTGTAGCCGATGGTCGACATTGCTTCCGGTCTGACCGCGACGGGTTCGAACGAATGGCGCTTCGCGATCACTTCGCTGAACGGCGTGGCGCCGGCGACGGACGCATCGCCGAACACAATGGCGGTGAGACCGCTGACGCCAGCCGCAAGAGCGGCCGCGACCTTCTCGGGGCTGCCGATGAGCGCTTTGGCCCCGCAGTCCTTGGTTACAAATGCGATCTCGGCCGGCGTCAGCATCACGTTGACCGGATTGATCACCGCGCCGGTCTTCAGCGCGCCGTAATAGCTGACGATCCACTCCCAGGAGTTGGGGGCGTAGAGCGTTACCCGATCGCCGGGCTTGACGCCGAGCCTAACCAGGCTCGCGGCCAGCGCGCTCGACAGATCATCGAGCTCGCGAAAGCTGAAGCTTCGCCCTTCGATCACCAGCGCGGTCCGGTCGCCGAAGCGGCGAGCCGCATGCGGGAGAACCTCGCCGAGCGAATCGAGCATGACCCTCCTCCCAGTTCTCGTGAGCGGCGGGTGACATCCTGTCCGTGACGCCGCCGAGTTCGGCCAACAGGCATATCACAGGCGCCACGAGCGTCCAGATCGGCGGGTGACGCCGGGGCGATGGAAATTTATGCGCCTCTTATGCCGGCGGCCCATCTTCCGTCTCGAACGCTTACGCCGCGGAGCGCACATTTCATCGCCAGATTGAGGAATGGAGAGCCCGAATATGTCAAATCTTTCATGGGGTCCGAGGACGTCGGATGGATATGACGATCCGCCAGAACGCGGTCTCGACCGCTACGACCCATGCGAAATCGACCCGCCCGAGCCGATGCAGCTATTCACCCAACTCGGGCTCTTGCTGATGATCGCGCTCGCTTTCGGGCTGGTGGCGGAACTGCTCGTCCGGCTGCCGCTCCACTGACCGCAGCCGAACAACGGCTTCACGCGATGGCCCCGCCGGAAGAAAGCGTCGGGTCCGCGCCAGCGAACGAGGAAAACTCATGATCCACCAACATATCAGAGCCACCGGACAAGCCCGCTTGTCCTGCCTGTTCATCGGGCGGGATCGAAGCGGGCATTGGGTGGTCAAGGACGCCCGAAGCCTGTGCGGCGGCTTGTTCACCAACCGGACCGAGGCGATCCGGTTTGCGATGGTTGAATGCCAACGCCGCCCTCAATCCGTCATTATGCTGCCCGATGGTCTCGAACTCGACGGACCGCTCAGCGAAGATCGCCTGAGCGAACCGGCGAAGCGGCGCGCGGCGTAACGAAACAGCGAACGCCAACGGCGCCCCGAGGAAACGTCCAAACCTGGCAGGCGCCGTGAGCATCCGGCGCGCGCAGGAGGGTACCGACGATGGCGTCTCTGCCGGCCGACGAGGACTATGCGCGCAGCGTGCTGGCGATCTTCAGCTTGAAGAACGTGAGGCCGCGAGAGAGCCTCGCGGTAAGCGACGCGAAAGCTGCGTTCCTCATTCACAATATGGGAAGACCGGCCGACTTCGAGGCTGCGCTCCAACACGCCGCGAGCGAAGGCTGGCTTACGCGCTCGCTCGACTGGGTCCGCCTGACGACGCTCGGCGCGGAAGAAATGCAGACGGTCTCATGGCCCCTGCGGGGGGTCGATCCGTTCTCGCCTGGCCCGCGAACCCTGCGGCATTGACTTACCCTTAAGCCGGCGAAGCCGCAGCGGTGCAGCCGAGAAATCCGCCCCGACTCGCAACGCCAGCGGAATTGGTGCGGTCAAGAGATATTGAACAAACGCCATAAATCAATGGCTTGCGGAAAGGTTGGGCGTATTCCCCCTCATTGAAGGGCTTGGGGTTTTTTGACGCAGCGCCCAACCTCGCTGCCCGCCCCATGAACCTCGCGCCCGTCCCGGTCGCGTTGTCATCCGCTCTTCATCTGGGTGGTCCGTCGTTCGTGGCCCCCGCCTCCCTTACAAGCTGCGTTTCAGCTCCGGCAATGCCGCGCTGATGCCGAGCTTCTCAAATCGAGCAGGGTAGACGCACTGGATCAACTCCAAGGCACAGACGGAACAACGTGCCGTGGTCATTAGCGCCATATCCAGGGCGGGGCCGTCACCCAGATAACTGACATTCGCGTGCGCAAGACCATCCTCTTTGACAACGTCAATGCTGCAAGTCACGGCAAGCAGGTTGGGATGAGCCCCGAAGTCGATTGTCTATTGGTACAAGATCTCAAACCGTTGCCCCACGTCATGGTTTGCAGCAGTCACGGAGGCCGCCACCCTGGTATGTGAAAAGGCGCTTCGCGCGGTTTTGGTGCTCGAACTCGTCTTTGTGTCTATTGAGCCAAAGTTTTGCTGTCGGCGGATCCCGGAAAATATGCACCGCATAGGCGGCAAACTCCAACACCAAACAATTCATGCTATATGATTCGACGGCTTGTCCCGCCGCGGCTACGCCGGAGGCCGCTCGAAAGGCCGAGTGAGAACGCAAGAACAGAAATGCTGACAGCTCACTTTCGGGATCAACCCAATCCGTGACGAACGTGTGGAAGAACAGATCGATAGCGGCGAGACGATGGAACGCGCCCGGCTTGTTCGCAAATGTCGCAAATTGGTTCGCCCTTGCCTTGTCCCAAGCTTTCGTGAGGTCGTTTTGGCCCCAACCAGGAGGAATGGTTTCCATCGGATGACCTCCAAAAAGTGAGGTGTTGTTGTGAGATCTGCTATTGCCGGCTTTTTCGTACTGGCAGTGAATGTCGCCTCGGCTCAGGATGGCGCGCCAAAAATCGACGGCGCAAAATACTGTGATGCAGTGTCGGGAATGCTCAGCCCCGCGACGGCGGCGCAGACGATGATACGAGATGGCTGTCTTAAGAACGAGTCCGACTACGCGGCGAAGCTGGCGCGCGTTTGGGCTAAAGTTCCTGAGGCGGATCGAGATAGCTGTCAGAAGCTTCTCGCTATGTCACAACCCTCCAACCAGGGCCTAGCCGGATGCCTAGGTCTTGCCATGGCCAAGCACTTTCTCGACGGCGATATGCCTGGCTGCAGATAGCAGGCCGCCGAGCGGCACGCGGCAGGGCAGGCCGCCTATAGGCCGGGCGGCGTCGATTGTGAACTAACCCACCAGGCCGAGAAGACCGTTGCCGCAGCGGTGATTACGGCAGAGGCGGCCAGGACGATTACAGACCACAGCATGTAGCGGGCGCTGGCCTTCGTATAGGCTGCGGTCTCTTGCGCCGCGACAGTGACCCTCCGCTCAAATTCCAACGTCACCATGGGTTGCCGAAACCCGTCGTTGGCCGTTCTTTCAACAGCCCACGTCACCAGCTCCTCTGGCGTCATGGTCATCGCTTCCCGCGCGGCCTGCATGCGTCCGTTCTTATCGTCTGTCATCAATGGTCACCGCAACCGCGCCGTCGGAAGACGGGGCAGGGCGCGCCTATATCAGCGTGCCCCATGATTCGCATCTCGATCACCCCCGCCGCCTTCGAGGCGATCGCGGCTTGGCGCGGTAGTCCTCAGTCGCATAGGCTGGCGTATGATCAGCATCCCAATCACCGGCGAGGCGTACGAAGCCCTCAAGTCGAGGAATCCCGGGATGGACCAGGACCAGACGTCCCGAGGCCGAAACGATCAGCTGCGGATATGGGTCGATCGGACGTTCCTCGACCAGCTTCTGGAGCTCCGCCGTCCGGGCGAGAGCTACAGCGACGTCATCCTGCGGGCGGAGGCGAGCTGACAGCAAAAAAAGGCCCCGAGCGAGCAGGGGCTCAACCGCGGGGCGATCTATGAGGCGCGCCAGGGGCGAAGGCGCGCCACGTACAAATTCAAACGCGACCGGCGGCGGATTGTTCCGCAAAAAAAGCCCCGCGGGAAGGGGTTCACCGCGGGGCTCGAATCGGCGCGCCCGGGCTGGGGGGCAAAAAAGGCGCGCCAAGCAACCACCCTGTCACGTCATTGTGACGCGAGAACGGCGGCAGGACGTCCGCCTGATGGCCTCGGCCGGCAGGGGAGGGGAACTTGCCCGCGAGCGACGACTTGGCCGCTGGCGGGGCTCCTATTGCGACCTGGCGCGCTGCTTAAGGTAGTTCTTGATCAACTCGATCGCTGCCTGTTCCTCGTGCTCGTCACCGTCCGCGTTCTCGAGGATGTAGGCGGCATTTTCGAAGAACATGTCATCGTTGGCGCATGGCGCGTTGACTAGGGCGGCCATGGCGGCGATTTCGACCCGGACGGCGGCGTCGTAGATCGAACCATCTGGCACGTCTTCCTTGGTCAACTTGTCGACGTAGGCTTTGGCGATTCGATGAGCGGTCAGCATTTTGGCGTCCTCCAGTTGAACGCCTCGCATAGTGCACATTGTTTCCGGTCTGTCAGTCCACGATTTCGCTACGCGGATGTAGCGATTTGCGCTACCTCCAAACGCAAAAAAAAAGCCGCCCCGGAGGGCGGCGATCGGCATGACTACGGTCGCTAGTTGGGACCGGAGTCCTTCCCGATGAGGTTCGATTTTATGCGGAGACCGCTGCGGCCATCCCATGGTCGACGCCAGAAGGCATTGCTGCGCCGTCATAGCCCGACGGTCCAAAAACGTATTGGTTGCGCCGGACGATATGCTTCTGGACCACCTGCGCGACCTTCTTTCCGTCGACGTTCAAAGTGACGTTCGTGACGTGTTCCTTTGCGTGCGCATGCGTCGACGGGTCCATGTCGTCGCCCTTCTGGTTCTTGTAGGCTTCGTCCATGAGGGTATCGTAAGTCGCGGCATTGCCACGCCTTGTGGAAGTGACGGGCGCTGGCGATGATGCGGCCTTGTCAGCGGTGCTAGGAGCGAGAGGTGACGCCGCTTTGTCGGCTGCGGCCGCAGGGTGAAACCTTGCCAGGAAGCCAAGCCTGGTGTTCGTGGCCCCGCCAGGGTCAGCCGGATTCTCATAGCCCTTGACGACCGACCACATGCGGTCCTTGTCGCTCGCCTTGTCGTTGTTGAGCGCCGACCAAGTGTCTGGGTAGTAGGTCTGCATCTCCCACGCCGCTGCCCGAGTTTGCTCGGCGACCGTCATGTCTTGGGGAGACTTGCCGAAATGAGCTAGGATCCTTTGGGATCGCGCATCATCCCATTGCACGATCCCATGCGCGTAGTGCGAACGATCCCAGTGCACGTTGGCAGGATCGGATAGAGCCTCGCCCGACATGTTTCCCACAAGGATGCGCGCCGCGGAATCCGACATGCCGCTCGCGATCGCTGCTCGGTAGGCCTCCTGCTGGTTCGCCGCCAGGGAAGCACCAACGGCTCCGCCTCCGCGCCCACCGCTGCCCGGCCCAAGGCCGCTCGGGCCAATGCCGCCGCTGCTGTAGGTCGGCGAGCCGCCGCCATAGCCGAAGAGGCCGCCAACGGCGTCTTTGACATGCTGCCAGTACGCGCCGCCGTCCGCGTGAACGCTCACGTTCTCAGGCAACGAAAAAATCTCCTTGATGCCCTTGAGCGCCTGGTCCAGCATCCGCATACCGGTCACCACGGGTGGCAGGATGTCCTGCCCCAGCTCAATCAGTTCGGTGTTGAAGTCCGCCCATACGGTGCGCATCTGGGTCATGGGATTATTGGCACGCTGCCACGTCCACATGGCCTCGCCCGACTGGAAGTTCTTTTCATCCTCCCGCGCCTGCTTGATCAGCGATTGATTCGTTGCATCGGAAAAGAACGCCGCAGCCCGCTCGCCTTGGCTGGCCGAACAGTTGCTTGAACACGCCCATCATCTCGTTTTTCGGCATGTTGCGGACGTGCTCGCCGAGTATCTCCATGTACTTGAACACGTCCGGCTTGCCGTCCGGCCCGAGAAACGTTTGCTTGTCGTTCGCGTCGACAAGGCCGAGCGTCTTCAGCGCGCTTTCGTGCTTTTCGAACGCGATACGAGACATGACCGAGGTGCCAGGAAACGAGTGCTCGAATAGCGAATCAAGCCAGGTGCCCGACTTGGTGTTGACGATGCCTGCTCGCTGCATCGCGGTGATCATGGACAAGAGCTGGCCCTGGTCGAAATCTGCAACGCGGAGGATCGGAACGGCATAGCCGGCGGCGCGCATCGTCGACTGCAAGGTGGCGTCAGTCGTCGTCGACAAATAGGCGAAGTGCTTCGCCATCTCGGCGACCTGCTCAGGGCCGTACTTGCCGCCCTGATGCGCGAGGGCGACCATGGCCTTCGTGGCCTCTTCGACGGTTGTTCCCTCTTTCAATTTTCCTTCGACCATGGCCTCGGTCAGCACGTTGCCGATCGTCGAGAGGCGCTGGTCCATGGGGAGCGGCGACAGCAAGCGCGTGCCCTGGACAACCGCCTCTTCGATGTCATGCAACGGCATGCCGGTTAGCTTGTACGCGCTCAGGATCTGCTCGCGGATCTTCTGATACCGAGGGTCATCCTTCATCGGCCCTTTTTGCGCGATTCCGCCCGTCTGGAAGATTGTCGCGATCTTGTCCTCGAGCTCCATCTCCTCGTAAACGCCAAAGCCGAGGATGCCGGCGCCAATGCCAACGGGCCCAAGGCCGGCGACGCGGTAGCCGCCAACGCCAGGTGCCGGGGCCGTTACGTGAGGCCCGCCGCCATGCCCTCCGCCACCCCTGCCGCCCCGGCCAGGAAGAGGTGTTCCACTGCCCCTAGGGCCGCCGAGCAGGGCGCTAGGGCCGCCTGGTAGAGCAATCGGTGCCCCTTCCACCTTCATGCCGGCTATCTGCTCTTCGAGCTTCTTGATCGTCGCAGACATCGTGATAGCCGCCGCATCAAAACCCGCCGCCATGCGATCGGCCGCGGCAACGCCCGCGTCGCCGATCGCCTTCACGGAAGCGGCCAAGGTATCGAGGCGGCCGTCGAGCCCGGCGAAGGTCGTGCGCGAGATCGACGTCATCACCTCTTTCACGCGATCGGCCTGCAGCCCAAGTTCTTTCATCTGGGCCGCGATGGCTTCAAGCGCGGGAGACGCTAAATCCGATATGCGGAAGGTCGCGCCGACCTCGAGCGATGACAGCATGATGACAATTCCCCTTTGAAACTGCGGCGCGCGCGGCGCTCAATGATAGTGATCCGTACGGAACGCGCGCCGCGCGACGTCGAGTTGCGACGCTGGTTCAATTCCGCCGAAGATGAACTCGCCCCGTCGCTGATTTAGCGCGAGCTCGGTCAGCGCCCACGCCATACTGTCGAGACGATCTGGCGACTCCGATGATCCGGCGCTGTATGTCGCCAACTGACTTTCCAGCTGCGGAAACGTGCCAACAAGATGCGCGCGCCCTTGCTCAAAGAGCGCCGCGATCGGCTCGGCGCGGGTGACCTTGCCGCGCGATGCGTGCACAGCTTTGAAGGCGACGTTCGCGTCCACGGCGCGGATCGTATTTTCGATCAACGCGCCACCTTGATTCGCTTCCGCGATGATCCTGTCCGCGCCCCAATATTTGTAGAGCGCGACCGCCTTGCGAGCCCACTCGATCGGGGCCATCACCCCGCTCTCGTCGGCAAGCACATAGCCGTGGTTGTCGACACCAAGCCCTGCGACGACGATCCCGCACTCGTTGGAGCCCTCGCCATTGCTTACAGACGGATCGATCGCCACGACGATCCGTGACAGCGGAGGCGCAGCCGCGCGCCGGGTCTGCTCGAGAAGGTCGCGACTCCAAAGCGCGCCGACAACATCGTCAAGGATCTGGGCGTCGAGCTCTTGCCGGCCGAGGCGCGTGCCCGCGTACTGCTTTTCCATCTGATTCAAAAATGCTTGCGGCAAGTGCTCACGGTTGGAGTAAGTCGAGCCTTTCGTCACGCGAACGTCCTGTCCGTCACGCTTTAAAAGGTCCCGAAGCAGTTTGATCGGCCGCGGCGTCGTCGTTACGATCGCACGCGGACGCTTGCCGACGCGAAGACCAAATTGGGCCTGATCCCAGACGCTCTTCGCGTCCTTCCAAGCGGCGAGCTCGTCGCACCATAGGAGATCATGCTGCGGTCCGCGGAGCCGGTCGGCTTCCTCGGCCGAGTACAGCGTCGCGATCGCGCCGTTTTTCCAGGTGATGCGTCTCTTCGACGGCTCATAAAGAGGGCGCGTCGCGTTTGGCGAGATCGTCAAAATCCCGCTCGCGCCTTCCAACATGACGTCTCTCGCGTCGCCGCTGGTCGGCGCAATCAAGCCGACCCGGCCGCATCTGCCGGTCTCTACCGCCTCACGCACAGCTTCGGCGCCTGCGCGCGTTTTGCCGGCGCCGCGGCCCCCGAGATAGAGCCACGTCGTCCAGTCGTCATCGCTGGGCGGCAACTGCTCGGGGCGCGGGCTCCACTCCGAAGCGAGCGCGTCGGCGAGCGCTGTCCAATTACTCAGCATCGGCGACCACCATCTCTTCGATCGCCGCGCCCTCGATGGTCACCGGCTTCGCGACGAAGCGTGAGCCATCGGGCGATGGTGGTTGCGGCGGCGCATCCAGGCTGCGAAGCAGGGCGACGATGTCTTCGCGCGCGGCAGGATGGTTGCGGATGATGTTGAGCAAGCCCTGATGCAATTCGGCGAAGCCGGGTGTCGTTACCAGCGTCAGGTTGTTGTTTACAGTAATACCTGCCGCCTGGCGGAGCTCACCGCTAATAGAAGCGGTAGCTCTCAAGTTTTCGTTCAATAGTCGCAACAGCGGCTGCGCCATATCTGTCGCCAGCAGATACAGCTGTAAGAAAGAGCTCCATCAAACCAGATCTGATGACGCTGAAATATTCGACTACGGATTTAGATTGCTTGGCAGCAACGCTCACCATTTCGTCAATATCGCCTGCGCCCGGTAATTCCGCGGCTCTCCTAGCGGAGACGTGGGCGCGCATGTGCCTAAACAAACTGTCTCTACTGAAGCCGTATTGAGCAGCGATGGCGTCTAAGCTTGCTCCACCTAGACGCTGTATTTCAATCTGCTGCCTGAGTGGATTTTTGCACACGGCGCAGCCACTTGGGCGAACCGTTCGTTTGCTGCGGCCGTCGATTGTCACGTTGAACCTCTCGGTTAAATTTGGCGGGCGCCCGGAGCTGCCCCTGCAGGAAGGGCGGGCCCCGGGTCGCTGCCTCTACTTGCGCGCATCGAAGTCGCTGAAGACCTCAAAATGCCGACCGCGCCGGCCCACGGCGGAGATAGGCACCGCATCCGACGCTGCAGCTTTTGAAGCCGGCTGCTTCCGGCTCTTTGACGAGGTGATGAGGTGGGACCCCGACAAAACTTGTGTCACCCGCCTCCCGACGGAACCCAAGCGCCCTACGGCGCGAACATGTCGACCTCACCCATGAAGAGGCACAGCCGCTTCATGAGCGACCTGAGCGACCGCAGCCGGTCGTCATCTGGCGGTGAGAGCCAGATGATTGTCGATAGGAGCTGGCGCGATTCAACCAACTGCAACTTCAACTGCTCGAGCAAGCCCGCGAGGTCGGCTCCCATTGCGTGCCCGGCCGCCCTCGCCTCAGCCGACGGCGCGCCGATCGCAACCGGCGCCGGCATGACCGCCTGGACGGCGGCCACTGGCGCGGAGGCTTTCGCGACGGAGCGGGCCATGATCAGTCGACCAGGAGCCCGGCGCGATTCAAACCGAGCTTCAAAGACAACTTATCGATTGTCGACATGCGACGATCCGAGGCGTCCGAGGCGGCCAACTTGCGATCGATGTCCGCTACGCTGATCGTCTTGCCGCCGAGGTTGATGTCCGCCAACGTCATCAAGCGCCGGACGTTCGGGGGCAGGCTCGAGATCGCCGCCTCGATCTTGAGGGTGGCCGGGTCGGTTACTGCGTTGATGTGCATCTGCGTGGTTCCTGTGTGTGAGAGACGAACTTAGTTGGTGAGGCCGACGAACTTGGCCGCGGCCTGTTCGGCGAAAAGTTCGGAGTCGGTCGTCTGGCGGTGCTTCGTGACGGCGACGAACTCGCGGTCGATAGCGGCGCGCTCAGGCGCGGTCAGCATGTCGTAGGCGGTCGAACTCGTCGGCGCTGGTATTGAGAGGTGGCAGCTCGGGGCACGGAGCCATCGGGGCGCGGGCGAGCTCTTCGGCATAAGCAGCCAGGATAGCCTCGATCCGGGCAACCTCGCGCGCCTCGGCAACGATCGTCTGTTCGCTGCCATCGCCGCGTGCGAAATTCGGCATATTGAGCGCGATCCGGCCCGACGCTGGTCGATAGTCGTGCGTCGTCGGCGACAAGAAGCGCTCCAGCCCTTTGAGCCGGGGTAGGATTTCCTGCAGCTGCGCCAGAAGCTCGCCGTATTCGACCAGGAGCGGGTCCTGGATGGCCTCCCGCATCACCTCTTTGATGACGCCCGCTTGGGCGACCAGAAGGCGCTCCCTCTTGGACTCAAGACGCTGCAACTCTTCGGCCAATTCCTTGATCGCCGCCTCGCCGATCGCTTCCTGAATCGAAGAAACGTTCAATTTCTCGAAGGCCTTCAAGGTCCCGCGATCGCCAGTCTGGCCGAGCGCCCATGCGGCGCCCTGTTTCATCTTCGCCACCAGACCAGCAGCCTCAGATGCAATCCTGCCCGCCAGATCCCGCTTCGCGTCTGCGGCCGTGCCGAGAGCGCTGTCGAGCTTATCCCGGCCGACCAAGACCGCTTCGATCTCGACCTCGTTGGCGGCAAGTGCGCTATGGATCCGCAGCGCCGCCGAGCGAACCGATGGCTCGCCGCTCTCGCCGATAAGGTCGGAAAGGTGAAACACGTCGCCCACGTCACCGGCTCCCGGGATCGGGGAGAACCGGCAAGGGCGACGGCGAGACCACCCCACCCGGGATCGGAATCAGCCGATCGCCGCCCGGCCGAGGGCCCCAGTAGGCGTCTACCGCGCCCGACGGTCCAACGGGAGCAACCTGGCCGCCGTTGCCCGGAGGAACGGGACCGATCCCCGGAGCAACCCGAGGCGGTAAACCCGGAAACCGGCCAAAATTGTCAGTCATTTCGCTTTCCTCCGAGGCCGCGAAACCAGTTGCGCCATGTGCAATCCGGCCGCGATGCAATATCGATTGCGCTATAATATGGCCTCTCCAGGCCTCATGTCAACATACTATTTGTGTTGTTCTTTGTGTCTGGTTGTTCCTCGTTGTGCGTTTCTGTTGTTGGCCTCAGAGATTTTTCTCTAGGCAATCGTCAACCAAATGGTATCGCAACGTCATCGCGGTTCATCGCGCAATGCCTCCGCTCTTTGTTTTTTTTGTTCGGAAACCCCACCCCGTTTTTTTATCTAGTCTGAAGAGCGGGGAGCCGCCGGTCGAAAGAGCGAGGCCGTTGTTGATTCGGGGATTTGATAGGACCGAGAGCGGGCAGACGCAGACGTTCGCCAGGAACGATTGCCGCCACGGCCATCAGGGAGCGCCAGGACGCCCTTGGCAGCATGCGGGCGTGTGCATGACCGGCGTCGGCGTCGACCGGCGTCAGCAGCCTTCCCTGAAGCCGTGGACGGGGAAGCTTCAGGCAACTGTCCTTAAGCTTCAGGCGGAGCGCCTGAGAGGCGCGGTTGGGGCACAAGGCGCGCGGCCGATAGCGCGGACGATCGATCGCACCGATCGCAAGCGGAGGGTGGCCATGTCTCGTATGGGTACACCCCGGAGAGACGACGCCATGAGACAGAGATGGCGTCTTATATGGGTTGACATTGCAATTATGAGACGATATGCGGGAAGGATCTAGAAGCAAACGAGACAATACGGAGCGAACGATGACAACCGTCGGCTATGCCAGGGCCAGCACCACAGACCAGGACCTCGAGATCCAGCGCGCCGCCCTCAAAGCCGCCGGATGCGACGTCATCCGCAGCGAGAAGGTGAGCGGAACGTCGACCCAAGGCCGGACGGAGCTTCGGACCATCCTCGATTTCATCCACAAGGGTGACGTCCTGGTCGTCACGCGCATCGATCGCTTGGCACGCAGCATTGCCGACCTCGCCGCTATCGTCCGCGAACTTGAGGGCAAAGGCGCGGCGCTGAAGGCGACCGAACAGCCGATCGACACGTCGACCGCGGCCGGGCGCGCGTTCCTCCAGATGCTGGGCGTGTTCGCCGAGTTTGAAACCGCGATCCGCAAGGAACGCCAGCTCGAGGGCATCGCTGCCGCGAAGGCGCGCGGCGTCTATAAGGGCCGCCCCGCGACCATCAAACCATCCGCCATCGCAGCCCTCAAGGCCGAAGGACTGGGAGCAACCGAGATCGCCAAGCGGCTCAAGGTTGCCCGGGCGAGCGTCTACAGGGTGGCGGCGCGATAGCCGCGCCTCGTGCGCGCGCGGAATCGCCGGATCCGTGGCGTCGCGCGCTCGCGCCTGGCCGCACCTGAGCGTCGCGAGCGTGAGGCCAGGCGTCCGGGAACGCCGGATGGCAGGTCTATTTGTAATTTACGGAGTCGGCCTGGCACTTGTTCCATTCAGCCCTGCGCGCGTCGCCCTGCAAGTGTTTGGCGCCCACGAGCTCTCTGCATCTCGCGTTCTTCTGCCCGCGGTCATTTCCCCCGGCAAACGATGAATCCATGCTCGCAACGACAATACCCACTCCCACGAGCGCAATGAGGCTCGCCCTTGACAATCCACTGAACAGTCCTCGCTTGATCATGATGGTTTCCTCTTCTGCGCGCTCGTTCAATTCCGCCAGATCGTGGCTGGCAGCACAATACTTTGTCCCTTCCGAACGATTTTGACAAGTCGGAGTTGTATGGTCGCGCGGACGAAGATCGCCGACCTGGCCACGCCGCTCGCCTGAGACATCAGTCGCTCGACCATCGTCGCCCTTAGCGAGCGTCGCCAACCTTATCGCCCTAGGTGCGTGGTGACCGGCCTGGCAGGTGGTGCGCGAACGCGGCCAGCGCGTTCGCCGGCGGGTGTGACGCACTCGAGACCGTTGGGGCGCCGGCCAGCGCCGTGGCCTGGCTTTCAATGCTTACGAAGGCGGCGCCGCCGCCTATGAGGGCCAGAAGGACTAGGGCGAAGATCTTGCGCAATTGAGAAGGGTCCTCATAGTGGGGCGGGGGCACCGGCGGGCGACGGAAAGTGGTTCGCGCATGTCCTCCGTCGTCCGCCGGCTTCCGGGCTCCTCAGCCCGATGCCCACGTTTCTAGCGGAAAACCCTCGCGCGGGCTGTGAGGGGCATCACAGCGCGGATGCAATCATTGGTCTATGGTGGACTGGGAGTTTCCGTGAGACCCGTGGGTCCCACACACTGGCACTGCATTTGCATGGCCTGAGCCGTGCTACCTCCAGAAGCGCCCTTTGGGGGGCCGTGGCAGCTTTGCGCATAGGCAGCCTCGCCCCCCAAAATGGCAACCTGCCACTTGACGAGGCGGTCGCGTATCGTGACGGGATGGTGAGCGTGTCCGTGGTCACCGCTCGAGCCATGCGTTGCGCTCCTGCCGCACGGCGTCGGCCTTGTCGGCCTCGGGCCCGCCCTCATGCCGGCCGTACAGCTGGCGAAGGCGGCGGCTCCAAACATCATCTTTGCGGCGCTGGGCGGCCTCACGCCGCCGGCGGTAGTCGGCGGGCGAGCGATAGGTGCGGCAGGTCATGGTCACGCCTCGATCACGATGACGCCGCCGCCGATCGCCTTCGAGACTTCGGCGAGTAGTGCGGTGCGGCCGCGGCGGTAGGCGACCATGTCATCCGAGGAGAAGGTGGCCGCCCTTGGCATGGCCGGCGACCACTGCGCCTTGAGGCCGCCGTCGGGCATGTAGGTGAGCTCGCAGGTGTAAACGCCGCAGCGAAATGTGTTGCTCAATTTGCCGGCCGTGGCCTTCTCGCCGGCCGGGTTGTCGTTTCGTCTCTTCGCCTCGCCCATGTTCATTTCTCCATCAATAGGGTGGTTTTTTCACTTATCCGCAGGCTTAAGACATCTTCTGAAGTCCAGTAGCTGGCCGGATGGTTCCTCGGGGAGTAAATTTTCCATCTTCCATCTTCCAACGACGGCCAACCCGGCGCGGTGTTTCCAACGCCCCTTCTCCCCCTTTTGGGGGGAGGGGTTGGAACACACCCGTTGGAACAGGGGCGTTGGAAGGCGTTGGAAGGCGTTGGAAGGGCGTCGGAAGGGGCGTTGGAAGGCATCAGAAATCGATCCCGGAATGACACCGAACAAGCCGCTCGCGTCGCTTGGAGGGTGGCCCGAAGGGCTCGTTGCGGATCGCTTTGTCAGTGAGCAGCCGTTCCATGGCGTCGCGGAAGTCATCCTTTCGAACGCCCTTGGCGTCGGGGTGACGTTCGAAAATTGCTGGGGCATAGGTCTTGCCCGGGTTGACCGAAACGGCCCGCTCCTGCTCCGTGAACAGGTCCAGCAGCATCAGGAAGACGCGCTCCGCCTTCTCGGCTGCGACGTTTGCCGCCTCCGTCCGTCCGACCGCGGCGACTTCCGCCTCAACCGGTTCGATGACGCAGGACGTAATCGGATCGTCATGCCGATCGCGGCCGAGTTCGACGACCTTGAGCCGGGACAGAAATTTCAGGCCGGTCTCGCCGTCCTTCGAAAGCTCGAGCTCGGCGACGATGTTGTCGGACTGGTCGCGCTTGATGGCGACTTGAACGTCGAGCGCGCCCATCAGTGAGCTATGCCCGCGCGGCCGCTCGGCGTTGTGTCCGCAGTGGTGGACGATGATGACGAGACAGCCGAAGGCGTCCCGTATCGCATCGGAGGCCCCCACGTAGGCGGCCATGTCCTCGTCGGAATTTTCGCTCCCTGCGAGGCTACGGTTGAGCGTGTCGATGCAGACCACGATAGGCTGCAGGCCGCCAAGCTGCGCCCGGATGGTGGCGATCAACTCCACGTGGTCGACAACCAGATTGAGGGACGCAGGCATGAGGTAGAAGGGTGGAGCGCTTTCCGCCGCCGACAGCTTCTCCTTGCGGAACGTGCAAAATCGCTTGCAATAACGACCCCCTGAGGGGCGGCCTTCGCGTCCAATAACGACCCCTCTGACGTTGTGTGTCAGCGTTCTTCCCTTTGGCCCGGATCGGCCGGGAAGGGCTGATGGGATGGTCGGCGTGGATAAGATTGGCGAGATACGACGCGCCTATTTCGAACAGGAGCGGCCGATCAAGGAGATCGTTCGGACGCTTTCAGTGTCCCGCGCGACGGTCCGCAAGATCATCCGTGGCCACCAAACGGAGTTCAAGTACGCTCGCGACGTTCAGCCGACGCCGAAGCTGGGCGTCTGGGTCGAGGCGCTGACTGAGATTCTGGAGTCGGAATCCAAGCTGGCAAAGCGGGAACGACGCTCGACGCAACGGCTGTTCGAGGAACTGCGTGGGCGCGGATATGACGGCGCCCACGACAGCGTGCATCGGTTCGTGAGGTCCTGGCGCGAGGAACGGGCCCGGGTTCCTGCGCATGCCTATGTGCCGATGAGCTTCGCGCCGGGGGAAGCCTATCAGTTCGATTGGAGCCACGAGACGATCACGCTTCAGGGGCTGCCGCTGACGGTCAAGGCGGCGCACATGAAGCTGTCGCACAGCCGTATGCCGTTCGTTCGAGTTTATTTTCGTGAGACCCAAGAGCTGGTGTTCGACGCCCACGACAAGGCGTTCCAGTTCTATGGCGGGATCTGCCGGCGCGGCATCTACGACAACATGAAGACGGCGGTCGAGGCGATCTTCGTGGGCAAAGCGCGCCGGTATAATGGCCGCTTTCTCCAGATGTGCTCGCACCATCTGATCGAACCAGTGGCCTGCACGCCCGCGTCGGGCTGGGAGAAGGGTCAGGTCGAGAACCAGGTCGGCAACCTGCGGGACCAGATGTTCCGGCCCAAGCCTCGGGTGAAAAGCCTGACCGAGTTGAATGCATGGCTGGAAGATCAGTGCATCGCCTACGCCAAACGAACCCGGCATCCCGAGTTCAAGGATCGAACGATCTGGGACGTGTTCGAGGAGGAACGGGCGAGCCTGATGCAGCTTCGCGGCCCGTTCGACGGGTTCGTCGAGAAGGCGGTCCGGGCCAGCACCACCTGCCTGATCATGGCCGACCACAATCGCTACAGCGTCGATGCGCGCGCCGCCGGCCGAATGGTTCTGGTGCGCTCTCATGCTGAGCGCGTTGTCGTGATGCTGGGCGATGAAGTCGTCGCCGATCATCCGCGTCAGTTCCAGCGCGACCGGATCATTTACGATCCCTGGCATTACCTGCCGGTGCTGATGAAGAAGCCCGGCGCCTTGCGTAACGGCGCGCCGTTCAAGGACTGGGATCTGCCGGCCGCGCTGACCCAGGTGCGCGCCAAGCTGAAGCCGCACACCGACGGCGACCGCCAGTTCGTCAAGATATTGGGCGCGGTTCTCGATCATGGGCTCGGCGCGGTCGAGGCCGCCTGCGCCGAGGCGCTGGAGGCGGGCATCGCCAGCGGCGACGTGATCCTGACTGTGCTGGCGCGCCGGCGGCAGCCCGCGCCGCCTCCCAGCATCACTACTCCCGACGCGCTTCGCCTAAAGATCGAACCCGCGGCCGATTGTGGCCGCTACGACCGCATAAGGAAAATCGCCTGATGGAACGCCATGAGATTCTGGAGGCGATGAGCGAACTTAAGCTCTACGGCATGCGCGCCAGCTTCGACGAGATCGCCGGCAAGGGCCTTGCCCGGCGCGACGAGCTTTATCCGCTGATCGACAGCCTGATCCGCGCCGAGCGCACCCACCGACAGGCACGCTCGATCAGCTATCGCATCGCCGGCGCGAAGTTCCCGGTCCTCAAGGACATCGACAAGTTCGTCTTTGCGGACACGCCGGTAGACGAAGGCCAAGTTCGCGAACTCACCTCCGGCGCCTTCCTCGACGCCAAACGCAACGCGATCTTCATCGGCGGAACGGGCACGGGAAAAACCCATCTTTGCATCGCCGTGGCGTCCGCGGTCATTCGCGCCCGCGCCAGAGGGCGCTTCTTCAATCTGGTCGATCTCGTAAATCAGCTGGAACAAGAGAAGGCGGCCGGTCGTAGCGGCCGATTATCGGAAAACCTGCTGCGCTATGATCTCATCGTCATCGACGAACTCGGCTATCTCCCGTTCAGCCAACCCGGCGGTCAGTTGCTGTTCCATCTGATCAGCAAGCTCTATGAAAACACCTCGCTGCTGATAACGACCAATCTCGCCTTCGCCGACTGGCCGCAGGTGTTCGGCGACGCCAAAATGACCACCGCCATGCTCGACCGCCTGACGCACCACTGCGATATCGTGGAAACCGGCAACACGAGCTGGCGGTTCAAAAACCGCTCCTGAGACAGATCCCCGCCAAGCACGGCCTCGTCGTATCTCGAGCCGGCCCCCGTGAGATAAAATCTTCCACGCGCCGCCGCTGCCGCGCCTCCAGTCGGGCTGCGCCCTCCCTCCGTCGCACTAACGGCGGCGCATCCTCATCCTGATTTACCGCGCACTCATCCGCCAAGATTCGTCACGCCCCGAGGGGTCGGTATTGGACGCGAAAGGGGGTCGCGCTTGAAAGCGATTTGACATTCACGGCCTTAAGCAGGGCAGTCGCGCTCTCAAGCGCGGCCGTCTTGCTCTTAAGGGCCTCGACGATGCCGGGCGGCGGCTTGGACGTGGATTTGGCTTTTGCGGTGCGCATGTGTGGTGCTCCTCCGGATTGTTTACAAAGGCACTCCTGGCGTATACATTAGTAGCCGTCAAGGATATACGCGGAGTTCATAATTGATTGCCATTTGTCATACTCCCGACTACCCTGTGGCGATCATGATCACCGGTGCCCAGATTCGAGCGGCCCGAGCTCTTATCGGCTGGAAGCAGTCGGACTTGGCTGAGAAATCGGGTGTCTCAGAAATCAGCATCAAGAACATCGAGCGCGGCGCTACCGATCCGCGCGCCAGCACGCTTCAATCGATCCAAGGAGCATTTGATCGCGCGGGTGTCGCATTCCTTGAGCCAGGCGATCCACGTTCAGGAGGCCTCGGCGTGAGGCTCAAGCGTTAGATCGATGGGCGTGCGGGGCTTTCGGGTGAGCCAATTGTGGCTACCAGAACACGCTGAAACCTGTTAGCAAGGCACGGCGTTCTTACATGGGGTTCACATAGGGAATCGGAGGGAGAGCCATGACAAAAGATCTAGAGGAATTGGTCGAACTGGCTAAGAAAATCAGCATGGCCCCTGATCAGGCCACTGAGCAGCGGCGCAGCTTCGTGTACGGTAATACGCATATCGAGAACGAGCGAATCACGCGCGAGATGGTAGCCGAGGCAGACGCCAAAGTGACAGCCGACGAAGAAACGATCATCAAGGTCAAAAGCTGCTGATGAATGCGCATGAGGATCGGCACAGTATCGCCGATCCGGCGGAGCTGCTGATCAATCAGGATGAAAAGGCGCGCCGGGAAGCCGAGAATGGCGTTCGGCAATTCCGGGCTGCAGTAGAGATTATTCGCAGCAATGTGGGTGGTCCGAAGTTAGACTTTCGTCTCACACAACGCATGATCCTCGACCTCCATCGTGAGGCGATGGCCGGCGTTCACGCTCTAGCTGGCACTTACAGAAATACTGCGGTAACAATTGGCGAAAGCGCGCATATTCCGCCCGGCAGTACAGAGGTGCCTGATTACGTCTCCGACATGTGTGATTATGTCAATAAGAACTGGGATGAACTAGATGCTATCCAGCTATCTGCATATGTTCTTTGGCGTATGAATTGGATACACCCGTTTGCGGATGGCAATGGCAGAACGGCTAGGATCGTTTCGTATGTTATACTAAGCGTAAGGCTTAATGGCCTCCTGCCCGGAACCCCGACAATTCCGGATCAAATTACAGATGATAAAAAGCCCTACTACAAGGCGCTAGAGTGGGCGGATGAGTTTTGGAAGAGAGAAATATTGGCCCTTTCCCTCATGGAACAAATGCTAGAAGGCATGCTTGACAGACAATTGCGAAGCGCAATTACTGAAGCAGGTCGCTGATCATCTACCATGCGTCCCCTTCGCAGCCCTCGGGCGCTGCCGACAGTCAGATAACCCCGCGTACCTGACAACTCGCCGCTAACGGCCAGCGGCGCCCCCCTTCCAAAAAATCCCAAGACGAGGAGCCACCTATGACCGGTGCGGATCGCCATGCGCCTGCGCCCCACGCCGTCCTTTCACATTCAAGCGAACGACCTCAGCGCGGATCTCTTTGCCGCGTCAAGACTCCCTCTGACCATGGGCAAACCTCATGACGATTCTTGCAGCCTTCTCACGCCGAGTGAGCCGTCGACGCGTCAGTTTCACGCAAGCCGACGTCGCCCGCGCCCTTCGCGCCGCAGAGCAGGTCGCGCCAGGCAAGATGTTGGTCGAGGTGGAGCCCGGCGGCGTCATCCGGATTAAGCCCCTTGCTTCGAACCCTGATGAGGCCTCGCCCACCACTCGGCCGGATGACGAGGCCAACGACGACCTTGCGCAGGAGCCGCGATGGCGCCTTTGATAGAGTCCATGCCGAGGCCGAGGCCCCCTCACCTTCATCGCGAGCCGCTAAAACGGGGCGAAGCGCGTTGGTACGTGCGCGTCGGACATGGCCCTAGAACCCGCATACGCGAGCGCTACGGCACGCCGGAATTCGAGGAGGCCTATCTGGCCGCGCTACGCGGCGAGGGCGCCAGAGGGGCGCGCAAGGCCAGTGGGGGCACTCTGCAATGGCTCTGGGACCGCTACCGCGATTCCTCGAAATGGGCGTCCCTGTCCAATGCTACGCGGCGCCAGCGCGAGAACATCATGCGCCATGTGCTGGCCAGGGCCGGGCAAGCGCCGCTTTCTGAGATCGGACGGCGAGAGATCGTGGCCGGTCGCGAGCAGCGCGCCAAGACGCCGTCGCAGGCGAACAACTATCTTGACGTCCTGCGAGGACTCTTTGTCTGGGGCATCAAGGCGGAACTGGCACGGAGCGATCCGACAAAGGGCGTCGATAATATCGCGCGGCCGAAGACTGAAGGCTTCCGACCATGGACGTTCGAGGAAGTAGAGCGGTTCCGAGCAAGCTGGCCGAGCGGGACGCGCGAGCGACGCGCTCTCGAAATTCTGCTGTTTACTGGATTGCGTCGCGGTGATGCGGCAGCGTTCGGACGTCAGCACGTCAAGAACGGGTCGTTTGCGATGCGCACCGCCAAGAATGGCATCGTCGTCGAAGCGCCGGTCCTATCGAAACTCGCCGAAGAACTCGCCTTGGCCCCCGTTGACGCCCTCGCTTACGTGGCGACGAAGGACGGCAGGCCGATGACGAAGGAATCGTTCGGCAACTGGTTCAAGGACGCGTGCAAAAAGGCGGGAGTGCCGGGCAACTGTCACGGCCTGCGTAAGATTGGCGCAACGCTCGCCGCCGAGAGCGGCGCAAGCGAGCGGCAACTCATGGCGCTGTTCGGCTGGGAGGACCCTGCGATGGCTCGCTTGTACACGAAATCCGCCGAGCAAAAACGCCTCGCCGCTCAGGCCGCAAACATGCTCGCCGCGAACGAAGCCGCAACTTCTATTCCCGCATCTCGTGATGAAGTGCGGGAGCCAGCCGGGAAACGATAATAGAATCAAGGACGTTTTTTGGTAGTGGTGCGGTCAAGAGGACTCGAACCTCCACTCCGGTTAAAGAACTAGCACCTCAAGCTAGCGCGTCTACCAGTTCCGCCATGACCGCACTTTTCGCCCCGCGCCTTAGGGGCGCGACGCGAAGGCGGTCGTCTAACAAATCGCTTCCGCGAAGACAAGCGCGAGCGGACCGCCCGAGCCGGCGCGCCCGGTTTACCCGCCGTTCAGCCTGCGCTACGGTTTCGGCTGGAAGGGCGACGGGCGAAAGGCCGCTCGATGAGCGCAACCGCGAAGATCGACGCGGCGCCGCGGGCGGCGCACCCGAACAAGACGGGGCGGGCGCTGGGGCCGGCGGCGCTGGCCTGCATGGGCGTCGTTTTTGGCGATATCGGCACGAGCCCGCTCTATACGCTCAATGTCGCGGCGAAATCCGCCAGTCCCTCGGGGCAGATCACACCGGAAGCGGTGCTCGGCATCGTCTCCTTGATCTTCTGGTCGCTCATCGTCGTCATCTCGTTCAAATACGCCATCCTCATCATGCGCGCCGACAATCACGGCGAGGGCGGTATCCTGGCGCTGCTGGCGCTGGTCAGCCCGCGGCGCGCCAAGCGAAACCGCTGGCGTGCGACGATGGTCGTCGTCGGCCTGATCGGCGCGACCCTGCTTTATGGCGACGGCACCATCACGCCGGCCATCTCGGTCTTGAGCGCGATCGAGGGCCTCAAGATCTATGCGCCAGAACTCGATCGCGCCGTCGTGCCGCTGACCGTCGTCATCCTCGCCATCCTGTTTCTCATCCAGCGCAACGGGACATCATTCATCGGCGGCATATTCGGCCCGGTGATGCTGGTCTGGTTCATCATCGCCGGCGTGCTCGGCGTGGCCGGAATCGTGCGATCGCCTGCGGTGCTCGCCGCGCTCAATCCGCTGGCGGCTGTCACTTATCTCTGGCACGCCGGGCCGCTGGCGCTGGTGGTGATCGGCGGCGCTTTTCTGGCTGTCACAGGGGGCGAGGCGTTTTACGCCGACATGGGCCATTTCGGGCCGCTGCCGATCCGCGTCGCCTGGTTTGGCGTGGCGCTGCCGGCGCTGACCCTCAACTATTTCGGCCAGGGCGGCCTGCTGCTCTCCGAGCCGAACTCGCCCGATGTCCTCGACAGTCCCTTCTACGCCCTCGCCCCGCCATGGGCTCATATCCCGCTGATCATCCTGGCGACCGTTGCGACCGTCATTGCTTCGCAGTCGATCATTTCAGGCGCCTATTCGATGACCCAGCAGGCGATCTCTCTCGGCTTTCTGCCGCGGATGAGAGTCGTTCACACCGAAGGCCGCGAGATCGGTCAGATCTATGTCCCGTTCGTCAACTGGGCGCTCGCTATCGGCACCCTGACCGCAGTCATCGGTTTTCGCTCCTCGGATGCGCTCGCCGGCGCATTCGGCATCGCCGTCTCACTGTTGATGGTGATCACGACGCTGTTGGCCACGTTCGTCGCACTGCACTGGAAACACAATCCCTTCGTAGTCTTCATGGTCAATGGCAGCCTGCTCGTGCTTGATCTCCTGTTCTTCGCCTCGACTTCGACCAAGCTGTTCGACGGCGGGTGGTTTCCCCTGTTCATCGCCTTCGTCATCTCGTTCCTCATGCTGACGTGGCGCAAGGGCGAGGAGGTCATGGACACCGTGAGGGTCGAGATTCGCGAGCGGACCTCGGATTTCATCGAACGCCTGCGCCGCAATCCCCCGCTGCGCCTGCCCGGAACGGCGATCGTTCTTGGGCGCATGGCCAAGGGCGTGCCGCTCGCTCTGTCGCACAATGTCAATTGCAATCATGTCCTCCACGAACGGGTGTTGCTGGTCGCGGCCAACATGACGGAGGCGCCGCGAGCGCCGGAGCACGATAGATTCGTGGTGGCGCCGATCGCTGAGGGCATAACTCGCCTCGAGCTGCGCTTCGGCTTCATGGAGGAGCCGAACATCCCCGAGCGAATTGCCGAGGCGATGGCGAGCGGCAGGATCGAGGCGTTCGATCTCGCCCGCGCGATCTATTATACCGGACACGAGACCATCATTCCGTCAGGCAGGCGCCCAGGCTTGCCGCGATGGCGCGAGGCGCTATTCGCCTTCCTGCATCACAATGCCCAGCGCCCCGGAGCGTTCTTCAAGATCCCCGGCTCGCAGATCATGGAGATCGGGGTCGAATTCGAGATCTGAGTTTCGGGTCGGCCTCGATCACGTCGCCTTGTCTGGAGCGCGCCGGCATGCGAAGCTTTCCAAGTGGTCGATCGGATCGTCGTCATGCGGCGCGGGAAGGTCGTGGCTGCCAACATTGACCCGAAGCAGACGTCGGTCGCAGAGGTCGAGGACGTGATCACCGGGGACCTCGCGGAGTTGGTGCATCAGCGCGAAATCCGGTTGGTCTGAACCGGGGGGGCGGTTCTCCCCCGGCGTGCGGATCGGGACATCGCGGAGGATGGAAACCGTGTTGTCTTCCGGCGCGCATGTGGCATGGTGTTCTCGATCGGGGCTGGCCCCGGATGAGCGCCGCCCTCGGAAGAGCCCGATCCAAGCGGAAACAAGCTCCCGGGTCCTGCGTCGCGCGCCGGACAATGGCGATCTTCACCGGCTAGCTGCCCCATTCGACAGGATTTGAATTGTCGTGAAAGTTGTCTTGTTGCTCGCAGGCAGGGGGACCCGTCTTCTGCCTATGACGGAAACCATGCCGAAACCTCTCCTGCCCGTGGCCGGCGCCCCTGTGCTGGAACACATCCTCAAGCCGCTACGAGCCTTGCCGATTGAAGAGCTGATCGTGGTCACGGGCCATCTTGGCGAACACATCGAGGCCTATCTGCGCGAGTTCTATCGAATCCCCTTTCGGAACGTCACCCAAACGCGATTGGACGGCACCGGCGGCGCCGTCCATGCGGCGATAGATCACATAGATTGTCCGGCGCTTATCGTCTTCGGCGACTCGATTTTCGCCGCCGACCTATCAGGTTTGATTGAGAGACCGGATCAAAACGTAATCTGGGCGCAAACTGTCGAAGATTACCAGCGATTTGGAATTGTCCAGACCGATGAACTAGGGCCTGTCTTCAGTTGAGGAGGATGGCGGCGCAGGCGAGCTGAACGCCGGCGAGGAAGGTCTTGGCGAGCTTGTCGTAGCGGGTGGCGATGGCCCGGAAATTTTTGAGTTTATTGAAGAAACGCTCAATGAGATTGCGTTCGCCGTAGAGGGCGAAGTCGCACGGGCGCGGGGTTTTTCGGTTGGATTTTGATGGAATGACGGGGACGATCGCTCGATCGTTGAGGGCGGCGATGAAGGCGTCGGCGTCGAACGCCTTGTCGGCGATCAAAGCGCCGGGATCGACGGCTTCGATGAGAGGCTCGGCGCAAGTCAGATCGTGATCTTGGCCCGGGCTGAGCATCACCTCGACAGGATTGCCGAGGGCGTCGACGAGCGCGTGAATTTTGGTGGTCAATCCGCCGCGGGATCGGCCGATGGCTTGCGCGCCGTCTTTTTTTGGGCGCCGGCGCTATGCTGGTGAGCGCGCACGATAGTGGCGTCAATCATCATATACTCGTTGTCGTGGTCGCTGGCCAAAAGCCTGAAAACCCGCTCGAAAACGCCGCTCTTGGCCCATCGGTTGAAGCGCTGATAGACGATCTTCCAGTCGCCAAAGCGCTCGGGCAGATCGCGCCAAGGAATGCCGGCGCGAAACCTGAAGAGAACGGCTTCGACGAACAGGCGATTGTCCGCCGCCGTGCCGCCCACATGGCCTTCACGGCCCGGCAGAATATCTTGGATCCGATCCCACTGGTCGTCGCGCAGGGCATATCGTCGCATCGGTCAGCCCCTCCTCGGGCCGACCACTCACGAGTCAGACATTTGCTGATTCGGGAATCCCCCGCGCATCCGAAACACAAAACGTTCTGCGTCCGATTCCAATCCGTTCTCGCCTCAACTGAAGACAGGCCCTAGGCAACATGAAAGAAATTGTTGAAAAACCGCAACATGACGTGGGTCGCCAGGCAAACATCGGCGTGTACTACGTGTCCGCCCACCGAGCTTTTCGCGACAGCCTGGAACGCGTCATGATGGGCCCGTCTATCAAGGGCGAGTATTACATCACTTATGCGTTTAACGACATGGTCAAGAATGGACAATCGTTCAAAGTTATAGAAACCGAGAGGTGGCTTATCCCGTTGTCCCAGGCTGGTCTATATGTAGTGGATGGGTCGGTTGGGTGAGCTGATCTCGGCTGGCGCCAAGCGCTTGCCGCGGCCCATCCGGTCGCATTCCAGTGGCAGTCTTGCGGCGGCGCGGCGCCCGCCTGAGCGTTTGGACGCCCTTCCGAGGGTTGTCTCGTTTGACGATGTCCCAGTAGCTGGCAGGCGCATGATGTGCGGCCAGCCCGAGCAAGGCTTCGAACGAAACGTCCCGGTGGAAGCGGCGATTGTAGCGAAAGACGAATTCATTGAGATAGGTGTCGACGTGCGTGCGCCGCAGGCCATGATACGTGCCCAGGCCCCATCGCTTCATCAATGAGAAGGCCCGGTGGATCCAGGGCAGGGCAACATGTCCCGCCATTTTTCCGACGGTGCGCGGATCGTGCCGGTAGTCGGTCAATCCAGGATAGGACGCGTGGCCGTCGGTGAGGAGCGTGGCTCCACGCTTCACGTTGGCTCTCACGAAGGCCTCGATCGACGCCGCGGAATTGTCGGCGATCATCGCGAGGTGTATTCGGCCGGAGCGCGTATCGAGGTATTGGGCGTGCTTGCGTCGCGGCTTGGGCTGATTGGTGTCGCGATCGATCACCTCGACGGCCCCGACGACGAGGATTTTGCCGGCATTGCCGGCTCGAAGAAGGCGTCGCCTTCGCGAAAGGGAATTTCCGCCTGATCGACTTCGACGACACCCTCCAAGGGATCGCGATCCGGGTCGACCATCGACCGGCGCAGTTTCTGCGTCAGCAGCCACGCGGTCTTGTAAGTGACGCCGAGTTGATCCTCCAATTGCCGCGCCGACATGCCGTTGGAATGTGTCGCCATGAGATGCGCCGCCCAGAACCACGTCGTCAGCGGCAGCTTGGACCGATGCATCACCGTTCCCGCCGTGGCCGAAGTCTGTCGGCCACAATCAAGGCATTCGTACGTGTACGCCCGGCTCTTCAGCGCCGCCGCGCGTTGCTCGCCACAGCCGGGACAAACAAAACCCTCCGGCCAACGCCGATCCGACAAAAAGGCGGCGCAACTCCCCTCGTCGGGAAACGTCTCTTGAAACTGCGAAAGCGATCGGCCTTTGGCCATTGCGCGCCCCGTCGCGGCCGCCTCGAACGGCAACTCAACAACGCCTGCATACCACATCTAGGGCTACCTGGGACAGCGGGATAAGCCACACCGAGAGTTGGTATGACTGCGGGGACCTGGCCTCGACGCTCGCCACAAACAGGCTGCTGCTAGGCGCCGACAAGCGCCCTCCGCCAAGCGGAGTTGCGGGGGTGACAATCATTCCGCCGGTCGCAATTCACGCTGACGCGCATCTTCAGGATTGCCGGATCGGCCCGGACGTATCTATCGGGTCGGGAAGCCGGATTACATCATCAAGCATTTCAAACGCCATCGTGGCTCGCAACTGCCTGCTCCACAATGTTGTTGTTCGCAACTCTTTTGTCGGAGACGGCGAAAAACTGACCGACGTAAATCTTCAGGGATCCGCTGCCGCCAATGGAAAAGCAATCAAATACAATTAGTTACGTGGGCTTTGCCGGTGTCGACTGGTGGTACCACAATCGGGCCCATTCCGAATTCCAGTTATTGACCAGACTCGCGCGCGATCACAAGGTGCTGATCGTCAACAGCATCGGCATGCGCCTGCCCATGCCCGGAAAAACATCCCGCCCCTTCTACAAGATCTGGCGAAAGCTCAAAAGTGTTGCGCGACTGTTGAAGCAACCGGATCCGGATCTGCCCAACCTTTATGTCTACTCGCCGCTTCCCTGGCCGTTTTACGGATCAGAAACTGGTCGCCGGTTCAGCGGGTGGTTCGTCCGCACACAAGTCTCGGTCGCTGCGCGGATCGCGGACATTCATGATCCAGCCATCTTCACCACCACGCCAACTGCCTTTCCCGTGATCGCGAAAATGAAGCGGCGATGCTTGATATACAACCGTTCGGACAAGCATTCGCTATACAAAGAAGCGAACACAGCAATCTTGGAAGCCCTTGAGAGGGATTTGTTGGCCAGCGCCGACCTCACCTTATACGCCAACAAGAGTCTGCTGGCCGAGGAGCAGGCGTTGACAAAAGGGCGGGCCATGCACCTCGATCATGGGGTCGACTCCAAACACTTCCATTATTTGCCGCAGCACGAAATGCCGGATGATTTGGCCCGGATTCCGAAACCCATAATCGGTTTCTTTGGCAATCTGCGGTCCTATATGGTTGTTTTTCGTTGCTGGCCCGGATAGCCCGAGACATTCCTGAGGCGAACCTCGTTCTCATTGGCGATCAGCAAGATTCTACGGCGGAACTGCAAGGCATCAAGAATATCCATTTGCTCGGTAAGAAGTCTTACGACGAAATTCCCTCGTACGGCGCCTTTTTTGATGTCGCTTTGATCCCTTATCACAAAAATGAATGGATTCGATACTGCAATCCTATCAAATTGAAAGAGTACCTTGCCCTCGGACTGATGATCGTCTCAACAGATTACCCGGAGGCTCACAATTATGACGATCGGATTCAAATCGCCGCCGATGCCGATGAGATGGTGAAGGATATCCGTAATTGCCTGGCGCACCCGATCGCACCGCAAGGGCGCCAAAGGTTGCGCGAAAGCGTCGCGGATCAGACCTGGGATGAGCGCACCCAACGCCTGGCGGACTATGTGGATGACCTGGTCCGCGATCGAACCAAGCCGGCGACCGATGTCGCGCCGCCGGCCCAGATCGATCGAGATAGCGTGCGATCGTAACCGAGTTGGCGGCTGCCTTTGCCCTTCGCGGGTCGCTTCAGCGCATAATGAGCGCGGAAGCCCCGTTCAGCAGGTGAGTGACCACATCTTCATTCTTCAGTCGCGCGCCGTTGTCCGCGTTTGCGCGCGTGACTTTTGCAAGTTCCTGCGGACGGGCGAGAACAACATGAGTGAGCCGCTCTGGCGATTTGCTCCAGAACTGACCAATCAACACCAGCGTCTTGACCAGCCGGGGAAGCGCAGCCTTGCTGTCATCACCTTCGTCGGCGAGAATACTTTCCCGCGCCTCGTTCCAGCCGAGAATGGTGGTCCGGTCCAGCAGTTTCGTCAGGACCGTGCGATCCGCATCATCCAGACCTGCCAGCACTTTGCCTGCCCGTTTGGTCGCCGAGGCGTCAGGTACGGCCTCGCCGCCGAACAACAACCGACCTAAGCGGGCTTCCACACTTTGGTCGGCGATAATATCGCCATTGAGACAGGCATTGTAGATGTCGAGTTTCGCCCTCGTGAGCCGTCCTTCCCCCAGGCTCGCAGCGCCAATGTGTTGAATGAGCCCGAGCATGGGCATGGCGCGGGCGCGCACGGTGTCGGGAGCGCGTCGAGCGGCTCCTTGATGAAGCAAGCCGGGGTGTCGCCGGTCACCGCGTGTTCGATCAGATCGTGGTTGCGGATGCCAAAATGGATCAATTCCACCATGCCGTCCGGCGCAAGCGCCTGGACCAGTTTGTCACATAGGGGCGCAGCGTCCTCCGCATCCAGTCCATAACCTCGGCGGAAGATCTTGCCGTAATCATGCAACGCGCTCGCTGTCCAAATCGCAACCCGCTCCGAAGGGGTGAGCTTCAGATCGTGGTATCGCTTGACGTTGTCTTCGAGTTCCGCCTTCTTGACGTCGATCGGATCATGCCAACGGCGCTTCATGAGCCATCCGATGTCGGACCGGTCCAACTTGGCAAACCCCAACATCATCGGACGGATGTGGTCGCCGTAGGTCTGTTGCAGACCGTTGGCGTGCCGGTTGCGTTCACCGCGTCTGGGAAAGGCGTGAAAGAGCACCAGCACGCTGGCTTGCTCAAAAGCGACATAGAATTCCATCGCAGTCAGGTCGCGCTCCCCTGCGATATATTGATCCACCCTTTTTTTCAGGTTTGCGAGACCATTCGGACTGTATGAATTTTGGATACGTTCCAGCCGCAAATTCAAGTTTTCGGGGCTGAGGTATGTCGCCTCGCCCTGATCAAGCGTCAACGCGAACATGTCGCTAATTTGTGAGATTTGCATCAACAAGCCCTCCGATGATTGCAGCCGCCCATCGCTAGTCAGCGCCACGCCACTCACGGCTGACTAGGGCCTGTCTTCAGTTGAGGCGAGAACGGATTGGAATCGGACGCAGAACGTTTTGTGTTTCGGATGCGCGGGGGATTCCCGAATCAGCAAATGTCTGACTCGTGAGTGGTCGGCCCGAGGAGGGGCTGACCGATGCGACGATATGCCCTGCGCGACGACCAGTGGGATCGGATCCAAGATATTCTGCCGGGCCGTGAAGGCCATGTGGGCGGCACGGCGGCGGACAATCGCCTGTTCGTCGAAGCCGTTCTCTTCAGGTTTCGCGCCGGCATTCCTTGGCGCGATCTGCCCGAGCGCTTTGGCGACTGGAAGATCGTCTATCAGCGCTTCAACCGATGGGCCAAGAGCGGCGTTTTCGAGCGGGTTTTCAAGCTTTTGGCCAGCGACCACGACAACGAGTATATGATGATTGACGCCACTATCGTGCGCGCTCACCAGCATAGCGCCGGCGCCCAAAAAAAGACGGCGCGCAAGCCATCGGCCGATCCCGCGGCGGATTGACCACCAAAATTCACGCGCTCGTCGACGCCCTCGGCAATCCTGTCGAGGTGATGCTCAGCCCGGGCCAAGATCACGATCTGACTTGCGCCGAGCCTCTCATCGAAGCCGTCGATCCCGGCGCTTTGATCGCCGACAAGGCGTTCGACGCCGACGCCTTCATCGCCGCCCTCAATGATCGAGCGATCGCCCCCGTCATCCCATCAAAATCCAACCGAAAAACCCCGCGCCCGTGCGACTTCGCCCTCTACTGCGAACGCAATCTCATTGAGCGTTTCTTCAATAAGCTCAAGCATTTCCGGGCTATAGCCACGCGTTACGACAAGCTCGCAAAGATCTTCCTCGCCGGCGTTCACCTCGCCTGCGCTGCCATCCTCCTCAACTGAAGACAGGCCCTAGCAGGCCGTTGAAAAAGTCTCTGGCCAGCGGACTCGCTGTGTGATTCCTTCGCCTTGCAGCTTGGCGGAGGGACCTGATGCGGGGCGGGGATGAGCGGTCGGGGTCGCTGTTCAGCTATGTCGATCTGGAAGCGCGGGTTGGCAAGGATCACCCGTTGCGGACGATCCGCGGCATCGTGAACGAGGCTCTGGCGGCGCTGTCGGGCGAGTTCTCGGCGCTCTATGCGCGGATAGGCCGTCCTTCGATCCCGCCCGAGAAGCTTTTGCGAGCGATGCTGTTGCAGGCATTCTATTCGATCCGCTCGGAGCGACAGTTGATGGAGCGGCTGGAGTTCGATCTCCTGTTTCGCTGGTTCGTCGGCATTGGCGTCGACGACGCGGTCTGGGACCACTCGACGTTCTCCAAGAACCGCGATCGCCTGCTGGAGGGCGACCTGGCCGCAAAACTCTTGGGCGCGGTGCTGACGCAGCCGCCGGTGAAGCGCCTGCTCAGCACGGATCATTTCTCAGTCGACGGCACGCTGGTCGAGGCTTGGGCTTCGATGAAGAGCTTTCGGCCGAAGGACGGCTCGGGCGAACCGCCAGCAGGCGACGGACGGAACCGCGAGGCGGATTTCCATGGCCAGACGCGCTCCAACGAGACGCACGCCTCGACGACCGATCCGGAAGCGCGGCTTTATCGCAAGGGACCGGGCAAGGAAGCCAAGCTCTGCTTTATGGGGCATGCGTTGATGGAGAACCGCAACGGCCTCGTCGTCGACGCCTGCCTTACCGAGGCCAACGGCCACGCCGAGCGGATCGCGGCGCTGCACATGATCGAGCCGCGCGCCGACCGGCCGAGGCCGATCACGCTCGGCGCAGACAAGGGCTACGACGCCGAGGACTTCGTCAACGAACTGCGCTCGATGAATGCGACCCCGCACGTCGCGCAGAACACCAGCGGTCGCTCGTCGGCCGTCGATGGCCGGACAACGCGCCACGCCGGTTATGCCGTGAGCCAACGCATCCGCAAGCGGATCGAGGAAACCTTCGGCTGGATCAAGACGGTCGCCGGCCAGGAGCGAACCAAGTTCCGCGGCCGCGAGCGCGTCGGGTGGGCCTTCACCTTCGCGGCCGCCGCCTACAATCTGGCGCGGCTGCCGAAGCTCCTGGAGGCCCCAGCATGAAGGCCCCGGCCGACTGCCGCCTGATCGGCCGCTGGCGGATCGTCGAGGCCGACCTCTGGGATCGCGCTTACCTCGACCTCTGCGGTCCGGCGACGCTGACGACCACCGCGCAGGGCGGCGAAATCGCCTTTGGAGCCATGGAGGCTGGTGTCGATGTCGAATACGCCCGCAACTCGATCGGCTTCCGCTGGGCCGGATGCGACGAAGGCGACCAGGTCCGAGGCGAAGGAAACGCCGAACTCCTCAACGACGGCACGATCGAGATCGAATTCGGCTACGACAACGGCGACGAAGCCGTCCTCAAAGCGAAACGAGACCCTTCTTCAACAGCCTGCTAATAGTCAGTTCGGCATAACCTTGAGTATTCCCCAACGACCAACATGCACCGACGAGAGTATAGAATGCCTGAGGCGCCAGGTCCAGAGCAAAATGCGCACCTGCGAGGCAAAACTTACATCCCTCGCCTGTGGCGTGCAGTCACGCACAACTCTTTGTTTAGATACGCCTTTCCTGCTCCGGGTCGCGCCTCCTGGGGCTGCTCGAAGCGCAGCGTTTGCCTGCCCGGCCGGTGTAGGAGGCCCAGGTCCGGGCCTCGATTTGCTGCAGCGCACGGCGGGCGCCGAAATCGCGCTAGAAAGCGATCGCGATCGCTTCCCGGCCCTTCGGCGTCTCGACGACCCGCATCGAGACCGCCTGACCTTCAGCGAGACCCGAGACGCCGGCGGCGCCGAGAATCGAGCTATGGACGAACACGTCCCTGCCGAAATCGTCGCCGGCGACGAAGCCGAACCCGCGCGCCCCGTCGAACCACTTGACCTTCCCGGTCAAATCGACGGCGGTCGATGGGTCGGGAGTCGGGCGTGGGAGAGGCCGCTCCGGCCGCTCGACGGCGCTGGCCGTGTCGACCTCGATCACCCGCACCACCTGGGCGCCTCGGGACCCGGATCTTACGACGGCGCGAAGTTTCGCGCCCGAGGGCAGCGTTTCGCGCCCGATCTGGCGCAAGGTCTTGAGGTGCACGAACGCGTCGCCTCGGCCGCCGGTCAGTTCGACGAAGCCATAGCCCTTCTCGGCGTTGAACCATTTCACTGTCGCCTCGAGCGTGAGCCCGCTGGCCAGCGGATCCGCACCCGCCGCGGAATTACCAAAAATACCGGTTGCGCCCCCTCGCCCAGCGCCAAGCCGAGGGAGCCCGCCGGCGCCGCAGCCGCCGCTTGCTCGAAGGGCTCGTCGTCTTCGAACGCGCGCCTTCCAGGGGTCCGCAACTGATGGACATTACTCATCGCTTAAATCCTCCGTGACACCCCCAGTTGAGCCGCACTCCGTCCGAGGGTCCGGACAAGCCCACCGCCGTCCGACCGGAAATCATAGGACAGCGCTGCCTCAGCGGCAGTGAGCGGCGTCACAGCTCGGACAGGAGCGGCGGTGTATTGCAGTTTGGGGCCTGTGCCCAAAGAACGGCGCTGGTGTGGAGAAGGGCGATCCTGCGGGGGCGCTGAGACGCTGGGTCCGTAGTAGAGCCTGATGGGTCCCCTACCCGCCCGTCGTGGCGCGCCTCTCGCTCATGCCACCCGCGCCATCGCGATCGCGCGCAGGCCGCGCTGGAACCCTCGGCAGGGTGACGACCGCCGCGGTGCCCTCGCCCGCCCGCGACTGAAGGCGGAGCGTTCCACCATGCAGTTCGACCAGCGAATTGGCGATTGCGAGGCCGAGCCCCGATCCCTTCATGCCGTTGGCCATAACGACGTCGCCCTGTTCGAACGGCCGGCCCAGGCGTGCGACGTCCTGGGCGCTAATGCCCGGGCCGTTGTCCTCGACGATGAAATGGATGAGTTCGCCGACCGCGGCGGCGCCGATCGAAATTTCGCCGTCCTCCGGCGTGAATTTCACCGCGTTGCGCATGAGCGTGGTCAGGATCCGCTCGACCGCCAGAGGGTCCGCTTCGACCGTCACATCCGGGTCGACCTCGACCCTGACCGCGATATGCTTCTCGCGCGCCGTCGGCGCGATGTCGAGCACCGCCCGGCTCACCGCCTGCTCGACGGGAAAGCGGGCGTAGGAAAGGCGTTCGCGGCCTGCCTCGAGCCGCGCCATGTCGAGAACTTCGCTGACCACATGCAGGAGATATTCGCCGCCGGCCAGAATATGGGCGCAATAGTCGCGGTACTTTTGCGATCCCAGCGGCCCGAAGGTCTGGCTTCCCATCAGCTGCGAGAAGCCGATGATGGCGTTCAGCGGCGTGCGCAGCTCATGGCTCATGTTGGCGAGAAATTCCGCCTTGGCCCGGTTGGCGGCTTCGGCCCGCGATTTCTGCTCGTGATAGCCTTCGGCGAGATCGGCGAGCTGCTGGGCCTGCTCCTCGAGCGACCGGCGCGACTGTTTGAGCTGCGCGATGGTCGTCAGCAGCAGCCGCTCGGAATTGATGAGTTGCTGCTCATGCTCCTTGAGCGTGGTTATGTCGGCGCCGACCGCGACATAGCCGCCGTCGCGGGTGCGCCGCTCGTTGACCTGAAGCCAGCGCCCGTCGGCCAGGCGCGCTTCGTAGGTGCGCGATCGGCCCGCTGAAGCGCCGTCGCCAGCGGCGCCCATGGGCTCGCGGCCGGCGACTGGGGCTTCGCCCGGCGCGGCAAGCGGGTGGCGGCGCGCGCCGTGGCGCCCGGCTCGCCGGCCTGATCGCGCAAGCTTTGATATTTCGAGTTGCAAAGCACCAGCCGGTTGCCCGAGTCCCACAGGACGAAGGCTTCGGAAATCGCCTCGACCGCGTCGCGCAGGCGCCGGTCGGCGGTTTCCGAAAGCTCCGCTTCCCGCTTGCGCTCGGTGACGTCGAAGGCAATGCCGATGAGGCTCGCCGCGCCGGTCTCCTCATCCTCGACGATATCCGCGCGCTTCCTGAGCCACACCCAGCGCCCGTCGGCCGCGCGCATCCGAAACTCGATGTCGATGCACTCGCCTCGCCGCTCGGCCGCCGTTCGCGCAATCGTCTCGAGGGTCTCATCGTCGGGGTGAACGAGGCGTTGGAGTTCGGCGATCGTCCAGTGGCTCGGCCGTTCCTGGAGTTCGAGGAGATCGAACATCGAGCCCGACCAATGGATGCGGCCGCTCTCCAAATCCCACGTCCACAGGCCGCAACGTCCGCGATTGAGCGCCAGGTCGAAGCGGGCGCGGCGCGCGCGCTCGTTGAGAACGCGCCTGCGCTTGCTTCGGGCGTCGATCGCGTAGAGGCCGGCCGCCGCGATCATCAGCGCGACTGTCGAGGCGAGCAGAAAGACCGTCACCAGCGCGGCGCGGCGCCAGGCCGCAAGATGAAGATCGACCGGCGAGGCGAACGCCACTTTCGCCGATGCCCGCGTCAGCGCCCGCACGGCGGCAAATTGTTCGTCGCCGCGCTCGGTCTGAAATTTGATCACGCCACCCCAATCACCCGACGGCGAGGCAGGTCTTCGGTTGCCGAAGAGAGCCGCCAGCGGCGAATGGGGCGCGGCCTGCGTCTGGCCGAATTCGACCACGCGCCCGTTGTGGTCGATGAGGATCGATTGGGCGAGCCGCTCGTCAGGGTGGGCCTCGAGCACATTTCTGAAGATTTCGGCCTCAGAGCCCTGCGGATCGGCCACGAGCGCCGCGTTGAGCCGCTGAGCGAGCAGGGTGGCGCGGATGTCAACCTCGCGCGCGGCGTCGCGCAACGCCAGATCGCGCTCGAGCCAAAGATGCTGGAGCGTCAGCGACACAATGCCAATAACTGCGACGGCAAGTGCGACCCCGACCGCCGTCGGAATGACCCGCCAGCGACCGCTCGCGGCGGGGAAACGCAGAGGGGCGCGTTCGAGCGCCTCGATCAGGCGGCGCGCCCACGCCAGGGCGAAGCGAAGCCTCGCCTCCCCGCTCAAGCCTCGGGCTGGCCGTTCCGGACAAGCGTCCCCGTTTGCCGCGCTTACACGCGTCATCGCCCTTCCCAGACTTCGCCACAAATTACACTCGGACAGCCGCCTTCACGCCCGAATCACTACGATAAGAATCCTTGTGCAAATCTTTGTCCAGACCCTTGACAGGGGACGGCTGGAAAAAATGTGGCCGAACGGGGGCTGCGAGAGAATCAGCAGTCGGCGTCGGGCAGGCGGGCGCGGTCCCTAGCCGAGGCTCCGGGTCACGATCTCGCGCACATCCGGCGACAGTGAAGGCTGGGCGGCGATGCGCCTTAGCATCGCCTCGGCCTGGCCGCGGCGGACCTCCTCGAGCGAGCGCCAGGACCGCATCGCGGTCAAAAGCCGGGCGGAGATCTGCGGATTGGTCGGGTCGAGAAAGACGACCACCTCTTCGAGCAGCGCGAACCCCGCCCCGTCGGATCGATTGAACTGCGTCTGATTGGCGGCGAACCCACCGATCAGGGCCCGCACGCGGTTGGGATTGGCGAGCGAGAAACCGCGGTGATTCATCAGCGCGCGGACCCGGTCCAACGTCTCGCGCTCGGGAATGAGCGCCTGGAGCCCGAACCATTTGTCGAGAATCAGCGGCTCGATCGCATAGCGCCGGCCGAAAGCGTCGAGCGCGTGCTCGCGCGCGTCGTCCGGGTTGAAGGCGATGGCCGCAAGCGCGCCGAGGCGTTCGGTCATATTGTCGGCGCCGGCGAGCTGGCGGCGGGCGAGCTCCAGGCCCTGGATCGCGTCGCCGTCGATGAACAGGCTGAGGGCGACGTTGCGAAGCGCGCGGCGGCCGGCGGCGGCGGCGGCGGGGCTGAACGGTGAGGAATCGGCGAGTCCGGCGTGCAAGGCGGCGAGCGCGCCGGCATTGGCGCGCCCGAGCGCGCCGCGCAGGGTCTTGCGCGCGACATAGATCGCGTCTGGATCGACGTCCCGGCCAATTTCGCGCGCGATATCGGCTTCCGTCGGCAGGCTCATCGCGAGCGCCGCGAACGCGTGATCGATCCGGCCGGCGCGGGCGTCCTCGATCAGCGTCCCGAACGCGCCCGCCAGCGCCCCGTCGCGCTCGGGCGCGCGGCCGGCGCGAATGGCAACCACGCCGCGGATGAGAACGCGGGTCGCGAGGCTCTGGAGCGATTGCCAGCGGTTGAAGTTGTCGCTGTCATGCCGCGAGAGGACGATCAAATCCTCTTCCGTCAGGTCGTCGTCCACCCGCACCGGGGCGGAAAAGCCGCGCAGGAACGATAGCGTGGGCCGCTGAGGCACATCGCGAAAGACGATCGATCGCCGCTCGTCCTTGAGTTCGAACACGCCGGTCGCGAGTTCGCCGGCGCTCGCGTCGGACGAGGCGAGCGGCAGGTCGCCGCCATTGGGGCCGATCAGGCCGAGCGCGAGCGGCATCGCCGCCGGCGCCTTGACGGTTTGTCCGGGCGTCGGCGCGAGCGACTGGGCGAGATCGAGCCGATAGGTCTTGGTCTCCGGGTCATAGGCGCTGCGAACCGTGACCTTCGGCGTGCCGGCCTGACTGTACCAGCGCATGAAGAGGCTCAGATCGCGGCCGGAAACCTTCTCGAAACAGCCGATGAAATCCTCGACCGTGGCCGCATGGCCGTCGAAGCGGGCGAAGTAAAGGTCCATACCTGAGCGGAACGTCTTGGCGCCGATCAGGCGCTTCAGCATCCGGATGACCTCAGCGCCTTTCTGGTAGACGGTCGCGGTGTAGAAATTATTGATCTCGTGGTAGATCTCGGGCCGGACGTTGTGCGCCAGCGGCCCGGCGTCCTCGGGGAACTGCGCCGCCCGCAACATGCGCACGTCGCCGATGCGCTCGACCGGCGCGGAGCGCATGTCGCCCGAAAATTCCTGGTCGCGGAACACGGTCAGCCCCTCTTTGAGGCAGAGCTGGAACCAGTCCCGGCAGGTCACGCGGTTGCCGGTCCAGTTGTGAAAATACTCGTGGGCGATGACGCCCTCGATGCCCGCGTAATCGTCATCGGTCGCCGTCTCCGGCGAGGCGAGGACGTATTTGTCGTTGAAGACGTTGAGGCCCTTGTTCTCCATTGCGCCCATATTGAAATCGGACACAGCGACGATGTTGAAGACGTCGAGATCGTATTCGCGCCCGTACGCCTGCTCGTCCCAGGCCATCGACCGCTTGAGCGCGTCCATCGCATAGTGGGCGCGGTCCTCGCGGCCGTGCTCGACATAGATCCCAAGCGCGACCGTGCGGCCCGACGCGGTGACGAAGGAATCAGCGATATGGCCGAGATCGCCGGCGACCAGCGCGAACAGGTAGCACGGCTTCTTGTGCGGATCGCGCCAAACGGCGAAGTGGCGGCCGGGAAGGTCGGCCTCGCCCACGCTTTCGAGATTGCCATTGGAGAGCAGGACCGGCGCCTCGGTCCGATCCGCCTCGAGCCGCACCCGATAGGTCGAAAGCACGTCCGGCCGGTCGAGGAAATACGAAATGCGCCGGAAGCCCTCGGCCTCGCATTGGGTGCAATAGGCCAAACCGGTGCGATAGAGACCCATCAGCTTGGTGTTGGCGGCCGGATCGAGGCGGGTCTCGAGCTTGAGCTTGAACGGGCGCTGGGGCGGCCGCGGAAGCAGAAACTGCGACGGGCTCGCCTCGAAATCGGCGTCGTCGAGCCGCGCGCCGTCCAGCGTGGCGGCAATGAACAGGAGTTCGTCGCCGTCGAGCGCCAGCGGGGCGCCGTCCCGGCCAGCGGGATTGGGCCTGAGCGACAGGGTCGAGACGACGCGGGTCGCATGGATGTCAAGCGACACATCGAGCTCGACCATGTCGATGAAATAGTCGGGCGGACGGTAATCGGCGAGACGAATGGGCTGTCCGACCGATGTGCGCATGGGCGGCCTTTCCAAGTCCTGGATGTTCTTGACGATCAGGCCGGAGGCGAGCCTACGATCGCGGTCGGCGTAACCGTCAACCCGTAACGACGCAAGGTCTTTTGCAGCGCCGGCCGTGGGGCTTCACCGCTGGTGAAGATCGCCCTTCCGCCATCCGCCGAAGGCGCCCCCGGCCTCGCTGCGCCGATCAGCGCGTCGAGACGGCGCGCGATCGCCGGCGCGGGATCGACGAAGCCCACCGGCCAGGGCGAAAGCCGCTCGAGCCGATCGACGATGAGCGGAAAGTGGGTGCAGGCAAGCACGATCTGGTCGGTGCGCCTGCCCTCGCGGGCGACGAAACATGGCGCGATTTCGCGCGCGATCCCGGAATCCTCGACCGCCTCGCCGCGCATGATCCGTTCGGCGATCACGGCAAGGAGCGACGAACCGACCAGCGTCACTTCGCAATCGTGGGCGTGCTCGCGCACCAGCGCGTGGGTATAGTCGCGCGCAACGGTGCCCCGCGTCGCCAGCACGCTGATCAGGCCAGACCGCGACGCCGCCGCCGCCGGCTTGATCGCCGGCACGGTGCCGACGAACGGCAGGCGCGGATAGGCGGCTCTGAGCGGGGGCAAGGCGAGGGTGGACGCGGTGCTGCAGGCGATGACGACGATGTCGGGTTCGGCTTCGCCGATCAGGCGCGCCATCACCGTCTCGACCCGGGCGATGAGTTCCGCTTCGCCAAGCCGCCCATAGGGAAAGGCCGCGTCGTCCGCCGCGTAGACAATCTCGACGTCCGGCCTGAGCCGCCGCACTTCGGCCAGCACCGAAAGCCCGCCGAGGCCAGAATCGAACACGAGCGCGCGGGGCGCGTGCGCCGCCGCCGCGTCTGCGCCCAATTCGGCCGATAGGCTCAAGCCCGCCCCGGCCAGCTCATTGTCCGCACTATTCATTTCCGGCAGGCCATACGCCAATCGGGCGCGCGCGGCAAAGTGACCACCGGGCCATTGACCGGCCATGAACAATTCAGCCAAGGAAGAACGTCGCGCTTCCGCGAAAGGAGACCCGCGTCTGACCGTGACGTCGATGTCCGAGGCCGATTTCACCGCCGAGCCGGTCGAGCGCCTGTCGGCGCCCGAGGAGCCGGATCCGGCTGAGCGCAGGGGCCTGACGGCCGCACTGGTCGCCGCTGCCCTGCTCCATTTGGCTGTTCCACTCGGCCTGCTGGTCTATTACACGATCTGGCCGCTCTCGACCCCAACCGCGGTGCAGGAAATCCCGGTCGAGGTGGTCGTCGAGCAGCCACCGCCGCCGCCGCCCAAGCCGAAGCCGCCCGAAGACAAGCCCAAACCGCCGCCGAAGCCGTTCGAAGAGAAGCCTGCATTCGACGCGCCAGCGCCCGAAACCAAAGAGAACGTCAACCGCAAGTCGCCCGACAAGAAGACCCAGGCGCCGGCTGCCCAGGCCCCGCCGCCGCCAACTCCCGGCGCTCCGCCGAAAAGCGAAACGCAGGCCCCGGCGCCGACGCCCGCGGACGAGCAAAAGGCGCAGAGCGCGCCCCCGGCGCACGATCTGACGCCGTCGCCGCAGGGCGAACTGCCGGCGGAGGTCAACCCGAAGCCGAAGAACGAGACGGCCGAGGCCGCCGCCCCGGCCGCGCCAGCGCCTCCGGCCAAGGCGCCGGTCGGGGAAGCGCTGCCAACGATCGAGGACCTGCCGCAATACCAGTTCGCGCGCGAGGCCGAGCATTCGCCGGTCGCCAGCGGCAACGCTGACACCCGCTACCTCACGATCGTCTACGGGATGATCAAGGCGCATTTGCACGAGACGGCGGAACTCCGCCTCGACAGCGCCAACAGGCGGGGAGTGGTCGATTTCTACGTCGACGAGGGCGGCAACCTGGTCGGCCGCAAGCTGATCAGTTCGAGCGGGTCGCCAAACCTCGACCTGGCGGTGATGGCGGCGATCGCGGCGGCTGCGCCCTACCCTGCGCCGCCGAACTGGTCGCCCCTCTACCTGACCTATAACTTCGGCAAGCGCTAGGAGCGCGCCTTTCGCTCAGCCTGAGCACCAGCGGCGACGGTCACTGGACGCAATTGTAATTAACCCTGACGCGCTCGAAATCCCAGATGCTGTCCCAAACATGGACCGCCTTCATCCCGTATTTTGCGCACTCTTTGCTCGCCTCGGCGTTGAATTGGTAATAGGGAGGAAACCGGTCGCTGGGCGGCGCGTTGGGATAGTAGATGAAGGTGACATCGCGGTAGCTGCCACAGCCGGTCAGGGTTGTCAGCATCCCGATCAGGAAGACAATTCGCATCCTCGCCCCACCCTCGCGAAATCGGGGGCCGTCCCGGAGCGTCCCGACTCTCTGCCGCCACTCTGCCCGCACGCCGCCCGTCGCGCAAGCCTTTCGACCTCGACCGCGAACCTGGCGACGGCGAGAGGGCGCATGGGCCTCAATTCGACATCGGTCCGTTGCGCAAATAGCTTCGCAGCGCCGCAACCGAGCCGGCCTCGTCGGCCAGCCCGACATAAGTGTCCGGGCGCAGCAGATAGAGCGCGTTCTGAGCCAATCCGGCGCGCGCATAGGCCGGCGCCCACGGGAAGGTCTGGAGAGGCAGCTTCTTCTCTGCACAGCCGGCGGCGAGGTCGGGAAGCGCAACGCCATAGACCTGCGCCTGCCAGACCGGCTTCTTCAGCGCGTCATAATTATCGACGCCATCGACGACCACCCACGGCATGCGGTCGCCGGCATGGACGTCGCCCGCCCTGCCCTCGCTCAGCGGGCTTCCGCGATAGTTCACATTGATTTGCGATACCGTGCGGAAGGCGAATTCCCTCACCGCCCCGAAAGACAGGGCGGCTTCCAAGACCACCGGCGCGAGCCAGATTCGGACCAGATTCGCAAACTCCCCATCGGCCGTCGCCACCGTGAACGCCTGATCGGTCGTCTTGACCAGCCGGCGGGCGAAAGCGATGCGCTCGGATTCGTAACTGTCGAGAAGCACATCGGAAGCGCCGTCGAGCGCCGCGTTCAGTTTCCAGGCGAGATTGATGGCGTCGCCAATTCCGGTGTTCATGCCCTGGCCGCCGGCCGGACTGTGGATGTGGGCGGCGTCGCCAAGCAGAAATGCGCGGCCCAGACGGAACCGTTGCGCGACGCGGTGGTGGACGTGATAGGTCGAGAACCAGTTGATCTTGTCGATCGTCAGTTTCAGGTTCTTGATCGCCCGATCGCTCACATCCTCGAACCGCAATGCATCGCCGCGCTCGGCGCGTTCGCCGCGCACCGTTCCGATGAGGCGCGCGCGCCCTTCGCCGGCGAGAGGGAAGATCGCCAGAAAATCGGCCTCGTCGAGGTCGACATGCAGTTCGCCGTCGATCGGCGGCCCGGACGCCACGACGTCAGCGACGTAGAAAAGCTGATTATACGTGCCGCCCGGAAAACCGGCGCCCATCGTTTCGCGAACCCGCGAGCGCGCTCCGTCGCAGCCGGCGATATAGACGGCCTCGCAGGTCTCGTCGCCTTTGTCGGCATCGCGGAGCGAGGCGACCACCGAGCCGCCCTTATCTTCGTAGCCGAGGAGCGCGGTCTGTCGCTCGACCGAAACTCCCATCGCTTCCAGCCGGTCGATGAGCAGGCGTTCGTGTTCGTCCTGCGGAAAGATACGCAAATAGGGGTACGGGGTGATGCCCACGCCGACTTGCTCGAAGTCCAGGCGGGCCTCGCGCTTGCCGCGCGCCCAGAGATTGACCCCGGGGACCCGATGGCTTTTTGCCACAACTTCGTCGGCGAGATCGAGCTGGCGGTAAAGTTCGAATGTTCGAGCCTGAACGGCGAGTGCGCGCGAGGTCGTCCCCGGCTCGGCAGTCTTGTCCACGATCCGCACTCTGGCGCCGAGCTTGGTCAGCCACAGCGCCAGGACGAGGCCGGTCGGGCCGGCTCCGGCTATCAGGACATCGCAAGCCTTCATCCGGGCTCCGCAAATCAAATCGGGCGCACCGATTTCCAAATCCAGCGCAACAAAATCCAAGCCGGGCGCAACAAAAGCAAAATCAGACGCAACAAAAGCAAAGTAACTCATTCATATTTTTAAATAACTTAGTTCAAATCGTGGCCCGTCTTTCCTCCTCGCCTTGCCGCCGGTCGCTGTCAGGCGCGGCAACTCCAGTCACCATAGCGCACGCTTCTGATTATCGCAACAAAAGTCCGCTCAGGTCTCGAACTGGCGGCCGGGAGCCTACTTGGAGAAAAGCGCGACCAGGACAAATCCGATGACAACCAGCGCGCAGCTCGCGATGAGGACATAGCGGAGGCCGTCCCCCGTATGGCCGGCGCGCACCGCCTCCTTGTTTGTTTCGGTCACGATGGGTTGTTCGTGCGGGTCGGTCACGATCGGCGGGTTGACCACTACGGTCTCTTCGTGCGGGTCGTTCATGGGCCGCTCCGATTCCTGTTCGCGATTCGGCCAGGGCCGACACGAAAAGGAACTCCCGGCGAAAGGGATCGTTCCGGTCAGTCCCCCGAGAGCGCGGTCGCCGCTTTTCCACGGGCGTGGCGGCCATTGCGGATTTCGCCCGAACCCGTGATGCCCTAAAACCCGGCGATGGCCCGGATCAGCATCGTCCACTCGACCGAGTACGCCTACCGCAATCCGGTCGGCCTCACCCGCCACCGTTTGATGCTGCGGCCCGACGACAGCCACGATCTCAGGCTCCACCACGCCGCCCTCGCCGTCGATCCAAAGCCGTCGCTCATTCATTGGACCCACGATGCGTTCGACAATTCGATCTGCTTTCTCGAATGGCCGGAAAGCCTGAGAACGGAGCGCCTCAGCATTGTTTCGACCCTCGAACTGACCCACCATCCGGACGGCCCGCCCCTCCCGGTCTACAGCCTCGACCCGGCGGCGCAGACTTTCCCCTTCGCCTATGGCGACCACGAAAGCCCCGATCTCGCGCCGCTCGCCACGCCGCACTCCCCCGACCCGGATGGCGCGGTCGGGCGCTGGGTACGCCGCTTCGCAGGTCCGGGCGGCGAGACCCCGACTCTCGGGGCGCTCGAGGCGATCACCCACGCGATAAAAGCCGAGTTCCGCTACAGCGCGCGCCACGAGGAGGGCACCCAGACCGCGCCCGAAACTCTCGCGCTGGGCTCGGGCACCTGCCGCGATTTCGCCGTGCTGATGATGGAGGCGCTGCGCAGCGTCGGGGTCGCCACGCGGTTCGTGACCGGCTATCTCTACGACGACACGTCCGGGACCACGCGCGGCGGCGGCTCGACCCACGCCTGGTGCAACGTCTATCTGCCGGGAGCGGGATGGGTGGAATACGATCCGACCAATGAACTCATCGCAGGCTCGAACCTCGTCCGCGTCGGCGTGACGAGGACGGCCTCGCAGGCGCTGCCGGTCTCCGGCGGTTATGTCGGCCGGCCCGACAACTCGATCGGGCTCAAGGTCGATGTCGCCGTCCGCGCGGCGCCAATCTGACGGCAGAGGCGGGAGCGAGGGTGAGTTCCGACCGGCTGAGCGGCCCGCCCGTCGATCCGCCCTTTGTCTCGACCGGGCGTCTGCCGTCGCCGGACGTGGTGCGGACTCTGGTGGCGAGAGCGCATGAGCGCTTCAGCGGGAACCGCGACGGATCGAACTCCGACGTCTACCCTGCTCTGGCCGACATTCCGCCCGATCTCTTCGGCCTCTGCGTCGCCGGCGTCAACGGCGCGGCTTATGGCAGCGGCGACTGCGACACTCCGTTCTCGATCATGAGCGTGTCCAAGCCATTCGTGTTCGCGCTCGTCTGTGAGGTTCTGGGCGCGGAGGGGGCGCGCAAGCGCCTCGGCGTCAACGCGACCGGCCTCAAGTTCAACTCGCTCGAGGCGATCGAGCGCAGCGGCGACGGGCGGACCAATCCGATGGTCAATTCGGGCGCGATCGCCGCGACCAGCCTCGCCCCGGGCGCGACGGTCGACGAGCAATGGCGCTTCATCCTCGATGGCCTGTCGCGATTCGCCGGCCGCACGCTTGAGATCAACGCTGCGGTGTTCGCTTCCGCGTCGGATGGCAATTCCCGCAATCAGGCGATCGGTCAGTTGCTTCACAACTACGGACGGATCGCGATCGACCCGGCCGACGCGGTCGACCTCTATACTCGGCAATGCTCGCTCAACGTGACCGCGCGGGACCTTGCCGTCATGGGCGCGACGCTCGCCGACGGCGGCGTCAATCCGCTGACCAAGGCCAGGGTCATCGGCGCCGAGAGTTGCAAATGCGCGCTGGCGGTGATGGCGACGGCGGGCCTGTACGAGACCTCCGGCGACTGGCTTTACGACGTCGGTCTGCCGGGCAAGAGCGGGATCGGCGGCGGCATCGTCACGGTTTCGCCGGGAAAAGGCGGTTTTGGCGCCTTCGGCCCGCGGCTCGATGAAGCCGGCAACAGCGTCAAGGGCCAGCTCGCCGCCCGCTACCTCTCGGAGCGGCTGGGCTTGAGCCTGTTTGCCTCGACGGCGGAAACATGAAATCCGCCTCCGTCATGGCGCTGGAGGCGCCCGCGGGAATGGACTGGCGCAAATTGCCTTTGGGTCGAAGCATGCGCTTGCCCCCACCACCGCGCTTCGCGCGGTCCCCCTCCCCCATTCCATGGGGGAGGATGCGCAGCGGCGCCGCCTTCCTCCCCCGAGAATCCTACGGGATTCACACAAGCGATTTGCCGTGGGCGATTGCATAACCGTCGAGCATGGCGGCGAGGCGACGCCAACCATCGGCCATGGTTTTGGGTCCGGGCGGCTTGTAATAGGCGTTCCAGCCGCCGAGGCGGGCGGTGATCCATGCGAGCCAAGAGAGGGAGCCGCGCGGGTGTGGGTTCTTCTGCCGCATTGTTTTTCCTTCCAAGGCGCCGCCGATGGCGGCGGCGGCTTCGACCGCGCTTTCGTCGATCACGTCGGTTGCGGGGCGGGAGCCCGCGTCCCGGGCGTCGGTGAGTTGAAGGATTCGCGCCGCTGCGACCACGGCGAGGGCAGCGAGGTTGAACAGGCGCCGCGCGCTCTCGACCTGCGTCTCTTCCAGAGCCAAGCCGTCGCGTTTAAGCACGCGGAAGACCTCTTCGATGCGCCAGCGCAGACGATAGAGGCGAATGATTTCCCGAGCGTCCTCGGCGGTCTCAACCGGCAAGGTCGTCAAAAGCCGCCACATCAGCGGCGTGGTCCCCAAAGGAACGTCCCTTTCGCGCGCCACAACGACGTTGATCTCGCAGGCTTCGGGATCGCCGGCGGCCTGTCCGGTCTTGGGTCTGGCGATTGTCGCCTTGCCGAACGAAACGGCCACGCGGGCCGTTCGAACGCGCGCATCCGGCGCGCGCGGCTGGCGTGGGGCGGCCGCCACATCGATCTCGAGCGCCGTCGGAAAACCGTCGGCTGTGGCAAACAGGAGGCCGCCTCCGGCCAACTTGCGGTCGCCGCGCGCCCGCGTGATGAGATCGACGTCGCCCGGCTTTCGGATGAAGGCCTGGTAGATGTCATTCTCGCGGTCGCCGACAACAACGATGCTGGCGGCGTCGGCGAGCCGTTGAGCCGCGCTCTGCGCCGCATCGACCCAGCGCACGGATTCCTTGTCCTTGAGGCTCCGCTTGTGGCGATGCGTCTTCACTTCGCCGAGCGCGCGGGTCCAAATCTTCGCCCCCACTACGCCCAGAAGCGCTTCATCGTCGGCGTCGACGGCGACAAGCAAATGAATGAAGAAGCCGAGACTTGTCCCGTCGCCGCCCAGCCCCAGCTTCCGCCCCTTGTCGCGCCCGGCGAAATTGATCTCGGTCGTGTCCTGCGCCACGACAACGCGCCGACCCCGGCAAGCCTGCGCCGTGCGTTGGGCGGCCTCCTCCGTGATCGCTTGCGGGGTCGCCTGCTCCGATCCGAGAAAGCGATGGGCCGCTATCTCCCCCGCGCGATCCCGGCCAAACTTGCGAACCACCAGCGCGCCAGAACCGGCGATGTCCTCGAGGATCCGTTCAAATCGGCGAGAAACTCGAATATCGCCGCAGAAACCATCGCCCATCAACGCCTCCCGAAAACCGAACAGGCGTTAAATCAGAAGCCCAAACCATATGCCAGTCGAAAACGACTCGATTGTGTGAACGCCGTAGCCCGAGAATCGGGGGAGGGGGACCGTCCGAAGGACGGTGGAGGGGGTGCGCCGATGGCCGCCACATCGAACGGCGCCAGACGATGAGGGAGATCGAGGCGCCCGGGCTGCTCACGTTCACGATCGCCATCGTCGTCTTCTTCGCCGGCGCCGGGCTCAATCGTCTCATCCCGCCGCTGAGAGCCTGGAACATCCCCGAGGCGGTGACCGGCGGCCTGCTTGCGGCCGTGCTCACGCTCATCGCCTATCTCGGGTTTGGAATCGAGATCGGCTTCTCGCTCGAGGCGCGCGACCTGCTCCTGCTCTATTTCTTCACCGGCATCGGCCTCAACGCCAAGCTCGACGACCTCATTTCCGGCGGCCGCCCGTTTCTCGTGCTGCTTGGCCTGACGCTTGCCTATCTGGTCATCCAGAACCTGATCGCCGCGGGCAGCGTCGCGGCGCTCGGCCTGCCGAGGGGGATCACGCCCTTTCTCGGCTCAGCCTCGCTCATCGGCGGGCATGGCACCACGATCGCCTGGGCGCCGATCATCGCCGAGCGCTTCGGGCTCGCCAACGCGCTCGAAGTCGGCATCGCCGTCGCGACGCTTGGGCTTGTGGTTGCGAGCCTGGTCGGCGGCCCGATCGCCGGCTTCCTGATCGCCCGTCACCAGCTCAGCGGGCCATCGGCGCCCGATCCGGTCGTCGGCCTTCCCGACGATCCGAACGACAAGCCGGTCGACGATCTGAGCCACGTCGGGCTTCTGCGCACGCTTCTCATCCTCAATGTGGTGATCCTGATCGGCTACGCGCTCGAGGAGACGGTGGAAGAAACCGGGGTCAAATTGCCGCTGTTCGTGGTCTGCCTTCTGGTCGCGATCGTCGTCACCAATTGTGTTCCGCGCCTCTTTCCGAAGCTCGAATGGCCGACGCGGACGCGGGCGCTGGCGCTGATCTCGGATCTCTCGCTCAATATCTTTCTGGCGATGTCGCTGATGAGCATGCAGCTCTGGACGCTTGGCGGACTCGGACCGGCGCTGGTCGTCGTTCTCGCGGTCCAGACCGTTGCGGCGGTGGCCTATATCGCCTTCGCCGTCTTTCCGGCGATGGGAGGAAATTACCAGGCGGCGGTGATCTCGGCCGGCTTCACCGGCATCAGCCTCGGGGCGACCCCGACCGCCATCGCCAACATGACCGCGGTGACCAAGCTGCATGGCGCCTGCGCCCAGGCCTTCATCATCCTGCCGCTGGTCTCGGTCTTTTTCATCGACATCGCCAACGCATTCGCGATCGGCTTCCTGGCGCGGTAAACGACGATGGCAGGCGCCCTCGCCTCGGCTGCCCGTCGAAGGACAGGCGTTCGTCCTGGCGGCGCATACCTGTTATGACAGGTTGAACCCCTTCAGGCGCTCGCGGACGATTGTCGCCCTCGGAGATACGCAATGAGCACCCAGGATGAACATTGCTGTCCGAGGATTGTTCGCAACGCCAGTCGAGGCGCTGGAAGTTCCAGACGCTGAAGAGCGCAATGCGAAACTGAGCGCAGTCATCCTGAAGAAGCGCGAGATGACGCCATCGGTTCAGGTTTCCGACGCCGGAGGGCGGCGCTCCGACCGCGGGGCGGCGTTCGATATCGCCATCATCGGCGGCGGCATCAACGGCTGCGGCATCGCCAGAGACGCCGCGGGACGGGGCTGGTCGGTCTATCTCTGTGAAAAAGACGATCTCGCCTCTTCGACCTCGAGCTCATCGAGCAAGCTCATTCACGGCGGTCTTCGCTATCTCGAGCAGTTCGAGTTTCGTTTGGTTCGCGAAGCGCTCGTTGAGCGGGAGGTTCTGTGGCGAATCGCGCCCCATATCGTATGGCCGCTTCGCTTTGTGCTGCCCCACCATGCGGATCTGAGACCCGCATGGCTGCTTCGCATCGGTCTTTTTCTTTACGACCATCTGGGCGGGCGCCATCTTCTTCCGCCAACCCGGACGCTGCGATTGGCCAACGATCCGGCCGGGCAACCGCTGAAGCCGCAGTACACGCTCGGGTTCGAATATTCGGACTGCTGGGCCGAAGACGCGCGAACTCGTTGTTCTGAACGCGCGCGACGCGGCCGACAGGGGGGCGGTCATCGCGCCCCGCAGGCGTTGCATTCGCGGAGACCGCGAGGACGGCGGTCTGTGGACCTTGACCCTGCGGGACGAACGCAGCGGGCAACTCAGCAAGATTCGAGCCCGCACGCTGGTCAACGCCGCCGGGCCCTGGGTCAGCGAGGTTTTAAAGTCGGCGCTCCAAACTCCTACCCGAGCCGCCATAAGGCTGGTCAAAGGAAGTCACGTCGTCGTGGGACGATTGTTTGATCACGACCGCTGCTACATCTTTCAAAACAAGGATCGGCGGGTGTTTTTCGTCATGCCTTTCGAACGAGACTACACGTTGATCGGCACCACCGACCTCGATTACAGCGGCGATCTCGATGCGGTGCAAGCCTCGACGGAGGAAATAGAGTACCTCTGCGACGCCGCAAGCAACTACTTCCGGGCGCCAATCAGCGCCGACCAGGTGTTGTGGTCCTATTCGGGCGTCCGCCCGCTCTATGATGACGGCGCCTCCGAGGCGCAAGAAGCGACCCGCGACTATGTTCTCAAACTCGACGCATCCGGGGACTCGCCAGCGCTTCTCAGTATTTTCGGCGGAAAGATCACCACCTACAGACGGCTGGCGGAGGCGGCTTCGGCGATCTTGTCGCGCTACTTGCCGCCGGCGCGCAGGCCTGCGGGATGGACCGCTCAAGACCCCCTGCCGGGAGGCGATTTTTCGACCGACGGCTTCGAGAGGCTGGTCAGCGACACGGCAGCGCGAAATTCTTTTCTCGCGCCCGACACGGTCCGCCGTCTCGTCCGCGCGTACGGCACGCGCACGCAATCCTTGCTGGGCGGAGCGAAAAGGCAATCTGATCTCGGAAGGACCTTCGGCGCGGACCTGACTGAAGCCGAGGTCTCCTATCTCGCCAAGAACGAATGGGCGATGAGCGCCGACGATGTCGTCTGGCGACGCACCAAGCTCGGCTTGCGAATGTCGGAGGCTGAGGTCCAGGACCTCGACGCCTATCTGCGAGATTTGCAGGCTCCGCCGCAGACGGCTGATCGAAAAGGGGCAAGCGTGGAGTGACGTTCGTTCTCGAAAACATTTCGCGCCCGGTCGGGCAAGAAACCGGGCGCAGGCCCGGCCCTTTCGCATTCAGACAGGGATAGCGATCCATGATCGGGCACGTCCTCGTCGTCGACCAGGGCACGACATCGACGCGATCGATCGTCTTTGGTCCCGACGCTGCGATCGTCGGCATGGCGCAGGAGGAATTCCCGCAGATCTTTCCTCAGCCGGGCTGGGTCGAACATGACCCAGAATCCCTATGGTTGACCACGCTCTCCACCGCTCGCCAATCTTTATCCAAGGCCGGCGTCGAGCCAAGCGCGCTCGCCGGGCTCGGGATAGCCAACCAGCGGGAAACGACGCTGGTTTGGAGCCGGACCACCGGCCGCCCGATCCACAATGCGATCGTCTGGCAGGATCGCCGCACGGCGCCGTCTTGCGCCAGACTTAAAGATCAGGGGTGCGAGAGGCTCGTGTCCACACGCACCGGCCTGCTGCTCGATCCCTATTTCTCGGCGACGAAGATCGCCTGGATCCTCGACAATGTCGCCGGGGCCCGCGCGAAAGCGGAACGTGGAGAACTGGCGTTCGGCAACGTCGACAGCTTTCTCATCTGGCGCCTGACCAACGGCAAAGTTCATGTCACCGACGCTACCAACGCCTCGAGGACGCTTCTGTTCAACATCCATTTGGGCGCGTGGGACGACGACCTGCTCGCCCTGTTCCGGATTCCGCCGTCGATGTTGCCCGAGGTCCAGGATTGCGCCGCCGAATTCGGCGAGGCGGCGGCCGAATATCTTGGCGCGCCTACCCCCATACGCGGCGTCGCCGGAGATCAGCAGGCGGCGCTGATCGGTCAGGCGTGCTTTCGCCCTGGAATGGTGAAATCGACCTACGGAACCGGATGCTTCCTTCTCGCCAACACGGGCGGCAGGGCGGTCGAGTCGAGGCACAAGCTGCTGACCACGATCGCCTACCGGTTCGGCGGCAAGCGCACCTTCGCGCTCGAAGGCTCGATCTTTTCGGCGGGCGCGACGGTGCAGTGGTTGCGCGACGGTCTTGGCGTTCTGGCCGCCGCCGCCGAATCGGGTGAAATGGCGGCCAATGCGGACCCGCGCGAGCAAGTCTATTTTGTCCCGGCCTTCACCGGGCTCGGAGCTCCTCATTGGGACAGCGAGGCGCGCGCCGCAATCTTTGGACTGACGCGCGGCGTCGCCCGTAACGAGATCGCCAGAGCGGCGCTCGAGAGCGTCGGCTATCAGACGCGCGACCTCGTCGACGCGATGCGCGCGGATTGGGACGGAGAATTTGCCTCGGTCATTCGTGTCGACGGCGGAATGAGCGCCAGCGACTGGACGATGCAGTTCCTCGCCGATATTTTGAACGCGCAAGTCGACCGCCCGGAGATCTTCGAAACCACCGCATTGGGCGCGGGCTACCTGGCGGGTTGGCAAGCAGGTCTCTACCCTGATCCGGCGCAGTTCTCGGAAACTTGGCGGCGGCAGGTCAGCTTCAAGCCTTCGATGGCGCCGAGCGAACGCAAATCCCGCTATCGTGGCTGGCGCGACGCTATGGCGCGAACCGTTCTACGACCGGAGATCTAGAAGCGAGCCAATTCCTGTTAACGTGAAAAACTCCCTGTTCACACGGAAAAAGCTCCCTGTTAACGCAAATAAATATCCCTGTTCGCGCAATCAGGCTCCCTGTTCGCGTCTTCGCGCAAATCCTTGTTCGGACACAGTGTTCCTCACCCGCTTAGCGGCGATCGGGAGTCGCGCGGACCCCGCGCGCATGTTCGGCGGTCGCTCGCGCCCGCTGCCTGTTCAGCGTCCCCCTGTGCCTTGTCCGGGCCGTGTTCGATCCCGCCCCGGCGCCGGTTCTCGGTATGGCCGACGCCGAGGGCGCCGAAGCGCCCGGCTGTCCGGTCTGGGCGAGGACGCCCAAGGGCGCAAACACGAGAGCGACCGCGAGGCCAATCGAGGCGATCCTGTTGACCATCGTTATCGACTCCGGGCAATACGCTATGCCAGCGCGGGTTGCCTTAGGCTCCCTGTCCTGCGTTGTCGAGGCGCGCGCTGGGTCGCGCTGCAACTCGGGGATCGACGAGGCTTCGAAGGCCCGGCTAAAGTGATCCCGGAAATGTCGTCTTATCCATGATCCCCCTATCGATCCTCGAGCTTGTCCGCGTCACCCAAGGGACGGACGCGCGCGGCGCGCTGGACAACGCTCGCGATCTTGCCGCCCACGCCGAGAGATGGGGCTATCGCCGCGTCTGGGTGGCGGAGCATCACAACATGCCGGGCATCGCCAGCGCCGCGACGCCGGTCGTGCTCGCCCACCTCGCCGCCGGGACGACGACCATCCGGGTCGGGGCGGGCGGCATCATGCTGCCGAACCATGCGCCTTATGTCATCGCCGAGCAGTTCGGAACGCTGGCGCGGCTCTTTCCCGGCCGCATCGACCTTGGGCTCGGACGGGCCCCAGGCACGGATCAACTCACGCTCCACGCCTTGCGTCGTCCGCCGGAGGCTGCCGAGAGCTTCCCCCAGGACGTTCTCGAATTGCAGGCGTTCCTGGCCCCAGCCGCTCCCGGGCAGCGCATCCAGGCGGTGCCGGCGGCGGGCACGGAAGTGCCACTCTGGATCCTCGGATCGAGCCATTTCGGCGCGATGCTCGCCGCCGAGCTCGGGCTTCCCTACGCGTTCGCATCCCATTTCGCCCCCGACCTGCTCATTTCGGCGCTCGAGATCTATCGCAACCGCTTCAAGCCGTCGGCGCAGCTCGACCGGCCCTATGCGATGGTCGGCGTCAATGTCGTCGCCGCCGCGAGCGACGAAGCGGCGCGCCGTCTCGCCACGACCCAGCAGATGTCGTTCGCCAACATCTTTCGCGGCGCGCGGGGCTTGAGCCAGCCGCCGATCGACGACATCGAAAGCTATTGGTCGCCGATGGAAAAGGCGCAGGCGCAAAGGATGCTCGCGCGATCCATCATCGGCTCTCCAGCGACAGTCCGCACCGGCTTGGACGCGCTGGTCGCGGAAACTGGAGCGGACGAACTGATCGTCGTCTCCGACGTCTATGAGCATCCTGCACGACTGCGCTCGTTCGAGCTTATTGCCGAGGCCGCCGGAGCCACTTGAAGGAACGAACCCTGGAGCCCGCGCAAAGCAGAAAAGCGGATGGCGCCCCGGCGGTGTGATCCAAAGCGGCCGACGGCGCGTACAAGGTTTGGTTAGCTTCTCCCGCTGGCTCGGCCCCGTCGGCAAAAGCCGCGGGGCCGTTTCTTTGCCTCCACGCTTCTGAACGTCGACGACGGCGCAGGCGGGCGGCCTCACCGGCTGTTTCAAACGAACCTGGAGCGTGCGCTCATGCGCCTTTCGATCATTCTTGCAGTCGCGGCGTTGGCGCTCGCAGGCTGCAACGCCAACGAATCGCCCGATGGCTCCGCTCGGTCGGCCCGCTTCGCCGTCTCTGGCGTCCAGGATCCCATCCATCAGGCCCAGACAAGCGGCTTCTACGCCGGCCGCTGACCAATGACCGGAGGTCAAACGATATCCATGCCTGTACTGGCTGGCCCGAGACCTCTAAATCCGTCGCTGGAGATTTTATTGCGCTTGCGGCAGCCTCAATAAAACCTGTCCCGAGTGTTTCCACCTGCCAAGATTGATATCTTTGGCGCCGATGCTGTCGAGAGAACCATCTCATGGCCTGACCGGCTAACCAGAATGTTATCGCAATCGTAGTTGGTGCTTTGAAGCCGGATACCCGTGTCCACAATGAACTTTCGAACCTGGTCCTCACTGACGAGCGCCGCCTTCAGATCGTCCCAGTCGGCGAGTTCGACGTTCGCTCCGTAGCGATCGTGGATCTCTTTCTGCAGCGAGGGGCTCGGCGGAAACACTTCGTTCGAAAGCCGGAAGACGACATTGCCGCTGGCATATCCGTCGGTGGGATTCGACAATGGACACTGCTGGCCGGCTTGCGGTTGGACGGCTGCGGCTTTTTTCGTTTCCTCGTCGCCCCCGAACAGGGAGTAAGAAATCGCCGCCAGCCCGACGATGATGACGAGCGCAACTCCCGCCAGGAGGAATTTGAAAGCGCTCCGCACGAATCTCTTCTCGTTCATCGACCCCGCCGCAACACTGACGGCGGCCGGGATAACCGTAACTAGCCGATCATGTTCCGAAGGGAAAGGCCACCACGAACCGAGGCGGGGGACAAAGGGCGCCGCCGTTGAAAGGATACGCGATGGATGAATGAGCCTTGCAATTCTTCGCCTGACGGCGCAGCCAAACCGCGTGCCTGCCGCGCACGGCTTCTGATCGGGCGTAAGCCAAGCAAGCGGCGCCGCAGCCGATGAGCCCGAGGAGGAAGTGCATGGCGAAGCGCCGCACTTTGTGCTCGGTCACGCGGATATGGAGCTCGAGCGCCTTCGCTTCAATCCGCGATCTATGCCGGCGTCACCCGGCGCCGGATCCGCGAATGCGGAATCGCGCCGGATCGGCTGCGGCGCGCAAGCTGACTGTTCAAAGGGCCGTTCCGGAACAGTCCGGCTCGCTACGGCGCTCGGCGACCGCGCTTGCACGCGATCGACAGGCGTCGCAGTCTGTCGGCGTTGAACAGGGGGCCTGTCCGATGAAGCGCGCCGCTTGCCGATTTTTATCTGCTGCTCCTCGGCGCGCCGCGGGCGCGTTCGTGATGGCGGCGGCCATGGCCCCCGGCGTCGGCGTCATGAGTTCGGCCGCACCCGCGGAAGATCTTGGCAAAGCCACAAGTTCGCAACTTGACGCCTCCCGCCTCACCTATGCCCGCTTGTATTGCACTTCCGACAACGAGAGCCACTTCGGAGAAGCGACGGCAGAACTGATCAAGCAAGATTTCGCTCCTCCCGCCGCCTCGATCAACATCGGAGGAAATCGCCCCGCCTCAAGCGTGTTCTTTGCAGGATTCGAGGCGCATTGGGGCGCGGCCGACTTGGCCAACCGTCTTTACCATCCTACCCCTGCAGTTCAGTTGCTTACGGTGGTCGGGGGCCTATTTTCAATCACAACGACAGATGGAGCGACAAGACAGCTGCGCCCCGGAGACGTCGTTCATCTCGAAGACGTCGCTCCTTGCAAAGGGCACATTACCGTGGTGGGAGACACAACCGGATTCCTGGTTTTCGCTCGCTGACGGCGCCGGTCGTTGGACATCAGATCAGCGCTGCTTGCGTTCCTGCGGCGCCAGCGGCCGAAACGCGAGCGCTAACCTGCTGAAATCATTGGCGCTCCCAAGGGGAATCGAACCCCTGTTTTCGCCGTGAGAGGGCGACGTCCTGGACCGCTAGACGATGGGAGCGGCGCTGCCGCGGCGGGAAGGCGATTGTATATCGGCGCTTGTCGGGCTAGGCAAGCAGCGCGGCGCTATCGGCAATTAACGGCGCCGTAAGCTTTCGCGGTTCACCTATCGTTAAGCTTGTGGCGCCGAATTTGCGTCGTTGGTTAGAGTTGCGAATCGATCAAGGCGGCGAGCGTCGGTCGAGATGGAGTTCTGACAAAATGCCCATGGCGAGCCTCGCCCGGCGGCCGACCGTGCTGATCGTCCTGCATCAGGAGCATTCGACTCCGGGCCGCGTCGGCGCAGCGCTGAGAGCTGCGAACGTCAGGCTCGACATCCACCGACCGAGCCTCGGCGACCCGCTGCCGAAGACGCTTGCCGATCACGATGGCGTCATCGTGTTCGGCGGGCCGATGGGGGCCAACGATACGCTCGATTGGGTCAGACGGGAGATCGACTGGCTCGAAACGCCGCTCGCCGCGGGAAAGCCGACCCTCGGCCTCTGCCTCGGGGCGCAAATGCTGGCGCGGGCGCTGGGCGCGCGGGTGTTCAGCTACGAGGACAAGCGAAGCGAAATCGGTTACTATTCGATCGAGCCGACGCCCGCCGGCGACCGGCTGTGCGGGGCCAAATTTCCGCGCTCAGTCTATCAGTGGCATTCCGACGGCTTCGATCTGCCCGAGGGCGCCGAACTCCTGGCCGCGGGGAGCGAGAATTTCCCCAACCAGGCTTTTCGCTACGGCCACAAGGCGGTCGGCCTCCAGTTCCACCCGGAGGTCACCTATCACATGATGTGCCGGTGGACCCATCGCGGGGCCGAGCGCCTGACCCGGCCCGGCGCGCTGAGCCGCTCGGAGCATCTCGGCGGCTGGTTCCAGCACGACGGCCGGGTCGCCGCCTGGCTCGAAGCGTTCCTGCCGGCCTGGCTCGAGGGGCGGCTCCCCGACGTCCAGCCGGGGGCGGGGAGCGCCAATCTGAACCGCGCGCCGAGCCACGCGCCCGAAGTTCGGTACGCAGGGGTTTAGAACCGCGCCGCCGCTTTGACGGAAGCGGAGGCAGCGCCAGGCTCACGGCGGAAGCGGTTTTCGCGTTTCGATCAACAAGTCCGCTGGAAATATCGTAAGCCTGTCGCGGGTTGGAGTCCGGCGAGCTCATGTTTCCGTCTATTTCCGCTCAGTCAAAGACTTGGACCATCAACTCGCTCCGGCCCGCCAATCGGGGCGATCTCGAGCCGATCATCCTCGTGTTCGCGCTGTCGCGCGCTGCATGGCTGGCGATTCTCTACGTCGGCGGGTGGAAGTTCCCGGACACTTTCTGCCAATGGGACTGCGGCTGATATCTCAGCATCGTCGACCACGGCTATATGCTTCAGCCTCCTGCAAATTCCTTTGCGGCAAATTGGGCGTTTTTCCCGCTCTATCCTCTCGCCGTGTGGAGCTTTGAAACAATAACCAGCCTGTCGCCGCGTCTTGCGGCGGTCCTGATCTCCAATGCGGCCATCCTGGCCGGCGTTTATTTGGGTTGCCGTTATCTCAGACGGACCCGGCGCGAGCAGAGCGTGCTTCCATTCATCGTTTTGACGCTGGCAGGCCCCTACGCTTTCTATTTTTCGTCGCCTTACACCGAGGCCTTTTTTTTCGCCATCGCGTGCTCAACCTTTCTCTTCTGGTCCGAAGACCGTCCGATCTCCGCAGGAATGACCGGCTTCTTCCTTTCCGCCACACGCGCAGTCGGTGTGTTTATGCCCTTGGCCTTCGCTGTCGATCTCATTTGCCGATACGGGCCAAGGGCCCCGCTCGTCGTTCTCCGCCGGCCCGATCTCATCCTCTCCGGACTGCTCGCCGCGGCTGGGCTTTTTGTCTTCATGGCCTACCTCTACCTGCACACGGGCGATGCTTTCGCTTTTCGTCATGTTCAGGTTGCGTGGCGTCGCGACCCGGGCAACCCTTTGCGACTTCTGATCGGCCGCTTCGATCCGCGCAATCTCGGCAATCTGCTTGAGGGCCGGTCGAGCGATTTCTATTTTCAGTGCTGGGGATATCTCGGTTTGACGCTGCTTGGCAGTCTCGTCTACCGGCGACGCTTCATGGAAGCGACCTTCGGCTTCTTCTGCCTCGTCGTGCCGCTTTCGACAGGATTGGACTCTCTGCCCCGATACGTGGTCGGATGTCCTGTTTTTGCGTTTGCGGCCGCCGACCTCCTGTCAGGCATTCCGACGACCTGGATCCGGGCGACGTTTCTCGGAGCCGCCGCCGCGCTCAATCTGATCCTGGTTGCGGCCTGGTTCAACCGCGCCTTCTTCCTGACCTGAGGAAGGCGCGGCCAATGAACGGAGCGTCGAGCAGCGTTTACGATGGCCGCAAGCGGCTGGTCCTTTACCTCGCCGCCGCATCCGTTGCGGCATTCGAATTGACGGTGCTGTACTTGTCCAGCCGCCCCAACGTGAGCGCGGCCTATAGGTCATATTACATAACGCACGGCGACAAGTGCTATGTGCCGGGAGCGAAGCCCGAGATCAAAATCGGCGAGCCAATCAGGATCACTGCGGGAAATTTTACTGAAACCTGTCCCTTCATCGGCGAGGGCTGGTCAATTCCCGAAGACTGGGGAACCTGGACCGACGACAGCGTTGCGCGGCTATCGCTACCTCTGCCGAAGACAGTCCAAGGCCCCTTTCGGCTGACCTTTGACGCTGGCGCAATCAGCCGAACAAATCACCAGACCGTAACGATCTCCGCTGCAGGCAGACGGATCAACTCGATCGACGTCGCGACCGGAGGCGACAGGGAATATAGCGCAACCATCCCCGCTGCTGCGGTTGGCTCGCGCTCGAGTTGGAGATCGAGGATCCTGTGTCGCCCGAGGATCTTGGCCAGTCGACGGATCCTCGTCGTCTTGGGCTTAGCCTTCACTGCCTGCGTCTCGATCTGATCGAAGATACGCTGTCGAAATAGGCGTAACCCAAATCAGGCGAACGGGAATCCGAACGAAGACTTCGCTTCGCCCGGATTGTTTCCGCCGCTGAAGAATCTCCGCCGGACGCGTCGAGCCGACGATCAGAACAGCGTTCCCTGCCCCTCCGAGCCTTTGTCCGGTTTTGCCCCCCGGCGCGGCAAAAGGGCGGGCGGTGTCATCGCCGGCCCGACGCGTCCCCCAGCTATGGCGCCGACCTTTCCGTCGGCGAATTCGATCTCCAGCCGCTGCGCCTGCCGGACCTCCTCCGCGCGCCGGAGCGGTCTCTGCCCCTCGTCGCGCACCAGCGCGAAACCGCGCGCCAGCACGCCGCGATAGCTCATTGCGCCGAGCAACTGCCAGGCGGAGAACAGCTGAGCGCTTCTCGTCTGCAGGCGTTCGGCATAGGCGCGCGCCATTCGCGTCTGAAGCCGCGCCAGCGCCTCGGCCCGCTCGCCGCGCCGCCGCGCCAGGAGTCCCGCCTCCCGTGCGAACGTCCGGCCGGCGGCGTCCGCAGCGCGGCGCGGCCGTTCGACAAGCATCGGCCTGAGCCGGGCCAGGCGACCGATCAGTCCGCGCAGGCGCTCGCGCTGGCCAGCGAGGTGGGCGCGCGGCGAATGGCGGGCGAGGCGCCGCGCCAGCCCCGCCGCGCGCAGCGCCCGCTGGTCGACGGAGCCGCGCACCCGCGCGGTCAGCGTCTCCGCCACGCGGTCGAGGCGCTGGCGCGGCTGAGCGACGATCGCCTCGCCACCGGGCAGCGCGCGGGAAAGCGCCCGGAGGTCGGCGCGAAGGCGCACGGCGAAGCGCAGGATCGCGCCGCGGCTGCGGGCGTTCAGATCGCCGATCGCGGCGAGGAGTTCGGCGCGGACCGGCACGGCGAATTCGGCCGCCGCGGTCGGCGTCGGCGCGCGCAGGTCCGCCGCGTGATCGAGCAGCGTCCAGTCGGTCTCATGGCCGACGGCGGCGATGAGCGGGATCGAGCTGCGGGCGGCGGCGCGGACCACCGCCTCGTCGTTGAAGCTCATGAGGTCTTCGAGCGAGCCGCCGCCGCGGGCGACAATCAGCACGTCAGGCCGCAGCACGGTTCCGTTCGCGGCAAGCGCGTTGAAGCCGTCGATCGCCGCGACAACCTCGGCCGCGGAGGTCTCTCCCTGCACCCTGACCGGCCAAACGACGACCCGGAGCGGGAAGCGGTCGGAGAGCCGGTGAAGGATGTCGCGAATGACCGCGCCGGTGGGCGACGTCACCACGCCGACGACTTTGGGCAGGAACGGGACTTTGCGCTTGCGCGCGGCGTCGAATAGCCCTTCCTCGGCGAGTTTCTTGCGTCGCGCCTCGAGCAGCGCCATCAGCGCCCCGACGCCGGCCAGCTCTAGCGCCTCGATGACGATTTGGTAGCTCGATTTGCCGGGGAAGGTGGTCAGCTTCCCGGTCGCGACGACCTCGAGCCCCTCTTCGGGCTTGAGCCTGAGCCGCTGGAAGGCGCTGCGCCAGATGACGGCGTCGAGGCGCGCGTTGGCGTCCTTGAGGCTGAAATAGGCGTGGCCGGAGGAATGGGGGCCGCGATAGCCGGAGATCTCGCCCCGGACGCGCACGTAGCCGAAACGGTCTTCGATCGCGCGTTTGAGCGCGCCCGACAGTTCGCTGACGGTGATCTCGGGCGCGTTTAATCCGCGCGCGTCGGGCTCGGCCATTGCCCACTATGCCCTATCGCGCCGGGTGTAGCCACAAGCCGCGCAGCGGCGCGAGGGCGGGTCTTCGGGCTATAGCGCGTACCGGCGAAACCACGTATGAAGCGCCCCGGCGCAAACCCTTTGGCGCGCCTTGTTCGCGCCGCGATGCCGGTCTCTAACCGGCCGATCCGGCGCGGGACCCTGGCGATCGCGAGGGACGGAGGCGATAGACGAGATGAAGGCGGCGATGACTCGCATGGGAAGCGCGCTTCGAGGCGGCAGATTTCTGCCGGCGGCGGGCGCTTTCGCCGCGCTCGCGGCTTCGATCGCGGCTTTCGGCGGCGAGGCTCTGGCGCAGAACGCCGCCGAGTGCGCCCGCCTGCAGCAAGCCATCGCCTCGCGCCACGGTTCAAGCGGCGCGCAAGCTGCGGCAGAGCGGCAGCGCGCCGAGTTGGCGCGCGCGGAGGGCTCTGCGCGTTCTCTCGGCTGCGGAAATCGCAAGTTCCTGTTCTTCGGCTCAGAGCCGCCGCCGCAATGTGGCGAACTCAATGGGCAGATCGCGCGTATGCAGGCCAGTCTCGCCGACCTTGAGGCCCGCGCAGGCGGAGGAGCGGGCGATCTCATCGCCCGCTATAACGCTGAATGCACCAACGCCGCGCCGCGACCGACCAACTTCCTCGAGGCCTTGTTCGGCGGCGTAACGAGGCTTGCGGCCCCGCCGCCGCAGACGGAGGCCAGAATTCGAGCAGCCAGAGGAGGGAGGAACCCTGCAACCCCGGCCGCCTGGGGACAACAAGGGGCATGTCGAAGCGCACGCCGGCTCCTACGCGGTTTGCGTGCGCACCTGCGACGGCAGCTTCTTTCCCGTTTCTTATTCCGGCGCCGGGAGCCGCGCCGACAGCCTGGAAGAGGTTTGCCGGGCGTTGTGCCCCAACGCCGACGTAGCGCTCTATTCATTTCCGTTCGGCGGAACGATCGAGGAGGCCGAATTCGGCGTCTGGCGAGCCCTATGCCAATTTGCCGAACGCCGGCAAATTCGAGCAAAGCGACGACCCGGGCTGCTCTTGCCGGCGCAGGGGAGAGAGCTGGGCGGAGGCGCTCGCCGACGCTGAGGCGAGATACGGCCACGAAAAGCACGACATCATCGTGACTCCGGAGAAGTCGGCCGAAATGTCCCGCCCGATCATTGACCCTAAGGCCAAGCCGGCAACCGATCCGAAGGCAAAGCCCGGCGCGGCGGTCGTCGCCGGGCCCGGAGCGGCGCCGGGCGCGACGCCCTCTGCCGACACAGCGAACGCGCCGGTCCTCGACATCAACGGGACGGACACCAAGCTCAGCGCCGAGACCGCCACGGTAAGCCGCGAAGCATCCGGCATCGCCGGCGACGACGTCCAGGGCGCGAAGAGCTTCAGCGTAAATCAGGGGCGAACGGTCGAGGTCACCGGCCCGGACGGGGTCAAACGGACGGTGAGGATAGTCGGGCCAGCGCTCTAGCGCGCCCGATAAGTGGCAGGAGAGCGGCCAGCTCCGGCCCCGCTTCCCGTCCGGTCAACGCCAGACGCAAGGGATGAAACAGCGCCCGCCCCTTGCGGCCGGTGAGCTCTTTGAGCCGCGCCGTCCATGCGCCCCAGGTCGAATGGTCCCAGGCGCCCTCGGGCGCGCATGAGGCGGCGAGCTTGAGAAAATCGGCGTCCTCGACGATCGGGGCGACCTCGCCCTCGACGACTTCCCGCCATATCGCCGCGTCGTCGAAACGCGAGAGGTTGCCGCGAACCGCCAGCCACAGCGGCTCGGCCGCCGGTCCGGCGACGCCAAGCGCGGCCAGCCGATCGGCGACCGCGGCATAGGGCATCCGATGCAGCGTGCGCGCCGAAAGCGCTTCAAGCTCCGCTTCGTCGAAGCGCGCCGCGCCGCGAGAGAGATGCGACAGATCAATGAGGCCCGCCAGTTCGTCGATCGAATCGACGGGACGCACCGCCTCGGCCGAGCCGACCAGGACGGCGAGCGCCGCGACAGCGAGCAACTCGATCCCCTTCGCGCGCAGCGAGGCGATCGACAGCGCGCCGGTGCGCTTCGAAAGCCCGCCGCCGCCGGCGTCGGTCAGGAGGTTGTGATGGCCGAAGCAGGGCGCAGCGCCGGCGAGGGCCTCGAAAATCTGAATCTGCACTGCCGTGTTGGTGACGTGATCCTCGCCGCGGATGACATGGGTGACGCCGAAGTCGATGTCGTCGACCACCGAGGGCAGAGTGTAGAGATAGGTCCCGTCCTCACGGCGGAGGACCGGATCGGACAGCGACGCGCAGTCGATGCGGCTCTCGCCCCGCACCATGTCGTCCCAGCGGACCATCGTCGGTTCGAGCCGGAAACGCCAATGCGGCTTGCGGCCCGACGCTTCGAGCGCCGCCCGCTCTGCCTCCGACAGGCGCAAGGCGGCGCGATCATAGATCGGCGGCCGGCCGAGCGCCTGTTGCCGCTTGCGGCGCCGGTCGAGCTCGTCCGCCGTCTCATAGGCGGGGTAGAGGCGGCCCAGGGCTTTGAGCCTTGCGGCGGCTTCGTCATAGGCCGCCATCCGCTCCGATTGGCGGCGCACCAGGTCCGGCTCGATTCCCAGCCACTTGAGATCGGTCTCGATCGCGTCGGCGTATTCCGCCTTCGAACGCTCGAGATCCGTGTCATCGAAGCGCAGGATGAACGTTCCATTGCGGCGCTTGGCGAAGAACCAGTTGAGGAGTGCGGTGCGGGCGTTGCCGATGTGGATGCGCCCGGTCGGCGAGGGGGCGAAACGGACGACCGGTGGGAGGGCCATTTCGCCTTCATAGAAGCGTCGCGCGGGCCCGGCAATATGGTGTGACATGGCCAAATGATTCGGGTAGTCTCGACCCATGACCATCAGCGCCCTGGCGGCGGGGATTTGCGCTACCAGCGCGGGGCTTCATGGGCTGAGCGTTGCCCTCGCGGCCCCTCGGTGCCGGAAACGGCCCGGCCGCACACCGGCGCCGAAAAACGCTCCGGGCGTCTCGATCGTGCAGCCTCTTTGCGGCGTCGAGGCTTTTTCACGCGACACGCTGAGATCGATCTTCGCGCTCGACTACCCGACTTACGAGATCGTCTTCTGCCTCGCCAGCGCTGACGACCCAATCGCTCCCTTGGTCCGCGGAGCGATCGCCGCGAACCCGGATCGTCCCGCGCGTCTGCTGATCGGCGACGATCGGGTCAGCGCCAATCCCAAGCTTAATAACGTCGTCAAGGGATGGAAGGCGGCGCGCCATGAATGGGTGATCATCGCCGATTCCAACGTCCTGATGCCGAGCGACTATATTCAACGCCTGCTCGCGCGCTGGCGCCCCGACAGCGGGATCGTCTGCTCCCCGCCGATCGGGACCCGTCCGGAATTCTTTCGCCTCCGAGATCGAATGCGCATTTCTCAACACTTATGAGGCGCGCTGGCAGTACGCGGCGGAGGCCTCGGGGTATGGCTTCGCCCAAGGCAAGACGATGCTGTGGCGTCGCGAAATCCTGGAGGCGGGCGGAGGCATAGAGGCTCTGGGGGCCGAGATCGCGGAGGACGCGGCGGCGACCAAGGTCATCAATGCGCAGGGACTGAACGCCCATCTCGTCGATCAGCCTTTCCAGCAGCCGCTCGGCCGGCGCCAGCTCAAGGATGTCTGGTCGCGGCAGGTTCGCTGGTCGCGACTGCGGCGCGCCACGTTTCCGCTGTTTTTCCTGCCCGAGATTTTGACCACGAGCCTGTTCACCATCGGGGCGGCCGGCGTCGCCGCGCCGCAATTCGGAGTAAGCATCCTTTCCGCCGTCGCCGCGACTGCGGTTTTTTGGTACGGCGCCGAGGCGATTCTCGCCCTGGTCTCCGGTTGGCCGCTGTCGTGGCGAACGCCGCTGGCGTGGGTCGCTCGTGACCTCATGCTGCCGCTCGTGTTCGCCAAGGCGTGGACTGGCCACGCCATCGTCTGGCGCGGAAATGCAATGAGCGTCGAGGAAACGATGTTCAGCGAGGCCGATTCCGAGCCGCGTCCGCAGATCTGACTGGCCGCCGCGCGGCGACGGCTCAGCGCAGCCTATCCGCCAAAATTCCGCTCAACTGACGCGGTAGCAGTTTGCTGAGCATCAAGTCGCGGGCCGACTGGCGTCCTTGGCGAGGTTGTCAGAACCTCTCGCGTTTGAGCTGACATAAGCGCAGGGAGGAGGCAGGAAATGCATTCGCGGAACGAATACGTGCGCGCCGGTGTGTTGAACGCGCTCTACTGGGATTTGCGAGTCCCGAAGGATCATTTGAGCGTCAACGTCGAGGACGGTTGGGTCACCGTTTCCGGAACGGTGGACCTTCCCTACCAGAGGACTTGCGCCGAGTTCGACGCCCGGAGCGTCCCGGGAGTCGTGGGGGTCACCAACCTGATTCGGCTTATCGACGCCCAGCGCGCCGAGCATCGAGCAGATCAGGTCGCCGACAGCCGCCACTGAAGATGGGGCGGAGTTCCCGCAACCTCAAACCGACTTCAACATACCGCCGTCGACGTAATAGGTCGAACCGACCGAATAGCTGGCCCGTTCCGAGCACAGGAAGACGAAGAAGTTGGCCAGCTCCTGCGGTGTGGCGAAGCGCTTGATGGGCGCGTGTTCGTGCGCGACGCTGTCGAGATAGGCTTGCCAGTCGCCGCCTTTGTCGGCGGTCAATTGCTTTGCGGTCTTGATCCAGTCCGGCGTCAGAATGAGACCGGGGTTGACGCAATCGACCCGGATGTTGTCGCCGATGAGTTCTGTCGAAAGCGTCTTCGAGAACATCATCAGCGCCGCCTTGGTCACGTTGTAGATCGGCTCGTACCATAAGGGCTGGGCGGCGCAGATCGAGGCATTGTGCAGAATGACGCCGCCGCCGCGCTTCTTCATCATCGGCGCGAGGCCGCGCGCGAGCCTCACCGCCGCCATCACATGCAGGTCCCAATAGGCCTGCCATTTCTCGTCCGGCGCCTGCATGACCGTCTCGTTGCTGCCGGTGCCGGCGTTGTTGATGAGAATGTCGGCGCCGCCGAAAATCCGCTCGACGTCGGCGACGAGGTCATCCGTCCCCTCGCGAGTCGCTACGTCGCAGGCGACCCCTTCGGCGCGGACGCCGAAAGCCTTGGCGATGCGGCCGGCCTCAGCGCGGACACGCTGTACGCCGCGCGCGGCAATCACGACATCCACACCCTCGGCGGCGAGACCCTCGGCGATCGCGAGGCCTATTCCCACGCTGCCGCCGGTCACGACAGCGACCTTGCCCTTGAGCCCGAGATCCATGGCCCGCCCCCCTATCGACGCCGCCTGATTTTCACCAGCAGCTATAGCCGCCGTCGGCCAGCACGATCGACCCGGTCATCAGGCTGGCGGCGTCGGAAGCAAGAAACAAGACAACCGCGGCGATCTCGTCCGGCTCGCCGATGCGCGCCATTGGCGTGCCATCGATCCAGGCGTCGAACATCGGCTTGTTGGTCTTGGCGAAGGCGGTGAGCGGCGTATTGATGTAGGTCGGCGCGACCGCGTTCACGCGCACGCCGCGCGCGCCCCATTCGGCGGCGAGCGACTTCGTCAGATGATGCACGGCCGCCTTGGAGGCGTTGTAGTAGGCTTGCGGATGCGGCTTGTTGACGATGACGCCGGACATCGAGCCGACATTGACGATCGACCCGCGTCCGGCCGCCAGCATGTGCCTGCCGAACGCCCGGCAACACCAGAAGAGGCCGTTGAGGTTGACGTCGATGACGTTGAGCCAGTGCTCGTCGGTCACGTCTTCCGCCGCCGTCTCCGAGCGCGCAATGCCTGCGTTGCAGACCAGAATATCGATCCGCCCTTTCTCCTTCATTACCTTCGCCGCGGCCGCGTCGACCTGTTTCGAAGTCCGTCACCTCCATCTCGATCACCTCAGCGACGTAGCCCTTTGCCTTCATCGCCGCCCTGCCCTCCGCGGCCGCCTTGGGATTGCGATCGGCGATATAGACCTCGGCGCCGGCTTCCGATAGCGCCTCGACGCAGGCGAGGCCGATGCCCTGGCCGCCCCCGGTGACGACCGCGACGCGGCCCTTGAGATTGAAGCGATCAAGATACATCGGCTCGAAGCCTTTTCGACGAATTCGTCAGCTCATCCAGTTGCCGCCGTCGACATTGAGCGTCTGATCGGCTCCGCAGGCGCTCACGGGTTGTCCGACAGGTAATCGGCCAGTGTCGACCGGACTCCGCGCGCCCATAGCGAAGCGAGAGCTTTGGAAAACGCTCCGACATAGGCTCGATTTTCGGCCAGCCCGCCGAAGATGTCGCCCAATTTCAGGAAGGCGAGCGGATCGCTGCGCGCCGGCTTCGCCGCCTTCTGGAGGCGGTCCCAGCTTGGGTCGTTCGGCGCGATCGCCTTGCCGCTCTCGGTTTCGCCAAAGCAATAACGGCACCACAGAGCTGACACGAGCGCCAGCCCATTGACGGACGCGCCGGCCTTCAGCCGGTCGGCGGCCGAGGGCAGGATGAACTTCGGCTGCCGGTTCGAGCCGTCGAAGCACAGGCGCTGGATCGTATCGCCGATCTTCGGATTGGCGAACCGGCGCGCAACCAGAGCGCGGTAGGAGTCGAGATCGGTGTTCGGCGGCGGCGGTACGACCGGCTGAATCTCCCGCCTGGTCAGCTTGTCGAGGAACGCGCGGATCTGCGCATCCTCCATCGCCTCATGGACAAAATGGATGTCGAGGAGTCCGGCAGGATAGGCGATCGCTGCGTGACCGCCGTTGAGGATACGAATTTTCATCAGTTCGTAGGGCGCGACATCCGCGGTGAAGGTGACCCCGACCGTATCCAGCGCCGGGCGCCCGGCCGGGAACCGGTCCTCCACCACCCACTGCCGGAACTCTTCGCAGAATACCGGCCAACTGTCCTCGAGGCCGTATTTGTCGCGCAGAAAGGCGCGTTCCCGATCGGTGGTCGCCGGCGTGATGCGGTCGACCATGGAGTTGGGAAAGGCGACGTTGGCGCGAATCCAACCGCCGAGCTCAGGATCGGCAAGCCGCGCAAGGCCGGCGACAGCGTTCTCGGTGACGTGGCCATTGCCGGGGATATTGTCGCAGGACATCACCGTGAACGGCGCGACGCCGGCGGCGCGGCGGCGCTTGAGCCCGGCGACAATCAGCCCGAATGCGGTTTTCGGCGCGTCGACGTTGCGCGCATCGGCGACAATGTCCGGGTGACCGGAATCGAATGTCTGCGTCGCCGGCGAGATGTAATATCCGCCCTCGGTCACCGTGAGCGAGACGATCCGGATCTGCGGCCGGGCCAGCATGTCGAGATTCGCAGCGATATCGTAAGGCCTGACAAAATCGATCATCGCGCCAGTGACGCGGGCATTGGTGCTCGCCGCCTCCTGCTCGACGACGGTCGTCAGCCAGTCTTGCTCCTTCAGCTTCTCGCGCACCGTCACATCAGCGTCGCGCACCCCTGCCCCGACGATCGCCCAATCGCGGTCGCGGCCGGCGTTGAAGAGATCGTCGAGATAAACCGCCTGATGCGCCCGGTGAAAATTGCCCACGCCGAAATGAACGATCCCGGGGCTGAGATCAGCGCGCTGATATTTCGGAACGGCGACGCCGGGGGGCATGTGGGCGAGGGCGGCGGCGGAAAGTTTGACGCTCATGAATTCGTATCCACCGAGGAATGCCGGACGGGTCTTGGGTCGCGCTTGCGCCGCGCTTCGTGTCAGGATTCGAGCGCGTCGCGCGGACGCTCCTCCGCTGTCAGCCGATCCTCCTGCCGTCCTTGTCGAAGCGATGCAGGTGCGCTTCCCGCGGCGTGACGAAAATGCTTTGCCCCGGCGCGAGCGGCGCCTCGCCCTCCAGACGCAGGGTCAGCGGCCCGATTCCGTCCCCTTCCGCATAGACGAAAGTGTCGGAACCGAGGTGCTCGGTGAGGCGCACCTTGGCGGGCCACTCCCCCGCGCTCGTCGACACGTCGGCGTGCTCGGGGCGGATGCCGATAGTCTCCGCGCCGCGCTTCGCTGCTGGGGCGCCTTTGATCAGGTTCATGGTCGGCGAGCCGATGAAGCCGGCGACGAACAGGCCGTTCGGCTTGTTGTAAAGCTCGAGCGGAGACCCGACCTGCGCTACCGAGCCGCGATCGAGCACGACGATCTTGTCGGCCATGGTCATCGCCTCGACCTGATCGTGGGTCACATAGATCATCGTGGTCTTGAGAGCTTCGTGAAGCTCGCCGATCTCGATTCGCATCTGAACGCGCAGCGCGGCGTCGAGATTGGAGAGCGGCTCATCGAACAGGAACGCCTTTGGTTCGCGCACGATCGCACGACCGATGGCGACGCGCTGACGCTGCCCGCCGGAGAGCTGGCGGGGCTTGCGATCGAGGTAGTCGGTCAGGTTCAATGTCGAGGCTGCCTTGCGCACCTTCTGGTCGATGACGTCGGCGCTCTGCCCGGCCATCTTCAGCGCGAAGGCGATGTTGCCGCGCACGCTCATATGCGGATAGAGCGCATAGGACTGGAAGACCATGGCGAGTCCGCGCTGCGCGGGACCGACACTCGTCATGTCCTTGGCGTCGATCAGGACCTGTCCGGAGGTGACGTCTTCGAGACCGGCGATGAGGCGCAGAAGCGTCGACTTGCCGCAGCCGGATGGGCCCGACGAACACCGCGAACTCGCCATTCTCGATGTTGAGATTGACGCCGTTGATGATGCTGACTGCGCCGAACGCTTTCCGCACGTCTTTCAGTTGGATGCTTCCCATGACGGCAATTCCTTATTGCGGGATCATTTCACGGCGCCGAAGGTCAGGCCTCGGACCAGCTGCTTCTGCGAGAACCAGCCGAGAATGAGAATGGGCGCGATGGCAAGCGTCGACGCCGCCGAAAGCTTCGCCCAGAAGAAGCCCTCCGGCGCCGAGTAGGAGGCGATGAAGGCCGGCAACGGAGCGGCGTTGGAGGTCGTCAGGTTCAGCGTCCAGAACGCCTCGTTCCACGACAGGATGACGGCGAGCAGCATGGTCGAAGCGATGCCCGGCACAGCCATTGGCGTCAACACGTAGACGATCTCGTTCAATAGCGAAGCTCCGTCCATGCGCGCCGCCTCGAGGATATCGACCGGGATTTCCTTGAAGTAGGTGTAGAGCATCCAGATCAGCAGCGGCAGATTGATGAGCAGCAACACCACACCGACGCCAAAGAGGCTATCGAGCAGGTGCAAATTACGAAATATCAGATAGATCGGCACCAACGCGCCGACCGCCGGCATCATCTTCGTCGACAGCATCCACATCAAGAGGTCCTTGGTGCGCTTGCCTGGCGCGAACGCCATCGACCATGCCGCCGGAACGGCGATGAGGAGGCCGACGACATTGGCGCCGATCGACAGCACGATCGAATTGTAGGCGAATTTCAGATAGTTCGATCGTTCCTGAACCTCGTAGTAATTCTCGAGAGTCCAGTTGAAGAACAGGAATTTCGGCGGCATCGCGATCGCGTCGAGCTCGCTCTTGAAGCTGGTGATGAACGTCCACAGAATTGGGAAGAAGATCAGAAACGCGACGACCCAGGCGACGACGGTGACGCCGATGCGCTTGCCGGTTGATTGCTTCAACGCCATCGTTCAGCCCTCCAGATTTCTGCCGATGATGCGCACCAGGAAGAACGCAACGATGTTGGCGAGGATGACGGCGATGATGCCGCCGGCCGACGCGCCACCGATGTCGAAGTTCAGCAGCGCCTGCTTGTAGACGAGGAAGGGAATGTTGGTCGTTGCATTGCCCGGGCCACCGGAGGTCGTCACGTAGATTTCCGCGAACACGCTCAAAAGGAAAATCGTCTCGATCAGAATGACGACGGTGATCGCGCGCGCGATATGCGGCAGCACGATGTAGCCGAAGTAGGAAATCGGGCCTGCGCCGTCGAGCGAGGCAGCCTCTTTCTGCTCCTCATCGAGCGACTGCAGCGCGGTCAGCAGGATGAGACTCGCGAATGGCAGCCATTCCCATGAGACGATGATGATCACCGACAGCATCGGCCAGTTGGTGAACCAGACGATCGGATCGAATCCCAGCGACCGGGCGATCCAGGCGAACAGACCCGAATCGGGATTCATCAGCAGGTTCTTCCACACCAGCGCGCTGACGGTTGGAATGACGAAGAACGGCGCGATCACCATCAACCGCAAGATGTTCTGGCCGAAGACCGGCTGATCCATCAGCAGCGCCACGAGAATGCCGCCGACGACGCTGATGACGAGCACCGAGCCGACGAGGACCAGGGTATTGTAGAGCGCGGTCAGAAAATCCGGATCAGTGAGGAACGCCGTGTAGTTCTGCAGCCCGACGAAGCTCACGTTGTCCGGATCGAGCAGGCTGTACCGCAGGGTCGAGAAATAGAGCGTCATGACCAGCGGCACGATCATCCAAACGAAGAGCAGGATGACCGACGGCGCGACGAGTGCGCGGCCTGCCGTGGTGGTTTGCTGCGTCGCCATCCCTCATCGCCCTCCCGCGTTGGTCGCCCGCGGTTGATCGCGGGACGCCGGCCTCGGCCGCCGATTTGGCCTCGAAATTCACGAAGCCCGCGGCATGCGTCAATCGCCGCTTATGCCGTTGATGGTCTCAATGGCCTCGCGTTGGCCCCTCCTCGCGGACGACGAGGGGCCGGGACGCGGAGGTGGTCGTCCCTCAGCGTCCCGCGACCAACGGTCCCGGGACGCCAATGTGTCGACTTACTTGATATACCCGGCCTTCTTCATCGCCGCTTCCGTGCTGGCCTGAGCCTTGGCGAGCGCGGCGTCGACGGTCATCGATCCGGCGAGCGCGGCCGAGAAGTCCTGGCCGACGTCCGTCGCGATGCCCTGGAACTCGGGGATCGCCACGAACTGGACGCCTGTGTAGGGAACCGGCTTCACCGTCGGATGCGTCGGGTCGGCCGAATTGATCGAGTCCAGCGTCGGCTGCGCGAAGGGGATCTTGGCGTAGTCGGCGTTGGCGTAGAGCGACTTGCGCGTGCCCGGAGGAACATTGGCGATGCCCTCCTTTGATGCGACCAGATCGAGATAGTGCTTGCTGGTCGCCCAGGAGATGAACTTCTCCGCGGCGTCAGCCTTCGCCGTGCCTGCAGGCACCGCCAGCGACCAAGCCCACAGCCAGTTGCCTCGCTTGCCAAGACCGTTGTCGGGAGCGAGCGCGAAACCCACCTTGTCCGCGACCTTTGAATCCTTGCCGGTCACGAACGAAGCGGCGACGGTTGCGTCGATCCACATGCCGCACTTGCCGTCGTTGAAGAGGGCAAGATTCTCGTTGAAGCCGTTCGCGGAGGCGCCGGGGGGGCCGTCAGCCTTCAGGAGCGCAGTGTAGTAGTCGAGAGTCGCCTTCCATTCCGGCGTGTTGAACTGCGGGTTCCATTTCTCGTCGAACCAGCGCGCGCCGAACGAATTCGCGGTCGCGGTCAGGAACGCCATGTTCTCGCCCCAGCCGGGCTTGCCGCGCAGGCAGATGCCGTAAACGCCGGCGGCTTTGTCGGTCATTTTGTCGGCGGCCTGCCTGATGAACTCCCAAGTCGGCTTTTCCGGCATCTTGAGGCCGGCCTTGTCCATAAGATCCGTGCGGTACATGACCATCGAGCTCTCGCCATAGAATGGCGCTGCGTAAAGCTTGCCGTCAGAGGAAAGCCCGGCGCGGATCGCCGGCAGGAGGTCGTCGACGTCGTAATCGGCGCCGAGCTTGTCGAGCGGGACCAGCCAGCCCTTCTTCGCCCAGATTGGAACCTCATAGGTGCCGATGGTGAGCACGTCGAACTGGCCGCCCTTGGTGGCGATGTCCGTCGTCACCTTCTGGCGCAGGACGTTCTCTTCGAGCGTGACCCAGTTGAGTTTGATGTCGGGATTGGCCTTGGTGAAATCATCCGTCAGCTTCTGCATCTGGATCATTTGGCCGTTGTTGACGGTGGCGATCGTCAGCGTGGTGTCGGCGTAAGCGGGAAGCGAGAAGCCTGCGAGCGCGACCGCGCCCAGCACGCCCTTCACGTGAACCTTCATAGCGTTTCCTCCGATGAGGCAATGCCGAGCATTGGGCATTTGCCAATTGAGCGGGCGAATATTCGCCATATCCGTCAGGCCAAGTCAATGCGAAATAATTGCTGCACTGCACAAGCACCGGGGACGCCGGCCGAAGTATCTGACCCGTATAGTTTTTTGGGCGCTTCCGTCAACGCTGCAGCAGATGCTCGGCCGTCGCCTCGTCGGTGACCAAGCCGGAAATCAGGCGCCCGGCGAGCGCTCCGCGCAATGGCGCCCGGCGTGACGGCCCCATTGCGACGCCGATCACCAGCCGATTGTCGGCCCGTCGCAACGGCGCCGAGGCAACCCGCTGATTTGTGCCTTCGGCGAGCACTTTTCCAGCCGAGTCGAACGCCCAGCCGGTGATTTCGCCGACCGCGCCGGCCTGCCGCAGCGCTTCGGCCTCCTGCCGGGTAATGATCCCGTCCTGCACCAGCGCCGCCGAGTCGCCGACCGCGCCAACGCCGACGAAACTGACATCGGTGCGCTCGACGAGGTCGAACAGGCTCCTGACCGAGGCGAGATTCGTCAGTAGCTCCCGCTCCTCGATCGAGCGGGCGATGACCGGAACCGGCATCGGATAGTGGGGCGCGCGCACGCTGTCGGAAACGCGGATGATGACGTCGTAGAACGACGCCGAGCCGTCGGTCTTGGTCGTGCCGACGAGCGCCACCAGTTTGTGCTGCGGACATTCCATCGCCGGCAATTGGTCGGCGACCGCGCGCATCGTGCGTCCGGTGCCGATGCCGATGACCGCCGGCTCGGGTCTCCTGAGCCACCGCTCGAACTCGGCCGCCGCCACTTGTGCGATGCCGAGCGTGGACGACGTCGAGGCCGGATCGGTGGGCGAAACCTCGCAGAAGCGCAGGTCGTAGCGCAGTTTCAGCGCCGCGGCGAGCTCCATGCAACGGGCGATCGGATGATCGAGCCGGACTTTGATCAGCCGCTCACTGATCGCCAGCGAAACGAGGCGTTGGGCGGCCTGGCGCGAAATGCCGAGCTTGCGGGCGATCTCGTCTTGCGTGTTGCCAGCGACGTAATAGAGCCAACCGGCGCGCGCGGCCTCGTCGAGCCTTAGACCGTCGTGATCCGACTTGCGCGCCATGACGTCAATCCGTGTTCGCCGCGCCTACTCGCGGTGTCCGCGCAGCGACAATGTCGGGCAGCCGCGCCATATCGTCGAAGATGAGTTCGGCGCCGGTCGCCGTCAAATCCACCCCCTCGTCGAGGCGCGAAAAATGACTGGCGCCGATGAACCCGAACACCCTCATCCCGGCGGCGCGCGCGGCGGCGACGCCCGCGACGCTGTCCTCAATCACCAGGCAGTCCTTCGGCTGCACGCCCATCGCGCGCGCTACGAACAGGAAGAGATCGGGACTGGGCTTTCCCTGCGCGACCTCGGCGGCGGAAAAAATGTTGGGCGCGAACAGGGTCTCATAACCGGTAACCCGAAGCGCGAAACTGAGCCTCTCGGGCGCGCTCGAAGAGGCGACGCAAACGCGCGCCCGCAAGCCCCCGACCGCCTGGCGCACACCCTCGATCCCCTTGAGCTCGCGAGCAAATGTCGTGAGAATATCGCGCGAGAGATCGTCGGAAAACTCCTTCGGCAGCGGCGCGCCGAGTTCGGTCTCGACCCTGCGCAGGACCGAATCGAACCGCAGGCCCAGGAAACGCTCTCGTGTCTCCTCATCGCTCAGGTGAAGCCCAGCCTCGCCGAGCCGGCGTCGGGTCACGGCGAGCGCGATCACCTCGCTGTCGACGAGCACGCCGTCGCAATCGAAAATGACGACCTCGGGCCAAACGGCCTCGAGAGCGATATGGCGGATCTCCCGCTCCGCACGGCGCAGGATCTCGTGCGCGCGACGCTTCCGGGTGTGGAACTTGGCAAAGGCGCCGCCTGCGGGGACCGCCCGGCGCGCGATCGTCGACATCGACCCCATCGCCGAGACAAGCGTCTGCGTCCCCGCCGCTACGGCGCCGATCATCGCCGAGCCGAGCAGCACCGGCTCCGCTGTCTCGGGCGCCTCGACCGTCTTGCCGCACACATCGGCGATGATCTGGCGGACCAACGGGCTCTGCGCCGCGCCGCCGCTGACAACGATCGCGTCGAATTCGTAACCGGCCCGCTCGAGCTTGCTGACGACGTCGGCGAGGCCGTAGGCGAGACCGCATAGACCGGCGACATGGAGCTCCTGCAGGCTCGCGGCGTCTTCGCGCAGATCCATCCCCAGGACGCCTCCACGCGCTGCCGGATCCGCGAGCGGCGACCGGCTGCCGATAAAGTCAGGCAGGACATGCAGCCCCTCGGCGATCAGCGCGGCCAGCGAAAGACCGCCCGCTCGAGCGACGACTTCCTTCTCGAGCAAGGAGAGCGCATGGGGCCCCGCGCGCGCCGACAGCGCGGCAAACGCCGGATGCAGCCGCAACAGATGATCGATCGCCGCACCGAATGCCGATTGGCCGCCGTCAACGAGCCATTGATCGGGCGCCAGCGCGGCGAAATGCGGTCCCCACACGCCCTCGACGAAGCGCGGTTCGTCCGAAAGCGCCATGCAGCTCGACGAGGTGCCGAGGATCAATGCGAGCCGCCGAGGATCGGCGCGGACGCCTCCTGCGCGCGCGCCAAGCGTGCCCGCAGCGCCGGCGTGGGCGTCGATCAGCCCGGCGCCGACCGGCGTCCCGGGCCGCAAGGCCATCGCCGCCGCTGCCTCGGCCGTCAGTCCCTGCCCCAGTGGCGCGCCCGGCGGCGCCGGATGAGCGCCGATAAGGGCGTAATCGTCGTCTTTGAGGAAGCCAAGGCCCACGCTGCCGAAGAATTCGTCCGGCCACCGTTTCTCATGCGCGACATACCCGAACTTGCAGGTCGCAGTGCACGCCGAGCGGGTAAGCGAGCCGGTGGCGCGGAAGGACAGGAAATCGGTGAGATCGAACACATGCCCGGCCTTGGCGATCGTTTCGGGCTTGTGCCGGGCGAGCCATGCAAGCTTCGGCGCATGCATCTCGGGCGATATCCTGCCGCCGAAGTAGCGCAGCGCCTCGTGTCCGCCGGCGTTGATCCTGTCGGCGTCGGCGGCGGCGCGATGGTCCATCCATACGATCACGTCGCGCTCGGGCGCGCCGGTCGGGCTCACTGAGAGGGGACGCGCGTCGCGGTCGAGCGCGACCAGCGAGCAGGTAGCGTCGAAGCCTATGCCGCCGATCGCGTCCGGCGGCAGACCCGACGCCTCGACCGCTTCTCGCACCGCCGAGGTCGCCGCGAGCCAGATGTCCTCGGATGATTGCTCGACGATTTCGCCGGGATCGCGCCAAATCGCGATCGGCCGCCGGGCGCTGGCGATGAGCCGCCCAGCCGAGTCAAAAACGCCGGCCCTGGCGCTGAGGGTGCCGACGTCAACCCCGATATAGGCCTTGTTCATGGCGTTCCAGGCGTCGCTCGCGCCGGGAGAATTCGCCCTTTCGGTCGCTGCTGGCAAGCGCGCAACGGCAGTCGGAGCAAGACATGTCGCGACGCGGCGCGTCGCAGCTCAACAAGCCGAAACGACAAAAGCCGAATCACGCCGGCAAGGTCAGGAGGCCGGCCGCACCGCTTTCCAGGCCAAAGAGCAGGCGCGCGCCCGTGGCGTCCCAGCTCAGCGCGCTTACCGGGCCACCGCCGGGATCGCGCGCCGGAATTTCGGCTGCGTCGGCCAGACGGCACAACAGGAGCGCCCCGTCGGCGTAGCCTATGGCGACAACGAGCGCCTTGGGATGGAACGCCACCCGCGTTACCCGCGCTTGACGAACGCCGCATTCCCGCGGCGCCTTGCCCATCGGGCCGTCCTTGTCCTTGAACGGCCAGACGACTGCGGCGTCCGCGCCCGAGGTCGCAAGCCATTGGCCGTCGTGCGACCAGGAAAGCGAACGCGTCTTAGCCGGGTAGCCGGTCATCCGCATGTTGCGTGAATCGGCGAGCCGCCATCCGTGCAGCGCATTCTCCTGCATCGAGGTGACGAGAAAGCGCCCGTCGGGCGAGAACGCAACGTCGAGATGGGCGCCTTTCCACTCCAGGGTTTGCGGCAGGCCTTCGACCTTCGGAAACCACAGCGTCGCGCCATTGTAATGCGTCGCGGCGAGACGGTAGCCCTTTGGCTGGAAGGCGAGGCCCCGAGCCGTCGACGGCGCGGTCCAAGTCTTCACATTTCCGATTTCGTCGCGCGCGCGAACCTGCTTGCCGGCGCTCCAGGCGTAGGCCTTGCCGCGCATCGCCAGGGCGTCGATCCACCGGCCCTTTTCGTCGGCGATCTCTTGTGGGGCGCCGCCAGCCTGCATGGCGACGACGCGCCCGTCGTCGCCGCCGGTGAGCAGGATCTTACCGTCGCTGATCGCCGTCAGGATCGCCGCCTCGGGGTGGACGATGACGCGCTTCTGATCCTCCGGCTCGCCGATCAGGACAGCCCCGTCGGCCAGCGCCAGCACCGGCGCGCCGTCGACGAACATCGCCGAGACGACATGCGCCTCCGCCTCGAACAGGCGGGCATGCTGAGTAAGGGAAGCGGTCGCCCGGGCGACGGTCATGCGAACCGGTGACCGCTCAAGCTGCGCAGGCCAGGAAACCGTTGCGGATATCCTCCTCCGCGAGGTCGCGGCCGATGAACACGACCTTCGATTCCCGCTTCTCGCCTGGTTTCCATTCGCGCTGCGAATCGCCGTCGAGCATCATGTGTACGCCCTGGAAAACGAACCGTTTGGCATCGCCCTTCATCGCCACGATGCCCTTGCAGCGCAGGATGTTGAGACCCTGCTCCTGAGTGATCTGATTGATCCACGGCATGAATTTGGCCGGATCGACGTCGCCATCGAGTCTCACCGCGACCGACTGCATGTCCTCGTCGTGATAGTGCTTGAGGCCGTGATGATGATGGCCGCCGCCATGCTCATGATCGTGCTCATGGCCGTGATGATGGTCCTCGGCGACGAGGAAGTCGGGCTCGATGTCGAGGATGCGGTCGAGGTCGAAGGCGCGACGCTCGAGCACATCGGCGATTGGAACGTCGCATTTCTTTGCCCGATGCAGCGTAGCGTACGGGTTGATGGCTCGGATGCGCCCTTCGACCTCACGCAATTCCGCGGCGCTCACCAGGTCGGTCTTGTTGATGATGATGACGTCGGCGAAGGCGATCTGATTCTTGGCCTCGGGCGCGTCGCGCAAGCGGGCGGCCAGCCATTTGGCGTCGGCGACCGTCACCACCGCATCGAGCCGCGCCGCCTCGCGCACGTCCTCGTCGACGAAGAAGGTCTGCGCCACCGGCGCGGGATCGGCGAGGCCGGTCGTCTCGACGATGATCGCGTCGAACTTGCCCTTGCGCTTCATCAGACCCTCGATGATGCGGATAAGGTCGCCGCGCACGGTGCAGCAGATGCAGCCGTTGTTCATCTCGAACACTTCCTCATCCGCGCCGACGATAAGCTCGTTGTCGATGCCGATCTCGCCGAATTCATTAACGACCACCGCATAACGCTTGCCGTGCGGCTCGCTCAGGATCCGGTTGAGGAGGGTCGTCTTGCCGGCGCCGAGATAGCCGGTGAGGACGGTGACGGGAATTTTCTCCGGCTCGTGGCTCGTGGTCACGCGGTCATCTCCTGCCGTAAGAGGGGGTCGGCCTGCCATATAAGACCGGGCGGCGGCGATGGGTAGGGGCGGCGTCGCGCTGGCGGGTCGTCTGGCGCTACCAGCCGCCCGAGCCGAAGCCGAAGGCGCCCCCGACATAGGCGCCGGTCCACCGCCATGCCGGCGGCGTAACGTAGGTCGGCAGCGCGTTGACGACTGGCGGAGGCATCTCTTTCCCCAGAAGCCTCACGGGCGGCGGGCCGAGAACCACCGCGTCGGCAGGAATGTAGCCCCAGATATTCCGCCATGAGGCCCGGCGCCAGGCGCGCACGCTTTTCTCCACCTCGACCTCTGCGCTCGCCGGGATGCGCTGGACGATCCGGGCGCTGCCCGTCGGCCCGGCGCGCATCGCGACGGGGGCCCCGGTCATCGCCAGTTCTGCGAGCGCCGACGCCGCGAACGTCAGGACGACGCCAAATCCCAAAAGAAGACGCCTGATCATTCCGCCGAGGGCTCCCTCTCTTTGGCGGGCCAAAAATAGTGGCCTCGCCGCCAGGGGTCCAGTTGGGCCGGAAGCGGCAATCCTCGCCACCCGGGGATGGAAATTTCACCCCCGACGGCGCAACCGGGGGCCGTCAGCTTCGGGTCGCCCGCCACGTCGGCCCCTTCGGGCCGAAGACCGGCTCGATGCGGAAATTATCCTCGGCCGTCATTTTGCCGAGCGGCACGTCCTCCTCGGGCATGACCAGCGTCGCCTGGTCGCCAACGAACATGAGGAGGTGTCGCCGCTGATCGAGCAGCGTCTTCGCCATCGCGCGCAACCTCTCGTAATAGGGCGCCCTGCGCCACGCGCCGGGCGATCCGAGATCGGCCTGACCGTAGACGAAGCCATTCCCAGGGTAGACCGTCAGGACGAACCGCGCCCGATCCGGCCGCCATTCGTCCGGCATGGTTCCGTCGGTCATCCATAGACAGAAGAAGTCCCGGCACTGACCGGGCAGATCGTCGTGGATCGTGCATCCCTTGCCCGGCTTGCAAAACTTGCACCAGACGCCTGCCGGCTTGTTGATTTCCGGAAAGGTATAGACCTTGCAGCACATGTTGCAGCTGCCGCATTCGCGACCGGGCGCTGCGCCGTAAGGGGTGAAGGCGAGTGACATGGGGCGGAGCGCTATCGCGATGCGGCGGCGCTGGCAAGCGTTGAGGACGACGAGGCAAGTGTCACGTTGTGGGAAACCTATTCCTTACCCCCGCGCTTAAATCTTCTCTGTCTTGAAATGGCGTCGGAAAGGACATTTTGAAACGTCGAGTAGAATTGGTCATATGTATTGAAATGCGTAACAGCGTCACATGATTCCAAGATCTCTCTCATAAAGTCTTTGTCTTGTTTCTTAGAGGCCAAATCGACGCTTGGGTTTTCATTCAAATACTTTTCTATCTCCAAACCAATTCGCACCGCCCCGGGGATTAACTTTTCGGGGGCATTGGGCCGTTCACCGCTCTCCCTCTGGACGATGCTCTTTAACTGCGAAATTTCGTTTTGTAAATCCCCCATCATCTCGATCAGATACTTTTCGGCCGGTACCGTGCTCTCGCTGAGGCCAGCGACATGAAATTTACCAAAGTTCTTAAGGAAGGTAGAATGATTAGGGTCGCTAAGAGAGACTTTATAGCTAGCGATAAGCTTTTCGCCCAGCACTCTCTTGAACTCAACCATCCTGTGGAAGTGTAAATCCCGAGGATAAGCAACATGCTCGATTACCCCAGTATCGAATGAATAGTCTGTTTTATCATCTTTTACTATCACGGTTGGTTTATCGAACGCAAGGCGCAGCCCTAGTTCAAACATTACGTTGGGGTTTTTCCCACTTACGTCGCAAATCACTACATCCGAACTATAGATATTCTGTATAATTCTCTTTTGGATAACGCCAATTTCATCTGCATCGCTAACAAGCTTGATCGAACACTAAAACTCAGTAACGTCCGAGACACATTGAGTAATAATTAATTTAACATCCGACCAGTGCTCCGCGGAACACCCGTCTATCGCTGATATGGGCATAATGAACCCACAAGTCAGCTTCGGCCTTGTGGCAGCCGCCGCACTGTCTGCCTCTTTTAGCTTGTTCATCCCTGTCCGCCCAGTCACAAGCGCGAAGCGCGTTATAGCGGCTATTGCTTCTTACAGCTTCTCTAGACTGAGAATTGATATTCCACACTTTCGAAGGAGTTTACTGGGAAACAATAAAATAGGCGCAGAGTTTCGCTTCCGGTCTGGCGGATTCCATGTTCGGCCATGCCGGGAATGAACACTGCGCTCCCCGCCTTGACCGGAATCTCTCGGCCCTGAAGGCTGACGATACCGGCGCCTGCGAACACGTAATAGACTTCGTGTGGCGCGTGCCGATGCAGGCCAAGCCAGTCGCCGGGCCCAAGTTCGGTCACCCCGCAGGTCATCCCGGCGGTGGGGGTCAACCCTTGCGAGAACAAGGTGCGCCAGCCAACCCGCCCCCGCACCGGGTCGTCCCAGCCGCCCCGCGGCGCGTCCGCCTCCTCAAGCGCCACCGGCGCCACTCCGTCCGAATGCTGATTCATCCCCCAGCTTTCCACCGTGACTCACGATCTCGCCATCATCTTACAATTCGTTTCGTACGCCAGCGAGCGAAGTCAACTGGTTGCTCGCCGCATATTTCCTCCGAACACTTCAAGCAGGCGCCGTCTGGCCTCCGAGCTGGACAGTTGCAAGTTTTGGTTAAACCTCTGGCCGTGCTCAGACATGAAATCGACGAGGAACAGGGCGACGTAAAGCCGGAATACTCTGTCATCCCTGAAGTTCGCAATCTCCATCCAGGCATGAACGTAGTCCGGCCGGGCGGCGGCCGCCAATAGCGAGGCTAGGGTCAGGGCGGCGAGGTAGCGCGGATCGCCAAAACATAAATCGTCCACGTCAACAATGACCAGCCTCGAAGCGGGCAGCGTGTTCACGACGTTGCCGAGATCGGCGCCCGGCAGACGTTCCAGCACCAGCTGCGGAAACGGCGGAGCGAGCCTTTCCGCAATGACCTCCGGTAGCGGAACGCCAAGCGGGCGCGACATCCGAGAGAGCTTGGCCGCGCCAACCATGGCGGCGTGACCGTCCTCCGCGGCGATGCGCACGACAACTGGCGCTCGGCCCGCGAAACGGGTCTCGAACACGTAATGTTGCAAACCGCTGGTGAAACGCTCGACCGCGATCGGCTCGCAACCCGTGGCGGCGGCGGCCAGAGCGGCGGCAAGCGCGCCGTCTGGAGGAGCATCGGCGCCCGCGCCCACCTCTACTCGGCCTGCCGCGCCAAGCTCATAAGGTCCGGCGCGTCGGCCCGATCGCCGTCGGCAAAATCCATGGCCTCGATCCGCTCGGCCCGGCGCGCGATCCGCGCGCTCGCCGCGCCGACGCCGGCGAGGTCCTCCTGCGCCTGGCGGAAATGCGCTTCGAGCTTGCCAGCCCGCTCGACGATGAGCCGGACGTCGTTCAGGAGCTTGCCGACCTCGGCCTGGATCTCGTGCGCTTCGTCGCGCATGCGCGCGTCGCGCAGGATCGCCTGGGCGACGCTGATCGCCATCATCATCAACGTCGGCGAGACGATGACCACGCGGGCGCGATGAGCCTTCTGAACCAATTCGTCGAAATGCTCGACGAGATCGGAATAGATCGCCTCCGATGGCACGAACATCAGGGCGACGTCCTGCGTCTCGCCGGGCAGGAGATAGCGCTCGGCGATGTCCTTGACATGCTTGCCGACATCGGCGCGGACGCGCGCATGCGCGCTTCTTCTCGCCTCATCGTCGCGCGCCGCACGATAGGCCGAGAACCCTTCGAGCGGAAATTTCGCGTCGACCGCAAGGGGGCGAGTGTCGCCCGGCAGGCGGATGACGCAGTCCGGCCGGGCGCGGTTCGACAGCGTGAACTGAAAGTCGTAGGCGCCGGCCGGCAGGCCGTCGCGCACAATCGCCTCCATCCGTCCCTGGCCGAAGGCGCCGCGCGCCTGCTTGTTGGCGAGGATGTCCTTGAGCGACACCACTTCGCGCGTCATCTCGGTTAGGCGCGACTGGGCCGCGTCGATCACCGCGAGGCGCTCATTGAGTCGGCCGAGCAACTCGCCGGTCGCCTGCGCCTGGCTTTCGAGCCCGGCGTCGAGCCGCGCCCCGACCAAATCGAGCCTGTCGGCGACGACCCGGGCGAGGTCCGCCTGCCGCGAGCCGAGCCACTCGGACATCGCCCCGACTTTCCCGTTGAGCTCGGCGCTCGAGTGGGCAAGCGCGGCGAACTGCTCCTCGATCGCCTCCTGCCGCTCTTCCGCCGCCTGGCGCTCGCGCCGCCGCGCGGCTCCGGCGCGCCAGAGGGCGATCAGCGCCAGCAAGGTAAACGCGGCCAGCAGCGCCAGGGCCGAAGCCAACGCCTGAGGAGCGAAGACCGCGACGCCGTCGATGACGATGAGCGGGGAGGCGGGAGTCATCGGCGACGCGGGTCCACAAAAGCTGCTTATGGAACAAAATAAGAACACGTTTGACCGCGCCTGTCCAGACGCTTATCAGTCCCGTCGCTCCTTCCTTGAAAACAAGCCCGCTTCATGGCCCAGCGACCGATCATCATTTTGCCTGACCCCAAACTGCGCCTCGTCAGCAGGAAGATCGAGCGGGTCGACGATTCGCTGCGACGCCTGATCGACGACATGATCGAGACCATGCATGAGGCGCCCGGGGTCGGTCTCGCAGCGATCCAGGTCGCCGAGCCGATCCGCCTGCTGGTGGTCGATGTGGCGAAGAAGGAGGAAGAGCCTGACCCGCAGGTATTCATCAATCCCGAGATCGTTTGGTCGGCGGAGGAGCGCGCTATTTACGAAGAGGGTTGCCTAAGCATTCCGGAATATTACGCCGAGGTCGAGCGGCCCGCGTCGGTGCGAGCCCGGGCCCTCGACCGCGAAGGCAAACTCAGGGAAGTCCTAGCCGAGGGCCTTCTGGCGACGGTGTTGCAACACGAGATCGACCACCTCGACGGCGTGCTGTTCATCGACCACATTTCCAAGCTCAAGCGCGACCGGGTGATCAAGAAATTCGCCAAGGCCGCCAAGCGCGCCGGCGATGGCTCGCACGTGCTGTAAGAGCCGCGTCAGGTTCACGTCTCAGGGAGCATCGTCATGCAACGGGTAGCGCTTCTCGGTCTTGGCGCGATGGGGGCGGGAATGGCCGCCAACTGGCTGGCCAAGGGCTTTCCCCTCTCGGTGTGGAACCGCACGCCCGCCAAGGCGGAGGCCCTGGCCGGCAAGGGCGCCAAAGCCGCCGCCACGCCGCGCGAGGCGGCCGCCGGCGCAGACTGCATCTTCGCCATGGTCGCGGACGACGCGGCCTCGCGGTCCGTATGGCTCGGCGACGATGGCGCGCTAGCGGGAGCAAAACCGGGCGCGATAGTCGTCGAATCGAGCACGCTTACGCCCGACTGGGTGCGCGAGCTCAGCCATGCCGCTCATGGCAGGGGATGCGGCTTCCTCGACGCTCCGGTCGGCGGCAGCCGTCAGGCGGCGGCGTCCGGCGAGCTCCGCCTCTTTGTCGGCGGCGATACGGCGACGCTCGACAAAGCGCGCCCCGCGCTCGACGCCATCGGAAACAAAATTGACCTGCTCGGTCCGGCCGGCGCGGGGGCGACGTGGAAACTCATCAACAACCAGCTCGTCGCCGCCCAGACCGCCGCCCTCGCCGAGGCGCTCGACTTAGCCGTCAAGGCCGGCTTCAAGCCCGAGCTGATTTCCGATCTCGTCCTCGCCGGCGCCGCGGCGAGCCCGATCGTCAAGATCAAGCTGCCGCGCATGCTCGCCGGCGATTTTGACCAGACCGATTTTGCCCTCTACCTCATGCTTAAGGACGCCCGCTACGCGACCGCGCTCGCCCAATCGCTGGGCGCGCCCTCTGACATGACCGCGGGCGCCGTCAAGGCGTTCGCGCGCGCCGAAGCCAAGGGATTGGGCGCGAAGGACTTTGCAGCGGTGGCGGGGTGAACGCAGAGTCGGGTCCAACGGCGGAAGACGAGCCGGCAGCCGAGCGCCCTCCCGACGCGCAAGCGCCTGGCGCGCGAAGAGACCTTCAGGATCTGCGCGGTTTGTCGCGCTCGGCCTTCCTCGCGTATGGGCAAAAGCACGCGCAACCCGGAACTCCGCGCTCGCGGACCAAGGCCGCGCGACCTCCGCAACACCCAAATCTCGCCGCCTTCGCGCCGAACCGGCTGTGGCGATGGCTGACCGAATATTGGCGATTTCGCATTGGCAAGCGCCATCCGTTCCAGACCTACGAAGGATCGCACCGGGACAATGGCGTCTACCGCCTGCGCGGCGGCGGCGACGGAATCAGGATCGCCCTCGCCGGCGACTGGGGAACCGGCACCGACGAGGCCTTCCACGTCGCCTCGCGCATGAGGGCCTTCAGGCCCCACTACACGATCCATCTCGGCGACGTCTATTACGTCGGCGATCCGGCGGAGGTGGGGGCGAACTTCCTCGGCGTGGCCAATCCGCGCCTCCCCTACAAGCCTTGCAAATGGCCGATCGGATCGGAAGGCGCGTTCGCGCTCAATGGCAACCACGAGATGCTCGCGCGCGGATTTGGTTATTTCGATCACATCCTGCCGAACCTTGGCGTCCGGGGCAGCCCGGAGGGGCAGCGTGCGAGCTATTTCTGCCTTGAGAACGATCATTGGCGCATCCTCGCGCTCGATACGGCCTACAATTCCATAGGCGCGCCGCTCATCGAGCATTTCTTCGAATCAGACTGCGCGCTGCCGAACAAGCTCGTCGAATGGCTGCGAAATGTCGTGCGGCCGCGGCCCGACGATCCTCGCGGCATCGTGATCCTGAGCCATCATCAATATGTCTCGCGCTTCGATCACTGTTACCCGAAGCCCGCGCAGCAATTGGCTGAGTTTTTCTCGCGTCCTGTCCTATGGCTGTGGGGGCACGAGCATCGGCTGGCGATCTACAACGAAGCGGCCATGCCGGGGGGCGTCACGGCGTTCGGACGTTGCATCGGCCACGGCGGCATGCCGGTCGATCTGCCGCCGGCGGAGCCGCTCCATGATTACACGGTCGAATTCGTCGACAAACGCGTCTATCCCAACGACGAAAATCTCAAGGTCGGTTTCAACGGCTTCGCGCAAATGACCTTGCAGAAAAGCGAACTGACGCTGGACTATGTTGACCTGCAGGGAACCCGGGTCTTCGACGAAGTCTGGACAGTCGATCGTGGCCAGCTCGTCCGCACCCAAAGAACGATCGCCAGCGATGCAGGATAGACCCGCGGCCACCGGACATGCCTGGCACGCCGAGACCGCCGAGGCCGCGCTCGAGCGCGCCCGCGCCTCGGCCCAAGGGTTGACGTCCGTCGAGGCCGCCGAGCGGCTCGAGGCGAACGGGCCGAACCGCCTCCCGGCCGGCAAGCCGCGGTCGCTTGCGGCGCGGCTCTTCGCCCAAGTCAACAACCTCTTGATCTATGTCCTCCTCGTTTCGGCGCTGATCGCCTTCCTGCTCGGTCACGGCGTCGATACGATTGTCATCCTCGCCGTCGTGGTCATCAACGCGACCATTGGTTTCATCCAGGAAGGCCGGGCGGAGAAGGCGCTGGACGCCATTCGCGGCATGCTGACGCGCGAGACATCGGTCCTGCGCGACGGACGGCGGCTGACCGTTCCGGTCGAAAGCCTGGTCGTTGGCGATGTAGTGCTGGCCGAGGCCGGCGACCGCGTTCCCGCCGACCTCAGGCTGATGCGCGCAGCGAACCTCAGGATCGAGGAGGCGGTGCTGACCGGCGAGTCGGCGCCTGCCGACAAGGCGACTGAGCCCGTCGCGCCCGACGCGCCGCTCGGCGACCGCGCCTCGATGGCCTATTCCGGCACGCTGGTCGCGAGCGGCCAGGGCGCCGGCCTTGTGGTCGCGACCGGGGCCGCAACCGAGCTCGGGCGCATTAGCGCCATGGTCGGAAGCGTTGAGTCCCTGACTACGCCGCTCCTCCGCCAAATGGACGCTTTCGCCAGGCGCCTCACGATCGTCATCCTTGCGGCCGCGGCCTGCGTCTGCGCCTTCGCCGCGCTGGTCCGGGGCTATGAGATCGAGCATGCGTTCATGGCCGCTGTCGGCGTCGCGGTCGCCGCCATTCCTGAAGGCCTGCCGGCGGTGATGACGATCACGCTCGCGATCGGCGTGCGCCGGATGGCGGAGCGCAATGCGATCATCCGCCGTCTTCCCGCCGTCGAGACGCTGGGCGCGGTGTCGACGATCTGCTCCGACAAGACCGGCACGCTGACGTTGAACCAGATGACCGCGAGCGCCGTCGTCACCGCCGGGGGCGCGTTCGAGGCGACCGGGGCCGGCTACGAGCCGCGCGGCGCGCTTCTTCTCGGCGGCGTCGCGATCGACCCCGCTGGCTATTCAGCGCTCAGCGAAATCGCGCTCGCCGCCCTGCTCTGCAACGATGCGTCCCTACGCCAGGCGGGGACGGACTGGATCGTCGACGGTGATCCGATGGAGGGCGCGCTGATCGCCATGGCGATCAAGGCGGGCTTGGACGCCGAGGCGGTGCGGCGCGACTTCCCGCGTCTCGTCGAGATCCCCTTTGACTCCCGCCACCGCTTCATGGCGACCCTCAATCGGGCCGGCGCGACCCGGCTCATCAGCGTCAAGGGCGCCCCGGAGCGGGTGCTCGAACTGTGTCGCCGTCAGCGCGCGGCCAGTGGCGACGAGCCACTGGACGCGGCAATGTGGCATGGCGTCGTCGACGCCCTCGCGGCCAAAGGCCAGCGCGTCATCGCCTTCGCCTCGAAGCCCGCGCCGCCCGCTGCGGCGAACCTCAGCTTCGCCGACATCGAAAACGGCGACTTGACCCTGCTCGGTCTCGTCGGGCTCATCGATCCGCCGCGGCCGGAAGCGGTCCGCGCCATCGCCGACTGCCGGGCGGCGGGCATCGACGTCAAGATGATCACCGGCGATCACGCCTCGACCGCGGCCGCGATCGCCCGCGAGCTCGGCTTGGGCGAGGGCTCGGTCGACGCGCTCACCGGCCGCGGCGTCGACGCGATGGACGACGCCGCATTGCGCGCCGCGCTGCCGACGACGGCGGTGTTCGCGCGCACCAGTCCCGAGCACAAGCTGAGACTGGTCGAGGCGCTGCAGGCCGGCGGCGCGGTGGTGTCGATGACCGGCGACGGGGTCAACGATGCACCGGCGTTGAAGCGCGCCGACGTTGGCGTCGCGATGGGCCTCAAAGGCACCGAAGCGGCCAAGGAGGCGGCGGAAATGGTGCTGGCCGACGACAATTTCGCCACCATCGCCGCCGCGGTGCGGGAGGGCCGGATCGTTTACGACAACCTGGTCAAGGTGCTCGGCTGGACGTTGCCGACCAACGGCGGCCAGGCGATGGCGATCGTGGTCGCGATCCTCGCCGGCGTCACCCTGCCGATGACCCCTGCCCAGATCCTCTGGGTCAACATGGTGACCGGCGTGACGCTGGGGCTCGTGTTCGCCTTCGACCCGGCCGAGCCCGGCGTCATGCGCCGCCCGCCGCGCGATCCGCGCGCGCCGATTCTCTCGGGCCTCTTGATCTGGCGCACTGCGCTGGTCTCGGCTCTGTTCTGCGCGATCGTATTCGCGATCTTCTTCTGGGCCCTGAGGCGCGGCGAGGAACTCGAACACGCCCAGACCTTCGCCGTCAACGCGATGGTCGGATTGGAGATCGCCTATCTGTTCAGCGTCCGCCTCCGGCGCAGCGCCCCGTTCGACTTCCGCGCCATCCGGATCACCCGCGCGCTCGCCATCGGTATTGCCGCCGTCGTCGTGCTGCAAATCTTCTTCACCTACCTGCCCCCGCTCGAACTTCTCTACGACACAAGACCGATCGACTGGCCCGATATGGGCGTGGCGGCGCTCGCCGCAATCGGCCTCATCCTGGTGCTGGAGCTGGAAAAAGCGATCCGTGTCGGGTTGTTCGGGGCGGCGCGGGCCTGAGGGAATTTGGCGAGAACAATCGGACCCAGCGCACCGCCGTCGATCGCGTCAGCCGCGACCGGCGCGCACCGATCACGACCTGATTGCGAGAAAGGCCGTAGCCGCCGGATAAGCGACTGCGTGAATGGTCACCGCAGCAAATCCTGCATCCATCAGCAAGGTCCAGGCGTCGGCGCCAAATTCCGTTCGAACCGCATAATCGTCCGCTCGGGTTCCCGGGCCGCCGTGATAGCTCAACGGCAGACCGGCTCGACTCCTCGTCATCCGCCCGACGATGATCGGAACCGTGAAGCAAAGTCCGCCTCCCGGTTTCAGCACCCGCCGACATTCCGTCAACGCGAAGATCGGGTTGATCACATGCTCCAGCGTGTCCGAGTGCACGACCAGGTCGAATGATCCGTCGGCATAAGGCAAGCAATGAATGTCGACTTCGGGATAGGCAGCGAGGACACGACCCTCGAACCGGCTCAGGATGGGGCTTAGATCGCCAGCCTGGTTTATTTCCAGAATGGAAATCGGCGGCGCCCGTTCGGCGATGTCCTTGAGGGCGCCCTCTTCGGCGAAACAGGCTCTGATGGCGTTCGCAAGCGCAATGGAGCGAAGATTCGAGCCGCATCGATTGCATGTCGTTCCTTGCTGCCGGTCGACGTAGGCGGCCTCGGCTGGAGAAAGCTGCCATTCGGTGACAAGATCTGGCCACAGAACTCGTCGGTCGGTGAACTCAACGCCGCCGCATACGCCGCAACTCAGTGCGTTTGTGGGTTCGAGCATCGCAAAGGGACTTCTGCGGTTGACTTTGTGGACGACCACGCCGAAGAGCGCTCACCGATCGACATTTCGTTGCGGCGACCGCTTGCGACGGCCTAAGTACCCGTCCGGCCTGCGACGAACAATTGCTTTGACGGGCCGCGCTTTCCAAGAGTGTTCGTCAAGCAGAGGGGGGACTGCACGCCGGTTTCTTTCCCCGATTTCAGTGGCGAGAGCCGCCGCCAATACCAATTTGGCGCAGATCGCTTGCGCCCGCGCCGCGCACAGTGCTAAGCGCGTCGCCTTCGTCTTGCCATCAAGATGCAAGCCGGAGGGGTGGCCGAGCGGTCGAAGGCGCACGCCTGGAAAGTGTGTATACGGGAAACCGTATCGCGGGTTCGAATCCCGCCCCCTCCGCCACCGCTGCGTCCGCGCACGTTCACAAACATCCGCTCCTGAATTAGAAAAGCTCGCAATTCCGCGAGATTGCGCTGGCTGTGCCTTCGCCAAAGTTCGTCTTTGTGCCCTTGCGTTCATCCCCATTCGGAGCTAGCAGGAGGGGACAAATAAGGGGAAACGCCGATGGCGAACAACAGACTGTCCGCATCGTTCGTCCGAAGCGCCAAGCCTGGTCGGCACTGCGACGGGGACGGACTCTATCTGCTGGTCAAGAAATCGGGCGCGCGATTCTGGGTGTTCCGATACAAGGTCAACCGCGGGAAGGTGCGTGAGGCAGGACTCGGCCGCGCTGGCGAAGAGCGAAATTGCGTTCGCCTCTCAGAAGCACGCGACAAGGCGTCTTTACTCTTTCGGCAGGTCAAGAACCGAATCGACCCTTTAGCGGCGAAGGAGGTCGCGCGGGCAGCAGCAAAGGCCGCGACGCAAGACGCGGCGGTAAGAGCCATCACTTTTCGCGAAGCAGCTCAACGCTACATTGACGGTCACTCGGCGTCATGGCGCAATCCAAAGCACGCCGCCCAATGGTCCTCGACCATCGAGACTTACGCAAACACCATCTTCGGGGATATGCCGATTGCTGAGGTGGGGGTTGCGCACGTGCTTACGGCGCTCGACGCGATTTGGCTCTCCAAGCCGGAGACGGCCGGCCGGCTCAGAGGGCGCGTAGAAAGGATTTTGGACTTCGCCAAGACCCGTGGCTGGCGCTCAGGTGAGAACCCAGCAGCGTGGAAAGGCCATCTCGCGCTGACGCTGCCTGCGCGCTCGAAAGTTAGAAAGGTTGAGCACCACGCCGCGCTTCCATGGCGTGAGGTTGGAAGGTTCATGATTGCGCTCAAGGAACAGACGGGAGTCGGGGCGCTAGCACTGCGATTCGCGATTCTCACAGCCGCACGCAGCGGAGAGGTTCGAGGCGCGCGGTGGAGCGAAATTGATTTTCTGGCCGCAACTTGGACCATTCCGGCCGAGCGGATGAAGGGCGGGCGTGAGCACCGTATCCCTTTGCCAGAGCTGGCGCTGGAAACCCTCCGCGAGGTGACGCTCGTTCCGGTATCATCCGACATCAACGCGCTCATTTTTCCTGGTCGCGAAGCAGGACGCCCCTTAAGCGACATGAGCCTCACTGCGGTGCTGCGTCGCATGGGCCGTGGCGACTTGACCGCGCATGGGTTCCGCTCGTCATTCCGGGACTGGGCGGCGGAGACTACCGCGTATCCAGGGGAGCTGGTCGAAATGGCGCTTGCCCATGCAGTCGGAAACAAAGTCGAGGCCGCCTATCGGCGCGGGGACCTATATGAGAAACGACGGCGGCTGATGAATGATTGGGCTGCCTATTGCGCCGTTCCAAGGGCCATTGCAGGGGTCAATATTATCGCGTTGCGGGAGAGGGCTGAGTGAGCCGGAAGGAACCAAGTGTTCTAGGCGGATTAAATCCAGAGTCCGAAGACCTTGCACCCTCGGCAATTGAACCAGCGCTGGATATTGCTCGCGGCGTTCTCGATGCTCGCGACGCTCAGACAATGCGCGACTTGCGAGCGCGCCTAGATGCCTTGATGGGCAGCCAGGAAGCGCGGGCCTTGACGCGGAAGAACGCTTTGTCGTTGCTTCGGACAATATCGGAAGGATTGAAGCCCTCGACCGACCAGCTGATTGATAACACCGATGAAATGTTGGTAATAAGGAGTCACCCGGCTCTTGAGCTGCTTGACGAACTAATAGATGCGTTTTCGGACCTCGACATAGGAAAGTCTGACCCCTCGCTCAGGCCGTCACCGCATCAGGCCAATGCGTTTCTAACCACAAAGCAGCGCAAATCGGACCAAGTGCTGCGCGATGCTGTGCTGATAGTGCAAAGGGTGCGTGGTTATAAGAATCGCAGCGAAGCGGAACACTTTCTTTCAAAACAACTGCGAAAAGCGGACAAGACTCTGTCGAGGCAAACCATATACGGCCGCGATGCTAAAAAGGCTACGTGACGACTACGAAAAGATAAAGTAACGTCAGTAACTTAGGCGCAGAAATAGGAGCCGCCCATTTCTGCGCCCTTTTCTTGTGCTCCCTCTTCCTCTGCTGACCTACCATGAGCATATTCGCCGTCAGTCGCCCGGACGGGCATGGCGGAGAATGAATGTGGTCGAAAGAATTGCTTATACTATCCAGGAGGCTTGTGAAGCTCTCCGTATTGGCCGGACCAAACTCTACGAGCTAATCGGCCAGAGGAAGATAAAGGCGGTCGCACTCGGCGGCAAAACGCTTATCCCGCGCTCCGAAATCGAGGCATTCCTGGGCGCTCTACCGTCAATTCAGGTGCGCGCTGAAAGAGGCCTGCGATATGTCCTCGCCCCTTGAAATTAGGAATTCCGAGGCCGTGAGGCGATGGCCCGCTAAGGCCGGGCTGTTCGCGCGCGTCAAAGACGACGGTCGAGCCGAAGCCGCCTTGATTGCGCTCTCTGGAATGAAGCGGGAGGCGCGTCATGTCTGAGGCAGAGCGTCTTCCTTCAAGGGCTTGGACAGGCAGCGAAGTTCTCGCGCAATTCAAGAGCCTACCCGACATCGATTGGTCTATCTATAGCTGGTTGTTGCGCCAAGGGGTGCCGTCTTCGGCTTTGGTCCACCCTGAAACGCCCCGCCGGGCGTCGGTGGTCTTCCATACCGACCAGCCACTGTTCGACTTCGCGGAGGACACCGGCGACGACAAGTGCGAAGCGCTGGTGGTTCTTGCCCGTGACGATATGGGCGAGCCGGCCGATCTCGTAGCCTGGTCCTGTCGCCTCCAGAAACTTGCCGGGCTTTTCGGCTCGATGAGCATGCTGGGCGCCGATGATGTCCTCGCGCCTCGTTTGAACGCTGAGCTAGCGCTTCCGATCCATCGGACGGCCCTCGAATGGCTTCAGGCCGGCAGGGAGGGCGTCGTGTTCTTGGCTCCCGAGCGCGCGGTCATCGAGTTGCGCGACTTCGGACCATTCGTGGTTGAGGATGTGGAACACGGGCGCGAGCTGCGACACCTCTTTCGGAGCCGGGAACCCCAAATCTTTCTGCCCAAGATGAGGGCTGCGGCTTGAGTGACTTCGTCAAACTCGATAGCGCCTTGAAGGCTAAGCGGCGCTCCGCCCGACCCGCCAAGTTTCCTTGGCTTAAAGACTGCATCTGCGACGATCGCGGAAGGATAGCGCCCAATCTTGCAAACGCAATGATTGCCATCCGCAACGCGCCGGAACTTGTTGATGCTTTGAGTTTCGACGAAATGCTGCGCGCGCCCATACTCAGGCGACGGCTGCCCAGCGCGACGAACGGCATGAATGAGTTGGGTGACGATCAGTTGCCCCGCCCGCTCCGCGACGGCGATGTAAGCCAGTTGCAGGAATGGTTGCAGCATGCCGGCCTTCCGAAGATTGGGCGCGATACAACGCACCAGGCCGCAGACCTAAGGTCCCAGGAACGACCGTTCCATCCAGTACGGGACCATCTCAACGGCCTTGTCTGGGACCGACGAGAGCGGATCGGCCGATGGCTCTCCTACTATCTAGGGGCAGGCGCGTCTGAGTACTGTTTCGGCATCGGGCGAATGTTTCTCATCGCAATGGTAGCCCGAATTCTAGAGCCGGGCTGCAAGGCCGACTATATGCTCGTGCTCGAAGGTGAGCAGGGCATCGGCAAGTCGCGGGCGTGCCGGGTCCTAGCGGGCGATTGGTTCTCAGATGCGTTGCCGGACATTCGGGACAAAGATGGTTCTCAGCATTTGCGCGGAAAGTGGCTCATTGAGGTTGCGGAACTCTCTGCGATCGGCCGAGCGGACGCGGAGGCATTGAAATCGTTCATTTCGCGGGGAGTGGAGCGATACCGGCCGAGCTACGGCCGAAAGGAAGTCATCGAGCCGCGACAATGCGTCTTCATCGGAACGACCAATAAGTCGGCCTATCTGAGGGACGAAACCGGCGCGCGACGGTTCTGGCCGATCAAGGTGGGTTCAATCGATATCGATGGGCTTGCACTGGACCGCGACCAGCTACTGGCGGAAGCTGTCGCCGCGTTCCGCGCACGTGAAAAGTGGTGGCCCGACGGAGACTTCGAGCGCCAGCACATTAGGCCGCAACAAGAGGCGCGCTACGATGCCGATCCGTGGGAACAACCGATTTCCGACTATATCGCCCCACTCGCCCGCGTCCGAGTAACAGACATCGCACGCGACGCTCTTCACATCGAGTCCATCGGCAAAATAGGCACCGCCGAGCAACGCCGGATTATTGGTGTCTTGATGTCGAAAGGCTGGACTTCCGACAGAAATTGGCAGGGTCGATTTTACTCTCCCCCGGAGGCGAAACCATGACGCACACGACGCACATGACGCATTTCCCTATAGAAACCCTGATGCGCGCGCGCACGATACTCCTCTATTGGGAAATGCGTCATGTTGCGTCATGCGTCATGGCTGGAGCAAAACCGCTCCTCAGTATTGCCGACGATGTTGCCGCCAACGCGCTCGCCGCAGCGCAGGGGGTTCTTCGATGACCGCTGACGATATCAGCGGGGCTATGCCGGACCAGGCAGCTGTCGAGAATTCGCCGCCTCCAACCGCGTCGGCCCTTCGGATGCGGCTACACCGTGACCGCCGCCGCTCTGGCTTGCGTTGCCTCACGCTTCAGGTGCGCGATCGGGAAATTGACGCCCTTGTCCGGAGGGGATTGCTGACGGCCGAGAAGCGTAACGTCGTCCGCGAAATTACGATGGCGTTTTACAAGTTCTTGGACCTGACTTTGGGTTCGACACCGTGACGCGAAACCGGACGCTTGTGACGCGTCATGAGAAATCAACCGCGTTCACGATTGAAAAGCTGGCGCACGACTGCCTGGATGTTCGCATGCTTCGGCGCAAGGGGATACTCGGTAGTCTCGACTGGATCACTTTCCGTCCAATGCTCGGATGGCGCAGCATCGCTCAGATGCGAGTAGCTCGATTCGCAATCATGCTCGATCTGCGGGGCCATACCATACCCCAACGTATCCGCGTCTCATGGACAAGGCTGCATTTCGGCGGCGAGCGGCCTTGGATGCATTGCCCCCATTGCCAGAAGCGCGTTGCAAGGCTCTACGAAGGATTGGCCGGCTATTTCTGTCGAGCCTGCCTCGGCAATCCCATTTATGCGAGCCAGGCGCTTAGCGCCCAGTCACGAGGTCACTTCCAAGCTTGCAAGCTTAGGCTGCGCCTCCGTGGTAACGCGTCGCTGGCCGCGCCCCTCCCAGAACGGCCGCGCGGCATGCATCAACGCACATATGAACGGCTGAAAGGCCGATTAGTGCAGCTTGAGGACAACCTATCCCCGCGCGTAAGGCGCAAGCCCCCAGACTACCCGAGCCTGGTGGCATACTTCCCCTAACGGACATCGAGGTCGGAGCCTCAGCGGGATTGCCGGAAAGGCAACACGCCTAGTCGCCTAAATCGATTGGCCACGCCGGATGAATATGCTTTGCCATGAAAGAGCACGAAGTGGTTTCTGGCTTGGCGGAATCCGGAGTGGCGTAAGAAGTCTTCCGCGCCGAGACGGTCATGCTCAGCCATCGCCTTGACAACCCCGCGCCGCGTCACGTCCTCAATCGCCATTTTCGGCGCGCCTCATCATCGTGTTGGTCGCTTGTCGTCGAGGAGGCCGTAACGGGCGCGCAGAGCCGCCGCCTCCTCGGTGCGCCTAGCCGCATCAAGCGCATCAGCCGTCACGCGCGCCGAGTCTTTGGTCCACGGGTGGCTCACTCCAGAGCTGCTCTCATGCGTCGCAAGCGCCGCTTGCGCGAGGGGCAGCGCCTCGACCGAGCTTGCGGCCGACACCCCTCGCAGGCTTAACTTCCCGCCCTTGGGCCTCTTGCGCGCGAGCGGACGAGGACGGTCAGTCGGGGTGCCCCGCGTGTCCCCGCACATGCTGGCGGAAACGCTAGCCTGTTTTGGTGCCTCGCTTCGCTTGGGCACCGCTCTATGTTTTTAGCACACGCCCACGTTCGAGACGTAGGGCGCCGGAGCCCATGGAGCCTTCGCGGCGTCCTCCCAGGATTTATCGCTCGTGCCGATCAGCTCGACCACCGTGTAGACGCTTTCCTGACCATCGCTGCGGCCTTTGCCGAGGCCGAGCGCGACCGCATCCGGGAGCGTGTGTCTCAGACCAAGGCTGACCAGAAGGCGCGCGGGCGCTTCCTGGGCGGCACCGTCCCCTTCGGGTTTCGGCGCGGCGACAACGGCGAGCTGATCCCGCATGAGGCCGAGCAAGAGGCGATCCGCGAGATGGTTGTGCTGCGGGGTCAGGGGCAGCCGCTGAGGGCCCCGAGCAAGAGGCGATCCGCGAGATGGTTGTGCTGCGGGGTCAGGGGCAGCCGCTGAGGGCCATTGGGGCCGCGATGCAGGTCACAAGGGCCACAGGATCAGCCATGGGGCGGGCAGGGCGTTCTGAAGAACCAGAGGAGAGAGGGATGATCGGCTACTCGACGAAGTTGGACTGGCACGGCGGACCCGACCACGGGTGGTGGGTCGAGCTGCTCAAGGATAGGGAGCGGATCGCATACATGAGCCTCGACGAGTGGGGGTCACTCGACGCGACCCAGCAGGCGATTGAGGACGCCGATCGGGCGGCTGCTAAAGCGAACCGCGCTGCTGGCGTGTAGTCTGCGAGGACGCGACAACAGTGCGCAATATCCTCCGCCGAGCGTTCTGCGGACGAGCGCCAGGGAAGGCTCAGGAGCCGCCTTGGACGATGTGGCCGCTGTGTCGGTACGCTGAGGTGAGATGAACGTCGACGACGTCAAACACTAACTGAACAGCTTGGCCGCCGTCTTGGCGATGAGGTCGCCCTGAAAGCGCGCGGAGCTATGGGGGAAACTGGGTGACGGTGTGAGGAAGGCGGCGTAACGGGGTTGGTGATCAAGCCACCCGAACCTCCAAACAGGAGCGTTACGCCATGACTGAGAATAGAGTTGTTGCCCTTCGACAGAAAGGGGCAATCGACGATCCGCTCACTGAAATACTGCGAACCGGCGCGCGTCGACTGATCGCCCAGGCGGTGACGGTGGAGTTCGAGACATTTCTGGCCTCGACCGCGGAGCTCGTGCTTCCGGATGGCCGCCAACGGGTGGTTCGCCACGGGCATGATCCGGTTCGCGCGATCCAGACGGGAATCGGCCCGGTCGAAGTGCAAAAGCCGAAGGCCCGCGATCGCGCCGCCGCTTCGGGGGAGCGCCTTCGCTTCTCGTCGAACATCCTGCCCAAATGGGCGCGGCGCACCAAGAGCCTCGACGCCCTGTTGCCGGTTCTCTATCTGCGCGGGATTTCCGCCGGCGATTTCCAGGAGGCCCTCGCCGCCTTGCTCGGCAGGGACGCGCCCAACCTCTCCGCTGCGGTGATCGGGCGCCTCAAGAGCGAGTGGGAGGACGAATATCGGCGATGGCAGAAGCGCGATTTGTCGGCGCGCCATTACGTCTACGTCTGGGCGGACGGCGTCTATTTGCAGGCGCGCATGGAGCCGCAGGCCGAATGCATGCTGGTGCTGATGGGCGCGACGGCGGAAGGCAAGAAGGAGCTGATCGGCTTTCAGACGGGCATGCGGGAGAGCGGTCAAAGCTGGAAGGAACTACTCGTCGATTTGAAGGCGCGCGGCTTGGTCGTCGCGCCGCAAGTCGCCATTGGCGATGGCGCGCTCGGGTTTTGGAAGGCCCTCGACGAGGCGTTCCCGACGACGCGTCATCAGCGATGCTGGCTGCACAAGACATTGAACGTGCTCGACAAGCTCCCGAAGTCGATGCAACCCAACGCGCACAAGGATCTGCGCGAGATCTGGCTGTCGCCGAGCCGGGGTGCGGCGGAAGCGGCGATGACGACCTTCGCCGAGAAATACGCGCCCAAATACGACAAGGCCGTCGAATGCCTAACCAAGGATCAGCAGACACTGCTGACGTTCTTCGACCTTCCCGCCGATCATTGGGACCACTTGCGAACCTCGAACCCGATCGAGAGCGTGTTCGCGACGGTGAGGCATCGCACCGTCCGCATGAAAGGCGCGCTGTCGCAGGACACCGCGCGTCTCATGGTGTTCAAACTGGTGATCGCGGCGTCCAGGACCTGGCGGCGATTGCAAGGTCAAAACCAGTTGCCGAAAGTCGTCAACGGTATAAAGTTCAAGGACGGAATCGAAGCTGTCGCCGAAATCAAATCCGCCGCTTGATTCACGCCGTCACCGATTTTCCCGTGTAGCTCAAGCGCGCGCCTTCCAGCTCGATCTGGCTAGGTTGGCGTTGGCCCTGTGCTCCGGCGATCGTGGTCGCGCCGTAGGGCGCGCCGCCCACGATCTCGTCGAGGGACATTTGGCCAGCGTGGCTATAGGGCAAGCCGACAATCACCATGCCGAAATGCAGCAGGTTGGCGATGATCGAGAACAGGGTCGTCTCGTTACCGCCGTGCTGGGTCGCGCTCGAGGTAAAAGCGCCGCCGACCTTCCCGTGCAGCGCGCCGCTCATCCAATGACGACCCGCCTGCTCCCAGAAGCTTCCCATCGCCGAGGGCATGCGCCCGAAGCGTGTGGGTGCGCCGACTACGATGGCGTCGTAATTCGCTAGCTCGTCGACTGTAGCCACCGGTGCCGGCTGGTCGAGCTTGAAATGAAAGGCATTGGCGACCTCTGCCGGGACGTTCTCCGGCACCCGCTTGACGTCGGCGGTCGCACCCGCCTGGCGCGCTCCTTCTGCGACAGCATAGGCCATCTGCTCGATGTGGCCGAAGCTCGAATAGTACAGAACAAGCACTTTCGCCATTCGCCGCTCCTGTGGGTTGGACGAAGAGGATTGGGAGGATCACGCGGCTTTAGAGCGCCTGCCGCTGGCGCCATTTAGCAGCCAGCCTCGCCGGATCACAAGGCATCCAGTGCCTCGCCGACGTCCCGTCGTCCCCCACATACAGCGGCATGTTGTGGCGTAACTCGGGTGACGCCCCCCCGGAAAACTAGGCGTGGCCGAGGTTTCAAGCGCTGGTAATGGCCGCCACTCGGAGCCAAGCCGCCCGGCGCGGGGCACGCGTAGGGGCCGCCGAAAGCTCTGGGAACCGATTGCGCTGGCGAGTAAGATCTCTACGATGCCCCAAATGCGCACCGCTAGCGGGGTTTCTGGTCGGGAGGCGTGCACATGGCTGAACGAAAGCGGCAGCTACCCATCCCGCCGGACAACAGGCTAGGCGCTCAACCATCCGTCTCTGACCGGTGCTCACTGCTGACGCGTTAGATCACTCGACGAAGATACAGGTGCGAGAGTAAGCTGCCCGTGCAAGGGCCTTGCGGAAGGGGGCAAACAATGGCGATACCAAATTCAGTCGAAGTGACCGCTTATGTCGTAGTGGCATACACCTCGACCAACCCTGTGCCGAGGGCGGATCTGACCTCTCTTATTCAAGCGGTGTACTTGGCTGTAGAGCGCCTGGGAAAGGGGTCGGAAAGCACGCCGGATAAAGTCAAGGCCAAAACTCCAGCTGTGCCCGTGGGTAATTCCGTCACCCCGGAATATTTGATCTGTCTGGAGGACGGCAAAAGATTAAAGTCACTGCGACGTCATCTAAAAGTACTCGGCCTGACCCCGGAACAGTATCGCGCGAAATGGGGTCTGCCTTCCAACTATCCCATAGTTGCGCCCAACTACTCAAACAGCAAATCGGCCATGGCGAAAAAGGACGGATTTGGGAAGCGGAAAGGGGATGGTTGGCAGGCTCCGGCAAGCGACGCTCCGAGGCCGATCTGACCCCTGGACCGCTGCTTGGGCATTGCTGTTGTCCTCCCCAATGAAGACCTCAAATCTACCAACAACGGTAGCCATTTGCTCCCTGCTCGCCTTAATAGTCAGAAATCTGTTCGAATAATTCTGATCGGAAAGGCGAGCTTTTGTGGCAGATTTGTCACTTCGGTCGAAATCATGAGGAGAATGCGGCGCAGGAGTGGACTCGCCGAGGCTGATATGCAAGCTCGGTTAAAGCAAATGGGTCGTTAGCTTCAAATGGGAGACGGCGCGCGCGGACATGGCGCATGGCGGAGTCGATCAAAAGGGGAGAATGTAAAATGACCAATCGTTGGCTTATGGGGGCTGCCGCCGTTGCGCTGACAGTCGCGGGCGCCTTCGCCGCTCAGGCCGCTGACCTGCCCACGCGCAAGGAAGCGCCGGCACCGGTATTCGTGCCGCCGCCCTTCACTTGGACTGGGTTCTATATCGGCGTGAACGCCGGCGCGGTCTGGGGCTCGGGCCATGTGTCGTCGCAGCTTTTCACCAGCGGCTTCCCGGTCCTTTCAACCGAGTGGCCCGGCGGCACTTTCGGCGGTAGCCAGACCGGATTCATCGGCGGCGGTCAGGCCGGGTACAACTGGCAGACCGGAGCGTTCGTGCTTGGCGCCGAGACGGACTTCGACTGGACCAGCGTAAGTCGTCACAGCAACTTTGTTGGCGCGACGTTCTTCGACCCCTTTGGCCGAAGCGACTTCCTGACAGAGAATGGTTCGCGGAAGCTGGATTGGCTCGGCACGACCCGGGCTCGCGTCGGCTACACCGGTTTCTGGGACAGTCGCCTGATGATTTACGCCACGGGCGGCGTCGCCTACGGCGGCGGCAGCAACCACTTCGACGTCTTCGACAACCGCGACGGTTGGGATTGGAACGGCAGCAGCGGCAGCAACACCCGCGTCGGCTGGACCATCGGCGGCGGTGTGGAATATGCATTCACCAACAACATCACGCTGAAGGGCGAATATCTGTACTATGACCTCGGCAGCTCGCACAACGTGATCATCGCCAATCCGCTTGCCAGCACAATTTTTCCGAACACCTACGCTACAGCGAAGATCAACTACAACGGTTCGATCGCCCGCTTGGGCCTCAACTACAAGTTCTGAGGGCTCGATCGGAACCTGAACGAAAAACGAAGGGAAGGCCGAGCGCCTTCCCTTTTTCCTTGCGCTGATGGAGTTGTCGTTAGGCATACCCCAAACTGTGGCAACGACGAGAGCCTCGAGCTAATGATGGTCTGAACGCCGTCGTCGGGTCGTTGATCGCCGGCGACAGCGCCTTGATGGCATGTCCACGAGAAGCCGGATTGGATATTTCGGGTCCTGCTCGAAAGTTCGTTCGCGCTCGAGATGGACGGCGCGTCTGAGCGCGTCCTCTGGTAGCGGCGCGCCTCACGCGGCCCTGCGGCGAGCCGAGGCCCGCGAAGCCCAAGAGCATCGTCGCCAACGTGGAGGTAGCCAGCGGCGAGCCCTTGATTTGGCTTCCAGCCGCGGTTGTGGACTGGCTGCGCGCGTAGCGCAGGCCGGTCGCCATTGACTTAGTCGCCAAGAGATAGCTAGTCTAACGGCCCAGCGAGCGTCACGACAAAAGCGCTCAACGGCCCCTCGCGAATCGCGGGGACTCTGAAGCTGATACGTTTTTTGTCAACACCCCACTCACGGACGAGGAGAGCATAGGCTTCCCTCGTCCTTTTTGTTTGGTGGCCGAACCCCGCGCTTGTTAGCGTCGGACGCGGATCGCCCTATTGAGTCGGAGCTGGGGTGGCGGGCGCAGGCTGACCGGTGCGGCGCGTGTGCCGTCGCTCGTGGCGACCAGTGCGCCGCTCACTGCGATGGGTGCGTCGTCCTTGCCGCCGTTGCATTCCGTGTGTTCCGCTCGACGGAGCCGGCGAGCCGGGCGTAGTGGCGGGCGTGGCTGGCGCAGCCTGTGCTACGGTCTGTGCTTCAGCCTCTAACGGCTCCACCGCTGCCGACAGCGTGAATCCGAGTGCCGCCCCAAAGCCGAGCAGAGAAAGCATCTTTCGGCGCGAAACGTCTTCAGTCATTTAATCCGCCCTCCTGTTTTGAGGCTCCGTAGCCCCGTTCGCCCATCAAAACCACTTCGTATGAACGCCGGCTGAACATCCTCGATCCCTTGGCTCATCTTCGACGGCGAGTGCGCCGTGCGGCACCGGGCCTCATCCGCTGTTAGAGGGCCCCTCTCGCGCAGGGGAAAGTTGTTCACGTCAGGTTCAGCCAGAGGTGCAATCTCCTAACTTGCTACCGCTCGTCTGGAGGAAACCATGGTTCAGCGTCTCATTCCGAGTGGTGTTGTCGCTGCCATAGCCGGCGGCACGATGGCAGTCGCCCTATCATGCTGCCCGTCCTTCGCCTTCACTCTGTCAGCGCCGTCACTCGCCCAGTCGGACGTCAAAGCGGACGTCCAGCAGGTCGATTATTACGGCCACCCCTATTATCATCACGCGTACCATCACCTTTATTACCACGGTCATTACAACAACTCATATCACGTCCGTCACTATGTACCCAAGGCCAACCCCTACCATCACTATTAAAATAGGGATCTGATTGTCATCTCCCCGCGCAGGCGTTTCATGCGACCTACCAAGACGGATCTTTCACTGACTTTGCGCATTTTGATCTCTGCAGAGACGAGACGCTCAACCTCATCGATTGAATGCGACATGGTTGCCGAACCGAAGCGTGGGCTTGGTTGCTGATCGTTGCAACAATCGACGCGATAATTCGTCAAAGATCGATCGCGCTTCGGCTCTGTTAGAGAGGATTCGGGGCAACCAACCGTCGCCCCCGACCCAGCACCATACGGGATGCGCCTTTGAGGCAGGCAGCGGCAAATCGAACCTGATCAAACACTCAGAAGGAGACAACGTATGCCAACACTTCGCACGACTATTGTAGCAGGCGCGACACTGGTCTTCTCGCTGGCGACTGCGAATGCACAGGCCAACCTTACGCACACCACCAGCAATCTGAATCTGCGGGGTGGCCCCGCTCGCGAGCTTCAGGATCGCGTCGCTGCTTTGTTCCGAATCGCGGCTCTTGCGGTTGAGCCTGCGAAGGTCCAATTTCGTCGCCCGACAGCCACGCAGCGCAACGCGCGCTCGGCCGCATTGTTGCTGAGGCAGGATTCTGCGTCATGGAGGGAAGCGGATGAACGACGGCCAGCGGTCAGCATGTAGTGGATCGCCTTGGCGAGATCGTTCTTCGGCGACAGTCGTTCGAACCGTTTTTGGGCGAGTGAAGATAAGAACGGGGGGTAAATGCGAATTTGGTTGCGCATGTGGCGTAGGCGGGGTTCAATTGATTTAGGCGCTTTGTCTTTTCGCGTGTGACGCGAGCCTCGACGTGGTCCAGAAAATGGGGGCGATAGGGCGATTTTTCCTCCAAGCCCGAAAAGGCGTCGAGGGCAATCGTCGCCGGCCCGGCCGCACGACGATTGTGCTGGCGCTGACGACGGCGCTGGCCCTCATAGCCGGGCTGGCGCCGGCGGCGGCTGGGAAGACGCGCAATGCCGATCCTGCGAAGGCGGACCAGTCCTTCGACGAAGATGCGTTTGATAAGGCTACAGGGCCGCCACTTCATTTCGCCGCTCAGAAGGACGTGCCTCTTGCCGATACGGTCTGTCGAAATTCGTACCCCCTTCTTGGGCCCACCTACGAATGCAGCCGACGTTCGGATGACGCGTACGTGAACGAAGTCCAGGTGCTTGATTCGATGTATGCGCTCCTGGCCCGACCGCTTAACGCTGGAGGAGATGATCAAGGGCTGCTCTCCGCAACTTGGCCATTTTTTCACCTGCGCTGATGCCGCCTATGAGCTGCGCATCTCGGTACGACCTTCGGTGTCGCAGATGGGCGGCCCGAAATCCAACAAGACCGCAATGGCCGACATGATTTGCCGGTTCGGACCTAAGGAACCGACGTACTACACGTGCGACAGCCGCTGGAACGGAGAGACAGTGGACTACGTCATGCCGTACGACCCGAAGCATCTTCGATCATGGCCGGAGAAACTGACGCTCGCGGACATGATCGGCGGTTGCTGGCCGGTCTTGTCCAACCAGTTCACTTGCGACGGCGGCGGTGGCGCGCATTACGAGGTGAGTGCCAACGTGGCTCAAATTGACGATCCTCCGACGAACACCGGGCGTTCTCCGCCACCGTGGGTCTGCGAGCCGACCTACGGAGAGACGCATTATTACGAGTGCCGCCATCCCGGGTCATTGGCGCGCAGCGTCATGGTAAGCGATCCACTTTCGATTTGGCCGTCTTCCCCACCCTCCGGAATAATCTTGGACAATCTGCTAGCTTCATGTTCGCGACGCAACTCCGGGTTTTATCGGTGCAATCGCGGCGAGAACGCCTATTTCGATCTGATCATCTCGAACTGGCACCCGCCGCAGCAGCCGACATGGTCATGTGAGACGACAGGATCGCGCCTCAACTGTACTGAGCAATGATCTTCGGCGACGAGGTCTGGAAAGCAGAAGTAAAGCTAACTGCCTACGACCTCTAAGCCTGCGACTTGTGCGACAGTGCCTTTGCCTGGTGTCTCCGCTGAGCAGGTCTGCGAGAGCTACAGCGACGTTGATCCTGCGGCTCGTCGAGATCGAGATGCGCGTCGGGCCTAACCGGGCCGACCTTCCCGTCCTGGCCGTTCCGGGTGACCTTCAGGCGCTCATCGCTTGCGTCGTGAGTGGATCGCCATTGGATGAACGGAATGATCACGCGCCTCCCGCCGTCGGACAGTTGTCGGCGCGCCTCGGGCAGGTGCTTATGCCGCCGCCGGCAAAGCGGAAATCTGACGAGCCCGCTTTTCGGTGGGGCTGCATTAACATAACGTCCTTACCTCATGGGCCGGGGAGGAGTTACCGCCGCGCCGCTCGACCCCGCCTTAGTGACCGGGCGGGCGGTTGCTCGTAAGGGTCTACCACCAAGGCCGGATCAGGAGGATCGCGGCTAAGCGGATCGCATGGACGCTTGCCGTCGGTCAGTGGCCCAAGGGCGTCGTAGGTGCGCGCACCGGCGACGATGACGACCTGGTCGGTCCGTAGGGCACGCTGGATCTTTCGAGGCCCTCGTTTCGCGGGACGTAACTCGACGACCGAACTGTCAATGACCTCTGCCTTTACCCGCTGATGACAGCAGTACGACGCAAGCCAAAGAGGGCCTGGCCGACATCAAGCGCGAGAAGCTTCGAGAGAAGGCGCAGAAAGCGCGCGGGGCAGCTTAATTGGATTCGTCAGTACTTTAGCGCCTGCCGAAGTTGTAGGTCAGATAGAGGGGCCGAGAGTCCGGGGGCGTTGGAAAGGGCGCAGCCGCAGCGATCGCCGTCATCACCGCCATGTCGAGGTTCGGCGATCCGCTCGAACTGATCAACTTGCGGCCGACCAGATTTCCGCCCTGGTCAACGTAGAAATCGACCACGCCCCGCTTGTTGGCGCTGTCGAGGCGGAGTTCCGGGGTTTCGCGCACATGCGCCTTGGTCATGCCGTAAACGACCGTGAGATAGCGGGATTCGGCGTTCCCGCCCGCGACCGGCGAATGCTCGACCTCCCGCGCGAATTTGTACTGCGGCAGCTCGTCGGCGGTTTGCAGCGGTGTCCGGGCTGGCGGTGCGACCCCCGGCGGCATTGGCGTGTGCCCTTCGGGAGGAATCGCCTCCGCTGACCAGCCGGGTGGCTTCGGCGCGGTCGGCGGACTAGCTGGGCTCTCGCTCGGGGTGGTCGCAGTGATCGCCTTGGACGAATCCAACAACGGTTTCATAATCGCCGTGACTTGGTCCTGCGCTTCGGGGTCGGGCGGCTCCCGCGAGGCAGGCGCAGCTTCGAATGGTAGATTATCCTGGATGCGGAAGTTTGATGATGGTGCTGCTCTGAGGGCCAAAAAGTCGTCAACCGCAGGCCATTGAGTCTGCTTGGTAGATAGTGAGTGGGTATCGTCGTTCCTCATCTTTAGACTGTCGGCGCGAGCCCATTCTTTTTCCTTCAAAAAGTCTTCCGTTAGCGTGTCAGAGTAGTCCAAGGGCTTGACAGTGATTGCGTAAGTCACCAGCGCCTCTGAGCCGCCGAATTGAGAAATTACATCAAGTTCAAATTCATCGGAGCCAGTGTAACCTCGTTCCGGGAGATACTCTACTGTCACACCTTGGAGCTTTGTTGAATTGCACTGTGGCATTTTTGCGAAATAGGTAAAACCAATGCCTTCGCGCATAGTAATGACACCGTGACCCGAGCGGCGGGATACGCGAACGAACGTCTTTCCAGACGAAGTGCAATCGGGGTTTGCACTAGCAAAATGACCGATAATAAGAGTGTTATCGGCGACCCCCGTCACACTAAACTTATGCGTTTGTGTCGCGGGAACAGTGGCTGTATCTGCGCTCGCGGGAGCGGTCGCCGACCCCGCGAAAAGTAATGTAACAAGCAAGAGGAAACGACCGGTCATGGGTCCCTCCCCTGGAATAGGGCGTGAGTGCTTTGCGCCAGGATGAAGTTACACGTAATTTTGCCTCGCCGAAAAGGGAATTTCAAAATCGCGCGCGGTTTTCGAGCGGGGTCCAGACAATTGTGGGCGAGGGGAAACCCCCGCCCGTTCCCCGAGTTACCGGCGGGCGTAAGCACCCCCGCGCGGAAGGCGTGCGCCTCGGGACGGCCTGCCGACGTCCTCAGATGCAGCCGGTAGTAGTGCCGCCGCCAGACCGGGGGGCTGGTCCGTTGGGCTTTGCCGCCAGCGAAGCCGATCGCCCGAGCGCCGGCTGTCCTCATGGGTGCCGGCTCGGCGTCATCTCGCCCGTCAATTAATTTGTCATTTCCTTCCAGCGCAGAGCAGAAGGGACTGCCTCTCCTTCGGAGACCCTGAAGTTTAACGCCGCAAAGCTGTTTTTTACTGTTTTAAAAAGCACTAGCACCTGCTCGGCAGCCCTCTGGGCCGGGCAAGCGCTTTCTAGATATGCGGCAAGACGGGCATCGGTCTGCCCGACCTCGTAGCCGGCTACCGGCAAAGTTCGCCTTGAGCGCCATGACGCACCAGTTTTTCTCAGTTTTTTTAACTGAGAGCGGGTAAGGCTCCCAATTGGATGAAAGGCAAGCTTTCAACCTGTCCTAATGGACGAGCTGTCGGGCAATGAAGGGCGCGGGCGGGCGTCGGAGGCCAATTAAAGTGCCGGGCATAGATCGCGATTGAATTGGCTGTTGGCGGCGCACCATTCTGCGGCAACGGGAGAGAGCCAGCCGGTCAATTCAATGATCTTGTCGTAGTGTTTTGGCAGATTCCAACCGATGATCGGCTCGTGATGCGCGATGCGGTTGCGCAAAATCCGGATCGGAGTGAGCGGTCGAGGCGCGGCGAGGATTGTGGCCCTTCGCGTGGAACTTTAGCAGGGGCGGGCGCGAGCCGGAACTGCCCCCCACGCTCTACTGGGACTTGATCAACACGACGGGAAGCGGAAAAAGCCACACCACTTCTGGCGTGCCGCCTGAGCGCTGTTGGGCGCCCACTTCCATCGCCCAATAGGCTCCATAGGCGTCGCTCCGGTTCTTCGCGAGCGCAACGCCAAATCGGTTGGCGCCAGACATGAGCAGATTGGCGTCATGGCCAGCCGAGGAGCGCCAGCCGGCCAAGGCCTCGTCGAAGCTCATGTAACCCGCGCCAAGGTTTTCCCCGGTTGGAGCGTTGATTCCGCTCGCCGCGAGACGAGTGGAGAATGAGCCGGCTACGTCGTGCGACATCTTCCCACTCTGCGCCATTGCCTGCGCCTGGCGCTCGGCCATCGCGGTCAGGGCGGGGTCGAGCCGGAGCGGATTCAGCCCTTTCTCTGCGCGATACGCGTTGAGCGTGGCGGTCGCGGCGACAGGTTCGAGTCGAACTTTGGCAAGGGTGGTAGCGGAAGGGACATAGACGGCACGCGGTTCGGGCGCCTCGGAGCAGCCGGTGAGGGCGAACACTACCCCGATGGTTGCAGCGAAGCAGAAACCGGCGGCGGGGTTTGTCCCTCTCAGCCCGACCAGTCCTGATGCCTTCACTCCAGGCTGAGGCGTCATTGGTGGATAGCCTTCCTGACGTTACCGGCGCCGTTGATAAGACCGGGGCCGAATCGCTCCGCAATGGGTCATCGAGTCGGCGCCCGGATCGCCGTCGCATAGTCTCGCTGTGTCACAATGCGCCTGCCCTTGCACAACTAACCCATGTCGGGCGCTGCCGACAAAGGCTGCTCTCAGTGCTGGCGAGCGCCGCAAAGGATGGCGAAGGTTCGCTATCTCGCCCTGGATCGCCACAACGGCCACCTTCACTTCGCTAACATGGACAACCGTGATTGCAGCAGACCTGTCTTTGCGCGTCATCGCAATAGGCAGTGCCATCCGGTCTTTCAACACCGAACGTCCCATTCGGGCCGTAGTAGAACGTGCCAACATCTACTACATCCTCTCGCCGCGCCGGTTTGGCACCGACCTTTTTTGCAATGGTGCGCTCCTGTATCCAAATCATTTCACTGAGAGTGGTCGCCAGGATTGCTCGCAACGCCTTCATCGTCACAGCATCTTCCTCGCTATAGGGCGCGCATATTTTTTCCGCGGGCGTTGGACTCTTAGCCATGGCGTTTCCTCCGGGGTTGTTCAATTGGACAAGTATTTGATACTTCAGCCGGGCAAGTTTAGCACCGGACACGGATGCCTAGCAAGTTGCCAGTGAAGCTTTATGCCCTTGAACGTAGAGACAGCCGATTTTCAACAGTGTCGCTACGTCTACAACTCAAACGTCCAAACGTAGACGCAGTTCGGCGCTGTCGAGAACAAACGTCAGGCCGCTGAGGGTGTGGGACAGCGGTGGCTTATCCCGTTGTCCCAGGCTGGTCTATATGTAGTGGATGGGTCGGTTGGGTGAGCTGATCTCGGCTGGCGCCAAGCGCTTGCCGCGGCCCATCCGGTCGCATTCCAGTGGCAGTCTTGCGGCGGCGCGGCGCCCGCCTGAGCGTTTGGACGCCCTTCCGAGGGTTGTCTCGTTTGACGATGTCCCAGTAGCTGGCAGGCGCATGATGTGCGGCCAGCCCGAGCAAGGCTTCGAACGAAACGTCCCGGTGGAAGCGGCGATTGTAGCGAAAGACGAATTCATTGAGATAGGTGTCGACGTGCGTGCGCCGCAGGCCATGATACGTGCCCAGGCCCCATCGCTTCATCAATGAGAAGGCCCGGTGGATCCAGGGCAGGGCAACATGTCCCGCCATTTTTCCGACGGTGCGCGGATCGTGCCGGTAGTCGGTCAATCCAGGATAGGACGCGTGGCCGTCGGTGAGGAGCGTGGCTCCACGCTTCACGTTGGCTCTCACGAAGGCCTCGATCGACGCCGCGGAATTGTCGGCGATCATCGCGAGGTGTATTCGGCCGGAGCGCGTATCGAGGTATTTGGCGTGCTTGCGTCGCGGCTTGGGCTGATTGGTGTCGCGATCGATCACCTCGACGGCCCCGACGACGAGGATTTTGCCGGCATTGCCGGGCTCGAAGAAGGCGTCGCCTTCGCGAAAGGGAATTTCCGCCTGATCGACTTCGACGACACCCTCCAAGGGATCGCGATCCGGGTCGACCATCGACCGGCGCAGTTTCTGCGTCAGCAGCCACGCGGTCTTGTAAGTGACGCCGAGTTGATCCTCCAATTGCCGCGCCGACATGCCGTTGGAATGTGTCGCCATGAGATGCGCCGCCCAGAACCACGTCGTCAGCGGCAGCTTGGACCGATGCATCACCGTTCCCGCCGTGGCCGAAGTCTGTCGGCCACAATCAAGGCATTCGTACGTGTACGCCCGGCTCTTCAGCGCCGCCGCGCGTTGCTCGCCACAGCCGGGACAAACAAAACCCTCCGGCCAACGCCGATCCGACAAAAAGGCGACGCAACTCCCCTCGTCGGGAAACGTCTCTTGAAACTGCGAAAGCGATCGGCCTTTGGCCATTGCGCGCCCCGTCGCAGCCGCCTCGAACGGCAACTCAACAACGCCTGCATACCACATCTAGGGCCACCTGGGACAGCGGGATAAGCCACGGACAGCGGGCCTAACATCGCGGTTTCATGACGCCTTTTTCGCGGGTCCCAAGATGCGCTGAACCTTGCCCACGCGGTGGATCACCTTGCCGCCGACACTCAGACCGAACGACTGGGTAAAGCTGTTGCTCGGTGTGTCAGGTAGCAAGCTATACATGCTGTTGGCAGCCTCGACGGTCTTATAGGTCCAATCTACGCATGGCGGCTCGGTGTTCAGCACCGACATGAGGTTAGGGGCGTTGTAGGTCATGGTGCCCGCGCCGGAGGAGAGTATAGTGGTATTGCCGCCGATGTCGCCCACGAAGTTGAGCTGGAAGGCGACGATTGGCGCTAGGTACTGTGCGGGCTGGTCGCTTAACGAGATGGTTTTATTGCCGACCATGTTGCCCTGTTTGTCGATCACCACAAAGGTCGCGCCAGTGATATTGTCGGCCGCGTCGTTCAACAGGGTGATGATGATCTGGTATCCGGTGGGCAGCGTATTGCTCGGCAGGTTGGCCAGCCAATCCTGGATAAAAATATTAAAGTCTGTTTTGGTATGATAGTTGTTCACCACGCACGAAAGGCTGGGTGAATTGCTGGAATCAGCAACACTACGTACTGCTGCGCACCCTCGTATTCACCGCTAGCCGAGTATGCGTTGATCTGAAAGCCGAAGCCGTTGGTACCGGTGATATCGGTGTCCACAATGATGTGGACCGACGGTCCCAGCAGGTGGTTGCACGGGGTAATCACCGGAACGCTGACACCCCGGCGGCGCTTCAATGCAGCGCGAGCACCGACCACCACCCAGGGGGCGGGGCTATACAGGAAGTAATTCGAGTTGCTGCCCAGCCCTTGCTCGGGAATAACCGCATACGGACCACCGCTGTTGAGCGCCGCGCTGATGCCGTTGTTGCCGAAACTCCCCCAGCCCCAGTTCGGCGAAATGGGTTTGGGGTAGCCGGCATCCACCGTGCCTGCACCTTCATCGGCACGCGTGACCCGGATGTACTGATCGCCAGAAAAGAAATAGCACCGTGACCCGCTATACAGCGCAGCATCAATACCATTGGCACCAAACGAACCCCAATTCCACACCGAGATTGGTCGTGGATACCCTGCGTCCACGGTGCCCGGGCCAGTCTCGCCGCGGGTCACACGAATGTATTCCTGGCCCGAAAAGAAATAACACTTCGAGTTGCTGTATAGCGCGGCATCGATACCATTAGCGCCAAAGGCGCCCCAACCCCAGTTGGGTGCAATCGCACGCGGGTAACCTGGATCGATTGTGCCCGGCCCGGTCACCCCTCGCGTCACCCGGATGTATTCGCCGCCTGCAAAGAAATAGCACTTCGAGCCGCTATACAACGCGGCATCGATACCGTTGGCACCGAATGAACCCCACCCCCAATTGGGCGAAATCGTTCTCGGATAACCGGCGTCCACGACGCCCGGCCCCGTATCGCCGCGTGTTACACGGATGTATTGATTGCCGGAAAAGAAATAGTCCTTCATGTCATCTCTCCAAGAAGGGCAAATAGCGCAGTAGCTGCGCGATCGCCGTAACCGGAGTGGTATTTTTGCGTGTTAGTTGCGTGCGCTTGGTAGTCCCGAAGCCTACTATCAGTATGAAATTCTCATTTTGTCTGTGATCGGCGTCACACAATCCTCGGCCGCCGTCGATGTTCAGAGTCGGTCCGAGAACATTATGTGCGATTGCATAGTCTTCGCAGATTGGATGGAGGCCAGGTGCAGATCAGCTTGACGCCGATAGAGACCGGCATCTGATAGCCGCTCGGATCGAAGTCCGAGAACGTGAACACGACGAGCTTGCGGCCATCCCGCACCGCCATGCCGTTCGGCGAACGGCCTTAAGACCTCGCTCAGGCTGCTCTTCTCGCCGAACACCGCGAAGCATGCCGGAGGGCGGTGTCAGAGCAAATTCTCGGACTGCCCGGGTGTGTTAGCCTCGGGGCATGAGCAATCCATTCCGATATTTCAACAGCTCGCCAGAGGTCATCCGCCTGGTGGTGATGATGTACGTGCGATACCCGCTGTCGCTGCGCAACGTCGAGGATCTGTTGGCCGAGCGTGGGATCGACATCAGCCACGAGACCGTCCGATTCTGGTGGAACCGTTTTGGCCCAGTGTTCGCCGCCGAGATCCGGAAGCGACGCGTCGCGCACATGCGGGGCTATCCGCAGTGGCGCTGGCACTTGGATGAGGTGTTCGTGAAGATCAACGGCAAGCTCTGCTATCTGTGGCGCGCCGTCGACCATGAGGGCGAGGTCTTGGAAGCGGTGGCTACCACGAAGCGAGACAAAGCCGCCGCGCTGAAGCTTCTCAAGCGGATCATGAAGAAATACGGGGCTCCTCGCAGCATCGTCAGCGATGGGCTTCGGGCATATTCGGGGGCGATGAACGAGATTGGTGTTGCTTCCGAGCGGCACGAGGTCGGCGGTCAACTCAACAACCGGGCAGAGAATTCGCATCAGCCGTTTCGGCGACGCGAACGGGCGATGCAGCGCTTTCGAAGTCTGAAGACGCTGCAGAAGTTCAGCTCAATTCACGCCCAGGTGCACAACCAATTCAATCAGGAGCGCCATCTCGTCACGAGGCAAGTCTACAAGCAGAGACGCTCTGCTGCCTTGGCCGAGTGGCGCGCTCTAGCCGCATAGATCGCCTCTCGCAAGACTGGGGTCGCGCTGCATGTCGACTTAGCCGCCGTTACTTTGACACCGCCGCCACGTCTCCATCGCCGCGGCGCGCAGCGTGCGGTGCGTTTGGGCCGAGGTGAGATGGCGTTGGACGTTAAAGGTGTTGTAGACGGCGGCGTGGGTGGAGAGAAATTTCTGCGCTGAACCCGGACTCTTGAACCGCTGCATTTTGCGCTCCCGCCGTCGCGTCGGCTGATGCGAGTTCTCCGCTCGATTGTTCCTCCATCGCCCGCGCTCATGCCGACGTTCGATTCCAAGGTCTCGGACCGCGGCACTGTATGATCGCAAGTCGTCGGTGACCAATCGCTCGGGAACGAAGGCGTACTTCTTCAAGAGCTTGCGCATCAGTTTCAGCGCGGCGTGCTTGTTTCGCTTGGACTGGACCAACACATCGAGTACCTCGCCCTCCGCGTCGACACCCCGCCAAAGGTAGACCATTCGGCCGTCGATTTTCAGATAGACCTCATCCAGATGCCAAGTCGCGTGAGGTTTCAGCCTGCGGCGCTTTCGTAGGTCGGCGGCGATCATCGGTCCGAAATGGTTCACCCAACGCCGAACCGTCTCATAGGACACCGCCACTCCGCGTTCCGCCAACAAATCTTCGACGTCGCGCAGGCTGAGGGGGAACCTAAGATAGAGCCATATAGCTTGGTGAATGATCTCAGGCGGGAAACGATATCCGCTGTAGCTGATTTTCTTCATCCGCTCGGTTATTCGGCCACCGGCCGGACCGCAAGCCCAACGCGGCGCGACAACGCCGTTGTAGCAGACTGATCAGCCGCCGATCTCGACAAAACCCCTTGCAGACGGGGCGGGCCATACGTTCAACAGTATCTGCGCGAAGCGGACTCAGCCACGAAGCGACGAATCTGACCGACGGCTTGTCCACGGAGCAAGAGTTGGTTTGCTCGACTGTTGCAACCCACAAGGGGCCGTCGGAACAGAGATCGCCTTATTGCGTTGTTCCTAGCTCAGGGACGCGGGTTCCTAGCTCAGGGACCGGGCGCTTGTTCCGTCGGAGTTGGCGCTCGTCGCCAAAACGTTCGGAGGTTTATGACATGAAACACGCATTGACGATTCTCGTTTCCACCGCGTCGATTTGCGCTTCGGTCTGCCTCATTCCGGGCGTCGCCGCAGCCAATGGCGCTGATGCAAACGCCCAGGCCAATCAAGCGCAACTCCATCCTTGGGAAGGGAACCAGACCGGCTGGAGGCCATACGGCGCCGCTGTCGGCGAGGTCTATCCGGCTGCGCCGGGAGGCTTTGTCGGGCCGAATGGTTATACGAACGGTTATAGTGGCGATTACGTAGTGGTGCCGGTCGTGCCAGTCGCGCCCGACTACACTTATGGCTACAGCCATGCGCCTCCCTACGGCGGCGAATACTACGTTGTTCCTTAGCGCTTTAGGGCCACCGACCGTCCGGTTAGCGCCGCAAAGACCGCTTTTTTTGTGTTATCTATTGTCAATGTCGGCAGGGAGGATCAGGTATGAACAAAATCGCTCTTGTTGCGTTGGGGTGCCTTGCGCTTGGCGCTTGCGCCACCCCAACGAGACCGTGGGCACGGCCGGCGGCGTCGTCGCGGAGATTCGGCGATGATGGCGAGCGGCGGGTGATTCAGGAGGCGCTGTTCTACGGCTTCAGCCTGGAGCGGCATCTTCCGGACGATCACCTTCTGCGCAAGATCGATCGCTTTGTCGATCTTTCAGGGCTCGCATCAGCTCGGGATTTATCGACGGCCGTCCGACGTCGCTATAATACGGCCCTAGGAGCCTGTCTGCTTAATCCTCGGCGAGATGGGATTTGAACCGCTCAAGCCAGTCGGAGAGCCGGATGCAGCAAATTCGCGCATCCGGTTTGATGTAAGGTTGGGTGGAAGCTTTGCGGCCATCGTTCGTTGCACCGTTTCCGAGGTGGCGAAGCTCAGCCGGTTGCGAGTGCGGCCAGGGACGGGGTCCGCCCCTGGGCGAGCTTCAAGATATTGTGGGCGAGGCAGACGAGGCCCCACTCGTTGGCGACCTTCTCGACGCCGCGCAAGAGAAACTGACGGAAGCCGCGCGCCTGCTTGATCTGTCCGAACACCGGCTCGGGCAGCTGCTTTCTTAAGCGGTAGGGGCTGGAGTGCCCGCCGGCCTTGATTCTTTCGCGCATGGCGGCGACGCGGGCGCCGCCGCCTTCTCCTTCCCCGGCGTGCTTGGCCCGCCCCGGCGCGATATAGGCGTCGATCTCGCGTTCCTCCATCGCCGCAAGGTTGGCGTCGGAGCAATAGCCCGCGTCCGCCGACAGTTGCGTCGGCTTCTTGCCCAGATTGGCTTCGATGGCGTCGGCGATCGGCGCCAATTGATGCTGATCGCTCTGCTTCGCGTCGAGGCCGTGGGCGACGATCACCTGCGCCGTCGCGTCGACCGCCGCCTGCGCATTGTAGCCCTGGATGAAGCCGTCCTTGGTTTTCATGATGCGGCTTTCGGGATCGGTGAAGTTCTTCTGCGCTTTGGGGTCAGGCTCTTCGGATGGCGGGGCGGCGGGCTTGCCCGGTTTCTTGCGGCCCTCGGCTTGTCGCCGCTCCTCGGCCTGCGCTTTGGCCTTGGCCGCCGCGGCCGCTTTCGCCTCGGCCTCCAATTCGGCCTTCGCCGCCCGGATCTTCTCGACGCGCTTCTTCTTGTCGGCGACCCATTTGGGCAGCTCCTCGCCGCTCTTGTCGCGGCCGAAGGCTCTGTCTTCCTCGGCGTCCGCAGCCTCGGCTGCGCTCAGCCACCGCTCGACCTCGGCCTCGAGCTCCGCCGCACGCTTCTCCATGCGCTCGTAGCTCATCGCCTTGTGCTTGGAGGCGTTCGCCTTGATCTTCGTCCCGTCGAGCGCGACATGGCCGAGCTTCACAAGTCCCGCCTGTTCGCACAGCTTGAGAACTTGCCCGAACAGTCCCGCAAGCACCTTCAAGTGCCGCTTGCGGAAGTCAGAGACGGTGCGAAAATCCGGCGGATCGAGCCCGACAATGCTCAGGAAGTCGACCCGTTCGCGCGCCGCCTTGGCGATCCGGCGCGACGAGTAGACGCCGTTGCAATAGCCGTACAGCAACAGCGCCGTCATCATCGCCGGGTCAAACGGCGGCTGCCCGCGCTCGCTCGCATACGCGGCTTCGATCTCACCAAGGTCGAGAGGCTCGAGCACAAGCGCCAAAATGAAGCGAGCCAGATGGTCCTCGCCGACAAAGTCCTGAACGCTCGGCGGCAACAACAGCGGCTGATCGATCGTCCAGGGCCGGAAGGTCTTGCTCATAAGCAAACAGAATCCAATTCGAGCAAACGCCGCCACCACAATCCGCTATTATCCAGACAGGCTCCTAGGTGCGCCCTCATCAGGCTCGATCGATTGCGCCTGCGCGGTCCGAGCGGAGCGCAGGACGAGTTCCTATTGGCCGCCACCGCCCAAAACCTGCGGAAACTGGCGAAGCTCATCCCCCTCCCGGCGCCGATCTTCGCCACATGAGGCGAAGGGCTCAAAACGTCCGCGCCGACGGGGAGCGCGAGCTTGCCACTGCGCGATGGGGCATGCCTGGGCCGCCGCAGTTCGGCGGCGCACCGGTTACGAGTCTTCGCAACGTCGGAAGCCCGCATTGGCGGCGCTGGCTCGGGCCGACTAGCCGCTGCGTCGTCCCGGCAACGTCGTTTTGCGAATACGCCGACACGAAGCCGCGCAAGACGCCCGTATGGTTCGCGCTGGCCGAGGATAGGCCGCTGTTCGCTTTCGCCGGCCTATGGACGCCTTGGCGCGGCGTGCGCGGCCCCAAGAGCGCACCGATCGAGGGTCAGCACGAGCTATTTGGCTTCTTGACGACAGAGCCCAACGCCGTGGTCGCGCCGATTTATCCGAAAGCCATGCCGGTCATTCTGACGACGCCGGCCGAGGTCGACCTTTGGCTTGCGGCCGATGCGCCGAAGGCTCTTGAGCTACAGCGGCCATTGCCTGACGACGCGCTCAGGATCGTTGCGAGCGGCGAGAAAGAGGACGGAATCGCGGCTTGAGCGATCAGCACGATGGTTAGGATGTCAATTGCGCCAAGGCCCGAGAAGCCCTCAACAGCGCTATGGACAGCTCCCTTCGCAGAGGGTTCATCGAGCTTCGCGGCCATGCCGAGAAGGGTGAAGGTCATGTGTGGGGTTTCCGTTCTGTGTGTGAGGGCGGCCGGGCCGGCGCGCAGAGTTCACGAAAATAAGACTTGCGGGCGCTTTCGACCGCGGTAGAATTGGGGCGCGCCATGAGTTCATCTTGGAGGCTCGAGCATGCCAATCAAGCGCATGTTGGAAGGGAGAAACTTCGATCCGAAAGCCGCTGCGGTCCTCGTTGAGGCTTTCAACGAAATAATCGACGAGCTTAATCTGCGGACCCTAGGCGATAGGGAAAGGGCCGCAAGGATCGTCATTGAGCTTGCGGCGGGCCGATCGCTCGTTGATGCGGCAGAGCTTCGCGACGACGCCATCAGCCTGATGCGAGACGAACAAGCAGGCTCCATGATCGCGCCCGCGCCTATACGCCAGGAAGCCCAAGGAAGCCCCTAGGACGGCTTTGGGCCGGTTTGGGCGGTATGGGTAGCCGCCGGGTCGCCCGAGGCCAGCCGGCGGCGGACGCTGCGAACGCGGCGGGGCGGCTTGGGCCTGCCGTGAGTATTTCTACTCTCTTGCCAAATTTCTGCGGCTCTCACATTCGTTAGCTATGGATTGGCACGTCCAATATCGGCGAGGCGGGATGGATCATCTCGCAATGTTCCCGAGCGCCGAGGCAGCAATCGAAAACGCATGTCGCCTGATGGATGATGGTTACGACGTGTTCGGCATCGGGGTTGGCGACCTCACCAACTCGATCGAGCCAGATCAGATCGCCGGCATTTACGCCATGTGGGCGAGAGCGAAATCTCCGTTCGGCGCGGCGAAGGCGTGAAGGCGGCGGCCTCGGGTATCTTGCCGGCTCATAGGAACCGCGCGATCATAGGCCCGTTTTTACTACCATGATCGCGATCACTATCACGCCGGCCGCGTACAAGGTCCTAAAGCTGATGCGGCCAGAGACATACGATGCGCCAGCCGGCGCGGACGGAATGATCCGTATTTGGCTCGATCGGAAGTTTGCCAACCAGCTTGGACAGATGAAAGGCCCCGGCGAGAGCTACAGCGGCGTCATCCTCAGACTAGCGAAGGAGTGATGCCTAGCGGGCGTCGTGGGCCGCGTCAGTCCTATTGGACGGTGGCGCCGGCGGCTGATCGGCATCAGACGCGTCACCAGACAGAGATTGCCTGAACACGAAGCGGGACCCGTCCCAAACCTCAAAGCTGTCGAACGGACCCCTGCGTTTTGCCAACAGCACGTTGGCCCGCGCAATGGCCTCTTCGTCCGAAAGTCCCTCCGGCATCACTTCGACGCCGGCGAGACGCCCTTCCCTCAGAAAATAGTACCGCATGACTGCTGGCGGGAGAGTTCGCGTTTCCTTGACGACGGAACGTGTTTGGCTCCGAGCGATGGTCGATTTTATTACCAAGATTTTGATTGTCTAGCAATTCAATTCTTGGCGCCGAGCGGCATTTGGTCACCCGAAGGTGACGACCGCGCTCCGTCACTCCCTTCGAGGCTTGACAGGCGGGCCGGTTAGACCAAATTCTGGCGCCAGCGGAGCATGGAGCAAAGGCAATGCCGCTTACGGCTTACCTTCCGACATCGGGGGCCAGCTTTGGCCCCGAAGCTGTGGCGAGTATGGCAAAAGCCTTCGATGACGCAGTAGCCGTCATCGGGATTGGTCCGTGCGACGATCCGAAACGCGAAGCTGTCGCGAGGTTCATTCTCCACCTTGCCGAAATCGACGGGGGCCTAGATCCCGCGAAGCTGCGCGATAAGACTGTAATGGCTCTAGGCGGCTCGATCAGCAACGCAATATCAAACGACAGAAGCCGAGACACCGAAGCCGGGGCCTGACGAGAGGTAGAGCGACGTGATCCTGCGATTGGCGAGAGGGTGATTGCCTCTCCGGGCGCTTAGGCGAAGTCGACCGCCTCTAGAGATATGCGATTTGCCAGTCTTCGCGAGAAAGCGCGGCGACAAGCGCGCTCGACCCTCTCCCGATTGGCCTTGCAATGCGCAAGATTGTTCTCGCGATGGACCGGATTCCTTACACCCAAATGATCGACAAGAATCACGCTGTCGATTGAAAAACGGACCCTGCCGAAATTGGGCGCTTCGCCCCACAGATAGACGTCGTTCGTGACTTCGTCCGCTATGAACACTGGGTTGAATTCCACTAGCCTATTCCCATTGACTGTCGCGATATGGAAACTGCGCCCGACGATGCACGATAATGGTCGAGTCTATCAGAGTCCGTTTGAAAACGCCTATTCGTGAGCTATTCGCCTGAGCAGGACGCTTCCAAGAGCGACGTGGATCATGGCTTCGGAACAGTCGATGCGCTCTTCGTAGTCGCGCACGAGGCGGCGCCAGCGGGTCATCCAGGCGAACGTGCGCTCGACGACCCATCGACGCGGGATGACTTCGAAGCCCACGGCGGCGTCGGATCGCTTGATGATCTGGATGGTGAAATCCCGGAAGGCGGCTTTGTCCATGAGTTGGGTGCGATCATAGGCCCCATCGGCGAACAGATGCTTCAGCCACGGCCAGCGCTTGCGCACACCGTCCAGGATCATCTGAGCCCCGGCGCTGTCGGAGATGTCGGCGGGCGTCAGATTGACCATCAGAAGACGGCCGTCGGTGTCGACCGCGATGTGGCGCTTGCGACCCACGATCTTCTTGCCCGCGTCGTATCCCCTTGTTTTAGCTTCCGGAGCTTTGACCGATTGGCTGTCGACGACGCCGCCGGTTGGGCTCGCTTCGCGTCCCACGCGCTCTCGGTCGAGCATTAGCGCGACATCGTGGATCGTCTGAAACATGAACCGACGGATAAATCGGCGAAACCACCAATAGACCGTCTGCCAAGGCGGGAAATCATTCGGCAGCATCCGCCATCCCCCGCCCGAACGGGCCACCTGCGCTTGAACAGCGTCCGGCCGATCATCCAGCCCTTGCCGCTAAACAGCCAATGGACGCGCGGCTTCCGCCGTGGCCCGACCGTCAGATAGACCGGGCCGGCAATTCGGGTCGTCAGGCGCGGCTTGCGGTTGGTCGAGAAAGACAAGCGCATTTCAAAATCCTCGTCCGAGTTGTCATAGCACGAAGCCGGGCGTCCGCGTTAGGAAGGCCACAGGCGGCCGCAGGCCGCCTTCGCCGGCCGTGGCCTTCATTCTGTCTACCGGGCCGTTGTGCGCCGACAGCGCCAGCCCTGCGCAACCGGCTGGCGGCACGTCGCCGGTTACGGCCCCATGAATCCGCCGTCAGTCGGCATGGTCGCCGAGCGGTGTCCGCGCCGCTCGTGCCGTTGACGGTGCGGCGTATTAAGACCGAATGGCGACTGCGCGATGGGTCGTTCCTCTTTTAGGTTCGGTCCTACCGCGTCGTTTCAGTTCGCGACGAGGGTGTTGCGAACCAATTCAGGACCTTTTAAAGACCGTTTTTCCGCGTACCAAGGCACTGATATAACGCCAGTTTTATGGCGATCGCCTGATGAACTGCCTGCAACTGTGTCTAGAAAGACGATCCAGGTCTGCAAAAACGCACTCAGTTGGAAAACTGAGGAGGCTCGCGATGTCGAGTTTGAATGAATTGGCGGCTACTGTCGGGGCGATGCCCCACGACGCACTGTTCGCAACACTCACGCTTGCTGCGTTTGGACTCGCAGCTTTCGCGATCTACGCTGTGCTGACGATCACAAAGGAGCGTCGGTGATGGCGCTTCGCAATTGGGTGCGTCTGCCTTCGTGGTGGATCGAAGAAGGGGGCTTACGCGAGCTGCGGTGGAATAAGGGCGAGGGCGCGGACAATATCGCCGCGCTTATGGTTTTTTGCGTCATTGCGCATCACGCTAACGAGCATGCGATGGGCAACGAGAAAGCGGAGCTGCTCGCCTCCCTTACGTATGATCGCTTGGGCTTGGCGACGGGGATAAGTCGAGAGAAGATCGCGGGCGGCTTGGATGTCCTAGAGAGCCACAAAGTGATCAAGCGAGCGCCTCTCGGGCGAAGCACGTTCCTTGTTGAACGCTACGAGCGCGAGCGCGGCTGGTGCAAATTGCCGGCCAAAGGACTTTATTCGGGCGAGCGCATTGTGGCGTTCGACGCCTTCAGACTGAGAGCGATCGCCGAACTAGACGCGATGAAACTCTATCTTCTGTTCGCATCGCGCCGTAACAACGAGAGTAATTTTGCGGACATCAGCTACGACAAGATCACAGAATTTTCCGGCGTCGAACGAAGCAGGTTGAAAAGGGCGATCAGCTTTCTCGCGGCGCATGGTCTCGTCTACGTCGAGCATAGATGGAGCAGGACAAACGACTACGGCGTCGCGAACGCTTACCAACTCGCTCATCTCGACGCATACGTGCACATGGGTACACGCGGGCGGAGTTTAGAGGACGCTGAGGCGTTTTGGGGCCAGCCCCTTTTGCCTAAGATTCCCGCTGCATTCTGACCGGCGACGCGCCCCTGGCCAGCCGATCCTTGATCAATGAGACGAAGCCGGTCGCAAGGCCGTTGGCCATTACCGGCGACATGCCGCGAAGTTCCATCTCGATCCGTTCGGTTGCCTGCACGATCCGAAGATGGGCGTCGGCGTCCGTGCGCCCGGCGCACGCTGCTGCCGCCTGCTCGACGAAAGGCGCGACGCCTTGATCGCGATAGACCAGATTGAGCAGCGCCATGGGCTTGCGGCGCAGGGAATGGATGACGTGACGGTAGTCGACGACATGGCCATGTTTGCCGTTCGGCCGGGGCCGACCGCGTCGCAAGACGACGATGGGCGTCGAGCCCTGGAAACATTCGAGCCGATCGTCATAAAGGCGCACCCGCAGCCGATGGCCGATCAGTCGCGAGGGAACCGAGTAGAACACCTTGCGCAGCGTGAAGGCGCTGGAGCTGGTGACGTCGACGTTGACCTCCTCATAGTCGGCGGTCTTGCGGACCGGCAGCTTGTTCAACGCCATTCGCTCTTGATCGATGCGCTTGGCGTTGCTTCGCCAATCGCCCGGTCAGCGTGCGGGTGTATCCCGAGCAAATCGTCGTCGCCGCCGAGGGGCAGATCTTGTGCGAGCATCGTCGTGTCTTTGCCCGCTCTCACGAACGGAAGAGCACCACAACGGTTTATGTTGGACCTTTGTGGATATCGTTAAGTCGCGGAAAGATTTCCTAGCGTAGCAACGTCTGCTCCGTGCCGTTGGGCGACAAAACAATGCTATAAAATCCTATTCGATCACCTCGTCGGCCGCCACGGTCAGCGTCGGCGGCACCCGTAAACCAAGAGCGATGCCAGTCAATTGAACAGGAGGAAACCGATGAGCCGCTTTGATGCCTATCGCGACGGCTTTCCCAACGCCCGCCTGAACCGCTCGAAATCTGGCGTGCTGGAAGTGGCGCTCCACACCGACGGGGGCACGTTGGTCTTCAATGGGCACACTCATGAGCAGTTCGTCGACTTGTTTCACGCGATCGGGTCTGACCCCGATAATCGCGTGGTCATCCTGACGGGTAGCGGCGACGCCTTCATGGAGACGATCCGCCCCGAAGGTTTCGACTTCTTCACACCTCAAGGCTACGACAAGATCTATCGCGAGGGGCGAAAGGTCCTCATGAATATTCTCGACATCGAGGTACCGCTTATCGCCGCAGTAAACGGCCCGGCGCGGCTGCACTCCGAATATATCCTGCTCGCCGACATCGTGCTGGCAACTCCGTCGACTGTTTTCCAGGACAAACCGCACTTTGAATTGGGCATCGTACCCGGCGATGGCGTCCATCTGCTATGGCAGGAAGTGATCGGCAGCGTGCGCGGCCGCTATTTTATCCTTACCCGCCAGGAACTCGGCGCCGAGATGGCCAAGGAGTGGGGCGCCGTCAACGAGATCGTCCCCGCCAATGAGCTGCTTCCCCGTGCCCGTGAGATTGCCGAAGGACTAGCCAAGCTGCCGGCCCTCACCACGAAATACACCCGCATCGCACTGACCCAAAAACTGCGACGCATCATCGACGAAGGCGTCACACTCGGGCTCGCATTGGAAGGAATCAGCGCAGCCGATGTTGCCCGCACGAGTAAGACATGAGCGGGAAGAACAATAAGGTTATGGTAGCGGGAGCGAGCGGTCTCGTGGGCGTTGCCGCCATCAAGTTGGCGCGGAATTAAAGACAGGTGGACCCGTGAGAGAGAGCGGCATTTTGGATCAAGCGAACCAGCTCATTCTTATGTTTCAAGGGCCATCCCGTTCCGGAGCGGTCTTGACCGTGATTTAATCCGTGCAGCGATGGTCTTCACGTTCTTCGTATTTAGCATCCAGAAGTGGAACCAGTACACCATCGAGATGCTGGTCCCGATGATCAGCCACAGCCCGGTCGTCTTCTGGCTGTTGCCGGTCTTCGGTGTTCGGGGTGCGGGCTACTTTCTGGCGACGACCGAAACGATCTTCGGTACTCTCATTTTCCTCGGCTATTCGAGTCCGAAGCTTGGCATCCTGGGCGCGCTTGGATCGATCGTAACCTTCATCGGCACCACGACCATTATTCCCTTCCTGCCGGATGCCTGGGCTCAGGAGGCGGGCGGATTTCCGATCATGACCTTGCCACTCGGCTTCCTGATGAAGGACGTCTGTTCCTCGCCGCTTCATTCTATCTGCTCAAGCAGGATCTGGTGCGTGCTGCGATGGATATTGAACGGAGTTAAGTTCCGCCCAGGCGTGTCTGCGCTTTGGACCGAGGTAGCCGAGTGATTCACCTCGCCGCCCGTCGCGCGCACCACCAGCGGCCAGGCCAACGCTGCGCCGCTTCGATCACCTCATCAGCGGGGCCGAGGAGTGAAAGCGAAACTGAGTTCTGCAGCACAGTGATATTGGGCGCCAAGGTTCTGGCTCCGGGTCCGCACTCCGGTCCTTTCCGAGGTGACCCCTGTAGGTCCCCTATCCGCCCAATGCGCCATCCACGCCCGCGATCCGCAATGTCCGGTTCACGTCGACAGCAGCCGTTCGTAGATCGGACGACACGGACGGGTAGCAAGCGTCAGATTTTGGCCGGGTAGAAGAGGCCAGACCAAAGGCCCATCCTGCGCCTTGGCGAAGCCCTGATACAATCTGTTATCAAGAATAAAAGTGGTGGGTCGCCTCTAGCGCCGCGATCAGATCAAACCCGCCCCGATCCCGAGATTGTGCCAACCGCCATCCGCGGCGATCAGCACGTCGGCCTCCTTCGGCCCCCAGCCGCCGCGCTCGTAAGGGAGAACCGGGGAAGGCGCGTCGAGCACTGGGGCGACGGCGGCCCAGGCGGCCTCGACCGCGTCCTCTCTTGTGAACAGCGCACCGTCGCCCGCCATTGCGTCGCCGAGTAAGCGGGCATAAGCGGATTGCTCGCCCGGATGCTCGTCGATCAGGGTGAGTTCGCGCTGGTCGCCGACAAACTCCTTGCCAGCGCGCTTGACGCGCGCGGCGAGCGCGACGACGGCGGTCGGCGAGAGTTGAAAGCGAAAATAATCGTTGCGGCCGGTGATCGGCGCTGAATCGGCGAATAGCCGCTGTGGCGGCGGCTTCAGCTCGACCAGCACCTCGGTCACGGTCTGCGCAAGATATTTGCCGGAGCGCAGGTACCACGGCACCCCCTGCCAGCGCCACGAGTTCGATGAAAAGCCTGAGGGCGCAGAACGTCTCGACGTCGGAGTTCTTCGCCACGTCTGGCTCGTCGCGATAGCCGACATATTGACCGCGGATCAGATCGCCGGGGTCGAGCGGGCGCATTGCCTGAAAAACCTTGGCTTTCTCGTCGTGCACGAAGCCATAGTTGCGGCTGGCGGGCGCCTCCATGGCGAGCAGCGCGACGATCTGGAACAGGTGGTTCTCGATCACGTCGCGCAGGCAGCCGGCGCTCTCGTAGAAGGCGCCGCGGCCGTTGATGCCAAAATCCTCCGCCAGCGTCACCTGGACGCTCGCGACATAGTTGCGGTTCCAGATCGGTTCGAGGAACGCATTGGCGAAACGGAAGTAGAGGATGTTCATGATCGCCTCCTTGCCGAGGAAGTGATCGATGCGGAAGATCGAATCTTCCGGGAAGACGCTGCGCGCGACGCCGTTGAGCGCGCGCGCGGAGCTAAGATCGCGCCCGAACGGCTTTTCGACGATGACGCGCGCATCGCCGGCGAGAGCGGCGCCGCCGAGCCCTTTGATCACGGTCTCGAACAGAGCGGGCGGGATCGCCAGATAGTGCGCGGGGCGCGCCGCGCCGTCCAGCGCCTTCTTTATCGCCTTGTAGGTGGCCTGATCGTTGTAGTCCCCGCTGACGTAGCTGAGGAGGGACAAGAGACTATGCAGCGCGGAAGAATCGTCGACGCCGCCCGATCGTTCCACGCTATTCTTCACGCGGTCGCGCAACTGCGCCAGGCTCCAGTTCCGTCCGGCGACGCCAACGACCGGGACCTGCAAGGCGCCACCTTTGGCGAGCTCATAAAGCGCGGGGAAGATCTTCTTGTCCGCAAGATCGCCGGTCGCGCCGAACAGCACCAGTGCGTCCGAACGGGGAGGGGTCATCGGGGGCCTCGCTGCTGGGGTTTCGGCGACTTTTCGCAAGATCACTGTGGGGGCACGCCGGTCGTCTTGACTTTAACACAGTGGAGTCTTGGGCCGAGCGGGCGAGGTGATCGGTAACCAAAATAAGGATAAAGGACATTGGACTAACCCGCTCCGCGGGAGTTGGCTGACGCGACAGGCGTGGCGGCTTGGACGCATTCGAGCGGAACTGGTCACGCCACCAGTCTCTAATGTTCTGACAGCCCAGATTGCAGGACGATGCGGCGGCGCGCTTGCGCGCACTTCGTCCCGCAATGGAGCTGTCAATGACCCCGCTTCGCCAACGCATGATCGAGGACATGCAAGTTCGGAACCTCGCTCGGCACACCCAACGCGCCTACCTCCAGCAGATCTCACTGTTCGCGCGGCATTTTGGCAAGTCACCCGACATCTTGGGCCCGGCTGATATTCGGGCCTATCAGCTCCATCTCAGCCAGGAGAAGCGACTCTCGGCCAGTTCGATATTGGTCGCGGTGGCCGCCATCCGCTTTCTCTACAAGATCACGCTCGGACGGGGTTGGAGCGTCGACGAGATCATCCCCACCTGTCGCAAGCCGCAAAAGCTTCCTGCCGTGCTCAGCCAGGACGAGGTCGCCCGGTTCCTCGACGCCGTCGACAGCCGGAAGCATCGCGCCATCCTGACCATCTGCTACGCGGCCGGCCTGCGTATCTCCGAAGCGGTCCGCCTGACGCCAGCGGCGATCGACAGCCATCGGATGGTCATCTGCGTGGAGGAGGGCAAGGGGCGGAAGGATCGCTGCGTGATGCTCTCGCCGAGGCTGCTGGAGGTTCTCAGGACGTATTGGCGTGCCGTCCACCCGAAGAATCTCCTGTTTCCCGGCGACATCCCCGATCAACCGATCTCGACCTTCGCCGTGCAACACGCCTGCAAAAAGGCGCGCCGCCGGGCCGGCATCGCCAAGCCGGTCACCCCTCACTCGCTGCGCCATGCCTTTGCCGTCCACCTGCTCGAGTCCGGCACGGACTTGCGCACCATCCAGCTGTTGCTTGGCCATCGCAACCTGAGCACCACGGCCCGCTATCTGCGCCTGGCGACCAACAAGGTGTGCGCCACGGCGAGCCCGTTGGACGCCCTACATTCATCCACTTCAGCGCCAACCCGCCCCACGCCAGCGCCCGCCTGAACACAGGCCCGATGGCCAGCGACACCCCCGAAGTGGCGGATGTGTTCCGCCGCTACGGCGATGCATATCGACAGCAGCACGGCGCCGCTCTCTCCACCGCGCAGCGTCGCGCTATGACCGCAATCGAGTTGTGTCGCACAGCAGCGCTTGGCGGTCATGTCGAGCAATGCGACAGCTGCGGGCACGAGCGCATCGCCTATAATTCCTGTCGCGATAGGAATTGCCCGAAGTGCCAGTCACTCGCCCGCGCGCAGTGGCTCGCTGACCGCGAGGCGGAACTCCTCAACACCCAGTATTTCCATGTTGTCTTCACGGTGCCGGAGGAGATCGCGGCCATCGCCTTCCAGAACAAGCGCGTCGTCTACGATATCTTGTTCCGCGCCGCGGCCGAGACTCTCCGCACCATCGCTGCTGACCCGGCCCATCTGGGCGCCGAGATCGGCTTCCTGAGCGTGCTGCATACTTGGGGCCAGAACCTGCTCCATCATCCGCACCTACATTGTCTGGTCCCCGGCGGCGGGATCTCGCCGGACGGCCAACGATGGATCGCCTGCCGGCCCGGCTTCTTCCTACCGGTCAAAGTTCTGTCTCGCCTGTTCCGCGGGTTGTTTCTGCACTACCTGGACAAGGCGTTCGCCGCTGGCCGACTGAGCTTTTTCTCCACCCTGCTGCCCCTGCAGGAACGCTCCCCGTTCTTGCAGCATCTGGCCCGCGTGCGGACGGCGGAATGGGTGGTCTTCGCCAAGCCGCCGTTTGCCGGTCCTCACCAAGTCCTCAGCTACGTCGGCCGGTACACGCATCGCATCGCCATCTCCAATAGTCGCTTGTTGGCCATCGACGACGGCAAGGTGCGCTTCCGTTGGAAGGATTATCGCCGCGACAATCGCCACGCGACGATGACGCTGACGGCTGACGAATTCATTCGCCGGTTCTTGATCCACGTCCTGCCGAGCGGCTTCCAGCGCATCCGCTACTACGGCTTCCTTTGCAATCGTCGCCGACAGGACAAACTGGCGCGTTGTCGTCAGCTGCTTGGCATGGCCAACGTCGTGCCGGCGGCGGCGTCCGGCACGTCCGGCGATTACCGTGATGTCTATGAAGCCCTCAGCGGCAATTCGCTGCGCCGATGCCCTTCATGCGATGACGGGCGACTGCTCGTCATCAAGGTTCTACCGCGCCCGAACAACCGCCAGTGGTTCTGCGATACGTCATGACCGCCAGCGCCGACATGTCCGGCTCTCTGAACCAGCTCCGCCGCGCAGAGTTGACGGCGACCTGTCGCCTCGCGGTCTCGCCCTACCTCTGGCGGTCGTCGCACGTGGCGCCAATCCGATGCTCGGCGAGGATTTCAGACCTGTCGCCTGGAAATTTCGTCCACCGCCAAGCCTCACAGGCAGATCTTTGCGCGCCGGAAAGAGTGGCGACGGCTTTCAACGCCCATAGACTCAGCTCGGTGCCGGCGGCTTAGTCCAATTCGTCTTTGCCTCACCGGCGCGGCCCCGACCAGTTTGAGCTCCTCGACGCCTTCGTGCGCCGCGCCGCCAAGCCAAAGACGCTCTCAATTATCATATTTCATTCTTAGACGCGCTTGTTGGCGGAAGGCGGAACCCGATCAGCGCCACGTCTTTGTCAGCCTCGGCGATCTCTATCCTGCTCACTCGGCGACACCAGTTCCCCGCAGAGCGGAGAGATCGTGGATCGTTCGACCATAAATCCGGCGATTCCATCTGGGTCGAGGAGCGGGCCGATATCAGCCCCTTCAAAAATCCGTGGCGTTCAGAGGTTCTGCAGACGCAGGAGCGGCGAATAGTGCGCGTGACCGCTATCTCGGCACGCGCCTGCGTAACGTGGCAGCGACGTGCCGACCCGCGTTCGTTCAATTCGCGTTTGTGTTCCCGAGCGGAAGCCGAATAGTCGCGCGCTGAAGCGGCCCCAGCTCAGCTCAGCTTCGGCGTCAGGTCCGGATCGCCCTTGGCCATGGCGCGGCGATATGCGGGCCGCTCACCGATGCGTTGCAGGTAGGCTAGGATGTTTGGATGAGGCGCGAGATCGATCGGCTGGAAGAGGCGCATCGTGGTGAGCGAGAACACGCTCATAATGTCGGCCGCCGTGAACTCCCCGCCCGCGAGGTATGGGGCCTCGCCGAGCCGTGCCTCCACATGCGCCATCACCCGGTCGAGCCGACCCTGTACCGACGCCTGCACCGGATGATCCGCGGGCAGTCTCACGCGGCACATCATCAGTAGACGTCCCATCGCCGGTTGCAAGCTGCCATTCGAAAAATGGAACCAATAGAGGAAGGCCGCGTAGTCCGGATGCGCGGGGCCGAGCTTGAGGCGACCACCGCCATGCTTCACGATGATGTATTCGACGATCGCGGCCAACTCGGCCAGCAACAGATCGCCGTCCTCGATCAGGGGCGCCGCGCCTAGAGGATGCAGCGCCTTGAGTTCCGGCGGCGAGAGGATTGTGACAGGGTCGCGGGTGTAGTGCCGAATTTCGTAGGGAAGACCCAGCTCTTCGCACAGCCAGGCGATGCGCTCGGATTGGGAATGGCCGAGGTGGTGGATAGTGAGCATGGGAATTGCACAAGAGTTAAGGACCATCAACTGTGCCAGACTGCCCCCCGCCCATCCAGCCTTTTCCAATCCAGTTCAGCGCGTCGCGTTTGAGGGCGCGCCTGGACGGCTGAGCGCGGCTGGCGATTACTGCAGAGCATTAAGAAAGCCGACCCCGGCCCCATGGTCACATCAGCGGCCTGATCGCTGTCCGGCCCGAGGGGCCCACTCCACTCAGGGGTCAACATTTGAAGCCGAAAGACGGTGGATGTAAACTCGTCACCTTCGCGGCTGGGCGTCTTGAGCCCAGAACCGGATAGTGGATTTGTCCCAATGTACACCATCAACGTCGTTACGCCAGGGACGGCCGGTGTCCGCATGCTCAAAGCTTGACTTGTAAATTGTTTGTCCATTTCAACCCAGCCTCGGTACTGCTACGCGGTTTGTACTCGCACCCGATGTAACCGTCGTAGCCGAAACGTTCGAGCGCATTGAACACTGCGCGATAGTTGAGCTCGCCCTCGTCTGGCTCCGCGCGGGTTGGCACAGCGGCGGTCTGGACGTGCCCAATCAAGGGCATAAACCGTTCAAGCTTTACCAGAACATCGCCTTCGCCAACGCCGACATGATAGCAGTCGAACATCAGCCGGATGTTTGAGCGTCCAGTTTCGCTAAGGATCGCGACACCCTCACCGATGGTTGAGTAAAAATAGCCAGGCGCGTCGCCTGGATTTAGCGGCTCGAGAAGGAGCGTCACCCCATATGGTGCTGCCTTTCTAGAGGCTTCTTGCAAGTTTTCTAGGAATACCGACCGCGCGACGTCTCGCGCGCCGGGCTCCATTTTTCCCGCCATGCAATGGATCGCATTGCCCCCTCCCTCCGCGCAGTAGCGCAATGACTGATCGAAGGAGGCTTGGAAATCCGCCTGACGTCCGGGAAGGGCGCCTAGCCCGAGCTCGCCTTTCGAGGCGTTACCTCGCGAGGTGTTGACGCCGAGGAGCTTTAGTCCATTTGCCTCGCATTTCGCGCGCACCTCATGAGCGGGCGTGTCATAGGGCCAATGCAGCTCTATCGCTTTGAAGCCCGCTTTAGCCGCGGCGTCGACACGATCTGGCAAGGGTATTTCCGGCCAGAGAAATCCGAGATTGGCGGAGAAGCGTAGCAATTTATCGCACCGTGAATACCCTACGAGCTTCCGAAGCAGGAGTTGCCAAAGGTGCCATTCACTTCAAGGAGAATTTGGAATTGAGGGCCGCGATTTTCTCGGCGCCGAGACGTCGGACCGGTAACGACCGCGTGAGAATCACGAGCTTCGCCGTTTCTTCCAGCACCGCGGCGGTGAATACGGCGCTATCAAGCGATAGTCCAGTCACTACCGGCCCATGATTGGCGAGAAGCAGGGCGGTGTCCGCGATTTCGGGCGCTGTGACGTCTGGGACTCGCCTCACCGCCCGTCATCTCGAGCGTGATGGTCGCGGCGCATTGAAGTTTTGTCGATGTTTCATGTTTCAAATGTTTCACTCGCCGTCGCGACCGCGGGAACCTGCTCGCCCCAATAGTCGCTGTTGGCGAGGCCGCCGTGCAGGAAAATGACCGGCGAGCCGCTGCCATAGATCGCGTAGTGGATCTTGATCCCGTTGGCCTCGGCCTCGCCGCTGCGGTCGGTTGCGAGCGGCGCCGGTGACGGCGGCAGGGTCTGCCACCGCTCGAGAGCGCCGGCGGGCAGGGCGATCAGAACGAAGAGGGCGGCGAGGACGAAACGGCGCATCGAGGTGAAGCGGCGGCTATTCATTGAGGCTGGTGTTGGCGGGCTTTCTGTGCAGTACACCGCTGCCTACGACGCCCCGAGTTCGGAATGATACCACAGCGCCAGGAGCACGGCTGCCCTGGCCAATTCGCCGGCGGCCGGTACCGGTCAACACGTAACGACCTCTCACGTCGTCCCACCGCACGAGGTTGCCTCGGACGACGTTCTCTCGGAGCAGCATCGTCATTGGATCGTGGACATGAGCGGGCGCAACGTCTCCGTGCGCGTCCACGCTTTTCAAAGCTTCAACAAGTCTCTTTTCGAGTGCGTCGATCGCCATGTGTTTCATATGATACAGGCGGGCCGCTTGTTGCAAGGCTTGGCAACCGCCTGCAGCCTGCAGCGCGCGTAGACCGAGGCGTTTGGCTGGACGCGAAATTTTAGCACTCTCTTGTAACAAGTGCTAGCAGCGGTTATCTACTGCCCGCTTGAGACCTGAGCCGAACGCAGGGCGTGTCGCCCGAGGCCGGCATCGCAGGTCAACCCGGAGCGAAACTCATGAAATTCCGTCCATTGCATGACCGTGTCGTCGTCCGCCGCATCGAGGGCTACGGGATTCACACAAGCGATTTGCCGTGGGCGATTGCATAACCGTCGAGCATGGCGGCGAGGCGACGCCAACCATCGGCCATGGTTTTGGGTCCGGGCGGCTTGTAATAGGCGTTCCAGCCGCCGAGGCGGGCGGTGATCCATGCGAGCCAAGAGAGGGAGCCGCGCGGGTGTGGGTTCTTCTGCCGCATTGTTTTTCCTTCCAAGGCGCCGCCGATGGCGGCGGCGGCTTCGACCGCGCTTTCGTCGATCACGTCGGTTGCGGGGCGGGAGCCCGCGTCCCGGGCGTCGGTGAGTTGAAGGATTCGCGCCGCTGCGACCACGGCGAAGGCAGCGAGGTTGAACAGGCGCCGCGCGCTCTCGACCTGCGTCTCTTCCAGAGCCAAGCCGTCGCGTTTAAGCACGCGGAAGACCTCTTCGATGCGCCAGCGCAGACGATAGAGGCGAATGATTTCCCGAGCGTCCTCGGCGGTCTCAACCGGCAAGGTCGTCAAAAGCCGCCACATCAGCGGCGTGGTCCCCAAAGGAACGTCCCTTTCGCGCGCCACAACGACGTTGATCTCGCAGGCTTCGGGATCGCCGGCGGCCTGTCCGGTCTTGGGTCTGGCGATTGTCGCCTTGCCGAACGAAACGGCCACGCGGGCCGTTCGAACGCGCGCATCCGGCGCGCGCGGCTGGCGTGGGGCGGCCGCCACATCGATCTCGAGCGCCGTCGGAAAACCGTCGGCTGTGGCAAACAGGAGGCCGCCTCCGGCCAACTTGCGGTCGCCGCGCGCCCGCGTGATGAGATCGACGTCGCCCGGCTTTCGGATGAAGGCCTGGTAGATGTCATTCTCGCGGTCGCCGACAACAACGATGCTGGCGGCGTCGGCGAGCCGTTGAGCCGCGCTCTGCGCCGCATCGACCCAGCGCACGGATTCCTTGTCCTTGAGGCTCCGCTTGTGGCGATGCGTCTTCACTTCGCCGAGCGCGCGGGTCCAAATCTTCGCCCCCACTACGCCCAGAAGCGCTTCATCGTCGGCGTCGACGGCGACAAGCAAATGAATGAAGAAGCCGAGACTTGTCCCGTCGCCGCCCAGCCCCAGCTTCCGCCCCTTGTCGCGCCCGGCGAAATTGATCTCGGTCGTGTCCTGCGCCACGACAACGCGCCGACCCCGGCAAGCCTGCGCCGTGCGTTGGGCGGCCTCCTCCGTGATCGCTTGCGGGGTCGCCTGCTCCGATCCGAGAAAGCGATGGGCCGCTATCTCCCCCGCGCGATCCCGGCCAAACTTGCGAACCACCAGCGCGCCAGAACCGGCGATGTCCTCGAGGATCCGTTCAAATCGGCGAGAAACTCGAATATCGCCGCAGAAACCATCGCCCATCAACGCCTCCCGAAAACCGAACAGGCGTTGAATCAGAAGCCCAAACCATATGCCAGTCGAAAACGACTCGATTGTGTGAACGCCGTAGGCATCGAGGGAGAGGACAAGACGAAGGGCGGCATCATCATTCCCGACACAGCCAAGGAAAAGCCGCAGGAAGGCGAGGTGATTGCCGCAGGGCCCGGGGCCCGGGGCTCGGGACGAGAGCGGAAAGCTGGTTCCGCTTGATCTCAAGGCCGGCGACCGGGTGCTGTTCGGCAAGTGGTCGGGCACCGAGGTCAAGATCGACGGCGAAGACCTTTTGATCATGAAAGAGTCCGACGTCATGGGCGTCATCGAGGTCGCGCCCGCTTCGAAGAAAAAGGCGGCCTAAAGCCGCCCATTCCATCACCTCAAACCAGGGAGTGAGACCATGCCCGCCAGAGACGTACGTTTCTCTACCGACGCCCGCGACCGATTGCTGCGCGGCGTCGATATCCTCAACAACGCCGTCAAGGTGACGCTGGGCCCCAAGGGCCGCAACGTCGTTCTCGACAAGTCATTCGGCGCGCCCCGCATCACCAAGGACGGCGTGACTGTCGCCAAGGAGATCGAACTCGAAGACAAGTTCGAGAACATGGGCGCGCAGATGGTGCGCGAGGTCGCCTCGAAGACCAGCGACAATGCCGGCGATGGTACCACCACCGCGACGGTGCTGACCGCCTCGATCATGAAGGAGGGCCTCAAACTGGTCGCCGCCGGCATGAACCCAATGGATCTCAAGCGCGGCATCGATCTGGCCTCGGCGGCCGTCGTCAAAGACATCGAGCGCCGCGCCAAGAAGGTCCAGTCCTCCGAGGAAATCGCTCAAGTCGGCACGATCTCAGCCAATGGCGACAAGGAGGTCGGCAAGATGATCGCCGACGCAATGAAGAAGGTTGGGAACGAAGGCGTGATCACGGTCGAGGAGGCCAAGACCGCTGTGACCGAGCTCGACGTCGTGGAAGGAATGGAGTTCGACCGAGGCTATCTCTTACCCTATTTCATCACCAACGCCGAGAAGATGATCGCCGAGCTCGAGGAGCCTTATATCCTCATCCATGAGAAGAAACTCTCCTCGCTCCAGCCGATGCTCCCGATCCTCGAGGCCGTGGTTCAGGGCGGCAAGCCATTGCTCATCATCGCGGAGGACATCGAAGGCGAAGCGCTGGCGACCCTGGTCGTCAACAAGCTGCGCGGCGGCTTGAAGGTGGCCGCGGTCAAGGCGCCGGGCTTCGGCGACCGTCGCAAGGCGATGCTCGAAGACATCGCGGTCCTCACCGCCGGCACAATGATCGCCGAGGACCTTGGCATTAAGCTCGAGAACGTCACGCTGCCGATGCTCGGCAAAGCCAAGCGCGTGCGCATCGAGAAGGAGAACACCACGATCATCGACGGCGCGGGCGCGAAGAAGGACATCGAGGGTCGGATTGCGCAGATCAAGGCGCAGATCGAGGAGACGACGTCCGACTACGACAAGGAGAAGCTGCAGGAGCGGTTGGCGAAGCTGGCCGGCGGCGTTGCGGTGATTCGGGTCGGCGGCTCGACCGAGGTCGAGGTCAAGGAGAAGAAGGACCGTGTCGATGACGCGATGCACGCAACCAAGGCTGCGGTCGAGGAAGGCATCGTGCCGGGAGGCGGGGTTGCGCTCCTGCGCGCCAAGGCGGCTATCGGTAAGCTGAGCGACCCCAATGGCGACATCCAGGCCGGCATCAACATCGTGCTCAGGGCGCTCGAAGCGCCAATCCGCCAAATCGCGGAAAATTCGGGCGTCGAGGGTTCGATTGTTGTCGGCAAGGTGCTTGAGAACAAGTCGCAGTCCTATGGCTTCGACGCCCAGACCGAGCAATATGTCGACATGCTCAACGCCGGCATCGTCGATCCGGCGAAGGTCGTGCGGGTCGCCCTGCAGGATGCCGCGTCGGTTGCCGGTCTTATGATCACGACGGAGGCCATGGTCGCTGAGACGCCGAAGAAGAAGGAGGCTCCGGCCATGCCTGGCGGCGGAATGGGCGGCATGGACTATTGATCCAAGAGTTGCTCGCGTGCCGGCCTGAAAAGCCACCGCTCTGAGGCTAGACGACACGAAGCCGCCTAGCCTCTGGCGGTCCATTCGGCTCATCCGTCGAGATGACGCTGAAAAACCTCATCCGTCGAGATGACGCTGAAAAACCGCCCCCGACGGCCTCGCCGTTTCGATGCCCATGGGCAGGGCGGCTCGGAAGACGGCTGCTTGCTCGTCGAAGCCGAGGGGGAGCGATCCAAGAAGCCCTAAAGGAAGCAGCGCCACCAGGAAAATCCGCATGTAGGGTCGACCCCGCCGTCTGCACCTCCTCTTAATGGTTCATTCCCTGTCGAAGGAAAAGTCTATGAAATCCAAAGTTGGCGCGCGTGTGATGATGTCGGCTAGCTCTCAGCACCTGGAGTTCAATCGCAGCGGTGGGAGATCTTAGACTATCAGGCCACACGAGATCCTAGCCGCCAGTCTTGAAGCGCCGCGAATGCGGGAAAACGTAACGAAGCGGAACTAGTCTTACATGAGGAGGCTGTGATGACCGACGCAGTGGCGGCGAGTTCCGGAGCTCGAAAGCTGGCTGTCTTCTTGGACGGCACTTGGGATCGCGCTATCGGCAATACCAATGTCTGGCGCCTCAAGTCGCTTTGCGCGCCTTCCCCGGATCAGTTGATTTTTTATAACGCGGGGATAGGCACGAGTTTCGGCGACCGGATTCGGGGTGGCATATTTGGCTATGGCATCGACGACCAGCTTACGCTCTCTTACCAGTGGCTTGTAGAGAATTACCACGACGCCGACGAGCTCTTTATCTTTGGGTTCAGCCGGGGGGCGTTTGCCGCGCGTAGCCTGTCGGGTCTGATTTCCCGTTGCGGGCTTCTGAAGCTGGGTGCTCCCTTGTCAATCGACCAGCTTTACACGCGGTATCGCCGAGGCAACGATGCGCTATCAATCCACGAGCTTTGCGAGCCCGAGAGAGACGCAATTAAATTCACCAATGAGGAGCGCTGGCTAGTCCGATACAGCAACCCAATTCCCGTCAAGTTCACTGGCGTGTGGGACACAGTTGGCGCAGTCGCCACCAATAACGCGTTCCACCTCCTCACCGGAGGCGACCATAGCTTCCTTGACGTCAATCTCCGCAAGACTGAGCAAAACGTATTTCATGCCCTTGCGGTGGACGAAAACCGCAAGGTGTTCGACGCCACCCTGCTCAGTCAATATGTTCCTGGGACTGATCCTTCTGTGCCATTCATATCTCCGCGTTCCTTAGAAAGTGTTGAGCAACGGTGGTTTGTTGGATCACATGGCAATGTCGGCGGCGGCAGCTATGATGATTTGCTTTCCCAGTTGCCGCTGCGTTGGTTGATGTCCAAGGCGGAAAAACACGGACTCGCATTCCGACAACCACTTGATATCGATCGGGAAGCGGCCGGCGGCGAAATCGACAACTCCTTCAAGGCGTTTATTTCGGGGGCCTACTCCCTATTGCATGCTCGACAACGCTACTGGCGGCCCATTGGCCGGATGCCGGAGCCTCGCACTCACACCGTGGTTCATACGATCAACGAAACGATAGACGCGTCGGTATTCGAACGATGGCGGATGGGCAGCGAGTACCGTCCGCAGAACCTCGCCGATTGGGCAGCGCGGCACAATGTCAAGATTGAAGACCTCGCCGGTTCACGGTTGGCTGCGGATCCGGCGAAAACTGTCCCAGACTGACGATCGTCTCTTCTGCGAACGGGCAGCCGATCACCCCGCCTCGTGATTCCCTCGACGCGCTCGTCCGCGCTGAGCGCTGGCGCGGCCTGCGCTTCACTGAGTTCGAGCTGCGCAGAGTCCCGCCATTGGCGTTGGGGATGCCTCCTGTGGTCGCGCGCCATCAGCTGTTGAGGTCGTCTCGCGTCACGCCGTCGAACGACAGGATGTAGTCGGGACCGAACGCTGAACCCGGCGTTTGGAAGCCGGCCCCGACTTCCCCGGCCGCGACGCGCTTCGCGGCGTCGAAGGCGGTCAAGGCCGTCAGAGCGTAGCCTTCAGGGGTCCTCAAGCGCGCGCGGACAGTTTGTCCTGCCGCGTTGCGGACCTCGCCCACCAGCGTCGCTTGTCCCGCTCGCCGCGCGGTTTCGCTCGGGCCTTCGGGCATTCTGTCGACCTGGGCCTTGAGGAAGCTCTGCATGAAGCCGAGCCCGAGAAACGATTTGACGAAGGCAGGCGTCCGCGCAAAGCGCCGGATCGCCGGCAAGGCCGCGAACTGGACCTCGATGTTGGGAATACCGGTCGAACGATACGCAGTCGAGACGTCGCCCCAGCTGACCTGAATTGTGGGCTTCTTTCCTTTGCCGAAATCGCATGACCCCTCTTCTGCCCGGATGCGGGTGACGAGGCGCCCATGGCGGCGAAGGCGCGTGCCGGCGGCGATAGCTTCGACCATCGTCTTGGCTGTCCCTCGCGACATGTTCGCGCCCAGCGACAGATACAGCTTGAGATCATTGGCGTCGGGCAGCCGGCGTTTTAGATGGGCGGCAAGGCAGTCGCTCGGCACGACGTCGAAGCCAACGCCGGGCAAGAGCGTAACGCCTTGCGCCTTGGCTTCGGCGTCCCGCGCGGCGAGGGCTTCGAACACGTCGATTTCACCGGTGATGTCGAGGTAGTGGACGCGATTGCGAAGGCATGCGTCCGCTATCGGTTTCGACGTCGTCGAGAATGGACCGGCGACGCAGAGCACCGCCGAAACGTCCTTGATGGCGGCGTCGATCCGGCCGGAATCGCGAAGATCAAATGCGCGTGCGGCGAGGCCGAGCGGTTTGGCGATGGCTTCGACATTTCCGGGATTGCGTCCGGCCAGGATCGGGAGTGCGCCCTGGTCGACCGCAACTTTCGCGATCAGCTTGCCGGTGTAGCCGGTGGCGCCGTAGATCAGGATTTTTCCGCTCAAACGGCTAGCCCTCCGACAGAAACCCACAATGCCACAACGGCCGGCGGTGGTCACGGCGGAGTGACCGCAGTCATTCACGTGCTCGGAATGGCGAGTGTCACCCGGTGAGCCACCTGGGACGAGTTCCTATTGGCCGCCACCGCCCAAAATCTGCGGAAATTGGGCTCATCCCCGTCCCGGCGCAGCCTCGTCCAGATCGACTTCATCAGGATCAAGAAACGGCAAAACCTCGAGGACGTTGAAGCAAAACGACGCCCCATCAGATGAGGCCGGGCGCCGTCCGACGCAAACAGCGCTTATCCTGCCCCCAAAAGCAAATAGTGCATTTGTCGTAGTCCACACTATCAGCGGTTTTCCCGGCAAAGACGCTCGTGCTTCCGCTATTGTCTTGAGACGGTGGGGACGGCGAGGTCGGGCAGGACACCTGCTTTCCAACTTCGCCCTCGAGCGGCAAAGGTCCGGGCGAAGCCCATTAGTGGGCGCGGGGATGCGATCCCGAAGCGGCGCACTGATGGCTACTTATCCCACGGACGAGCCAGCGGCCGAGCACAGCATGGCCATGGAGCTGTTCAGAACCGCTTCAAGCCGCCGGCTCCGATCTAACGAGCGCTATCGCGCGTCCCGACCGTGGCTTATGGGCTTCATCGTTCTCGACACGCAAGCTGGCCGCGACTGCGCGGTCCGCTGCTGCCGCGACCGCCCGCTCTGCTGCTGCCGCGATTTTCACTTGATCCGCATTTGGTGGGGCATGCGCGAGCGGCCCCTCGTTGACATTCGGCAGACCGCCCGTTGCAGGAAGTCCGCGAAACTGATCGAGCCTAGCCGCGGCCGCAGCTTCGAGTTCCACGCCGCGGGTCGCAACTTTCTCCATGAACAATGTCAGCGCCGCCTCACCGCGTCGGGCGTAGTCGTCCATCGCCTGCGACAGCGCCTTCGCAGTGGAAGTGAGGTCGCCATGGAACGCATCGCGGAGTTGGTACAGGTCGCTCACATAGCTCTCAAATAAATCCTGCAAGGGATTCTCCTCCATGCCTTCGTTGCTACTGCCTCCAGAGAACTGATTCTCCACAAGCAAGCCTATGAAGGCCCGAGCTGAAGTGCAACCCTCAGAGAAAGAGAAATCATGACACGCGATGACGAACTATGGATTGCTGCGAAGGAAGCGGCCTGCCATTTCAGGGACACGGCGGACGACGGTAAGGTGGCTTGTCGCGCAAGGAGGAATCGAAGGAGCATGGGCTGATTCTCTTGCGTCGGCGACACGATTGAAACACCAAACGCCAAACGGTCGCCTCGGACCGAATGGCGTCGTGCCAGCCGCCGCTGGGCATCTCCCGTCTTTGGCAAATGTCGTTACCGGTCGGGTGTCGGTTGGAAGAAACCGTCCCAGATTTTACACTGCTCACTCGCGATCAACCAAACAGCCTGCCGATGCGGAATATCTTCGACCAATACACCCAGCCGGGAAACCGCGTCACACATGCGCTCATGACGGCGCTCGATCAGGATCGCAAGCTCCTTAGGCTGTTCCTGCGCGAGCTGGTGAAGGTCAAGCCGAGGGCAGCCCCCAACAAACTTCAAGTTCTTGAGTAACAATATCCAGACGAGGCGGTCGAGCCCGCGGAGACGAACGAGGGTGAGCGGGGCGGCATTCCCGACGGCTGGATATTCGACGAGAAGGGATGGTGCGTCTTTCTCGAATGCAAGGTGATCTCAGCTCTGCATGCGGATCAGTTAATCCGGCATCGGCGCACCGCCGAACGCCTCGGCTTCAACTCCATCACAGTGGTCGCGGTCACGCCGACGATTGTCACCGCGTCGATGCCGGAAGGGACCGTAAGTCTGGAATGGCGCAACATTTATGCGTGGCTCCGGCGGCACGAATTGGCGGGGGCGCCATGGGCTGGATACGCCGCTGTCGCCGGGCAGCAAGGATCGCATCAAAGTCGAGGAACGGTTCCACGGCAGAGCCGTCAAGTCTCCAACGCAAGCGAATCGACGCACTCGCTCCGGCCGATAGCCTCAGGCGGACGTGAGCGGCGACTTTGCTGCCCTCATCGGCAGCACTGATAGCCTCGCGCCTACCGGCGATTATGAAATCGTTGATTCCATCTTTGAATGGGCCCGGCGCCTCGACGCCGAACAGGAGCGGCAGGTTGGTCTCGTTCTCACAAAAAAGCAGCTCAGCAGAGCAATCGATGCTCCAGCGCCTGGTTCTTTTGCCTGGCGGGAATGCGAGCACATCGGCCATGCCAGCCTTGCGCAGCCACGGACGATCCGCGGCGCCGTTCCAAGACCACGTGTTGCGCGCCCAAAGCTGGGGCAGAACATGGAGCACAGCAGATTCTTGAGCTGCGTTCTCGATCGAGATCAGCATCAAGATGTCATCGGGATCCGCATTCGCAAATTCAATTGTAACGTCGAAGAACCGAGCGCCGCTGAAAACCCCCGTATCGACGAGTTCGAACTCCAACTCCCGGTGAGAACGCAGCTTGTTGACGCTTACAAGTTCCGCATAGGGAAACGGATCCTGCGGATAGCGGTAGACCATTTTTTGATAGGAGTGAGTCGGAGTAGCGTCGACAAAGTGATAGACTTCTTTGACGTCTTCACCATGGTTCCCTTCCCCACCGCCCAGCCCAAAAAGGCGTTCTTTTAGAATCGCGTCCTTGCCATTCCAAAGCGCCAAGCCCAGGCACCAACGCATAGCCTCGTCGCAGAATCCCGCGAGGCCATCCTCTCCCCAACGATAGGCGCGACTATGCGCATGCTTGAACGGAAAGAATGTCCAAGCTTCCCCGTTGGCGCTGTAGTCTTCGCGGACGGTCCCCCATTGGCGCTCTGCCAGATAAGGCCCCCATTTCCGCCACGGCGTCCCCGTCGCGATCTCTTTGAGCCTTCGGCCTTCGGCAGTGTCGAAGAGGCCGTGAAGTCCACGGGGTCGCACGACCTCTCCTGTTCGCGGTGAATTTCAGACATCGTCGTCAGCGATTGTCCGACAACGTATCGCTGTGGCTCTCTACTTCGGAGAGCGTCGCGGTTTATCGGCCATCTGATCAGTGGGAGAGCCGGGCCTATCTCGTCGCTCGGCTTCTTGGATCTCTGCAACGGTCTGATGCCAGTGATCCTCAGCAAGGCCGTCGGGCTGCCCTTCATCCAGCCAGATCATGTACGCGCGGTGTCGAATTTCTTCATTGTCTTTGTCGACAGTCAATTCTGTCATCTCCTGGAAATCCTTGAAGAGCGCTATGGACGCCGCTCCACGGTGATCACCTCCCAGCTTCCGATCGACCGTTGGCACGAAATCATCGGCGATCCCACCTACGCCGACGCCATCCTGGACCGTCTCATCCATAACGCTCATCGCATCGAACTCGCCGGCGAAAGCCTACGTCGGACACAAGCAAAGCAATCAAGGAAGGCTTGACCCAACACCACAGCCGGTGACAACAATCCAGCGGCCAGCGAGGCTCGCGACCCGGGCGGCATCATTCCGTTACGGTGGGCGGCATCATTCAGGAATCCCGGGCGGCATTATCCCGTTATACCCGGGCGGCTTCGTCGGAATCGGCAGGCCAGCCGGTCTGGCTCGGCGCGGCCGTCTTCGACGACGGCCTCGGCGTCAGCCATTACACCGGGCAAGTTCCCCAGGGGTTTTGCCATGACAGATTTCGAAAATGGATACCGGGAAGGCGTCAAGTTCGCGACGGACTTTCTGAGGGCCGTAGCCATCGCCGCCGCGTCCGAGAGCTCCCCGGAAGGAGTCGCTCCGTTCCTCGCCGAAGCGCTGAAATCCGTCGCCAAAGCCATCGATGATTCCGCTGAGAGGCTACGGTTGTCTCAGCCAATAGATCGCCGCCGCGGCGGCCGCTCGTACCCGACGCTGGGTAAGTATCCCCCGGCAAAGCCGGGGGCTTTAGGATTGGAGCCGCTCGAAGCGGCAGAAGGGGTCGCTGACGCGGCCCCTTGAATTTGGAGCCGCCCAAGGCGGCGTGTCAGCGCCAGAGGTTCATCTGCTCCAGCCTCTGATCTTCCTTCTCTTGATTGCGGATGTAGGCGCGGATGGCTTCCTCGTCGCGTCCGACCGTGTTGACGAAGAATCCCCGGGCCCAGAAATGCTGCCCCACGAAATTGCGTTTGCGCTCTCCATAAACCCGAGCCATGTCGATCGCGCTCTTGCCCTTGATGAAACCTACCTGCGACACCGCATATTTCGGCGGGATCGACAGCAGCATGTGCACATGATTGGGCATCAAATGCCCTTCTTCGACGTTCATCGGCGGAGTTCCTTTCGTGTGAGTGGCTGCTCACGTTGGAAGTTCGCTGATGGACTGCCGGAAACGTCAAACTGCTACTGCCACCCCGGCATAGCCGGGGGGTCTCCCGCTTACGCTAGGCAATATGGCGGCGATCGCCTCGAACGCGGCTTGAGTGATCGCAATGCGGACCATGGGTAAGGCTGTGAATTTAGGGGGACAGACGCTCTTCGCAGTCGGGGCAACGATCTCCGCCCGCCTTCTGGTCGTCAAAGCACAGGCGCTCGCTTGACGGCGGGCGAGGGACGGCTGGTCTTCCGCCGGTATCTCGCAAAAATATGGTCCGAACGTGAAGCCGACGATCCGAGGATGCCGCACAACTCAGCAAGCCGCGTAGAGCGGGCCAGATAGGGGTGTCGGATTGCCGGCCTGGACGATATGCGCCTCAGTCGGATCGCCGGCGTGCAAGGTGAAAGCAATGCTGGGGTCGTCAGGTCGAGGTCCGGTTCGTCTCAGGAAGTGGAAGCGACGCGACGGGATCGACTTCAGAGCTTCGAGCGGCCCAGTATCGCAGGATGACGCCGGGAGGACTGGCAATGCGACCTCGTAGTTTCCGTCACATTGGTGGTGACCGCGCGAGAGTGTGACGCCCGTCACAGCAAAGTCGGCAACGGGTTATGCTCTGATGGCGGACGACGGAAGGAGCCGTCACGATGAACACCCAGATGTACGACAATTTGTCCAGCGCACTTCCGATCGAGGATCGCAACAAGCGACCACTCCTGGTCGCTCTTATCGCGATTGTCGCCGCGTGGTCCGTCGTTTTTTTGCTATCGCTCTGAACTCCGACCCCGTTTTGACCTCAGCGACGCGAGCCGAAGAATGAGGATCAGGCGGCGGCGGTTTGCGATTGAATGTCGCCAGGCTTGGCGAATAGTCGACCGCGCGACCTTTGGCTTTGGCTGAGCGTTTATGGGCCAAGCAGGGACCCGCAACAACAATAACCCCCATGAGGGTCCAGCTCGCGTCACGACAGGGATGCACCGGAGAGCCCGTCGAGCGCTGCCCTCGACTTGTGTTGAAGGAAGTTCAAGCTTTGGGACGGAAGGGGAGGTTTGCGCACCAAGTCGGCGCTCAATCGGTCGGTTTCGCTTCCGGGAAGGTCCAACGTCCATCGAGAACTTCGGCGCGTGGCCGATAGAGCCGCACCAGATAGTTCCAGCCCGGCGCCGTCGGCAGGCAATTGTCGATCTTGCCGTCGCAACCGCCGAACTGAACGGGAACCGACCCGTCAGCGTTTGCCTTCGCGGTGATATTGTTGAGCGAATAGGCGTTCTGAGGGTTTGGCTCGAAATAGCCTTTGGCGTTATAGACGCTGATCGACCAGAAGCCGTCGACCGGCACATCCTTGACGTTGAGCCTGTAAATCGTATTGCCGTCGTTTTTGGCCGGAACGATGTTGAGATAGAGCGCGTCCTTCTCCGGATTGCCGCCCCAGGCCGAGGCCGCGCCGATCAGATGCTTGACCGAATCGACAGCGCCCCTCGGCCCGAACATTACCTTGGTGTCCGGCAAGGTCGTGGCCAGCATGAGAAGCCCGTCGCGCGCCGTCTTTTGGCTCGCCTGATCCCATTGCGGCGTCACGAACTTGCCCGGTCCGCCGGGCTGATCGACCTTGATCGCATCCTGGAGAGCGTGAACGGCCTCGAGGTCCTTCGGATCGTCCGGGTTGACCAGGGCCCGAACCGCAACCAGGACATAGCGTGTTCCGATCTTCTCTTCGGTAAGCGTGCGCGTCCCGGCGCCGTAATCGACCTCGGGCGTATATTCGTCCTCGTCGATGACCTGCATCGACATGAACCGCTTGCCTGCGTTGGGCAGCGTGATCGTCACCGGACCGGCGTCGAGATCGAACACCGCCGACGAATAGAGCGTATCGCGGTTGAGCCGGATGACGGTCTGGTTGTCGATCGCCGCCGGCTCGCGGCGGTGATTGAACTTGCCGAAGCCGCCGTCTTTGACGATGTGGCCAAAATTGAGGTCGCTCTCGGCGCGAACGAAGTTCTCTGGCGTGACGGGACAGGTAATCACTGTTGGTTCGAATTTCTCCCCCGCGGAGGCAACCTTTTCGATGTCGGGCAGCTTCCATGTTTTTTCAAACAGCGGCTCCTTGGGTCCGTAGAAGCGAAAGAGGACCTCGAATTGTCCCTCGCCACTTGTGGGTATCCAATTCGTCTCCTCGCCGTCGTGATTTCTCGGTCCAAAGTAGAGATCGACGGAGCCGTCGCAATTGACCTGAAGGTCAGGGTTCTGGGAGGAACGACTAAATCGCTCCATGTCGCGGATGAAGGCGTGGGTGGCTCTGTCGTATATCGTCGCCGACCAGTACTGCGTGACTGGGGCCTTGGCCGGCACGGCGAGGTGATAGCTGCTGGCCTTATCCAGCGCATTGCCGTCCTTATCCTTGAGATTCATCAGGTAGAGCTGTCCGCCCTCCAGATGCTTGATGCCGATGAGGGCGATGGAAGAGGCGACGCCGCGTCCATCAACGGGATAGCTGTCGGGTTTCGCGAAGCCGGTGGACGTGCCGTCGACCACTTCTTTGACCCCTTCAGACGACGCCGGTAACGCCCAGTGGGTCGCTTCAAAGTACGGAGGTGAAAGGAGGGTCTCTAATCGGGCGTCGAGCCAAGCGTTGGCTTCACGAGCGCCGCTTTCGAGCAACTCCTTCGTCTTCGGGGTGGGACTGAACGGCTTGCCCTTCTCAATTCCAAGGGACTTGAGCTGGTCAATCATCGCTTTGTCCCGTTCCAGCCAGGGCTCGGTCTGGACGATACGATCGAGCGACTGAAAGTAACTGAGATCGTAGGGAATGGCGCCGTCGAAAACCACATCTGTTGCATCCACGAACACCGTCGACGGCGGTCTTGCGGCTTGCGTTAGAGGATAAAGTTTGGCCCGCTTGCCGTACGCGACGGCTTTAGCGATGTCGGCATCAGTCCCGCCCCGGAGAACGGAGCGCAGCAGAGCGAAACCGCCATAAGTTTCGGAGGGAAGCGCGATGTAACCCTTAGGAACCTTGTCCTTATAGTCCGGCGGCAAAATCAGGAACTTGCCGCCCTTGCCTTTGTCGACGGCGTCTGGGCCCACGTCCTCAAGGGGCACCTGCCACACATTGTCGACGCTGCCGGTAATCGAGCCCTCGTCGGTGGCGGGCGGAATTTCAAGCACCATCGGACCCGCGCGCGTATTGAAGAAGGGCATCAGGTAGACGGCGTCAGGATTGGGGGTGAGCGTCTGGTTCTTCCAACTCGGCAGGCGGGACCAATACACAATCTGGTTTTCCGCGCTCTTTGCTTCATAAATCGCTGCCTGTCGCATGAGATCGGAGCTGACAGCAGGCATGCCCCATATGACCGCTTCGACAGCACGGCGCTCGATCGTACGTCGGGTCAACTCATCGGCGGAGAAAGGCTGTGCGGTTGCCTGTTGCGCCAACCCCGCTAGAGCCAACCCCGCTACCAATGCCCTCAACATGGCGCGCCTCCTCTGCAACCAACCGGTTCGGTCGCCCGGCTTTGAATCGCTACAGTGATCCAACAAGTGATGCTCGATCGCAGCCGATCAAACGATGGATGCTTTGTTTCTACGAGAGATCCGACGTTTGCAGCGGAAACCGTCTTTTGCGAGGCAACGAATAGACGGATGGGTAGTCCGTATTGTGATCACCGCGGGGGTTTTCGAGGCAAGCCTTATCTGCTTGTAGCGGACCGATTGCGGGCCATGATCGGGCAGTCAATGGTTGCTGACTGGCCCTGGAGGGCCGTTAGTGCGGCATGAGGATCGTCGTGCCACTGTCTCGCCATCGGCTTTGTGTAAGGAGGCGGACCTCGTTTTTTGAAGGATTTCCCGTCATGGTCAAAAAACCCGCTGAGCAGGTTGCCGAAACCGCCTCCAAGGCGGTTACCAAGAGTGGCGACGCAGCAGAGAAGATCGTGAAGGGCAACGCCGATGCACTGACCGAAAGCGGCAACGCATCGAGAGCCGCCATACAGGAGTTGACCAAGGCGTATCAGGAATTGGCGTCCAAGAACGCGAAGAACCTGACCGCTGCGATGCAGGCGCTTGCCGCCGTGAAAAGCCCGACAGAGTTCATGGAATTGCAGCAGCGGTTGATCAAGGAAGGGGTCGCGGCCGCTGTCAGCGATAGCAAGCACATTGCCCAATTGACCACGGCCGTATTCACCGCAGCTTTCGAGCCGGTGAAAAAGCAGATCGAATCGGTGCAGAAGACCACGCGGACCTAGGCTGTGCTCAAATAACCTCTGCGTTTTTTGTGAGCGCACTCCGGACCTTCAAGAGGCAACGCCTATATGCGCGGTTTCCGCCCTTTTGCAGCGTTCGACACGAAGCGTTGGGCGTGGTTTGGACCGCCAGGGCGCAACGCGCATTGGGACTACATAGCGTCCTTATGTCGCTTCACCCATCGGGCGGCCCGAGAGGTGCGCAACTGTTGGTGAGAGACGAGGTCTCAGAGGCCGGTTTCGCCTATGATGTTTCTCGCCCGCATGGCCCGTGATTTCAATGCTGAAAACCACCGCCACCGCGTATGGAGGCTGTGATGAGCAAGATGATCGACACGCTGAAGGCCGCGATAGAGGCCGAAAGAGCAAAACTGCTTGCCGAACTTCCGGAGGCGGTTGAACCACGGTTGTCCGCGATCCGCAGGGAGATCGAGGCTCGCGAATTGCTGCTCGCGCAACTCAACCGGTCGCGAGCCGCCTGACCGCTCGCGCCGCAACCACAGACCGGGCGGCCCAGTCGCTTCAGCCGCCTTGGGCGCCTCAAAGCGGAATTGTGATGTCGAGCGGGACGCCATCCCGAGACATCTCGAACTGCGCACCATGGTGGAGCGCGGCGGAATTCACCGCGGAAGTTAGGTCAGCTAAAGAATTGACCGGCGTCCCATCGACAGAAAGCAATACGATCCCCGCCTTGGCCCCAGCGTCGCCTGCGAGTACGCTGCGGACGATCAGACCACGGTCGGAGTCGATTTTGAGCGCTGTTGCAGATCCCGGCGAAACGGGAACGAATACGACGCCGAGGCGTGAGCCCTGATGCGCGATGCGAGACGGCGGGCCTGACGGGCTTGGAGGTGGGGGGACGCTCGTAACGTCAACAGGAGTTTGGGGCGGCGTACTGTTACAGCCGCAAAGTGCGAGAAGCGCGACAGCGCCGAGAAACTTTCGCATTATCTCTCGCCCCGCTCTTGAGCAGGCTTTTTGTTGCGTGCAGGGCCGCTTGCGTCAAGGTCGTTCGGACGCCACTCACTACGGGAGGAGACCTTGACCACCTACATCGCGCTCTTCAGCCTGACCGACGCTGGCATCAAGGCCGCCAAGGATTCGCCGCGTCGGCTCGACGCCGCCAAGAAACTACTGGCCGACATGGGCGGCGAGATGAGGCAGTTTTACATGGTGTTGGGCGAGTTCGACTTTGTTGGGATCTGCGAGGCTCCGGACGACGCCGTCATGGCGCGTTACGTCCTGCAGCTCGGCGGCCTCGGCTTCGTACGCACGAAGACACTGAAGGCTTTCCCGGAGACCGCTTATCGAGAAATTGTCCGCTCGCTCGCCTGAGCAGCGTTGCTCGCGTGGACGCGCCGTGGTCTCCGATAAGACGGGCACGCTAACCATCGCCGTGGGCGCAAGGCGACCGAGACGCCGCTCAGCATGGTAGGCGCGCCCGCAACCACTCGCTGCATTAGTCCGTTAAGCGTACGCAGCAGCGAGAGTGACCTGACCCCCTGAAACTCCTCCAGGAATGCGTAGAGTCCGCCCCAAGGAAGGGACGGACGATGACGCGATCAAGGTTCACAGAAGAGCAAATTATCGCGATCCTGCGCGAGCAGGAGGCGGGGGTGGCGGTTGCGGAGTTGTGCCGCAAGCATGGTGTCAGCTCGCCGACGTTCTACAAGTGAAGGCCAGGTTCGGCGGGCTGGACGTGTCGGAAGCGCGGCGGCTGAAGGCGCTGGAAGACGAGAACGCCAAGCTGAAGCGGATGCTGGCCGACGCCATGCTCGATAACGACGATAATGAGAAGAGTTGTGATATCCATGAGGTGTCACCTCGGCCAGACGTTCGGCAAACTGACAGCGCCCGCGTTGGCATGGCGCTCATCAATGATGGATTGGTACATAGCGATCCGGCGTCGCAGTTCCTGAATCTTAGCTTCGGTGCGCCCCTCGAAAGGAGTGCCGATGTGTGCATTGCCACCCTCCAGCGCCTCTAAAAACCCTTGCGCGTCGGCCATCTCGGCCCGGATGTCATGATCGCTACCAGGATCGTCCACGATCGTCACCATTCTTTGCCAGCGTTTCCGCCCGGCCACGGTAGGTCTCCGCTGCGGCGAACCATCCGACTACCGCCTTGCGCTATGACTGAAACGCACAGATGCCAGCGTCGTTCCTTTTTACCCTACGGCAAACCTGTCTGAGGGCTCTAGGCAACGAGCGGGAGCATGCCGCACGCGTTCATTCTGGGTGGGAACGGACAGATCGGCTTGGCAACCGCCTCGCGGATGCTTGAGGCCGGGTGGACCGTTACCGTTGCGCATCGGGGCCAGCGGGGGGTTCGCTTCAGCGCCACGCCCCGGGTTGCGGATGTCGTCGGCGTTGATCGGCAGGAGCCGGGCGCGCTCGCCCGGGCGCTTGGATCCGGTGCCGATGTACTGATCGATGTCATCGCCTATGGCCCGGAGCATGCGCGGCAATTGCTTGAAGTTCAAGGCGTGGTCGGCGCGCTCGCCGTCGTATCGTCGGCGAGTGTCTATCGCGACGAAAAAGGGCGCACCCTCGACGAGGCAGCCGAGACGGGGTTCCCCGAACTTCCGGTTCCGATTAGCGAGCGCCAGCCTACGGTTGAGCCAGGGCCTGAGACTTATTCGACCCGAAAGGTCCTGCTCGAACGTACCCTGCTCGACGAAGCCGTGGTCCCGCTGGCCATCCTTCGACCGGCGGCGATCAGCGGCGTCGGTTCAACACACGCGCGCGAATGGTGGTTCGTTAAGCGAGTTCTCGACCGCCGTCCCCTCATCCCTCTCGCCTACCGTGGGCAGTCCGTGTTTCACACGACGTCAGCCCCCAACATCGGCGCGCTCATTCTTCGTGCGGCCACGCTATCGGGAAAGCACGTCCTCAACATCGCCGATCCGGCGGCCTTGTCGGTCAAAGACATTGCAATCTGCATCCTCACGCGGCTTGACTATTCGGGCCGTCTCGTCCCGCTGCCCGACGAGGCCAACTATCCGCCGCGCCTCGGATGGACGCCGTGGTCTGTCCAGCGTCCCTTCGTGCTCGACACCGCAGCGGCAACCGCGCTTGGCTATCGCCCGGCTGCGAACTATCCCGAGACCGCAGCGCTCGTTTGCGAATGGCTGATAGCCGCGACGGCGGCGAGGGATGACTGGCGGGAACTGTTCCCGACTCTGGCCGCTTACTCGCAAGACCTATTCGACTACCGGGCAGAAGACGACGCGCTTTGACCCTCTTACACCCGCCTAGACACGACGGCGGCTAGCCCTTGGCGTCGCGCCGATCCGGCGAATGCTTCTTGCTGTCCTCACGGGCGCGCGGTCGTTCTCAGAGGCTATCCGAAGCGCGATCCGCAGCAAGTTGCTTCAAAGGGACGCTGCTGCTGGCGCCGTCCTCAATCATTAGGGGTGCGGAAATGGCATCGCTTGATCCGACATTTGACGAGGCCCTGGCGGCTGCGCAGCGGGTGCTCCGATGACCACCGACGATATCGGCGCGGCTATGCCGGATCGGGCGGTTGTCGGGAACTCGGCGCTCCCTACCGCGTCGGCCCTTCGGATGCGGCTACATCGTGCCCGTCGCCAAAATGGCCTGCGATGTCTGACCGTCGAGCTTCGCGAACGAGAAATCGAAGCCCTTGTCGCCAAAGGACTGCTTTCCCCGGGATCGCGAGGTGACAGCGCAGCCATCCGCAAAGCGCTCTATGCCTATCTAGACGGAACGCTCGGGAGGCCATTGTGACGCGAAACCAGACGCTTGTGACGCCTTACGAGAAATCGAAGGCGTTCACGATTGAAAAGCTGGCGCACGACTGTCTCGACGTTCGCTGGCTTCGGCGCAACGGACTGCTCGGTAGTCCCGACTGGTTCGCTTTTCAGATGCCGTTTAGATGGCCCAAAATCGTTGAGATCCGAATAGCTCGATTCGCAATCATGCTTGACCTGCGGGGTCACTATTTCCCGCAACGTATCCGGGTCTCATGGACAAGGGTGCATCTCGGCGGCGAGCGGCCATGGTTCCACTGTCCTCACTGCGAAAAGCGAGTCGCCGAGCCGCGCCTGCGTCGGCAATCCGATTTACGCCAGCCAAGCCCTCAGCGCTCAGGCTCGCGGTCATTTCCAGGCCTGCAAGCTGAGGCTGCGACTGGGCGGCAATGCCTCACTGAGCGCGCCATTTCCTGAGCGACCGCGCGGCATGCATCAGCGCCTATCGCAGGCTGAAAGGCCGATTGCTGAAGCTTGAGAGCAACCTCTCTCCCCGCGTAAAGTACAAGCCGCCGGATTACCCGAGCCTGGTGGCGTATTTCCCGTAACGGACGGATTGAGGTCGGAGCCTCAGCGGGATTGCGGAGAGGCATACGCCTAGTCGCCTAAATCGACTGGCAAAGCGCTAATCAGTCCGTGGAGCTAGAGGACGGCTGGTTGAACCGGGACGCTGGTCTGACCAAGCCACGGCCCGTTGGTCTTTGCACGGCTGGGCCCGATCCGCTTGGCGGTGGGGCGAGGGCGAGACGGGCAGGCCCCTCTTGGCCTTCTTTTAAAGTACCGGTTCTTACTTGACAGTGATGGCATAGGTTAAAAATATCTCAATTCCTGTTTGAGAAATGTCATCAAGTTCCACTTCATCTATTCCAGTAAATCCTCGGCTTGGAGTATACTCGACTGTCACGCCCAGCATCTTATGTGAGTTACATTCTGGATGCGCCGAGAAATTAGCAAAAACAAGACCTTCACGTATAGTAATTACACCGTGACTTGGATTGCGAGACACGCGGACGAACGTTTTTCCTGTCGCAGTACAATCGGGGTTTGTGTTAGCAAACGTACCAAGGATAAGCGTACTACCGGCGACGGCAATCTTGTCAAATCTAACTGGAGGAAGCGTCGCCGTGCTTGCGCCTACGGGAGCGGTTGCCGCGCCTGCGCCTCCCGCCGTACCTCCGTCTGCGGGAGCGGTTGCCCTGCCTGCGCCTGCCGGAGCCGTCGCCGTGTCTGCGCCTGCCGGAGCGGTCGCCTTCACAGTAATTTCGTAGGTATGTAAGACTTCGTCTCCTCCCTCTGAGATGACCTCTAACCCTACTTCATCATGGCCAGTAAATCCTGGTTCAGGAAGGTACTGGACCGTAACGCCCTGCACCTTGTGCGAGTTGCACTCCTGCTGCTTCGGATAGTAACCGAAGCCAATCCCTTCTTGGGTAGTAATGGTGCCATGATTCGCGTCACGGGTTATACGGACTGAGGTCTTTTGTGCAGTGCAGTCTGGGTTTACGAAAGCAAAATGACCCAGAATGAGAGTGTTGCCCGCGATCGCAATTTTGCTACGCCTCACTATTTGGTTTGTCTGGGAAGGGGAGTTTCCGTCCCTGCTCGCCGGCGTGCTCGTTATTTCTGCGCCTGTGGGAGCGGTCGCCGTGCCTGCGCTTGAGGGAGGGGTCGCCGCTGCGCTAGCGGGAGCGGTCGGTGTTTCTGCGCTCGCGGGAGCGACCGCTGGCACCGACCTGCAGGTAATCCGGCGGCGTCGTCGTTGTGCCTGCACTAGCGGGAGCGGTCGGTGTTTCTGCGCTCGCGGGAGCGACCGCTGGCACCGACCTGCACAGGTAATCCGGCGGTGTCGTCGTTGTGTCTGCGCTAGCGGGAGCGGTCGGTGTTTCTGCGCTCGCGGGGGCGACCGCTGGCACCGACCTGCACAGGTACTCCGGCGGCGGCGTCGTTGTTATCCCCCTGAGATTTTGACAATCTGCCGCCGCTTCGGTAGCTATTCGTCAAAAAACTCGGCTTCTCCGGGAGGCGATCAGCGAAAGCATGGAGGAAGATCCCATGCAGGATTTATTTCAAGACTACGTAAGCGATCTGAACAAACTCCGCGATGCCTTCCATAGCGAGCTCACAGCCACGGCGGAAGAGCTATCAAAGGCAATGGGCAACTATGCCCGGCGCAGCGAGGCGTCGCTGACGTCGTTTATGGAGAAGGTTTCGGCTCGTGGCGTGGAGCTCGAAGCCGCGGCAGAAGCGAGGCTCAATCAGTTTCGCGGTATTCCTCGGGACGGCGGCCTAGAGAACGCTGATCAGGGACCGGCCGGTAGTGCGTCAACAAACGTGGATCGAGTGAAAATCGCTGTTGCTGCAGAGCGGGCGGTCGCGGATGGTCTGAATGTCGAAAATGATGGGGACCGTAAACTCCAATCTGGTCGCACCATGACGCTTGTTAAATCCGGTCCGGCCGCTTGAATCGGTCACCGAGATGCTCAGGGAGCCGAGCTCGTCAAGCAGAGAGAGAGCGGACGATCGTGCGAGACGGATGAGCCGGCAAGCTCTTGAAGCAGGCGCCCTTGAACGAACTCAGCGGACTTTTGCTGAGAGGAATCGTATTGCAGGTCCTCCGTGATGGGATGGACCGCCCCCCGAAGGTCGGCAGCAGTGCGTAGGGAGAAATCGCACGCGCGCGGCGTTTTTCGGTTCGATTTGGGATCACTGGGGCAATCGCTCGATCGTCGAAGATGTCTATGGCTTGTCGGTGGGAGAGATATTCGCGCCGCCATCATCTCCTCCACCGCTCCAATCGCAATGGACAAGGAATCGCTAGATTCTTTCCGAATCATTGAAGCGAGCCGCTTAGGTCGGCGACGTTCTGGACGCGCTGGCGGCACTTAGCGTATCAAAGGTTTAATCTCCTCAAACCGCGGAGCGGAGAGTGACGGAGAAGAATACCCGATTAACGAGCGCGGAGATTGCACTTGCGCGATTGCGGGAAATGGCCAACGACGTCGGCCTCTCGAAAACTCAATCAGAAAATCAAGCCCCCAAGAAACCCTTCCGCGCGATTGTACGCGACCTGGACATTGCTAGTGATCTATTGGAAGCAGCCAGAATGGCCTGCGGCGATCTCCCGGCCGACGCGAGCAGCCGTCTGCGGACATTACTCTTGGTCGTAAGGGGGCTCTGTGCAACCGGAGTCGAAAGAGATTTCCACGATCTCATTGAGGCTGCATCAATCGCGTGCCTGCCGCCCAAGAAGAGCGGCTCGCTCCAGATGTTGCTTCGTGTCGCCTCTGGGAAGCTTGACGAGGCTAGGGCCAGCGTTGAGGGTGGGAACAAAGCGGCGGCGGCCGCCGACCTTCCCGGGCGTCCCTCGAGCTCGAACCGCGCAAACAGGCCGTCGCCACGATAGCTCCCCGCGCGGCTGCACCTTGGGCATTCGATTCGAACGGCATCCGCCCGAAATTCGTCGATCGAGTGTGATCCTTTCCGTATCATAATCATCGCGCGCTTGTCAGGCGTCAGGAAAGACCCCGCCGACGCGGCCACCGAACGCATGCTACTAGCCTGAGTGATGGCGCGCCCGCCGGACTTAGTTGCGAGCGCTACCGCCGCGAATCCTCTTTCCGGAGGACTGTCGGTGCCTTTCGAGCCGACAGCAAGCCGGGAAGAAGATGCTCGCGAAGGGCCATCGCGAGTGTAGCGCGACAATCTGGATGAGAAAGCAGCGACAATCAGGATGGCCATTTTGGCGGTCGCGGCGAGGTGATGATTGTCGCGGCGCGACGATAACGCAAGCGCTATTTTGTCGAGAGATGATTTGATTGTCGCGGAGCGACGATCAGGATGATCCCTTGATTGTCGCGCGCGTCGGCGGGCGTCCGGGTCCACGGGCGTTGTCGACGGCTTCCTTTCGCCGATAGCTGTCGACGTTCATTTCGAGGATCGTGGCGTGATGCACGATACGATCGATGGCCGCGAGCGTCATGGCTTGATCGGAGAAGATTTTTCCCCATTCGCCGAAGGGCTGGTTGGCGGTGATGAGCATGGATCGGCGCTCGTATCGCGCGCTGATCAGTTCGAACAGAACGCTCGTCTCCGCCTGGTCCTTGGTGACATAGGCGAGATCGTCGAGGACCAGCAGATGATATTTGTCGAGTTTGGCGATCGCGGCTTCGAGGGCAAGATCGCGGCGTGCGATCTGAAGCTTTTGCACAAGGTCGGTGGTCCGGGTGAACAGAACGCGCCAACCCTTTTCGATCAAGGCCAAACCGAGCGCCGCCGCGAGATGGGATTTCCCGGCGCCGGGCGGCCCGAGCATAAAAGATTGGCTCCCTTTTCGAGCCAGGCGTCGCCGGCGGCGAGCGCCTGCACCTGCGCCTTCGAGATCATAGGCACTGCGGTGAAGTCGAACGTGTCGAGGGTCTTTCCCGGCGGCAATCGCGCTTCCTCCAGATGCCGTTCGAAGCGACGGCGGCTCCGCTCCACCATCTCCTGTTCGGCGAGGGCCGCCAGGAAGCGGGCGGCGGGCCAGCCTTCCTTGTCAGCGGTCGCCGCCAGGGCGGCCCAGATCAGCTTGATGCCGGGCAGTCGCAACTCGCCAAGCACCAGGTCGATGCGGGCGGCGTCGATCTTGTCGGTCGTCTTCATGCCGCTTCTCCAACGCTTGTCGCGATCTGATCGTAGATGGCGAGGGATGGCAGCCTGACGACGACGACGGGCAATGCGGCGTCCTTTGGCCGGAAGCGTTCGATCAGCGCAGCGAGATCGGGAAGGACGCCGTCGTCGAGAGCCACTTGCAACGCGAGGGCGAGTTCGGCCTCGCAGGAGCGCTCGAACGCGAGCGCGAGAATCCCGACCATGGCGCGGCAAGCTGGTCTCTCACCGAGACCGGCGAGCAAGGCGTCGAACGCCAGGGCGAAGGCTCGGCGGGGGAAGAGTTGATCGCGATAGACCAGATTGAGCAGCGCCATGGGCTTGCGGCGCAGGGAATGGATGACGTGACGGTAGTCGACGACATGGCCATGTTTGCCGTTCGGCCGGGGCCGACCGCGTCGCAAGACGACGATGGGCGTCGAGCCCTGGAAACATTCGAGCCGATCGTCATAAAGGCGCACCCGCAGCCGATGGCCGATCAGTCGCGAGGGAACCGAGTAGAACACCTTGCGCAGCGTGAAGGCGCTGGAGCTGGTGACGTCGACGTTGACCTCCTCATAGTCGGCGGTCTTGCGGACCGGCAGCTTGTTCAACGCCATTCGCTCTTGATCGATGCGCTTGGCGTTGCGGAGGTTGCCGCGGCCAACGACGTCGTCGACAAAGCCCCGCCATGCGGTGAGGTCGTCAAAGTCTCGCGAGGCGCGCAGCAACAGAGCGTCGGCGAGCGCTCTCTTCAGATGGCCGTGGGCGCTCTCGATCGAGCCGTTCTCGTGGCTGACGCCTGGATTGTTGCGGGTCGGCGTCATGCCGTAATGGGCGCAGAACGCTTCGTAGCGCTTCGTCAAATCCTCCTTGGCGTCGGCGCCCAGATTACGGAAGGCCGCCGAGAGACTGTCGCTGCGATGTTGCTCGGGAACGCCGCCCAGCGCCCAGAGGGCGTTCTGTAGCCCTTCCGCCAGCGCGACGAAACTTTCACCGCCGAGCACGACATGGGCGTGCTCGAAGCCGGAAAAGGGCAAGCGGAAGTGATAAAGTCGGCAGTCGAGAAGCTCGCCGGCAATGGTGACGCCGAGATCGGCCACTTCCGTGAAGTCCGACAGTCCCATCCGGCCCGGCGGATGCTCCTGGCGAAAGATGACCTCCCGATCCGGACCGTTCACCGCCCGCCAAGCCCGGATGCGGCGCTCGAGGGTCCGCCGCGTTCCGTCGCCCAGGTCTGGGTGCCGACGGCAGAGTTCTCCGAAGACGGCAATCGGTCTCAGTCCGGGCGCGGCCTTCAACATCGGGACGACCTCATTGTCCCAGACATCGGCGAAGGGATCGGCTCGACGTCGTTCTCGACGCGCCTTCTTTTGGCTGGGAAGCCGAGGATCCTTTTCAATACGGTAGGCGGCGGCCGTGCTGAATCCGGCTTTCGCGCCGGCAATCGCCGGCGAATGGTTGCGACGCAAGTTCATGAATAGCCTCATCTGACGATCGGTGACGTGTCGGCCGGGCAAGAAGTCGGTCCCCTCGACAAGAGAAGGCCGATCCCTAACCCAGCCGCCGTGACCGCCAGACGAGGCCACTTGGGCGCTCGCCGCCGCCGCGGGGATATCTACGGTCGGGCTACGCCCTTCCTTCGATATCCCCGCGGCGCCGTATTCTCATCCTGATTGTCGGCCGATTCTCATCCTGATTGTCGCGCCGCACGCGAGGGCGCCTCGATCAATGCAGAGCGCGCCGCCCGACTTTGCTGATGACTTTCAACCCAATTGCGCCGTCAACGCGAGGGCTGGATTCGGCGTTTGAGGCGGAGCAATCTTAATCTTTCATAAACGATTCGACGACTAGAAGGTTAGCGAACCACTAACGGAACGGCGCAATGAACGCGCATGTGAGCCCCGCTCAAGCACTGAGTTTCCGAGCCCGATCGCTGCTGGCATTCGTCCTGGAACCGAGTCAACCACTTTCCGAATGGTTTGCGGGGCTGGACGGGTGGCTGACGCGATCGCCGAGCTTTTTCGCCTTGAGGCCCGTTGTCCTTGAGATGGGTGGTCTCGATCTTGGTTTGAAGGAATACCGCGATCTCTTGAGCGATCTTGTGCGACGCCATATCCGAGTAATGGGAGTAGAGAATGCCCGGCCGACGCTAGTTTTGCCGCATCTGCCGCCCCTACTGACCGGAGGCCGCACGGTTAACGCGCTGTCGCCGCTGACGGACGAGGCCTCGCAGATAGCCGAGCCTACCAACGCGGAAAAGACGAAATCGCTAATCGTCCACGCCAATATCCGCTCGGGGCAGTCCATTGTGCATCCTGCGGGCGACGTAACAATTGTTGGCCGAGTTGCCTCGGGCGCAGAAGTCATCGCGGGCGGATCAGTCCACGTCTATGGCGTAATCCAGGGTCGGGTAATTGCCGGGATCTCTGGTTCGACGTCCGCACAGATATTCTGCACGGAGACGAGCGCCGAACTGCTCTGCATCGGCGGAGTCTATTTGACCGCCGAAAATATCAGCCCGGAGCTTGAAGGCCGCAGTCTTGAGGCTCGACTGGACGGAGAAGAACTCAAGCTGCAACGCCTGGATTGAGCTTCACTGAGGATAGACGCATGAGCAAGATAGTCGTAGTTACCTCTGGAAAGGGCGGGGTAGGCAAGACTACCTCGACAGCTTCGATCGGCGTCGCGCTCGCAGTAACGGGCAAGCGCGTCTGCATTGTCGATTTTGACGTTGGGCTGCGCAACCTGGACCTTGTAATGGGAGCCGAGCGGCGGGTCGTCTATGACTTCATTAACGTCGCCCGCGGGGACGCCAAGCTGACGCAGGCGCTGATCCGCGACAAACGCGTCAGCACTTTATACCTACTGGCAGCCTCGCAGACCCGCGACAAGGACGCACTTACGGACGACGGTGTCGAGCGGGTGATTGGCGATCTGCGTCAGAACTTCGACTGGGTGATTTGCGATAGCCCCGCTGGCATCGAAAGAGGTGCGCTGCTGGCGATGCGGTTTGCGGACCATGCGGTTGTCGTGACCAACCCAGAAGTCTCGTCCGTGCGCGATTCCGACCGTATCATCGGCCTCCTCAATTCAAGAACGAGGCGCGCGGAGCGCGGCGAGATCATGGAAAAGCACTTGCTGCTGACCCGCTTTGATCCCACGCGTTCGAGCCGCGGGGAGATGTTGAGCGTCGCCGACGTGCTTGACATCTTGTCTATCCCACTCCTAGGCGTCATCCCCGAGAGCGAGGACATTCTGCGCGCCTCCAATCTCGGCGAGCCCGTGACGATGAGTCCGGCGAGCCCTGCGGGACTATCCTACCGCGAAGCGGCGCGCCGGCTTTCCGGTGAAACCTTGCCGGTAACGATCCCGGGGGAGAGAAAGACCCTTCTTACTCGTCTGTTTGGCCGGAGGGCTGCATGACCCTGTTCGGCTTCTTCAAGTCTCGGGCCACGGCCCCGATCGCGCGAGAGCGGCTCCAAATTCTTCTCGCCCACGAGCGGGTCGCGCTAGGGCCGACGGACCTGATTGCGATCCTGCGCGACGAACTCATCGCCACCATCGCCCGCCACATCGACTTCGATCCTGATAAGGTATCCGTGAAGATGGACCGCACCGCATACTTCTCCACGCTGGAAATCGACGTCGAGATTCCCTGCGACAAGGTCAAAACTTCGCGCGCGCCGCTCATCCCCTCAGCCGAGGCGTCACCGGCCTGAACCCGCCGACATGATCCTGATCTGCATTCGCGCCGAGTCTTTGCGAAGTAGAAAGCGGTAGAAGGCGTAAGAGTCTGTCCGGAAACATCATGTCGGATTGCATAGCTTTCGCAGCATGAAGCGGATGGAGGCGAGGCGCAGGAAGGCGAGCGCCTTGCGGTTGAGGCATTCCCAGTCCTTGGCCAGTCTGCGGCAGCGGCCAAGCCAGGCGAGGGTGCGTTCGACGATCCAGCGCTTGGGCAGGACGACGAAGCCTTTGGCGTGACCCAATCGCTTGACGATCTCAAGGTCGAGGCGCACCAGAATGCGTTTCATCGCGCCCTGGAATTCCGGCCCCTGGTAACCTCCGTCGGCGTAGAGCTTGACCAGAAACGGGAAGGCTCCGAACAGGCTCGCCATCAGCAGCGCGCCGCCGTCGCGGTCCTGAATGTCGGCGGAATGCACGATCGCGTGCATCAGGAGGCCTTGCGTGTCGACAAGAACGTGCCGCTTCTTGCCCTTGATCTTCTTGCCTGCATCGTAACCGGGCGGATCGATGCAGGCCCCCCTTTTCCGCGCTTTTGACGCTCTGGCTGTCGATGATGGCGGCGGTCGGGCTCGCTTCGCGGGAGGCCTGCTCGCGACAGCGCGTGTAAAGCGCCTCATGGATGCGGTCGAGCGTGCCGTCCCAGCTCCACAGATCGAAATAATCGTAGACCGTCGAGCGCGGCGGCAAGTCCTTGGGGATCGCCCGCCACTGGCAGCCGGTGCTCAACACATACATCAAGCCGTTGACGACTTCACGTACGTTCACCGTCCGCCTGTTGCCGCCGCGCTTCCCCGGCCGGATGAGCGGCTCCGACAGCGCCCATTCCTCGTCGGTCAGGTCGCTCGGATAGCGCAACTTGCTGCGGTCATAGCGACCCCGATTTTCATTCGTCCACACAGGCGAACCCCCAAGCGAATCAGGCCGCCTTGCTTGAATCACAAGCGATTCTAACGATTCGTTATTTTCCCGGACAGGCTCTAAGGTTGCGGCAAGGACTGCTGCAGCACCCTTTGGGTCCTTATTGTTGTTGCGGGTGCTTGTCCTCGAGCGCCAGATAGAGCTCGTATTGGTGGTGCTCGGGGTTGCCGCAATATTCCGTGCCACGATCCGTCAGCACGCGACAGAGCCTCACTTCCCTCGCATCATAGAACGGCACGACGCGATCGTTGAGGAGATCGGCCGCGGTGATCGGCGTCTTGCGGTCATAGAGTTTGGCGAAGGCGACCTTGGCGTAGGTGTCGATGAAGGTTTGCTGATAGATGCGGCCGACCCCCTTCATGTTGCCGACATAGAATGTGTCCTGCCCGCAACATCGTCGCACGCCTGGGATGCTTCTTTGACGGGTCCAAGGTTTTCGGAGGCCCGTTCCCCTGCAGCAGCTCATCAAGGCGATTCGCCGGATCGCCGGGGAGGCTGATTTTTTGTTTGCGCCTCAAAACGACAGCCAGCTGCATCGAGTAGCTGCGTGCCGGCACCATTCAAGGACGTTCAGATCCCGCGGGGTCCTTTATACCCGTGACACAAAGGCTCGCGTCTCGGTGAGAAAGGAACCGGTAATGTGGCGAAAAACTGCTCTCAGCTTGGCGGGCCCAACCTCCGCGCCAACCGTTCCGGCCGTGGGGACCTCAATAGCTGAACCCGGCGTTGTAGGCGTATCCACACCAATACCAACCAGGCCTATGCCACCATTGCCGTAGGTCGGCAGGATTTCCGCCCAGGCTAAACCAGTTATTACCGGGATCCAGCCACCAATACCTTGAGCGGACGTAGAAATAGCGCCATAGCAGGGCGATATTCGATGAATATCGGCACAGAGACGCCCAGTACGAAGAAAGTTCACCGGAGAAGTCACAAAAGGGACAGGAATCTGGAGCATTCTAAACAATGTATTCGAAGGTTCACATAGCGGCGGGTGAGTTGCGGTGTGTGCGCGAACCAGAGTTGTTTCGAGCGTCAGGCACCCGTCGTCAGGATCGGCCGTTAGGCCGTCGAAAATCTACTCTGTTACGCCGTTTGTCGCCCAGTGGGAGAGACGTTTGTGGGCGCTCTCCTGCATGCCCTACCGCTCGCGAGGGTCTGTCGGAAGCCCGCCAGAGCGCGCGCGCCCGCCGTCGGCGAACAGCCAAATGTCCGCGTCACTGCGCCCAGGTCGCCAGCCTCGCTTTGAAGAAGCTCGCCGGTCCCGCGCTGTTGCGACTCAAATGGTCCGTAGCACTTCGCCACGCCCAACGCTCCAAAGCGCTCGAGCCGGAACGCAGTGCATTGACGCTTCGCCGTGCCGAGATTCCTGAATGTCGATGGGACCCAGGTCACTCTTCGTTCTGAGACTTGGGGTTCGGCTCAGGATTCTGTGGCCGTGGACGACGGCGACGCTGAGCTTTGCCATTCTCGCCCTGGTTGGAGACGAGGCGCCCGCCCAGAACGGCGGATGCGCTCGGTGCGGTGCGCCGGCCATGAGCTCCAGCGCCGGCCTTCCTAACCAGGCTGTCCGTGCAAAGACGGCCTTCGTTGAGAAGAGGCGCCAGCAAAGATGGGCCCTTGTGACGTCGCTCGGGGTAGCGGCTCAACGCGGTACTCGGGGGGCGTATACGGTCTGTGTGCGCACGTGCGACGGCAGCTTCTTTCCCGTTTCGTATTCGGGGACCGGAAGCCGCGCGGACAAATTGGAGGAGGTCTGCCAAGCCTTGTGCCCAAATGCTGAGATAGCACTTTATTCTTTCCCGTTCGGCGGAACGATTGAACAAGCCATATCCGCATCCGGCGAGCCTTACGCAAATTTGCCCAACGCGGGCAAATTCGAGCAAGCCTATGATCCGAATTGCTCGTGCCGGCGTCAGGGAGAGAGCTGGGCCGAAGCGCTGGCCTTTGCCGAAGCGAAATACGGACATCATTCATCCGATATCCTGGTTTCGGTTCAAGCTGCTGAACGGATGTCGAGGCCCATTCAAGATCCTGCAGCCAGACCGGCTGATCCCGATCAAAACCGCGCGGTTACCGTTCAACCTCCGCTCGGTCTCGACATTAACGGGGTTGATACGTCACTTCGCACCGCGACCGCGGCAATCAGCCGCCAGAGCGCAGGCATCCACGAGGATGACGCTGAAGACGCCGCGAGCTATGGCCTGAACGTTGGGCACACGATCGAGGAATCCAGTCCAGACGGATCCATCAGGCACGTTCGCGTACTCCCGTCAAGCTTTTGACAGCCACGAGCAAAGCGCAATCAGTTCAACCTGTTGCGACCAGAAACGAATCTTCGGTTTGATCCATGAATGATGGGCCACAACCGATCGCTGCCGATTGCGAGGGTCTCTAAAGGGTCGATTCCGGGATGGCGGATGGCGAAGGCGATCGGCCCGGCGAAGATACCGGATCAGTTAAGCTGCCAGATGATTGGATGCGGATACCACGAAGCCGGCCACGCATTCCAACAGGAAGCCGGCCACCGATTCCGATTTGAAGCCGGCCGGGGTTCCGATTTGAAGTCGGCCACCGGGCGTCTGCTTCCGCGGATCGAAGTGATGATGTTTTGCTTGGCTGGATTGGTCAAGCGGTCATGGATTTGGGCCTCCGCAAAATGAGAAGAAGGCTCGGCGTGCGAGGGTTGGATCGTGTGGCGGTGGGCAACGACGGGCGGAGCGCGCTTTCCGTTGCGCCGTAGCGTAGCCCGTCGTTGTCCACGCCCTTGTGCGCCGAGGGTTGGGCGGATCTGGCTCTGCGCGCGCGCCGGATTCAAGGGGATGACCGTCGCTTGCGCAGGCTCTCGCCGGCCAGTTCGATGCGATAGGCGTTATGAATGACGCGGTCGAGGATGGCGTCTGCGAGCGTGGGTACCCCGATCAGATCGTGCCAGCGGTCGACGGGAACCTGGCTGGTGATGATGAGCGAGCCCTTGTCGTAACGATCCTCGACGATCTCCCGCAGATCGCGCGCCTGGTCGGGCGTGAGCGCCTCCGGACCCCAGTCATCGAGGATGAGCAGCTTGACGCGCGCCAGGGAGCGCAGGAGCCTGGCGTAGCGCGCGTCGCCGTGAGCGATGGCGAGATCGGCGAAGAGCCGGGGCATGCGGGTGTAGAGAACGGACATGTTCTCTCGGCACGCCTTATGGCCGAGGGCGCAGGCGAGCCAGCTCTTGCCCAGGCCACTGGCCCCGGTGATCAGCAGGTTGCGGCGCTCGGCGATCCAGTCGCAGGCGGCGAGCTTGAGGAACAGCGCGCGGTCGAGCCCGCGAGGACTTTGATAGTTGACGTCCTCGACGCTGGCGGAATGGCGCAGCCTGGCGACCCTGGCGCGCGTTTCGAACTGCTTTTGCCGGCGCAGCGTCAACTCGTATTCGAGCAGCAGGCCGAGCCATTCGGCGTGATCGAGGCCGCGCGCTTCGGGCCTGTGCTCCAGTTCCTTGAATCCTTTGGCCAAACCGTAAAGGCCAAGCGCGTGCAAATGGTCGAGCGTGGGATGAGCGAGCATGAGGATATCCTCTCAATGGTAATAGCCGCGGCCACGCAGATTGGCGTGGTCGAACAGCGTGGCGGGGCTGCTGTCCTTGGCGGCGGTGCTCTCGGGCTTGCGGGCGAGGAGCGAGGCGACGCCCTTGCAGTTGAGGACGCCCAGTTTGACGGCGCGGGCGGAGACCGCCTCAACGCGGCCGGCATCGAGCCCGCGATACGAGCGCAAGATTCCCAAGCACGTGCGGAACCCTTGTTCGGGATGCCGCCGGCTGGCGAGCACGGCGCTGATTAAGCCTTCGGTGTTCGGCCCGATCTTGCCGGCCCAGCGGCGGAATCGATCCGGCGTCCACTCGGCGTACCGCCTATGGGAACTGGGCATGTGGTCTGGGTCCGTGCCGTGCCTGCGGCCGAGGTAGCGGCGCTGATGGACCCCGACGCGCTGGCCGCGATGGAAGATCTCGACGGTGCGCGCGGTGATGCGCACCTCGACCTCGGCGCGGATCAGCGCGTGCGGAACCGAATACAGGAAGTCATGGATCTCGATGTGATAGTCGAGATTGACCCGCGCGCGCCGCCATTCCGCGAACTCCCAGTCCTCGGCGGGCAGGCCAATGAGGGCGGTGCGTTCGATCTTCTCGAACAGCTCGCGCCGGCTGACGCCGAGATTGCGCATGGGGCGCTCGTTCATGCGTTGCATGACCAGCGCGATGGCCTCATTGCATTGGGCGAGCGAGAAGAACGTCAGCCGCCGCAATCGCCCCAGAATGTAGGTCTGCGCGAACCGGACACCGGCCTCGACCTTCGCCTTGTCCCGGGGCCGCCCCGGCCGCGTCGGAAGGATGCCGACCGAATAATGCGTCGCCATCGCGCCGTAGGTGCGGTTGATCTCGGGGTCGTAGAAGGAGGCCTTGTTGACCCCGCTCTTCAGATTGTCGGGAACCAGCAGCTTCGGCGCACCGCCGAAGAAGCGGAACATGCGCACGTGGGCGCCGGTCCAGTCCGGCAACGCCTGCGTCCATGTCGCCTCGGCATAGGTGAGGTTCGAGGCGCCGAGCACGCCGACGAAAATCTCCGCCTCGCGGATCTCTCCCGTCGTCGGATCGGCGATGCCGATCCGCTTGCCCGAATAGTCGACGAACGCCTTCTCCCCGGCGACGTGGTGCTGGCGCATCACGGGGGTCAGCCGCCGTTCGAAACCGCGAAGCAGATCGCAGAAGCGGCTGTAGCCGTAACCCTCAGAATGGACCTCTCGATATTCCTCCCAGAGGATCGTCATCGTGACGCCAGGACGCTTGAGCTCGCGCGCCAGGGCCGCCCAGTCCGGCTCGGCCCGCCGCCGCTGGCCTTGCGTGACCCCGGCCCCCCCATACAGCCGCGTTTCCAGAGCCTCGTCGGTGACGTCGTCCGCCAGCGGCCATGCCAGCCCGGCCGCCGCCGCCCGCTTCAGATTGTCCTGGATCGTCGAGCGCGCCACGCCAAGACGTCGCCCGATCTCGCGCGCGCTCACCCCATCGTGGCGCAGCCGCAATAGATGTCGCAATTGTCGCATGCTCAGTTCCCGCTTCGCCGGCATCCCGATCTCCTCGTCGACCATCGACGGGCCCAGGAGTGCCGCAGTCGCTGAACCGCGGGGAGCAAACGATCAGAGCCGTGACCGGCTCAGGTGGCCGGCTTCATTTCGGAATGGTGGCCGACATCAAATCGGAACGGCGGCCGACATCAAATCGGAATCCCTGGCCGGATTGAATCGGAATTCGCAGATTGGACAAAGCGGGGTGTCGCCCACTTTCTGAAGACCTTACCCTTCGCAAGTTATAAAGTATCGCCCGGAGACAGGTGAAGAGATCCTAGACATGCTGTTGAGGTCTTCTTTGGCTCGACCAAAGCTCAGCGCCGCGCCTTGGCCGCGTATCTGACACCAGCAGTCGGCGACAACTTTGCCGCACTCGCCACCCTCGCCAAGACATTCTTCCGTGCCGTAGCCAACAGACGCGGAAATGATGAACGTGCGTTGCTCAAGCGAGCGGCTTCGGTCCGGAAAAGGCGCTTGTCTCCGTTTTGCTGGGTTCGCTAGGGGAGGCAGCAACTGCAGCCGCAAGCCCATGTTGCGCGCCGTCAAACCAGTGCGCCTGGGACAATACGCCCACGATTATGCCCGCTGCGGCGATGAAGATGACACGCCGTTGCATCGGTCGTGATGCGCCGTTCATGGCTTTGCTTCCCCATAAAGCTGAGACAATGGCCTTGCCTCTAGCCGTGGGCCTTTTCAGGCTGATTTCGGCATGGAACTATGAAGGTTTCAATTGTTTCTGCGTCGCACGGTCAATTGCGGCAGCCCGTCTGCTGACCCTGAGATGCAACGATGCAACCGAGCCAAGGCGGCCCGTGAGCGGACGCGGCGAGCGCGTAAGGGTGCCACTGCCTGCGGAGCTGGCGGACCGCGCGGTCCTGAGCGACTGTCTTGTTTGTCAAGCTGGGAGCCATGGCTTTCGGTCTCGCATGATGGCGTTGAGGATGACGAGGAGTTTTCGGATGCAGGCGGTCAGGGCCTGTTTGGCGGGTTTTCCGGAGGCTCTGAGCTTTTGATAGTAGGGTGCGATGACGGGATTGGCGCGGGAGGCGACCAGCGCGGCCATGTAGAGGGCGGTCCGCACCGGGGCCCGGCCGCCGGCGATTGTTTTTCGGCCGCGGGCGACGCCGCTGTCGCGATTGACGGGAGCGACGCCGACAAGGGCGGCGATTTTTCGCCGATCGAGGCGTCCGAGCTCGGGCAGTTCGGCGATGAGGGTGCGCAGGGTCGCCTTGCCTACTCCCGGCACGCTGGCCAAAAGGTCTGCGTCGGCCTGCCAGGCGGGGCTTTTGCGGATCGCGCCATCGATGTCTCGATCGAGCTCGGAAAGTTCGGCCTGCAGGAGATCGACATGCCGGTCGATGGCCTTGAGCACGCGAGGCTGGCCAGCGAGGCGGCGGCGGTTTTTTTCGGCGACGATCATCTCGATGACCTGTCGTCGCCGCGCGGTCAATTCGCCCAGCGCCTGGGCTTCGGCGTCAGCGATGGGCCTCGCGGGCGGCCGGATGGCCTCGGCGAAGTGGGCGATCGCCGCGGCGTCGAGACGATCGGTCTTGGCGAGCTTGCCGGTCGACCGGGCGAAATCTGGCGGATCTGACGAGGATTGATCACCGCCAGCGGCAGATGCGCAGTAGCAAGGGCGCTTGCGACCACGGTCTCGTATCCGCCTGTCGCCTCGAGCGCGACCAGGACCGGAGCCAGGGCGCGCAGACGCTCGACAAGACGCTCAAGACCTTCGTCGTCACGCGTGACGACGAAGGTCTCCCCGCTCGGCCGGACGCAGACGTCGAGCCGGTCCTTCGACACGTCAATTCCGATGAACAAATCCATCTCCCGTCCTTGCACATGCGGGCTCGCAACGCGGCCCCGGCGACTGTTCGGGATCGTGGAATAGGCGGATGGGGCGCCATGCTCAGGAGCGGGCTTGTGAACCCAAGGAGCGCCAGGGCTCCCATCCGCCGCCGCGACGCCTACCTTAGCGGCCCGGCGCGACGCAGGGGAGATACAAGGAGCCGAACTCTCTGAAAGCGACCCTCGCCATCCACGATATTGAGGTGCGACTCCGATGCCTTCATCGGCGGGCTTTTGTCGGCCCCTTCAAATAAAGTGGCCTGCACGATGGGCAGGCTTCGGCACGGCCTCAGCAAACCATCCGCAGCCTTTGTTGCGGCGGTGCCGCCAATGGTTTAGGTCTAGCAAAATGACCTTCAACAAGTCGTGTGTTTTGGACTTACCCGTCTCGCAAGTTTCGGCGCCCTGCACTCTTAAGTTGCGGGCACGCGCATATACGCCCTCTATGGGCAATCTCGAAAAGCTGTACTGGATCGACGCTTTCGCGGTGACTGGCTACGGTGTGCGGGTCGGCGTAAGGGTGAACGACGGCGCCCTGATCGAACGGCTGCGTTCGCGCTTGCCTCCGGGCGCAAAAATCTCGCCGATGGGGATAGTGGATCGGATGCTTTCGGTGATCCAGGCACCTCCCAGCGAAAGGCGCGGCGTGAAAAACTACCACCTCGTTTATGCCGACCATGTGCTCGTCGGGCGCTCGCACCGGTCGGACGAAGTGTTGGACAATTACGATGCCCATTTACGTGTGGCGATGGCCGAGCTTTCCCGCCGCAAACTATTCGTGCATGCCGGCGTCGTGGCCTGGAAAGACAAGGCCATCCTGCTGCCGGGACGGACGTTTACGCAAAACTCATCTGGTCGCGGAGCTCGTCAAGGCGGGCGCCGCGTATTTCTCCGACGAATATGCCGTCCTCGACGAGGACGGATGGGTTCATCCGTTCGCCAAACCGCTGTCGGTGCGCTCTAGCAAAACCGCGCCGCAAATAGAAACGCCGGTCGAGGAGATCGGCGGTGTCTCAGGGCGCAAGCCCGTCTCGGTCGGCCTGGTCGTAATGAGCCAGTTTCGGGAGGGCGCGCGCTGGCGCCCCAAGCGCCTGACGGCGGGCCGTGGCATGCTCGAATTGCTCGACAACACATTTTCGGCGCGCCAGGCGCCTGAGCGTGCGATCGACATTCTGGGGCGCGTCGCTTCCGGGGCGACGGTGATGAAGGGAAAACGCGGCGACGCGGCGGCGATGGTGAGCAGCATTTTCGCCGCGGTGGAAGCCGGCTGAGCGGCCTAATTTCAGTCTGACCATCGAGGGGATTGGCTATGACGACGAGCCCGATGCCGAAGGCGCAAACCGAACGGTTGATCGTGCGCGACATCGACAGCGAAACGCTGGTCTATGACCGCAGCCGCGATGCCGCGAGTTGCTTGAACGAGTTTGCCGCGCGGGTCTGGCGCGAGTGCGACGGCGAGACCTCCGTCACGGCGATCGCCGCCGCGCTGGGCGAGGACGAACGCGCCGTCTGGCTGGCGCTGCATCAACTGACGAAAGCGCGGCTGCTGACAGAAGCCGTCGCGTTTCCGCCTGACATGAGCGCCGCCAAGAGCCGCCGCGAGGTCGCGGGGCGATTGGGGTTGGGCGCGGCGGCGTTCGTCACCGGCATCGTGGCGCCGATGCCAGCACAAGCCGCCAGTTGCCGAACGTTTGGCCAGTTTTGCGTGCCTCAGGGTAGACCTGGCCCTCATTGCTGTAGCGGCTTGTTCTGTGGCTTCCCCATTCCAGTATGCATCGGTTTCTAGCGAGCCTGTGGCGGGTGAACGACGAGCTTCTGCGGATGGCCCCTGCGCAGCATCCGGTGGCTCAGGCGACGCTCAACACGGACACTATGCCCGTAGAGACACAAAAGCGGGGAGCGCTTTACTGGTACAAGCACTTCAAGGCCTTTCAACCGCTCAACATCTGGTGGGCGGAGCAGGGCCTGGTCGTGCATTCGGAGTTCCGCGATGGCAACGTGCCGGCAGGGTTACAGCGATTGCGCGTTCTCGAGGAAGGCGGCGCCTGCTGTCGGCAGGGGGACCAAGCTCTAGCTCGGATACGGCAGGCTATCAGCAGGATCTTCTAAAGTATTGCGCCGCGGGCCTGCTTGGGCATTTGTGTGATGCTATGGATGCGATGATCGCAGTGCCGAACGCTCGCCTTCTCGCCTCTTTCCTCGACGGCAGCTGGCGCAGGGAATGTCCGCCGCTTTCTCTCACGCCCGCTGAGGTTGCGCGGACGGCGCCGTTGCTGATCGGTTCGGGCGCTGCGGCGCTGGGATGGCGGCGAATCAAGGACGCGCCGACGCTGAAGGGCTGCGTCGAGGCGCAGGAGCTATGCCAGTCGGGCCAAATCCTGGCGCTCGAAGACGCCCGCCTCGACGGCGCCCTGGAATTCGTCGCGACCCGCCTGAATGAAGTGGGCATCGCCCCCGTGATTGCCAAAGGATGGGCGGTCGCCCATTTCTATTCGTCGCGCTATCTGCGCGTTTACGGCGACTTCGATCTCTGCGCGCCGCCGGGCGGGTACGAGCTGGCGCGCGCGACGCTCCTGCGTCTGTCGCCTACGCACTCTCCTGAAGGCGAGATGGACGACATTTTTGTCGATTGCGGGCCGGATCTCGGGGTCTGCACGATCGATCTGCACAAGAATTTCGAAGCCACCCCTTACATGCCTCCGGTCGAGACGCTGCACGCCCGCTCGACCACGGCTAAAGCCGGTTCGGCGGATATTCGTCTTCTGGCGTTCGAAGACCATCTGCGCCTCGTCATCATGCATTTATTGAAACACGGGGCCTGGCGACCGTCCGGTCTGTGCGATGTCGCCGCGATGGTCGAGGCCGTTCCGCCGGATTTCGATTGGGGCCTCTGTCTGGGCGACGACAAAGTGGCCGCCGGATGGATCGGCGCGACGATCATGCTGGCGCATCGGTTGTTGGGATGCCGAATTGACAACACGCCGCCGGCAGTGCGGGTTGATCCTCCTGCGTGGTTCGAGCGCGCGGTTTTGCGCGAATGGGAGGCGCCCTATGCCGGACGGTTCAGGAGTATCTCGGCAGATGCCCTTGCCAATAATCCCGCTGAGTTCCTTCACATCCTTCACTGGCTGCGTGTTCGCTGGCCGACTCCTGTGGCGGCTTTGATCGAGGCGCGCTCGCCCGTGAACACCCCTCGCTGTCTGCCTAACCAAATCGCAAGCTTCGCCCGCACTTTGGCAAGAGGCTCCGGTAAATATCTCAGTGCGACTTTTCAAAGTTTGCGTTGATCAGCTCGGAGGCCGCCGCCGGCATACAGATGCCTGCCCAATGTCTGGGCGGGCGGCCGTTGGGGTGCGGGTCGTGCCGGTTCCCCAGGTCTTCTTCCAAAAGCCGGCCATGCCGGTTGGGTTAGAACGGGGCCACTACGCTTGCCGCGATGCGGGAAATTGGGTTCAATCCCAATCAAAAGCTTAGCTTGAGCCCGCCCGTCATGGGTTCGTCCGGGGAATCGCGACCTGCTGTGAAGGACACCCCGCCCTGTGGTTGGACGGGCTCGCCTGCGGGCATCGCCGGAAACCGCGCAATCGCGGTCTTCCCGGTCCCAACGGGTGGCGCGTAGGGATCTGAGAGCTTGACGCCGCCGAGGCTCCCGCTCTCTGAGGAGGAGCCCGCAACCGTCGCCGCCCTTACGTGAACTCGATCCGGCTTCGGTTGGACGGAAAGACTTTGTGCGTCAGCCGCGGCGACTGTGCAGACGAGCCCAACCACAATCAAGTAAAGACGGTTCACGATCATTGCTTGAACTGCGCCTTATCAATACGTTAACCCAACATTAACCAGAAACGTTGCGCGGCGCAAGCCTAGGCGCTGTCAGAAGTTAAATTATGGTTAATATGAGCTCGATTAACCCTCCAGGATCGTTCAGAACCTAACGAAAGGAGAGACCCGCGTCGAGTTCCTAAAGGGAAAGGGCTGGCCTTCAGAGTGACGATTGTCTGATTAACGGGCTACTCTTGTTTGTCATGGCGGCTTTTGCCGGAATTTGAACGCTCACACCGGCGCTTCAGTCCTTTGTCTGCCGCACGGTTGCCGTTTTTGTTTTCTAGGGCTTCGACAACTCAGGCTGCCGATGGTGACTGTTCTCCATCGCCGCAACGGATGGCCACGGGAAAATGAGCGGGAGAGGTCTCTATCGGACAAAAATGCCTGACGGCGTGGCAGAATACGCTCGCGTTGTCTATGGCATCGCCTCCCCGCCTGGGGAAGTCCCCAGGCCACTGTACGAGGCAAGAGGATGCGAGCCCCCCTTCGACACTTTGCCAACAAGGGAGGAGCATGAAGCGGCACGGGCAAGCAACTCCGACGAAGCACATAGCGGCGAAGCGGTCACCGTTTCGCTCAGCGCCGAGGCCTATGCTGTGATTGCGGACCGCGCACCTGATCCTTCCGAGCAGGACGATTACGGCGGATATCGGATCTCGCTTCCTCACCCAGTACTCAACCGACTGTTGCAATTGCGCGGGCCGAGCGACAAGAGCTTCAGCGACGTGATCCTACGACTGGCGAGGGAAAGATCGGGGGCTGAGCAAATTTAGTTCTGCAAGCTTGTGAATGCCCTTGCGTTTGCCCTCGCCGAACACGTGACCGAGGCCCCGGGCTTTGGCCCATGTGGAGACCCAGAACAATAAAAGTGTCCTATTTCTGGGAGGTCCTGTTGATTTCAAGGACGTATCCCATCTACTTAATCTGAGCCCGGGAGCCTATCGATTCAAGGGTCGTGAACAGTCCGAAGACTGCCGATTCCGACGAAGCCGCCCGGGTGTAACGGGATAATGCCGCCCGGGATTCCTGAATGATGCCGCCCACCGTAACGGAATGATGCCGCCCGGGTCGCGCGCCTCGCTGGCCGATGGATTGTTGTCACCGGCTATGGTGTTGGGTCAAGCCTTCCTCGATTGCTTTGCTTGGGTCCGACGCAGGCTTTCGCCGGCGAGCTCGATGCGATGAGCGTTGTGGACGAGACGGTCCAGAATGGCGTCGGCGTAGGTTGGATCGCCGATGATTTCGTGCCAACGGTCGATCGGAAGCTGGGAGGTGATCACCGTGGAGCGGCGTCCGTAGCGCTCTTCGAAGATTTCCAGCAGATCATGGCGCGCGGCTGCGTCGAGCGGCTCAAGCCCCCAGTCATCGAGGATCAAAAGGTCGGCTCGGCCGAGGTTGCGTAAGATGCGGGGATGACGCCCGTCGCCGCGGGCCAGCGCGAGGTCCTCAAACAGACGGGGCGCCCGCTGGTAGAGGACCGACCGATTGTCGCGACAGGCTTTGTGGCCAAGCGCTGAGGCCAGCCAACTTTTGCCGACGCCTGTCGGCCCGACGAGAACCAAATTGTCATGGGCGTTGATCCACTCGCCCTCGACCAGCTTTTGGAACCGCGCGCGGTCAAGGCCGCGGGGACTTCGATAATCGATATCTTCGACGCTGGCCTGTTGGCGCAGTTTGGCGACGCGCAGCCGCGCCGCGAAGCGCTTGTCCTGTCGCCAGGACGCCTCGCGATCGAGCAGAAGCCCGAGCCATTCGTGATGGCCGAGGCCTCCGGCTTCCCCGTTGGCGACGAGTTCGGCGAAGGCCTTGGCCATGCCATGCAGGCCAAGAGCGCTGAGTTGATCGAGGGTGGGATGCTTGAGCAAGTCGTTTCTCCTAATTGTAGTAGCGCGGCCCACGGATGTTGGCGTGCAGGATCGGCGTTCCGTCCGTGGAGCGCTGGCGCGCGGGACGCCGGTCGAGGTTGTTGTCGAGGATGGATTTGACCGAGCCGTAGGTCCGCGCGCCGATGTTGATGGCGCGTTCGGCGGCGGCTTCTAGGCGCTCGGCGCCATGGGGACCCGCGAGCCGGACGATGCCTAGGCAGGCGCGAAAGCCCTGCTCGGGATGCGGTCGCGCCTCAAGGATCAGTTCGCACAGGGCCGCCGTCGCCGCCCCGATCAGGCGCGCATCGGCGCGGATACGCTCGATCGTCCAGCCGGCGTAGCGCCGATGGCTGGACGGCATGTGCTCGGAGACGGTGGTGTGCTTATGGTTGCCGCTGGCGCGCACATGCGCGGCGATCCGCTCGCCCTTGAGGAAAATCTCGACGGTCCGCACCGTCAGCCGCGCGTCGACCTCGGCGCGGGCGAAGCGATGGGGCACACTGTAATAATGGGCGGCGACCTCGACGTGATAGTCGATGCCGACGCGGCATGTCCGCCATTCGGAGAACTCGTACGGCTCAGCTGGCAGCGACGTCAGCGCCGGGCGATCGACCTCCTCCAGCAATTGCCGGCGCGTTGCGCCGAGCCGGCGGATCGGGTGGTGTTCATTGAGGTGCGTCATGAGATCGGCGATCGCCGCGTTGACGTCCACCAGGCTGTAAAAGGTTCGGTGACGCAGCCGCCCGAGCAGCCATCGCTCGACGATGAGCACGGCCTGCTCAACCTTGGCTTTGTCCCGGGGCCGCCGGGGCCGCGCCGGCAAAATGGCGGCTCCGTAATGCGCCGCCATTTCGGCATAGGTCCGATTGACCTGAGGATCGTAAAGGCAGGCCTTGATGACGGCGGTCTTCGTATTGTCCGGCACGAGCAATTGCGGGACGCCGCCGATCGCCTCGAGCGCGCGCACATGGGCGTCGATCCAGTCGGGGAGCGCCTGCGTCCAACTCGCGTGCGCGAAGGTGAAGCTCGAGGCGCCGAGCACGGCGACGAAGATCTGCGCCATGCGGATTTCCCCGGTGAGCCGGTCAACGACAACCGGGACCCCGTCGCCCGCGTAATCGACGAACAATCGTTCGCCCGCCGCGTGCGTCTGCCGCATCGTCGGCGACAGCTTCGCTTCAAAGCCGCGATAGAGTTCGCAAAACCGCGAATAGCTGTAGCCGCCGGGGTTGGCCGCGACATATTCGTCCCAGACGATCAGCAGAGTGACGTGCTTGCGCTTCAACTCTCGATGGACCGCGGGCCAATCCGGCTCGGCATGGCGGCGGTGTCCCCGTTTGCTTTTACGATTGGCGTAAAGCGCCGCCTCCAGTTCGGCGTCGCCGATCCCCTCCGGCAACGGCCAAGAAAGCCCAGCGCTCTCCAAACGGACCAACGTCTCTCGAACCGTCGAAGGCGCGAGGCCGAGACGCCGCGCGATCTCGCGCGTCGGCAGGCTGACTGAAAACTTCAGACGAATGATCTCGCGCGCCTGGCGCATCGAAACTCTTTCCGCTGGCATCGATCGCTCCCTTGGATTGCCAAAGGAGCGACCCTAAACAGGCCAGCGGAGGCGCTCGTCGCCGTCAAAAAACCCCGGGCGGCATTATTCCGTTCCGGTGGGCGGCATCATCTCGTTTTGGTGGGCGGCATCATTCCGTTACGGCGGGCGACATCATCTCGTTTTGGTGGGCGGCTTCGCCAGGAATCAGCATCCGAAGACTTGCAAAACGAACTCGGGTTGCCTCGCCGATCTCATCCGCATATCTCGTAAATAGCTGCAACATGCGTCGCATGGCGGTCGTCGGACACCAGGAAGAGTCACGACTTCGCGGGTGTGGGGAAGCCAAGTCCGGTTTCGTGGAGGGCAAAAAACCTCATGACCGCGGTGATGCGCGGCGTCGTCTCGGTGGACGCCGCAGTTTCGTGCTCGACACGTGTGGCCGAGAACAGCACAGCGTCTCCGGGCGTGAGAGGAAACGGCCGTGGCCCCGCCCGGCCGCGCAACCAGAGCGACATATCTGGTGAATGGGCCGCTGCGAGCAACAGGAGAAGCTGGATGTCGCCGGCGCAATCCTTGTGCCAGGAAATTCGTTCGCCGGCGGCATAGCAGTTTGCCCACGCCCTGATCTTTCCGATCGGTGCGCTCATGAGGTTACAAACGAGCTCCGTCACCTGTTTTTGCGCCATCGCGGACCAGATCCCTCCGCCAAATAAAACGGAACGCTCGTCCCACGTTTTGTCGCCTCCGTGGACGCAGACGCGTCGCGACGGCCCTTCGATCGCCTCAGCAATCAGGGCGGGCAGTCGATCTTCCGGAACGAGTCCCGCCAGGAGATAGACAGGCCCTTCAAACTGCTCGCTGTGATTAATGATGGGAAAGCCGTGTATCGGGGACGCAATAGGGATTGTCGGGTTGGCATGGGGGGTCGCTCGGGTGACAGATCAAATCGGGGGGGCAACCGTCAGGATTACAAGGCGAGGGCTCGCACATTGTCGGATCATCTCGGTCAGCGGCGTGTCGCGGCTCCCAGACTCTGTCGCGGATCATCTGTCGCACATCACGTAACGATGCGGACTCGACCAAATCGGCGAGCCCGGAATCGAGGACGGTCCCGACCGGCCAAGCCTTCGACATGATGCAGGTGCTAACAACCCCATCCGGCGCTATACAAAGCTTGCCCTTCCAACACGACCCGCACAAAGCCTGCAACCCCGCCTCTCCCCGCGTCACGTCGGCGCCTCGGCCAATTCCGCGCGCCTGATCGACTGCGACGCGCTGAACTCCGAGATCCCGAATAAATGCGAGTGTGGGTTCAATTCGACCGGCGTTCGCATCCATAGCGATGACGCCGACACGCACGTCCAATCCTGCATCGACCAATTTCTTGACGTTGGCGATCGTCCTGACGTGCGAACCGCGGCGCCGAGTTCACGGTATCGTGGACCGCCGCCTCATCGGCGTAGATCGATACGGCCAGCGAGACTGAATGCTGCACGAAGCACGCGAGCAGCGCAGACGGCAGGCGTGTGGCGTTGGTGTAGACTTCGACGAACTCGTATTCGAGGTGGCGCGCATACGCGATCAGTTGCGGCAGGCCGGGATGTAGCGTCGCCTCGCCGCCGATGAATTGCACCGCGCGGCAGCCTATGTCCGCCGCCTCCCTGAGCAGTCGCTTAAAATCCGCGGTGCTCAGCAAATCCGCGCGATCCGGGTGGGGGCCGGACTCGGCATAGCAATGGGTACAGTGCAGGTTGCAGACATTGGTTAGTTCGAGCCAGAGAAATCGGAGGCCGCTTATCGGTGAAGCTTCGCCGGCGTCAAACCTGTTGATTGAAGTCGCGTAAGCCTGAAGCATGATCAATAACTCCCTTTGGGTGGAGATAGTTTTTCTCTGTTTTGATGTCACGTCTTCGCGTCGTACTTCGTGCTTCAAATGTATGATTGATCGCACGAATCATGGAGTAGGAAATCTCCGCAAACTGGATTGCTTGGGAGCGGTAATATTCCCATGCGAAATGAAGCGCGTTTTGGTCAATCCACCACCAATTGGAATGTTCGTTCGTTACCCTAGAAAGGTGATACGCCATGATGTTCGACAAATCGGCCGCCGCGGAGCGTCCGACAGGGGTATTGCGGAGATAGAGTGCTTCGGCGCTCACAGCGCGCCAGGGCATGTATCCCAACCCGGCCGGACGTCGCATCATTGCGAGGTCGGACGCTGCGAAGGGACGATAAAGCTCGTGCGGATTTTGCGAAAACCAAATGTCGGCGTCATGGATCATGATGTCCGCGCCGATCGCCTTAAGAAACACCCCGGCACGCAACATTCGCGAACTGGCGAAATAGACTCTCGTGGCCGACTTTCTGGTCTCCATGGAATATCCATGTTTTATTGATCGGCGTTCCAAACCGCGGAGAGCGTTATCGGTCTCTTCGGTTGGATTTATAATGTGAAAATGCACAGCGACATCTGGATATCGACATATCGAATCCAGCATCGTCCTTGCATGTTTGAGAAAATAAATCGGGTCAGCACAAAAGACAATAACAGGAAAATCTCTCGACGAGACTAAGCGCTTGAAACGCACCTCCCCCGACGCTTCGTGTCCGAGCGCCGATCGGAAGTTTTCCTGCGTCGGTGCGATGTAGCTCAAGGCGCCCAATTCATGGTGGCGCAATTTTTCCCCCGTATCCGCGGACGCTTCCAGCGCGGATCGGATTATTCGCCCGCAATGCTCAAAGTCGCGCTCGAGATGCGCGAGATACGCGAGCGGAAGCAGGTTTGAGGGATGGTTTCCGCGATCAAGGATATCGTCCTCGGCCCAGCGGCGAATATTCGAGGCGACTTCCGGACGCAGCCTGGGTTGGCCATCGATCGTGTACCAGTTGGCCGGATCGGAAAAGACGAGATCGATCAACACGGAGCAGACAGCGCCGCGCGCCGAGCGATGCACCTTAGGGAGCGCCCCAGCAACAACCGGAATGAGCCAGGACCGGGTAGCACCCGCATCAGGCACGCGCTTGAGCTGAAGGTCGTAAAAGAAACTTCGATGAAATCGCTCCGCATCGGCAGGGCCCAGCGAGATCGTACGATCGGTGAGCACCGCGGCGTCCCGCGCCACTGCAAGATCGATCCAGTCGTTGTAGTCGCCACAATCTCGAGCGGGTGTGGTCGCCAACGCAATCTTGCCTCAGCCTGTCGACGCTCAGAGTATCGGTGTTGGCAACAGAGAGCAAGGCGGTGTCCGCGCAGTCATCGCTTGGAGGAGACGTCGCCTTCGTCTGCGGCGCCTATGCCGACAACTACCTCGTCGACCTGAAGAACGCCGTTATCATGGACGTCGAAGCGACGTCGGTCGTTCGCCAGGCTGAAGTCGGAGCAGCCAAGACGACGATCGATCGCACCGTCGAGCGGCTCTCTCATCAGTCGCTACGCAACACCGCTCGGCGGGCGGGAAAGCAAGGCTCAACGGTGGACGACCCTCTATGGGATTCGACTCTTCGCTCGCGCTGTCAATTCGGGAAATTCGGCCATGAGCTTCGCGAGCACGCCATTGGTCCAACCAAATCCAAGCTGCAATTCGTATTCGCCTCCACCCGCGCCTCCGCTATCGCGCTGCTCCCGCCCTTGCTCGACGTTGTACTTCTCGACTAGCGCTCCAGACTCAGAGCCTGTCCGGGAAAATAACAAATCGTTAGAATCGCTTGTGATTCAAGCAAGGCGGCCTGATTCACTTGGGGGTTCGCCTGTGTGGACGAATGAAAATCGGGGTCGCTATGACCGCAGCAAGTTGCGCTATCCGAGCGACCTGACCGACGAGGAATGGGCGCTGTCGGAGCCGCTCATCCGGCCGGGGAAGCGCGGCGGCAACAGGCGGACGGTGAACGTACGTGAAGTCGTCAACGGCTTGATGTATGTCTTGAGCACCGGCTGCCAGTGGCGGGCGATCCCCAAGGACTTGCCGCCGCGCTCGACGGTCTACGATTATTTCGATCTGTGGAGCTGGGACGGCACGCTCGACCGCATCCATGAGGCGCTTTACACGCGCTGTCGCGAGCAGGCCTCCCGCGAAGCGAGCCCGACCGCCGCCATCATCGACAGCCAGAGCGTCAAAAGCGCGGAAAAGGGGGGGCCTGCATCGATCCGCCCGGTTACGATGCAGGCAAGAAGATCAAGGGCAAGAAGCGGCACGTTCTTGTCGACACGCAAGGCCTCCTGATGCACGCGATCGTGCATTCCGCCGACATTCAGGACCGCGACGGCGGCGCGCTGCTGATGGCGAGCCTGTTCGGAGCCTTCCCGTTTCTGGTCAAGCTCTACGCCGACGGAGGTTACCAGGGGCCGGAATTCCAGGGCGCGATGAAACGCATTCTGGTGCGCCTCGACCTCGAGATCGTCAAGCGATTGGGTCACGCCAAAGGCTTCGTCGTCCTGCCCAAGCGCTGGATCGTCGAACGCACCCTCGCCTGGCTTGGCCGCTGCCGCAGACTGGCCAAGGACTGGGAATGCCTCAACCGCAAGGCGCTCGCCTTCCTGCGCCTCGCCTCCATCCGCCTCATCTGCGAAAGCTATGCAATCCGACATGATGTTTCCGGACAAACTCTCAGAGTAACCGTGTATGTTCGTGTGAAGCCACCTGTCAGCAATTTGATAGGCAAGGTCGCGCTCTCAATATTTGCGCAATCCTTCGATTGCTAGGTACTGGATAGGCGCCCAGCCATTGGGTTGGTCCCATTGCTGGCCGCTTTCGATAAGGGTCGTCCCGAGGCCGCCCGGCTTGAGAAGTTTTTGTCGCAACGCAGCCGCCGTTGCCTGGGCCTGCTCGCGGGTGGCTACTCCGAAATAGAGTGGAAATACCGTTGCCGCCGACAGAACGTCACTTTGACGGCCCTCCCGCCAAAGATAGTCGACGAAGAACCCGGACTGCGCGTTCCACATCAACCGCTCGATCGTATTGCGCCGGTCATCCGCGAGCCGGCGATATCGCCGAGCCTGTTCCAGATCGGCTTTCAACTGATATGCCTGCGCGAGCGTCTCTTCGAGATGCATTATCAGCGTATTGAGGTCGACCGGGGCGATCGCGGTGGTGCGGATCGTCGACAGATCCTTGCCGTCTTCGAGCCAGCGGGAACTGAAGTCCCATCCGGACTCGCCGCCAGCGCGCAAATCTTCGTAGACTTCCGCAGAAGGTCTGGTCGCACGACGCGCGGTCTCGACGTCCTCGCGATCAGGATTCATCGCGAGGGACCGCGCGATCGTCCCAATAGCGGCCGAGCAAAGCGCCATCGGCAAGGCGGACCACGTGCCGGTGCGCCGAGCCCGGAGTAAGTTTCTCTGCTCCCTCCATCCAATAGTCATATTCGGCCTGCAACTCCGGTAGATATTCGACGAAGACCTTATCTCCGTCACGGGCGGCGATCAGCTCAACCATGCAAGAAAAGAATGGCGGCTGCGAGCGACTCAAATAGTAACTGCGGTTGCCATTCGGCACGTGACCATAGCGGTCGATAAGGGACGCTATGTTCGAGAGCATGTCTCGCGCGAGGTCATGCTGACCGTCCTGCTCCAGTCCGAGCATTGTGAAATAGCTATCCCAATAGTAAATTTCGCGAAATCGACCTCCGGGCACGATGTAAGGTCGACCTAAAGGCAGAAGGGATGAGTAAGGCTCGACTTCATCAGCTTCACGCCGAAGCACCTCCCACATGTCGTGGATATAGTCGCCGACGCTCCAATTCGGGCGCCGCTTGTAGACCTCGAAATGCTCCTTCGGCGTGGCAAAATGGAGGGAGACGAAGGCCTTCAGGTCGAACCCTGGCAATTGCTTCTGCTTCCGATAGTCCGCCATGATCTGTGGAGGCGGCCCCTCGGGTATCGCGTCGGCGAAGGTCTTTTGATCAGAGAAAAGTCCGGCCATCTCCACGACATGATAAAGTTCGCCGAACTCGACGGAGGGCGGCAAGGGAGGGTCCGCCGAGAAAGCAACCGCGCGTATCGAGACCGAGACGGAGAACGCGAGGACGGCGAGGCAGCAACGATGTTCGACGTAGCGCATGGGTCTTCTCCTTCCTAGGCAAGCCCTCGATCCCGCCTTTCGGTTTGTGACGTTAGATTAGCGGTGCCAGCAATCGCCGTGGTCGCGCTCACCCATGATCCTACCCGCCTCGATTTCGCCGGTTTTCCTCTGTCAGGTCGGTCGGGAGATTTGGTCGCGTGACAAGACTTATAGCTCTTTCATTAGAGCTCGCCGCCGTCTCGTCTCGGCTTGTGGGACGCCGCAACAGCAGAACGCCGTCCTCGGTGGGGCGTTGGCGGGGCGGCGCGCTGGTCGGATCGGCGGTGTCGGGCGGGAGCGCCGGCGGAACGCAAGCGGGCGCGGCGATCGGCGCGACGTCCGGCGCCATGATCGGCGCGGCGGCGGCGCCTCAAGCCGACTTACGCCGGCGGGTCGCCGCCGCGCGGATGCACCCAGTGGGCCAACGATTTCAACGGCACCCGCATCTGCACCGCTTTCTACAGTCGTTTGGGCTTCAAGCCGAAGTCGGGACAAGGGCACCGCAAAAGGCATCGTTATGAAACGCACTCTCCTACGAACGTTTGCCGCCGCGGCGGCCGCAGCCGCCCTCTCCGCTTCCGGTTTCGCCACTACCGCCGCCGCACAGAGCGATCAGCAGCCTACGCACGCCGAGCTCGTGCAGCGTTGGGCGGAGGCGGCTCTCGACGCCCAGCTCAAGGGCATCAAGACCAGTCTTCGGCTGACTGATGACCAAGAGAAGGATTGGGCGCCGTTTGAGACCGCGGTTAAGGACGGTGAAAAGGCGCGCGTGCTCGCCCTGCAAAAGGAGCAGGGCAACAACTTGTCACCGATGGGTCGCTTGAATGCGAAGGCGGAGCGGCTCGCGCAGAGCCAAGCAGATCTTGAGAAGATCGTCGAGGCGGCCAAGCCCTTATATGCGAGCCTCAGTGATGCTCAGAAACACAAGTTCATCGCGCTTGGACGCATGCTGGTGCCCGAGCGCGGGCGCTTTGCGATGGAAATGAGGCATCTTCGCGTGGGTGAGGGCGATCGGCACGTGGCGCTCGCAGCCATAGGAGGGAAGTCAGCGCCAAGTGAGGCGGCGTCTACACCCGCCACGGCAACAGCCGGGACGAACGGAGCGAAGTCAGCGCCCAGTGCGGCGCCGTCTGCGCCTGACGCGGCGACGCCCGGAGCGAACGGAACGTCGTCAGCGCCAAGTCAGGCGGCGTCTACGCCCGCCACAACAACTCCCGGAGCGAACGGAGCGAAGTCAACGTCCGGTGCGGCGGCGTCCGCGCCTGACGCGGCGACGTCGGAAGCGAACGGAGCGACGTCAGCGCCAAGTCGGGCGGCGTCTACGCCCGCCACGACAACTCCCCGAGCGAGCGGAGCGATGTCAACGCCCAGCGCAGTGGCGTCTGCACCTGAAGCGGCGACGCTCCGGAAGCGAACGGAGCGACGTCAGCGTCAAGTCAGGCGGCGTCTACGCCGGACGCGACAACTCCCGGAGCGAGCGGAGCGACGCCAACGTCTCGAGCGGCGGCGTTTTCGCCTGACGCGGCGTCGCCCGCTGCTAGTGGAGCAACTGCCGGACCAATTGGAACGGGATCTGCACTCACCAAGACGACGCCGGCAGCCGCCGGACTAACAGAGTCTACACCTGAAGCGGTGGCGCCCGCTGCGAGCGGAGCAACTGCCGGACCAATTGGAACGGGCACTTCGCCCACAGCGACGCCGCCAGCGGCCATCGGATCGACATCGACGCCAACCGGAGTGGAGTCAAGACCAAGCGGAGCAACGGCTGCGCAAAGTGCAGCAACCGCAGCGCCGATCGGGGCGGCGTCTGAGCATGGTACCGCTGCATCCGCAGCGGGCGGAACGATGAAAGCGCCAAAAGGGGCGACCGCTCATGCTTCAGTGCGCCGCTACGCCGACCATTACACCTACCACTCACGCCGCTACGGAACCGCATACGGCCGTAACCCCGTTGCGGCCGTCGTCAGGGGAGTATTCGGCGGTGTCGCCGATCTCGGCTCACTCGCCGTTTACCCGGTCTATTGCTTCCCGCACTACGGACGCTGCCACCTCTTCGTGCCGTATTGAGGCAAGCGCAAACTGCAGTCGCGAGCGACCTTGGTACGATTCGTGACCTGACCCCCTGAAACTCCTCCAGGAATGCGTAGAGTCCGGCCCGAAGGAAGGGACGGACGGATGAAGCGATCAAGGTTCACGGAAGAGCAGATCATCGCGATCCTGCGCGAGCAGGAGGCGGGGGTCGACGGTAACGGAGTTGTGCCGCAAGCACGGCGTCAGCTCGCCGACGTTCTACAAGTGGAAGGCCAAGTTCGGCGGGCTGGACGTGTCGGAAGCGCGGCGGCTGAAGGCGCTGGAAGACGAGAACGCGAAGCTGAAACGCATGCTGGCGGACGCCATGCTCGACAACGTCGCGTTGAAAGACCTGCTCGGAAAAAAATGGTGACGCCCGCCGCGCATCGGTGCTGATTCCGACGGAAGCCGCCACCTTTAACGAGATGATGTCGCCACTCATAACGAGATGATTGCGCCACCTGCAACGGGATGATCCCGCCAGGGTGGGCGTCTCTTCGCTGGCCAGATTTAAGGTCGCTTCTTTGGGCCACCAAGGGAGCACCGATGCCAGCCGAGAGAGTCGCCATGCGCGATGTACGCGTGATCATTCGCCTTAAATATTTGTCTTCGCTCACGACGAGCGAGATTGCCCGGCGTCTTGGGTTGGCGCGTTCGACGGTACGGGAGACCTTGAGCCGTTTCGAGAGTTCGGACTTGATCTGGCCGCTACCCGAGGGCCTGAGCGACGAAGGGTTGGAAGCTGCGCTTTACGCCAACCGGCGCAGCAAACGGGGTCATCGGCGCCATGCCGAACCGGACTGGCCGGCGGTTCATCGGGAGATGAAACGCAAGCACGTCACCCTGCTGATCGTCTGGGACGAGTATATTGCGCAGAACCCAGGCGGCTACAGCTATTCGCGGTTCTGCGAACTTTATCGAGCCTTCGAGACAAAATTGTCGCCGACGATGCGCCAGACGCATGCGGCGGGCGAACGATTGTTTGTCGATTACGCCGGCGATGGCGTTCCAGTCCTGATTGATCGGCTGACGGGCGAGATTCGCAAGGCGCAGATATTCGTCGCGGTGCTCGGCGCATCGAGCTTCACCTTTGCCTGGGCGAGCTGGACGCAGACCCTTCCCGATTGGATCGACGCCCACGTGCATGCTTTCGCGGCGATCGGCGGCGTTCCGCATTTGCTCGTGCCGGACAATACCAGGACCGCCGTCATAAAGGCCTGCTTCTATGACCCTCTGGTCAATCGCACCTATGCCGAAATGGCGGCCCATTACGACACCGCCATCCTGCCGGCGCGGCCGAGAAAACCTCGCGACAAGGCGAAAGTCGAACAAGCGGTGCTGATTGTCGAGCGCTGGCTGCTCGGGCGGTTGCGTCACCGCATCTTCGTCAGCCTCGCTGAGGTCAACGAAGCCATCGGCGAGTTGCTCAAGCATCTGAACGAAGAACGACCCATCCGGAGGCTCGGCGTGACTCGCCGGCAATTGCTGGAGGAGATCGACCGTCCGGCGCTCAAGTCTCTGCCGGCCGAGCCCTATGTCTTCAGCGAATGGCGCGTCTGTCGGGTCGGCATCGATTATCACGTCGACGCCGGCTCTCACTATTACAGCGTTCCCTATCGCTTCGCCCGCGCCGAGGTGGACGTCCGGATGACCGCCAGGACGGTCGAGATTTTCCTCAAAGGCGAGCGGATCGCCGCGCATTTGCGCATCAGCGGCAATCGCAAACATACGACGATCCCCGAACACATGCCGTCCTCCCACCGCCGCTATGCGGGCTGGACGATCGACCGCATCCGCCAGGACGCGCGCGCGATCGGACCGGCGACTGCGGCGCTCTGCGAGCAGATTCTCGAGCATAGACTGCATCCGGAACAGGGCTACCGGGCGTGTCTGGGGATCGTCCGCCTTTCCGGTCCCTATGGCGTCGGACGCGTCGAAGCGGCGGCGGAACGCGCCATTGATATCGGCGCGCGCACCTATGGCTCCGTCAAGTCCATCCTCGACAACAATCTTGATCGGCGCCCCGCGCAAAAGCGCGCCGCGGACGGAACGCCGATCCTGCATCCCAATATCCGTGGCCCGCGCTATTACAATTAGGAGAAGCGATCTTGCTCAAACATCCGACCCTCGATCAACTTTACGCCCTCGGCCTCCAGGGCATGGCCAAGGGCTTTACGGAAATCGGCGCCGAGGCCGACAATCTCGACAAACGCGAATGGCTCGGGCTTCTGCTCGATCGCGAGGCGTCATGGCGTCAGGATAAGAGGTTCGCGGCGCGACTGCGCTACGCCAAATTGCGCCAGCAAGCCTGCGCCGAAGATGTCGATTATCGAAGCCCGCGCGGCCTCGATCGGCCCCTGTTCCAAAAGCTCGTCGAGGGGCATTGGATCGAGGCCCACGAAAACTTGGCCCTCGTTGGCCCGACCGGCGTCGGCAAGTCATGGCTCGCTTCAGCGCTTGGCCACAAGGCCTGCCGCGATAATCGCTCGGTGCTCTATCACCGCATCCCAAAGCTCTTCGAAGATCTCGCCCTGGCGCGCGGCGATGGCCGTCATCCGCGCCTCCTGCGTGCGCTCGGCCGCGCCGACCTTCTCATTCTCGACGATTGGGGTTTGGAGCCCCTCGACGCCGGCGCCCGGCATGATCTTCTGGAAATCCTCGAAGAGCGATACGGCCGCCGCTCGACCATCGTCACATCCCAACTCCCCGTGGACCGCTGGCATCACGTCGTCAACGACCCGACCTACGCCGATGCGATCCTCGACCGTCTCGTTCACAACGCCCATCGGATCGAACTGGCTGGCGAAAGCTTGCGACGCGTCCGGCCAAGTCGTGAAAAAATTGCAGATGAAAACTTGACCAGACAACAGCCCAAGCGCCAATAATCAAAGCGCCAGCGAGCCCGCTCCACCCCGGCGGCATCATTCCGTTACAGGTGGCGGCATCATCTCGTTACAACATGGCGCTTTCGTCGGAATCCGCACGCATCGGGAGGCTGCGGTCTATCTGCAGCAGACCTATGAGATGAGCCAGCGGCGGGCGTGCCGGGTGATCGACGGCGATCGGGCCAGCGTGCGCTACCAAGCCCGGCGGCCGGATGACGGCGAACTTCGCGAGCGACTGAAGGCGCTCGCCCAGGAGCGCCGGCGGTTCGGCTATCGTCGGCTGCACGTGCTGCTGCGTCGCGAGGGCCGTGCGGTCAACAAGAAGCGCGTTCAGCGTCTGTATCGCGAGGAGCGACTGATGGTTCGCCAGCGCGGCGGGCGCAAGCGGGCCCTAGGAGCCTGTCTGGATAATAGCGGATTGTGGTGGCGGCGTTTGCTCGAATCGGATTCTGTTTGCTTATGAGCAAGACCTTCCGGCCCTGGACGATCGATCAGCCGCTGTTGTTGCCGCCGAGCGTTCAGGACTTTGTCGGCGAGGACCATCTGGCTCGCTTCATTTTGGCGCTTGTGCTCGAGCCTCTCGACCTTGGTGAGATCGAAGCCGCGTATGCGAGCGAGCGCGGGCAGCCGCCGTTTGACCCGGCGATGATGACGGCGCTGTTGCTGTACGGCTATTGCAACGGCGTCTACTCGTCGCGCCGGATCGCCAAGGCGGCGCGCGAACGGGTCGACTTCCTGAGCATTGTCGGGCTCGATCCGCCGGATTTTCGCACCGTCTCTGACTTCCGCAAGCGGCACTTGAAGGTGCTTGCGGGACTGTTCGGGCAAGTTCTCAAGCTGTGCGAACAGGCGGGACTTGTGAAGCTCGGCCATGTCGCGCTCGACGGGACGAAGATCAAGGCGAACGCCTCCAAGCACAAGGCGATGAGCTACGAGCGCATGGAGAAGCGTGCGGCGGAGCTCGAGGCCGAGGTCGAGCGGTGGCTGAGCGCAGCCGAGGCTGCGGACGCCGAGGAAGACAGAGCCTTCGGCCGCGACAAGAGCGGCGAGGAGCTGCCCAAATGGGTCGCCGACAAGAAGAAGCGCGTCGAGAAGATCCGGGCGGCGAAGGCCGAATTGGAGGCCGAGGCGAAAGCGGCCGCGGCGGCCAAGGCCAAAGCGCAGGCCGAGGAGCGGCGACAAGCCGAGGGCCGCAAGAAACCGGGCAAGCCCGCCGCCCCCCATCCGAAGAGCCTGACCCCAAAGCGCAGAAGAACTTCACCGATCCCGAAAGCCGCATCATGAAAACCAAGGACGGCTTCATCCAGGGCTACAATGCGCAGGCGGCGGTCGACGCGACGGCGCAGGTGATCGTCGCCCACGGCCTCGACGCGAAGCAGAGCGATCAACATCAATTGGCGCCGATGGCCGACGCCATCGAAGCCAATCTGGGCAAGAAGCCGACGCAACTGTCGGCGGACGCGGGCTATTGTTCCGACGCCAACCTTACAGCGATGGAGGAACGCGAGATCGACGCCTATATCGCGCCGGGGCGGGCCAAGCACGCCGGGGAAGGAGAAGGCGGCGGCGCCCGCGTCGCCGCCATGCGCGAAAAATCAAGGCCGGCGGGCACTCCAGCCCCTACCGCTTAAGAAAGCAGCTGCCCGAGCCGGTGTTCGGACAGATCAAGCAGGCGCGCGGCTTCCGTCAGTTTCTCTTGCGCGGCGTCGAGAAGGTCGCCAACGAGTGGGGCCTCGTCTGCCTCGCCCACAATATCTTGAAGCTCGCCCAGGGGCGGACCCCGTCCCTGGCCGCACGCGCAACCGGCTGAGCTTCGCCACCTCGGAAACGGTGCAACGAACGATGGCCGCAAAGCTTCCACCCAACCTTACATCAAACCGGATGCGCGAATTTGCTGCATCCGGCTCTCCGACTGGCTTGAGCGGTTCAAATCCCATCTCGCCGAGGATTAAGCAGACAGGCTCCTAGGAACGCGGCGGCCGATAGAGACACCCGCGGTCGCCAACCAGCGCTGGAGTCTCGACTTCGTCGCCGACCAGTTCACTGACGGGCGACGGTTCCGGATCCTGGAGGTCTACGACGACTGCACCCGCGAGTGTCTGGCCCTGGTGGCCGAGACCTCGATCGGCGGGCGACGCGTCGCGCGCGAACTGGACGCCATCATGGCTTGGCGCGGCAAGCCGGCGACCATTGTCAGCGACAACGGCACGGAACTGACGTCCAACGCCATCCTGGAATGGGCCGACCAGCACAAGGTCGGCTGGCATTACATCGCTCCCCGCAAGCCCCAGCAGAACGGCTTCAGCGAGAGCTTCAATTGCAAGCTGCGAGACGAACTGCTGAACGAGACCCTGTTCAGCTCCCTGTCGGACGCCCGCACCCAGCTCGAAGACTGGCGGCGCGACTTCAACGAAGTGCGGCCTCACTCGAGCCTCGGCTACCTCACTCCAGCCGACTACGCCCGCGCTCTTTCCGGAAAGAACGGCCGGCGCGCTGCGAACCCCGACCACTCCGCGCGCCGGCCTCTTGCCAGCGGCGATCATGAAGGTTCAGATCAACCCCGGACTCTCGTTATGGCTGGATGAGAAATGGGGGTCAGGTCATTCGCGACCTTCCCGTTGCCAGACTGGAATGAGCGTGCCCGCGATGCAGGTCGTGGTACTCGGCAAACTTCTGCGCGGGTGCGCACCGGCTTTAGGCCGTTCGGTCGGCTTGTCTTCATTTGCTAGGCGACAAAGCCGGCTATAGGATCTCTATCAACTCCCGGGGCACTACGAATTCAGGCGCAAATCCCTCTACTCTTTCAATTTTGGCAGATAAAATGATATGGAAGAGGTGCATCAAACCTTGTGTGGACTTACTCCCCTTAGTTGTATCGATTCGTCGGTCACTCATCTATATACCTCGCTGTGCGAGAGTTGACCATGAATGAAAGGAGGTGAGAACCTCAGAGGAAGTCTCTTGGAGGCTTATCCCGTTGTCCAGGTTCATCTATCTGTAGGCATTGCACTGGCCGATGGGCGCGCCATCTCGACGCGTTCCGGCAGCCGTTTTCCTCGGCGCGCCGTCTTCCTGACGGAGGCCTCTCCCTTCCGCGGATTTTCGCGTCCGGCGATGTCCCAATAGCTCACCGGTCTGCGACCCGAAGCGATGCCCAGCAGGGCTTCGAAGGAGACATGGCGATGGAAGCGGCAATTGCATCCAGCCAGGCCGACAGCTGGAACGGGAGACGCAGCGCAACCTCGAACTGGTGTGGCTAACCCCGCTGCTCGACGCCGGACTTCAAGACGATAGCCGACCTTCGCCACGACAATGGGTCGACCCTCCACTCGGCCTGCGCGCAAACTGTTCTGTGTCGGCGCGTCAGCCTGTTCAGGTCGGCGATCCCGGCGGTCGACGGGAGCAAATTCAAGGCCATCCAGAAACCGCGACAAGAATTTCAGGCTGGGCAAAGTCGCCAAGCGCATTTGAGCAGGTGGAGTCCGGAATCGCGCGCTATCTGGCCGCGTTGGAACACGCCCGACCGTCAGCGTGACGACGTGTCCGAGGTGAAGACGATACGCATCCGGAAAAAGATCGAAGGCCTGCGGCGTCAGAGGCAAACGCTGAAGGCGGTGGAAAAGCAGGTCGAAGGAAGTGCTCGACAAGCAGATTTCCCTGACCGATCCCGATGCCCGATCGACGGCGACGAGGGGCAAGGGGACAGGCGTAGTCGGGTACAATGTTCAGATCGCTGTGGACGCCGAGCATTCTGATCGTCGCGCACGAGGTGACCAATGTCGGCAACGACCGGCCGAAATCGGCGGTGATGGGCCGTCAAGGCGCTCGATGCGAAGAAATTACCGCGGTGGCGGATCGTAGCTATTACAATGGCGAGGAAGTGCTGGCTTGCGAGGGGAAGCCGGCCGTTCAGTCGGCCGGTTTCGCTTCGGGGAAGATCCAACGTCCATCCAAAACCTCGTCGCGCGGCCGGTAGAGCCGCACCAGGTAGTTCCAGCCCGGCGTGATGGGAAGGCAGTTCAAAACATTGCCGTCACAGCCGCCGAACTGAACGGGAACCGATCCGTCGGCGTTTGGCTTCGCAGCGATATTGTTCAACGTATAGGCGTTCTGAGGGTTGGGCTCAAAATAACCCTTCGCGTTGTAGACGCTGATCGACCAGAAGCCGTCGACCGGCACATCCTTGACGTTGAGCCTGTAGACAGTATTGCCGTCGTTCTTGGCCGGAACGACATTGAGATAGAGCGCGTCCTTCTCCGGATTGCCGCCCCAGGCTGAGGCCGCGCCGATCAGGTGCCCGACGGAATCGACGGCGCCTCTCGGGCCGAAAATTCCCTTAGTGTCGGGCAGAGTTGTGGCGAGAGTGAGAAGCCCGTCGCGCACCGTTTTTTGGCTCGCCTGATCCCATTGCGGCGTTACGAACTTGCCCGGCCCGCCGGGCTGATCAACCTTGATTGCGTCCTGGAGAGCGTGAGCGGCCTCCAGGTCCTTCGGATCCTCCGGGTTGACCAACGCCCGAACCGCAACCAGGACATAGCGTGTTCCGATCTTCTCTTTGGTCAGCGTGTGGGTCCCAGCGCCGTAGCCGACTTCGGGCGTATATTCGTCCTCGTCGATGACCTGCATCGACAAGAACCGCTTGCCTGCGTTGGGCAGCGTGATCGTCACCGGACCGGCGTCGAGATCGAACACCGCCGACGAATAGAGCGTATCGCGGTTGAGCCGGATGACGGTCTGGTTGTCGATCGCCGCCGGCTCGCGGCGGTGACTGAACTTGCCGAAGCCGCCGTCTTTGACAATGTGGCCAAAATTGAGATCGCTCTCAGCTCGAACGAAATTCTCGGGCGTGACGTGACACGGTTCGGCCTTCTGCCCGGCGGCAACCTTTTCGATGTCGGGCAGCTTCCATGTCTTCTCCAACAGTGGCTGCTCCGGTCCGTAGAAGCGAAAGAGGACCTCGAATTGTCCCTCGCCGCTTGTGGGTATCCAATTCGTTTCCTCGCCGTCGTGATTCCTCGGTCCGAAGTACAGATCGACGGAGCCGTCGCAATTGACCTGAAGGTCAGGGTTCTGGGAGGATCGACTAAATCGCTCCATGCCGCGGATGAAGGCGTGGGTGGCTCTGTCGTAAGTCGTCACCGACCAGTATTGGGTGACTGGGGCCTTCGCCGGCACGGCTAGGTGATAGTTGCTGGCCGCGTCCAACGCGTTGCCGTCCTTATCCTTGAGAGTCATCAGGTAGATCTGCCCGGCCTCCAGGTGCTTGATGCCGATGGAGGCGATGGAAGAGGTGATGCCGCGTCCATCAACGGGATAGCTGTCGTTTTTCGTGAAGTCGCTTGATACGCTGTCGACGACCTCCCCGACCACTTCAGATGAAGCCGGCAACGCCCAGTGCGTCGCTTCAAAGTAGGGATGCGAAAGGAGCGTCTCTAATCGGGTGTCGAGCCAAGCGTTGGCTTCGCGAGCGCCGCTTTCGAGCATCTCCTTCGTTTTTGAGTTGGGGCTGAACGGTTTGCCCTTCTCAATTCCAAGAGACCTGAGCTGGTCAATCATCGCCTTGTCTCTTTCCAGCCAAGGCTCGGTCTGGACGATATGATCGAGCGACCGAAAGTAACCGAAATCGTAGGGAATGGTGCCATCGAACACCACATTTGTTGCGTCCACGAGCACCGTTGCAGCTGGGTTTGCGGCTTGCGTTGCGGGGTAGAGTTTGACGCGCTTGGCGTAGGCGACCGCTTTGGAGATGTCGGCGTCGGTGTCGCCCCTGGGAATTGAGCGCAACAGGGCGAAACCGCCATAGGTTTCGGAGGAAAGCGCGATGTAACCTTTGGGTATCACCTTGTCCTTGTAGCCAGGCGGCAGAATCAGGAACTTGCCGCCCTTGCCTTTGTCGACGCCTGCCGGACCCACGTCCTCAAGGGGAACCTGCCACACGTTGTCGATGTCACCAGTGATTGAGCCTTCGTCGCTGGCGGGCGGAATTTCCAGGACCATCGGACCCGCCCGCGTATTGAAGAAGGGCATCAGGTAGACGGCGTTAGGGTTGGGGGTAAGCGTCTGGTTCTTCCAACTCGGCAGTTGGGACCAATAAACGATCTGGTTCTCCGCGCCCTTTGCTTCGTGTATCGCCGCCTGTCGCATGAGATCGTAGTTAACGGCCGGCATGCCCCATATGACCGCTTCGACAGCTCGGCGCTCGATCGTGCGCCGAGCCAACTCATCGGCGGAGAAGGTCTGCGAGGTCGCTTGTTGCGCGAACCCCACCAGAGCTACCACGGCCACCAGCGCCCTCAACATCGCGCGCCTCCTGTGCGACCAGCCGATTCGCTCGGCCGGCTTTCAATCGGTTACAGCGCTACGCGATCGCCTTACGGAGGAAGCCGCCCGCGCTTTTCAAGGCCATTCTGGCGCGTTTGAGAGGCATGCCCGTATCCGCAAACAGGATCGTCCTCTAGGAGCCTGTCTGGATAATAGCGGATTGTGGTGGCGGCGTTTGCTCGAATTGGATTTTGTTTGCTTATGAGCAAGACCTTCCGGCCCTGGACGATCGATCAGCCGCTGTTGTTGCCGCCGAGCGTTCAGGACTTTGTCGGCGAGGACCATCTGGCTCGCTTCATTTTGGCGCTTGTGCTCGAGCCTCTCGACCTTGGTGAGATCGAAGCCGCGTATGCGAGCGAGCGCGGGCAGCCGCCGTTTGACCCGGCGATGATGACGGCGCTGTTGCTGTACGGCTATTGCAACGGCGTCTACTCGTCGCGCCGGATCGCCAAGGCGGCGCGCGAACGGGTCGACTTCCTGAGCATTGTCGGGCTCGATCCGCCGGATTTTCGCACCGTCTCTGACTTCCGCAAGCGGCACTTGAAGGTGCTTGCGGGACTGTTCGGGCAAGTTCTCAAGCTGTGCGAACAGGCGGGACTTGTGAAGCTCGGCCATGTCGCGCTCGACGGGACGAAGATCAAGGCGAACGCCTCCAAGCACAAGGCGATGAGCTACGAGCGCATGGAGAAGCGTGCGGCGGAGCTCGAGGCCGAGGTCGAGCGGTGGCTGAGCGCAGCCGAGGCTGCGGACGCCGAGGAAGACAGAGCCTTCGGCCGCGACAAGAGCGGCGAGGAGCTGCCCAAATGGGTCGCCGACAAGAAGAAGCGCGTCGAGAAGATCCGGGCGGCGAAGGCCGAATTGGAGGCCGAGGCGAAAGCGGCCGCGGCGGCCAAGGCCAAAGCGCAGGCCGAGGAGCGGCGACAAGCCGAGGGCCGCAAGAAACCGGGCAAGCCCGCCGCCCCGCCATCCGAAGAGCCTGACCCCAAAGCGCAGAAGAACTTCACCGATCCCGAAAGCCGCATCATGAAAACCAAGGACGGCTTCATCCAGGGCTACAATGCGCAGGCGGCGGTCGACGCGACGGCGCAGGTGATCGTCGCCCACGGCCTCGACGCGAAGCAGAGCGATCAACATCAATTGGCGCCGATGGCCGACGCCATCGAAGCCAATCTGGGCAAGAAGCCGACGCAACTGTCGGCGGACGCGGGCTATTGCTCCGACGCCAACCTTACAGCGATGGAGGAACGCGAGATCGACGCCTATATCGCGCCGGGGCGGGCCAAGCACGCCGGGGAAGGAGAAGGCGGCGGCGCCCGCGTCGCCGCCATGCGCGAAAGAATCAAGGCCGGCGGGCACTCCAGCCCCTACCGCTTAAGAAAGCAGCTGCCCGAGCCGGTGTTCGGACAGATCAAGCAGGCGCGCGGCTTCCGTCAGTTTCTCTTGCGCGGCGTCGAGAAGGTCGCCAACGAGTGGGGCCTCGTCTGCCTCGCCCACAATATCTTGAAGCTCGCCCAGGGGCGGACCCCGTCCCTGGCCGCACGCGCAACCGGCTGAGCTTCGCCACCTCGGAAACGGTGCAACGAACGATGGCCGCAAAGCTTCCACCCAACCTTACATCAAACCGGATGCGCGAATTTGCTGCATCCGGCTCTCCGACTGGCTTGAGCGGTTCAAATCCCATCTCGCCGAGGATTAAGCAGACAGGCTCCTAGAAGAAAGCTGCCCGACGGCGTGTCGTGCCGTCAACCGCAAATCCCGGTCATTGGGCCGGATATTTCGTCCCGCGGCTTTGGGTCGTCTGGAGCGGCTCATCGATAGCCTCTTGAAGATCGCCGGTAGCCGCATCATTCGCACGCAATCGTGGCGGATGTCGGTCAGCAATTGCGTTTGCTTCTCACTCGAGCTGACGCAGGCGGGTTCGGGAGCTGACTGCCCGAGCCTTTTAGCCGAGCGCGGCGCGGGCGGCTGCGGGCATCATTAGCGAGCAATTTGCCGAGCCGCGAGCTAGGGCCTGTCTTCAGTTGAGGAGGATGGCAGCGCAGGCGAGGTGAACGCCGGCGAGGAAGATCTTTGCGAGCTTGTCGTAACGCGTGGCTATAGCCCGGAAATGCTTGAGCTTATTGAAGAAACGCTCAATGAGATTGCGTTCGCAGTAGAGGGCGAAGTCGCACGGGCGCGGGGTTTTTCGGTTGGATTTTGATGGGATGACGGGGGCGATCGCTCGATCATTGAGGGCGGCGATGAAGGCGTCGGCGTCGAACGCCTTGTCGGCGATCAAAGCGCCGGGATCGACGGCTTCGATGAGAGGCTCGGCGCAAGTCAGATCGTGATCTTGGCCCGGGCTGAGCATCACCTCGACAGGATTGCCGAGGGCGTCGACGAGCGCGTGAATTTTGGTGGTCAATCCGCCGCGGGATCGGCCGATGGCTTGCGCGCCGTCTTTTTTTGGGCGCCGGCGCTATGCTGGTGAGCGCGCACGATAGTGGCGTCAATCATCATATACTCGTTGTCGTGGTCGCTGGCCAAAAGCTTGAAAACCCGCTCGAAAACGCCGCTCTTGGCCCATCGGTTGAAGCGCTGATAGACGATCTTCCAGTCGCCAAAGCGCTCGGGCAGATCGCGCCAAGGAATGCCGGCGCGAAACCTGAAGAGAACGGCTTCGACGAACAGGCGATTGTCCGCCGCCGTGCCGCCCACATGGCCTTCACGGCCCGGCAGAATATCTTGGATCCGATCCCACTGGTCGTCGCGCAGGGCATATCGTCGCATCGGTCAGCCCCTCCTCGGGCCGACCACTCACGAGTTAGACATTTGCTGATTCGGGAATTCCCCGCGCATCCGAAACACAAAACGTTCTGCGTCCGATTCCAATCCGTTCTCGCCTCAACTGAAGACAGGCCCTAGCAAAGAATCAATGCGCTCTTGACTGGGAACGAACCCGCCTTTCACCAAGGTGCTACAATTCGTACGCGCCTCACCGTGCCGTCGGGCCCCTTCTGCTCCACGACCCGGCCGTGGTTGAGGCCGTAATGAGCAAGGCCACCTGCCCCGTCTCAAGGATAGCTCTGACGTGACCATCGGGCCAGGCTCCACGGTGAAGCTGGACGACTTTGTATATTCAGGTCCAAAAAACGCCGGGACCATCGGATTAAATATGACCAAGGGAACGCTACGGTTCGTCACTGGCGACGCGAGCAAGCGCTTACACGATCTGGACGCCGACTGCGGCAATCGGGGCGCGCGGGACAATATTGAGGATTAAAGTCACAGATAGGGAAACAACGGTCATTAACGAAGAGGGCAGGGCCATCGTATGCCACCGCGCCAGGGATGAATATGCTACTGTAGAAGAATTGCGAAAGAGACATTGCGACAAGAGACAAGCGACGAACTGCGATCGGCGAGCTTGCGGTTGTGAGGAGTTGCTCGTTCCAGGTCAACAGGCAACTGTGTCGCCGACTCAGATGGCTATCACCACCGCTCCGGTCGACGCTATAACCGAGCCAATCATCGGCACGAGCATAGGTGGCGCGGGCATAGGTTTTGCCGGTGCGCCACTTATTGTTGGGGCGGGCGTCGCGGCCGGAGTGGCTATCGCTATTGGGGTTAGTGAAGCCAGCAATGCGGCCGCTGGCACAACTCCAGCGGCTCGCGCGAGTCCTCCTCCATAAGCCAGGGCCTCTTCCTCTTTTTGATTGTCGCGCCACACTTCACGGCCCCGGTCACCGCGGGTGCCCAGGCCTGTTGAGAACCCTCCCGTGCGCAATCTGCTCGGGTCGAATGTTCGAAATGTTCTACAAGCGCGCGACGGTCAGAGTGGCCTATTCCTTGGCCTCCACTCCCGCGCCATCCGCTCCGCCTCCGCAATCTCCTCATCAGGGGTCATCTTGGGAGCGGCGTCATCACGGTCGCCCATCGCATCTGGGTCAAGTGTGGTGGCCACCAGACTCGGCCGGGTGGCCGTCGGAACGTCGCTCAGTTCCCGGGAGGCGATACGGAGCAATGTCCGGAGAGCGCAACCCTTCTCACGCGGAAGTTCGCCGCACGCCATTGACGCAGCCAAGATGAGGTCCTGGATGTCTTTTTCGATCCTGACCGGTTCCTTGCAGAGCATCGCAATAACCAAGAAGAGCGTCCGGAGGGCGCGCCTCGCCTCAGGCGGGAGATCGCTGCATGCCATCCCTGCGGCCATTAGCAGATCGGCCGCGACCTCGATTTGCGGACGCACGCTTGGCGGTGTCGTATGAGTTTGATTGACCGCTTCGGCTTTAGGGGGGCCAGCGTCACGGCCCATTTCAAGTAAACGCTCGAGGGCAACTTTTGCGCTCGCGAATTGGGTATCTTTCTCCGTCACTTTCCCCTCCGAGGCTTTCGGGTGTCATCCTGCGGTCATTCGGGCAAAAAGTGAACTCTAACCCTACGGGTCCGGCGAGTTCTCAACGACATTTCAGCCTCCGGCTCGAGGCTATCTGCTCACCCTCAGCGCCATGTCGTCGCCAAGGTTTGCGGCACTGCTCGGTCCGCGTTAGAGCGGAATTGTGACGTCGCGCGTTGCGCCGTTCCGAGACATCTCGAACTCCGCGCTATGGTGGGGTGCGGCAGCATTTACGGCGGCGGTTAGATCGGCCAATGAATTGACTGGCGCACCGTCAACGGAAAGCAATACGTCGCCCTTCACTATCCCCGCATTGGCGGCGGCGCCGCCTGCAAGGACATTGCCCACGACTAGGCCACGGTCGGAGTCGATTTTGAGCGCCGTCGCAGATCCTGGCGCAACAGGAAAGAACACGGCGCCGATGCGCGTGCCCTCGTGCGCGACGCGAGACGGCGGGCCTGACGCCGGGGTTGCCGAAGGGGTTACCGGAGCGACGACCGTCGAATCAACCGGATTTTCGGGCGCACTGTTGCAGCCACAAAGCTCGATAAAGCACATAGCGCCGGCGAAAAGTCTGCGCATTTGGGGTCATCCACCTTCTTTTTTTTTGGAGCACGATAAGACGAGCCGGGTAGGGTCGGCAATGGCGACTGTTTCGTTTGGTTGATAAGAGAGCTGGCTCCGTTTGTCTGGACAGATTTCCGCGAACGATAAGTGGCGTCCTGCCGGGTTTGCTGTCTCTGCCGCATTGGGGTTGGACGAAGGGAGGGCGTAGCCCGACCGGGGGTCCAACCCCAATGCGGCGCGGAAAATTCATGCCGCCGCCGCGATTGACGTCGGTAGGAAGTAGGCCTCGTCCGGGGTGCGTCGGTCAAGGCTCGAATGCGGACGCTGTCGATTGTAGAAGTCGAGATAGCGACCCAGCGAGGAGCGAGCCTCCGCGACCGTGTCGTAGGCTTTGAGATACACCTCCTCGTATTTCACGGATTTCCAGAGCCGCTCGAGGAAAACGTTGTCGCGCCAGGAGCCCTTACCGTCCATGCTGATGGCAATCCCGTTCGCGAGCAGGACGCCGGTGAACGCCTCGCTGGTGAATTGGCTGCCTTGGTCGGAGTTGAAGATCTCCGGCCTGCCATGTTTGCCGATGGCCTCTTCTAGGGCTTCGACGCAAAAGGTCGTATCCATCGTGATCGACACGCGATGGGAGAGCACGCGCCGAGTGAACCAGTCGACGACGGCGACGAGACAGACGAAGCCGCGCGCCATCGGGATATAGGTGATGTCCGTCGCCCAGACTCGATTGGGCCGCTCGACCTTCACGCCGCGCAGCAGATAGGGGTAAATCTTGTGGCCAGGCGCGGGTTTCGAGGAGTTGCGGCGCCGATAGATCGCCTCGATCCCCATGTGCAGTAGTTAAGACTTAATCTGACAATTGGTGTCATAGCTGAGGCGGAAGCCGAGGCCGGGCGCGCAGTGGTCGGGGTTCGCAGCGCGCCGGCCGTTCTTTCCGGAAAGAGCGCGGGCGTAGTCGGCTGGAGTGAGGTAGCCGAGGCTCGAGTGAGGCCGCACTTCGTTGAAGTCGCGCCGCCAGTCTTCGAGCTGGGTGCGGGCGTCCGACAGGGAGCTGAACAGGGTCTCGTTCAGCAGTTCGTCGCGCAGCTTGCCGTTGAAGCTCTCGCTGAAGCCGTTCTGCTGGGGCTTGCGGGGAGCGATGTAATGCCAGCCGACCTTGTGCTGGTCGGCCCATTCCAGGATGGCGTTGGACGTCAGTTCCGTGCCGTTGTCGCTGACAATGGTCGCCGGCTTGCCGCGCCAAGCCATGATGGCGTCCAGTTCGCGCGCGACGCGTCGCCCGCCGATCGAGGTCTCGGCCACCAGGGCCAGACACTCGCGGGTGCAGTCGTCGTAGACCTCCAGGATCCGGAACCGTCGCCCGTCAGTGAACTGGTCGGCGGCGAAGTCGAGACTCCAGCGCTGGTTGGCGACCGCGGGTGTCTCTATCGGCCGCCGCGTTCCTAGGGCCCGCTTGCGCCCGCCGCGCTGGCGAACCATCAGCCGCTCCTCGCGATACAGACGCTGAACGCGCTTCTTGTTGACCGCACGGCCCTCGCGACGCAGCAGCACGTGCAGCCGACGATAGCCGCAAGGTCCGGCTTCATAACAGAACCGAAGCTCGCTCCCAGCGCGCGACAGTTTCGCCGCCAGAGCGTTCAAAGCCGTCGGCGTGTTCGCGATCTTGCCGTACTCGCGCACGTCGTCCCCCCGGCCCGCCTCGGCAAGCGCGACCGCGATCGTTTCCTTATGCACGTCAAGACCTACATATGTGATAAATCTGTCCAAGACCCGTCTCCCTATGCATGAGGCTCCGCGCCGGAACCCCGGCGCAACCCTCGATTAGCCTGCATACTGTGAGACGGGTCGCCCTATCTCAGGCGAACATGTGGTCTAGACGCTGGGCGAACGCTATTTGCCATGCGTCACTGTCATTAAGTATTGTTCTTTTCGTGCAGCCGGCCGCAAATCATCGAGGCTCGTCGGGAGATGCCCACATGAGTTCAGTTTGGAGGAAGCTATTCGCCAACCGTTTGGCGCCGGCGAACGACGCGGAGCAATCCCCTTTCCGCGATGACGTCGACAGTGAGACAACTCGGCAGGGCTCTTCGGCCAGGGGCGGTCCCGCGACTCCGAAATCTCAGAAGGTCGCACGAACTTTCGACGCGATCGGCCGGCGCAATGAAGATCTGCGGACGCAGCTCGACGCGGTCGAATAGCGTCGAGCGGATCAAGAAATTTCCGAGCGATCGTTTTTCAATCGCGCTCATCCGAGCGAACAAGTTTGAGTCCTGCGCCGAATGTGGGAATGTCCGAGTGATGCCGTATCTGACTCGGTTGCGAGCGCGCATCGCGCACCTCGCCTTCCTTTTGACAAGCCCAATGACGCTCGGCGTGCGCGGCGTCGTGATCGACGAGAACGATCGCGTGCTGCTGGTACGGCACAGCTATGTTTCGGGTTGGCATCTTCCTGGCGGCGGGGTCGAAATTGGCGAGACCTCCGCGGAAGCGCTGGCGCGCGAACTCGAAGAGGAGGCGCGCGTCGCGCTCCGAGGCGAGCCGATTCTGCACGGCATTTTTCTCAACGTGAAGCTGTCACGCCGCGACCATGTCGCCGTCTACGTGATCCGCGAATTCACGACGCTGGGGGAGCGCCCGCCCGACTGGGAAATTGAGGAAGCCCGCTTCTTTCCACGCTCCGCTCTACCGGAAGGAACCGCAGCGGCCACGCGCGCACAACTCGCCGAGATATTTGATTCGGCTCCGATCACCGGCCTTTGGTGAGACTTTGTTAGCTGGCGGCGATGCGTGCGCTTAGCCCCGCTTCAGCCGTCGGTCGAAAATCCATGAAGCGAAATGAGCTAGGATTCGGAAGCGACAACCCTGCAAGAACTCAAGTCGCAACCTCGAGGCCAAACGTGGCGGCTGCGGTGCGGACGATCGTATCAATGTCAGAGTACTTCGGCGCGAAGCCGAGAGTTTCGCGTGCGGCGCGAATGTCGGCTACAAGCATCGGGGGGTCACCGGGCCGCCTCGGGTTGACAACGATTGGGACCTCCTTACCGGTTACACGGTGGATTGCGCTCACCACCTCGCGAACCGAGGTTGGCTGTCCTGCGCCCAAATTGACGGCCCGGTCCAATCCGCCGTCCAAGAGTTGGACGAGAGCCGTCAGATGCGCCTCGGCAAGGTCCGTGACGTGAATGAAATCGCGCACGCAGGTTCCGTCCGGTGTCATGTAGTCGTCGCCGAGGATCGGCAGGAAGGGAAGTCGTTTGGCCGCCGCGAGCAGCGCGATCGGGATGAGATGAGTTTCCGGATTATGGCGTTCGCTGAGCTGTCGGTCGGGGTCGGCGCCAGCTGCGTTGAAATAACGCAAGATTGCGTAGCGCAAGCCGTAGGCCCGCGCATAGTCTATGATCATCTTCTCAACGAAGAGTTTCGTGCGCCCATAAGGATTGATCGGATCCTGTTGCGTCGTTTCGTCTATAGGCTGTCGAGCAGGCGCGCCGTAGGTCGCGCAACTGCTTGAGAACACGATTCGAACGACCCCGACTTCGCGGCATGCCTCAAGCAAGCGCTGGGACCCGACAACGTTGATGTCGTAATACTTGGCGGGGTTATCAATTGATTCGCCGACGTAAGCAGCACCGGCAAGATGGACAACCGCTATTGGCTTGAATGCCTGAAGCGTCTCCACCAGGGTGTCTCGGTCGCGGATATCGCCAACCGCCAATGGACCCCAAAGCGCACAGTCGCTGTGGCCCACCGACAGGTTGTCGAAAGAAATAGGCTCAAACCCAGCCCCGCTCAGGCATTTGCATACATGGCTCCCGATGAATCCGACCCCACCTGTGACTAAAACAGGCTTTTGAACTCATCCACTACCCCTCGACTTTCTGCAAAACGCCACGAAGGCAGCGATTAAGGGCTGTCGAAAAAGCCGACGGCCGGCGAGGCACATGCGTACACCATCGCCGCCCGCCGGCAATCCAGCTCCGCACGCTGGAACTTGGCCCCGAGCGGCAGTAAACGCCGCCGGCCGGACACTCCGGTCCGCTAGAACATCCGTGCCCAGCAAAACGGGCGTTTGTCAACGCAACCGCGAGAATATTGCATACTAATTTGGACATATACGGACGAATACAGCCCGCGCACGGAATCGACCTGAGACCCTACCCACCATTCACCCGCCGCAGCGCGAGCGCCGGCGTCGCTCCTTCAGACAAGATTTTGTCGAAATGCGCGATCGTCCTCACTAGACCCTCGCGCAGTTGCGTCTTCGGCTCCCAGCCCAAGACCGCCTTCGCCTTGGAAATGTCCGGCTGGCGCTGCCGCGGGTCGTCCGACGGCAGCGGCTCAAACTTGATCTTGGATTTCGTTCCAATCATTTGGATGACAAGTTCGGCTAGCTCCAAGATGGAGAACTCGTTCGGGTTGCCGATGTTGATCGGGCCAGTCACTTCCGACGGGGTGTTCATCATGCGGAGCATCGCCTCTACAAGGTCGTCCACATAGCAGAACGAACGCGACTGGCTTCCGTCCCCGTAAATGGTGATGTCCTCGCCCCGTAGGGCCTGTACAATGAAGTTCGACACCACCCGCCCATCGTTAGGATGCATGCGCGGGCCGTAGGTGTTGAAAATGCGTATAACCTTAATTGGTATATTGTGCTGCCGGCGATAATCGAAGAACAGCGTCTCGGCGCATCGTTTTGCCTCGTCATAGCACGATCGTAGGCCTATAGGATTGACGTTGCCCCAGTATTCTTCCGGCTGCGGGTGCACGTCCGGGTCCCCGTAAATCTCGGAGGTGGAAGCCTGAAGAATCCGCGCTTTCACGCGCTTAGCCAGACCGAGCATGTTTATCGCACCAATGACGCTAGTCTTGGTCGTCTGCACTGGATCGAACTGGTAGTGAACCGGTGAAGCCGGGCAAGCAAGGTTGAAAATCTCATCCACCTCTACATAGAGGGGAAACGTCACGTCGTGGCGCATGAGCTCGAAACGGGGACTACCGATCAGATGACCGACGTTATCGCGCGTACTTGAATAGAAATTGTCTACGCAGAGGACTTCATGACCCTCACTGAGAAGCCGCTCGCAAATGTGCGAGCCAAGGAACCCGGCGCCACCCGTGACAAGCACGCGCTTCGAAATCCGGCTGTCCATTCCTAGCTCCCTACAAATACACACTTCGATACAGTCAAGTTCCCTCGCTCCAGCTCCTATGTCCCATGAAACCTAGGTAATCTCTAAAGGAGCGAAGAGTTCTTGATCAAGGCGTGACGGGTTACACCAGAGCAGACTGCTAGTAAAGGTCGTTCGGCTGGAGAGTGACAGCTGAAGTCGATGCTGTTGCAGCCAACTCGATAGCAGCCTGCGTGGCGTTGGGCTCTTTTGCCGCATTGTTGCGCGGGCTTCAACCGGTAGCCGCTGCGTTCGCTTTTGAACAGCTCTAAAGTCGGCAACTCGGGGGACGAGATCGGACTGCACTTGGCGCAGGCCGCGACACTGTCGGGAGCGAATTACTTGTCAAAAGTGCGCCAGCTACGTGGTGGCGGATGTCCGCGAGTTTACGGTGGAATGTTGGATCGAATGCCGCGCGAGCGCACCGGCTAATTTCCGCTCCAACCTACCAAGATAGGCGGTCGAGACCCCGAAACGCTCACTTGATCTTCTCTCCCATGCCTCGTTCCCAATGTACTTGGGCAATGCGCTTGACCAAACTCAAGCTCTCTCGTGCTCAAGAGCAAGAAACGATATGATCGAAGCATCGCCCAGCGCCGCCCAAAACGCTCGCGAAGCTTGCCGGGCGGCACATTGAATATAGAGCCGCTCAACACACTTTCCTGCCAAAAAGGCAGCGCCAAAACCTCAGAGAGATTGAGGGCCTTGACTGTTCTACTACATCCGCGCGGTCATCGTGAAACCGAAACGGCGGGCGCGCTGCATAGCGACGGGCTCATGGAGAAAAGAAGACTGGGGTCGAAGAACTGGATTTCCACGGATCCACGGCTACGAGAGCGATTACCCCTGCGCCTACCAACCCTGCCCCACAAGTGTCCATATCGGGAAGCCTTCCGCAGCGGCTGGCGGCGGAGGAGCGAACGGCTCCTTCTTGGTCGGCAGATCGGCAGCGGTCACACTGAAGTCCTTAGAGTCTGTCCGGAAACATCATGTCGGATTGCATAGCTTTCGCAGCATGAGGCGGATGGAGGCGAGGCGCAGGAAGGCGAGCGCCTTGCGGTTGAGGCATTCCCAGTCCTTGGCCAGTCTGCGGCAGCGGCCAAGCCAGGCGAGGGTGCGTTCGGCGATCCAGCGCTTGGGCAGGACGACGAAGCCTTTGGCGTGACCCAATCGCTTGACGATCTCGAGGTCGAGGCGCACCAGAATGCGTTTCATCGCGCCCTGGAATTCCGGCCCCTGGTAACCTCCGTCGGCGTAGAGCTTGACCAGAAACGGGAAGGCTCCGAACAGGCTCGCCATCAGCAGCGCGCCGCCGTCGCGGTCCTGAATGTCGGCGGAATGCACGATCGCGTGCATCAGGAGGCCTTGCGTGTCGACAAGAACGTGCCGCTTCTTGCCCTTGATCTTCTTGCCTGCATCGTAACCGGGCGGATCGATGCAGGCCCCCCTTTTCCGCGCTCTTGACGCTCTGGCTGTCGATGATGGCGGCGGTCGGGTTCGCTTCGCGGGAGGCCTGCTCGCGACAGCGCGTGTAAAGCGCCTCATGGATGCGGTCGAGCGTGCCGTCCCAGCTCCACAGATCGAAATAATCGTAGACCGTCGAGCGCGGCGGCAAGTCCTTGGGGATCGCCCGCCACTGGCAGCCGGTGCTCAAGACATACATCAAGCCGTTGACGACTTCACGTACGTTCACCGTCCGCCTGTTGCCGCCGCGCTTCCCCGGCCGGATGAGCGGCTCCGACAGCGCCCATTCCTCGTCGGTCAGGTCGCTCGGATAGCGCAACTTGCTGCGGTCATAGCGACCCCGATTTTCATTCGTCCACACAGGCGAACCCCCAAGTGAATCAGGCCGCCTTGCTTGAAATCACAAGCAATTCTAACGATTCGTTATTTTCCCGGACAGGCTCTTAGGGGCCAATCGCACCCACGTTGGCCTTCGCTAGCGCATCTACCAATGACGCCATCGTCGCGCGCGGCCACAGCCAACGGCCAATTCGTGCGATAGATTTGTCATCAATATCGACGATCTTGACGGGCTGATCGAACGCGTATGGTCTCGGGCCCCAGCGCTGACACTGATCGAAGACGAGGTTCTCAAGATTGCCCCGCAAAGGCGCAAGCAGTGTCCCGAAGCCCAGGGTGAGACAATAGGCCAGAGTGACGACCAAAATATAGAGACGCCATTTCAGCAGACGCGTCCCTATCGCGCGAAATGGCATTGGATTGAGAAACGAATTTGAGAACAGCAGATTTCGACATTGGCTGCCGAGCGTGCCATGCTTAGCCGAACCTCTGGCCAGGTCAAATTGCATGACGTTTCTCAGGATCTTCCGGAGAATCCAAGTCAGCCTCAGTCGGTGGGCGAGGCTCTCGGTCCCACTCGAACGACGGCGTGTCGTACGCGATTAGCACAGCGGCCGGCGATCGCCAAAGCGGCCGTTGGCCATTTTGACATCTTATGTCGAGCGCGAACGATCGCCGGACCGATCGGTCAGGAAGCGGAGCAGGTCGGTTGCAGCGACCGGTGCTGAACAAGCTGTTGCTTAAACCGCGCCTCGCTAAATGTCCGGTCGAGGACTGACCTCGATGGCGGCGCCCGCAGCGGCGCCGCCATCGCTCAATTGCGGCGGTAATCGTCTTCGATGCGAACGATATCGTCCTCGCCGAAATAGCTGCCGGTCTGAACTTCGATCAGTTCCAGGTCGATCTTGCCGGGATTGGCCAGGCGATGGGTCGAGCCGATCGGGAGGTAGATCAATTCATTCTCATGCACATGCTCGACCTTGCCGTTGAGCGTCACCTCGGCGGCGCCGCGCACGACCACCCAGTGCTCAGCGCGGTGGTGATGTTTCTGGAGGGACAGGCGACCGCCGGGGCGAACAACGATACGCTTGACCTGGTAACGAGAGCCCTGGTCGATGCTCTGATAAGAGCCCCATGGGCGATAAATTCGCACATGCTGGGTCGCCTCCGGCTGGCCCTCGACTTTCAGCCGCTCGACCAGGGCCTTGACCTTGTCGCTCTGTGACCGGTCGGCGACCAGCACCGCGTCGCGGGTGGCTATGACGATAACGTCGCGAAGGCCGATGACGGCCGCCAGCTGCTCTTCAGAACGTACCAGAACGTTCTCCAAATCGATTGCGACCGCCCGTCCGCGAAAGCTGTTGCCGCGGGCGTCGCGCGGGCTCAGGCGCCAGACCGCGGACCACTCGCCGACGTCCGACCAGCCGACATCGGCCGTCAGCACCGCAGCCTTGTCGGTTCGCTCCATCACCGCGTAGTCGATCGAGGTCTTCGGCGCCCGCGCGAAGGCACCATGATCGAGGACCACGAAGCGGAGGTCTTTTGCCGCGCCGGCGACCGCGCTCACGGCTGCGGCGGCGATCTCGGGCTCGAAGCGGGCGAGTTCGTCGAGCATGACGTCGGCGCGGAACACGAAATTGCCCGAGTTCCACAGGTAACCTTGCTCGATGAACGCGCGCGCGCGCTTTTCGTCCGGCTTCTCCACGAACCGTTCGATCCGCCGCACGCTGCCGTCGATCGCCAGCGCCTCGGCCGGGTGAATGTAGCCGTAGCCGGTCGCCGGGTGATCGGGAGTGATGCCGAAAGTGACGATTTCGCCAGCCGCTGCGACGGCGAGCGCCTCGGCGCACAGCCGGGCGAATTGCTTTTCGTCTTCAAAGACGTGGTCGGCCGCGAGCACGGCGACGACCGTCTTCGGATCGCGAGCTGCCGCCCAGGCGGCCGCGGCGCCGACCGCCGCCGCGCTGTCGCGCCGCTCGGGCTCGAGCAGGATCGTCGCCTCGGCGCCGATCTCCCGCAGTTGCTCTGCCACGCGAAAACGATAGTCGAAATTGGTGATGACGACCGGCGGATCGAACACCGCCCGATCGGCGACCACGCCGACGATCGATTGAAACGTCGAATGTTCGCCGATCAACGGAATGAACTGCTTGGGCAGGCTTTCGCGCGATTCGGGCCACATGCGGGAGCCCGATCCGCCGCACATGATCACAGGCAGGATTCTTATCATTCATACCCGGCTTTTCATTGACACCCCACTCTGGCCTTCAGGGATCGAAGTCGCCCCGCTCTCAGCAATTCCCGCTTGAGGAACCGCAGAGTGCACAGCGGACCTACAGGTCCGACGTCGTTCCGCATGACGCCTTGGGAGGGCCGCGAGATACAACTGGCGATGCATGCGCCTTGAAATAGCTCGTACGGCAGTCCTACGTGTTGGAGGCCGTTTGACCGCGAGGCCTTTTTGCCCCTGGCCGACCAGCTCGAAATGGGTTGCAGTAGCTTCTCCTGCTGTTGCAACGTGTTCGCGCAACGGCGTTGCCTCTCATTGCGCTATAGTCTCCTGGTCCTTATTGAGGATCGCCTCTCCAAATCGGCGCCAGTCGTCATCGCAAAGCAACCCTTGCCTGATTCGGCGACCCGATGCGCTACCCAGTTTGGGAAATGGCGGCTAACTCGAACTCTCAGCTCATCGAATATATCGGCCTGCCCACACCTTCTGCACCCGTCGCCTCCGTCCCGGATGGTCGCACCATACGCCGCAGGCTATTCGGCCGCAGCCAGGGACTTCGGCGCCGACGATCCTCTTGCCGGTCACCAATGCGATCGAGCGCCTCAACGGCGAGATCAAGCGGCGCGCCGAAGTCGTCTGCATCTTTCCCAACGAGGCGGCAATCGTCAGCTCGTTGGCGCAATTCTTCTGAATGAGCCGTGCCGCGGGCCCGCTGCATGACGCTGGTAACCATCGCCCCTTTGAGCGATGATCCCATCGTCGGGCTGCCCGTCGTGGCCGCCTGACCAGCCCGGTCCAGGCCGGCGAATGCGGCGACCACCCCACCACTCCTACACCGCGGCTCGGGACATGATCTCCTTTCTGCGAGCACCTAGCGATAAGCTTAAACGAAAGTATAGCGCGATGGCCAAAATTATTTTCGTTAATCGTTTCTTTTATCCCGATCAATCAGCGACTAGCCAGTTACTGAGCGATTTAGCGTTCTTCCTCGCCGCTCATTCACGCGAGATTCACGTAATAACGAGCTGCAGCATGGCGGCAGGGTCAGTTACTCAGCTTCGCCGAGACGAAATAATAAGCAAGGTCAGAGTTCACCGCGTCGGTAGGCCGTCGGTACAATCCCCGGGGCTTATTTCCCGATCGCTCAACTTCGTATCTTTTTACTGGTCGGCCGCCTTCCAACTCATCAAGAACGCGAGCGATGATTGCATCATCGTCCTTAAGACCGACCCGCCGCTGCTATCGGTCTGGGCGTGGTGGCTGTTGCGTTCAAAAAGGGTGCGTATCATCAACTGGCTTCAGGACGTTTATCCCGAAGTCGCAATCCAATTTGGAGTGCGATTCACTCGCGGCCGAGTCGGGCATTTGCTCATGTGGCTGCGCGATCGATCCCTGCGGAATGCGACCGTCAATGTCGTCCTCGGATCCCGCATGGCCGCATATCTCGAGAGCCGCGGCGTCCCGCGAGCGTCAATACGCGTCATCCCAAACTGGGTCGATGATAGAGCGATCCGCCCGGTCGAAGTCAGCCGTTAACCCCCTGCGAGAAAAATGGGGCCTCGCCAATAAATTCGTGGTCGGTTATTCGGGCAACCTCGGCCGGGTCCACGAGTTTGAAACCGTGCTCGCAGCTGCAGAGCGCCTCCGGGGTCGCCAGGATCTCTGCTTTCTCTTCATCGGCGGCGGCTTCTTATATGCAGGACTTAAGGAAGCGCTCAGACGCCGGGTGCTCGACAAACTAGCGATCTTCATGCCTTATCAGGACCAGAGTGAACTCGCCAATTCGCTAAGTGTGCCTGACGTGCACTGGGTGTCATTACGCCCCGAATTCGAAGGTCTGATTGTCCCAAGCAAGTTTTATGGGATCGCCGCCGCCGGGCGCGGTGCGATAGCGATTACTGACACTGACGGTGAAATCGCTCAGCTTGTCGACACGTACAGATGTGGCGCCGTCATTAGGCCTGGCGACGGCAAAGCGCTGGCCGACCTTTTGCAAAGGATGATCGGCGACTGCGCGCTAGGCGCTGAATGGGGCCGAAACGCGCGTTCGATGCTTGATGCACACTTCTCACGAGCGCAGGCATTGGATAGGTGGGGTAAGCTAATCCGATCGCTTGATCAAGAATCGCCCAAGGCGAGCGGCTAGTCCCCAGCCTCCTGCGACAAGAACCACTGATAGGTTTCGAGGATCCCAGTCTTTAATTCCCGATTGGGTTTCCAACCTAGCGACGCAAGCTTCTCGCCGCTCATGAGCTTTCTCGGCGTTCCGTCAGGCTTGCTTTTGTCCAGGACGACACCACCATCAAAACCTACGACGGCGGCGACGATTTTAGCGAGTTCCAGAATGGTTACGTCTTCGCCCGATCCAACATTGACGTGTTCCATGTCTGAATAGACCTTTAGGAGGTGCACAAGCGCATTGGCGCAATCGTCGACATGAAGAAACTCGCGCCGCGGCGTCCCGCTCCCCCATACAACAAGCTCCTTCAATCCATGCTTTTTTGCTTCGTGGGCCTTTCTGATCAGCGCGGGCACGACGTGAGAGGTTAGCAAGTCGAAATTATCTCCAGGTCCGTACAAATTCGTTGGCATCGCCGAAATGTAGTCCCGGCCGTATTGCCGGCGGTAGGCTTGACACAGCTTGATGCCAGCAATCTTTGCAACGGCGTACCATTCGTTGGTTGGCTCCAGTGGACCAGTAAGCAGAGCGTTTTCTCTAATCGGCTGCGGCGCAAGCCGGGGATAGATGCACGATGATCCCAAAAATAGCATGCGGTTCACCCCAGCTCGATGAGCAGCATCCGTCACATTCACCTCAATCATGAGATTTTGACAAAGGAACTCTGCGGGGTAGGTGTCGTTCGCCACTATGCCGCCAACTTTAGCGGCCGCCATCACGATCGCGTCAACGCCGGCATCTTTAATCCAAGTCTCGACTTCAGCTTGCCTCGTCAAATCAACGTCCGACCGCTCTATCTTGACGATCTCGCAATTCTCCTTCGCGAGCCGCCGCACGACGGCAGAGCCTACCATTCCATTGTGGCCGGCCACCCAGACCCTTTTTCCTTCCAACGCATATGAATACTCAGGCATCAAGCGCCTCTACTTTTAGACGCCCACCCCGCAGGTCTCTGCCTATGCTTTTTAGGTCTTCGCAGACCATCTCCGTAACGAGATCATCCAATTTCGTCTCGTGCCGCCAACCAAGCTTTTCCCTTGCCTTAGTGGCGTCGCCGACCAAAATCTCGACTTCGGTCGGACGAAAGTAACGCGGATCGACCTCCACAAGAACTCTTCCATTGGACGCATCAATTCCGTGCTCCTGTATGCCATGTCCCTTCCATTCAATGTGAGTGCCTATCTCGCGAAACGCGCGCTCGACGAACGTGCGGACGCTGTGGGTCTCTCCGGTGGCGACGACATAGTCGTCGGGTTCTGGCTGTTGCAGCATGAGCCACATGCAGCGAACATACTCGCGCGCATGGCCCCAATCGCGTTTGGCGTCGAGATTGCCGAGAAAGAGCCTATCCTGCAATCCATGGTGGATGGCCGCCACGGCACGGGTGATTTTACGGGTAACAAAAGTTTCGCCGCGAATCGGGCTCTCATGGTTGAAGAGGATACCGTTCGAGGCGTGGATCCCATAGGCCTCGCGGTAATTGATGGTGATCCAGTAAGCGTAAAGCTTGGCGGCGCCATAGGGAGAGCGCGGATAAAATGGCGTCGCCTCGTTCTGCGGGACAGTCTGAGCCTTACCATAAAGCTCTGAGGTTGAGGCCTGATAAAACCGCGTCTTATCCGATAGCTTTAGGAGACGAATGGCTTCCAAAAGGCGCAACGTTCCTAACGCGTCACTGTTAGCAGTGTACTCCGCAGTTTCAAATGAGACCTGAACGTGTGATTGCGCCCCGAGATTGTAGATCTCATCGGGCTGTGTCTCTTGAACAATTCGGATTAGATTGGTTGCGTCGGTCAAATCCCCGTAATGGAGGATAAACCGAAGGTCGGAGCCATGAGGGTCTTGATAAAGATGTTCAACCCGTTCCGTATTGAAGCTGGATGAGCGGCGCTTGATGCCGTGAACCGTATAGCCTTTCGCGAGCAGCAGTTCAGCCAGATAAGCGCCGTCCTGGCCCGTCACCCCGGTGATTAAAGCCGTCTTGCTTCCCGTCACGCACCTCTCCTTAAAGGCTTCATGGTCTCTGAAATATATCTACGCGATTGTTGTGTTCTTTGCCGGGAAGCCGAAAGTACGCACCTCCCCGCACAGGCTAGCATGAACCGACCCGTGGAATGGCGCGAATTCGGTTTAGCCACCTTATTGGGAGCTATGCGACCTTTTACCAGGAAATCCGGTTGCATCGAACGCGTTGGTAAGTTAGCGTCGCTACATGCCTGATCAAATACCGCCGATGTCCTCTGGTGAATTCTGGACAGACTTTCTTCATGACATGTGGGCGAATATACGCGTTGCGCGGGATCTGTTTGTGATTTTAGTGGTTTGGCTCTTTCTGTCTTCCCTGCTTTTACTTATTTCAGAGGGGCATGGCTATTTGCATGCACTCTATTCCACGTGGACTACTATGGCCACTCTTGGCCCGCTCGACGGGGCGCCTGTTTCGAGAATGGGCAAACTCCTTTTATCGATCGATGCTTTCGCCGGAATGATACTCCTTGGCTGTATCATTTGGCTAGTCACCACGTCGTTGTCGCGCAGGCGCGGTGGCCCGCCGGATACCAACTAGCCCCTAACCCCGGCAACGCGCAGTCGCGCCCATAGTTTGCGATAGCCTTCGCCCATTAAAGTCGGACGCTTCGATTTCCCGGCAGATAGGATCGGCCAGGTCAGCATCCCGACAAAGGCCTGTCGGACCGCGGCGACGGTGGATCGCAGGCGAGGTCGTTGGCTGGAGAAAACGATACACGCCGGCGCGCGAAACTCACTCCACGCGCGCGCGACCCGCGCCAGGCCATAACTACGAGACGTCGAAGGCGAGACCGTCTGGCTCATCGTCTCGACCTCCTTCGGGCCAAAGGGCTTTTGGCCTCCATGGCGGCGATCTGGCCGACAGCAATTCGTTGTCCATGGTGATCTCGCCCACCTTGGATTTCAGTCGGGCGATTTCATCCTCGCGATCGTCGCGCTCGCGTTCCTTCAGGGCTGACGCCACGCCGGCTCAGGTCGACATTCCGCACGGTCTGTGTGATGGTTGCACCACGTTTCTCAAACCATATCCAGGGCCTTAAAAAAACGGCCAGAGGGGAGGGGGGTCAATCATCTCATTCCGGCAGAGGAAGTCACTATGATTGCTCGCACGCCCACATCTAGTGAAAGGATGATTCGGTTCATCCGGGCAGTCGATGTGGTCAGCGTATTGCTCGCAGGCCCTATCGCCATGGCGCTGCGCGATCCTAGCCTGTTCTCTGGAGAGCGGCTTGGCCCTACAGTCACTTATTGTCTTATCGGGTACGTCGCCGGATTGCTGATGGTGATTGCCTTTCACCCGGGTCAAGGCGTGCGTGACCACGTTTCGGCGCGGGAGGTGCGCCAGGTTGTCGCAGCTGCCATTGCTGCCACCGTGTTGACCGCGGCGGCTGCCTTTTCCCTCGATCGGTTGAACTATATTCCACGATCCCTTCCTTTGATCCAGCTTCTTGTTCTTGGCTCGCTCATGCTCGGAGGGCGCGCGCTTGCAACAAGCCGACGCGAACTTGCCGGCCCGCGCGTCAAAAACTTTGCGGTGGAATCGCGCACCTTGTTGGTAAATGCGAACCAGTTCGCATTGTCGTACTTGAAGATGCTGGACGCGTTCGCTGTCGATCGATCATTCATCCTTGCGGTGCTTGACCGAAACCCGAAACTATTTGGTCGCGCCTTACTAGGCCATGAGATCATTGGGCCGCCATCCGCTCTCGCGCGGGTTGTTCACGAATACAAGGTGCACGGTGTAAATATAGATCGAGTTCTGATCTGTGACAGTCGCCAGAGTGGAGAGGATTATATTTGGGATGAGATGCAAAATCATTGCAGATTGGCTGGAATTAAGGTAGACTTTCTCCCCGATGTACTTGGAATTGAGTTGGGCCGGGCGATCAAGGACGATACCGCCGCTGCGGCCGAGGGGCAACCCCCCGGCTGGCCGAAAGACTATCGATTGCTCAAGAGGACATTCGATCTGTCTATATCGTTGGTCTTACCAATCGTCTTAAGCCCGATCATTGCGTTGGTTGTGCTCGGTATCTTTATCGACCTGGGCTGGCCTACGATTTTTTGGCAAAGGCGCATCGGGTACCAGGGACTGCCATTCTTGATCTATAAGTTCCGCACTCTCCATGCTCCGTACGATCGTCAGGGTAACTTCGTCGAAGAAGAACAACGCACCTCGCGGTTCGGGGCAATCTTGCGCCGGACACGCTTGGACGAGTTGCCTCAGCTTTGGAACGTCATAACTGGCAAAATGTCTTTGGTAGGCCCGCGTCCCCTGCTTCCGGTCGATCAACCGGATACAAGCCAACTGCGATGGTGTGTTCCGCCCGGCGTGACAGGTTGGGCGCAGATTAATGGAGGCAAGAGAATATCAGCGGACGATAAAGGCTTGCTGGACGACTGGTACGTTCGCAATGCCTCCTTCTGGCTCGATCTCCGCATCATCATGCGCACTCTTTGGATTATGTGCTTTGGTGATAGTAGGCGTCTGCCGCCCGCGCGGGGATCCGATGTGACGGACGAGCTGACGCGCGATATTGACGGCACACTTCCGGCTGCAGCGCGTGCGAGAGTAGCGGATGCGCCTGAAGAGGCAGTGCTTGATTGATCTTCATTGCCACTTACTTCCCGGTATCGACGACGGGGCCCCAGACCTAGCCACAGCAAAGGAAATGGCGCGGTTATCAGTCGCTGACGGCGTGCGGGTCGTCGCCTGCACTCCGCATATTTTCCCAGGGGTCTATTCCAATACTGGGCAAGACATTCGACGCCGCATGGCTCAGCTGCAGGCGGAATTGGGTGCTGCGGACATCAATTGCCGGCTCGTCTCCGGCAGCGATGCCCATGTCGCGCCCGATCTTATCGACGGCCTCAAGTCGGGACGCGTCCTGACCCTTGCCGACAGCCGCTATGTGCTCGTCGAGCCGCCCCATCATATTCTGCCCCCTAACATGGACAGGCTCTTCTTCGACCTGCTCACTGCGGGGTACGTTCCGATCCTAACCCATCCCGAGCGGATGTCCTGGGCAAACTCGAATTATGACCTGCTGCGTCGCCTCGTCCATTCCGGCGTCTGGATGCAATTAACCGCCGGTTCAGTCGTCGGTCAATTCGGAGGTCGAGCAAAGTCGCGATCAGAGCGAATGCTGCGCAATAACATGGTTCACATTGTCGCCTCCGACGCTCACGACGCCGTCAAGCGTCCACCCCTCTTGAACGAAGCAGTGCCCGCGCTTCGGGGCCTTCTCGGCGATGAGGAGGCTGAGAATTTGGTAAATGCCCGTCCGGCCGCCATATTGGAGGATCGCGCGCCATCGGCTGCGCCACAGCTCCCGACCGGCAAGTTGGACAGCCATGAGGAAGGGGAGCCTTTCCTCAGGCGCGTGTCGAGATACTTTCGCCCGTGAGTTGCCCCTTGGTTCCGAAATTCGGGCAGCGCTTTCTTTTGAGAGCCTGCAAGCGGAGGGATTTTGAAGGATCCGGTGTTTTGGCTTACAGTTGCCGTGCTGGCTGCGTCGCTCTTTTTCGGCGGGGCGACACGCCAGGGTTTGGTCTCCGACGCAGTCCCTGAGCTCCTCTCATTGCCGCTTCTCGCGTTGGCGTTGCCGCGGGCGCTGCCTATCCTGAAGGGTTCACCGAGCGCGATTGCGTTGAGCGCAGGCGTGATCGCGTTGCCCTGCATTCAATTGATCCCGCTGCCGCCCGGACTATGGAGCGCCTTACCGGGCCGGGATATCGTTGCTCAGATTTTAACCTCCGCGGACGCGCCTTTGTCATGGCGGCCGATTTCTTTAATCCCGAGCGAAACCTGGCGCGCCTTACTGTCGCTGCTGCCAGCGCTTGCGATATTCTTTGCGACATTGAACTTCGACCGGGACGCAAGACGGCTTCTATTACTCCTTGCTCTATCGATCGGCATGGCGAGCGTGCTTCTCGCGATGCTGCAGGTGCTTGGCGGTTCCGCCAGCGGGCTGTATTTCTTCAGCGTCACCAATGTCGGCAAAGGAGTCGGTTTCTTCGCCAATGCGAACCACTTCGGCGCTTTCGAATATATCTTATTGCCTCTTGGCGCCGCGGCCCTGGCCGAAACGTCAAGGCGATCGTCGGCCTTCGTACTTGCAGTGCTCGGCGGCGTCGCGCCTGCTCTGTTGTTTGCGCTCGCGCTGTCAGGATCGCGATCTGCGATCATCTTGGGCACGCTTGCAGCCGTAGCCACGCTCGGGTTCTTGTTGACCCCAGAGCTCGCAAGGTTGGGCCGCCGTCGCTCGCTCGCCCTCTTTGCGGCCTTTGCGGTTGCGATCCTGCCAGTAGCGATAGGTTTGGGCTTGTTGCAAATTCTTTCGCGGTTTGCCCAGCAAGATGTCGTGGAGGATGCTCGCTGGCGGATCGCCGCCAATACTATGCTTGGGATATGGAACTACTTTCCTTTTGGCGCGGGCCTCGGTACGTTTCCGAGCGCCTATCCGCTCTACGAACGGGCGGCCGACTTGATTCCTAAACTAGTCAACCGCGCCCACAACGACGGTCTGGAAACACTGTTTGAAGGCGGAGCAGGGTCGTTGCTGTTTCTAGTCGGCTTCGTCGTTTGGCTCGCCATAGCGACCTACCGCGCCTTTGTTCGCGAGGATGCGCTGGAAGGGCGGCAGGCCCGGGCGGGGGCAATTGCGATGTGGCTATTGCTTATCCACTCTCTTTGGGACTATCCACTGCGCACCATTGCGCTGGAGACGCTCTTTGGCTTCTGCGCGGCCTTGCAATTTGCTCCCCCGATAACTTCGCTTGAGTACGTAAGTTCTCGCTGGCCCTGGAGGAAAAGCCGCAAGAGGCGCCACCGAGGAGATCGATCGGCCGGCCGCCCGGGTTCTTCCGTTGGGACAATCACCACCGCAACTTAGAGACGGGGATTGAGCCTGAGATCCTTATGACCGAGCGCCCCACCCGTATTCAAGCGCCGACCATTGAACTTTCCCCGGCCCTTTCTGCCATCGGAAGATGGGCGTTCGTTGCGCTGCTCTTGGCGCTCGGTGTTCAGATTGTCAGGTTTTCGCTGGGCGATCTGTTGACCGACGACGACCCAGAGCTCTCAATCATCGTTGATCCGACCCAAACGGGAGCTCGCGTTGCCGTTTCACGACGCCTGATGACCTCTGAGTCGTCGAAAACCGGTGAGGCCCTCGCCGGCGCGCGCGACGCATTGGGTGAGAACCCACTGTCGCCGGACGCGCTCACTCTCCTGGCGCGCGGAAGCGAGGGGAAGGGGGACAAAGATCGCGCCACCCAACTGATGATTTTGGCGAGCCGCGTCAACCCGAAGGATTTGACATCACAACTCTGGCTTCTAAATCAGGATCTAGGCAGCGCACGCGTCGATTCGGCTTTGGAGCGGGTCGACGTCTTGCTGAGAAGCCAATCTCCTCAGATCATCGATCAGCTTGCCACTGCGCTGACGCCGATCCTATTGCGCGAGCCCTATCGCTCGGCTTATGTGAAGCTCCTTCGAACGAACCCGACTTGGCGGCCGGTCTGGTTCAATAAGTTCATCAGGCTCTCTGCCGACCTAACCGCGTTGAATTATCTTTTCGGCGAACTCCAAAGTGGCGAGCAGGGGCCCACCCAAAAAGAGCTGGAGGTTTTCTTAACGCGGTTGACTGAGGCAGGTCTTCTGGATGAGGCACATGATGCCTGGATCCGGACGATCCCCCTCGACCGCCGCGAGGAAGCAGACCTCCTCTACAATGCGCATCTAAGTTACCCACTGACGAACTTGCCTTTCGAATGGGTCATCACGCCGGTCCCTCGTGCTTTGGCCCAAGTGGAGGCCAGGAAAGATGAACGTGTCCTAAACATTGTATTTCTCGGAGGATCCGTTAAATTCGAGCACGTTTCTCACCTGCTTAACCTGGCTCCGGGAGCCTATCGATTTAAGGGGCGTGAACAGTCAGAAGACTTGCAAAATGAGCTCGGTTTGCGTTGGATGATATTTTGCATAGGTGATACGGCGGACACATTGGGCGCCACTGACCTTATAAACGGCGACACCCAATGGCGCGATTTCAGCATCGATTTTGTTGTCCCGACGGACAGGTGCTTTTATCAGAAGCTCGTCCTCGAACTCCCTGCCCGAACAGCGCTCGAGACCGAAATTCGCGGTCGCGTTTCCTATGCGGGTCTGGACCTTCGGGCGAAATAGTCGAACTGACGGCATAAAGTTTGGCAGATTCACTTCTTGGCGGTGCGAGTGTCGGGGAACTCCTACGCCCGCCATCGCGCCGAGTGGATTCTGATGCTGCGACTCGCGCCGGGGATCAAAGTCTATCTTGCGGGCCACCCGTCGACATGCGGCGCGGCTTCGACGGGTTGTGGGCGGAGGTTCCGCGGGTTCTCGCCGGCGTCATCGCCCGCATCGCCCATCATCTCGTCAACCCCATCTAGCAGCTGCTCCCTGGAATTGTCTCCCTGATCAGCATCCCGCAATCGTAGCATCACGAGGACTGACCAAACTCAAAACTGCATCATCAGTCGCCTTCGATTTACCCGTCGGTCGGCCAGAATAATGTACGCCCGGCACCCGGGCGCGCACTGCAAACCGGGACGGCGGCATCACATTTTTTCCGCAATTTGACCGACGCCCAGTCATAATATATCATGCGAATTGAGAAATGACCGAGCTTCTGATGCGTGGGGATGTAATGTTTGGCCGAAATCACGGGGCCACCAGGGGAGAAGTTCAGGACGGCTTCTCAAAGCTACGCGTTTCGCCGGCCGTACTCGCTGTCGGGCTTCTCTTTGGCTCCGGCGCGCTCTCCTGGGCAGAAGAAAACATCGGGGGGGCCACAACCGTTATAAACAGGGTTCAGGGGGACCTGCCCACCGGAAACGAAGTGCCCGTAGTACAAGGCGACAGTGTGTTCCTAAATGAGGCCGTCAAAAGCGGCGAGGAGAGCAAAGGGAAATTTCTGCTCAAAGACAACACCGAGGTGACTGTCGGACCCGGCTCCACGCTCAAGCTGGACAAATTTGTGTATGCAGGTCCCAGCCAGGCCGGGACAATCGCACTCAATCTTACAAAGGGGACAATGCGGTTTGTCACTGGCGACGCAAGTAAGCGCGCCTACACGATCTATACGCCGAATGCGGCAATTGGTGTGCGCGGCACAATCTTAAGGATTGCAGTTACTCCGACAGGAACGCAGGTCATCAATGAGGAGGGGCAGGCCATCGTCTGTCAACGGTCCAATAACGAATACGCCAGTATTGCCCAATTGCAAAAGAGACGTTGCAACGCTCTGCCCACCCATAAACAGCTAGCAACGAATGGCGTGACGCGCACGTGTGGTTGCGCGGAATTGCTAGTTCCGGGCCAGGAGGCGACGGTCTCATCGACCCAAATTGCAATTACCGAAGCTCCACTGGGCGCCATATCAGACCCAATTATTGGCGGGGGGATAGGTTTTGCCGGTGCGCCACTAATTGGGGCGGGCGTGTTGGCGGCTGCGGCCGTCGCTGGCGCAATTGCTGTGAGCGAGACCAGCAACGGGGGAAATCAGACGGCTTTGAGTCCATAGGGCAGGGATTCTTTCAGGCTTCCTTCAGACTTCGACCTTTATTCCACTTTAGCCAATCGCTTCTTGAGCCGGTCCGCAGGGCGGATTGGTTGGTCGGCGCCTAGGCTTTCGCGCAGGGCATGTGGTGTGGTCTCGAGTTGCGTCTCCTCGGGTCGCAAGAAGTACAGATAAGTTTTGTGTACATATGCGGGTTGTTAGCGTAGGGCGCGGATTCGGTCCCGAGCCTCGATGCCCATCCGCCACATCAACCGCTCCACGCGTTGTTGCCGGCCGCAAAAGCCCTCTTCGTCAGCGTCCGCGCAATCTGCCGCGGCGCGCTGTGAACAGAGCATCGAAGCGGCCCGCTCCCTGGCTTCAAAATTTTGAAGCGAGTGCCTTACGAAAATGATAAAAGAGCGCTCTGGGGAAGAATCTCGAGGTGTCTTCTTGTTGGTTGTGTCACTCGCTGGTTTGCTCAGAGGCGTAGTTTTGGCGATTGCCCTTGGCGGGTTGACGGGTTGCGCCCCAATAGGCGCGGACACTAATTCTCCCAGAGGAGGGCTGGCGTCCACGGTCGAAACCGGGACGCCCGCGCCACCACCAGGCAGTACCGTGGCCATATCGAAAGGCACACAAACCAATGCTTCTGCGGGAGCGCTTGGCTCCACTCCCGGATCAGGGACGCCTACATCGCCGTCAGGCAGTAGCGCGCCCGGTTCGCCAGGCGCGGAACCAATTTCTCCCGCGGGGGCGCTTGCCTCCACGCCGGGAGCCGGCACCCTTTCACGCCCACCGGGTAGCGCGCTGACAGCGGCAAAAGGTGGCGACTATCGCATAGTGCCTGATGACATTCTGCAAGTTGTTGTTTACCAAGCGCCCGACTTCAATCGTGACGCGCAGGTGGACGCAACCGGCAATATCGCCTTACCGCTGCTGGGCGCCATTCCAGTTGCGGGACGGACCACTCGCGACGTCGAAGGAGAGATTACCGGACGACTGAAGGCGAAATATCTGCAAAATCCCCAGGTCTCAGTTACCGTAAAGGACGCTGTCGGTTTGCGTGTCACGGTCGAAGGCGGTGTAGTAAAACCGGGTGTCGTCCAATTGCGGGGCAGCGTCACGCTCTTAAGCCTGATAGCCCAATCTGGAGGCTTCACCGACACTGCAGATAAATCAACAGTCTTGATCGTCCGAAACACCGAAAGCGGCCGCGCCCTCTCTCGCTTCGATACGAATGCGATAGCAGCAGGCACAGCTGAAGATCCGCCCGTTTATGGCGGAGACACGGTGGTCGTGGATGATTCAACTGCGAAGACGGCTTGGAAGAATCTTGGATCCGCTTTGGGCGTCGTGGGCCTTGCCACTATCTTTCTTCATTGAAACAATTACGGAGAAATATTGTTGACTAACACTCTGCCCGCTCCTCGATCAAACGAAATCCAGCCGCGAGCGGCGGAGTCGGGAACGCTTGATCTGCCTTACGGAGGCGCCGCGGCGCCGCAACCGAACGATTCAGAAAACGAGCTGCGCACCACACTTCTAAAATATGTACGTCTCGCGCTAAAGCACAAAATTCTGTTGGCGGTAACTTGCGCGGTTTTTCTCTTTGGTGGCCTCATTTCTACCCTTATGACAACCAAAATTTATAGCGGTTCAACCTCGATAAAAATTGACCGGACTGTGCCAAGAGTCATCAACGACCAACGATCGCAGGACGACGAACAAAACTCGGGTCCTCAATTCTACCAAACTCAGTACCAACTCATACAGAGTCGCATGCTCGCAGACCGTGTCGCGACGGCGCTGAACCTTGCTCAGACCGATTTCGTGAAGAGCCCACCGCCCGGAATTTTGTCCAAACTCTTAGGCCACGCACCGAGCGAGAATCTCGCCGATGACGCCAGCGCAGTTAAGGGCCATCATGAGCAAGCGGTCGGTCAGGTCATGGGGGGACTGTCGGTTCAGCCTGTCCTCGAATCTTCTATCGTGCAAATCCGTTACGCCAGCCAGGACCCCGCATGGGCGCAGCGAATCAGTATTGCGGTCGCAGAGCAGTACCAAAAAATGTTGCTTGATATGCGTTATTCGGCCTCCAGTTACGCGCGCGATTTCCTCGACCGTCAATTGCAAGAAGTGAAGCTCAAGCTTGAGGCGTCCGAGAAACAATTGGTGGCATTCGCCCAAAAAGAGGGCATTGTCGACGCGGATAACAAACAACCGCAGATCATGACGGAGTTGGCGGGTATCCAGAACGCCTATTCCTCCGCGGTCGCGACGCGCGTTACGGTCGAGCAAACATGGCGACAAACCCAGGTGGATGGTGGCGCCGCTTTGCCGCAAGTCATGAGCGACGGCCTTATTCAAGCCGCGCGTGGAAAGCTCGCGCAATTGCGGGCGACCTATCAGGACCGACTAACTGTCCTTAAGCCTGGGATGCCCGAAATGATCGCGCTGCAAACCCAAATCAACGCGGCGGAGGTGGATATTAGAAACCAGATCAACCTGATCAAGAATTCTGTCAAATCTCAGTATGACGTCGCTGTGGCGAACGAAAAAGCTTTGGGGGAAAAGTTCGACCAGATTAAGGCCCAAGCGCTTGATGTTCGTGGCCGCAGCGTTGACTATACAATTCTATTGCGTGAGGTGGACACAAATCGGTCCCTTTACGATGGACTGTTGCAACAGGTCCGACAACTTGGCGTCGTCAGCGAGGTCGCGACTAGCAACGTGTCAATCGTGGATCGCGCAGAACTGCCCTCAACTCCAGATAGTCCATCCCTTAGGCACAATTTGCTCATAGCGCTCGTTCTTGGACTAGCAACAGCGACGGGCGCGATTTTTCTAATTGAGATCCTTGACGACACCTTTAAGACGCCAGAGGATCTTGAGGAAAAGCTTGGTATTTCTGTGCTAGGCGTTACGCCGATGTTTCGCAGCAATGACAAGAAGATGACCGCAATAGCCGAGGTAGTTGGAAACCCCACCTCTCCTTTGGCGGAGGCTTATCGGTCCCTAAGGACGGCGATTCAGTTTTCAACCTCGGAGGGCGCGCCGCGATCCCTCCTGATCACCAGCTCGCGCCCCGGCGAAGGAAAATCGACGACGTCGGCTTGTCTTGCGCTGAATTTCGCGCAGCTCGGAATGCGCGTGCTGTTGATCGACGCCGATATCCGAGATCCTTCATTATCGCGCATGCTAGAATTGGACAATAGTGTCGGACTGTCCAATTATCTGGTTGGCGGTGACCCATTGGGCATGATCAAGAACTGTTTGATGAACGGAGTATCAGTGATGACGGCGGGACCGGTACCGCCCAACCCTGCGGAACTCTTAGCCGGACCACAACTCGCCACCCTTTTAAGCATGGCGGCGGAATCGTTTGAAATCGTGATTATCGATTCGCCGCCGGTGATGGGGCTGGCGGATGCTCCTATTCTCAGCAGTATAGCGGAAGGGACCATTTTGGTGGTCGAAGGAGCCAAAACCCCACGGCCGGTGGTCCGCGACGCACTCAAGAGGCTTTATTTCGCCCGCGCGCGAGTGGCCGGCGGAGTCTTGAACAAGTATCATCCGAAACACGCCGGCTATGGCTATGGCTATGGCTATGGCTATGGCTATGGCTATGGCTATGGCTATGGCTATGGCACGGGCGCGGACAAACTGATCTATGGCCAGAGATCTGACCCGGCGCTAAACAAACCACAAGATGCCGCCTAGCCGTGCCCTTGTCGCGGCCATCGCGCTGTCCCGGGCGCCGAGCCTGGCGGCGGTATTGCGGGCCCAGGCCATTCCCGATGGCGTGGAATTGTTGTTGAGGATTCTCGCGGGTGATCCCGACGCGACCCGGGAAGCACGCGCCATGACTGGTTTGAGCGAAGCCGAATTGATCACGGCGGCCGAACTCTTTGTGCTGCAGGTGATGTTGTGTCAGGGCGCGTTGTCGCGTCGGATTCTCGGCGTACCGCCCGACGCGGATCGCGCCATGACCCGCACGCATTTACGCCTTTTGCTCAGCTGGCTGCATCCAGATAAGAACTCGAGCCCGTGGCATGCACCTTTCGCGAGGCGCGTTATAGCAGCATGGCGCCAGATTGACCGAGGCGTGGAGGATGAACGGGATTGGGCCGCCGGCAGCCTTCCATCAAGGCGCGCCCATCGTGTGCCGTGGATCGCCTTGCCTTTGAAGGCCGCGGATGGGCGTTCGCCGCGGCGTGAGAGCAAGGGCTGGCGCGTTTTTCTTGCTGGCTTAACACTAATCTGGCGGCGTCACGGCGCCGGATAGAGGTGGCCAAGCAGTGCACTGACATAGACAGATGATTCACAGAAGCGAGCGGATGTGCGACTCTGTGGGCGTGGCTCAAACCGTCTGTGTCATTCCTCCGCCAGGAGCGTGAGCGTCTGCTGGCCGTCGTCGCGGATCGCAATCGCCCACTCAAACATGTGCAGCCCGGGCCTCTGATCTTTGATGTGCAGAGCCTCAAAAAAAGACAAGGGGTAGATCGGTTCGAGGGGCGGGCTTGCGGGGCGCCGCCCTCGTCGAGAATGGCGTCGGTCACCGCGCTTCAAGTCCGACGAAACGTCGACGCCATATAGATAGCGAAGAGGTCCGACGATCGTTCGCACGCCGAGATGATTTTCTCGTCGAACCCAGGAACACTTAGCCGGCAGAGTCGACAATTCCGGGGATCGCATATAGCGCTTGCACTGTCTGTCCAATAATTTTCCTTAGTACGTTCAGTCCGTTTCGGTCGGGGGGACAATAATCGTGCCATTCGGTTTCACGCAAATATTCCCAGTATAGCCACTTCATCGGGTGATTAGTACGATAGAGCCATGGCTTTGCTGTTCCAATGAAATGGATAATTTTCGCAGCATCAACTTCGCGCAAGCTGTCTAAGGTGCACTTCCGCGCCAACCAGCGCAAATGGTAAGTTTGAAAATTCCACTCCTTCGTAAGTTCTCGAAACTGCCCACCCACTACATGATTGAGGGCACATTGGTCCCAATAAGTGAGCATATCAGGATGTTTGAGCACAAAATCGAGTGCACGGTCCCCCAGCCGCGCGTTTCGCCAGCGATAAAGATCTATTACCATAACGCCAGCGTTAAAGTAAGTCAAGGCAGGAGCCAATCCAATTCTTTTCCCAATTTCCTCACGCAGCGGTTGGTTATTGCACAATGAGTCGCTAACCGCCGCAATCACGTGACCTTGTAAGTCAACAGCCCACACCTCATTCAGCGGCCCATTGACTAATACATCAGAGTCCAAGTAAATTACTCGACTAACATTTTCAGCAATCACTTTGTCCAAAAATAGTCGAAAGTATGATGCGACCGTAACGTGACCATAAACTTTAAACGCGACTTTTTCAGGCAGGCTAATTGTCAAGAACTCTAAATCGCTGACGTGCGAGCTGAGATTGCGCTCTAAGGTTGCGCGATGAATGAAATCGTTGGGCACCAAGATGAAAATTCTGCATGAATTGTGATTATATTTGAATAGTGACTTTAGAAATACGGTTGTGTGTTGGGCATACGCGTTGTCGCATGAGGTAACAATATTGATTGTTGCATCATCTCTATCAAGCATTTACGACCTGTTTTGTGTCAGGCAACTAGTACTTAGCAGTCAAAACTCACCACTCACTGTGCACGATAGGTGGACGTTTCGGACTGACGCTGCTCTGTTTTCCCGCCAGATGAGCGCAGACTGGAGGAGCTAAATCTTCGAACAAAGTTTTTACCCGAAGTGAGTCTAAGCAACCGTGCGCGGTGTTTGAAAAAAAATCGAAGCGCAGCTTGGCTATCATCGTGAACCTCAAACCATTCTGCTACCAATCCGGGATCGACCGGTCCAACCATATCTACGGCGCGGTTCTTAATAATGATACCGCATCCATAGTCGATGTCGACAGTGAAATAATCCAAATCGTCGCGAGTGAGTACGAAATCTAAGTAGCTTCGGTACAACTCTCCGGACCAATCGTTGGGTGCGAATATTGGTGAGGCCACAGCTTCAGTCACTGGGGCACAATCGTGGACCACCAATACGCCGCCGTCTGAAAGTATATCGTAGGTCAATGTTAAATCACGCGTAGTGCAATCGTATGTATGAAGGCCGTCAACCAAACATATATCGACCTGAGCACTACGTTGTTGCAGGGTTCTAATCGCGTCTTCGATAGAAATATCAGCAACCCTGTAGTCGATTGGCTGGCCATCATCAAAGTCTGTTGGACAGTTGTAGATCAAGCGGCGTGCTGCACGAAATCGAGTTCGCTCAATCTCTCCGTAGCGACGGCCTGCCGTGGGCGTGCACAATTCGAGATAGTTTCGTAAGTTCAATCTGCTGGAAATAACGTGAATTAAATCAGTCTTGTTGAAACCTGTGGGCCGGTTTAATTCGAGGAGAAGTCTCCGCTTCACTCTCTGAAGAGGATATTTGAGTTGACGTGGAACGTATTTCTTGACCTTCGAAATCACGAGATATCTCTCTCCCCCGATTTTTGGAAGGTACACACTATACCTCGTTGGGGTACCGAGCTCGAGTTCCAGGGGAGTGAGGCAAAAAAAAAAGAACTGTGGCCGAGACACAACACAATGGACGTTTCGTTCTGCCTCGCGGCGCTCGAAGGCGTTGGAGGCGTTTCGGCCGACGGGAGAGTTTAACACTGGCAGTGAGAGGATTGCGGCCGGTTTCCGGGCGCCCTGACTTCAAACTCCGATCGACCGGGACTATCAGGAATTCCGTGTATGGCCTGAGCGGGTTGAACCTGTTCATGCCATCGCCCGGGTGAAACGTTCGCTGAATAGAATGGCGAACTGGGCCTTGGCTAGCGACCACTCACGTGCCGGCATGGTCCACTCTTTCTCCGATCGGTTCAAGACCAGAAACAGCAATTTCATCGCCGCTTCATCAGTTGGAAAATGCCCTCTGGCGCGAACGGCTCTGCGGAGTTTTGAGTTCAGCGCCTCGATAGCGTTGGTCGTATAGACCAATCGGCGCACGTCCGGATGGAAAGCGTAGAACGGAACGACTTCGGGCCAAGCCCGACGCCAACTCTGCCCAATTGCAGGATATTTCCCGCCCCAGGGGCTGGCTTCAAACGCCGCCAGCGCAGCTTCGCCGCTGGCCGCGTCGATGGCGCGGTAGATGTCCTTCAGCGCCGCGGCGACCGCCCTGCGGTCCTTATAGGAGGCAAACTCCAGGCTATGGCGCAGAAGATGGACGATGCAGGTTTGAACCGTCGCTTGGGGAAAGACGGCGACGATGGCTTCCGGAAAGCCCTTGAGCCCGTCGACGACGGCGATGAGAATGTCCTCTACGCCCCGGGTCTTCAACTCATTCATCACGCGCAGCCAGAATTTGGCGCCTTCGTTCTGCTCGAGCCATAGGCCGAGAATCTCCTTGGTTCCGTCGGCGCGGACGCCCAATGCGACATACACGGCCTTATTGCGCACCAGTGCGGCGCGACAATCAGGATGAGAATCGCCCGACAATCAGGATGAGAATACGGCGCCGCGGGGATATCGAAGGAAGGGCGTAGCCCGACCGTAGATATCCCCGCGGCGGCGGCGAGCGCCCAAGTGGCCTCGTCTGGCGGTCACGGCGGCTGGGTTAGGGATCGGCCTTCTCTTGTCGAGGGGACCGACTTCTTGCCCGGCCGACACGTCACCGATCGTCAGATGAGGCTATTCATGAACTTGCGTCGCAACCATTCGCCGGCGATTGCCGGCGCAAAAGCCGGATTCAGCACGGCCGCCGCCTACCGTATTGAAAAGGATCCTCGGCTTCCCAGCCAAAAGAAGGCGCGTCGAGAACGACGTCGAGCCGATCCCTTCGCCGATGTCTGGGACAATGAGGTCGTCCCGATGTTGAAGGCCGCGCCCGGACTGAGACCGATTGCCGTCTTCGGAGAACTCTGCCGTCGGCACCCAGACCTGGGCGACGGAACGCGGCGGACCCTCGAGCGCCGCATCCGGGCTTGGCGGGCGGTGAACGGTCCGGATCGGGAGGCGGCTGAGGGGCGGCCAAGGCGGCTCGACGGGCCTCTATGGCCTCGGAAATGGCTCCGGCTTCAGCAATCGGGGATCCGACCCTCGGCGTGCGCCCTCCACGTCAGGCGGGCGATCTCGTCAACGGCGGCGGTATTTCTGGCGGCGGCGGCGGCGGCGGTGAATTGATCGGCGAGCATAGCTTCTCCGTTCGGGATCAAGGTCTCCCGCCGAAGGGCGCGCGCGATTTCAGGCAAAGCTCCGCCGCAGCCAAAAAAGGCTCTTGCAACGGTCTTAAATTTCGGGGATTATCGGAGTTGCTGAGACAACGATATTCCCCGGCCTTGCCGGGACACCGGCCCGCCTTACAAGGCGGGTTTCGTGTTTCTGGGCTTCGAATTTCTCCGAGAAGCCGCGAATCGCGGCCATCTGAGAATCAACTCCTTCTCGATTCCCGTCAACGACTGACTTTTTCGGATAGTGGGGAAACGGGGCTAAGTGGCGGGGCTAAGTGGCCAGGATCGAACAGGCGATCGGCAAAATCAAACGGTTCAAGCGCATCGCTCTATGTTGCTAAATTGCTCTGGCTTGTTCCCCGGACGTCAATTAGTTTGACCACAGCCCCGGCGTGGCGAGTTCGACGACATCAATCGGAGGACACGGCTGATGGCCAATTCACGATGAATGACCGCGCCAAGAAACTCATCTACAAGTTGGTCACAACAAAGCTATCCGATACTCAATTGAGCGAGCTTGCGTTCGCCGGGCGATTGAGGCGGCTATTCCGCGAGCACCAAATCGATACCGTCTTAGATGTTGGCGCAAACGCCGGGCAGTTCCACGATTTCCTGCGAAAAAAAGTTGGCTTCAAAGGTCAGATTAAATCATTCGAGCCAGTCCCCGAGCTCGCAGCCGAGTTAGTGAAAAAATCCGAGAGCGATATGCACTGGAAGATCCATGCGTGCGCGCTTGGCGCCGATATTGGGCAAAAAAACATAAATGTCATGACCAACACTGCTTTCAGTTCGTTCCGCAATCCGATCGCGACAGGTTCTCATCTAGACCAGTCGAACAAGGTGGAAAAAACGGTGCAGGTGTCAATCACCACACTTGATACTCAACTTATGGATAAGGGCAATCTCAGCCGCACATATCTCAAGCTCGACACCCAGGGCTTTGATCTTGAGGTCTTACGTGGCGGCGGCCGGGTGGTTAAGGATATGCCGGCCCTGCAAACCGAAATCTCGATCCGACCCTTCTATTCCAATATGCCGACCTTTGCTGAGTCCATTGCTGCATTTGAGGCGCAGGGCTTTGCAGTCGCGGACCTATATTTAGTCGCCCACGACGATGCGAAGCGCGCCATGGAATTCGACTGTCTGATGGTGAGAGCCTGAACTAAAAAGTCTGACGAGCCGCCTGACGGCAAGGAGCCTAGATGTTTCCTGGCGCGGGCAATATTTGCGCAAGTCTTCGTAAGAAGATCACGAAGCCGCAGACAAAGGCAAGGGTAATGGCCGCCCGTTGATGACTATTTAGGCTTCTGTGCCTCAATGGCACATTCCCTAATTTGATTTGCCTCGTCAAAGAATCGTCCTCTATCTTCGACCTTGACAAACATGTGGTCTGGCGAGTCACCAAATTCGCACCTACGAATGTTTACAAATCCTGCACGTTGCAATTCAGCAGACATTGAATACTCATCCCACATCCATAAATGATTAGACCAGCCAATTATATTGCGTAGATACTGTAACGGCGTTCTTGGGCGCTGCTCCTGACCCAGTAATGCAGAACTAAGAAACGTGGGCGCGGCATCAGGATTTTTAAGTTCACACTCCGCAACATATCGTCTGGCCCGCTCATATAAATCTGGTACAATTAAACGAAACACGCCACTTGGCGCGAGCATTCTGAATGTGTTCCGAACAGCCCGTCTAAGTTCGTCTAGACTTAAATGTTCTAGGACATGTGACGCGTAACAACCACGAACCGTCCCGTCTACAATAGGTAGCCCTCTACATATATTGCCATAGTGCACCGTGACAGGGAAACGATTGGTATTGCCGGAAAAACGAGCCGATAGAGCCGATCCAACAACTGGGATGCGCTCTATTCGCAATGTTGGCGAACTATCAAAGTTCTCCCACCCCTCCCCCGGGGAGAATCCGCACCCATACTGGACATATAAATTCTGCTCCATAATAGACCAGCTCGCGATAGGTGCTCCGGCCCGCATGATTGCATAGTCCGCGCCACGGGGACATCAGGCCGCGCCCCTCAACCAACGCGTCGAAGCAGGTTTGCCACTGTCTGCGCTTCCCACCGGCCCCCGCGCGCCGTGGCAACGCCCCGCCCGTTCAAGGCGGCAGCGATTTGTCGAAGCGATTTCGCTCCTGCGGCCTGAGCCTCGGCGATGACCGGCGCGACGGTGGCGGCGAACGTGTCGGCCCCGGCTGTGCGGATCGCGTTGACGGTGGCGCGGGCCTCGGCGAGGCGGGGGTTGCCGAGAGCCTGTCCGCGAGCTTTAGCGGCGGCAAGGGCGGCTTTCGTTCGCTGAGAGATCACCGCGCGCTCTTTCTCGGCGAGGGCGGCGTACAGGTGCAGCAGGAACGGCTCCACGTCCGAGCCGAGCTCGGCGACGAGGAACGGCGTCCTATGCGCCATGAGGCCGCTGATGAAATGCACGTCGCGCGAAAGCCGATCCAGCTTCGAGACGGCCACGGGGCATGCCCTTCCGTTGCGGCGGGCCTCGGTGAGGGCGGCGGCGAGTTGGGGGCGGCGCTCTAGGGCGTCCGACGCCCTTGCCCGTCTCGATCTCCACATGCTCGGCGACAATCTCGAACCCCTCGGCCTCGGCGAACCGGGCGACGGCGGCGCGCTGCGCGTCAATGCCAAGCCCTGAGCGACCCTGCTCGCGAGTGCTGACCCGGAAATAGGCGACCAGTGGCTTGGACAATGGCGGCGACCCCTCAATGCGTAAAATACTATACGACCTTTTAGATTTTTACACAAGAGGAAATTGAGGGCGCTTCGTCAGGACTTCGACCAAAGCAGAGCCCCTTGCGCGTGGGTGCAGGCGCATCACGGCGCACGGTTGCGCCTCGGCCCTTAACCCGACGGCAACCCGTATGGGCGCAATGATGCACCGGAGCGCGGAAGCATCAGCGCGCATCGGGAGAGACAGAGCTATGGCAATGGGCTTGAGCGAGGCCGCCGCAGCGACCGGCTTGAACCGCAGCACAATCTATCGGGCCTGGAAATCCGGGCGGATGAGCGCCACGCGCACCGATACGGGGCAAATCGAGGTAGATCCGGCTGAGTTGTTCCGCGTCTTTCCGCCCATTGCGGCGCAAGAGGCGCAAGGCGGCGCATTGCACCACGGCACACAGGCCGGCGCAACAGACAATAATGCCTTGCGCGCCAGTGCGTTAGAGGTAGAAGTGAAGCTGTTGCGGGAAATGCGAGGATCGCAACGCGTGGCGTGAGCAGGTGGCCAAGGTGGTAGCGGTGCTGCCCCTACCGGCCCCCAATTCCGCCGCGCCGTTAGCCACCGATCAGCAACGGCCCTGGTGGCGTCGACTGATGGGGTGAGGCTCGCTTGTCCTTGCGGCGACCAGTTTTTCCCATGTTTAACCTGGCCTTACGCGGCTCGCAAGAGTTCCAAGACGCGCTGAACGACCGCCCGCCTGACGCCGAACCGGCCGACGATGATGTTTAATGCACCGGGCGGTCATCGGTCATCTAACGAACATCACTGTCGCTGCGGTCTGCTTGGGTAAAGATTGGCGGGGATATGCAAAGACACACGATGTCTGACTGCTGCGAAACGAAGGTGCGAATATGTTCGTCGCACGCTCCAAGGTTCCGTTCGAAGGCCCCTGCAAAGCGAGCGGCAAAGCGCGGCGAAGTCACAAATGCCTCCGTGGTCCTTTCAGTTTGAGCAGACCATCGTTTCGTCGTCCATGGGAGCATCGGGGCGCACGCGAGTTTAAGACGATTTGCGATGCGCTCAGCCTTTGTGCTGCTGCGATCATAGTCATTCAGCCAAATAAGATCGGCATTGGGAATGTGGTCGCACATATCTCGCAGGACACCAACAACGCGCTGATTGATTAGTCGCGCATCGTCCTCAAAGACGAACACAAATCTGTCCTTCATCAGAGCCACACTCTCAAATATCGAGAGGAGGCTTAGGGCATTGCCCACGTAGCCGCGCAGCATAGGCTCTGACATGTGCTTGAAATTCCATGGGTTTATTCGCGTGCGCAGTTCTTCATCAAACACTAAGGCTGCGCCGTCTACCGCCTTACGCGGCTGAATATCAACCATCCCCTTCAGGGCCTCGCCTACATTGGCGTTGAATGCGCTAAGTCGGTCGGGCCTTCTTTCCAGATTGATAACGAAACCGCGCCATTCGGTCACTTCACCCTCCGCTCATCTCAAGCGCACCTTCGCCTTGGACCGAACCGGCAAGACGGTCTGTGGGCGTTGAAGCGGTCGCCCCGTTTTTTGCCGTTTTTAAAACAGCACGCAGCGGCCGGACAAGTCAGTGGAGCAGGACAAACGAGCACGGCGTCGCGAACGCTTACCGCCTCGCTCATCTCGACTTATACGTGCACATGGGTACGCGCGGACGCAGTTCAGAAGACGCTGAGTTGTTTGGGGGCTCCGCCCTCACTTACGAATTCCGCTGAATTCTGACCGCGCGTCCGGTGACCACCCTACTCGATCGCGTCCATTGTCTCGCGAGCCTGTCTCGTCAGCTTGGCGACCACGCGCCGCATCTCGATCGCCTCGGCGGTATAGTGCCCGTGCTTAAAGGCGTTGCGGTTCCCGGCTGGCGCCCCGCCACCCGCGCCATGCATCCGACAGACGCTATAGCCTCGAACCGCCGGCGACCGGCACGGCTTCCCGGTTCTCTTCGATCTGGCTGAGCACCGGCACGCCTGGCGCATGGGTAATTCGCTGCGTTTCATGAGGTTGATCCTCAGATTTTTTGCGGACCCCGCCCCCTCGGCAGGCGCATTGACGTTGCCGACGATCGCCTGGCCGCCTTCGGCGACATGAACGTGCTGAACCGTCATCTTCTGCTCGCCGCCGCTTCGGTATCGCTTGAGCGCCTCGACCTGAGCGGCGAAGGTGCGAGCGAGCTTGTTGAAGGCGTTTTGGGCGCTGTCCTGCTGGGGGATAGTCTCGACGTGCGCCAGGCGTTGGGCGAAGGTCATCGTCGCGTTGTGGACGGCGGCCATCTGCGCGGCGAGCATTGCCTCAACCTGATCGCGCGGCTCGATCCCCTTGACCACCGCGAGCATAAAATTGACCGCTTTTTCGAGAGGGCCTCCCCCTTTGCTGGCGTTGACGAGCTGCAACATCAGACCATCAAAAAAGTCTAGATCAGCGGTCCCGATCGATCGCATTAGGGTGAGCAGGCCAATGATTTCGTCCGGATGATCGGGATTGAGCTTGGCACCGTTTCCTTCGATGGAAACTTTGAGACGCGGCCCGTGCGCGTCTTTCGCGGCTTCGTATGCGGCGAGCGCCTTGGCCTCAGCCTGCGTCGGCTCATAGGGTTTCGCGTCGGCGTCCTGAGCTTTCAGTGCGGATTTTTTCATCGGCTCTTGGCATTCAAATTAGGCCGCCTTGGCGAGTTCAAGCACGCGGCGCACAACCTCACGGCTGGGTCGGAATTGCCCGTTCAGGATGTTCGTTGTCTGCGCCCGCGATATGCCGAGACGTCGCCCAATTTCCTCATGGGTCGCGCCTAGCCCTTTCATCGTTTCGAGCACGTCGATATTACCGACGACCGCGAAGAGCCGGAGCATCGGTGCGGGCTCGATCTTTGGCCGCTCCACCGGCTCTCGCTGGCACTCGTTAGGAGCCTCAGTGGCGGGTAGCTTGGCGAATAAAGACCCTTGGCCCTCGACATCGAATTGCCACGCCTGGCGCTCGATACGCTTCGCATAGGTGCGCGTGTAGGGTTTGACCCACCCCTTTCGGATCAAGGCCTCCCGCAAGGCCCCCGACGCGCGAACGCGATCCCCTCCCTCCGGCAAGGGATGCGGTCCTTTGATGCGCCGGAAACCTCTCCGATAAGCGGCCTGGGGCGTCGCTTCCTTTAGGCAATAGCCCTTCAGGGTTTCGACGTTCGGAGCGGCCCTGGCGAATGTGTCGCCATAGGCTGACGATGAATTGATGGCCCCAACAAGCCTATCCCTGTCCGCCGCCGAGGGCATGGGGGCAACGATATGTGCACCCGGCTTTGGCGAACCGTCTCTCGCCTTCGTTTCTCTAACTTCGTTCCAGAAAGGGCCAAGGCGCATTCCCGCTCGATCTTGGCGCAGCGCGATGTAGCTTTTGACCTTGCGCGAGAGCTTCCTGACGAGGGGCTCGATCGTTGCGGTCACGCTGACGAAGGTAAGGGGACCTCTGCGGGCCATGTGGTCGATTCCCATGCACCACAGATCCCGTTCGCGCGGACCAATGCCGTTCAGATGGCGTGCAGTGATTCTGAGAGGGGGAGAGCAATCTTCACTAACAGTAATAGTGTCCGGCCCCGTCTTCTCGGGGAGGGCATCCGTCGGAACGCCTCTGTTTTCTAGGCGATCGGCGACTTTTGCCCTTGTGTGCACAATTGACAGCGGCGCAAACCCCAATGCGTGCCGGAATCCCCACGAGACCGACCCGCTGAGCACCACCACTTAATGATGTGTAACTTTCGAGACCATGGAGCAGATGTTAACTTTTGTACATGCTTTGTTCGTCAGGTATCGGGCGATCTCTTCCTGCCCTTGTCCCGAGCACCCGAAACTCCATAGGTGCGTTCCGACGGCTATAGGATCGATTTTACCGTCTGGGTCCTTCAGGAGGCGGCGCGAAAGGCCAGCGATGCAATCCGAAGGCTTTGGCTGAAGCTTCGAAGGCCCGAGGAACCTTCAGGCGTCCGCTCCTTTATCGAAGAGAAAGAAACTTGAATTCGGTGTTCCAGTCGGCTTTTCGGACTTGGAAGAATTGGGGGATCCGGGGTCGCGGAAATTGTATGCGTTTGACGTTCGCAGCACCCGCCAGCGCCATCCGTTGGCGCCCAGAAGGTCAGGACAACGCTCCCGCACCCGCTTGATACGATTGACCCATGACAGGATCCCCGCGTCCTCAAGTGTCTTGAGCGCCTCGGCGACGGTCGAACGGGCGCAATGAGCAGCCTCGGCGATCCGCTCATAGCTGGGGAAGCAGGCCCCGCTCTTGGCGTTATGGAAGGCCCACAGGAGCGCCTCAAGGACCGCCAGTGCCTTCGCCGTGACGACGCCATAGGCCCTGCCCTTCTCGACCCTGCGGCTCAGGCAGCGCGCCCAGTGCATAATCCTGACCTTGGCGTTCCGGTCGAACGCACGGGGACGGCCGAGGCTGAACATTTTCTCGCGCTGTTCCGACTTCCTGACGGCCCTAGGAGGGCCAAGGGGTGGCCTCGGTCATCTTTCGCCAGGAGCATCCGCCGGGCCGGATGGGACTGTCGGACTTCACGGAAGTGGCCGATCTCGGCGTCACCATTGCCGGCGAGCTTCTCGACTGCCGACTTTATCACTTCCGCTTGCCCTTTTCCGGCTTCGAGCACGCCCATGTCGTGCTCGGCGGTGAAAGTTTCGTCGCGCTGGCGGAAGGGCTACAGAACGCCCTCTGGGCGCTGGGCGGCGTTCCCGAGCAACATCGCAGCGACAGTCTCTCGGCGGCCTTCCGTAATCTGGGCGCCGACGCCAAGGAGGATTTGACGAAGCGCTACGAAGCGTTCTGCGCCCATTACGGCATGACGCCGACCCGCAACAATCCAGGCGTCAGCCACGAGAACGGCTCGATCGAGAGCGCCCACGGCCATCTGAAGAGAGCGCTCGCCGACGCTCTGTTGCTGCGCGCCTCGCGAGACTTTGACGACCTCACCGCATGGCGGGGCTTTGTCGACGACGTCGTTGGCCGCGGCAACCTCCGCAACGCCAAGCGCATCGATCAAGAGCGAATGGCGTTGAACAAGCTGCCGGTCCGCAAGACCGCCGACTATGAGGAGGTCAACGTCGACGTCACCAGCTCCAGCGCCTTCACGCTGCGCAAGGTGTTCTACTCGGTTCCCTCGCGACTGATCGGCCATCGGCTGCGGGTGCGCCTTTATGACGATCGGCTCGAATGTTTCCAGGGCTCGACGCCCATCGTCGTCTTGCGACGCGGTCGGCCCCGGCCGAACGGCAAACATGGCCATGTCGTCGACTACCGTCACGTCATCCATTCCCTGCGCCGCAAGCCCATGGCGCTGCTCAATCTGGTCTATCGCGATCAACTCTTCCCCCGCCGAGCCTTCGCCCTGGCGTTCGACGCCTTGCTCGCCGGTCTCGGTGAGAGACCAGCTTGCCGCGCCATGGTCGGGATTCTCGCGCTCGCGTTCGAGCGCTCCTGCGAGGCCGAACTCGCCCTCGCGTTGCAAGTGGCTCTCGACGACGGCGTCCTTCCCGATCTCGCTGCGCTGATCGAACGCTTCCGGCCAAAGGACGCCGCATTGCCCGTCGTCGTCGTCAGGCTGCCATCCCTCGCCATCTACGATCAGATCGCGACAAGCGTTGGAGAAGCGGCATGAAGACGACCGACAAGATCGACGCCGCCCGCATCGACCTGGTGCTTGGCGAGTTGCGACTGCCCGGCATCAAGCTGATCTGGGCCGCCCTGGCGGCGACCGCTGACAAGGAAGGCTGGCCCGCCGCCCGCTTCCTGGCGGCCCTCGCCGAACAGGAGATGGTGGAGCGGAGCCGCCGTCGCTTCGAACGGCATCTGGAGGAAGCGCGATTGCCGCCGGGAAAGACCCTCGACACGTTCGACTTCACCGCAGTGCCTATGATCTCGAAGGCGCAGGTGCAGGCGCTCGCCGCCGGCGACGCCTGGCTCGAAAAGGGAGCCAATCTTTTGTGCTTCGGGCCGCCCGGCGCCGGGAAATCCCATCTCGCGGCGGCGCTCGGTTTGGCGTTGATCGAAAGGGGTTGGCGCGTTCTGTTCACCCGGACCACCGACCTTGTGCAAAAGCTTCAGATCGCACGCCGCGATCTTGCCCTCGAAGCCGCGATCGCCAAACTCGACAAATATCATCTGCTGGTCCTCGACGATCTCGCCTATGTCACCAAGGACCAGGCGGAGACGAGCGTTCTGTTCGAACTGATCAGCGCGCGATACGAGCGCCGATCCATGCTCATCACCGCCAACCAGCCCTTCGGCGAATGGGGAAAAATCTTCTCCGATCAAGCCATGACGCTCGCGGCCATCGATCGTATCGTGCATCACGCCACGATCCTCGAAATGAACGTCGACAGCTATCGGCGAAAGGAAGCCGTCGACAACGCCCGTGGACCCGGACGCCCGCCGACGCGCGCGACAATCAAGGGATCATCCTGATCGTCGCTCCGCGACAATCAAATCATCTCTCGACAAAATAGCGCTTGCGTTATCGTCGCGCCGCGACAATCATCACCTCGCCGCGACCGCCAAAATGGCCATCCTGATTGTCGCTGCTTTCTCATCCAGATTGTCGCGCTACACACCAGCCCCTCGTCCCGGATTTTGACGCGCAAAGCGTCGAAAAAGACCAGCGGGTAGACCGGTTCGAGGGGGCGGCCTTGCCAGGCGGCGATTTCGGCCAGGACGGCGTCCGTCACCGTGCTGATCAAGTCCGGCGAGACGTCGACGCCATAGAGATCGCGAAGATGTCCGACGATCTCTCGCACGCTCATGCCGCGGGCGTACATCGAGATGATTTTCTCGTCGAAGCCAGGAAACCGCCGCTGGTACTTGGCGATCAAGTGCGGATCGAAGCTCGACTGCCGATCTCTCGGCACATCCAGCTCTATCCGAGCGGTGTCGGTAACTACCGTCTTCTTGCCGTAGCCGTTGCGGCTGTTGTCCGCCTCGCCGTTCGCAAGATGATGGTCCATCTCCGCGTTCAGCACCCGCTCGGCTAGCGCTTTCTTCAAATCGTTCAGAAGGCCGTTGGGATCAAAGGCCGTCTTGGGATCAGCGCCACCAAGAAGCTGATCAAGAATAACATCCGGGATCTTGGGTTCCTTGCGTCGGGCCATGGGATAGCTCCTCTCTTCCCATTGTGCCCAAACCACACACGAAAATCAGGACAGTCCCCCTTCGCGCTCAACTGCGCCGCCTGACCCGCGTGCAGCTCGTCCGCACCCTGGCCTCATGGCTGCCCGATCTTACTGCTTATCGCGACGTGGAATCCGCCTATCGCATAGGCCCTCAAGTTCCTGGGCCGCCGCTACCTCGAACTTCTTGTTGAGATCACGGATCTCGATGGGATGATCGGCGACATCGTTGATGAGCTGGCCCCGAACCTCGTCGCCTGCAGTTTCGATCGGCCACATCGGAGCAGCTTCCCCTTACAGCCGGCGATAACCCTGAAAGATTGCGGTCGGAGCCAGCTCCGCATCGTTGTGCGGCGTCAGCCCAGTTTCGGCCTCGTCCGGAAAGACCGTCCGCCATCGGCTCAACCGCCGCGGAGATCGCGTCGCGAACAGCGCGTTACACATCATCGCCATCGGTCGTTTGATCACAGCGTCTCAATCAGCAGGGACGGCAAGGGCTCCTGCCGCGCGAATGTGTTCGTCGAGCGCCTATGGCGATCGCATATCTCGACGGCCTTGAAGCCGGGCGTGGAATCGCCGCGCCGCCCGCACCAGGCACGCTCGCTGACTGCACGCCGATGGCGGTCTGGGTGAGGCAATCACCGGCGCAGAGGCTTTGGGCATGATGCACAACGAACCCGCGTTGCCCATATGCCCGAAGGCGAAACAGCAGACGCGACGCAGCCTCTCGCCGCGTGATAGAACGAAACCCTGAGCGGCCGGGCCTCTAACTAACAAACCCTATCAAGCGGTCCCGCTGCGCGGGTCCACTTCACCTGGCCCGATGTTCTGGCCGGGCTCGGATGCGGCAATTGGGCTGGCGACCCGGCGATGCGCCGCGCGTCCAACTGAAAGATTAGGTGCATTAGGCTTTCCCCGTTTTCGGTGACTGTCGCTGCAGCCAGTTGTGTGGAGGCGGGGATGATGGCAACATTGGCAATGCTGCAAGGCAAGCATGCTGAGGCATTCCTGAAAAGTGAACCCGTCCCGCGCAGGGTGCATCAGGTGACGCAGTTAGATCCCATACAGTCTATCCCATCAAAGCTCTCATGCACCCAGGATACAAGGTTATGGGATCTGGCCGCGGCAACGCCCACGATCCTGCTGTGCGTTTTCGGGGCGCTTGGCTTTGGCATCAGGATTTATGGTCAGTGGCCGCCCAGATCGGGGTTTCCAGGTGGGCTGCTAATCATCTCTGAAGTTTCCAGCGCGGCTTTCCTGCTTTTCAAATCCGGATTGCTCTGCATACGCCACCTGCCGGTTTCTAAGTCTGCGGGAATTGCTCCCCGCTTCTGGGCGCTGGCGGCCGTTCATTTTTCGCTTCTGATCTTGTTAATCCCCAAGGCGACGCCAACGCCGTCCGGGGCGCTCATCTCCGGCATGCTGACACTCGCCGGAACAGCGGGCGGCATCTGCACGCTGATGTGGCTTAGAAAGGCTTTTGCAATTCTTCCCCAGGCGCGAGTGCTGGTGACAACAGGTCCTTACAAGCTGGTGCGCCACCCACTCTACTTGGCCGAACAGATATCGGCGTTCGGAATTGCGCTGCAGTTTCAGCAACCCTGGGGTACTCTGATCGTGCTAACAAGCTTTGTTTTCCAGTTCCCCAGGATGCGTTACGAGGAGGAAATTCTCGAAGCCAGTTTTCCCGCCTACCGCGCCTACGCGATCCACCGGGCACGCATTATACCTCTTCTCTACTAGAAGGCCTGTGCTCAGTTTGGCGAGGGTGAAGACCGGTTGCAAGGCGTTTTGCTCCCCGAGTTCGTCGACGATTATGTGGCAGAAGACAATTTAGTGCGGGTGATCGACGTCTTCGTCGACGAGTTGGATTTGCGGGCGCTGGGGTTTGAGGGCGTCGTTCCGGAAGCGACAGGTCGGCCTGCTTATCATCCCGCGACGCTGCTGAAGATCTATCTCTACGGCTATCTCAATCGCCTCCAGTCGAGCCGGCGGCTCGAACGGGAGACCCAACGCAACATCGAGCTGATGCGGCTGACCGGCCGACTGACGCCTGACTTCAAGACGATCGCCGACTTCCGCCGCGACAGCGGGCCTGCGATCCGCGCGGCCTGTGCGCAGTTCATCGTGCTGTGCCGTCAGTTCAACCTTTTCACGCGGACTGTCATTGTGATCGACGGGAGCAAGTTCAAGGCAGTCAACAATCGCGACAAGAACTTCACAGTGGCAAAGGTCGCCAAGCGCATTGAGCAGGTCGAGGCCAGCATCGCGCGCTGCCTGGCGGCCTTGGATCGCGCCGACCGGGAGGACGGCGATGTGGCTGAGGCAAAGACAGTCCGCCTCAAGGAGAAGATCGAGGGCCTGCGGCGGCAGATGCAGTCCCTCAAGGAGATTGGTCAGCAGGTCGAGGCCGCGCCCGACAAACAGGTCTCCCTGACCGATCCCGATGCCCGCTCGATGGCGACCAGCGGCAAGGGGACCGGCATCGTCGGGTACAACGTGCAGATCGCTGTCGATGCCGAGCACCATTTGATCGTCGCACATGAGGTTACCAATGTCGGCAGCGACCGGGCGCAACTGACCGTAATGGGCCGCAGGGCCCGCGAGGCAAGCGGATGCGAGGAGGTCACGGTGCTGGCCGACAGAGGCTATTACAATGGCGACGAGGTGCCGGCCTGCGAGGGCGCCCGGCATTCTCCCGGTCATCCCCAAGACGCAAACCTCCGGCAACCCCAAGCGCGGCCTCTTCACTGTGGCGGACTTTATCTACGACGCCGAGAACGATCGCTATACCTGCCCCGCCGGAGAGCACCTGACCAAGGGAAAGGTGCGCTCAGACCGCCGCGATAATATCGATCATTATCGCAGCCTCACAGCATGCCTGACCTGCGCGCTCAAGCCTCGATGCACGCCCGACAAGGTCAAACGCCTGAAGCGCTGGGAGCACGAGAGCGTGCTCGACAAGATGCAAGACAGGCTCGACCACATGCCGGAGGCCATGACAATCCGCCGGCAGACCGTCGAGCATCCGTTCGGCACGCTCAAGGCTTGGATGGGCAGCACCCACTTCCTGACCAGGACCCTCGAAAGGGTCAAAACCGAGATGAGCCTGCAGGTGCTGGCCTACAATATGAAGCGAATGATCAACCTCTTCGGCGTCAAACCGCTGATGCAGGCGATCGCGGCCTGACCGCGCGCGCCTGCCGGCGCGAGCCGCCGCTGTCGCGCAACACCCGCAAAGGAAATCATGTTTTCACACGACCTCGGTCGGAATCCGACGTGTTTTGGATCGGTGTCCCGAATCAGCAAATGTCTTAAGCATCTCCAACGCACGCGTCGACGGCGTTGTCGCTGTGACGACCAAGAGGCCGATCGGCCTACGCTGCCGATCTTGCGGCGGGCCACCGGGGCGCTGCTAGACGGGATTCCCCGGGCGACCGGAGCGGTCCCGGCTCCGGGTACCAACGCGCCCGCTCAAATGCGATCCGTGGCGGCGCGCTCTACTGACGGGCGCGGCGAGCGAATTTGGTGAATTAGCGCGACTGGCGCTTAGTCCCAAAGCCCCTTGAAGCGGGTAGCCGACAACTCGGTATAGCGAACCGTGTGCTGAATGTTCTTATGCCCGAGGTATGCCTGCAAGGTCCGGGATTGATCTAAGAGGCGCTCAATGGTCGCGGCTCTGCCGGAGAATTTGTCGTCGGGCGCGACGATGACATTCTTCGTCGTCGTGTCGTGCATACAGCGGGTGGACCCCGCCGTCCGAGCCGGCAAGATGGTTAAGGTCGTATTACGCCAACGAAGCGTTCCAAGTGCGCAAGTAACGTGACGATTTTCCTGCTTTTTCGGGCCTGCTCGTAGAGTTTCCCGCCCGCCAGCGAGCGGACAACTCGTCGAGTTGCTTCGGAGAAGCCGCAACTCTTCCGATCGACAGCGAAGGCCTTGTGCAGCGCCCGGTTTTTCTTGACGTGGCGAATGTGCTGCTCTACGGCGTCGAACTTCTCCGGCCGCACTGGTTGTTCAATCGTGATATTGCCCCTGCAACGGCATCGATCGGCGAAGATTTCGGCCCTCGCTGAGGCACGTTCGACGGCGGCCGGCGAATACTCGTATGGCTCATGGTTCTCCAACGCCGCGCCCCACTTTTTGAGGAAGAGAAGACGGTTGCGCCGTATGAGAAATTCTCCGAATCTGGGTTCGGTGCTTGCGCTCTTGTGATGTCGGATGCGCGAGTTCGGCTGATACAACACGAGAAAGCCGAGTTTCCGCATCGCCATGGCGAGGTCGATGTCGACGTAGTTGACAGGGTAAAAGTCCTCATCAAGTCCGCCTACGAGATCCCATAGCGCCGCGCGGACTAGGAGCGAGCTCGAGCAGCAGAAATCGACCGTGCGCAGCCGGTCGAAGGCGGTCGGTGGCGGGGTTTCGCCGACCCAGGGCCAAGAGGCCTTGGCCTCTCGCCACAGGATTCCTCCGGCCCACTGCAATTCCCCGGTCGGATGGAGAACCTTGCCGCCGATCGCGCCCGCTTCGGGATGCGCCTCGGCGGTTTCGACCAAGGCTTCCATCCATCCAGGTTCGATTTCCGCGTCGTCGTGGAGCAAGATCAGCAATTCTCCCCGCGCCAGAGCGCGGCCACGATTGCCAGCACCGGCCAAACCAAGATTGATGGGCGAGCTAACAACCAGGATGCCGGTTGCCATCCCTCGCAATCGTGATTCCGCCTCGGGAGTTGCCTCGTTGAGCACGACGATCGTCTCGTAGGGGATTGCGATGGGGCCGAAGCGCGCTAGGGACCGCAAACAGGCGTGGAGCAGATCGGGCCTGGTCGAGCTGGGAATGATCACCGAGACGCGTGGCGCGGAAGAGAGCGGTAGGTCGATGCTCATGCTGCGGCTCTGGAACTCGGCGAATTTTAAGTCGGCGAATTTAGGACACGCTTAGCCGGACGGTCGCGTCACGGCCAGCGATAAGCGATGGTGTCGCGCGCGGCGGCGGAATCCCACGGCAGTTCCCACCGATCCGGCGTTTCGTATTGGTAGAGCTCGCTGGGCATGCTGATGATCGCCGCCTGGTCGTCGCCAATGTTTTTCCAACCGTGATAGACGCCGGGCGGAATCATGACCAACCCCTGATTTCGTTCGCCGAGCATGAATTCGTTGATGCAACCGAAGGTTGCCGAGGCTCGGCGGCCGTCATAACAGACGATACAAAGCGATCCTGTCGCTGCGAACAGGCGGTCGACCGTGAAGCGGTGGATTCCCCACGCTCGAATTCTTCCGGGGAAGGTAACCGTATTGGTCACCTGAACGACGGGAAAGTCGGCGAAGCCCCAGTCCAACCGAAACACCTCTGTTAGGTGACCATGATGATGGGAAACTGGACGGGTGAGGCGATATTGGACGCCCTCTATCGAATCGAGCCGTAGAGTTCCCTGCGCGGTTGTGAGCGACGTTCGCTGCGAAGCCGATGCAAAGCCATCGACCTCGTCGAGAGCTGCGGATCGTAGATTGGGACCGCGTTGAAAAATATCGGACATGCTTCAAACCTAACACCATTAGGGGCGTAATACTGGAACAAAAATATCCGACGCCGCACGTAAGTACAATGAACCCGCCGCTTCAGTAGCCCATCCGCAGGCGGTAGTATCCGCTGCAACCCACCTTGTCCTCCTCGGAAGCGGCAGGATTGCCGGAGACGCGAAAGCCAATATCTCTGCGCGGCCCCCAGAGAGAGAACCTTATATGTGTCGCCAAAGTCAATCGGCACGTTTACCTATTCGAGCTGCTTAGACGCCGCTTCCAAATTCGACCGGGCCTGTGCCGGACTGGATCATCCCGGACGTCTTTTCCTGGCACCCAGAGGCGTAGATCGATCTTCCGCTCCGGGTCGATTGTGGTTAACCCCCAAAACGCGGTCGCGCCAAATTCTCGCATTTGCGGAGCAACTCGCGGTGTCCCCGCCCACTTGGCGGTCCAATCGCGCGGGAATGCGAGTGAGGCGATCCTCGATTGCGTCGAGCCTCGCCAAGACATCGTTGTACTTGTCGTCATGTGCCACGACCCGTCTCCGTATGATGTTGTTGTTCCTGCCGGAGCAGCTTGGCGCGGGCCGACCCGCGCCCAAGATCTCCCCAGGCTTCAAGCTGGGCAGGCTACCGCCCCACCGCTGATTCACCGAAACCTAGCCGGCCCCTGCGCCCCGGCCAGCCGCTAAGGGCGAGCATTACCCCGATGGTTGCAGCGAAGCAGAGAACGGCGGCGGGGTTTGTCCCTCTCAGCCCGACCAGTCCTGATGCCTTCACTCCCGGCTGAGACGACATTCGTGGATAGCCTTCCTGACGTTTCTGGCGATCGCGCCGGCGCCGTTGACAAGACCGGGGCCGATCGCTCCGCAATAGTCATCGAGTCCGCGCTCGGCGTCCCGCTCTTGAGCTTCGGCGATGATGCGGCTTCGGTCGCTGCTTCGCTCTTGTCCTGACGCCGGGGCTAAAGGCCGGTCCCGAAAACGCGACGGCGCGAGAGCTATTAGCTAATTAGTGCTTTTCGCGACAAGGTTCTTTGAGGCGCGGCCGGCGACACCGGCACGCGACGCGGTTCGGCCCTCCAATGAGCCCAATTCACCCTCAGAGGGACCGATCGCTCCAGCCCATGCGTTTCCACATAAGTGACATGGTCCGTTCGGCGCGACCGCGTTGACTAACTTGAATTTAGAAATGTCTCCGATCCTCTGGCGCGCCCTAAATTCGTAAAGTAGGTTCTTAGCGACGGCCCGACGCCCTATCGCCAGCGATCAAGCATATGGATCTCGTCCGAGTAGGAACGACAAAAAACTGCGAAGATTGCGGTGGCGAAGACAATTCGTCACTAGGAAACAATATTAAGAAAAGAACTCGCATTCCGGATATTGACTTCTGGCGGGGAGTCCTTCTTATCATGATATTGATTGATCACGTCCCTGGGTGTATTCTTGAACATTTCACTTTGAGGAATTTTGGGTTTTCTGATGCCGCTGAAGGGTTTTTCTTTCTCTCTGGAGTTTCCGTCGGCTTAGCTTACGTACCGCGCTTTGACAAAGGCGGTTTTAAACTCGTATTCACCGGTTGTGTCGCTCGAGCTGCTAAGATCTACTGGGTACATATTGCGGTGACTGTGGCCGGCCTCCTTGTTGTTGCTTTCGTGGTTGCGAGTGCGAATCAGATCGCCACGACAGGACAACTTTATGAATTCGCAACCGCGCAAGGGTTCTCTCGGTTCATCAAATCGCCCTTACCCTCGCTTATCGACATTATGTTACTCAAGTATCAACTCGCCTTTTTTCCCGTTTTGGTGCTATACGTGATATTTTTCCTCTGGGCGCCTTTCGGGCTCGCCTTAGCGGTGTGGGATGTGCGAGCGGCGCTCCTTGTGTCTGCTGGCGTCTACGCGGCTGGGCGTGCGCCTGCTGTTCCGTCCGGGTGGCGGCTCGAACCAGGCGATTTGTTCTTTAATCCGATTGCTTGGCAGCTGGTGTTTACGATTGGCATCGTTTGCGCAGTCTCGTGGCGCGCCGGCTTACTCCGCCCGTCGCCGCAGCTTGTGAAACTTAGCGCCGCGATCGTACTTGCGTCCGGGATAATCGTGATCATATCGACATATGCCGTGCACGACTTCACTGCTGAGCACGCCGCCTTATCCAGATATTTAGACATAAGCAAGCCAGATCTTGGACTAGTGCAACTCGTCCACTTTCTAGCGCTGGCCTATCTGATTGCGGCGGCGACTGTGACGCCCAATCTAGTGTCCAGCATTCAGCAATTGATCAATTGCCGGTTCGGCCGGTCGCTCCAAGGAATGGGCCGCAACAGTCTGGCAATCTTCGCTGCAGGCTCGCTGCTAGCTCTAGTGGGCCGCGCGGTGATTTGGGCGTCCAAATTAGAGACCTCCGGTACCTTCGTCCGTCTCATCGGCGTCACGTACGCACTTATCGCTGTAGGCGCCCTATTCGCGATTTCGCATCGAATTGAGCGCGGGAGGCTAGCGAGGGTTTCGTCCGAATTGGGGACCGGAGAGGCTTTCGCTGCATTTTGGTGGGATCGCGCATCTATGGTCGCTCGACGCCTTTCGATCATACCGCCTCCGCAGTAAAGCAAGTGCGCTCTTTCGCCAGATACTCTGCACAAAGGCAATTTTCACTCGTACAAACGCCGGCCGCACTCTCCGCCGGACCAACATCACAAAGGGCATGAAGCGTCGAGATAATCTTCCACCCAATATTGATGGCCGGGCCCAAAGCCTTTATTTCGCGATACAAGCAAAACAAAGCCGTCGCCACTATCAGGTAGCCGGATTCCCGCGATGAGGATCATCAGCCCCGTCAGCGAGTCGCCAATTCCGGAAAGCCCTTCAGTTGCGAGATGAAACGGATTCACACCATCGAGGGTGTTCTGAGCGACTCGGCGACCCCAAAATTCCTCGCCTTGTATGGCCTTTCCAATCCGGACCCATTTGGTGTCATACAACTCCGGAACAATATCCTGAATCCATTGTCTTACATCCCGTGAAATACATCCGATGTGAATGTGCAGCTGGTCTTGTGACCGCAAAGACGCAGAATTAATTCCCAACGCCACCTCGTCATGCGCAAGCGGCCGTTGACGGCCATTAAGGAGATAAGCGCGTGCATTCCAAGCGTCTTCAAAATAGTTGGGGGCATCGGGATGTTGAAGCAACGGATCTTCAACACCGACAATCCTTTTCGTCGGCGACAATATGGCGTCTGGCTTGCCGAACGGCGGTCGCAACATGACGAAACCGTGATCTTCTCCGCCCGAGAGATCTACTTGAAGACACGGAAAGGCGCCGCCAGTTAGCTTATAGTTAGCGACGCAGGCCTGGACGACCTGCCAAAGCGCCCCGCGATCGAGAGTCGCGGCTCTGGCAGCTGCAAGTGCAAACACGAAAACGGACAGGGCGGTGAGCGCAGCAACTCTCGTCACGCCAGTTCTCATACCGGAGGACGGGTTGATATTCAATTGATTGTTCTCTTGCCCACGCGACGGGGTTTTTCGGTCATCGGTCATAGCGTAAACGCTCGGAATCGCGTATGATTTGGTTGCTTAACCCCATATTTCGCGAGCCTTCGCGCCCGCACGGCACAATGACCACGATACGACCCGCTGTTTGCGTTTCCAGCCGCGGAGGGTAAGAAAGTCACGGCCGTGTTTGAAGGCGGACGCAGTCGTGGGAGAGCGGATACGGTGGCGTTTGGCGAGCTGCCGGCACGTTCGGCCCGGACGCAGGCCGAATGCAGCTGGCGCTGACAGCCGCGAGCATGCGCGACTTGGTTTCACACGCGTGTTAACAAGATCTGGTCGGTTGTCCGGCCCCTGGTCCAACGTCGATGGCGCTGGCGTCAGCTTGTCAGATCGGCCGGACGAGGGCAGATAGCGGTTTATTCCGCCTGTCCGGAGAATGTGGGCCGAGAGACTAACGGCGCCTGGTCCCGTCGTCCGCCGTCAGCCGAAGCGTCACGATAACCAAAGCCGGCCGATAAATTTCGCGCTCAAGCCGCAGCGGGCAACCCGCGCCCGCTGGTCCAATTCCTTCAGCGGTCGTGGTCGTCGTCGCACGCGCGAAAGCTCCCGCATCTCGGCCATGCATGCGTTGCTCCGCCAATTGGGGATGGCAAGTGCTCGAAGCGTGCAAAGCCTTCCATCTAGAGAGCCCGCTGTCAGAAAATGAATTTGCTACGCATCGTGCGCGGGTTTTCATGAGGCCGGGGGTGGCCCGCTTGATGCGAGGCGTGACCTCGGCCTATTCTCCTGATCCGTGCCCGGCTGATGTGCCTCCGTGCTCCGCATGTCTGGTTGACGATCTTACCGCGGAGTACCATATCGATCGTTTGTCGTACGAGGATCAGACCCTATCCTTCCTCGAGGCTCTGCTCGAAGAGGGCTGTTGCAGGTGAAAGATGGGTCGGCTGGCTAAGTTCTGGTCTTTGACCAGACGCGAGAAGGAAGTTTCTTTGCGAAGCCAGCATTTTGTTGTCACTTTCCAATGCGTGTGTGAAGGGGATCGCATTCAAACACATCGACAGGTTTCTGCGTACTCGTTGGAATGACGGTATTCGGAGCGGTATTGACCGCGAGCAAGAGATGAGGCTCGTACAAGCGCCATTTCGCGCGCGGCGAATGTATTGCCTTGGAAGAGCCTGTGTCTTAGCCTGTCCATTGCGGAATTCATAATGCTTCGCCGCCGTGGCATTCCGGCGGTCATGTTTGCTGGTGTGAGATTTTCTGGACATTCCTCACTTAATGCTCATGCCTGGGTCGACGCGGGTCTAGAGGTCAACGACAAGAGCTCCGAAAATTCTGGCTTTGCGACCGTGATAAGGATTGGACCAGGAGCGCTCGATCGGTAATTTCTTAAATAGCAGATAGCACACCTCTCCTGAGAACGACGTCAAAGCCACATTATGCTGGCGAGATGGTCGTGCACAAGCAATTGATCGTGGAGTGACATTGGTGAGTGGCATAGCTGCAGTTGTGAGCTTGGATGGATCCGGCATACCTCGATCCGAGGTCGAGCGGATGGCAAACGTATTAAAACCCTATGGGCCAGATCGGCAAAAGATTCTGATTCGTGGGAATGCGGCGTTTGTGTTCTGTCTGCACAAATTAACTCCAGAGGATAGTTTTGAGGTCCAGCCCCTCCTCTTCGTCGATCGATTTGTTATGTTATTTGATGGCCGCATCGATAACCGGTCTGAGCTCGGCGATATTTTAGGCATTTCGACAAGCGAGCTGCATTCGATGCCCGACAGCATGCTTGCGCTTCGTCTTTTTGATCGTTGGGGCGAGCGGGCGTTCGAGCGGATCCTTGGTGATTTCGCCATCATTATTATGGATCTTCAAGATGGTCGGCTGCTCTGTGCGCGAGACCAGATGGGCATGCGGGTATTACATTATCATCGGTCGGCCGAGCATTTGCGGTGGCCACAGTTCCGGAAGCGCTTTTTGCGTTGAGCTGGGTGCCGCGGATCTTGAACAAGGAAAAGCTTGCGGACCATCTTGTTGGGCGAGGAGTCAATCATGAGATTACTTATTATCAAGACGTTTTTCGCGTGCCTCCCGGTTCCATCGTGCGCGTGCGCGGCTCAACTTTCTCAAAACATCAGTTCTGGGATCCTGAAGGCATTGCGGACGTAAGGTTCACGAACGATCACGACTATGTTGAGGCATTTAAGGAGCGCCTGGATGAGGCGGTGAGGGCGCGCCTTCGCAGCTGCCGCCGCCCTGTGCAACGATTACGGGAGGCCTGGACTCGTCTAGTATCGCCGTGATCGCGGCCGACATGCTAGCCGCAAGCGGCAAAAGATTAAACACATTCACGGCTGTGCCCGAGGCCGAATTCGCAGCGAGAAGAGCTACGCGGGCGCTACTTCGACGAAACGCCATACGTGCGTCAGATAGCTGAACTTAATCGAAACATTGTACCCCACTTTATAACACCGAGTAGAGACCCAACTCCTGAAAACATCGCTGAAGTGATCCGAGTGAGCGCGTTACCTGGCGGGATTTTGAACGCCCTATGGGGCTTCGACATATTCGCTGCAGCACGCTCGGCAGGACACAACGTCATGCTCGCTGGAGAAATGGGCAACGACACAATGAGCTATGATGGGTGGGGGTTGTTTACAGAGCTCCTGCTGACGGGCCGTTGGCTGAGGTTGTTCGCTGAGATCAACGTCTTCGGGCTATCAATGGCAAAGACAGGTCCGCCAACTGTTGATTGCGCCATTTATTCCCGCACCTCTTTTTCGTAGGTACAAGCAGTGGCGTCGCGGGGGAAAGCCACCCTGGCATGATCATAGCTTAATTCATCCGGAGTTTGCCGCTCGAAGTAGGGTGGTCGATCGCGCGGTTCGGGGACATATGCCCTTCGATGCGCCGCCCATTCGCGATTGTAGGCTGGGCAGAATCAATGCTTTCCGAGAGGATGGTGAGGCGGCCGACTGGTATGCTAAGGTGCGAGCCGGATTTCGCCTTGATATTCGGATGCCGGCCGCTGATCGGCGGGTGATTGAGTTTTGCATTGGGATTCCAGAGGATCAATATCTGCGGAAAGGCCGTGACCGCTGGTTGATCAGGCGGGCGATGGAAGGACGGCTGCCTGATCGCGTACTCAACCAGAAGAAATCCGGCGCGCAGGCCGCTGACTGGTATCCCAGGCTGACGCGGGCGCGAAATCACATTGCGGGGGAGGTGAAGCGCCTCGCTGGGAATCCCGAAGTGGCATCCATTCTCGACATACAAAGACTGAATGCGATCTTGGACAATTGGCCCGACCGTCAGCCTCCTGAATATACAGCCGGGGAAAAGCATTTGTTAGCAGTTTCAAATGCTCTTGGCGCAGCATATTTTATCGAGAACATGGCGGGAAAAAATAGCGTGGCGGTTGGGCAACAATGCGGATAAGAATATTTAATCGGGTGGCTCGCGCCTTGCCAAGAGGGATCGCAGCTGGTAAATCGATGGTGGATTCGGAGTTTTTCGACATGACCGTTGCCAGAGACGCCGGCCAGACTAGTGACACGAAAGCCCATGGGTCGGCCAAGAAAGAATGGCGTCAGCCGAGTTTACGAAAACTGCCGATTGCAGCGACTGCTGGCAGGCCTGGCAAATCAACCGCTGGCAATGAAGGGAATACGAGCAAAAACGGCGACGCCAACACTCGGAGTTGAGGGTGCCTGAATTTGTGTCCAGCTCTTGAGAAAGTTGCTGGCGAGATGATGTTAGGCGGCGTTGGCTTGGCGAACAAGGGTGCAGGGCAACTCGAACTATTCGCCGAATTGGCGTTTTGAGCGTTGTCGGGCGCGGGGTCGTGCTAGGGAGGGGCCGGTTCAGAAAGCGCTCCTCGCGCCGCGCCAAGTCCTCCCGGATCCGTCCGGAATACCTGATCCGCAGCTTCCGCTCGCGCCATCGGTCGGCCACTTCGGCCTGTGAGCGGGCGTTAAATCCTCAAATTTTCCCCGGCTTTGTCGTGGCGCCCGGCCTCTGGTTAGCATGTCCCAGGAGGCGTGCGACGCGGTTGTCGCCGATGCTCCTCCCCTTGGCGGGAGGTAAATGCGGTGGTCAATCTCGGAGCGCTCATGATGATCCTGGAACATTCCGGAGTGAAAGTTAGGGAACGCGTCCAAAGGTGCCGTTTCGGCCGAGTTGCGTTTCCAGGATGTCCGCGAACTTCGTGAGTCCGAGGGGCTCGCCGCGCAGCGATTGGTGCGTGACGGCAGTCCAGTTCGTATTTCCTTCGAGAATCATCGGCCCTTCGGGAGTGAACGCCACGTCCCAGCCAATAAAGACAAGGTTGGAACAAGCATTGTGGGCAGCTTTAACGTAACGTAACGCGGGATCCCAATCTGGCAATATGCAGGCATCATTTGAGCCAAATCGACGGTACTGATAGATCAACATGCCAGGACTATCTTCCGGAGGTGCCGGCATAAGTCGACCATTCGCCACGTCGATCAGCGTGACATAGTTGCTGTGCGCTGTTATTTTATTGGCTAACCCAAACAAGATAAAACAGAAAATCGGCGTTACTTCGCCATAAATTGAGCGGCCCGTAACCAATCTTACCGTTGCCAAGGCTTCATCTGGCTGCGTGCGGATGTCCGGGTGGTTCGAGAGAGCCGGTTGGACGAGCAGAGTTAAATTCTCGGTTCGTGCGCGATTTGCCAGATAGCCACCGAGATCCTCGGGCCTCAGCCGGCAGCCACGGTTACTATGGAAGAAAACACGATCCCAGCGAAAACGCTCGGCACCGACACCACCCAAGCCTGTGCGTGCCTTTACGAAAAGATCATGCTGAGGGGGCGGGCCAGGCTGAAAATCCATTAACTTGCCGGTCGGAGCAAATGCTGCCAGGACTTCTGGAGTGGGAATGCTGTGAGTTTTGCACAACTCGTAGAATGCCAGCTTGTCGAAAATTGGATCTGCCTGCGCTCGTTGGTTGAGCAGCTTGAACAGGCGCGGGCCTTCGTTGGCGTACAGATAATTATCGATGTTCATTTTGCGATCCGGTTGCCAGAGCCCATAAGCGTAATACTCGCTCGGCAAAATGTTGTGGCGGATCGCGGTCCATATTGCCCTTGGGACGTGCCTCAGCAATTCGTTCCGCGGTCTGAACCAATGGCGCACCCCCCACAGGTTGGGGAGCACGACGAAGGGCCAGGCGATTGTGACCACAACTTGAGCTAGTTTGCGACGTACCGGACGATGGTCGCGGCCAAAATGCCATCGCACCATCCGCCGAGCTTCAACCATGGCATGCTGACCGGCCGGCCGAGCGGGCCAGAACCAAGGAAGGCCTGCACGGCAGTGTCTCCAAAAAAGGGTCTCCCAGTACCCAAGTAGCGAAGCTAGTGTTTCAACAATTTTCCGTTGGGCCAACATCAGATGCCCCCTCGCTTTACGGTGCTTGGCGGTTGCGGATGTCCCGTTCTTTGTTAAATGTTGAGAAGAGCGGATTTGCATTGTCGGCACTGGACACAATCACGGGCGTCCGAAAGCAACGGTAGAGGATCAGAGGAGGGGCGCGATTTTATCGAGCTCGCACACGGCTGGACGCGGTCCTGTTTGAATGTCGAAGCACCCAGCAATTCACATTGAAGCGTGAATCGGAAAAGCGCTTCGATGGGCAATTTACCGGAAGCACCTCATGCAATGCCCATGACGGGAAGGTGAGAAGCGTGTTCTGCTCGGGCGGCACCTCAGCGAAATTGCCCTCCTCTTCCTTCGTGCCGAATGAATAGAGGCGCAACGCCCCACCTGAGAACGCTTTAGGCTCGGCATGAAAATAATAGACCGCACTCAACAGGCGATCGCTAGCCATTCGCTCGTCGCCCATGAACGTGTCGATATGGCGTTTGAAAAATGCGCCATCATTGTTAGCGACCAGCTCTAGCTCGACCGTCGACGGCTCGAAGGGGGTCATCCGAAGGTCCCCAATCATGGTGGGAAAAAAGTCGAGCAAACGCTGGCGAAGTGTCGCCTTCAAGGGTCCGAAGTCACTCACACGCAGCGACGTGCGCAGGGACGAATCGTACTTGCCGTCGTCAACCGAGCTGGTCTCGAAATTCGCCTCGTTTTCAATTGCCCATGCAAGCAGACACGCATGTGTAACGGGATCGAGGAAACCGCGATACACGCCAAAGGCGGGCATCCAAGTCCGGTCCACTCTGCTCAATGGCTCCGTCATGACACCCCTTGGCGCATATCGAACCCCGTTCAAATCGCGCCCAACTTGGCCCGTTGGCGCGTCCTTCGCAACGCCTTTTGAAACTGTCCTATCATCCTACATTCTTGATTAAAACGGGCATATGAACCGCGCAAACAGGTCTAATTGTCCGCTGACGGCGGACAATTAGACGCCCCATCTTTCACCTGAACCAGATGCTCGGCTAGCAAATCCTCAAGGAAGAGCAGAACTTGCTTTTCACACGCGCGTCGGTCAACTTCGTAAACTTGTACCAGGTCGTCGACCACATCCGACACTTTTCTTGGGTGCTCGACTATCCGCCAAATCTCCCTCGCAACCTCCGATACCCCGTAATAAAATCCATTCGCGACGCTCACCATCACGATGTCTTTCCCAGCTTCCGCGGCAATAATGTCTGGGTCGCGCTGGACCATTGAATTCAGACCTAGCATCTGCGGACGGCCTCTCGCGACGATTTCCGTTTGTGATCAAGCTTGGCAGCGCCGCTCGAAATAGCGGAATCGGGAGAAGTTCTCAACTTTCGCGAGAACGGACTCGCAAATCCCGGAATTCCGATCCCTTCTCTCGAACCGCTAAACGTGCTCCTGAGCGTGGGTGGAAAGAAAAGTTGCGGCGCAGGGTGCGAAAGACGGGACGCCTGCGGATGTCCTGGCATCCACCGTTAGCCAAAGCAATTGGTTTCTCATTTTTGATACCTGACGACGCGAGGCTTGCCGCGGGAGTCCCTTGGCACTACCGGCTTCGGGCCCCGCGAACAGATCATCCACGGGCGGTGCAAACCTGCGCTTTAAATCGAGATGACAGATCCGCTGGCCTCGGCTAGGAGGGTAAATCTTTGGGCGCCTTGCATCCCGACGGAATACCGTCTTATGTCGGGCCGACAATGGAATGCAAAACCTACGATAAATGGGATGCTTACAATCAGCGATGGACTTCTGGCGGCAACGACTAGGTCTTGTTAGACTTGGTCCCGAAAAGATTTTCAAGCCAAGGATGTGTCATAGCAAACAACACAAAGGGCAAACGGCTTGGCCGAAATTACAGATTTCACCTTCGGCAAAAAAAAAACTCAGGCGTATATGCTCTGTGGTTGGCGCACTGTGTCGGATATTCCACTCACCTGTGTACGGACTTTGTATTGCAGCGATCAGAACTTCGATGTTCTGATTGAACTCGCGCATGGGTCTGCGCCAATGGCAGGAAATATGAGTCGATTCTCAGTCGAGCACTCATCTCAACGCTCGTTGATCAAGATAAGAGATGTTGCTGACTTTGAAATCATTGAGGGGCGGCGCATTCGCGTGTGGCCGGCATCTGTAGCAACGAGAAAGGACATCGAGATATTTCTTCTCGGACCCGCTTGGGCGACCTTGTGTCATCAACGTGGATTGCTGCCTCTGCATGCCAGCTCAATACTGACGCGGGGTGGCATGGTTGCGTTCGCCGGTCATTCCGGCTCCGGCAAGTCGACCACCGCGGCAATGCTGAACGTATCGGGATATCAGCTTGTCGCCGACGACATACTACCGATCGGTTTCATTGATGGTTCCATACCAGGGGCATGGCCGTACCTACGTCGCCTCAAGTTGCACCAGAGTCCGATTGTAAAATTTGGACTGACTCCAACGGAATTGGTGAGCAGCAGCTTGGACAACGAAAAATACTTCGTTCAGCCTGAAATCTGTCGCCCGCGACGCCTGGAACAGGCTCACGAGGCTGTATCTGCTTGTCAACTCTCCATCTGCGGAGTCTGTTTGCATCGATAGAATGACCAGTTTAGAAGCGATTCAAATCTTGGCTGATCAAACATATCACTTTGACTACGTCTTGAATAGCGGCAGGTTTCGTGAACATCTCGACCTGTGTGTACTCCTTGCCTCCAAAATTGCGATATATCGCTTGCTCCGACCATCATCTTCCGAAGTGACAGCAGAGTTCGAAACCTTGCTCCGCGCGCATATCGAAGATGCAGAAATCGATAACAGGGGAATAATTCATGACGTCAGTTCATCGGCATGAGGTGACCGCAGCCGGGGGGCATGGGTGCAGTCGGTTGGCGGCCGAAATAATTCAGATCATTTCGGAGACGTTGGTGCCTGGCTTGGTGGCGTCGGAGAACGCGGGTCGTTTTGGTGTGTCGCCGCTGCAAGTGATCGCTGGCGTAAGAAACTCGGCCTCGCGCTTCTATTTTCGGTCGTCCCCCGCGCCACGCTTTCCAGCGTGCCGCCACACCCATAGCGGGAGTCGCAGGACTGAGTAAAGAAACCACGCAAACTCCGGCAACTGCATGGTCTGCACGTCGGTTTGATTGGTCAGGTGGATGTTCAGTTCGGCCAGCCGGTAGCGCCAACTGGAACTGAGAAGATAGGTGGAGAGGCTGCCGCGGGTTGTCCCAAAGCGGGCGGCGTGTGGATCGCGCTCGCCTTGTCCGATGGTCATCGTTCTCACCGCCGTCGTCTCCAGCCAGCCCATTACGAAGCCGTTTCCGCCCTTTCCGGGGGTTGAGCTGTAGATGGCGGCCCCTAGAACCCGCTGACAAAGCATCATGGCCAGGACCGCGGCCCGGCCGGCACCCCGGGCTTCCGCGGCGCGAAGCGAGCGGTCAACGCCGCCCGGAGGAGTCGCCGCTATTAGGGCGTTGATGTCAGCAAGCCATTTGAGCCGATTCCACCAATGCAACGCGCCGTGCATGCAAAGATACGCGAAGAGATCTTCCTCACCCAAGGTGCGCAGCCCGTTCGTCCCGGTCAGCGGCACGACCCGCGACACTGCGACCGAAGCCTCGGACATGGCATGTGGGTTCAGGAACAGCCGCCAATGCAGCTCGACATGCAGGCCACTCGCCGCATGGACGAACCCCAAATCCTTGCGGAGCGGGATCAGCAGCCGCAACTGCGCATCGCTGATGTCGGGCGGGGGATTCAATCGACGGTAGCCGGAGCGCGCGAGGAGCGTCGTCGCTGTCGCCAGGGCCTCCAGCGGAACCAGCAGATCGATGTCCTGTGCGCTGCGCAGGCCGAGATTCCCGAAGGCCAAGACGGCAAGCGACGCCCCCTTGATGAAAAGCACGGGGATAGCAGCGTCCTCAAACAATCGCTGTAGCCGCAATGCTTCATGGGCTACCAGCAGGTTTTCGCGCACCAACGTTGCCGCGCGGGCGCCGATCTCCCGGGCAATTTCCTCCGGCACGATGGCTTGTGCGCGCACCAGGCCGTCATTGACGAGGCCCATTATTTGGTGGCGCTCGGCAACTCGTAGGAAACGGGGCCAGTCAAGGGGTCCTGCCGCCACAGCACAAACGGCCTCGTTCCTACGGTCGGAGGGTGGCCACATCGCGCAAGCTGCGGCCAGCTGAAATTCCGGCGAGAACGAGGAAATCATTCAACGTCGACGGCTGACGGAGACGTTCCCGCCCCATGCGGCCGGCAGCCGTCCTCGGACTTCAGATCGGCGGGCGCGGCCAGAAGCACTTCTGCTTCGATCGCCTGGGTCAAAATCGCCCGCGCGCCATCGCACAGAACCTCGATCAGCTGTTCGATCAAAATCCCTGCGCTGAAATCAGGTTGTTGACGACGTTATCGTTGGACACGGCATGTCGCTCCTTGGTGGAGAAGTGGATACTCGAACACCCCTATGATATGCTGCCTTCCCCCATTCACGCCCTCACCACTTTCGGCAATAAATATTCGACTAAATCCAACTCGCTCCATTCCCATGTAGGGTATCGCACCGATCGCATCCTGCCCGCCTCATCCACTTTTTCCCAGCGTTTCGGTCACATCCAACGCTTTCAGCCATTTCTGACTACAGGCAAGCGGCGACACCATGCCGGTGCCCGTAACGAACCAAGAGGTCGCCCGATTTTGGGGGTTATGGCAAGCCGGGCACCGGGACGCGCCTTCCGCGGGCAGAGGCCGCGCCGGGCACCCCAATATGTTATGTCGCCGACATGATCGACCGATTTATCCGGATGATGGCGATGTCGGGACAAAATCAATCTGCCGTCGCGCGTTTCCCTCACCCCGGCTTTCCGAGGGCTGAACAATGTATTTTGTGGCTTCGAAAGTCGCGTGGATGCTGCTGAAACCCTCTTCACTGATGATTTGGGGGACGCTGATCGGATTGGCCCTTCTTAGAACCCCCCTCGCTAGGTTTGGTCGGTCCTTGGTGCTAATCGCTGCAACTCTTCTCGCCATCTGCGCCCTGACGCCTCTCTGCGTTGTTCTAATTCGGCCGTTGGAAGATCGATTCCCGGCACGCTCATTTGATCAGATACGAAAATCCAAAAGGAATTATCGCGCTTGGCGGCGCGCTCAACGCACCCCTCACACGCGCACGTGGACCCATCGCGTTTAGCCCAGCCGGGGCGCGCATAACCGAAGCCGTAGCTTTGGCATACCATTTTCCGAACGCGCGTTTCCTCTTCAGCGGAGGCTCAGCGGACTTGCTGGGCAACGGAACTCCCGAAGGCGATGTCGCCGAAGAATTCATCTCCGAACTCGGTCTGCCTATAGATCGGGTAACGATTGAACGCAAATCACGCAATACGTTTGAGAACGCACGGCTCACCTTCGAGCTTGTTAAGCCAAAGCCAGGAGACACATGGATCCTCGTGACATCAGCCTACCACATGCCGAGGGCAGTGGCTTCATTTGAAAAAGCGGGCTTTCATGTGGCGCCCCATCCCGTCGATTATTTCACGTTCGGCGATCAGGGAGATTATTGGGCCTACACGCTTGCTCCGTTACAATCGCTAAAGTTGATTGATATTGCTGCGAAGGAATGGGCTGGGCTCACACTTTACTGGGCACTTGGAAAGACCGCAGAATTCCTGCCGAAAGCCGCAACATTCCCAACCCACAGCTGAAGCGAGAGAGCGTGGCATTATGACCCCGCGCGTCGGATCAGGACATCACCCAGCACGAGAACATCCATGTTAGTGCGAAGAAAGCAATCAAGCGCCTCTTCCGGTTTACACACAACGGGCTCGTTTTCGTTGAATGATGTGTTCAGGACCATAGGAACGCCAGTCCGATCGCGGAACGCAGAAATGAGCGCGTGATAGCGAGGATTGGCGGCTTTCTTGACTGTTTGCAAACGTCCGGAGCCGTCAACGTGGGTGACTGCGGGTATTTGCGCGCGCTTCTCTTCGCGGATTTGAAACACCTGCATCATGAAGGGGACGTCGTCGTCCTCCTCGAACCATTCGGAGACGGCCTCGGACAAGACCGAGGGCGCGAACGGGCGGAACGATTCGCGACGCTTTATCTTGGCGTTCAAGATCGCTTTCATGTCGGCGCGACGCGGATCGCAAATAATCGAGCGATTGCCCAAGGCACGAGGGCCCCATTCCATGCGTCCCTGAAACCAACCAATCACTTTTCCATCCGCGGCCGCGCAGGCTGTCTGTTGGCAAAGCGCTTGCTCATTCTCGGCTTGCTCAATAACGCAGCCAGAACTCTTTGATTCGTATGGAATTAACCTTGAGCATATCTTCGATATAGCTGGAGCCATACCCCGGCCCCCAATAAGCATGATCCATCACGAACGAACGCCGCCCGCCTTGTTTGTGCCAGACCGCGAAAGCGGCGCCGATAGCTCCGCCTGCGTCGCCGGCGGCGGATTGAACGTAAACGTTGTTGAAGGGCGTCATCCGCCGCACTTTGCCGTTGGCGACGGAATTCATCGCGCAACCGCCTGCCAGGGCTATGTTTGGACTATTGTGCTTCCGGTGGAGGACGTTGAGAAGGTTGAACAACGCTTCCTCATACATTGCTTGCGCTGAGCTAGCGATATCGCGATGCCGATCCGACAACGGCTCGTCCGGAGCACGTCTAGGCCCTAGCACGTCCTCCAGCGCGGGCGTGAAGAGATCGGCGAATTCGGGCGAGCCGCCGCTCCATTCGAACGCTATCCTCTCCTTATGGTGACGGAAAAACGACAGGTCCAGTTCGAAGTCGCCGTCAGTTCGAAGCTTCACTATCCGACGCATATCGGAGGCGAAGCGGGGCGTTCCGTAGGGCGCTAAACCCATCATCTTGTATTCGTCGCCATAATGCGGGAAGCCCAGATATTGAGTGACGGCTTGATAGAAGATCCCTAGCGAGTGTGGAAACAGCGTTCGCCCTTCGACATCGATCGCCGCCCCTTGTCCGACGCCCCAAGCGGCGCTAGCGAAGTCGCCGAACCCATCAACCGAAACGACGACGGCTTCGTTGAAAGGGGAGACGTGAAAAGCGGACGACAAATGTGCAAAGTGGTGCTCGACGTGTTCGAAACGCGGCAGCCGGGACAGCCCAGGAAAGGCGTGGCGTAGCAGCGCTGGTGCGCTGTCACGTGCGCTGCGGTTCCTGACCCGCTCCAGGACCGTCGAGAGCCCGGGTAGGCTTTTAAGGAGGTAGTTTAGTTTGGCGCCGAGATTGGCCCGATTGTCCTGATTCAGGGCGACCCGATCGATGTCGTCAATGGAAACGCTCCCCTCGTTCAGACAATAAGCAATCGCCTCCGTCGGAAATCCCGCCCAATGTTTGATCCGGCGAAAGCGCTCTTCTTCCGCCGCGGCGACGAGGACACCGTCGCGAAGTAGGCAAGCCGAGGCGTCGCCGTGAAAGGCATTGATGCCGACGATGATCAGATTAGCTGTTCCTATTCCGTTTCGTGACAGATCGCCCAAAAACATATTCGAGCGAATTTCGGCTAGAACACCGATATTGTGCTCCTACCCATTCCCGCATCCCCGACGAGAGAAGTTGGACGATAGCAGCCCGGACAGTTGCGCGGCCGGCAATGCCCCGGGCTAGCCGGCCAACTCTTGGCCTTTTTGGAGGCACGCGCCAAGTGTTTGTCGAGAATGGGGCGTCATAGTAAGCCATGCGGCCTCTTTCTTACAGGCGAACATAGGGCGAGCCATTGCGCATTGGTCATATTGCCTGACGCCGTAAGCGTATTGTGGTTTGGCGTATCAGTCGGAATCACGTTTGCGACGCAATTGGTGATTGAACAGTTAGTTTCCCAGCATCGAAATGTTACCATACGATCCAGCAACGTTGTAGCCCCAATCTCGGTTACGCGGCCTTCCATTTCCGACGATACGGATGCCGGTCACGACGACATTCGGGTTACCCGAGTTAGAGATGATGATTGGGCCATATTCAGGGGCAGTGTATCCTCCGGGAACAAATGTGCCAGCGTAGTTAGGGGCCTCGAAGTAGCCGTACTTGCCAGCATCACAAGCGGGGTAACGCCCCTCAATCCTGACATTGGGTCCCCCGTCCATGACGTGAATAAACTTCAAGCTGGCATTCGTCCCGTTGACGAAGCCCTGTTGGATGATCCGACAGTTCTTGATCACGCCGTAGCCATAAGTCCCCCGGAACGCGTTGTTGTTGGCACTAATTATAGGCTCGTCGAGGCCAAAGACGGCGAGGACATTGTCGGTGAAGAGGATGTCGAACTCCTCAAACATAAAGTGCCCAGCCGAATTCGCGCTCACACCGCAATTGGTCCCGCCGCAGCGAAGGAAATGGGCGTTATTCTCGGAGAACGTCTCAAATGCCTTGATGGAGCCGTTTGGCGAATAGGCGTACGTATCTACGCAGAGGAAATTGTCGCCATTCGCACTCTGGAATCCCCAGCCGTTGTACCCCCAAACACGCTCGCGCATCAGCAGCGAGCAGCTGTCGATGACTGCGTTGGGACAAGAAGCAAAATTAACGGTGGGGGTAAACGTATCCTCGAACGCGCAGTTTTGTACCATGCCGCCAGGCGCACTGAACCATGTATATCGACCCACCAAATTGCCAAGTGCCATTCTGGTCCACCGTTGTCATATAGCCGTTGGTCGAGTGGTTGCCGACCATGCGAAGTTTCCGGAAGGTCACTGGCCCAGGAAACAGGATATTGTTACAGCTGAATCCGACCAGTGGGCATCCCTTTGGGGAGAAGAATGTCGTGTCATCTATACCTTGGCCTTCTATTATTAAATAAGGCCGTGGACCTACGCTTACACGCCTACTCATGGCGAACCGACCGGTAGGGACCGCGACTATCTCGGGCAAGGTCTCAGATGAGAATTGTTTACCTCCGGTTACGTTGCAGGTATCGTTCTCTATTAAGTTTTCGAACGCAGGGACACAGTCTGTATAGACATTGGCATTGGTCGCGCTGACGTTAGCATTCTTACTCAACGTCAGCGTCTTGCCGTCATCGCTCGCCGCCATGATCTTAGCCACTAGCGACAACGGAACTATCCACTCATTATAGTATCCCTGGTAGTAGGGATTGCCACCAAGGTCGTACGCCTTAGTATCAAACCCTCTATGTGACCAACCACCTTGATAGCAATAAACTACGCCTGTGTCGGCTGTATACGCCCAATACGGCGTAGTCGTCGGCGTATAGGCGAGCAGGGTCCCGCAGGTTTCGGAAGACATTTGATGGATATACACCCCCCACGCCCTGCGTACGGCGCATCCCAGCACCCGCCTCACCCCCGATCTCAACGATGATCTGTTGCCCGACCTTGAACCCCGCGTTGGTCCTCAGCACCAGCTGGTTCGTGCCGCCGGCTATCGAGCCGATCGCGCTGCGCTCCTCGAGACCGAAATCGCGCAGATCATACCGGCGATTTATCGGGTCCGTGAGAATAGTCGCTTCTCCGGGAACCGATTGAGCACAAGTTTGCCCCTAAACCCGTAGCCAGCATGAAGCGCCACGCCAAATATGCCCGACTGCATCGTGCACCGGACTTCCTTCGTGCGGAACAGGTCGCGCCCGTTGTAACGCAGATAAACCTCAAAGCCATTAGCACCTAGCGTAAAGTTGTCTCCCTCCCTGTAGGTCGTGCTATATTCAGCCGCAATGCCCTCTGCCGCAAAAGCGAGGCCGTTGGGACGCTCGTAGATAAATTGTCCCTTGCCGTCACCGCCGCTTACCATTGAAGCCAGGGTATGGTTGACAGTGTCCATTATGGCGAGGCTAACGTATCCTCCTCCTCTCAGCGTGTGGTGTTGAAATATGATCGCTTTTTCGCTGCCGGGCTCGTCTCCGCCGCAACGTATTATTATGGAAAACCAGTTTGACCATAGTCCGCTTATCTGGCCATCCCGGATTGAGTCGGTCCAAAACACAAGCGTTTCGTCATTTGCCTTGTTCCAGGCCTGCTTATTGGGAACGGTCCCCTTAATTGTGACGATCTGGGAATAAATTCCGCGACCAGACCAGTAGTTCGCCGGATAGTCTCGGTTAGCAAGCGTTTGGAAATCAATGATTTCGGCCCACCCGATGGAGGCTATTTCGGGCGCAGCTGCAGTTGGAGAGACGGCGGCGTATCCAAGCAGGCTGACAGCAGTGGCGGCGGCGCTCCCTTCCAGGAACTCTCGCCGGTCGAGTTTAGGCATCTGTACCGAGTATACGCTCATTCCGCTTCATCCCGTGCTCCCTTCATAGATCAACTAAAAGTCTCGCCGCTGGCGAAAAAATCAATAATATTCAAGGCGGGAGCCGCCTTTGGCGGTCGTACTTCGACGGATTTACTGCGCGATGCGTGGCCTCAACTGTTCCGAAGCCATGATCCACGTCGCTCTCGGAAGCCTCCTGCTCAGCGAATAGCTCACGAATAGGCGTTTTCAAACGGACTCTCAGAAAGCAAGCCGGTGTTCGGACAGATCAACAGGCAAGATGGTTCAAACAGTTCCTGTTACGCGGCATCGACAAAGTAAAGGCCGAATGGGCGCTGATCTGCACCGCACCCAACCTCGGCAAGCTCGCCCGGGCCAACTGAGCGGGCTATCCTTCATTCCACTAACTTACGCCAACAGCTATCTGGAAGGGCTCCTAGGTCACTCTGTGGATACCCTCGACCGGCGTTCGAGAAGCTCTAGCGAGATCATGATCTCGGCCAAAGTACGTTGCAGTACATAGATCCAGCCAGGCCAACCGTCGAAAATGCAGCCCTTCGCGAAAAGCGCGTACAGGAAGATCAGCGGTGGCGCTGGCCAAGCCATACATCGGATTCGGTCGGCGAATCCCATCGCAGCCTGAAGGCGTTGCGAACAGATGTTCGGCCTCGTTCTTGGCATAGCGCTGCTGAGAGGCGACCCAGCGCGCGAAAGGCTTGCGATCATCGTGAAAGATCTTCCCCTTAAGGCCCGACACAGCGCCTTCGATTTCGATCCGATGCCCGTGACCCTCCTTGCGATAGCGGGCTCGCTGATGTTGGTAAAGGACAACACGGGGCGGATAAAGCGTCCCTCGCAAAGGCCGCCCGTAAATCCGGTACACGAAATTGGCCCGATATCCCGATATCTCATCGCCCGGCTCGACGCACGAAATCTCCGAGATAAGGTCGTCGGTCAGTTCGTAGTCGGCGTCGAGCGAAAGCGCCCATCGAGTCTCGATTAACGAGAGGCCGAAATTGCATTGGCTGGCGAAATCGTCGAACTGCCGAAACACTATCCGCGCTTGTTTGAATCGGTTAATAATCTCGACAGTCTCATCTGTACTGCCGCTATCGACAACAATAATTTGCTCTGCCCACGTTAATTTACCAAGTGTACGCTCAATATTGTCTGCCTCATTGTAAGTTATAACGAGAGGTGTTATGGTATTTAGAAGCACTAGAGACTTTTATTTCCTCGGTAGACACATTAACAATCTGTGCGCGTATCACCTCCGCACCCCTTGCGACGCGGTACCAGGAAACAACTCAACTGGCCGCGAGGGTACGCGAAGAGCAGCAGCACCCAGCACTAGATCAAACTTTCGGCCAAGAGATCCTTAATAACCAGGTCGCCGCAATCGCTAAGCCGAACCCGCATCGATCGCGCTGCGACGCCAAAGTGGGTTCGGTCCGCCTGACCCGTGGCCATCCGTGTGGATGAAAAGGAGCATTCGACCCAGCTCCGGACCACCGGAAGCCCCCCGTCACCTGGTGCCGCGTGGGATCAGTCTGCCTGAGCGAATAAATTATTGACGATATTAGCACAATCTCGCGTCAAGCTTTGCCAGTTTGACGCCTCATCTGGCGAATGCGGCTTCAGGCCACGCGCGCTTTCCGCGCAGATAGGGTGTTTTCGTATAGAGCAAGAAGGCGACCCGCCATCGCTGTAGTCGAATAGGCTTCAGTCGCGAATCGGCACCCGCGTTCCCCTATCGCTCTTCGCTCGATTTCGTTGCGGAGTAAATTTTCGATCGTCAATGCGAGCGCGTCCGGGGTTGGTTGCGAAAGCACTGCGGCGCCAGCCGAGGCGGCCTCTCGGGCGATAGCGACGCCTGGCGTGAGCACGCACGGCAGACCCGCAAGCATCGCTTCAACCGCCGCTATCCCAAAATTTTCAGAGTGCGAGGGGAGGACAAAAACATCCGCGCAAGCGAGGACCGATGCCTTAGCCGAACCCTCTACATGGCCTAACCATACAATCCTATCACCTATACCGCGTTCCTCCGCTCTATGCTTTAGACCGCTAACATACTCACTATTGCCATTGCCTGCCACCATGAGCACACATCCAAGTCTAAAAGGATCCAAGATCTTCATTGCGTCGATCAACGCCTCAAGATTTTTCTTTGGATCGATACGTGACAGAAAGAGAACTATACACCTACCGGAGAGTGCAGGACACGACTTCCGAATGTCGGCCATGGCGTCGGTAGATTCTTGCTCAATACCCAGCGGAATTATTGTGCCCTTGAAATCGAGACCGAGATTTTTGGCTTCCTCCATTTCGGCGATACTAGTAAAATGAACCGCCGCTGCTCCACGTACAATTGGCCCCTCGATGAGAAGGAGCGACAGTGATTTTAATCGAGGCCTACGATGCCTCGTGCCATAGGTGCTCAGCGTGCCGAGAGGCCGGATGACATATGGAACGCCTTGCACCCTGGCGATCCAAGCTGCAATCGTGGATGAAAAGGAAAAAAGAGCGTGTATGTGCACTAGATCGAAGGATCGTACGTGTCGCCATAGATATACGGCAAGTCCCGGCGCAAACTTATAATGCTCCGTCCACCTTCGAGTATAAACCCGTGGCGTCCTATTGTCATCAACCCGCGTACGGGTTTCGGTCAACCCAAGGAGATTATAATTACCGCTTGTTGTCAATGTTGTTGCGTTAATGCCCATATCGGTGCAGAGCATGCTCGATCAGTGCAATCGCTTTACTAGGGCCGCCATCTGCAGTATCAACAGAAGGAATAACGTGTAATACACGAATGCGATTCAATTCTCGCCTCCCATTTGCCATAGGTGGACGCTCCGCTGCCGCTTAAAAGCTGCAACCGATCAATATAATCCTTTGTGGAAAAATCCAAACACTCACGACTGCTCCAATCGCAATACGCACAAAGTCCTCGCAAGGCTCCTCTTCGCCCGTAAAGCAAACGCTGCCTTGATTCCGGAGTGAAGCGCGCAACGAGCTTCCCGCGGCTGCGTTAGAAACGCCGTAGGCTTGGCCCCTTCCGGCGTCGCAGCCGACGGCCGCGGTTCGCCGCTTCACGCCGCCGGAGGCCATCAGTTGCGCTGGGCGAGTACCGACCGACTGCGTTCCGCTGCAGCGCCCTGGAGATTGTTGTTCGTCCCTCGACAAATACAAATGGGATTGCGTTGCGACACTCGTACGCTTGTCGTACTTTTTCTCGTCAGAATTAGGGTTGCGCGCAACCAATCGCCGCAACTCATTAAATCAGGCAATCTCCAGGCCTTACGCAGGTTGCTTGCCAGTTACCCACGGATAGAAAGTATTGACAACATATACACAAACGATCCACGCAACTAGCATCGAAACTATCATACCTCCGAAAATTTTCGTGAAACTGCTTTCCAGTTGGGCCCCACCAAATAGAATGCTGCTTGCCAATCCGGTCCCGAACAGGGGCCCAGCGCGCCTCCAATTACAGAACACTCTGTAGATCCAACCATAAAAATATCCAATTGCGGCCACAGCAATCATCATACCTACTTCCCCAAAATCGATGTAGCACTCACAAATATAACCTAGACTAAGTGAAGTACCTTGTAGATTTACAGCTCCGTGTTCGCCTGCTACACCACCGGTATAGTATTCTGTTCGTTTGGTATCGTCGATCTACGGTCTTATCTGGAAATAATAATCGTGGCATGAATGGTCTAGAAACAGAATCCCATAAGAGCGCTCCTTGCTCATACGGAATATACTGTGGGACATAGTTCAGCACGACGCCAAAGAACTCTACATATGTCACGCGAAGGATGAAATCCTCTGCTGCCTTTCCCAATTTCTCGCCGTCCAAATTGCTAATCAGAGCCGCGAGCTCCTCCATGTTTTCTGCGTAGCCAGTTTTAACAATTTGAGCGTGTTCGCCGCCCGAAATGAATTCTCGGTAGTCCTTCTTCACAGCGGTCCATACAACCCCGAGCGCAATCAATACAATCGCTAATTACACCCCCCGTTAAACTCATACGAATTGAAATTTTCACCTGTCGACATAAATAGCGCAAGGATTATAAAAACAAACACCGTTTTGAAATCGGAGAAATAACCGCCGAAACCCAGCAAAAACTCAAATGCAAAGGCGGCGTAGAGATAGCTAACCTGGCGGTTTGACAAGAAACTTGCGTACGCGAGCATGAAAAAAAATGCCCATTTGAGAGCGGCAGCAGCGATCGCTATTTGTGATAACCCTGGGATAACCCAGCCGAAAGTAAGACAAATAAGAGCGGCCCCCGAAGCTGCCGCATACAAAGTAAACCATCGGCTAATTGGACGGGACAACGCGATGTCTCTCGCGTTTTCCCCAATTTGTGGCTTAGCCGTGCCTGTGGCCGCACGCATGCCAAATACAACGAAAAGCAAAGCCAAAAGCGTTAGCGCGATTGCACGCTCCTGGTCGCCGCCGCCCGTCGCAAAGAATTGAACATCTTTATTAAGCCAATTTGCGTAATATATACTGATCGATGCTTGAATCCACTGCCATCCAAACATCACCAGTAGAATTGGCGACTCCCCGGGCCGAAAGAGCAGAGCGTTGCCGACAATCAGAACCACAACCGAAAATAGCGCCAGCGTGAAATTTGGTCCAATGCCACTCGAAAGAAAAATGAACGCCGGGACGAAGATCAATGCGTGGGGGAGGGCCCGTTGCCGGCGCCCTTCAAGGGCTGAGCTTATGAGCATGAGGTTATGAGCATTCCGGCCAACAGCTTTCGCCGTCGCAATCCGTGTTGGAAGTCAATCTTTGAAACAATTCTCGGCCGCCCGTGCAATTCCGTCCGCCGCCGCCCTAAGGGTGAATTTGCCCGACGTCATGGCAATTGATTCATTCGACGGCGGCGCAGATATCAATGTCACGATTGCATTCGCGAGATCCTGCACGTCAGCCATCGCGAAAGTCAATCCAGCTCGGCGGTCGCCGGCAAGATCGGGCGCACAACCGCAGGCGTCGGATATGATGACAGGGAGCCTGCAAGCAAGCGCCTCGTTTGCGACAAGGCCCCAGGTCTCTCGTCCGTCAGAAGGCAAGATCAAGCAATCGGCCGCTGCGTAAGCGGCTGGCATCTCCGTCTGGTTGCAAAAACCCAGCACGTGAATTGGAACTTCCGATGCAAGCGCTGCGCTCGTCATTTGCGATCGCAACTCGCCGTCACCCGCGACCATAACTTCTAGTTTGTGCCCCTTTGAGCGCAACTGGGCCGTGGCGGCGATAACGTCAAGCGGACGCTTGAAGGGCAAAAGCTTGCCCGCAAACAATAAGATTTTTGTATCTTGCTCAATTCCGTGTCTGTCGCGGAGAGCTTGCCTCGCCTCCCGTGTCGCGCGTGCCGCGAACCACCCAGCGTCGACACAATGTGGCGCGAAGAAGAGTCGGCTCGCAGGGTATCCATAATGTGCGTAGTATGCCCGTGAGCGTTGGCCTACGTAAAGCGCTGCATCGAACAGCCGCAAGAATGAAGGATAGAGCAGCGCCTTACCGGCGCTTTTGATTGAAGGCCGCGGCGTCCCTAAATGACTGTCGCCCCGCACCATGACTGGCAAGCCGATCCGCTTGGCCGCGAAAAGGCCCTGCAAGAAACACTTCAGATGCCAGCCCAATACAAGCAATGCATCAAAACGACCACCTTTCAATCGATTCAGAATTTCCGGAGTATCGCATCCCCCGAAGTGGTTGGCGCTCGGGTAACGGGCAACGTTGGCGAGAAAGCTATGGGCAAAACCATCAGTAAGATCTACATCCCAATCAAACGCCGTTCGAAAGCCGGAAGCGGCCTGCTGTATGCGGCGTTGCTTTGTGTGCGAAGTACACGTGGCAGTCTAACTGACGCGAAACCTCGCGAAACAATGGCGCATGGTATTGTATAGGGTGGGAGGCCAGTATGGCGAGGCGCACTATCAAGAACCTCAGTGTCGCGGCCCAGGCCGCCAGACGAGCAAAGCCAGCGGGATCAGTCAGAAGCGCCCGAGCAGTTCGCGCGGGCGGACGAGACCGTCTCGAACACTCTGGCGAACTTGCCCGATACGCTATGTGCCGTATACTCGGCATAAGCGGCCAAATCGGCGCAACCGAGGCGCTCTGGGGTCGTCGCGAGTTCAAGCAGCGCCACTCGCAATGGCGCAATCAAGGCCGGCAATTCGACCGAAGCGCCAAAGTCGAACGCCCTACCGCCTCCTGCGGTTCGCAGAATTGAGTGGGAGCTGGACTCTCGGTGAAACAGCGAAAGATAGGGTCGGCCCGACATCAGGGCTGGGTATATTTTCGACGCGGTATAGTGAGGTTCGTCGGAGCCGATCAGCAACAGCCCTTGCGAATTAGCCAGGACGCTAAGTGCTTCCAGAAACGGGACACGCTGGGGCGTTTCAACGACTAGGTCGCCGACGTCCTCCTCCTCAGCGATCGGCCGAACGCGGTAGCCATCGAAGTCATCGGGCTGATTGCTCGTGCCGACGAAGTTCAGCCGTACTCTTGCGGCGAGATCGGGATGGGATTGTCGCAGGCCGTGCAGCGCCCGAAAGACGGCGCGTACCGGCGAGCCGCCGCGCGGCAGGAACGTGCCGACATAGCTCAGATTGATTTTCGTCGCGTCTAGTCGGACCGAGGGGTTAGCGGGGGGATGCGCGCGGAGCGCCTCAAAGTCGTCCGGATCGCCGCCGATGGGGATCGCCGCCGTCCGTGTGTGGTCCAGAGCGTACCGCGCCGCTATTTCGTGATTCTGTCGGTCCGACACAGACGTGATGAAATCCGCATGGCGTACGGCGCGAGGTTCGAGCACGACTGCGAGTCGATGCGCGAGCCCACCCTTCGACCAGCGCGCTCGACTTGCGCCCTCTGCAGACACCCATGGGTCCTGGAAATCAAGAACGACGGGCAACTTCAATCGTCGCTTCACCCAACCTGCGAGGAGCATCGGGTAGTAAGGCGAGCCGGTGATCAGGATCGCCTCCGGGCGAATCTCGGAGGCCAGTTTCGCGATCGCCATTTTGAGCGGAAAAAAGCTGCGAAGACCGATGTCGCCAATTCCGGCCATTCTTGCCCAGTGGACCGGAACGGCCTCCGTCCGCACTTGCTCGACACTGTCCGGGACCAAGCGCGCAAGATCCGGGTCTGGTCGCTCGGCATAGCGCCTTTCGTGCACACGGATGACGATCGGCCGCCAACCGCAGGCGGGAAGGTATTTGGCCAAATGACGCGCCCTGTGGACGCCCGCCAGCGTTGGACGGGGGGAAATGGGGGGAGACTATGAGGACGGACCTGTTCACAGGTGATCGTCGCTAGTCGACAAAGAAGTCAAAAGCCAATTGCGTTCAGCTCCAAGAGCTATCGGCCAGCAGGGGGCTACTAGATCGGACGAAAAGGAAATCGCCCTGCCGCGCGCGGCCATCGCGCGCCCGTTCGCTGAGGGCGGCGATGTCGTAAAGCACAAAGCCTCTCGCATCGAGATACGCGACCAATTTGGAAATCGGCGGCTCATATGCCTGCGCGAAAAAGGAAACTTCGATAAGTATGACCTCGGTTAGCAAGAGCGTTTGTTCGCTTCCCGCCAACGCCTCCAATTCGTATCCTTGCAGATCGAGCTTCACGAATATCCGCTCATGGGCTCCGACGCGATCGCGAAGGACCGCGTCCAGCGTCCTCGCGGGTACGTCGACTGTATTTTCGTTTGGCTGCGTGCAGACGTGCGCCCCTGTTGTGATTTCACCGGGTGAAACGCTCAGGGCTATCGAGCCCCCAAGGTGCGACGGTCCAACGAGGGCGACGGAATGGAATGTGCAGCCAGGCTCCGCCGTCATGCAGCTCATGGATTCATGACAAGCCGGCTGGGGCTCGATCAGTTCGATTTCTGCCGCGGGAAACGCCATGCGGACCCTACGCGCAAATTCGCCGACATTCGCGCCGCCGTCCACCACCCGTGTGGGACGGAATCCCCGTCTCCTCAGAGCGAATAGTGTTTCCTCTATGGCATCGAACCTGTTCAGCGCCCCAGCTCTGACGACGCGATAGGGCGTCCGCCGGAGCAATGTCTTGGCTAGCCGCTTCATGCGGGGCTCTTCATCGGCGACAGTGTCACGGCGCCAGCATACGCTCGTAGACTTCGAGGTACCCCTCGACCACCGCGTCGTCCGAAAATAGCCGCTCTACCCTCGCCCGCACAGCGCGCCGGTCGATTAAGCCTAACTTGTTGACCGCCGCCGCCATGTCTTCGAGCGTTTGGACGACAAACCCCGTCACGCCGCTTTCAACTATCTCCGGAACCGCGCCGCGCCGAAACCCGATCACCGGCGTCCCGCACGCCATTGCCTCGGCCATAACAATACCAAAAGGCTCGTCCCAGAGGATCGGCATCAACAGCGCGCGGGCGGACCCAAGCAAGGCATTCTTTTGCGCATCGTCGACCGGCCCGACGAAGCGCACCTGGTCGCCGTCGATATGCGGCGCCACTTGCCGCTCGAACCAGGCCCGATGCGCTGCGGGAACATTGCCGGCGATCACAAGCGGTAGACCGGCGCGTCGTGCCACTTCGATGGCGAGATGAGGTCCCTTGATCTCCTCGATCCGACCGAGAAAAACCAACGGCGCTTCGGCGCCGGGTTTGGAGATGAACGTATAGGTCGCAAGGGGAACCCCGTTGAACACTTTGTGCCAAACACCCACGTCGGCGACGCCTTCCATCAAGAAGCCACTGATCGCGCTGAACTGCAACGCGCCGCCTGACAGCCTGTGCCCCAGGAGAACAGACCGGCGGCTAATCGCGCGCTGATAGCTCATGAGTTTCGGCAGCCGCCAGGGCAGAACCGGCGTCAGATAGGCGATCCGCGAAAAAGAGTGCACGAGATCGAAGCGGCCCCTGGCGGCGTGCGCCGCCGAGCGTCGCGGCGTTGCGAATCGTGTCCCACGCCGATCCGCTCGAGGTCCCTGACCAGGCGATGAGCCTTCCGGCCGAATTCGATTGAGCGTGAGCGAACAGCGTCACCTCGTGCCCGCGCCTTTCAAGCCCGCGCGCCAGCATGTCGACGATCCGCTCGATGCCGCCATAGTGGATTGGCGGCACGGGCAACTCTGGGTCGGCGGTCAGCGCTATTCGCATACTCCGGAGAGCATTTTTGCGATAGCCGACAGGCGCCGCTTTCGTTCCACTCGAGAACATCTCCCTTGGGCTCATGTGAGCCGGAGACCCTCTCTGAACATCGATGTATTTTCCTCTATGCTGGGCGACGAACACGAAACCTCGACGGCCCCTTGTCTCGATTGCGCGCGATAGCCCGCGTCGAGAAGACGGATGCATTCCTGCACGAAATCTGCAGAGTTATTGGCAATATTGAGCCGGCCGCGCCGCCAGAGATATCCTCTATGACCGGCTTCGGAGGTCACAATCGGTATCTGCCAAGAAAGCGCTGTGGCCAACTTGGTGCTGCAACCGCGGGGGAGGCAGAATATCGGGTGAACGAAGGCGCTCCACGAGGCTGCTTCGTCCCGAAGTTCGGCATCACCGAGCAGCCCGAGGTAATCGACGATTTGGTACTTTTCGGCGAGCCAAACGCCGAGGCGCGGCGGCCCGCCGACAACTCGGATCCGAATGCCCACCGGCTTCGACAACCTCAGCGCGTCGAGAATGGCAACCAACCCCTCGAGATTCGGTGCATGATCCAGGGTGCCAACGAAGCCGAAATACCGCCCATGAGGCTTCCAATCTAGCGGGTCGGGCTTGATTGTTCGCGAAATCCAGAAAACGCTTTTAGCGCCGAGCCAGCGCTCCAAGTCAGCATCAAATGGCGAAAGCGTACAGACGGCATCAATGCTGGACCGAAATTCCAACTCCTTGAGCAACATGTCGCCCAACACCATATTTGCCGCGGGCATTGCACGCACCGTGAGTGGCAGACGCCGGCGCAATCGAAGCGAATGAACCAGATCGGTGCTCTCCAGCCCATGGGAAAGAACGACGATTTGGCACTTCGGCCGGAGTGTCTTCAACGCGGGCGCCAGGCTAGCCAGCGCGGTCTGATTGAGGAAAATATAGCCTCCCAACGATCTCGCGGAAGTCGACGCGACCCTTTGCGCGAGCCGTGGGTTGGTGGCCCCGAAAGGAGAGGTAAATAATTTTCGTCGTATTCTGATCGAGAGACGGCGGTCGTCGTCAAACAAACAGAAATTCAGTCCGAAACCCGCCTGCCGAAGAAGTTCCACATATTCGCGCGTGCACATTTGCACGCCACCGAGCCCTCCTTCGACGAAGGGCCGGTAGCTGACGAAAACGGCTGCTTCCATTAAGTCGCTCGCCACACTCACGCGGCCGGCCGACAATTGCGGTGCTTGGGGCTCAACTGACGTAGACACTCACAATCGGCTGCTTCGCAGCAACGTCAAGTAGTTTTGCGCACAAGCCTCCAGCGTCAAGTTTTCCAATATGTAGTCGCGTGGTGCGAAGCGATCAGCGCGCAGCTTTTCCATGAAAAGATCGAGCGCGGACCCGAAGTCTGGAACCGCCAGAAATTGCACGCCGCACCGTTCGTCGAAGAATGGCACGGATGTCGCAGGGACATGACCTTCGCCGTAACGAAATCGCCAGGGGTCGAGCCATGCGCCGGGGTTCCACGCAAACACCGGGACATCGCATGACAGCGCTTCCTGATAGGCGAGACCCTGCGTTTCATGCTCGCATAGAAACAACATCGCTTTAGCCCGAGCTAGTGCGGCCGAATAATTCGCAGGTTTATAAAAGCCATAACGAATGAATTCGTAGCTCAGGCCGCGTTTCTTCAGCTCCAGGAGGATAGGGTCGACCATTGCCCTATGAACGCGGTCGCGATCCCACCTCACCTTGTCATATATTACAAAGTCAACCGATTTACCCGTTGCCGGCGTGGGGCGCCAGCGATCGGTGTCAATTCCTACCGCCCACGTAGCAACGCGGGGCCCATAGCGTCGCTCGTACATGACTTTCACCCAGTCACAATGAACGATATAGCGAGCGACCGGATAATCTTCGAACAGAGTAGGCCACTGCATTGGATGCTCGGCCACGGCGACACCCGCTAGGATGGGATTTGTTTTACGGTAACCTTCCAGACAATTCGGGCCGACGCCAATTACTCCAACAAAATCGTCCTGCCGAATTTCACTATATGGTATATTCGTCACATAAGCGACTCCTATCCTGTCGAGCCCTTTCTTTAGATTCTGATAAACGCTCTCGATGCCGCCGATAGGGTCGGGGCCCCGCGCAAGCCGTCTGACTCTTGCTCTCCAGACATGGTCTCCCTTGACCCAACGATCGGGTTGAGGCTCGTGGAAAAAGATACAAACTCGGGACATTCCAGATTTCGCTACGAGCGCCTGTAGATATTCACGCACGTTCGTCGAACTGACAATAAGAATTCAACGTTGCGAAATCCGATTTTCCGATAAAGAGTGCCGAGTACGCCAGAATCGGGCGGCGCGAAGGTGGGGTCAATTTCAATAATCCAGTCAAACAGTTTGGCGGCCTCTATGCGATCCGCATACGCCAGCCAATGCGCCAATGGCCAAAGCGCCCTGCTGATTGCGCGGCGCCGGCGATCTGTCAGATCTCCGCGTCCGTCGAGAATCCGAGCGGCTTTCTTGTAAATATTCCACTGTTGATAGTGTATCACTGCCATTGCCAGCCCTCGCTGCACTTGCAGTCTTTCTCGCCCGTGATGCCGATGGACGAATGTTAAACTGTCTACTGCCGTCACCTTTGGCAGCTTCAGGGCGGTCTCGATCACGAACATACGATCGTCCCTGGCTCCGAATTCCTGTCGGTGGGGTAAGTCTTGAATGAATTCTCGTCTGAACAAATAGGCGGAATAGTGGGAGCTGCCGCATTCCCCCAATTGCTGCGCTATGAAGTCGTCGCATTGAGTCCAATGAATTTCTTTGTTGGTGCCGGCGATTTCATCGGCTTCGATGTAACCTGCGACAACGACGTCGGCGCGAGTGCTGCGCCCGGCGTCGAGCTGAATTTCGTTAGCGCCGGATATCAGTTTGTCGTCAGAGTCAAGAAAGCGAATATATTCACCCCGGGCGACTGCAAATGCTTTGTTGACGGCCCAATCCTTCCCAAAGTTCTCTTGTCGTATCGCACGCACGTCGTGTTGCATCTGCAACCATTCCCATGTGCCGTCCGTGCTGCCGTCGTCGACTATTATTAATTCGGTGTTGCAGGCATTGTTTCGGCAAGAATCAACTGTTTCCGGCAACGACCAAAGCCTATTGTAAGTCGGAATAATTACGGTCACGTCAACAGGAATTGTGCGGCCCTCGGGAGTTCGTGTCTGTTTCATTCGCGGCTTATTTCACGTCACGTGCACCCGACGATCTCAATCTGGATCGCCAAACGTTGATCAATCGGGACAATCTCGACTTATTGCGGATTCCCAGGAGGGCGACGCCCATATCGTGAAATTGCGTGCGAGGAAGTGGTTGTAGCGGACCGAATCGTCTAGCGAGTTGTTCGGCACGAACGCCAAGATCATCATGGGATATCAAATAGGCCTCGCAAGCAATCTCATAAGCTTGTCTTGCCAGGGCACGACGTGCCATCGGCATGTCGGCCCGGTCTGTAAGTTCATATTCTAAGCGTTCACAGATTCGCACACTAGACTCGAACGCAGCCCAATCTTTCCGCGCAGATACGCGATTCGGGTTGTCATGCTGACGGTAAATCGCTTGCGCACCGGACGATGCCGTGAGCCTCGCGCCTTTCAGAAGGGCCCGAGCAATGAGCTCGCCATCGTCATTGCGCCGCAGTTTCGAGTCCCCACCCACCGATGCCACGAACGAAGCTCGTTCGCCACAATATGGCGTGCGGCGGATACCAACCGTCGGACAGGACCCGCGACAACGCGAAATCGACGGTCGAATTGTTTGGCATAGCTTTCGACACGAGACTGCGTCCGTCTGGCCAAGTCATCGCACTATCGCCGAAACAAATATCAGCGTTCGCATTTAGCGCGGTCGCAAGTTGAACCTCAACGAATCTTAGGCTCGAACAGGTCGTCCGCATCCAGAAATATGCACCATTCGCCGCTCGCGGACTCCAATCCGCGATTGCGCGCCGCCGCGGCGCCCTGATTTTCGATCGAAATGAGCGCGACCCTGTGGACAGGATATTTGGAGACAACTTCCTTCGAATTGTCTATAGAGCCATCATTTACGACGATGATCTCTATAAGGGGCCAAGTTTGGAGAAGCACGCTCTCCAGAGCCTCGCCGATAGAGACCTGGGCATTATAACAAGGTATCACAATCGAGACGAGGGCTCGTAACATCGGATTCTGATCTGTAACGTTGTTGGTGATACGCTCGCCATTTAAGCGTTGCATTCGCTTTCTCATCAACAGTTCAGCGAACCAGCTGTGACGCTTGCGTTGCGGCGGCAGTCGACCGGTTTTGGTTTCTAATAAATTCGCGCCAAGCGAAGCGGAAGTACCAAATCTTCGAGTGTGCTGTGTAGTGATGCAATACGCCGCCGCCGGCCTGGCTTTGCATGCGTGACGGGGCGACTACGTAATCGTTTGAAGGAGCCGCCATGTGGGGTTGGTCGACCAACATCATCGCGACTAAAGCCTGCTCAAGCAGGTAATGTGACCCCTCGCGCGAAGAAAGGCTTTTGCACCAAAACTCCAGTCTATCCCAGTCTATCGCGTCGCTCTTGAGGCCACAAATTCCTACGTTTACTTGGGTGGGCAACGTTGCGCCGGCCAGCTCCCTTAGCAATTCGTCGGAATATCCGTATGCGTTGCCCACGTCGATCATGTGACAGGCGGCCTCGGGTCGCTCGAGCCATCTAAGCAAGAATTCCGGGCGGGCGTTAAAGAGCATATCAGAATTGAGGACCAACTTCCATCCACCACCCATTGCGTGGACATCGGTAATCTTTCGTAAGTGGGCGTAAATTTCACGACGCCGCCGTAGTTCCGGGTAACGCTCACGGGGCAGATAGATATCCAGTACGCTTTCGATTTGGCCGCACGTCGTGATTTGGGCGCCAGGAATTGTATACTGCAGAAGCGCGATGTCGCGATCGCGGAGGGTTCCGTCGTCAACGATATTGACGCGGAAACTTTGTCCGGCTCGCCGGCTCAACGAAACGGCGCAGAAGACCGTCTGAAAGACAAAGCGCCGCCCGGTAAGAAAAAAAATTTCAGGCGCATCGGGTGGGGGAGGGTCAAGCGGAGCCAATCGCGATGCGGCCCGCTCCATTTCCGCTCGGCCAATTCGGGCCAGGGCGAGGTTCAACGCGCCGAATTCAATCATATTATCGATAAAAGCCAACGGCGAGTGCCATACTAGGTAAAGCGCTCTTCCGAGGCCGGCGCGCCTCAGCGCCCCACGCCAAAACATAGCTGGCGGACCCGCCGAATGACTGTATTCAGATTCATGCCAACATAGCACGGCCTTACGAGCCACATCGAGTCTGTTACGCCACAAGCGTTTTTAAGTCCAAAACGCGAGCCGTGTCAGGAAGGTACAATTCTTAATACGTTTTAAAACCTCCCAGAGCATAGTGCCCCCAAATCGATCGCGTGCCCACTTCTTGACTACGCCCTCTCGCGTAATAATATGGTTATACGGTTCAAGAATCTTCCACACGCTCCTCTCTTTTAAAGACATACATTCCAAAAATTCCCTGCCTTCACGATCAGCGCGTTGAGCAGAATAGCCGCATCCAGCCGCGTGATGGACTTTGATAGACCGATCCATAACGACCAACCTATTGTGCAAATAACTATCGACTACAGCCGGGATGTGACTCCACCATCCGTGGAGATTTTGTTTGAAATTGCACCTCCGCAACCGATCAACCGAATGGGCGCTGAGGGCTAAAACGATAGAATCCGTATAGGATACAGTACTCAACGTCGAATTCGCAATACGAACTATTTCTGCCTGCTCTAGTGAGGGATAACTGTTTGTTACAACTGGCGACAATACTGCGACGTCTGGGTTGTTCTCGAAGATATATTTACAACGCTCAACAAGAGTATTCCATCCATCGCAGGAGCAATCCGCGTGTATTAATAAAAATACATGACCCGAAAAGGCCCGTATAGATGTTTCAAACTTATCTCCAAACATGAATTCGTTCGGACGTCTTATTGACCTTATATTGCTTGTAAATTGAAACGCATCGTCTGGATCTGAATAGACAATGGTCGTTTCCTCACAGTATTCATTAACTTCCAGGTAAATTTTCTCGGCGCTCTTGTGCTTTCCAGCCCACGAAATAATGAACGCTTAAATCATCCCCGCCTGCCATCTCCTGTAAAGTTGTAAAAGAAAAACTAAGTTAAAGTCGTTCGATTTTATATCCGCTTAACACTGACGTCGCACTTGCCACTCTGGGGACAATTCGCGCTACATGGTCTTCAAGTCACACACAGCCTTCATTCAATCAAGGCGCGGCCATCGATCGTGCCGCAGGCACCACACCAGCGGATGTGATTGGCGGGGCCCGCCCATGCGCGCTCCCGCAGGAACGCGCGCAGCTTTCTAATCGGCGCGGTCCAACCGGAGATGCTGGACCAAGGCCGTATCCCATGTACGTTCAATGTTTGAACCCATGTACGGCTCGAGCAATAGGCGTACCGTGCAAGGTAGCCCGAAATCGAGGCGGCTCTTGGGAATAAGGTGCTCGAGGCGCAACTCCGGCCAGTACGCCACTGACCAACCTTGCTCGAGCACGGTCATGATCATGTCGTTGTCTTCGCCCGACGAGAGATCGACGCCGTGCCGGCCAAGGCCAATTCGAACCGCGTCTCGCATGGCGGACTCAACATAGCTAGCGTAAGCGCTCCGGCGAATTCCCATGCCCGCGCCTATAGGAGCGCACTCAGGATAGGTGCGACTGGCCGCCGTAAGCCCGCGCCAATCGGCGAAGATTGGCGCGTCGCCAAGATCGCGACAGGCCAGCGAGATACCCAGTTCCGGGAACCACGGTGGCGGCAAGACCTCGTATCGCGGAAATACTCTGCCGCCGACTGCTCCAACTTTTGGCTCGGCGTCGAATGCGCCGACCACAACACCTAAGTATTCTGGACTGAGGACGTTGTCATCATCGACGTAAACTAGAATATCGCCGCGCGCCTCCTGGAAACTGCGTATACGCGCATAAGTCAGGCCAATTCTATCCTCCCGGACAATTCGGGCATGGGGATGCCAACTTAGGTCGATGCGCGTCGTGAGCGGATCAAGGCTTTTGTTGTCGATGACAAGGAGCTCCCACTCACGCCCACCGCCAAGCGGTGTTTGGGCTCGAATAGAACTGAGCGTCTCATCGAAAAAGTCGTCACGTGGATTATGGGTACATACAATGACTGTGAGATTCAGTGCCGTCATTCAAACTGCCCCGATTCCACAGCGAATCTCCGCCCGTCTAATTGCGCGCCGATACGAGGCCTCTTGCAGGGGACCAACGACATCGGAGGAGTAGGCTGCTATTACTTGTTCGCGGGCGGCGCTGCCCATAGCGGCACGACGTTTAGAATCACGAAGAAGCGCCAGGATCGCTTCAGCGATCGCCTTTGGATTCTGAGGTGGTACAAGGAGCCCGGTCCGTCCCTCCTCAATGATTTCCGCCATTCCGCCGGCAGTCGAGCCTATCACTCCTCGCGCAGCAGCCATCGCTTCCAGACAAACATACCCTGCAGCCTCCCAGTGGCTTGGAAGCACGCAAATGTCACAAGCCGCCATATACTTATGCAACTCCCCATATGGGACGCTACCAACAAACTGGGCCGAAGATTCAAAATTCCCAATAATTGTCTTCATACGAATGTCTACTGGGGCGCCCCCTCAGGGTGTGGCAACGCCCGGCCGACGAAGACGAAACGTACGGACGGCTCCTGCCGCAGCACCAGCGGAATCGCACGAGCAAGGTCAATGACACCTTTTCGCACTTCTAACCGACCTAAGAACAGAACTGTTCTCGAATCGCTTTTGGGCGGGAGTTGAATTAGTTCAGGAGGAGGATAGAATACATTTGGAATGGGAAAAATAAAAGTGGCAGGCAACTTCCAGGTTCTTTCGACCCGTTCAGCAACTGCTTTAGAGTTCGCAGTTATTTCGTCGGCAGTTACTGTATGGGATCTCTCACGGTCAATGGCGGGATTGTACCTCCATGGGTTGTCTGGGATTCGCCCTCTACGGATAGCTCCTACAAAATATCGGGCCCTCGCAACTGTAGAAACGTAGCTAGAGTTGCTCTCGGAGATCGTAAATGATGGACCGTGCAATTTTATCACCAAAGGAACTTTTGGAACGGCCGCGGATACTCCGGAAGTGTCTGCGTTATATTCGGGTCCTTCCAGCACGTCGAAACGGATTTCCTCGTGTCGTCTAACAAAAGCTGACACCACATGCAAGGAGAAATCCTCTCGGCGCGATGGTATGGTGTGAACAATAAGACGCTCTCCGATCTTCGCTAATCGTGTTTCTTCTCCGCCGGTGAAAACCTCAACCTTGTGACCCCTTTGAACCAGCATCTGAGCCGCGTTTCGCAGGTAAGTTCCGATGCCGCCGGACGAGGCGCTACCAGCGAATTCAAATGATATAAGAGCGATATTCAATATCCCATAACTTTCTTCTTGCGAGGAGCTGGGCAGCGGCTTTCTCAGCGCCGCCTATTGTCCGGCAGTCCGACGAAGCGCGCGTTCAAGAGAATTTTGCCCTGGTGCCAAGAAGGCGATCCTGGCACTCCGACGTAGCGCTTGTTCAAATCGCCAGGACTCTATAAATTTTAACGCGCGACGACCAGTCGAGAATTTGAACAAACGGCTCCGCTGCTGCGACGTCCCATTTGGAGGCCGCCAAACATCGAACGCCGCTGCGTACGATCACCCTCGCGTGAGCTGGGGCGGAAGGCCGCGAACGAAGAGGCATCATGGCTTCAATACCTCTTTTCACTTCAATTCCCCCGAAGATTTCCCGGCTCGACGCGAAACGCGGCGAGATCGGCGAAGTTTACCAGCAGGACTGCATCGCGTCTTGGCAGCGCGCCGGATTTGAACCAATCTCTGTTAACTCGACTAATGAGGCTTACCCACACTCGCTGCGCAAAATCCCCGTTGGCAGGGATGCATCTGTTATCACTGGCCGCCCACAGGTCTACTTTTCCGATCTGCTGGCGGCGGCTTCTATCGAAGCGCAAGGTCGGCCCTTTGCGTTGGTCAACTCCGATCTTATTCTGACCACTACCGCTGACCTCTCCGCCAGAGTCGCGCAAATGCGTCCTGGGGAGTTCCTATTCAGTCGGAGGCTCGATATTGATCAACTGTCTCAAACAGGCGGGACACCTTGGTATAGTGGGTTCGATTTCTTTGCTGGACATGCAGATGACATATCGGGGCTTCCCGATGCTGGCATGATTTTCGGTGCTCCTTGGTGGGATCATTTTTTGCCACTCCTGATGTTCTTGCGAGGCTGCCGCATTAGCCAGAGCGAGCCAACAGTACGTCATCTCAACCATAGAGAGCGGTGGAACTGGTCGACATGGGAGGCGCTCGGTCAGCGCTTCGTTGTGGAGATCAAGCCCCTCGCGACGGATAAGACATACAGACAACACCTAGCAAACGCCACAAACTACCGCACCGGGCGATTGCTCTCAGATTTGAAATACAACCCCTGGAATCGCATGCGAAAAAATGTCGGAGGAGAGACACGTCGAATGCTCCATCGTGTATCCAGCGCGAATTTGTTATTCTTGGACAAAATCTCTCTTGCAGCGTCTTCGGCAGAGCGCAGGGGCGGACTATGACTTAATCAGGCGAACGTTGAACGTCGCGGCAGGGTGGCTCTAATAACGTCAGTCAGACTTTCGCCGAACGAGCCCGCCGCGAGGCTCCGACGCCTTGTTACTTGTGGATAGAATCAGACGTTTCGATCCCTCTGGTCAGGCTGCAACCTATTGGAATTGCAGGAAGGCAGCCCGACTCTTCCGTTTGACTTCATCCACTAGGCCGGATGGAAGGGTCGGACCGCTTGCGGGTTGTCGCCATAGGCCCCCGATGGTCGCATCTCTGTCGGGTGTCAGCAAGCTCTGGCTCGCACCTCAACCTCTGCCAATCGCTGCAGCCAGGGTCCACATCCACGCACCCTTCAGGAGTCGTGCGGTCACTGCGCCGTTCATTGAACCTTTCTCTCAATAACACGAAACTATGGTCCGGACTCATAACCAGTAACTGACGGTTGCGGCGATGCAGACTGCGGCGAGGAAATTGGCGGCGTTTCGGTCATAGCGCGTGGCCACTCGCCTGAAGTCTTTCAAGCGGCAGAACATGCGCTCGATGGCGTTGCGCGCTCGATAGGGGAACGGCGAGAAGCAGTTCTTTCACTTGCGATTGGCTTTGGGCGGAATGTTGGGGATCGCGCCGCGCCCCTCGACTTGCCTGCGGATTGCGTTCGAGTCGTAACCCTTGTCCGCGTGCAGGATTTGGCAAGGCGGAAGCCGTCGCCAAAAGTTCCGCGCCCGCTCTGCAATCGGCGACTTGGCCGCCTGTGAGGGCGAATGAGAACGGACGGCATTCTGCGTCCGTCAACGCATGGATTTTGGTCGTCCGTCCCCCGCGCGAGCGACCGATCGCCTGGTTTTTCTCCCCCCTTTTTCCGCCCGAAGTTGAGCGATGGGCCTTCACGGCGGAGCTGTCGATCAAGACTTGCTCGGGCGGCCCTCCGGCCTGCGCGAGCGATGGAACAGGTCGACCAGACCCTGCCGCCCAGCGGACATAGCGGTTGTAGAGGGTTTTCCTCGGCCCGTATTCTGGCGGAGCGTCAATCCAGCGACCGCCGGACCTCAACACATTGATGATCCCGCTGATCACCCGACGATCGCCCACCCGCGCCTTGCCTCGCGTGTCCGTCGGCAAATGCGGCTCGATCTTCGAAAACTGATCGTCCGTCAGCCAAAAATGGTCTCGATTCATCAGCGCTTCCTTTCGGAAGCCGTGAATCACAAGCCGAACATGATGCCAACCACTTTATGGGTCCGGACCCTAACAACCTTCCAGCTCAACTCTGCCTACTGCACAAACAGCTCTCGGAGTCCCCTAAGCATGAGCCTCCTTGCTGCTCCAGCGGAAAACCGATCTATGCGTTCGCGCAGGGGAGGCTAGACTGAGGAAAATCAGCTTCAAGAAACGCTGAAGGGCGCCTCGGCAACTAGGTTCGAGGAGGTGTTTTACGGTTTCCCGCCAATCAAGTTTTCTCGCGACGGAAGCACTCAACATACGCAATTCGCTCGAGCTAAGGCACCTAGACAACTCACGACGAACTTCAGCATCCTCGAAAATAAAATTATCGTTCTCACCGACCGATTTTGAGCCATCATGCAAACGAAAATGAACCAAAACATCGGGTATATATCGAACGTTTGGCCATTTTTCTAGGTACTGTACAAATAATAGCAAATCAAAACAATATCTGAACTGTAATTGATATCCAGCGAGGCACTTTATATTGTTCGTAAGCAACCATATTCCCGGCTGGTGAAAGCAGCAATACCCCCAATCACGCATTTCTTTTATCAATCTCTCCGGGGTGAGGCCTCGATTTGGCTTGATATAGCTATTATGCTCCGAGAAATTGAGGACGTTGCCAGCCACAGCATCAAATCCATCAAAGCCTAAAAATACTGCTTCCAAAGCCCCTGATTGGAGGATATCGTCAGAATTGATAAATTGAAATATCTTTCCGGTAGCCCTGTCTAATCCTTTGTTTATTCCATGAGCCTGCCCTTGATCGCTTTCACTCACCCAATACGCGAGCCACGGCTCGTATTTACGAATAATATCCACGCTACGATCCGTGCTCCCGCCGTCCATGACCATATACTCGACATCGGGATAGCCCTGCAGAAGCACAGAACGGATCGTTTCTTCGATAAACTCACCCTGATTGTAACTCGGGGTAACAATCGTAATGCGGGGCCGTGTTTGGCCGTTCCGTGCGATGCCCGGCAATTGCGCGCAATGAACAGTCCAAGGCCACCCAGTTTTACCGGCCGGAGGAGGCGGTAGTTCTTCAAGTGTGGGGCAACGCATCAAATCCTCCTCGATCTCGCCCATCAGACCGGACATCGGCAAAAACTGGTCCAGCGGCTTCGGTTGATTCCTAATCGGGGAAGTATATTTGAATCCGTTCTGGCAACCGCGTTGCGCTCTTCTTCGAATTCCAAGACCATCGCCAATTTCAAGATACCTCGAGCAGGTTTGGAGCGCGTCACGCCGCGACAGCGCCAGCGTCTACAGTGAGAGAATTAGATACGACATGTTGTGACAGCCGATACGTGTTCCAGGGTGTCTTTGCTCAAAACAGCGCAGCCGCGCTGGGCGGCCGTTTCCTCGACTGCAGGCGTCGAAGGGTAAAAGATCTCAAGACCATGGTCTGTGATAATCGGCGCGATATAAGGCGCGTTTAGCGTCTTCCTGTGTCCATAGTCGTCGAATTTATAGCATACATCTTCATGAACTTGGAAATCATCGATCATCACCACAGCAGGTGAAACGAGACCAAATATGATCTCTGGCTCTTCAGCCAGCGGCAAATCGTCGCTCGAACGCCCGTCAAGGAGCGGCAATCGTCACTGCAATGCGCGTCAAGATAAAAAAGAGAACCTTGTTTGTTACATCTCGTAAGGTCCCCTCAGGAGGCGCTTGAGTTGGAACCGGCTGTCGCCTTGCAGCACAGTGACATTTTTCGCGATTCTCAGCCTAGCCCGTGCATAACTACAATTTCGCGGATGCTCCTCAATTCTGAAGACTAGTAGGCCACATCGGCCAATATTTCCGTTATTGTGCCCAGATAGGTCTCCGTCTCTATAATAGCGCAAGGATGTACTGTATGCAACACCTCTTGAAACAATTCTTGCCGCGAAAGTTGGCCGTCAAAAGGACCTCCCCAGGCATTCTTTCGCTCAGGATGGCGGTAAAAGTCGAGTAGACCAAAAATGTCATCTCGATGCAACCTCTTCAGCGAGGTTGTCATTAACGTCATTATAACCATCTCTCAGGAAAAGGGCATGAGTTTGTCCTCTCAAAGAAATATTACTCTTACACAACCCACTTCGCTGGAAGAGCTATAGACCCGTACCCCGACGATTGTTCTAATTGCCTTCTTAAGTCGCCAGCAGAAACTGCGTAGGAGGTTATTGCCAAACAATCATCTAACCGATCATAGTATCGTATATTTGGATTCGCAACGTCAATGCCGATACTATAGGTTCCTAAAGCGAGAAGTGCTGCGTCTATCTCTATCGTGGCAACTGTCTTTGGGGGAGTTAACTCAATAGTATTAGCATTGTTAAATCCTCCAATGGTAGCGAACGCGACTGGAGCGCCAAAAGCATCGCTAAACCTAAAGTCGACGCTTACTGACGTCGGGGCATTCGAATTTATTGTAAGCGTGATATTGATCTTTGCTTCGCTCATATTTTCTGACGGACAATATTCAGCATTGCCGTCACTAACATAAATAGAAGATGAGGGCCGTAACGATCTCGAGAAGCCCGCCTTGTCTGATTTGCGTTTCATGTAGCGCACAACGACGTCCGATATGAAATTATCCGCCTCGACAATGCCGCCATTGAGCAATATCCCTTTGGTGCACAACGCTTGGACAGCGCTCATGTTGTGACTGACAAAGAGCACTGTTCGACCATCTCCTGCTGCGTTTTGCATCTTGCCCAAGCACTTTTTCTGAAACTCAGCGTCGCCGACCGCGAGAACTTCGTCGACAATTAGGATCTCCGGCTCCAAATGTGCTGCCACAGCAAATGCTAGGCGGACGTACATGCCACTGGAATAGCGCTTTACCGGCGTATCAAGGAACCGCTCGACCTCGGCGAATGCGACGATCTCGTCGAATTTCCGCTTGATCTCGACGCGGGTCATACCGAGGATGGCACCGTTGAGGTAAATGTTTTCTCGCCCGCTCAGTTCGGGATGAAAGCCGGTGCCAACCTCGAGCAGGCTCGCTACCCGCCCCCTGATCTCAACGCGGCCCACGCTTGGCTCGGTGATCCGCGAGAGGATCTTCAGCAGGGTCGACTTGCCGGCGCCGTTGCGCCCGATAATGCCGGCCACCTCTCCGCGTCTAATCTCGAAATCGACGTCCTTAAGTGCCCAGAATTCTTCAATCGTGTCGCCCGCGACGAGCTGCCGACCACTGAGGATGTCGCGAGCCGAGCGCACGAGGCCGCTGGCATTGCGCGCAATCACATCGCGCAGCGCGGTGTAGCGTTCGTTCGGGCCCTGGTGTCCGATCGTGAATTTCTTGCCCAGGCCGCGCGCGCGAATCACGACGTCGCTCATGAATTCAGACCATGTCCGCGAACGTGCGTTCGGTAGCCCGGAAGTAGCTCACGCCATACCAAAGGAAGAACCCCACAACCGCGAGGCTCGCCAGAAAGCCTGGCAGATAGATCTGGCTCTCGCCGCCCAGCAGACACCAGCGAAATCCATCGATCACGCCCACAACCGGATTCAGGCTGTAGAGCAACCGCCATTGGGGCGGTACGACTGAGCTGGAAAACCCAACCGGCGAAACGTAGAGGCCGAACTGCACGACGAATGGGATGACAAACCGGAAGTCTCGGTATTTGACGTTGAGGGCGGTGATCCACAGCGCTGGCCCAAGGCTCGCAAGGACAGCCAGAAAGATGAACAACGGCAGCAGAATCACCCGCCAGCTCGGCAGGAACTCGAACCAAGCCATAAGCAGGGCGAGCATGGCGAGATTTACGAGAAAATCGACCAGGGCCGTGAATGCCGCCGCCGCGGGAATGACAAGCCGCGGAAAGTAGACCTTTGATATCAAGTTCGCGTTGCCGATCAAGCTGTTGGAGGCATCCGTCAAGATGCTCGAGATCAAAAACCAGGGCAGCAGCCCCGTAAAGACCAGGATCGGATAAGGCGCAGATCCATCGCTCGGGAGTTTGGCGAGCCTGCCAAATACGATGGTGAACACGACCATCGTCAAAAATGGTCGCATTAGCGCCCAGACGACGCCGATCACCGTCTGTTTGTAGCGGACCGAGACGTCGCGCCAGGCGAGGATCGCTAACAATTCGCGAAAACGCCAGAGATCGCGCCAGTAATTGAGTTCTGCCCGGCCCGGCTCCAGCACAATCACGTGCTCTTGCGGCGCGGGCGCCGGCTCGGAGCGCGGCGCGTCAGCGAACATTGGTTCGAGCGAGCGCATCGACATGTCCGGCGAAATGAGGGAACGTGAAACGGCTCAGCGCTTTCGCATCCGGCGTCGGGCGCGTTCGCAACGCCTCCCGCAGAGCGTCTATGAGTTGCGGCTCAGATAAGGGATCGATCAGGCGGCCGAGTTCCCCGTGCGCGAGCGCGTCGACGCTGCCGTCGCGGTCCCCCGCGATTGTCGCAAGGCCGCAAGCCGCCGCCTCCAGGAACGCTATTCCAAATCCTTCACCGGTGCTCGGCATTGCGAAGACGGTCGAGGCGCGATAAAGTGCGATGACCTCGGGCTCGCCAAGCTGCCCCAGAAACAGTACGACCGTGGAGACGCCCAAACGCTCCGCAAGCGCCTCCAGGTCAGGACGCCCATCGCCGTCTCCCACAATCGCGTAGACCGCATTTGGCTCCGTCTCACGGATCCTCAGCATTGCTCGGATGACACGATCGTGACCCTTGTAGGCTTCGGTCCGGCTGATGCGCGCAACGGTCAGGATTATCTTGCGACCGACTAGCCCAAACTTCGCCAATGTCGCGGGGTCAGGGGCTCCTGGCGTGAAGACGGGTCGAAGCGTGTTCGGCAGGACCCGCACACGCTCGGGGGCCAAATCGGCCCACGCCAGCAGCTTCGACCTGCTGTAACGGCTGACCGCCGTTACCAGGTGTACGCGAGCGACTAGGGCGCGGCTGAGCGCGGAAGGACGCTCCCAGACCTCGACGCCATGCGCTTGCAACCATAGCGGCGCTCGGAGAATCCGGGCGACCAAAGTTGCGACTGGCAAAAGATAGATGTGGCCGCAGAAAACAACTTCGAACGGGCGCTCAAAGATTGCAACCTTCAAAGCCGCGAGAGAAAAGGCGAGCCTGCGCGGCCGTGGCGCAAGTTGTCGAACTCTATCAGGAAGCGCAACCGCTTCAACCGTACCCAGCCTCGGCAAAACAACGATCTCGTGCGTCCGATCGGCAACCGCAAGCGCGCTAACGAAGTCGCGATTGAATTGGGCGATGCCCCCCTGGCCGCCGAATGCATCGGTCACGAGCGCCAGCACCTTCATCTGCGACCTGTCGCGCGAGGGTTCAAGCGGCCGCTATGATTTCGCGCGACCATTGTCGCGCCCACGGCTGACCGACAGGGTAACGCGTATCGACGACGGTATCGAGGCTGCGTTGCTGCCAAATGGCAATCGGCGTCGTGAAACCTGTCTTCGGTCGATCTCGCGATAGGGCAGGCAAGGGCAGCGACGGCGCCTCTGCCAGCGCGGACTTCGACGCCGGGACGCCCGTCCGCGCGGCGATGTCGGCGGCCGTTTTCAGCAGCACGCTATCAACGAGCGGCGTGCGCACCTCGAGCGAATGAGCCATGCTCGCCCAGTCGGTGTCGCGCAGCAACTGGTTCTTCATGTAGAGGCCGGCTTCGAGCGCTGCCACGCGCGCTGCCGCTGTTGCAGGCGGCGGGAAGAGCTCCCTTTTTATGAGAGCGAGAGGCGCCAGCCGATGCATCCCGGTCTTCAAGACGTCAGGCGCCAAGAACTTCGAAAGTTCCCACGGCATGAACAGTCCGCGCCGCAACAGATATGCCCCCGCATAGTCGCCGCCGTATTCCAGCATTCCCGCGGCTTTAGGATTGGCGCCGAGAGCGGCGCCAATCCGCCGACCGACGATCCGCGACAACCGGCCAAGCAACGGCGTCCGCGAGGGGATCCCAAACAGCCGGACCCAGCGCGGAATATCGCGAAAGGACGGATAGCCGCTGAACAGTTCATCACCGCCGAGTCCCGAGATCGCCACCTTGAGCCCGAGTTCGCGCGCCGCCTTGGCAACGAACCAGGTGTTGATGCCGTCAATCGATGGCTGGTCCATCGACTCCAGAATGCGCGGAAGGTCGGCAGCAAATTCGCTTTCGCTGACCACGCGCGTCGTATGCCGCGTGCCGTAAGCCCGAGCGACTTCGGCGGCGAGCGGCCCCTCGTCCTCGGGTTTGCAAACGAACTCCTGGAACGACAGGGTGACGGTTTGGATGTCCTGCTGACCTGCGTCGCGCATGAGGCCGACAAGCGATGAGGAATCGATGCCCGAGGATAGAAACGCCCCGACCGGCACGTCGGCGACGAGATGGTGGCGAACGCTATCGAGCAACGCCGCGCGGAATTCCCCCGGCGCGAGGGTCGCATCGCCAGCATCTTGCGGCTGAATTTGAGCCTCGGCGTCGCGATAGACCTGGGCGATCGAATGATAGCGCTGCGGCTCGTGCGCCCCGACGCAGTCGACCAACAGCGTTGACCCGGCAGGCAGGGCGCGGATGTCGCGATACATTGTGAACGGTTCGGGCACACTGCCGAACAGGTAGAACCCGACTTGACCGGCAGGGTCCGGATCCCTCGATAGCGCGCCGCCGGCAAGAAGCGCCTTGACCTGGCTGGCGCAGCGGAACGTCCAGCCGTCGTCTGCGTAATAGAGCGGCTTGATGCCATAGGGGTCGCGCGCCAAGAACATCAAGCGTCGATTTGCGTCCCAGATGGCGAAGGCAAACATGCCGCGCAGGTCCCGCACCAGATCGGGACCAATTTCCGCGTAGAGGTGAAGCAGCACTTCGGTGTCGGAATGACTGCGAAAGACATGCCCTTTCTCTTCAAGGCCCCGGCGCAGCTCCCGGTAATTGTAGATCTCGCCGTTGAAGGTGATCATCAGTTGTCCGTCGGCGCTCGCCATGGGCTGCGCGCCGGCTTCCGAGAGGTCGATGATCGACAGCCGGCGATGGCCAAGCCCGACCCGATTGTCGTCGGATATCCATTCGCCGGCGGCGTCCGGACCGCGGGCGGCCATATATTCGCGAGAACGCAACAGCTCGGCCCGATCGATCGGGTTGGCCGCGTAATGATACGCAAATATGCAGTTAATTCCGCACATCACGCATTGCAGGCACGACGGCCTTCCTGAAGCTTGACACGAATAATCGCGTGATCCACAAAAGCGCCCATACAGCTCAAATACAAACTATGTTTCAACCAGCCTTCTCCGATCGCATATAGACGCTATCTGCTAACGTACATAACGCGGGAAGACCTTTGGAAAACCGTCGGAGTAACTCTGACGCACGGAGGATGAGCTTCAACTTCGGGGTCATCAAATCCGAGTCAGTCGAACTCTAGCCCCAGACCGAAGAAACAATGAACAGAGATATTTGTTGGACCGATGGTTTCTGAGAACAACTTAGCCAACTCTGTCAAACTCCAGTAACGGACCTCGAATCGATTGCCTTCTGAGTAACCGCGTTTAGCAAGGTGCATCTGACTGCGCAGCCCCCGGCGATTAGGCATCTGCACAAGCGCTTCGCCTTTAATAGTTAGCACACGTGAGATCTCGCGCAGTGTGCGTGCGGCATCCAATTTCGAGAAATGCTGGACCACGCTGTAGGAAAAGACGGTGTCGAACGAGGTGCTGGCGAAAGGCAGGTAACGGGCATCGGCGCAAACATAATCGATCGAAAGGCCCATCGCGCGACTAACCCGCTTTGCAGCCATGACCGCCCCTAGTGACGGATCAATGCCGACAACGCGGAAGCCCTTACGCCGGGCCGCGATCGACCAACGACCCCAAGAGCAGCCGACGTCAAGCAACAATTTCCCGTCGCCTTTTCCAAGGCGTATTTCCGGAATCGGATATTCCCGCAAGCGACCTACAAGGTGCTTGTATGCGATCCCGTTCGTCGCGCCAATCAGAACGGATGCTGCCGGATCGATTTTGGAACCTTCCTTGGAGAGTTCTATAGCCAGCCGTTTCTCTTCTTCGCTGACCCCAAGCGACTCCAAGAAAAGTTCGGGTCGCCGCGGATCGGCGGAGGCCTGCCCTCCGCGCGCCCGCGCTATAGAATCCGCGGCGAGCTCGATCGTTTGGTCGACGTCGTCTCTGAGAAGGACCGGGACACCATCTACGACGGAGAAAGCGTGGCCGCTATCACAGCAGAGTTGCCCATCGTCACGGAGACGAAGCAAGCCACGGTCAACGGGACATGCAAGTTCAACCGGGAAGGAGGAAAGTTCGTTCATCTCGCGTCGCGGGTCGCAAAAGGCGTCTTCGCGCGCCATCGGCGAGACCGGCAAAAATGAAAATTCGCATGCTACCGCACTTCGGGTGAAACGCTCCCCCAAAGCCATGCTTCGTCGCCGCGCCCGCAGACACGCCCGCCGGCGAAGCGAAGGGAACAGTCAGGCCGCCGTCAGATGGGCCTGATCCATCATGACCGCCGCCTGGCGGCCCATGATATTCAACAGAACTTGAACGCGTCCCTTGTCGTCGAGCCGCGCCAGCACGCCCAAGGCCTGCGCGAAGGGACCGGCGAGCACGCGCACCGGCTGCCCCGGTTTGAGGCCGCCATCGAACCGCACCAGGCCCAATTCGTCTACGCTCGCCAGTAAAGCTTCGACCACGCCCGTCGGAACCGGCACCGGACGATGTTGCGCGCTGACCAGCCGCGCCACGCCAAAAGTCCCGTTGATCGAGCGCCAACGATCCCGCTCGGGATTGAGGACGACAAAAATATATCCGGGAAAGACTGGCGCGATCACTTCGCGCAAACTGCGCGCATGGCGAACCGTCTTGTGAAAGCGCGGGAGGAAAGCTCCTAAAGCCTTGGGCGCCAAGGTGAAGGCGGGCCAATTGTTCGCGGTGGCGCAAGGTCTGTGCGACGAACCAACGCTCGCCGTCGCGCAGTGGGAATAAAGGATCCTTTGACTGCACTGCGAGGCCCAATCCGACACCCGCGCTCTGCGTATCCTTGGCGGAGACGGCCATCGGCTCATGAAACCCTCGGGATCGATCCCGATCCCGTCAATACGAGTTCGATGTCGGTTCGCAATCTCAGCCGCCTCACACCCCGCCCTTAATCCCAGGAACACCTAACCGATAGCGCGATGCCACGCAACCATGTACCGCACCCGGTTCTTTGGACGAACGGTTGGCTTATCCGGCGCGCCTGAAAGGGTGGTCATGCCAAGCGGCGCGAGCGTGGTCAGGGCTTCGGTGGCCGTTCTTCTCGATCAGCCATTCGGCGTTGTAGCGGGCGGCGAAGGCGCGGACGTCGTCGACGTCTGGAAGATACGTCCGTGCACGATCTGCTCCTTGAGGGTTCGGAACAAGCGCTCGATGACGCCATTATCCAGTATGAGATCGGCGGCGCCTCATGGTCCGGCTGTTCCCGGAAGGGAGCGGGCGATATGGTGAGCCCATCTGGGACACGGGGCTCGGGAGCACGAAGGTGCGGGCAGGCCGCCGATAGACAGTGGGCCGAGAGCCCGAGCTCGTTACATGGCCGCCCCTTGCGACTTTCCCGGATGCGCCGCGAGCGCGGATCAGTAGATGTCGTGTCGCCCGCAGCTCACGCTTTGAACGTACAGAGACGGAGGAGCAGGCATGCGGATCATCGGATTGGATATTCACCGCGCCTTCGCCGAGGCGGTCGCCTGGGACGACGGCAAGCTCAAATGGGGCGCGTCGGCATGCGCCGCCATCTTCTTGAGGCTTTCGCGAAGAAGCTCACCAAGGAGGACGTGGTTGTCGTCGAAGCGACCGGCAACGCGGCGTCGGTTGCGGCGGTGATCACGCCGCACGTCAATAAGGTCGTGATCGCAAACCCCAAGCAGGTTCGCATCATCATCGCTCATGCGAAGATCAAAACCGATACAATCGACGCCAGCGTCCTCGCGCAGCTTTATGCAAGCGGCTTTCTGCCCGAAGTCTGGATTCCTGACCAACCGACACAGGCGCTTCGCCGGCAGGTGACCCGGCGCAACCAGATCGTCCGGCAGAGATCGCGACTGAAGAATATCATCCAGTCTATCCTGCACAGCCACCTGATCCCCTCCTGCCTGCCCACACGCCGATCTGTGCGGGGCAACCGGACGGGCATGGCTTTTTCACCAGGTCTTGCCGGAGGACGAGCGTTTGGCCGTCGAACGACATCTGCGCGAGTTCGATCGGCTGGGCGAGGACCTCAAGGTCATCGAGCGTGACCTTGCTCGCTCGGCGCTGGCGGACGACGCCGTCAAGCTGCTGATGACCACAGGCGCAGCAGCAACATCACTGCCTTCGATTTCTCGTCTCATGGCCTTCATCACCCCGCTCTCCTCTCTGACAAATAGCTGTCCAGAGAAACCGGGGGCAGCTCAATGCCACGCAACCACATGCGAAAAGTCTGCAGGGGAGACCACAACGGGGCTTTATCTTATTATTTATCATATAGGGTTTGCGACGAAGCCGGTCCGTCCGCCCCACCACCCATCGAGCGGGCGGTGTACTAATCGCTCAGGCTCGAGCAACTAATCGGGGCTTCCGGCGGTTGGGGCACGCCGCGCCGGGGCGGCCTTCCCGACGCACTTCGCGAACGTGTCGGTGGCGGTCCGTCCTTGCCCAAGAACCCCAACTGTCGCAGGTTGGGCTTGAACCGGCGACTATATATGCAGAAACGAAACTATAGTAGGAGAACAATGTCTACAACTGTTAAACAACCTCCATACACAAATACTTTTGTCTATCGAGCGGTCTTGTATCTTTTTAGACCCATTTATCATCGCCTAAAACGTTATTACCTCATAAAAAAATGGTCTCACCATTCAGATAATAGAAAATTGGACTGGAAATGGGAACAGATTAACTACAATCGCATTGCTGTAGTAAATCTTCTCATGAGAAAAAAACGGAATCCAACTTACTTAGAAATTGGGTGCGCATCAAATTCTTTATTCGACTCTATTCCAGCGTTAAACAAAGTTGGCGTCGACCCTTCAACAGGCGGCACGATGCGAATGACTTCGGACGAGTTTTTTAAGTACAACAACGTTGGTTTTGACGTTGTTTTTATTGATGGTCTCCATACTTATAAACAAGTAAGAAATGACGTTATAAATGCGCTAAAATTTCTAAATAAAGATGGATGGGTTGTGGTACATGATATGCTTCCACGAGATTGGATAGAATGCCACGTGCCAATCCTGTCGAGCGGTACCTGGACTGGTGACGTTTGGAAGGTAGCTTTTGAATTATCAAAAACCGAGGGTATCGAATTCAAAATCCTCAAAGTCGACCATGGTGTCGGAGTATTAAGGGTTACAACAGAACATGTAACCTTAAACGATATGGTCGTTGAGCTTTGTGATAAAAAGTTTTCTTATTTCTACGACAACTTTAAATCGCTCCCTCTTATCGAATGGGACGAGGCGCAGCAATGGCTTCGTCCCTAACGTACTTCCATAGAAGAGTTCCACGGCACAGCGAAACTGACAAGTTCGTCGACCGATGGGGACGTGGCCGGTAAGCTTGCTCACCGATCCCCTCATTTTTCAGACGACCGAGAAAGTTTGTGCGAGCGCCCTATTTTGCATGACGATCTCGCCGAACCTTTCGATGAGGGGCCGCAATCGCGGTTCGGGCATGCTCGGGATCAGTTCGTAGAGCATGCAGCCCTGGCGGAAGAGCGAATGGGTGCGATGCTTGGCGGTGTTGGACTTGAGATGGCGGTCCATGTCGAGGCTTTCTCCGGCGGCGCCGAGCAGCGTCAAGAGAACGATCGCCAAGGCGTTAAGGAGAAGCAGCCTGTCGCGCCGTTGGGGGTCAGAGATTCGCAGAACACCCATCCCCATGCCGAAGCGAAGGTCCTTCGTGTCGCGAAACCCGGGTTCGATGGTCCAGCGCTTGGCGTAGTAATTGATGATTTCGCGCGCGCTCGCCTCGGCGTGGCTGGTGGCCAAGCACCAGGCTTCCTTCATGTCTTGGCGTGGACGCAGACGACGGCGCCCACTTCGCGCCCGCCCGCGGTGACCGAGGCGGCGGGAATTTTGCGCGCCCGACCGCCCTTGCCGACCCAGTCCGCGGCGAGGCGGGTCTCGCCATCGGCCGCCGCGACATGGATATTGCCGCGGAACCGGATGACATAGTCAAAGCCCAATTCGTCGAGAAAGGCGAACAGCTTGACGTCGCCGAAGCCGCGATCGGCCAGGATCGTGACGACGGCGCCCTCGGGGAGCGCCTCGGCGAGGCGGAGCAGACAGAGGTCTTCATAGTCGTTGCGCTTATCCTTCAACTCGCCCTTGAAGACCGTCAGCCACAATAAAGGCGTCGCCCGGCCGTGATTGGTGACGAGGTTCAGCGCCAGGGTCGTCTGGTCGTCCGCGTCGAAGTCGGTCCAATCCATGGCGACGACGATCGAGCGGCGCTGGCCGACCATCTCGGCCACCCATGGGCCGAACATGTCCCATACGACGACGCCCTGATTGAGCAGTCTGTCGACCTGCTTGATGGCGTGCTTGGTGAGCCGACATCGCGCCTGAGCCAAGGCGTGGCCGATGACCGAAACGGCGAGCGAAGCGCTCGTCATGACCGCGAGCGTGGCGCCGGCCAACGAATCGATGCGCTTGGAGTGCACATCCCTGGCGAAAATCGCTCTCAGATAATCACGAATGAATTCAATACGATCGCCAAAATGCTGCATCGCGCCCACCGCTGCCCGAGAGTTCTTGTCGCGGCGACTTGCTCATGAATTCTGGCCAATCTGAGTCAGAAAAAATGAGGGGATTCGTGAGGTAAGCTTGGGGTCGACAAAAAAAACAAGTCAGGAGATATGGCTCTTCGCGCAAAGTAGCGGGATTTTTATGGACTCGGTGGCGACGCTGCCACCAGAATTTGAGCGGCAGCGCCGAAGTCGCAAATGTGAAACTCCTGGCCCGTTTTTCGGTACAACCTACGTTCGGGCGAACCCCTCGTGATCCGGCGCCAACATGCGCCCCAAATAACCATCTCAACATCGCGTTCGGCCACTCACCCAGGTCGCGCCAGGCAAGTCCGACGGCCCTTGGAGCTGGGCGTGCGATCGCCCCCACAGTTCGAGCGCAATGGGCAACGGATCAATGCTGACACCGGCCCACCACGAGGCCTCGTCGCCGTAGCCGTGAAGTTCGCGGTGGTGTAGCCGGCAGACGGGGACGGTGTATTCGTCGCTGACCTTGCGGCCGAGGGCGCGCCGTTGGGCATAGCGAATGTGATGCGCCTCGGAGGGCGTCCGGCCACAGACAACGCAGGGCTGCGAGGCGACGAACGTACAGTGCTCCTTGTCCCGCAGCCGGATGGTCCTGGCCGCAACGCGGCGTCGGCCCGCCCCAGCAGTCTCGGGCGGGACCATTGGGCCTCCGGCTGCGTCGTCCATCGGGGCGGCGAAAGGATTCTCAACCGGAGCCTTGGGTTCTTCCGCCCGCGCCGACTGAGTTTCTCCGTTGAGAGCAGCGGACGTCGACTCGATCGCTGCGAGCCTGTCGCGAAAACCGGCTTCGACCCTGTCCGCGTCAGCGGTAATCAGCCTGTTCTTGGCCGCAAGGTTAGTGTGGACCCAGTCCGCGGCCTCGTCTGCGGACTGGAGCCCACCGAGGTCGGCGACCAGCCGCTCCCGCAACGCCGCCGATTGCTCCGGCCCCAGAAGGGTCCGAGGAGGGCGCGCAAGCTCCTCCGTGCGGCGGTGGGGAGCGGAGGCCGGCGGGTGCCGTTCCTTTGTTGCCGCAGCGGGTCCTACTCGCGCCGCTAGGCCGATGTTGCCGGCCTCATCGACTTTGTTAGCGGCATCCGCCTTCGCGTCTTCGGCGAGATCTGGCGCGTCGAGATCGTCTTCGCCGGCAATGCCCACAAGGGTGAATAAGGCGTAGCGTCTTGCGTAGGTGAGCGCCGCTCCCATCCGGCGCGGCGTCGCCGTATCGACAATCGGGCAGACCGGCCATTCCGACGACAGCCACTCCCCAGACGAATGGGCAAGCGTCGTGGTGAGGCGGATGAGTCCGGCCTCCCTGTCGATCGCGGTCGTTTGAACGGTTGCGATTTCGTGGCCGCCGAGCGCCTTGCGCACGATGTCGAGGCCGTTCGAGAGCGCCGCATAGCGAAAGGTCTGATCATGATCGCGCGGGTCGGACGCCCGAATGGTCGCAATCAGCGATTTCTCCGGATTGGTCAGTTCGGCTTGGGCCTTGGCGAGCGCTCCCGCGATCGCGCCGATGGTTTCACTGGACCGCTGCATGGCTGTCCCCCTTGTCGAGAAGATCGAAGCTGACTGCGCCCGACTTCGAGCGTTTGGCCCGAACGCCATGGCCGGCGGCTTCCTTGGCGTCCTCGGGCATCAAGGCTTTGAGCTCGGACTTGGCCCGCTCGTGGTCGAGAAAGGCGGAACGGGTTGCGCAGAAGAGGCCGGCGAACTCGGCCCACGAATTGGACCCGCTCATGTCGACAATCCGAACCGCTTCGACGCGCGGCCGTGGAGGCTCGACGCCATAAGGGCGGGGGGTCTCGCCGGTCTCAACGCAGCGCCAGAACCGGCGCTCCGCCGTCACCAAGAAATGCTGGTAGAGGGCGTCCGCAGGAACGGTCATTTCGATCCATTTGCCCCCGCCGGTGATGATCGAGAGGACCGCCGTGCGGGCGTTGGTCACCCACATGTTGTGCTGCAGCTGGGCCATATGCTTTTCTGCCGCCGCCTCGTCCGAGAATGACCAGGGCAGCATGAACTTGGCCTCGAAGACGGCGTCGAGCTCGTTGACGAACCCGTCCAGGGTCGCCGCCATCCACCGTTTCACCGGATGCTGGACCCAGCGCTGACTGTCGGTGACCGAGCGCCCGGTGTTGCGCTCATACCAGCTTCGGTTCAGCGCCTCAGTGACGACGCCGAGCTGGACGACCAAGTTGCTCGACAGGTCTTCCGGTTCGACCTCTCCGCGCTTTTCCTTCCAAAGCCGGATCAGCGCGGCCTCGTCCGGGCTCATGATGACCCGCGCGTCCGCCCCCCCGACAAAGAGCCGTCGGTCTGGCTTTCTCAAATCCGGAACCGTTGTGAAATCGTTCAGGGTGAATTTCATGACGGTGTTTCCTCCGTACCGTACCAGAGAAGTCGAATGGCACCTATATAGGTGTGATTAACACCGCCAAAGGTAATGGGGAACCCATTTGCTGTCAAGGGGAACTTGGTGATATTTCCACCATATGACCCCCGACTCAGTGTCGAATGGCGCGGGCAGCCCTCGATTGGAGTACGACTGATTTGGCACGCGCGGCTAATGTCGGGGTCAACTCGGTAAATCGGTTCGAAACTGGTCGAGACTCGAGGATTTCGACGGTCGAAAAGCTGCGCTCCGCGCTGGAGTCGGCGGGTATGGTGTTTATCGCTAAGAACGGCGGGGGCGTGGGTGTACGCTTCCGCGAGACCAAGGCCGGAAAGCAAACCGGGGTTTGAGGCGCCTGTTCGCGCAGTACCTTCTCACGCAACGCCGTGCGGCTTCAGCTCCTGCACTTCGCGCCTGAGAACGGCGCGGGTGCAGACGTCGCGCGCTTAATATGTGCTGCCTCCATATCGCGTTGACTATTTGCGCTCTCCTCGTTCGTGCCGTTGTGTTCGCGATCGCGGATCCGATAATATCCACAAAACAAGCACGCGCAGCGCAAGCGGCGCATGGCCTCGAAGGCTCCGGTAGGTTTAAGCGGGCCTTCACGCCGATCAACCCAAACCCGGGGTGACGGCCATGAACGATGTGTATCGGGGGAGGCCGTCACAATGGGATGAATAATGTGAAAGTTCAAAGAGGCTGGCAAGAGAGCCACCCGAGCGTAGCCTTGGCATATCGCATGCATCAAATGTGGGTCGTCTTGTACTGGATAGCTCGGAGCGCTAGCCTCTCTCCAACCTCCTGGTCAAATTGTTCTAGCCACATCGCAAAAAAAAACGGAGCAAATATCAACGGCGACCACTGGTTTTGTTGGGTCAACGCATTATTTTAACCGACACCTCAGGAAAAGTATCTCTTAAAAATCGCACCACACACTTCTCATCACACCTTTTTGTAACGGGAACAATAATCTGCCTCATAGCAGGATATATTATCAACATCTGCGTTTTGATGAAATCAACTCGATCAAACGACCTTCTTGGTAATTTGCGACGAAACAAAACTAAATATGGGAATCTTGGAAACACGCGATTAGGGAACGAAATTCCCGATCCCTCTATCTTCAGCCCGATCAATTCCGCCAAGCAACCCTGTATGACGTAGACCGCCAAGAGCGCTAGCAACGTTTGGATTGATGTGTCCGAAGAAAGAGCCAATAATAGCAATAGAGTACAAAGAATTGTTGTCCACCCGCCGCAGGCTATCCATGATCGGACGGATAGTCCATCTTCTTTTGGCAACCCAACGGGCATCGCGATCCCTCATATCCATTGTTATCGAACTCATAAACACTTGGATCCTGCCCGAGCCCCCAAGACAGGGCGCACGACGAACCTTCCGTCTGGCTTTGTCGACTGGCCACCATTATGACCTCAAGAGATAACCAAGATCTTACATAACCAGCCGAGATAGTTCATGAGTGTCGGCTTGTGAAGTCGCCATTCCTGTGGAGGTGAAGGCGTAGCCTGGCTGGAAAAGCGGGTTGGCATTCACTCTGCCTGCGGTGAAGCCGGGAGAGGGCTTTCGGATCGCGCCAGTTGCCTTCATCATATCCGACGGCGCGCCGTGGATCATCAGGGGACTGAGGAACGTTTTCCGCGTTCGGCACGCCGGCGGTGTCTGGCTCGCAGTCAAGGTTCCAACCGACCTGGCTCGAGTTCAAAAGCGCGCGTCAGGCACCGTCGGCGGCGATCGCGTGCCACATGGCGCGTGGCGTCCGCTCCTCCCGCCTAGCGGCGCGCAAGCCGCGCACCGTTAAGGACGGCTTAATTCGCCCTACGTTTAGTCCAAAATTAGACTAACAAGAGTGAAAATAGCACTCCCATTCTTCACCGCTACTCCATGTCCATCGAAACATCCTCCTCCGAACGTCATTCCGATATAAGCAACGTTTTGCTCCGCAGCAAGAAACATTGGAAAACTAGTGATGTTATCCTGACCTAATACATCAGTCCAATTTCCCATAGTCAACGGCACTGTTAGCACAAATCTTCCGCTCGACCTGAAATCTATATCGCCGCGACTCCACCAGCGATAGTATTCAGTCGCGCCAGGCGTTCCACGCAGATCATCGCCATCCCGCTGAAAATACAGATGGACAAATGGAGGGCTGCCAATATTGCAGTCATTATTGGCGTCAAATTGCCAAAACCACGCAGGTGTATTGAGTGTCAAAATAAAGGTCATGCTCAATGAGCGATGTCCGGCCAGGTTGACGCCTGGCGTGATAAGATAATTGGCATGTGCCGGATAAGGTGGAAAATTGAATGACCAGGTCCCATCAGGATTCGAGAGCAAACGCACTGCTTGAGGTCCCGGCGTACATTGGACGGTATTTCTAGCAGAAGTGCATGAAAATTGAAACTGCCAATTAGACGTTGCCAAGGAAAATTCATATTGAGCGGGGACTGTTGGTGAGGCAGCTAGAGCGGCAACCGTCGTGCTACCAAACGCGCCCAATAGGAACCGACCAAACGATAATCCACGCATTTTTTGCCTGTCAACCTCGCTTTGCTTCCCGCTTTGCAGCACGTTGCGGTTTCGCCGCCGCCCTCGCCATTTTCAAGGCTTCGCGCCGAACCCCGCCGCGTTGTTAGGCGCCGGCGCTAGCCTTGAGGTTGTCGACGACGTCCAAGGCGGCGGCGCGGGCGTACGCTTCCTCGAGACAAATAACCCCCTGGGCCTGATTCTGGCGGTGTGAATTGGAGGAAGCGCTCTTGACATCGACCTCGCCCGCGACCGAAGTTGTCGGCCGGGTCTCTCATGGGGGCGACGCAAGGAACGCAACGGCAGGCTGTCTCATTTGTAACACAGTAGCGAATATTAGGAGACGCGCCGAGCGCATTCTTTGTCCAGACTTGACCTTCGCTTGACCCCAGAGTAACCTCTTCTCTTAGTTGGCGTTTCCTAGAGGCAAAGGAGCCACAAATGTACAGTCTCAGTGCGCGCAGCGGCCCAGTTTCGACGGTTTTGGTCGCCAGCATTTTGCTCCTCGGCAGCGCCGGGCTCTCATGGTCTGACGAAAAGATCGGCGCTGCACAGACTGTCATCAAGAACGTCCAGGGCAATCTTCCGACTGGAAATCAAGTACCTGTGGCACAAGGCGACGGCGTGTTCCTTGATGAGGCAATTTCAAGCGGCGCGGACAGCAAAGCGAGTTTGGTGCTCAACGACAACTCCAACGTAACAGTCGGACCGGATTCCACAGTTAGGTTGGACGATTTTGTCTATTCGGGTCCAAAAGAGCACGGCAAAGTCGCTCTCAGTATGACGAACGGCACGCTTCGGTTCACTACGGGTAACGCCAACAAACGGGCGTATACGATTTGGACGCCAACCGCGGCCATCGGCGTGCGCGGCACGAGCTTAAGGATCAAGGCGACGCCGACCGAGACTGAGGTTATCAACGAAGAGGGGGCAGCGGTCGTCTGTCTTCGTAGGAACGACGTTCCTGTGGAAGACTTACGAAAGTCTTGCAAAGGGAGCGAGGAGGAGCTCGCGCTTGGGGCCCAGAGACAGAACCGGTCCTGTCCTTGTACAGAGCTGCTTCTCCCCAGCGAAGAAGCAACCGTCACAGCCAGTGGAGTCGCTGTGACGCAGGCGGCCTCGTATGCTATCTCTGAGCCCTTTATTGGCGCCCCCAAGGACTTTCGCCTAACGGCCGCTGACCTGCCGACGCATAAGGCGCCTTTGGCCCCGTATGTGCCGGCGGTCGCGCCAGCCGCGGGCTTCCCGATATGGCCGGTCGTGGGAGCAGGCCTACTCGGCGCGGGGGCAATCGCATTAATAGCCGTTGAGTCATCCCATAGCTCCTCGAATGCCGTCGTCGTCCCTTTTCTTAGCCCCTAGTTCTGGTGTGCGGAAGCCGCGCCTGCTTCGATTTGGTGTGACGCTCGACTCTGTTTGACCCGCCAATCGTGAATTTCGGGAGAGGCTGCGCAGGGCTTGGACCGGGATGTTCTTCGAAGTCAATCGAAGGGGCTAGAGACTCCCGAACCCGGCACTTTGCCTCCTGGGGGTGCTATGGCCGCTCGCACAATGGATATGAGTAATTGACTGCTGACGGGCTTTGGCCTGACGAGCCAGCGATTAATTTCGTGATCGCAACCTCGTTTCCAGCAGTTCCGTAGAGCCCGGTTGGTAGAATGGCGACGTTCCGAGAGGGCCTGGGTTTCGGCGGGTTTTCCGAAACCTATCCATCCGAAATGATCGTCCTCCGCCTAGTGCCATTGTCGCCACAGCTCGAGCGCGACAGGCAGAGGGTCGATGCTGACCCCGGCCCACCACGAGGCCTCGTCGCCGTAGCCATGAAGTTCGCGGTGGTGTAGCCGGCAGACGGGGACGGTGTATTCGTCGCTGACCTTGCGGCCGAGCGCGCGCGGTTGGGCAAAGCGAATGTGATGGGCTTCGGAGGGCGTGCGGCCGCAGACGACGCAAGGCTGAGAGGCGACGAACTTGCAGTGCTCCTTGTCGCGGAGACGAATGGTCTTTCCGGCAACGCGACGCCGCCGCTCCCTAGGGCTTGAGGGCAGGATGATCGGAGCGGCGGCGGCGTCGTCCGTTGGGGCAAGGAACGGCCTCTCGAGCCGAGAAGCAGATTCCTCCGCTGGCGCGGTTTTCAATTCTTCATGACGAGCCTCCGGGGTCAACTCGATTGTTGCGAGCTTTTCGCGGAAGCCCGCTTCGACCAAGTCGGCGTCGGCATCGATCAGCGCGTTCTTGGCCGCAAGGTTCTTGTGGACCCAATCTGCGGCCTCGTCGGCCGATTGGAGTTGGCCGATGTCGCCGAGCAGCCGCTCCCGCAATGCTGCTGATTGGTCTGATCCCAGAACAATCTGCGGGGAGCGGACGACCTTCTCCGTCCGGCGGGGGGCTGAAGTTGCGGGCGGTCTGAAGTCTGTCGCAGTGGGAGGTCGCAATCGCGCGGGTACAGGGTCTTTGGCAGCGGCGCCGGCGTTGTTGGCCGGCTCCGCCCTCGCTGCCTTCGGCAAGATCCGGCGCGTCGAGATCGTCTTCGCCTGCGATGCCGACCAGGGTGAATAGGGCGTAGCGGCGGGCATAGGTGAGCGCCGCCCCCATCCGGCGCGGGGTCGCGGTCTCGCCGATCGCGCAGACCGGCCATTCCGACGACAGCCACTCCCCCGAGGAATGGGCGAGCGTGGTGGTGAGGCGGATCAGCCCGGCCTCCTTGTCGATCGCCGTCGTCTGTACGGTTGCGATCTCATGGCCGCCAAGCGCCTTGCGCACGATGTCGAGGCCGCTCGAGAGCGCCGCATAGCGGAAGGTCTGATCCTGATCGCGTGGGTTCGATGCGCGAATGGTCGCGATAAGCGCCTTCTCCGGATTGGTCAGTTCGGCTTGCGCCTTGGCCAGCGCCGCCGCGATCGCGCCGATGGTTTCACTAGACCGCTGCATGGCTGCCCTCCCCACTGCACGAGAAGATCGAAACTGACCGCCCCCGACTTCGACCGTTTGGCCCGAACACCATGGCCGGAGGCTTCCTTGGCGTCCTCGGGCATCAGGGCTTTGAGCTCGGACTTGGCTCGCTCATGATCGAGAAAGGCTGATCGGGTGGCGCAGAAGAGGCCGGCGAACTCCGCCCACGAATTGGACCCGCTCATGTCGACGATGCGAACCGCTTCGATCCGAGGTCGCGGCGGCTCGACGCCATAGGGGCGGGGGGTGTCGCCGGTTTGAACGCAGCGCCAGAACCGGCGCTCCGCGGTGACCAAAAAATGTTGGTAGAGCGCATCGGCGGGGATGGTCATTTCGATCCATTTGCCCCCGCCGGTGATGATCGAGAGGACCGCCGACCGGGCGTTGGTCACCCACATGTTGTGCTGCAGTTGGGCCATATGCTTTTCGGCGGCCGCCTCTTCGGAGAACGACCAGGGCAGCGTGAACTTGGCCTCGAAAACGGCGTCGAGCTCGTTGACAAAGCCATCGAGGGTCGCCGCCATCCACCGTTTCACCGGATGCTGGACCCAGCGCTGACAGTCGGTGACGGAGCGCCCGGTGTTGCGCTCATACCAGCTTCGGTTCAGCGCCTCGGTGACGACGCCGAGTTGGACAACGAGGTTATCGCTGAGGTCCATCGGTTCGACTTCGCCGCGCTTTTCCTTCCAAAGCCGGATCAGCGCCGCCTCGTCGGGGCTCATAATGATCCGCGCGTCCGACCCGCCGATGAAGAGCCGGCGGTCCGGCTTTATCGAATGCGCAGCCATGGTAAGGTCGCTCGGTTTGATTCTCATTGGGGTTCTCCTTTTCTTCCGATATGGTGACTTGTGACATCGGCACTTGTGACAATAGAACAACTAAGTGCCTGTGACAAGCGCACAGGTGAGGATGGCGCGCGCCGCACTGAACTGGTCGGTTCGAGACCTCGCGTCCGCGACCGGCCTTCACCGAAACACCATCACTAACCTCGAGGTCGGCCGCTACGCGGGAAACCAGGATTCTCTGGCGGTGATCGAAAGCGTTCTCCGAACCGCCGGCATCGAGTTTCTCGAAAGAAACGGGGTGCGTTTACGCGAGCCGGGCGAAAGCGGCGGGATCGGTGCGAAAGCTCGCCGCAGATCCTCCTGCTCGGTCTCGCCGCGCTCCTGGCTCCAAGGATGGTTCAGCACCGCCTCTTAGGCGTCCGACCCGCCGAAGAGGCGTGGTGGTCCAACTTGTGGAAGGCGCATCCGTGATAAGCTCGCTCAGTCTGATTTTCATCGCGGTCCTCGCCAGAATCTGACGTGCACAGATGCCTTAATGAGTGACGATCTCGACGTTGTCAAGATTAAATCGTACCACTATGGCGCACTGCGGCCGGCGTTGATCGCCGCGGGCGAGGCCGTCTTGGCCGAAAGGGGGTTGGAGGGGTTCAGCCTTCGTGAAACCGCTCGGCGTGCCGGCGTGTCTGCGAGCGCACCCGCGCATCACTTGGCGATGCACGTGGGCTTTTGACCGCGATCGCAGAGCTTGCCCTTCGTACCTGACTGAAGAGCTCGAAGTGGCGGCGAGAGAGCCAGTGCGGAGCGATCGCCTGAAGAAGCTGGCACGGCTTACGTCCAGTTCGCGGTGCGGCATCGTGCCCGCTTCGACTTGATGTGGCGTCCGACTCTGCTTGACCCCGGTCATCCCGAATTTCGGGAGACGCAGGATCGCGCCTTTCGTGTCTTCGACCGGGCTGTCATGGGCGTCGATCGGAGGTTGGAATTTCCCTCGGACCCGGCGGTTGCATCCTTGGTGGCGCTATGGTCGCTCGCGCATGGATTCGCGCGACTCGCCATTGACGGTGCCTTCGGGCCAGGCGAGCCCGCGATCAATCGTGCGATCGAAACCTTGCTGCCGGCGGTTTTGCAGAGCGCCGAATGCTCAAGATGCAGTTTCTAAAGAGAGCCTGAGCTTCGCCGGGCTCGAGGAAAACCCGTCCGGCCGAAACAGTCCATCCTCTGCCTGCTTTTTGTTACCGTTGCTTGCGGTTGTCTTCCTCTGCGCTTATTGCCTTCTCAAAGTAGTCGGCCAAAGACGGCAGCAGGTTGCGGCGTTCCTTCATTTCGTCAGGGATCTCCTGATAGAGTTCGTCGAACACTTCGAAGCCGTCGCGCCGATCGTCGTCCTGGCGCGGTCTTTCGAGGATCGGAGAACCGTTCTGCGTGATCGGGCGCCCGCCGCGCGCGGCGACGATGGTGTTCAGTTTTTCGATCGCCAATGGCCAAACCCGGGGCCCGTCATAGTCAGGGCTATGCGTCTTTTCAATTCGTACGTCGTCATACCCAATCCTCGGGCAAACGCGGTCGCAAGCGATTCGCCTCCTGACAATTTGCCGGCGTGGAAAGCGACGATCACCTGTAGCCCAGCTGGGGCTCAGTCCGCTCGTCAACCTCTCTAGCAGGACCCATGTCCAGTTTGGCTTCGAGTCGGGCAAGACGCCTTCGCATTTCCGCCTTCATCGTTTCTCTATCGTCTCTTCGACCGCCCGCAGGCGCAGCTCAAACTCACCCACTTCGAGGATTCTGCCGCATCTCGAGGACGGAGGCCACAGTCGCCGCCTCGTCCGGCGTCAGGTCGCCAGACGCCATCGCGGTTGTCAGCGCCGCCATCGCCGCCGCAATGTCCGCAGCGGTATTTACCGGCGGCAAATCGAAATATACGGGCGCCCCTTTCTGACTGGGGCGATGCGTTCCAGTACGAGCCGCGCCGCGGTCATGTCGCCGCCCTTTGCGGCTTCC
>CAVYDG010000005.1:0-59700 GCA_963767245.1 uncultured Alphaproteobacteria bacterium
TCTTGCGGCAGATAAGCCCTACCACGAAATTCCCGGGCATCTTCTCCGGGCCGGCGCACATTGGCTCAGCCCAACTCGCTGAACGGCTGATCCTTGTCGCTGCGTGACTCCCGCGGAAGACCGAGGAAGCGCTCAGCCAAGGAGTTACGCTGGATATTGTCGGTGCCGCCACCGAGTCTGGACGTCCATTGGTTCAAAAATGCCGTATGCCAGAAGCCATTGTCGAGGGCGCCATCATCGGCCAACATCCCGTTCGCGCCCGCCAGGCTCATGAACAGTTCCCCGTTCAGACCCATGTGCTGTGACAGGAACAGTTTCGTGGTGGATGCCTCTGGACCAGGCAGACGGCCCTTGGACAGCGCAGTCTGCAGCGGTAATTCATGAACCGCAGGGGCTCGACCCACGTATAGAAATCGGCGATCTGTCTGCGCACCAAAGGATCCGAGCTCCTGCCGCTACGCCGAGCGAGGTCGAGCACCTGGGCGATCGGGATGCTCGGCCCGGTGCCACCGATGAGCGCTCGTTCATAGCCCATGGTGGTGTGAGCCACAGCCCATCCGCCATTGACCTCCCCCACCACGTTGGTCGCGGGAACCACAACATCCGTCAGAAAGACCTCGTTGAAGTGGGCAGTCCCCGTGATCTGGCGCAGCGGACGAACCTCGATCCCTGGGGAGTGCATGTCGACGAGGAAGTAGGTAATGCCCTTGTGCTTGGGGACGTCGGGGTTCGTCCGAGCGATGAGAATCCCCCAATCACTGTGTTGGGCACCCGATGTCCAGACCTTCTGGCCGTTCACCACGAAGGAATCCCCGTCACGTTCGGCCCGGCTCTTCAATCCTGCGAGATCGGATCCGGCATCTGGTTCTGAGAACAACTGACACCAGACCGCTTCTCCCCGCAACATCGCTGGAAGCTGACGGTGCTTCTGCTCCTCGGACCCGTGCGCAATGAGGGTCGGCCCGGCCATGCCGATCCCGACGGCGAACGCTCCAACCGATACGTCGTACTTCGCCATTTCCTGATTGAAGATGCTCTGGTGCCAGGAGGTTTCGCCACGCCCGCCGTATTCTTCGGGCCAGGTTATGGCGCCCCAACCACCTTCATAGAGGGTGTGCTCCCATTGGCGGCAGCGTCCTACGTAATCAGGGTGCGTGGGCTTCCGGGACCAGTCAGCCAGACCTGTCCTGACCTCGGCATGCTCCTCGAGCCAGGCCGACACCTCGCGCCGGAATGCCGCGTCCTCCTCGGTGTCGTCAAAATCCATCGCTGCCTCGAGACATTAGGACTCGGCTCGAGAGGTGGATGTCGCGGGGGCCGCCCAATCTTCCTCACTGGAGTTGAATGGGCGAACGTAAGCTGACAACTCAGAAGTGGAGCGGAGGCATCCTCGAGGTAAAACTGTCCGAGCTGGCTGCAAGAAGGCTGCCGTGGATCGAGAACCGCATGGGTCGGCTGGCACGGATTCCGCGAGATGCATTACTTTCGTATACTATATTTGAAATTCTGGCCCACATACTCAGGCATGTCTCGCCGTGGGATTGGGCAGGGATGCCCCTTGGGGCACGGTGATATTTCGGGCGTTCTCGTCTCAGGGAGGGTAGACACATTGCATCGACTTTGGATTGTGGTCAGCCCGTGCACCCTTCCCTAAACACTGAGCCGCGGCCGCGGCTTGCCTGACGCCATCACCGACGAGGGAGTTCCCGGCTCCGGCAGCGGATCGGGATAGCGCATCCGCACACCAACCCGCCGCATTACCTCAGCCCCAACGAGGATGCTTTCCGCCACGTCGCCGAGGCTTAGGGTGACGACAACCCCCTCTGGTGCGATCCGTCCTACGGCGCAGGGACCAGGTGGGCCGGTCCGATCGCTCCCCCCACCTCGTCGGTGGGGACACCCTCATTGGGGAGGACGAAGTCACTCTCCTCGAAGGCGAGACAAAGGCACTGATGAAGGGGGACCCGCTCAGAGGCGTTCACGCTTCTACTCGGGATCGTTCCGGGAGTGGTGGCCCACTCCGTCCCGGCATCCGCGTCACCCGCCGCAACGCTTTGATCGGCGTGCACGACAAGGTCGGCGACTTCGCCGGTCGCACGGTGCACGAATGGTCGGCTGAGGTGTTCGCTGCGGCCGACGGTCCGTCCTCCGGGCAGTACCGCTTGATGATCCGTGCGGAACAGAGAAAGCGACCGAGCGTAAGAAGAGCGACGAGGTCGAGATCCGCCCCTACACCGAAGAGGAACTCACTGTCATCGGTGAGGCCATCGCCGGTGAGCGGAACCGGCGGCGCGGTCCCGAGCCCCGCTCGTGGGAGGACGTGAACGAGGGCGATGAGCTCCCAGCCCTTGTCAAGGGCCCGATGCGGGTTACTGACGTGGTCGTGTGGCACACCGGCATGGGCATGGGCCTGTACGGCGTGGCGGCCCTGCGGCTCGGCCACGATCAGCTCCAACGCATGCCCCGCTTCTTCAAGCCCGACGACTTGAACATCCCCGACGTCCAGCAGCGCGTACCGGGATCCCGAATGGGCTCACCGAGCCGGCAATCCCGCCCTGCTACCACTAGGGCGCCATGCGCGGGACGTGGCTCATCCATTTGTGCACGGACTGGATGGGCGACGACGCTTGGTTATGGAAGCTCGATTGTCAGTTCCGCAAGTTCAATTATGTAGGCGACACCCATCGGATGCAGGGACGCGTCACCCGTAAGTACCTCGCAGAAGGCGATCGACCAGCCGTGGATCTCGATGTCTGGGGAGAGAACCAGCGCGGCGAGACGACGACGCCAGGTCATGCGACCATCCTCTTGCCATCCCAAGAACACGGCGAGGTTCGGCTCCCCTCAGCGCCGGGTGGAGCGACCACCTGCCAAGGAGCCCTCGATTCCTTAGCTCAACGCTTCGCCGCCGAGGAACAGCAGTGAAGCCATACCCGAGCGGTCGCTTTCGCGCTGACGCCCGGAAACGTCGCCGACGTCGTCATGGCCATTCCGCTTCTCGGCGCCGTCGCAAAACCAAAGCGCCTGCTCGCCGACAAGGCCTACGACGCCGACAGTCTGCGCCGGTGGCTCAGGCAAAGAAAGATCCGAGCGGCCATTCCCTCTACTGCCTCGAGGCGCACGCCATACCCACTCGATCGCGCCGCCTATAAGCGTCGAAACGTCATTGAACGCATGTTCTGCAAACTGAAGAATTGGCGACGCGTCGCAACCCGATACGACCGCCTCGCTCAAAACTATCTCTCGGGCCTCGCTCTCGCCGCTATAATCATCGCGTGGACTTAAATGAGTCCCCTACCTAGACTGGGCGTGGTGCTCCCTTGGGGTCGCAGGTCTCCGCTAGACCGGGTATGGGCCGCGGCGCTAGATGAGGCGTTGGCCTGAAGCGCCCAGTTGACTCCGCGTTAGGTAACGTGCGCTGACTGCCGGACGACCACTTTTGCGCCAACCTGGACGCGGTTGTATAGGTCGATCACGTCCACGTCATCGAGACGAATGCAACCCGACGACACAGCGTGCCCGATCGTCTCAGGCTGGTTCGTTCCATGGATGCGGAACTCGGTGTGACCAAGATACAGGGCTCGCGCGCCGAGGGGGTTACCTGGACCACCGGCCATGAATCGAGGCAGATAGGGTTGCCGTCGACCATTTCCGGCGGCGGCGTCCAGTCCGGCCATTCTTCTTTCCGGGACACCCGCTCGACGCCCGACCACTGGAAGCCGAGACGCCCGACGCCGATGCCATAGCGGATGGCCAGATCATTCGGCTGGACGAGATAGAGGTGGCGCTCGGCGGTATCGACGATGATGGTTCCCGGGGCCTCGCTCGTATGGAAAGGCACCAGCTGTCTGGCATAGACTTCGGCCGGCCTATCCTGATCAGGGGCAGTTTCGCTCACCGCCGGATCCTCGGTATACGCCGCGAACTGGTGAGCGACTGCGATCGTTCCGGCATAAAAGGTCGCAAGAACGGCCACCGATGCGGCCCTCGCTGCGCGCAAGAGGAAATGCGATGTCGGAACCATCAAACTCTCCAGCTAGCTCCAGCTTCTGCGGCGCGCCCCGGCGCGCTGTGTCTCAAACGGCGCGGCGCGGTAGAAGTTCCTTTCCTTGTTGGGGGAGCTTGGCATGCTTAGCGCGGGGGTCCAGCGGGATTTAGGCGCGTCAGCAATTACCAGCCGCAAGGCGGAATTGTTCCCTCACGCGATGGCGAGCGACGGGTAGCCGCCTTGCTCCGGTTATAGATAGTCGCGGAACGGGCCGGCCGCGTGCATTTGGCGATAAAGGGAAGGAGATCTGAGTTTTGCATCGCCCTGCTCGGCGATCAGCCGGACTACGGTGTAGCGTCGGCGCCGGCGCACGGCTCGCAGAGCCGGCGGAGCAGGCCGGGGGAAAGCTGCGCGAGGTTAGTTAAAGGGGCATCGCGCCCACCGGCATCGCTCGGGAGGACGCGAGCGGCCTAAGCGGGCATGAACGCGCATTCCGACAGTTGTCTCGACCGGGGCCTATACTTGGAGGTTGACCTGGGTTTCATCGCGTCCACACTCGGCAATCAATTGACCGATTTTCAACCCCGGGCCTGCCGAATTCGACCTCGAGCTTGCTTCACGGGATCAATACCGCAACTCGCGGGTTTTGCGGCGATGAACGAAGGCGATTTCAAACTTGAACTGGAAAACGCTAGTCTGCGAAAGCTTCTTGAGCAGGCCGCGACCGACGCTGCGAGACGTGACAGCGCCGAAAAACTACAGCGGCTCATACTGGAAGAATTGCACCACAGGGTGAAAAACACCCTGGCCGTCGTGCTGTCCATCGCCAACCAAAGTGTGCGCACCGCCATTGACTTGCCCCACGCGGGCGAGGCCATTACCGCGCGGGTGTTGGCGTTGGGTCGGGTTCATGACCTGCTTCTGGGCACGAGCTGGGGCGGGGTCATGTTGTCAGAATTGTTGAAAACTGCGATTGAACCTTTTGAAACGTTTGGTCGCGGGCAATTCCGAATTCAGCCCGCACGGATAAGAATTAATCCGGCTGCAGCGCTTCCCCTAGTCATGACGATCAACGAACTGTGTACGAATGCAATTAAACACGGGGCTCTCACGGTCCCCAAGGGACGCGTAAATATTGCGACGAAAGTCAACGCAGCCAGCGGCAAATTTCATTTCAGGTGGAGCGAAAAGGGTGGTCCTCTCGTTGCAGAGCCGTCGCGCCGAAGCTTCGGGATGCATCTTATCGAAAAGGGTTTTGCGGAGCAGTTCTCGGGCTCGGCGCGAATGTACTTCAAGCAGAGCGGCGTGGTCTGCGAAATTGATGTCCCATTGGCCACTATTCAACAATAAATTTCGAACTGGATGCTATCCGACGTCGGCCACAGGAACTGGGCTGGAGGTCGGTGGGTGCTGGCGCGTCGCCCGGGATCGCGACTTTTCATGACACTGGCGCTGCTCGTATTCTGACATTGTTCAAACTTTAGAATGCGAGGCCTAAGCCCTGTTTCACCTAAATATTCCGTTTCAATGGCGCGCGGATGGCGCTGACCAGCGCGGCTGGCCTGACCAAACTCGCGGCTTTACGCGGTCCGATGGCTGCCGCAAGATCGGGTCAAGAACAGCGCGCGCGACAACGGCGAGAGAATCGCTCGTGTACGCAACCGACGGGGCGCGAAACTGCGGCGTTTGAGCCACGCCGGGACGAGCAATTGTCGCGCATGCTCCGGCCCATAGGCGATGACATCGATCAGGATGTCGGCGCCGGAGCCAAGCGCACGAGGGAGCGCGCCCGGCTCCGCCCGGTTAACATGGACGACATCCGCCACCCGAAGCGTGGGGCTGAAGCGAACCCCCCGCCGGGCGCGATGCGGGAGGGTGAAGCTCCACCCGGCCTCACGCATCCGCGAGGCGGTTGCCAAGCCAGTCTGTCCGTTCCGGAACAGAATGAACGCGTGCGGCATGCCCCCGCTCGTTGTGCAGAGCCCTCTGACAAGTTTGCCGTAGGGAAAAGGAACGACGCTGACATCTGTGCGTTCCCGTCATAGCGCAAGGCGGCAGTCGGATGGTTCGCCGCAGTGGAGACCTACCGTGTTGGGCGGAAACGCTGGTTGGCGCAAAGAATGTTGGCGATCGTGGACGATCCTGGTAGCGATCATGAAATCCGGGCCAAGATAGCCGACGCGCAAGGGTTTTTAGAGGCGCTGGAGGGTGGCGATGCACACATTGGCACTCCTTTCGAGGGGCGCACCGAAGCTAAGATTCAGGAACTGCGACGCCAAATCGCTATGTACCAATCAGTAATTGCTGACCGCCAGGCCAACCGGCCTTAAAACGCGAGCACGCGGCTGACGTGAGCGGCGCTGTCAATTTGCCTAAGGAGACACCGCATGGATATGACAACTCTTCTCATCATCGTCGTTATCGTGCTCTTGCTGGGCGGCGGCGGCTTCTACGGACGGGGACGCTGGTGGTGAATACCAGATCGGTGGCTTAGAATTACAAGCCGTTCTGAGTGGACCAAGAGTGTCCGGGGGCGTGGTCACACCGCGTCGGACTTGCGGTCCGGCCGGGCCCGAATAACCGAGGGTATGAGGAAAATCAGCTACGGGGGGTATCCCGCCTGAGATCATTCACCAGGCGATCTGGCTCTATCTCCGGTTCACGCTCAGCTTTCGTGACGTCGAGGATTTGCTCGCGGAGCGCGGGATCCCGGTCTCGTACGAGACCGTGCGCCGCTGGGTGAACCACTTCGGGCCGAAGATCGCCGCGCGCCTCCGCAAACGCCGTCCGAAACCGCACTCGACATGGCAACTCGACGAAGTCTATCTAAGAATTGATGGGCGGATGGTTTATCTATGGCGCGCCGTCGACGCTGAGGGCGAGGTTCTCGATGTGCTGGTCCAGTCCAAGCGCAACAAGCACGCCGCTCTGAAACTGATGCGCAAGCTTCTAAAGAAGTATGCCTTCGCCCGACAGCGGTTGGTAACCGACCACTTGCGGTCATACGCGCCAGCGGCCCGCGATCTCGGCATCGAGCACCTGCATGAGCGCGGCCGGTGGAAGAACAATCGGGCCGAGAATTCGCATCAGCCGACCCGACGGCGGGAGCGCAAGATGCAGCGCTTCAAGAGCGCCTGCTCCGCGCAGAAATTCCTCTCAACCCACGCCGCCGTGTACAACACTTTCTACGTCCAGCGCCATCTCATCTCAGCCCAATCACACCACGTGCTCCGCGCCGGGGCGATGAGCACGTGGCGCGTGGTCGTCGAGGCCGCATGAAGATCCGCACCCCCTTATGGTCCGCTCGCGCTCTTCGCATGGCAACGTGACGATGCCCGGTCGCTCCCGGTTTCGACGCGGGGTTCAGCCTCGCGGCTCAGCACGCGTCTACCCGATCATCGCGCGCAAACTGTCCGCCACTTTGTTGAGTTGATATGGCTTGCCGACGTAACCGCTTCCAACGGGCATGTCTTCCGTCGGTGGTCTCGCGCGGCCAGAGGTAATGATCAGCTTAACGGGCGGCCAGCGGCCTCGAACGTAGTGTGCCAGCTTCAGACCGTCCATTGATCCCGGCATATGGATGTCGGTGAATACCGCCCGGATGTCGCCGTGCAATTCGAGCAACGCTATAGCCTCGTCCGCGTTGCTCGCCGCATAGACGGTGAATCCAGAACTCCTTCATAAACTCAGCCGCGTCCATTCGAAGCAGAAATTCGTCCTCCACGATCAAGACGCCAACACCCATAAGGGCTCCAACGCAGGACACAGGAAGTTGTTCAGTCTTCGAACGCCTCAGCCTCTTTTTTCCTGGACATACCGTTGGGCTTTGTCACGCCAACGGTAGCGCATTTTGGTATGACGGCTACGATGGCGCATGACGATTTCGTTCGCCCGACACCAGTTTCCGCCTGCGATCATCCAGCACGCCGTCTGGCTCTATGTGCGTTCACGCTTAGCTATCGGGACGTCGAAGATCTGCTGGCGGAGCGCGGTCTGGATGTCTCCTACGAGACGGTGCGGCGATGGGTTTTGAAGTTTGGGCCGTTGTTCGCCCGAGAACTTCGCCGTCGGCGCCCGCGACCAACGACGCAATGGCATCTCGACGAGATGGCCGTGATGATTGCGGGCCGGCGGTTCTGGCTCTGGCGCGCGGTCGACGACGAAGGCGAGGTTCTCGACCTGCTAGTGCAGCGACGTCGCGACAAGGCTGCAGCCGTGAAACTGATGCGCAAGCTGATCAAGAAACAAGGCTTCACACCCGAGGTGCTGGTGACCGACAAGCTTCCGTCTTACGGCGCGGCAATGTCCGAAATCGGATTGTCGGCTCGCCACGAGCAGGGTTTGCGCAAGAACAATCGGGCTGAGAATTCGCATCAGCCGACACGGCGGCGCGAGCCCTTGAAGCTCCCCGGCTCGCGGGATGGTTTAGAAAACTTGTGCGAGGGCGAAACTAATCCGAGAGCGACCCGTAGTCGTAAGAAGGGCACAGCTGCGGAGAGATCAGATGGTCGCCATCAAAAGCGGGGCTCGGGTGGGCATTAGCCATCATGTGGTTTGGCCCCGGGGCACTTGCGCCTGTATCGGCGGCGAACATCGTTGTGGATGGCGGCTTTGAGGGAGATGCTTCGCAGAATTACGCCCGCTGACGGTTCCCGAAGCGGGTGAGAACGAACGGAGGACGACGACATGGACACCGACACGCTCGACCGCCACCGCGACATCATCGATGTCAGCCTGCCCACCGCGCAGGACCACCTCGAACAGCACGCCGCCTATTGCCGCGCCCTGATCGGCCAGAGATGCCCCGAGCTTTCCTAGGCGAACATCGCCGAGGCTTTCACCATCCCCACCGAGGAGCCCGATGCCGGCGCGATCTGGACCGAGATCGGCATGCTCGCCGCCCAATGCGTCGCCCGCGCCGTCGCCCGCGGCGTCTACGAGGCGACAACGCTCGACGTCCCCGGCGCCCAGCCGAGCTGGTGGCGGCTTTACGGGGCGTGAGGCTTTAAGGGCGCGTCGCCCAGACGCAGGACTGTGGCTGCGAAATGATTTGCGCGTCGACCTCGGCCATTTCCGCCCGGAGACGCTCACTGAGGGTGTCCAAATCGCCCAGGTCCAGCGACCCAATCTTCAACTGTTGAGACAGCGCCACCATCCCTCGCATTCCGATCCCGTACAGAGTGACCTGCGGTGAGGTGTGGTCGCCGACCACCGATTCCCAAATCGACTGGGGCGTCGGCAGCCCGGCCTCTCTAAAGATCGGAAGAAGTCGAACGCCGGCGTCAGGGCTCGAAACGAACGCCTTGATGAGGGCGGGCCATGAGGGGTAGGCGAAGACGGCTTTGTGAATCTCGACCATCGGAAAAATGAAGTTCGGGATCCCCATGGCAGGCTCGTGGAAGGCGACGATGCCGCCCGTCCGCACCGAGGCCGCCGCGCGACGCACCATCGCCGTTGGGTCAGGTTGGTGCACAAGCACGTATCGTCCGACCGCCGCGTCAAAGGGATCGTCCTCGGGCAGCGTCTCCTCCGTCGCCACGACAAACTCGATCTGCCTGTATCCTTCGTCTTCGACACGATTTCGCGCGGCATCGACTGCACGTTGCTCGCGGTCGACCGCCACCACTTTCCCGGCCGGGCCGACCGCGTCGGCGAGCAGCATCGACACGTCGCCAAAACCGCAGCCGATATCGAGCACGCGCATCCCCGTTCGAATTCCGCATTCACGGATCATGCGGCGCGTAATGACTCCAAACACGGTGGATTGGAGTTTGAGCCGCTCCAGTTCCGCATCGGAGTGGCCAAGGACGTAGTGCGCCGCTTGGGCCATGGACCCTCTCCCGCTTCGGCCAGCCGACTTTGCCTATTCGACGTGACTTGCCAAGTCTAAGTTGCGCGCTTAGCGGTTGCGCGCCGCGTCTGCAGTGAGCATCGTCACACTAAGCGCTCACGGCGCGGAGGTTTCTGTTGTGTGGTCGTTACGGCGCGTCAGACCTGGCAGGGCGGCCTGTGCGGATCGACGTGAACGCCTTGGAGGAGCGGCTCGACCGGATCGAACGGGAGCTTAAGCGTTAACAACAGGGACGGAGGACGATGACGATGACGAGCGCGGCGGAGATCGAGGCTAGGCGCGAGCTGATCGATAGCGAGGTTGAGGTGAAACGCGCGGTGGTCGGGCAGATTGACCGGCTGTCGCGGCGGAAGAGGCGACCCACGCGGTAGCCGCCGGGCCGCAACATTGAAATAGCGTTACTCTGTCCGATCACGTTACAGTGGCCTCATGCGGACGCACCGCGAGTTCATAGAACACCTTCCCATCGAGCGGCGTGACGACGGGCTTTCCGCCGAGGGCGTAATGGTCCGGGGCTTCGCCATCGGCCATATCCCCGCTCGCCTTTATGTCGCGATTGACATGGCTCTGGGCGCCAAGGCCCCCGCCGAGGGCAGAAACGTCCCGGTGGCGCTCGCCCCGGATGTGTGGCTGCTCGAATGTCGCCGCTGCCGCGCGCCGTTCATCGCTCTGCCGACCGTCAAGCTCTGCTCCGACGCTTGTAGGACCGCCGCCAAGCATGACGCCGTGGTGAGGTTCAGGGCCAAGCGGGCCGAGCGGGCGTGGCGGGAGCCATGCCGAGAGGACGGCCTGTTCGTCTGCGACCAGTGCGGCAGGCTGCGCGAGGGGAGGTCCGCCCGACCAAGCGGTTCTGCTCGGTCAGGTCCCGGGTTGCGGCCCACCGGGGCGTCAGGCCCCAGCCCATGGACGAGGAGGCGCTCGACTACCTGATCGAGCAAACCGAGGCGGCGTTGCCGGGGTTGGGGATGATGAAGGGAGGTTTGGAGATCGCGCTCGGTCTTGGCCGCCGCCTGACCGCGCTCAAGGCCGAGCGGGCCAAGCTGGGCGCGCCATTGCCCTGACCATCCCCATCGTGTTTTCCTCGCCGGCGGATCGGCCGTCCATCCGCGGTCTTGGATCGGCCGCGCGATGGCTCGAAAGGTTGGAAATATGGTGAAAGCGCCAGCGTAGGCAGGGAGCCGGTCCAGCCTCCCAGAAGCGGGATCAAGAACGCCAGTCCTGAGCGGCGCCGCGATGCGGCAATCGGCCTTCCCGCTCGACATCCACCTTCCAACCGAGCGATAGTCCGCCACAGCAGGCCCTGCAAAAAACAGGTGAATGCAGGCGAGATGCGATTTCAGGCTGGGAAATCGGGCAATCCTTCGGGAAAAAAGAAGGGGCAGGTCCACAAGGCCACCGAGGCGGTTCGCAGCGGCCCCGCGCACGGTCATCGGAAAGGCTTCGTCATGTCGTTTATCGCCATCGCCCGCCCCGCGTCACGACAGCGCCCCACCGGGCGGCTCGCCCTGTGGCGTTCGCCGTCTCGCGTCTCCGGCTGCACCGCCGCGATGGGCTGGCCACGCTGCGGGAAAGGCGGGGCCGGTTCCTGAAAAAAGGTGGGACGCCCATATTGGCCGGTGTCGAATGGCGCAATCGGCCCGCCCGACACCGCGCAGCCACACCCAGTCCCCCGCGTTGCGCGTCATTTGACGCCCGAATAGTGTGCGCCGAGCGCGGATAGACCGGCCAGTCGACAAGCGACGAGCATCGCACCCGCTCCCGACTCGGTATCGTCGTCCAACCAACGACGCGAACGGCAAGTCGGAGGGTCTCACTAACGGGCCAGCGCCACACGAATTGGCGTCAAGTATGAAGGAGATGTGGGGTGACGGACGCGGGGAGTCACAATCACACGGACCTTCTCGGCCACGCGATTGTCGAAGAGCCTTGAACCGCCCGCGACGAGCTAGCTCTCCATTCACTCTGCTTCGGGGGAAACAATGCCCAAAGGTTACATTATCGCGCGCATCGATATCCTCGATCCGGTGGCCTACGCGCGCTACGCCGCCGAGGCGATCAAGGTGGCCGTGGCGCATGGCGGAAAGGTGCTGGCGCGCGGCGGGAGATACGAGGCGCTTGAAGGCAAGGCGCGCGCGCGCAACGTGGTGCTCGAATTCGACAGCTACGACGCCGCGCGGGCCGAGTATCACTCGGCCGAGTATCAGGCGGCGCGCGCGCTGCGCGAGGGCGCGGCCGAGGTGGAAATCGTGCTGGTGGAAGGTGCCTGATGCTCTCGGCCCGCTCCGCCTCATAGCCGACGCTGCCCAGCCCGGAATAGTGCCCCACAAGCGCGGATAGACCGGCCGGATGCCCGAGCGAACCCTTGAGGATTTCTTCGATGCGGTTCGCTTGAGCCAGCGAGCGAACCGCGAACTCTTCCCGGGCTGGTACGCGATCATCGCGCGAATAGACGGCTGCCTCGTTCGCGCGGGGAGCAACCTCATCAACCCGCAGCCGTTGACGGCGGCAGTCCTGCTCTTGAGGTGCCAGTACGCGTTCAAGGCAGCAGCCTCGATGGCGCTGGCGGGTCAGGCGGGCGACGTTTTTCCGACCCTGCGCTCGGTCTTGGAGTACGCCGGTTACTGCCTTGTGATCTATGAAACGCCCTCGTTGGCCGGTGTGTTTAGTCTTCGCCACGCTGGCAAGGTCGAGATGGACAAGCAGAAGCGGGCGTTTAAGATCAAAGCCGTCAAGGGCGCGGTGGCGCGTCACAGCGCCCGTCTCGCCGCGATCTACGAAGACCTCTACCAGCGGACGATAGATTTCGGGGCGCATCCAAATCCGCGTGCCGTTTTCAGCACAACCTCGTTGGAGGGCGAGGGTCAAATTATGCCCCACGCCATCACCAGTGACCCGAAGATCATGGTTCACACGCTCAAGAGCGCGGCGCAGATCGGCTTGGCTGCTCTCCGCGTCCTTGAGTGCGCCTACAAGTCAAGGTTCGAGCAGCTGGGCATCCGCAGCGAAATGGACGCGCTCGCAAAAACTGAGTTGCTGTAGGCTCCCTCAAAGGCTCCCTCACAATCGGGTCCCGCGCGCTGACGCCTTGGCCAGCCGCTACCCTTGCGGGGTAGTCTCCAACGTCAGGATGGTACGGCTGGCCGGCCGTAGGAGGCGCTGGACGCCCTCGGCGGGCCGGGAGGGCCACCCATTGTCGATTTCCGCTGAGATTTGACCCGGGATTTCCATTGAGAACTGACCCGGCTTGATGATTGTTTCGGGGTCAGGCGTTCGTCAAGTTCCGAGATTTCTCCTTTACGGGTTTGGCGGCTTTCGCCGAGCTGTTCTTGAAGCGGAAGCTGTCGTTTCCGGTTTCGAGGATATGGCAGCGGTGGGTGAGACGGTCGAGCAGCGCGGTCGTCATCTTCGGGTCGCCGAACACGGTTGCCCACTCGCCGAAGCTGAGATTGGTCGTGATGATGACGCTGGTCCGCTCGTAGAGCTTGCTCAGCAGATGGAAGAGCAACGCGCCGCCTGAGGCGCTAAACGGGAGGTAGCCGAGTTCGTCGAGGATGACGAGGTCGGAGTGGGTGAGGCGCCCGGCGATCTGTCCTGGCTTTCCCTGAAGCTTTTCCTGTTCGAGGGCGTTGACAAGTTCGACGGTGGACAAGAACCGCACGCGCTTGCGTTGGTGCTCAATAGCCTGGACGCCCACCGCCGTGGCGCATTGCGCCTCGCATCCGCAACGAGATCGGCCTAGCCTTCCAACATGGCCGACGAAGAACTCAAACTCATCGCGAACGATGGAAGACCGCATCAGCGGTCAGATGAAAACCATCATGCGCCAATTTGAAGGACTTCGCCGGGCAGGGAACGCGTACGCACGTCGAAGGCGCGCGCGACGTTACCCGGCACAACGAAGCGTGGCCGCCGCAAATCGCGACCGCCGCAGCGGCGACGGGATCATGCGGCTGGCGGATCGATGAAATATCCAATCACCCAGTTTAAGAGCTTAGTGGTCGCTCTGAAGGAGCTTGAACGCTTTGTTCGGAACGGCCAGCATCTGTTGACTGGCAGACGGTTCCGCAATTTCGGGGGCATGTTGCCTCGGGAGGCTTGGGCCAACTGGCTGCTTTGCGCCGCGATCAATGAGGTCGACGGACGCTCCCTCACATTCAGTAGCGACCCGACTGGAGGCGACGGTCTGATAGTCGACATCTCGACAGGCGACGCTGTGGCGCAGACTGAGCATGTGATGGTTTCAAGCCCGCGTGGCCGCGTGGAAACCGAACCCAAAACTCTCATTCTGAGGGCGGTGGACAAGAAGCGCCGCAATGGCGCTGCCTACGCCGACGGTAAGACGCTGTGCGTGTTTTTGAACGCAGACGTTGGGAACAGGACGTGGCGTCCGAATGAAGTGGCGCGGGAGCTTCCGGACCCGCTGTATTTCAAGGATGTTTGGGTCGTCGGCTTCGCGAATGCGGAGGGTGGTGAATACGCCTATGATGTAGTGTCACTCGATCTTTCTGACGGGGATGCTCCCTTCATACGCGTGCGCATCGCAAAGGACTTCACCTCTTGGACAGCGACGCGACAATAGCGGGCTTTGTCTCACGCTCGTCAGCGCACAACAAAGCTGTCGGTGACGCAGGTAGGCGTGATGTCGTGATCGACGATCATGGGCGCTTTCCTTTCAGGCTGACCAAAGGCGAAGGCATAGACTATACTGCACTCGGCGCGGGATAGGTTGATCCCCGACACGTCGGACTTCTCGGTCCCGGCTTCCCGCGCTGGCCCCTGACCGAGGCGCAGACCGAGAGCGCAGATGACCAAGCCCAAAGACACCGACATTCCTCTCGCGTCTTGGCGCTGCCACCCAGAGGCTTTGCCCGGACAACCCGAAACGTCTGACACGCTCGCAGGGGCATAGCGCCTTGGGCGAAACCCGAAAACTGGCGGCGATCTTGGTGTCGGATGTCGTCGGCTATTCCCGGCTTGCCGGGGCCGACGAGGACCGGATTCTAGCGCGACTGCGGGCGCTCCGAAGCGACCTGATCGATCCGACCATCGCGGTTCACCATGGGCGCGTCGTCAAGCGCACCGGCGATGGCGCAATTGTCGAGTTCCGGAGTGTTGTCGACGCAGTGAACCTCGCCATTGAAGTCCAAAGGGCGATGGTCGACCGCAACGCTGGGGTCGCGCCTGACCAGCGCATCGAATTTCGGATCGGCATCCATCTCGGCGACGTGGTCGAGGAAGCCGACGGCGACCTGATGGGCGACGGCGTCAATATCGCCGCTCGGCTGGAGGGCATCGCCAAGCCGGGGGCGATCTGTCTGTCCGAGGACGCCTATCGTCAGGTCAAGGGGCGGCTCGATATCAAGGTAAGCGATCTGGGCCCGGTGACGCTGAAGAACATCGCTGAGCCGATTCGGGTCTATGCGCTCGACGTCGGCATGCCCGCCCAAGCAAGGCCCGCTCCGGCGTCCGAAAAATCCGCCGCGCCGCGCCTATCGATGATCGCCTTGCCGTTCACCAATATCGGTGGCAACTCGGAACAGGAGCATTTCGTTGACGGGGTCACGGAGAGCCTAACGACCGACCTCTCACGGATACGAGGGGTCGTCGTGATCGCCCGCAATACGGCGTTCACGTACAAAGGCAAGCCGCTCGACGTGAAGACGATCGGGCGCGAGTTGAACGTTCGCTACGTCTTGGAGGGCAGCATCCAGCGCAGCGGAAACCGCATGCGCGTCAATACGCAGCTCATCGACGCAGAGACCGGCAGTCACCTCTGGGCCGAGCGGTTCGATAAGCCGCTGGCCGATCTCTTCGACATGCAGGACGAAATCGTCGCGCGCTTGGCGAACGCGCTGAACGCCCAGCTTGTCGCCGCCGAGGCGCGGCGGGCGGAACAAGCCCCGAACCCAAACTCGATGGACCTTTATTTTCAGGGTTTGGCTTGGCTCAATAAGGGTACGACCCCTGATAATATCGCGCGAGCGCGGGGCTTTTTCGATTGCGCGCTGATCGCCGATCCCTCCAATGTTGACGCGCTTATTGGTTCGGCGCGCGCGGATGTGGTCGAGGGCGCAGTTTTTTTTGTGACCGATCCGATGGCGACCTTCGCGGCGGCGGAAGCGAAATTGACCAAGGCCTTGTCGTTGGTCCCGGAAGATGCGCGTGCCCATATGCTTTTGGGACTTGTCGGCGTATTTACCAAGCGCGCTGCCGAGGGCATTGCCGAATGTGAACATGCGTTGGTGCTGGATCGAAATCTTGCCAGCGCACACGCCTTTATCGGACTTGGTAAGACCTCTATCGGTCGCGCCGAAGAAGCAGAGGCTCACATTGCCGAGGCCCTGCGCCTTAGTCCGCGCGACACGTCTGCTTACTTCTGGATGAACTTCGCAGGCATAGCGAAGACCTTTCTAGGCAGTTATGAGCAGGCTGTCGCGTGGTTTCGGCGGTCGATCGAGGCCAACCGAAATCATCCCTCAGCATTTTTCCAGTTGAGCGCCGCCCTCGCGCAGCTTGGTCGACTGGACGAGGCGCATTCCGCGGTCAAGGCCGGCCTCGCGCTCAACCCGACCTTCACCATCTCCCGCGCCCGCGCCTCTTGGACAGTGATGACCGGCGACCCGACGGTCCTAGCCGAGTTTGAGCCCCTTTTCGACGGCCTGCGCAAGGCAGGAGTGCCGGAGGAATGAAGCCCGGCTCGTCGGCGAACTCGACCTCGAAGCGGGCGAAGTCGACCTGGGCCTGCTCGCCGGGCGGCGTCTCGAAGCGCGTCTCGTAAACGGCGCTCCGGACCGGACGAATACCGCGGACACGGTCGCGCACGACGCTGTAGCTGCCGGAATAGCCCCGCTCCCCGATCTCCCGGAGAAGACGCCGGGCGGTCAGCGTGGGATAGGCCTCCAGGCGCTCGCGCAGATACGGTTCGAAGCGGTCGACGAAGCTCGGCGCCGGCGGGCGCTTCTTGTAGGCCGGCGGCTCCAGCCCTTTGGCGATGTAGGTCCTGACGGTCTTTCGGTCGACGCCGACCTGCCGGGCGATGGCGCTGACCGATAGGCCCTGGCGGGGCGTTGTCAAAGTAACTGCGGTTCCTCGACTCTTAACGCAACACGCCCACGCTCAAGCGGCATTTAAGCCGCAAGGGCGCGCCACTCCGCCAAAGCGGCCGAGCGCCTCTGCTTGTAGACGCTCCGAGTGGCGAGATGGCGCTCCTTATTGAAACGGTTGTGGACCTGGGCGTGAATTGAGCTGAACTTCTGCAGCGTCTTCATACTTCGAAAGCGCAGCATGGCGCGCTCTCGTCGTCGAAACGGTTGATGCGAGTTCTCCGCCCGATTGTTAAGGCGGCCACCGACCTCTTGGCGATCGGCGTTGCCGACCTCTTTCATCGCCGCAGAATAAGCGCGGAGCCGGTCGGTGACGATCGTCTGCGGTCGGCCGAACTTCTTCATGATGCGCTTGAGAAGCTTCAGCGCCGCGGCCTTGTCCCGCTTCGCAGTGACCACCGCCTCCAAGACCTCGCCTTCATGGTCGACGGCGCGCCAGAGATAGCAGAGCTTGCCGTTGATCCTCACAAACACCTCGTCCAAATGCCATCGCCACTGAGGAAAGCTGCGCATGTGCGCGACTCGTCTCTTGCGGATTTCATCCGCGAACATCGGGCCGAACCGGTTCCACCAAAACCGGACGGTCTCGTGGCTGATGTCGATCCCACGCTCGGCCAGGAGATCCTCGACGTTGCGTAACGACGGCGGGTATCTCACGTACATCATCACGACCAAACGGATGACCTCCGGCGAGCTGTTAAAATATCGGAACGGGTTGCTCATCGCATGGAGCTACCACGGCGAGAGGCATCGCGGGTATTTCGTCTGACACCGCCAATTCCAGTGGAAATTCGCCGGGATCTTCGGCAGCGTCGCGCCGATGATCGTCATCGATGTGCCGAATAGGGTGAACAGAGCAAAAACAGAGAGAAACAGGCCCCGGAAGCGCGGCTCGATCAACGTCACTTTCTTCCCTCCCGGCCGTCGCCGCCTTTGGCTTGCCGGTCCCGCCAGCCAAGCAACCTCGCGCGCCCATCCGCTATGCGATCGCCCAACCGGGGCAACCCACCACGGCGAGGCGCGCATGGCTCTCTCCGCGGTCATGGCATCAACATCGTGCTCAGAGCGCTTGAGGCGCCGATCCGCCAGACCGCCGAGAACGCAGGCGTAGAGGGCTCGATCGTGGTCGGCAAAGTGCTTGAGAACAAGTCGCAGACCTTCGGCTTCGACGCCCAGACCGAGCAATATGTCGACATGCTGAGCGCCGGCATCGTCGACCCGGCGAAGGTCGTTTGTGTCGCACTGCAGGACGCCACATCGATCGCAGGCCTGATGATCACGACCGAGGCCATGGTCGCGGAAACGCCGAAGAAGAAAGAGGCTCCCGCCATGCCGGGGGGCGGCATGGGCGGGATGGACTATTGATCAACTGAGATGACAACTCGGGACCGACGTGCTGCCTTGAGTGGCAGCACGTTTCGTGTGGATAGTGAGTGGTCCGGAATCGGGTTGAGCAACAACCCCGTTGGCGACATCAAAGGTCAACCAGATGACGCCCAGCTAACGCGCAGCCGGCTGTCGACTCAGCTGCTCGAGCGGAGGTCGCAGCGCGTCGAGTTCGGCGCCGAAATCGGCCCAATCCCCGGCCTTAGCTGATCAAGTGCCCGATCATAATCCGGGTGGGCCTACGGGCACCGGGCTCCGGGTCTCGGCGTGAGAAAGCCCCCGAACGTCATCAAATTGCGTCAGAGCCTCGCTCCGGCGCCGAATCACCGACATCATGCGCCTTCTGAACCGCGGTTGACGCGTCAGCTTCGCCAGACGGTGAAGTTGCGAGGCATCACTTTCAGCTCGCCGAGCAGCGGTTTGTCGCTGAAGGGGGCGCGCCAGGGCGTTCTACCGTAATTGAATGCGAAGATGAGATCACCGCGGCGGCGCAAGCGTACCTCCGTTGGCAGCTCGATCGTCGCGAGGCCCGCCTTTCGACAGAGCAGCGCCATAAACATGCCGAGCGCGCCCACGTCGGGCCAGCAAGCCAGATAATGGTAGTTGTCCTTTGCGACGAGGGCGGGCGCGCCTTCGGCGAACGTGGCGAGCGTTTCGGCGTGCGTCTGCACTTGCTCCCGCCAACGCTCGGCGTGGCCGCGGATCGCTCCCGAAATCTCAACAAGCACGCCGGGCCGCAGCGATGAGACTTCGGTCACGCGAGTATTCAGGAGGCGCTGCAGCGGGCCCGGAGGCAATTCCTCCGGAATCGAAAAGTGGCGGGTTTTCGAACCTGATCGCGGGCCAAAGGCGACAATCCCGGTCGCCGCGCCGAAAGCCCGCTCAGCGGATACTGGGACGATCGGCAGGGAGGGAACCAGTACAAGACGGTAGCTCCCGAGCGTCGCGCCTGGCGGGACAAAATCGACGTCAAGGCCGAGGCGCCGGATCGCCTCGTACCAGCGGAAGACCAACTCCGAATAGCGGAAATCTGCGCCTTGCGGCTGTATCGCGGTAATCCAGTGCGCCTCATAATCGTAGACGATCGCCACCTGAGCAGGCGCGCCCGCGGGCAAGTCGCCGAGCCGCGCAAGGTCATCTGCCGCCGCCGCCGCCTCTCGGCCGCCGGAAGAAAGTTCGTGCGAGCTTGGCAGATTGAGCCTGGCATGCATCTGCTCTTGCGCGAAGGACGCCTGTCGCCAGCGAAAGTAACTGACAACGTCGGCGCCGTGCGCGTGCGCTTCGAGCGTCCACAGGCGGACCATGCCGCGCGCCGGCGCAGGGTTCCACGCCGCCCAGTTGACCGGTCCCGGCTGCTGCTCCATCACCCAGAAGCGCCCGCGACCGACGCCTCGAGTTGCGCCGCCAGCTCTGGGCGATTGCAGGATAGCGCTGGCCCCACACTCCGGCCTCGAACTCTTCCAGCGCCTTCATGCCGGCCTCGGCGTCCTTGGCGCGGTAGATTGCGCGTAGCGCTGGCATCACCGTCTTGCGATCCTTCCAGGACACGAACTCGAGCGAATGGCGGATCAAGTGCACGATGCAGGTCTGGACGACCGTTTGCGGGAAGACGGCGTTGATGGCTTCGGACCGCGGATCTCGCGAACGCTCATGCCGCGCGCATACATGGAGATAATCTTCTCATCGAAGTCCGGGAAACGGCGCTGATATTTGGCGATCAGCTTCGGGTCGAAGGTGCCGGCCCGGTCGCGCGGGATCGACAGCGTCATCTTCGACGTTCTCGTCAGAACGGTCTTCTTCGAATAGCCATTGCGACGGTTGGCATTGCCGCCGGCGTCTTCGTCGCCAAGATGCTCATCGAGCTCGGCGTTCAGAATTCGCTCCGAAAGCGCCTTCTTCAGATCGTCGAGCAGCCCGCCCTTGGCAAACACCTCGTTCGGATCGCGACCGCCAAGCAACTGGTCCAGAAGTTCCTTCTCGATAGCCATGTGATGATTCTCTCCTTTCCATCATCATGGCCTCGCGCACAGAATTCCTGACAGTCCCGAGCCACTTGATCGCAACGAAATCGCTGATCCCAAAGCGTTCCGCAGCGCCCCGACGGCTCATGCCGTCGCGCACGACGGCGTCGATCACCCGATCCCGCAAGTCCTGAGAATAAGGTCCGGCCATACCTGCCGGCCTCCATCCAGCCAGCAGGTTGAATCAAACCGCGACTGATTCGGGAATCCCCTCAATTCGGCCTAACCTCCGAACGCTCTAGCACAAGTCTATCCTTGGCCGGCTTCAAGGAGCCAAACGCAAGCTAAGTCGAAAGCAGCGCGCGCCGAGGCGGCGTAAGACAACGCCCTTAGGTAGCCATGGATGAGACCGGCCCCGCGATGAAGCTCGACTGGAATGCGCGCCGCCGAGAGCCGTTCGGCATAGACAATTCCGTCGTCGCGCAATGGGTGGTGCTCGGCGACCGCGACGAAAGCCGGCGGCAGACCGCTAAAGTCGGCCGCTCGCAGAGGGGCGGCCAGCGGATTTTCCCGGTCGGCGGGGTTTGGCGCGTAGGCCGCCGATGCTTCTATCATGCTCGCGCTTGTCAGGAGGGGGCCGTCGGCATTCTCAATGAATGACGCCCGATTGTGGACGAAGTCCAAGGGTGGATAGAACAGCAATTGGCCGCTAAACTTTTGCGCCGTTCCGCGAAAGTCGAGCGCCATCGCGGCGGCGAGATTGGCGCCGGAGCTTTCTCCGCCAATGCTGATCGCATTCTGTCGGATATCGAGCGCGCTCGCATTGGCGAAAACCCAATTGACGACAGCTCGGCAATCCTCCACCGCTGCCGGAAAAGGATGCTCCGGAGCCAGCGCATAATCGATGCTGATCACGGTCTGACAATTCTTCGCCGTGATCGACGCGGCTATGTGGGAGTGGGTTTCCGGGCTGCCCAGCATCCACCCGCCGCCGTGCATGAATATGAGCGCGGGAGTTGCTGGACCTGCGATTGGCCGGAAAATCCGGACGCGGACCGGCCGGGGACCGCCGGTTGCGATTTCCAACCTGCTCTCAAAGCCAGGGGCGAGTGGTTCGCGAGTCTGATCCGAAAGGCGCTCTAAAATCGCACGACGCACCGTCGTCGGAGCATCGGGGGGAACGTCGGACCAAGTCTGCCGCCACCGCAGGAAAGCTTCGAGTCCGGATCAATCACGTGATGGTGTGGACGGCGCCCGCGCGGCATCTGGCTCAATGAAGAGCCGTGCCAAAATGGTTGTCGTTGGAGCAACCGTTTGCAGGAGCGCCGTCCGTGGGAAAGTCTATCACCGATTTGTCATCTGTCACGACCGTTGGGCTCGATCTGGCCAAGCACGTTTTTCAAGTCCATGGCGTTGATGCGTCACAAGGCGCGGGAGATGTTGGTCTCTCAGCGAACGCAATTGCTGAACGGCTTGCGCGGCCACTTGACCGAGGTCGGCGTCATCGCGGCGCAGGGGCCCAGACACGCCCGCGAACTGGCTGAGCTGATCGAGGCCTGCGACGAGACAGTCCCGTTTGAAGTGTGCGAGGCGCTTGCGCCGCTCGTGGTGCAATTGCGAAATCTCGACGAAGCGATCGCGCGGCTTGAGCGCACCATCGCAAAACTCGCGCAGAAGGATGAAACGGCCCGCCGGCTGATGAGCATTCCTGGGTTCGGCCCGGTCACCGCCTCGGCAATGGCGGCGACCGTTCAGGATACCTCCGGTTTCGCCGGCCCGCGCGAGTTCGCCGCCTTTCTCGGACTGACTCCCAAGCAGAACTCCTCCGGCGGCAAGCCAAAGCTCGGGCGCATCACGAAGATGGGCAATCGGAACTTGCGCAAACTGCTCGTCGTCGGGGCGCATGCGGTGTTGTTTCACCGTAAGTCCCACACCGACCCGCTGCGGATGTGGGCGAAGAGGCTTCTCGAGAAGAAGCCCTTCAAGCTTGTCGCCGTAGCTCTCGCCAACAAGATGGCGCGCATCGCATTTGCGATCATGCGGGGCAAGACGGTCTATCGGGAAATGTCGGCGTAACGAGCGCTGGCTGGGTTCGCGGCCGAAGCTCACCAAAAGCCAAGGCGGCACAGAAGTCGAGGGTGACCAAGAGGTGATGCGCAGGAAGGCGAATTGATCCAGAAGCCCGTGGCATTGTCTGCGCAGCTAAGCGCGCCGGTGTGATTGGGGCAACGGATCAGCGGACAACATCAGGGCCAGCGGACTCTATTCTCCGCAAAACAAGGCCGAAGACATGACCGCACCGACGACCAGCGCAACGCCGAAAATAGCCCTTGATCAGCGGGCGACGTCCAGACATGACAATGCGCCCGACCCTGCTTACCGCCGCAACACGATGCGGCGTTCAACCCAAGCTTGCCAGGGTGTCCTCACATTGCAAAGATTTGTTCCGGCGAGGCGACGGGTCCGTGACGGATTGGCGCTAGCGCCAGCTTTGACGAATGTTTCGCCCTAGAAACCGGCGTTGTACGTCACAAGCGCGGATAAGACCGGCCAGTCGACAAGCGACGAGCATCGAACCCGCTCCCGCTTCCGCGCTGCCTCCAAACTTCCTTCATTCCTCTGGCAGCCCCGCCTTGCGGACGCCCTCGAACAGCGGCGGTAAATTCGGCGCATGGTCGGTCAGCCACTTGACCGTGAGGTTGGGATTGAGACGTCGAGCGTCCGCCAGCGCGGATTTCGCCTTATCCGTCTTACCTGCGAGAGCATAGGCGGCGGATAGATTCGCGTGGGGTATGAAGGAGTGGTCACCGGCGTCGATCGCCTTTTGGAATTCGACGACAGCGGCGTCGAAATGTCCAAGACCAAGTTCCGCCATGCCCAAATTCATAAGCCGATTTGGAATTTCGGGATCACGCGGACTCAGCTGCATCGCACGCTCGGAATCGGACTTCGCCTGTTCGAAGCGACCGAGGACAATCTCGGCGAGTGTTCGGGCGTCGAGTAGCGGCGCGGAATTCGGATTGATGGTCAGCCCCGAGTCTGCCGAGCGGAGCGCCTCGGCCGCCCGACCCGTAAAGGCCAGATAAAAGCTCTTAGCGACGTAGGCCCGCATGTCATCGGGTGCCAGCGCGATAGCCCGGTCGGCGGAATCGATGATTTTTGCGTCGAGATTCGCTTCAGCGCCCGTCTCCCCGAATGCGAACAGAGCCATATGGGTGAAAGCTTCGCCCGCGAGCGCATCCGCGTCATCGGGGTCGGCCTTTAGCGCCTGATCAAACAGGGCGAGCGCGGCATAGTGGCTGTCGCGCTTCTCCTTCGGAGACTGCGGGTAGGATTGCCACATCGTGGCCCAGCCGCGCATGGCCAGATCGATGGCGTCCGGGCTGTTTGAGTGGGCGCTTTTTGCCGCTTCCGCCTTGACTAGTTCGAAACCCAAGGCGTTGCCCAGTCGCGCCACGACTTGATCTTGTAGCTTGAACAGGTCGGCCACGTCTTCCTCGAAACGGTCGGCCCAAAGATGCGCGCCGGTTTCGGCGTCGATAAGTTGCGCGTTGACTCGCACACGATTCTGGTCGCGCTGCACCGAGCCTTCCAGCACGTAGCGCACGCCAAGCTCCTTGCCGATCTCCTTGGCGTCGAGGTTCTTGCCCTTGTAGGTGAAGGCCGTGTTGCGCGCGATGACGAAACTGTTGCGGATGCGCGAGAGATCGGTCGTCAGATTCTCGGTGATCCCGTCAGCGAAGTAGTCCTGGTTCCGGTCGTTCGAGAGATTGGTGAAGGGTAGCACAACGATCGACAGATGCGCGGGCTCGGGTGGCGCGTCTTCGGCCAGCCCCGCCTTGCGCAGGCCGTCGAACACGGCCGGAAGATTCGGCGAGTGTTCCTTCACCCACTTGATCGTGATTGCGGGATTGAGGCGGCGGGCTTCGGCTAGCTCGGCCTTCGCCTCGTCCATCTTGCCCGCCTGCGCGTAGGCGGCCGCCAAGTTCGTGTGGACGAAAATCCCCTGCAAACCCATGTCGAGCGCCTTGTGATATTCGTCGATTGCTGCGTCGAAATGGCTGAGGCTGATCTCCGCGTCGCCCAAGTCGACGTGCCAAAAGTCCATAATGGGGTCGCGCGGGCTTACGCGGATCGCCCGCTCCAAGTCGGCCTTCGCCTGTTCGTAGCGGCCGAGTGAATTTTCGGCGAGGGCGCGCGCCTGATAGAGGTAGGGGACATTCGGATTGACGGCGAGTTCCGCGTCGGCGACGCCAAGGGCTTCGTTGGCGCGCCGCGACAGGGCCAGATAGACGGCCTTCGTGCTGTATCCGGCAGGATCGTCAGGGGCGAGATTGATCGCCCGATTGGCTGGCCCCAACACTTTGGCGTCGTAGTCGGTCCCGGGGTCGCCCCACCCGTTTATGAAATCAATAAAGTAGGTCACCGCAGTTCCATCCAAAGCATCAATTTCGTTCGGGTCAATTTGGAGCGCGCGCTCGAATAAGGCGCGCGCTTGATGACTCATGTCGCGCCCCTGTTCCGGGGGCTGGTTGAAGCTGGTGTTGACCAAGTACCGGCCGCGCATGGTCAGATCGATTGCATCCGGATTTTTGGAACGAGCGCCCTTTTCGGCTTCGGCCTTGGTCAAGGCCCAACCTAAACTATTGGCCAAGCGCGCCACGACTTGATCTTGTAGCTTGAACAGGTCGGCCACGTCTTCCTCGAAACGGTCGGCCCAAAGATGCGCGCCGGTTTCGGCGTCGATAAGTTGCGCGTTGACCTGCACACGATTCTGGTCGCGCTGCACCGAGCCTTCCAGCACGTAGCGCACGCCAAGCTCCTTGCCGATCTGCTTGGCGTCGAGGTTCTTGCCCTTGTAGGTGAAGGCCGTGTTGCGGGCGATGACAAAACTGTCACGGATGCGCGAGAGATCGGTGGTGAGGTTTTCGGTGACGCCGTCGGCGAAGTAGTCTTGGGCAGGATCGCCTGAGAGGTTCGTGAATGGCAGCACGACAATCGAGAGATGCTTGGCCTCGGCCGGTGCCTGCGAGGCCAGGAGAGCGGGTTGGCCTGTGGCGACGACGGCAGGCCGATTGGCGATGAACAAGTACCACCCGCCAGCCGCAATCACGATGAGCAAAGACGCGATCCCCAACAGCGCCAGCGCCGTACGCCTTTTCGGTGCGGCGGCCTTCTTCGGTGTGGCGGCATTCGTCGGGTTCGCCTCGACGGAGCCGCCCACCTGTAGCGAATAGGCTCTGACCCGTCGCGCAATGTTCTTGAGTTCCTTTTCGCCGAGATCGACGAATTGCTCCTTGAACCTGTCACGCACCTGTTCGTAGGCCGCGCTTGAGAGACAGATCGCCCCCGGCTTGGCGATGCCCTCCAGCCGCGCGGCGATGTTGACGCCGTCGCCCATCAGATCGCCGTCGCTTTCCTCGACGACATCGCCCAGATGAACGCCGATGCGGAAGACGATGCGCCGGTCCTCGGCCAAGCCCGCGTTGCGCTCGACCATCGCTCTTTGGATTTCAATCGCGCAGTTCACCGCGTCGACGACACTGCGGAACTCGACGATGCTGCCGTCGCCCGTGCGCTTGACGATGCGGCCGTGATGCGCCGCGATGGTCGGGTCGGTCAGGTCGCTGCGCAGCGCCCGTAGTCGCGCCAGAATACGGTCCTCGTCGGCCCCGGCAAGCCGCGAATAGCCGACGACGTCGGACACCAAGATCGCGGCCAGTTTTCTGATTTCGCCCACGGCGCTACGCCGCCGCGACCGTGTCAGCCGTTTCGGGTCGTCCGGGCAAATCCTCTGGGGCGCATCGCAAAGACGCGAGAGGAAAGTCGATCACTGGCTTGAGTATGGCCGTGCTTCCATGCGGGCGCTGAGGAGGACGTGGAAGCAGGGAGCGCGGCCCTGCGTGTCGACTGGCCGGTCTATCCACGCCGTGTCGAGCATAGCACCGTCGCCAAGAGACGGAATAGAGGACGGCCCATGACTGCGTCTGCCGAGAGCTTCGCCGCTCACGCAAGCGTTTGCCGCGAAAACCGTCGCGAGGATCGCCGGTAGGACTGAAGGGCCCTACAGGACTTTTGCTAGGCTGACCGGGGGTGCCGAGTCGTCTGGCACAAAAAAGCGGCCGGGAGCGAGATCGACGCTCGGATCGACCCGGTATCGATCGAAGTCTCTCACGCCGTTCTCGAACAAGTACGTGTCATCGATCAGATAATTTCCGCTGAAGAATTTGGCGTCCTTCAGGAAGATCATATGGGCCGCATCGGCGAGAATATCGGGCGTGCGGGACGCGCGCATTATCGCCTCGCCGCCGAGCAGATTCTTGATTGCCGCAGTTGCGATCGTGGTACGCGGCCACAACGCGTTGACAGCGATGCCCTTGGGACGTAGCTCTCCCGCAAGCCCGAGCACGACAAGGCTCATGCCGTACTTCGCCATCGTGTAAGCGGTGTTGCCGGAAAACCATTTCTCCTTCAGATCGAGAGGCGGGGAAAGCATGAGAATGTGCGGGTTGTCCGACTTTTCAAGGAACGGGACTGCGAACTTTGAAACCATGAAGGTTCCGCGAGCATTGATCTGATGCATAAGATCAAAGCGCTTCATGTCGGTCGCCTGCGAATTCGTCAGCGAAATCGCGCTTGCGTTGTTGACTACGATATCGACGCCGCCGAACGTCGCGAAAGTTTTATCGAGCGCGGCGCGGACTTGTGCTTCGTCCCGAACGTCGACGGTCAGAGGCAGCGCTTTCCCGCCAGCCTTCTCGATCTCGGCGGCAGCGGAGAAGATCGTGCCGGGAAGTTTTGGATGGGGCTCGACCGTCTTCGCGGCAATGGCGACGTTCGCCCCGTCGCGCGCGGCCTTGAGGCCAATCGCAAGTCCGATACCGCGTGACGCGCCGGTAATAAACAGTGTCTTGCCAGAGAGGGTTGACGCCATCGGCGGATTCCAATTGCACCAGTTTGCGATCTTTGGCGTGGGGAAACGGCCGACGCAAGGCGTTGGTCATGGTTACGCCACAGAGGTAGCTCGTGATTACGCAAAAGCCATGGCTCTGCGGGAAGGAATCGGTCGTCGAAAAACGAAGGCCTCGCCCTCGCTTGGGACCGCAAAAGCCTGCTGGACGCCCCAACACGGGGTCGCTGGCCGTTCATCCTGCCCGGAAGGGCAAGAGCGGTCAGCGGGCTCCTAGGCCGCTGAGCCGGGTATCGTGCGGCGAGGGCCTGTTATCGTCGCGCCCGCTTGTCGGCCTTGGGCGGCGACGACGCCTTCGGCTGCGGGGTTGGCTCTAGGGCTGTTCTCACGTTGCACGAAATCGTGAGACTGCTCTTTAGTTTTTTCAATGAGTTGCAACTGCAGGGAATTTGAGAATGTGTATAAAACCCTGAGAATCGAATAGCGACTCTGCTCGAAACGTGAGAATGGCGAGTTCCGAGGTTACGGAACGATGGGGCCTGCCATGAACGACGATGTGTCGCGCGAGCGGGAATGGGAACAGGCTTGCCGACGCGAAGACGTCATCCGCGCATTGCTCAGCCAGCGGACCTCGGCTTTGTCCGCGAAAGAAGTTGAGGCGGCCGCCGACGAGCTCGGGGTTAGCCGGGCTACTCTGTACCGCATGGTCAGGCTTTATCGCGTTGGAGGAACTGTTTCGTCGCTTCTCCCGCGATCAGTCGGCCGGCCGAAGAAATCGAGATCGCTCTCGCCAGAACGCGAAGCGTTGATCGTTCAGACGATCCGACAATTCTACCTCAAGCGGGAGAAGCCGAAGTTCGGCAGGCTGGTGCAAGAGGTCCGGCTCCGCTGCGTCGAAGCTGGCTATCCGCCGGCGAATTGGCGAACTATCAAATCGCGGGTCGAAGATCTCGACGCGCGCTCGGTGGCGCTGCGCCGAGGAGACAAGGCCACGATCAAAGCCACGAAGGCGACACCTGGCCACTATGTGGCCGCGCGCCCGCTCGCCGTCGTTCAGATCGATCACACCCGAGTGGACGTGGTGGTCGTGGACGAAGAAACCCGCGAGCCGATCGGACGGCCCTGGATCACCTTTGCCATCGACGTGTTCACACGGATGGTGACAGGCTTTCATCTCACGATGGCGGCGCCGAGTCGCCTGTCGACAAGTCTCGCCTTGCTGCACGCGGTCCACGACAAGACGGCTTGGTTGAAAGAGCGCGAGATCGAGGCGTCGTGGCCCGTGGCGGGACTGCCGGAGACATTGCACGCCGACAATGGCTCCGATTTCCGCAGCCGCGCCTTTGTGCGCGCCTGTCGCGATGCGGGCATCAAGATCATCTGGCGCATCCCGGGTGAGCCGCACTACGGAGGCCACATCGAACGTTTGATCGGCACGATGATGGGCGCCGTTCACCTGTTGCCCGGCACTACTCAAGCCAATCCCGGCGCGAAAGAGGACTATAAGTCGGACAAAGCCGCCCGGCTGACGCTTCGCGAACTGGAGCGGTGGATTGGTCACGAGGTCGCCGGACGCTATCACAACAGCGTCCACAGTTCTTTGAAGCGCCCGCCAATTGCGGTCTGGCGAGATCATGAGGCGAAGCTCCCGCTTCGCATGCCGGTCGATCGCATGGCGTTCTGGGTGGCCTTCCTGCCCGAACAGGAGCGCACCTTGCGACCAGACGGCATCCACCTCTTTGGCCTCACTTATTGGTCGTCGGTCCTTACGGCGGACGTAGGTCGCCTGAAAAAGAAAATGCTCGTCAAATACGACCCGCGCGATCTCTCGAGGATATTCGTCCTGCGCCCGTCAGGGCACTTTATCGAAGCGCGCTACGGCGATATCACCCTGCCCGCGATTTCGCTGCAAGAAGCCCAGTCGGCGTCCCGCGCTCTGGCGGCCAAGGGAAGGCGAGAAGTGGATAGCCGGACCATCGTCAAGACGGCGATCGCCCAACGCGAGCTCGTTCAAGGCGCCAATCGCCGCACGCTCGAACTCAAAGGCAAAATCGCCAGCCCTTCCGGCAAGAAAATTGGGGACGGCGATCTCGGCTCGCTTCGTGGGATCGACTCGCGCACACGGATAACTTCCGTCGAAGGGGATGCGTGAATCTTGGCACAGCAGTTTGACCATCTGACGGCGATTACGGCGGAGCTGTTGCACCTGTCCGACGACTTGCGGATTTGGGAGGTCCAATCCGAGCGATGGGTCCACTATCCCAGAGCGAAGGCCGCGCTCGCGGCCATGGGCCGCTTGGCCGCACATCCGCGGACCACGCGCATGCCATCGCTGGCAATCTATGGCGACAGTGGCATGGGCAAAACCATGCTGATGAAGAAGTTCTGTGAAGATCACCCTCCGCTCGTCGATCCGCGCAAGGGCATCGAGCGCCAGCAGGTGTTGTCGATCCAGCTCACTTAAAACCCGGCGAATGTCAGCTGTTCGCCCAGATCCTACACGCGCTCGGCGTCAACCAAGGGCTCCGCGCCGGCGCCGTCGACATGCAGTTTACCGTGGTACGCTTGCTAAAAGCAATTGGGCTCCAGGTTCTGGTAATCGATGAGGTTCACAACATTTTGGCGGGGACCGCCCGTGAACAGCGCATCGTCCTCAACACTCTTCGGTATTTGAGCAATGAGCTTAACCTATCCCTCGTCTGTTTCGGCGTGACTGATGCCCGCGAGGCAATCAGCGGCGATGCGCAATTGGCGCGGCGCTTTGACGAAATGACGCTCACGCGATGGTCATCGACGCCCGCTTTCGAAGAGTTGATGATCTCGATCCTGCGGAACCTGCCGCTTCGAGAGCCGAGCGTCCTGGCCGCGCTGTCGCTGCGTCGCATACTTCAGATCACGGATGGCCTGACGGCGCGGATCTTCCGCCTTATGAACGATCTCGCCATCGCGGCGATCGAGAATGGCGTCGAAAGGATCACGGATGGAGCGGTCGATCAGTGGCAACCGATGTTTAGCGCGGAAGCAGCCTTCGCGTGACCATCGCCGAGGTTTTGCCCGAACCGCTGCCTCTGGTTCTTGACGAAGCGCCGGACGAGTCCCTGAGCTCCTGGCTCAATCGCCATGCAGAATTCTACGGGGTCTCGCCCTCAGCGTTGAATTTCCGCGCCGGGATCAATACGCCGTCGTTCGCTCGCATCGATTATTGGCCAACCGCTGGCGAGGCGTGTTCGCTAGCAAGCGCCATGCGACGGACGCCGGAAATGATTTTGAGCATGACCCACCAGCCGTATCACGGCCGGTTGGCGACCATGATCGCGCGAGGCAAACCGGTTCTCGCGTGTCCCGAATGCCAAACGATCCATAGGCGCGACAAGCGCGCGACAGTCCTTCTCAAAAGTTGGAGCCACGGTTGGCGGATCACCTGCCCCGTCTGCAGTTCTCGCTTGCAAGAAATAACCGAAGGCAAAATCTATCCCCCGGCCAACGCCTTCGACCATGTTTGGGATGAAGCCAGGAATGGCGAGGAGATGTTGGCCAGCATCGACCAACTTCCCACCGACCGGGCCGCGTTTGCGGTGGCTCTTTTGCATTTGTTGCTTCTGCCTCGCTCACGCACTCGAAACGATGTCCAAAGACAAATCTGGCGCGGCAGAGTCCTTGATGTCGTCATCCCCGGCTTTGACGACGTCGACCGACACGCGCCGTTCACCGTCCATACTGCGACGCCGCTCGTGGCGCCGTTACCTATCCGTGTCGCTCTGCTCGCGGGGCTTTGGCGAACACAAAACAACCCCGATCTGTACGACCGGATCGAGAGCGCTTGCAGTGGAAGAGAGAGCATTCGATTGGACGCCGCGAAAATCAAACTGCTCGCCGACGCTCATCCGGCATTCTCACATTTGCAGCAAATTCGAGACTTCGAGTCCGTTCTGGTCTCGCTATTTCCTGCAGCGAAAGCGAAAAACCGCCCCAGTCTCAAGATCTCGTGCAACGTGACATCGGGCCTCGACGCTGGCGCAAAGGATCGAGGGATGGGGCAATTGCAAGACCGCCCGAATAGGCGGCGATCCGCTCGATGGCGTGATGAGTTCCGTGCCGGGCCTCGCGCTCGCCTCGACCGCCAATCCCTCGCTCGCCCCGATCGGCGAGGCGCTGCCGCTCCTGCCGTGGTCGCACACGATCTCGCCCTGGGAGCGGGGATCGGTGCTGTTCCGTCTGCCGAACGGAGCCATCTGGCCTTACGATCCCTGCGGCGGCTCGATGCGGCCGCTGGTGATCGACATTTTCGTGGCCCCGCCGGGCTCTGGCAAGTCGGTCCTGGCCAACACCATCAATATCGGCCTCTGCCTGTCGTCGGCCGTCCTTGGAAGCGCCAAGGCGAAACTGCCGCTGATCGGCAAGCTCGATATCGGCTCGTCGGCGGAAGGGTTCGTACGCCTCATTCAGGAGGCGCTCGGGCCAGAGCGCCGGCATGAGGCGATCTATACGACGAGCAGTTCGCGCCGGGCTACGAATTCAACGCCTTCGACCTTCAGGTCGGCTGCGAATATCCGTTGCCGCTCGAAAAGGCCTTCCTGCAGAACTTCCTGGCGCTCCTGACCCTGCCGCCGGAAGAGACGCAGCCGTTCGAGGGCATGGCCCAGATGATCTCGCTGGTGATCGATGAGGCCTATCGCCGCTGCACGGAAGTCCCGGACGGCGCGCCGAAGCGTTACCGCAAGGGCGTCGAACTCCTGGTCGACGCGGCCATCGTCAAATACCACATCACGCTTCAGGGCGCCGACGCAATCTGGCGCGACGTTGTCACCGGGCTTTGCGAAGTCGAGGAGTTCCGTCTGGCCGAGATCGCGCAGCGGTACGCCGTGCCGGTGCTCGAGGACCTGATCGCGGCGTCCCGTTCCGAACAGGTCCAGGACATGTTTTCGCAGCTCAAGATCCAGACGACCGCGGAAACGGTCTCGGGCGTGTTCGAGCGCTATATCTACGATGCGATCCGCAAATATCCGACGCTCAACCAGCCGACGAAGCTCGATTTCGGGTCGGCGCGGATCATCGTCCTCAATCTTCAGGAAGTCGCCCCGACCGGCTCGGCGGCGTCCAACCGCCAGACCGAGATGATGTATCTGCTCGGGCGGCACATTCTGGCGCGCAACTTCTTCTTGCGGCCGGATTACGTGCATCACGTCCCCGAAGCGGTCCGGCCCTATCACGCCAAGCGGTTCAGGGAGGCCTACGAGACGGTCAAGCGGCTCGACTATGACGAATGGCATCGTACCCAGGGGAGCCCGCAGGTGCGCGCACAGGCCGAGCTCGATTCGCGCGAGGGCCGCAAACACAACATCCAGCTCGGCTTCGCGAGCCAGCGTCTCTCCGACATGGGCGATGCGCTGATCAGCCAGTCGACCGGCCGTTTCGTGCTGCGCGCCGGCGACGAGCGTGAGGCCGAGGAAGTGATCGAGCGGTTCAACCTGACGCCGGCCTCGGCCGCCGTGGTGCGCCACGGCCTGCATGGACCAGGCCCCAAGGGCGCGCCGTTCCTGGCGATTATGCAGATCGACAATTCCAAATACGAGCAACTGCTCGTCAACAACCTCGGGCCGATCGAGCTCTGGGCGCTCTCGACCACACCCGACGACGCGGCGTTGCGCAATCGTCTTTATGAGGCGGTCGGGTTCAAGGAGGCGCTGCGCCGCCTCGCCAAAGTGTTTCCGACCGGCTCGGCGCAGAAGGAAGTCGAGCGGAGGCGCTCCGAGCGCCTGCGGGGCGGCGAGATGGAGGCGCACGCCACGCAAAGCGTGGTCGAGGGGCTGACCGCCGAATTGGTCGACGGCCGCGGCGTAGCCCTCATATTGCGGCCGCACGACAACCTTGCGGCCGAATACGCCATCGCGGCGCAATAAGGGCCATGGCGTCAAGTCGCGTGCGAAATCGGAGGTAACGCGGATGTCGAGTCGTTTTTGTCGAATGGCAGCGCGATAGGATCGATGGGATCGACCGCTGTGCGCATATTGCGTTGAAAAACTCCGCTTGATTCGGGCGCCGGTGGCTGATTCTCTTCTCTTGGGAGCAGGAGATTCGGCCGATGATGGGCGAGCGGCGGGTGATGCAGGAGGCGCTGTTTTACGGCTTCAGCCTCGAGCGGCACGTCCCCGACAATCACATGCTTCGCAGGATCGACCGTTTCGTTGACCTGTCGGAACTGAGGGCGCACTTGGGCCCCTACTATAGCGATGTGGGACGGCCCTCGATCGATCCCGAGCTGATGATGCGCATGCTGATCGTGGGCTACTGCTTTGGCATTCGCTCGGAGCGGCGGCTGTGCGACGAGGTCCACCTCAATCTGGCTTATCGCTGGTTCTGTCGCTTGGGTCTCGACGGCGATGTCCCCGATCATTCGACGTTTTCCAAGAACCGCCACGGCCGTTTTCGCGAGAGCGATCTCCTGCGCAAGCTGTTCGAGACCGTAGTCGCGCGCTGCATGAAGGAAGGGATCGTGGGCGGCGAAGCCTTTGCGGTTGACGCCAGCATTATCGTGGCCGACGCTCATCGCAGGCGCGGCGTCGCAAAGATCGAGGACCTCGATCCGACGTCCAATCGGGCGGTCGCGGAATATCTCTCGGTCCTCGACGACGCGGCCTTCGGCGGCGCGACGCCGGTCGAGCCGAAGTTGCTCTCGCCAACCGATCCGGCGGCCCGCTACACAGCTGCGGCCAACACTCCCGCGGTTTACGCCTATTCCGACAACTATCTCATTGATCTCAAGAAGGCGGTGATCATGGACGTCGAGGCGACGACGGCGATTCGTCAGGCCGAAGTCGGTGCGGCCAAGACAATGCTCGATCGCACGACCGAACAGTTCGATATCACGCCTTCGCGCCTGGTCGCTGATGCGGGCTACGGCTCGGCCGAGATGATCGAGTGGCTGGTGTACGAGCGCGGGATCGAGCCGCACGTCAAACTGATGGACAAATCCGAACGCACGGACGGGACCTTCTCGCGCAGCGACTTCGCCTACGATCCGGATCGCAACCTCTATGTCTGCCCCGGCGGCAAAGAGTTAAGGAAATACCACCGCGCTTTCTCCAAGCCACGCCAGGGGCTGACGAAGGAAGGAACGCTGATCTACTTCGCCAGCAAGCGCGACTGCGAGGCCTGCGCGCTCAAGCCCACATGCTGCCCGAACGCACCGGCACGCAAGATCGCGCGCTCGGTCCACGAAGCTGCTCGCGACAAGGCGCGCGCAATTGCAAAGACCGAGGCCTACGCTGTCTCACGCCGCCAACGAAGAAGGTTGAGATGCTCTTCGCTCACCTGAAGCGGATCCTCAGGCTCGACCGATTGCGCCTGCGCGGGCCGAGCGGAGCCAAAGATGAGTTCCTGTTGGCGGCCACCGCCCAAAACTTGAGGAAACTGGCAAAGATCATCCCCCTTCCGGCGCCGGTCTTCGTCACGTGAGGGGAGCGGCCTCACTCGGCCGCCCTGACTGTCATCGCAACCGCTATTCGCTCTCGTCGGCCAAGCGGGTTCTTCAACACAATTCGCAAACACCGGTCATTCGCCGCGGTGGCTCGAATCCGGTTTGAGCGCACATTTCCCTGTCGGTCCCGGTACGGACGCAAAGCGCCAAAAGACGGCCCTTCCGGAGCAGCCCGCCCGGGCGCGCCTCCTCAGGTGAAAGACGAGAAAGAGATTTACGCAGGCGTCAGGCAATAGGTGGCAGACCGCCAGGTTGCGGTATTGAGTGCGGTCAGGAGATTGGACAGAGCGCTTGGGCACGTCTGAGCGCGCCCACTCGCGATGCCAAGTGCGCGATGGAACGCGTCACGCCGCGGCGCTCCCGATCCGGGTGAGCGATGACATTCGAGCGCCGCGCGCCAAGGTTAGAGAGCTCGGACGGCTTTCGCGCCGTCCCTCGACGTCACTTCTGCTCAATTGCCCTCGATCGCGACAACGCGGAAGCTGGCGTATTTGCTGCCAACATCCGCCTCAAGCGCATGCTGTTTGGCGTAGAACGCCTTGACCGCCTCCATATCGGCGAACTGTATGAGAACAACGCGATCGGGCGGTGGGGAACCGTTCAAGCTGACGGCGGTAGGGCCGCTGGCATCAGAGTTACCGGCGAGATACTTGCCGCCGCTTTCTCTTATGTTGGCTCGCGACTGGGCGAGAATATAGTTGTTGTAGCCGACCACATCTTTGATATCGACTTCGGCCCAGACATATGCGGGTGGCCTGGCCTGCGCGTGCAAGACGCTGGCGGCGCCAATGCCAAGAACAAAGCTGCCAATGACAGCCGCGCCAATCTTATATTTGGATTTCATTGTTGCTTTCCTCCGTAGTCGCTTGGAACGAACGCTTCATGCCCGCGTCTGACGGCGGCGATGGTTTTGGGTTTCGGATGGGCGTTCGCTCAGGATGCGATGGCCTCAGGAGCCGCCGCGCCTCTAAACCCGCCGAGATCTCCATCCTCGAACACGCGGTCGGAGAACCATGCGCGAGAGTTGGCGGAAGCGATTGTAGATTTTGGTCATTCAGCCGGAAAACGCGTGTTTTCCCAATCGCCGACGAGGCCGCTTGGGAGCACGCCGGCAAAAGCGCGGCATTCGCCGATAAAATGGGCCTGATCGAAATACCCAAGTTCATGGACAATATCCGTCCATGACCTGTCCGGGGCGTTGTGGTGTGCGGTCATAGCGGCGTCAAACCGGATCGTTCGCGCAAACAGTTTTGGCGTCACTCCCACTTCCGACGCAAAACGACGCTGAAACTGGCTGGCGCTCAGGCCCGATCTCCGAACGAGGTTGTCGATCCGCGCACAGCCCCGCGCGGCCATCAACAGACGGGATGCGCGCTCGATCGCGGCGTCGGGTTCGCGCCTCTCCAGCATCATGGCTACCCAGCGTTCGACCGCCGCGACACGCGAATGGAAGTTCGGCGCCGCGCGCACAGAGTCATCGAGCGCCAATGCAGATCTGCCGAGAACATCCGAAACCGCGGCGGCGTCGTCGACAAGCGACGCCATATTGATCCCGGCCAGTCGGTTCAGGCCAGTCGGGTGAAACAGGACGTTGAAAACATGAACCCGGCCCAACTCATAGATCTGGGCGCGCTGATAGGTCATCGGACCGGATACATACGTTTGCGGCATGACGCTTGCCGGGCCATTGTCTTGACGCACCCAATATGGCTCAGCCAGATGGAACTGGAGCATCTGGTGAGGTCGCGCAGCGACCGGCCAAGTCCGTCCCGCTGAGCCAAGGTCCACGCATATCTCTAGAAATGAGCGCAGGACGCTTCGAAGTTCCGGACGCGGCAATGCTCGCTTGGTATCCATACCGGCCCCTCGAAGGAAGAGAGCTTGGATTCGCCGCTACCGGCGACAATTTTTTCATCGCGACATTTCGACGCGACGGAGGAATGTCGTCGCTATCGTCTTAAACCCTTCCGTCGCGCAGTACGAATCTCCAGGCTACTGCGTCTGCTCTGCCCGCAATCCACAATGTCCGCTTCACGTCAACTCCAGCCGTCCGCTTCGCGCAAATAGCAGACATACGCTGACTGCGTTGCGGATGGTTCAAATCGACACAAAGCCGGGAGCGCGGCATCCAACCTCATTTGGGCTAGCGCGGCTACGGCACGAACAGGCGAAGCGCCACGAAACCAACTATTATTCCGGCGAGCATCGTGAGGATCGGGACGAACCGAATCTCGCGCAGGGTCTCCGGCTTGAACTGCTCGAAATAGGCGGCCTCCCGGGCTTCGTTCGAGAGATGGGAAAAGCGCGCGTCGCGTGGGGAAACGAACTCGTCGCCGAGATAGATCGTGATCATCGCCGCTGTCCTTGTCGGGATCGCTCGGACCTTTCACCGGACGAACGCGGGCGATAATGTGCGGTAGGCGGTCTTTGCGTATCGAAGCCGCTCCGAAAAGATTCCGAAACGTTTGCTAAAAGAGGCCATAACTCGCCATGCCCGCCGAGCGCCTCGCCTTCGGCCCTTTTCGACTCAACGCCGAAAACGGGACGCTTTTGCGCGACGGCGAACTGGTGCCAATCGGGCAGAAAGGCGCTCGGATCCTTGAAGCGCTGTTGAAGAGCCCGCGCGAGGTGCTGACCAAGGCGCAATTGATGAATGCCGCCTGGCCAGGGATGGCAGTCGAGGAGAGCAACCTCTCGGTGCAGATCGCGTCGCTGCGCAAGGCGCTGGGTCCGGCCCCGGACGGCGGCGACTGGATTGTGACGGTTCCTCGCGTGGGCTATCAGCTGTTCGTCGCCGGCCTGGCCGCGAATTCCCTGCTCGCGCAACCGACCTGGCCGGAGTCTGTCCTTCCTTCAATCGCGGTCTTGCCATTCGAAAACATGAGCGGCGACCGCGAGCAGGAGTATTTCGTCGACGGCATTGCCGACGACATCATTACCGGTCTGTCGCGGATCAAATGGCTCTTCGTGATCGCCCGCAATTCTAGCTTCATTTACAAGGCCAAGACCGTCGATGTCCGTCAGGTGGGGCGAGAGCTGGGCGTGCGCTACGTACTGGAGGGCGGCGTGCGCAAGGCGGGCAATCGGCTTCGCATCAACGTCCAGCTGGTCGAAGCCGCGACAGCGGCCAATCTCTGGGCGGACAAGTATGACGGCGTGGTCGAAGACGTCTTCGACCTGCAGGATAGCATCACCGACCGCGTCGTGGGCATCGTCGAACCGAGCGTCCAACGGTCGGAGATCGAACGTTCGCGGCGCAAGCGTCCGGACAGCCTCGACGCCTATGACCTCTATCTGCGCGCGGTTCCCTATACGTCTTCACAAATGCCCGAAGACGCCAGGATCGCGGCGAGCTTTCTTGAGGACGCCCTCAAGATTGACCCGGCCTATGCCGCCGCGCACGCGCTGCTGGCTTGGTGCCACGAGTGGAGTTTCATGCGCGGAGGATTCGACGCGGCAGAACGGGAAGCCGGCATCCGCCACGCGCGCGCCACCCTGGATAGCGGCACGGACGACGCGGCGGCCCTGGCGATCGCCGCGCTTGTCATCAGGCTGCTCAGCAAAGACAACGAAACGGCGGTCAGCGCGGTCGCCCGCGCTTTGGCATTCAATCCCTCCTGCGCCACTGCGCTTTATATGGCGACGTTGATCCATGCGCTTGCAGGACACTCTGCGGACGCGCTCGCCTGCGCGGAACGCGCGCTGCGGCTCAGTCCTTTTGATGTCATGGCCTATCAAGCCCACATGGCGCGCGGAACCGTTGCGATGTTCGAGCAGCGCTTCGACGACGCGGTGGCGGACTTCACCAAGATGGTGCAGGCCAAGGCCATGTTGAGCACCACTCATTTCTGCCTGGCGCTCGCCTTGGCTTCGGCCGGACGATTGGAAGAAGCCCAGTCTCCGCTCCGGCGGGGATTGCAGCTCGAACCGGGTTTTCGGCTTCGGATATTCCTCGAAATCGGGGCGCCACAGACAGTCAGGGATCGGTTCATTCAAGGGGGACGCTTGCTCGGCTTACCCGATTGATGGCAACCGCCGATTCCGTGCGCCACGGCCATGCGGGACCCCTTTGTGAGGCTTGTCGGTCACAGCTATGCGGGCATGATCATAACTGGTGTGGCGGAACAAGCGCTCCCTCGACTGAACCGACTCATTTACGTCGATGCCTTCGTCCCTTCCGACCGCCAAACCAAAGGCCACGAATAAGGCCACCCCAGGCCGATCTCGAAGGGTGCCGACGAACAAAAGCGACCCTGCACAAGACGTTGCGACTCCCCCGAGCGTTCCCATCATCACGGCGGCGTCCAGCACATGCGACCTTCGCCGGAGGTATGCCAGCCTCAACCGCAATCGACGGCCATCGACCGGTCCACCCGCTTCCAGCTGCTCAGCGAGCGCATCGACACGATCAGCCACACGGGCGAGGCGTGTTGAAAGGACTCCGAGCAGAGACGCGATTCCGGAAAGCAGGAAGACGGGCGTGAGCGCGACCTGGATGACGTGCGCAACACTGTCGACGCTGTCCAGGCCGAGCATGTGTCATAATCCTGCGGTTATCGTGGCGGGTTTGAGCAAACCCACGCTATTAGGTCAATTGCTGCCATCCCGCGCCGTCTTTTCAAGACCCCACTAAGCGCGAGTTCCTTTGCAGTGCCGCAAGGCGCCTATCAGCACGTCAACGCATGTCCTAATCGCTATTTCTGCACCGCTCAGGATCCTTTTAGCGACGACTTACTATGTCTGCTTCGCGTGTGCGCCGTGATAAGGCGGCGCTTTCCAGTGGGTGCGAGCCCCACCCGGCGAACGCTCCAGCCGGAAGCAACCGGAGCAGTCATGGAGGTGACGAAATGGCTGAAGCCTTCGGTGTAGCAGGTCACGTATAGGTGACGGCGCGAGTGTGCGGGCCGCAACGCGAGTGAACGCTGAGCAATCCTCGAAAAGGACGATGTGCAGGCCGACCCGACAACGTTATCGGGGAAGGCTGTTACGGCTGGGTGAGATGAGCGAAGACGACGCCCAGCCGCTGCACCGGGGTAGTGGCGGCAGCACGTACACAAGGAAAGCGCGCGCAACACGGGAAGCCCCAAAGCGTGGTCAGGTCAGGGATGACAGGACCGACCGGACGCCCGTGAGGGACAGGCTGGGCGCTCTGGGGTGGCGGAGAGGCTCGTAGTACCGATGAAGCCGGGCAACGCCGGGGGAGGGAAGAGGCCTCAGTTCAAGACAGACGCAAGACGTAGTGAGGGACCTGGAGATTGGGCGACCTATCAACTCCGAACAGCGTTCAGAAACTGCAGGCTGCGTTGCACGCGAAAGCGAAGGCAGAACCCGGCTACCGCTTCTACGCCCTCTACGACAAGATCAGCCGCGAGGACATTCTGGCGCACGCCTATGCCCAGTGCCGCTCCAACAAGGGCGCGCCGGGCGTGGACCGTCAGGACTTCGAGGCCGTCGAGGCGTACGGGGTTGAGCGATGGCTGGGCGAACTGGCGCTTGCGCTCAGGCAGGAGACTTACCGACCGGACCCTATCAGACGCGTGTACATACCGAAGGCCAACGGCAAGCTCAGGCCGCTGGGCATCTCAACCTTGCGGGATCGGGTCTGCATGACAGCAGCGATGCTGGTGCTGGAGCCGATCTTCGAAGCCGACCTCCCATCGGAACTCTACGCCTACCGCCCCGGGCGAAACGCCCAACAGGCGGTGGTCGCGGCGGGAGAGCTGCTGTTTCGCGGCCATCCGGAAGTGGTGGACGCCGACCTCGCGGACTACTTGTATGTCGCTTCATACTGCCCCCAGGTTCATGAGGTTCGATCGAAGAGTTCGGGTTGCCGGGCTATCGCTTTGATACGGAGTCCTTTTTGCTTTCCGCGCATGACATGGACGGCGTCGAGTTCGCCGCGCTTGACACGCTGCAACACGGTTTGGCGTGAGACGCCGAGCGCCTTCATCGCCTCGCGCATGGGGATGAAGCTCTCACCAGCGTCGTTATTGAAGCGGGCCATGACCTCTTCGTCCAACCGGATGCGCCACGGGGCGCCAGGGGTCAGCTGCTCGCCCGGGATGATCCCGGCGTTGAGCAAGCGATGGAGGGTCGAGGGGGCGACGCCGAGTACGGCCGCCGCCTTCTTGATGGTCAGCAACTCGCCCTCGGCGTGCGTCATTCTCGGCTCGAAGCAGGGGATATCCCAGTGCCGACGGAGACTTGCGACGCGGCCCGCCTCGAAGCGATGGCCATACGCCGTGGTGCGCCCCTGGCGATTGAGGATGCCGGCGATCACGGCGTCGGGATAGAGGGCTGCCAGCCGGCGCACGAGCGTGATCGTATCCTCGTCGGTGCGTATGGTGGCCGGGCGTGAGCGCGGCAGCGCCAGATCAATCTCGGCGAGTGCGCCGCCCTTCCATCGCAGGGTGAGGCGCGCCGTGGCTTTGTCGCGCTCGACCTTGACGATGATTTCCTCGAGCAGCGTCCGCAGCAGCTCCTTCCGGTCGCGCGGCGTCGTGGTCGCGGCGTGCCACACGGTGGTCAGATCGGCTCCGAGCGCGAGCAGACGACTGCGCTCGTCCTGGGAGAGCGCCCATGGACGCGCCTCTTCGCGGCGCGAAAGCTCGGCCTTGGCGGCCTCGAGCGCGCTCAGCCGCTCCTCCCATTCGCGCTCGAGGCCGCGAGCGACCAGGCGGTTGTCTGGATCGACGGCGCGGTAGCGGCGCTCGGCGCGGCTCGCTTCGTAGCTTGCCCGCTCGACGCCGAGACGCCACTGCCTGAGCGAGGTCTCGCGATCGGCCTCGAGCCGCTCCGCAGCGGCGACGGTCGCGGCGAGCTTCGCCGGCTCGAGGGCGGCGAGGAAGGCCTGCGTGACGGCCTCGTCGATCTGGACGCCGCCGACATTGAGGCAATAGACGCCGCGGCCCTCGACCAGGATCTTGCCAGGGCAATGATACCCCGGCGCGGAACTGCGTCCCCGATAGTGTGTGTGCAAGCGGCGTCCGCAGCGCCCGCAGGCGGCAAGGCCTTGCAGCAGAGCACTCCCTTCCCTCACGGCGCCGCCCGCCTTGTGCGGTCCGGGTCGGGTATTCTGGGCGATGCGATCCTGGTTGGCCTCATAGGTCCGCCAATCGATGAATCCCGGATGATGGTCCGGAATCAGCACCTGCCACTCGGTGCGAGGCAGTTTTCGGACGCGCTTTCCGCGGACGCCGGATGCATTCAGCGTCGTCTCCCGACGGGATTTGCCATAAGCGTAGGCGCCGGCATAGGCGGGATTTGTCAGAACGTGGTGGATGGCGGTGTAGCTGGCCTCGACCCATCGGATCCCCGCGCCCTGATGCATCTGCAGAGGGAACGTGAGCCCTTCGGAACGAAACCATAGCCAGACGCGGCGCGCCGAGCCCGTCTCGGTGAAGCGCGCAAAGACATTGCGGATGGCGGCGACCACGGCCTCGTCGGGGTGGAAACGGACCTCGCCATCGGCTTCGCCCCAGACAAAGCCGACCGGCAATCCTCGGCGCAGTTCACCGCGCGCCGCCTTGTTGCGAATGCCGCCGTTGAGGCGGGCCCGCAGGACATGCAACTCGGCTTCGCTCATGGCGCCCTTGAGCCCGAGGAGGAGGCGATCGTTGAAAAGGGCGGGATGATAGATGCCGTCGGCGTCGCCGATCAGCGTATCGGTGAGGCCGCCCAACTCGATGAGGCGATGCCAATCGGCGTTGTTACGCGCTAGGCGCGAGACCTCAAGCCCGAGCACGAGGCCAACGTGGGCTAGCGCGACTTCGGCGGTTAGCCGGGCGAACCCCGATCGCGCGACAAAGCCGGAGCCGGAGAGCCCGAGATCCTCATCGATGACGACGATGCGATCGGCGGGCCAGCCGAGCTCCCGGGCCTTGGCGGCGAGCGCATATTGTCGATCGGTCAACTCGCGATTGTTCTCCACCTGTGCGGCGCTGGACTGGCGCAGGTAGACGATCGCCTGACGCGAAAGATGGTTGGCCGTGATCTTGGCGCGCTCATTCATCGCTTCCCTCCCTCTTCGATCTGGCCGAGAGCATGCGGGCGATGAGACGGGCGAGAATCTCGAGCGCAGCGACCCGAGAGGCTTCGTCGAGTTGCCGCCACGCCGTCGACGGCGCTGCCGGAGAGGGGTTCGGGGCAAGATTGGGTGGATCGAGGAAGGCCAGGTTCAATTGCATGACCGCTCTCCTTTCGGGGCGCCAACTCGACGTGTCGGCGGCTCAGAGCGTCGATGACCTTGCGCAGGTGAAGCAAATCCCCGAGGCTGCCCAGATCGTGGTCGGCATCGCCGACATCGTCCGCCGGCGTTCGGTCGGCCTGCTCGGGGCGCCAATCGGTCCAGTCGGCCGGAATGAGTGACCGGCTGCCATCCGGCAGGACCGCCAAAACGAAAAGGACGCCGCGCCGCCGGATGCTGCTGATCGCGGCCAGCGATTGACTTTCGAAGGCGTGGCGCTCGCGGGTGATCGTCACCGAATCCGGAACATCACGACGATGGGTAGTCTGTGGCCGCTTCCTTCGGGAGCATTCCCCATGCCGAGCTTTTGAAGTCGGTAGCGCGCCGGATCGTTGATCGGCGCGTGCTGCATCTGATCAGGATGTGGCTGGATTGTCCCGTGGAAGAAACCGATGATCGGGGTCGGAAGACACGCACGACCGAGGCGCGGGACACGCGGCGCGGCATTCCGCAGGGCTCGCCCATCTCACCCGTGCTGGCGAACATTTACATGCGCCGGTTTGTGCTGGGATGGAAGATGTTCGGGCTCGAGCGAAGCCTCGGCACGCGGCTCGTGACCTATGCCGACGACCTCGTGATCCTGTGCAGAAGGGGCAAGGCCGAAGCGGCCTTGCAAAGCCTGCGCGAGATCATGGGCAAGCTGAAGCTCACGGTGAACGAGGAGAAGACACGGATCTGCACAGTGCCGGGAGGAGAGTTCGATTTCCTGGGATACACGTTCGGGCGAATGTTTTCGGCAAGGACCGGCGAGGCCCGTATCGGCTACCGGCCGTCAAAGAAAAGCATTGAGCGCGTGGTCGAGAAAGTCCACGCGCTGACCGACCGAGCGGGAACATGGCAAGAGACCACAACGCTGGTGGGCAAAGTGAACCGCACGTTGCGCGGATGGGCGAACTACTTCCAAGTAGGAACCATCAACAAGGCGTATCGGGCGCTCGACGCTTACACAGCGGTGCGGTTGCGCCGGTGGTTGCGCTCCAAGCACAAAGTCAGGCGACGAGGGGGCGGGAGCTATCCACTCTCGCACCTCTACGGGCACTTCGGGCTCGTACGCCTGAGCCGCCTTGGGCACGACGTGCCGTGGACGAAGGCGTGAGGTCTTGTCCGAGAGCCGGATGCGGGAAATCTGCACGTCCGGTTCGATGAGGGGGGTGTGGAAACGGAGCTACGGCTGAGCCACTAAGGCACCGCCAGACGAAAGGGGCGGCAAACCGATATGCTCAACCTAACGCCACCGCGCCACACTCCTACTCTACCGACTCCAGACCGTCTGGCGTGCGCCAAAACCGGACTTACACTGCTGCGTGGTCCGCTGATCGAGGCCCTACGATCGCCGCCTATCTTACTCGGGGCGCCGCGGCGTCGGCCACGCCAGCCTGCTGAAGCGGCCACCCCTCAAATTATTTCTTTTGCCGCGACCCCGGCGCCGGTTTTGCGCCCTCTTGTCTGGGTGAATGCGCCATAGCGGCGCTTCACGAACCGGAGCACAGAACCATGTGGTATAGGAAGAACGTTGGCGGGCGGGAGCGCGCGGCCAGGCTGATTGGCGGGGGCTTGATGCTCATCTGCGGCGTGGCTGCGCTGCACGCTTCGCCGCTCGGGCTACTGCTCAGCGGCACGGGTGTCGTGACGCTGGTCACCGGCGTGTTCGGCTATTGCCCCGCCTGCGCCATCGCCGGGCGCGAGCCACTAAAGGGGTGACTGCCTTGGCGCGCGTATCAGACGATCTCTTGCTCGCGGCGCAGTCGGGTGACCGGCACGCGCTGACACAGCTATTGGTCGCGCTGCAGCCGGACATTCGACGTTACGCCCGGTGCCTTTGCCATCGCGCCTCTTTTATCGAAGATGTGGTGCAAGAAGCACTCATCGTCGTGTACCGGCGCGTGGGCACGATCCGCAGTCCAGCCGCACTCGCCGGGTGGCTGCTGACCGTCATCGCGCGCCTTTGCATGCTGCCGGCGCTGATGCTGATGCGCGGAGTCGAGGAACTAGCCAGCCTGGACGAGTCACGCGAGCTCGCAAAGGTCCCGCCGGACGAGTTACGCATAGACTTGGTCAATGCGATCGAGTCGCTTTCGCCGTCCCATCGCGAAGTCCTGCTGCTGCGAGATCTCGAAGATCTGACGATTTGGGAAATCGCGGGGCGGCTCGGCGTGACACGCGAAGCGACCAAAAGCCGTCTGCGCCGCGCCCGTGCGCTGGTGCGCGAATACCTGCTCGACACAAAGGACAGCGGACGAGAGAGCCCATGAATTACCGTCGTGGAGCCGGCATGTTCGGGAGCGCCTCCCTGGGCGCACACCTGATGCGCGGCGCAGTTGCGGCGGCGCTACTCGCTTGGGCCATCGTCCACCAGACCGCGCACCCTTGGCTATCCTTGGGCGCGGGCGTCGCCGCCCTCGTCGCGCTACGCGGATGCCCGATGTGCTGGACATTGGGCCTGGTCGAGACGCTTTCGCAAGGCCGTCGCGGTTCAACGGCTGAACGCGCTGACCGGACATGGCTGCATGCTCGTAGTGGTTCAAATCTGACGCTTGGCACCCGCCAGAGAACCTCGCATATGGGCCACGAGCACATACAGCGTAGGGTGCTCGCAAGCAGGCCCTCTATCCGGAGAGAAATAAAATGACGGCCTTTTACATCGGCCAGCACGAGATCGACGACAAGGGAGCTTTCGCCGCCTACCTCAGATGCCGCTCATTGAAAGGCACGGCGGACGTTATCTAACCAAAGCCGGCACGCATGAAATGCTTGAAGGGCAACGACCAAGCCGCGTCGTAGTTGTCGGATTTCCGAGCAAGCAGGCGATCAAGGATTGGTACAACGATCCCGGCTATCGGCCGCTAATCGCCAAGCGGCATGCAGCGGCGCGCAGCGTCATGACCGCGGTGGAGGGCCAGTGAAGCCCTGGGACGATGCACGCGCTAAGTGGGTCCGCTCCAACCCAGAAGGCGGCCATCGTGGCGGTTGCGGCCCAGGTAGGCGAAGCGGCGCGCGTCCGGGCCCTTCGTCACCCGAACGAAGCGGATATCAAATGTCAGATTCGGACCAGCAGCAGAAAGTGATTTGCTAAACTATTCTTGTCGGGTCGTGGGAGCACGCAATGCCGAAAGCGTTCGCCGTCTTGGGCTCCGCTCTGTTCTTCGTCGTTGCGCCGTTCACCCTGGCAGGCCTCGTCCCCTGGTGGGTCACGCACTGGGAATTTCGGCCGGCTTTTTTCGGCGTTGATCTGACCCGCATCCTCGGCGGCATATTGATCATCGCCGGAGCGCCCGGAATTGTGGATTCGTTTGCCCGTTTCGCGCTGGAGGGGCTGGGGACGCCCGCCCCGATCGCGCCGCCACAAAAGCTCGTAGTGACTGGCCTTTATCGCTACGTGCGAAATCCGATCTACATCGCGGTCGTCGCAGTCATTGTTGGTCAGGCCCTTTTGTTTGGTGACCGGCGTCTCCTCTGGTACGGCGCGCTACTCTGGCTTTTTTTTCATGTCTGGGTGGTGATGATCGAAGAACCGACGCTCAAGCAAACATTCGGCACGGAGTACGAGAGCTTTCGGAATAATGTGCCGCGCTGGATTCCGCGGTTGACGCCATGGCGAGCTGTGTAAAGGAGCCGCTGCAAGCGGCTCGTCTGTTGCGACAAACAGTGCGAGACGGCGAAGCGCAGCAAGTGCGCCTAGCGGCCTCGCCCCGGAGGGCCACACCACCTTATTCGCCAAGTCGACCGTGGCGCCGCACCGCACTTCGCAAACGGTTTGCGCCCGAAGACCGCTTCGGGCGGAATCTTGCCCTCTAAGTCGCGAAGATCAACGACCGCTTGCCATCGCACCCGCGGCGTTCGCAATCGCGACCCGCGAGGTCAATTCGAGACGTCGCCTCAAACGTCTCAAATGCGCAAATACCGGACATTCCGCCGCCCCGAAGAATTCGCCCATACCGAGCGCAACGGTATTGTGGGAGAAACCACGCTCTAGTTGTCGCCGCCAATTTACGCCAAATTCCCGCTTGATCCCTGCTTTGTCGCGTTTCCGCCGTTGGAACGTTGCAATGCGGTGCGTTAGTACAGGCCGCCCGTCCCCGACCCGACCGATCTCTCGCCCTGCGCCCGTGACGAGGTCCTGGCCGATTCGCCCCAACCGCCGTAAGTGTCCGGCGGTCCCGTGCCGGGCTTGAACGCTTCCATAATCGTGCCGGGTCCGGTCGCGCGCATGCCGCTATGGACGTCAACCGAAATGAGCTTGATGCCGGGAGGAATCCGGAACGGCGTGTCCGGCGTGTCCTTGAGCGCCATATTCATAAAGTCGCGGAAGATCGGCGCGGTGTAGAGCGCGGCCTGCGCGCTGCCGCCAAGGGAACGCGGATTGTCGTAACCCATAAACACGCCGAAGGCGAGATTCGGCGAGTAGCCGAGGAACCATAGATCCTTCGCATCGTTGGTGGTGCCGGTCTTGCCGGCAAGGTGCTTGCCGACCTCCTTGATCGCGATGCCGGTGCCGCGCTGGATGACGCCCTCCAGGATGGAGGTAATCTGATAGGCCGTCAGCGGATCGATCACTTGTTCGCGTTTATCGATCAGACGAGGCTCGGCCTGATTGTTCCACTCCGGGTCGTCGCACCCTTCACAGACGCGTTCGTCGTGCTTGTAGATCGTATTGCCCCAACGATCCTGAATCCGGTCGATCAGCGTGGCTTTCACCCGCGTGCCGCCGTTGGCGAACATCGAGTAGCCGGTAATCATCCGCAGCACGGTCGTTTCGCCCGCGCCGATCGACATCGACAGGAATGGCGGGAGATTGTCGTAAATGCCAAAGCGCTTGGTATACTCGACGACCAGCGGCATGCCGATGTCGCGCGCCAGCCTGACCGTCATCAGGTTGATTGAGTGCTCGATGGCGTACCTCAGCGGGTGCGGCCCGCTGGAGGTGCCCTCGAAGTTGTGCGGCTCCCACAAATGGCCGCTGCCGTCTTCGATTGCGATCGGCGAGTCGAGAAGGGTCGAAGTCGGCGTATAACCGTTGTCGAGCGCCGCCGCATAAACGAACGGCTTGAGTGAGGAGCCCGGCTGGCGTTGCGCCTGGGTAGCCCGATTGAATTCGGACCCGTCAAATGAAAATCCGCCGACCATGGCGAGCACGCGCCCGGTGAACGGATCCATGGCGATGGCGGCGCCAGACACTTCCGGAATCTGGCGCAGCCGATATTCTCCGTCGCGGCCAACGACAGGCTCGACATAAAAGATATCCCCCGGTTTGACTAAACCTTTTGGCGTCCTGCCCGTCCATTTGACGCCCTCGAGTGTCACGGAGCCGGTCTTGCGGTCAGCGACGATCGTGCCGGACGTGTCGCGCTCAGGCTGGATTCCGATCCGCGCGGCGGTGTCGCGGACGTCGAGCGCCACCGCCAAGACCCAAGGCTTGATGTCGCCGTAAGAGGGAATATCGGCTAGCGGAACGCCCCAATCCTGGCTGATGTCGATGGTCTTGAGCGTGCCATGCCATCCGTGCGCCTCATCATACCTCACCAGGCCATCGACCAGCGCTTTGCGGGCAATCAGCTGAACTTTCGGATCGAGAGTCGTCCGGACCGACAGGCCGCCCTCGTAAAGCTTCTGCTGGCCGTAGCGCTCCGACAATTCCCGCCGCACTTCCTCAGCGAAGAACCCAGCCGCGATCGAATTCGGCGTCAGCGCACGGGGATTGACCACTAACGGTTCTGCCCGCGCCTCGTTCGCCTGCTTGGCGGTGATGTAGCCGTCCTCCTCCATGCGCCCGATGACGTAGTTGCGCCTTTCTACCGCGCGGTCATGATCGCGAAACGGATTGAGTGAACTCGGCTCCTTCGGCAAAGCCGCGAGATAGGCGACTTCGGCGATGGTCAGCTCGTGGACGGACTTGTTGAAATAGTTTAGCGCCGCGGCGGCGACGCCATAGTTCGAAAGACCGAGATAAATCTCATTGAGGTAGAGCTCGAGGATTTTTTCCTTTGAGTAGGCGGATTCGATTCGGATACTCAGCAATATCTCGCAAATCTTGCGCTCGAAAGTGCGGTCCGAGTTGAGGAGGAAGTTCTTGGCCACTTGCTGAGTGATGGTCGAGGCGCCCTGGATGTGGCGCGAACCCTGCGCATAAATGAGACCTGCGCGCACGATCCCTTCGGGATCGAAGCCCCAGTGGCTGTAAAAGTTCCTGTCTTCGGCGGAAATAAAGGCGTGCTTGACGAGGTCGGGAATTTCGGCTGACGGAAGATAGAGCCGTCGCTCACGCGAATATTCCGCGAGCAGGCTGCCGTCCGCCGCGTGTACGCGGGTCATGACCGGCGGCTCATAATTCTTGAGCTGCGAGTAGTCGGGGAGGCCCTGCTCGTATTTCCACACAACGGGGGCGAAAACCCCGGCCGCCAGGACAAACAGCATCGCTCCGGTAGCGAATACGAAGCCTATAAAACGAGCTATCCCATGTCTAAACCAAATCCCTTCCGGGACCCCCTATCCGACATTCCCGAGATGGCCGTCAGTCGGACGGAAAGACTGCACCGTTCCACCGGCAGCGACAAGCCGAAACCGCAATGGCAAGAAGTCGATGACGTTCGAATAAATACTGGTCCGCGCACCCGCCACGGGAGGGCGTACGTGCTGCCTATACCGAAGGAAATCATCGGCGTCTGAGGCAAGGACCTCGCGTAGAAGGAGGGATCGGTTTCCGGTTCGGCCATTTCTTCTGTTGGCGGCCATCCGTCGACGCATCTTGTCATGGAACAAACTTTTAGGGTCGAGACCGTCCCGCACATGCATGTTTCAAGATTTTGCGCATAGATTCGGACGAAGGCGGCCGTGTGCCTTCGCCTCATCGCCGCTTTGCCAACGGCGCGGCTAGCCGGGGCAAGGGAGCGTTTTCGCATGAGGGAATTAGCGAAGAGGCCGCGGCGTGAGAGGCGTGCGGAGGCTGAACGCGCGCTCGACGAGGCGATCGAGGGATCGTTTCCTGCGAGCGCCCGCTTGCGAGCACGCGAACGATCGCGGGCGGCCCCGATCATCCATCCAAGGCGTCGGGGAGCATCCGGTCCGAGCGGCGAGGGGAGAACTCGATTTCCGTTGAACCATCGTGATCTGCAATGTACGTCGTGAGGGGTAGTTTCGCGCAAATAGCGGCCATCCGGCGACGGCTTGGCGAACGGGCCAAATCGGACCCGTTGCGGACCTACAGGGTTTATCCATGAACGGCGCAACTGCGTGCAGACGCAGTCGTTGCCCTGCGCGCGCTTAATAGTTGCGAACTTGTTCGACTGGACGACGCGCGAAATCCCAGAGGGAGAGATGGCCCCATCCTCAAAGCCACCGGTGCGAGGGTGCGAAGCGGCTCCCGATCCCGAAGAGCGCTGACCTTGACGAAGAGGCGGCCGATCCTGAGTTATCGGATGAGTTGGAGCGGGCGATGTGACGACTGCTCCCTTGTAGTGGCGCGGTTTCTCGCAAAGACGTATGATCGTGGAAAGGACGCCACTACGCGACGTTCGTCCGCTTCCGCGAAACTCCCTGCGGGCTGCAGGTGAGACTGATTCAAACTCGCCGCGAAGGAGGCAAGGTACGCTATGAACATATGGCGGGGCTGGGCGCGATCGTTCCGACCTCGGCGGCCGACCGCATCGCGTTCTGGCGGCGCTTGCATGATCGTCTCTCTGCCCTCGCGAATCGGATCGTAGTTGAGCAGAGCAAGATAATCGGCGCCGTAGATGAGCAAATCCCGATGCCAACGCCCGACGAACTGCGCGACTACAGCTGGAGAACGTCAAGGTGGATCCGCGCTTTCTGGGAGGGGCTACGTCGCGTGCACACCGATACGATTGAAGGTGACAAAGGCGTCATCGGTGCCGCCGAGCGAACTATCGCCAATCGCGAAGCAAGCGCCGCGAACGCCGCCGTCCGCCAGGATGAAGTTCGATCCCTTCGCTCTAGAATTCAGCGCACCAGCTTCCCTGTGTATCCGGTCGCGCCATAGAGGAGGATGCTTCCGGCCATACTCAGAGTGCCTCAGCCTCTCCGCTGCTGGCACGGACAACCGAAATCCTACAGTCCATTACACTGCGGGTGCAACGGTCCGAAGGTTTCCTCTTTTGCATCAGCGGCTCGGCACGCCGTGTCGCCCTACCTCAGAGAAGTCGCCGGCGGGAAGGCAATCGCCGCTCTAACGCGGGGTCAGTATGAAACTTTGTCGGTGGCAGCCGCGCCTCGAAAAAGAGGCCGTTTGCTTCCGTAACGAAACAGGAATAGCGTATCGGCGTGCCGTGGTGTGGACTCAGCTCTACAGCAAAAGTGCATATAGAGAAGCGTAGTGTCCAATCCGACGCAGCCCCGACCAGCGATTGGCCGGGGCTTTTTATTGGCCCCGCAACCGTCGCGGGCGATCGGGGTCGATCATTGCACCGCAAGCTGTCGCCGAAGCGGCCAGCTTGCCGAGCTGAGAGTAACACGGCAGCTTTGCAACGATCGCGCGCGCGGCACGGGGGTTCGACGTGGATTTGATCGTCGTTGCCGAAGAGGGAGGCACAGCCTGGCACCTGATAGACTTGCTTGGTCGTTCAATGGGGAACATCACAGAGAACGCCTCCCATCAATTCACGATCTACCCGGAGGGCCTTGCCATTGAAACCATGGCGGACATACAGCGCGGGCCACATGCCTCACTCAACGCCGCCCTGACTGAGATCGAAAGGCACACCCGGGGCGTTTGCCGACGCTCTACCGGCGAAGATCAACCTTAGCCACTGGTCAGCAGGCTCGTACACGTCCTGATCTGCGGGCACGGATCAGGGACAAGGACCTCAATCCGAGGAGGGAAGCGAATGTTCGTCCGCACCTTGATCGTGATCGTCCTTTTGGCCTGCGCGTCTCCTGCGCTCGCACAAGATGAGGCGAACGCGCCGAACATCAACTGGCCCGGGCATCGGGAAGGAGATTACGTCGTCCACGACTACAAATTCGTCAGCGGCGAGAGCCTCCCCGAGGTGAAACTGCATTACCGCACGATCGGCACGGCAAAAAAGAATGCGGCTGGCGAGGCGGTTAACGCAGTGTTGCTGTTGCAGGGCAACTCCGGGACCGGCGCCAACTGGTTTCGGCCGACGCTGGCGGATGAATTGTTCAAGCCGGGCCAGCCGCTCGACCCGGCGAAATACTACATCATCATCCCCGACGCGCTGGGCCGTGGCGGCTCATCGAGACCGTCCGACGGCCTCAAGGGTCACTTCCCGCATTACCGCTATCACGATATGGTCGACCTGACGCACCAACTGGTCACAGATCGGCTGAGGGTCGCCCATTTGCGCCTGATCATCGGCAGTTCGCTCGGCTGCATGCAACAATTTCTGTGGGCCGAGTGGTATCCGGAATTGATGGACGGCACGGTCGGGCTGTCGTGCCAACCGGTAGAGATCAGCGGGCGCAACTACATGCTGCGCCACGCCGCCGCCGAGCTTATCCGCCGCGATCCCGCCTGGAACAACGGCGAATACGATAAGAGCCCGACGCTCTACATCTACTCCGCGGCCGGCAACGACCTGACCGAGAGCCCGGCGCGCGTCCAGGAAGAGGCGCCGACGATGGAGGCGGCGAAGGCGCTATACGACAGGCGCCTTGCCGCGTTAATGAAAAACAGCGACGCCAACGACACCCTCTATGAGATCGAGTCGATCTACGACTACAGCCCCGAGGCCGATCTGCCGAAGATCAGAGCACATGTTATGCTGATCAACAATGTCGAGGATTTTGCGGATCCGCCGACGCTGAGCACTGTCGAACGCGCCTTCAAGAAGATCGCGCACGGCACCTACGTGCTGACACCCTATGGCAAGGGCACGCACGGACATTTCACGCATTATTACGCGGCAGTGTGGAAGCCGTATCTGGTGAAATTCATCTCCGATCTGCCGCCGGCGCCCAATGCCGCGCGATGACCTCCGCTTTGTCGCCGCGTCGTCTGTTTCGCGGACATCGAACTTGCGCGGGATCAGAACGAATGTACCTTCACTCATGCTGCTGCAGCGCGCGAATAATTCGTGCGCAAAGCAGGCGAATGAAAGGGACGCAACACATGGCGAAAGCTGCGAAGAAATCCGGTGCCAAAAAGAAGGCAGTCAAGAAGGCCGCCGCGAAGAAGGCCGTGCGCAAGGCCGTGGCCAAGAAGGCCGTGCGCGGAGCCGTGGTCAAGAAGGCCGTGCGCAAGAAGGTGGCCTCGGCAGTGCCTCCAGGATCCTCGGAAACGCCGCAAACCTGAGCGTCTCGGGCATCGTGACGACCTCCGTCGTGTCGCTCGTGACCGCCATGGCGCCTTCCCGCCCTGTGGCACGACGCTGTGGAGCATGGGCAGGCCGAGCAGGCGGGCGCATCGGGCCAGGATGGAGGCGCCTCCCGCAGCCGCGATCTGGCGGAGCGCCGCGTCCTCCGTGCGCGCTGACAAGCCGCCGCGGGCGGCGACAGGCACCTGCACTCGGTAACCCCTCTCCATCGCCGAAAGCGCGGCGCAAAGCACGGCGGCTTCCGTGGCGCACCCCGCGCCGTCATCGCGCTGTGGCTCGGGCATGAATCCGTCGAGATGACGCAGACCTACCTGCATGCCCACCTCGCGCTCAAGGAGGCAGCTGCTCGCTAAGCTCAAGTACGAGGGCGCCAAGCGCACCCGCTTCCGCCCCAACGACCGCCTGCTTGCCTTCCTCGACGCGCTCTGACCACCCGAACTATGCCGAATGGATCGCGGGCTAGCATCGTGGAGCACCGTGTTAGCCCGGCGCAACAACTGATCATCCCCGGTGCCTTTCGGCATGGTCCTTGCTCGATCCGCAGGCCTGGCTGACCGACGTCCCCTCGCGCATCGCCGCCCATCTCGGCGCAAGCGTTCACCGACTTCGGCGTCGAGAGTCTCGTCGAGCTCATCAAAATCCACAGGGAATCGACGCCGACCAGAGAGCGCTGAAATCAACGACGAGCGACGCCCCGCTGCGGCCCACCCCGGACGCTTACTCCGCATCTTGATGAAATTCGTCAACAAGCCCTAGCTAGGGCTGCTTCTGCCACCAGTTGTCGATTGTCACCCCGAACAACGGAATGTACTTCGGATGTGCGAGTTTGTTGGAATAGGCGATCCATTGCTCGCGTGCATAGAACAGCGGAATGATATAGAAGCCCGACAACAGAACGCGGTCGTAAGCTCTCACGGCATCGTCGAATTCCTCGTAAGTCTTGGCTGCGATCATGGCCGCAATCATCGCGTCGATCGCGGGTGAGCGCGCGCCGGCGAGGTTGTAAGACGCCTCTTGATCGGCGCTCTGCGAACCCCAGAGGAAGCGCTGCTCATAGCCCGGCGATGGGCTGGCGATCCAGGCTGCGATCAGCATGTCGAAATCGAATTTTTGGCGACGGCGCTCGTACTGGACCTCATCGGCGAGGCGGACGTTAGCGAAAATGCCGATGCGCCTGAGGCTGTCCGCATAGATCCGCGAAAGCCGTTCCTGCGTGCGGCTCTGTACTAGGATCTCGAAGGCGAACGGCCGGCTGCTCGTCCGCTCGACGAGAACGCCGTCCTTGATGGCGTAGCCGGCTTCGCCAAGGAGTGCCAGCGCGCGCTGCGCCGTCGTCCGGTCGCGCCCCGAACCGTCGGTAATAGGCGGTTGCCAGCGTCCTTCGAGGATGTCATCACGCACCGCGCCGGGAAAGGCCGCCAAGAGCGCCCGCTCGCCGGCATCCGCTGGACGGCCGGCGGAGGCGAGCTCAGAATCATCAAAAAAGCTTCTCGATCGGCGATAGAGCCCGCCGTAAAAGTTGGCGTTGATCCACTCGAAGTCGAACATCATGCCGAGCGCTTCGCGCACTCGAACATCAGCAAATATCGACCGGCGCCTGTTGAAGGCGAAGCCCTCCATTCCCTTTGGCCAGCCGTAGGGCAGGCTTTCCTTGACGGTGCGGCCGTCCCGCACGGCAGGAAAATCGTAGGAGCTTATCCAACGCCCAGCGTCGGTCTCCTGGCGAAAATCGCAGAGTCCCGCCTTGAACGCCTCGAACGACAAATCGGCGTCACGATAATAATCAATCTCGATCTCGTCGAAATTGAACAAGCCACGTTGGACGGGCAGATCCTGCGCCCAATAGTCCGGATTGCGCCGCAGGATCAGGCGCTTTCCTGGCTGCACGTCGGCAATGACGTAGGGACCCGTCCCGACCGGGGGCTTGAGCGTCGGATTGTCGAAGTGATCGACATCCGTGGCATGCTTCGGCAGCACGGGCATCATGGCGAGCGCCAGCGGCATTTCGCTGTCGAGCCCGCTAAGATCGAAGCGAACCGTCATAAGATCGAGCGCTTCCGCCCGTTTGACCCGGCCGAAGGCATCACGCTGTTGCGGCCGACCCTTCTGCTTGAGGAGATCGAAGGTGAACAGCACGTCGGCTGCGCTCACGGGTACGCCGTCCGAAAACCGCGCCCGCGGGTCGAGGCGGAAGATGACGTAGGAGCGGGCATCGTCGGTCTCGATCGATTGGGCGATCAGGCCATAGAGTGTGAACGGTTCATCGAGGGAGCGCAGCATCAGCGACTGGAATACGTTGCCGATGAGACCCTGTGCCGTGGATCCCGCACTCAGATTATAAGGATTGAGGCTGTCGAACGTCCCTTGGTAGGCGAGCGCCAGATGGCCTCCTTTCGTCGCGTGCGGATCGGCGTAGGGAAGGCCGGCGAAATCGGCGGGCAGCGCAGGCTGGCCATGCATAGCAATGGCGTAGGTCGTCAACCCCTTGTCCCCGGACGGGTCCTCCGCGCGGGCGGCGCCCGCCGCGAGTAGCAGAAACATGAGTCCAGAAATCGGGGACACAGACATGCTTGACCCAATCGTGAGGGCGGGGGCCGCCCCTTCGCGGGCGAACCACAATGCGCCGGCGCGTCGCTACCGACTATCTGAGACTGGAAATGCGACGGCAAATGGTTCTTCCTCAATCCGTCGCGCCAAGTGCGATATTGGGAGGTCAAGCACGCAATTCAATTGGCGGTGCCGGACATGACGATCCGCATGGGCGCAATCGCCGTCGCGCTGCTCGGATTGGTGGGGTCATCACGTATTCGGCGCTCGCACGTCGCGTAGGCGCACCCAATGAAGTCGGCGCAGTTGCGAACGCCTGCGCGGAATGTCCAATCGTCTTTGCGATCTCTGGTGACAGGGTTGTTCGAACCGGCGGCGCCGCTCGATTGTCAAAGCAAGAACCGGAGTTCGGCTCGCTCCTGAGAAGCGTAAGTCACCGTCTCGATCGCCGGAAGGTGACGATGATCCTCACGCGAGCGAACGGAGAGAATCGAATGAACAACGAAGAAGGGAACAAGGCCGTTGTTGGTCGTTGGTTTACCGAATTTTGGGGCAAGGACGTGAATCTCGCGGTCGTCGACGAGATCGCCGCTCCGGACATGCTGCTCAAGTACTCACTGCATGAACCTCGCCGCGGTCGCGCCGACATTAAGGCGTTCATGACCGATTTCCGAGCCGCGTTTCCAGATCTCAATTTTTGGGGAACTGCAGATCTGATCGCCGAAGGCGACCATGTTGTTGGCCAGTGGGAGGGCGGGGGCACTCACACGGGGCCCGCCTTCAACGACTTTCTGGTTGGCGGTCTCCCGGCCGCGACGGGTCGCAAGATGCGCTTTAGCGGCACGACGGTGCTGAAGGTCCTCGATGGCAAGATCGTCGAGGAGGTAGGCCTTGATGACGGCGTAACCGCCCTGACCCAACTCGGGTTGATTAAGGCGGCCTGATTCTCGCCGCCCGCAGCTTCGAGCCCCCGCCCTCGCAGGCGGGGCTTTTCTGTGCATGGCATCGGCTGCCCCATTTTGTCAGTTGCCAGTATGGTGGACTTCGTGTGCGCTATCATGAGCGGGCAAATCGGTTCTCTGGAAGGCAGTAGCAACGAAGGCATGGAGGAGGATTCCTTGCAGGATTTATTTGAGAGCTATGTGAGCGATCTGTACAAACTCCGCGATGCGTTCCATGACGAACTCGCTTCAACTGCGAAGGAGCTGTCGCGGGCGATGGACGATTATGCCCTACGCAGTGAGGCGGCGCTGAAATCGTTCATGGAGATAGTTGCGGCCCGTGGCATGGAACTCGAAGCTGCGGCGGCGGCAAGGCTCGATCAGTTTCGCGGTCTTCCACCAACCGGCGGTCTGCCGAATGTCAATGACGGGCCGCTCGCCCAAGCCCCACCAAATGCAGATCAAATGAAAATCGCGGCCGTTGCAGAGCGGGCGGTTGCGGACGGACTACGTGTCGAGAATGATGAAGCCCAGAAGCCACGGTCGGGACGCGCGATAGCGCTCGTTAGATCGGAGCCGGCCGCTTGAAGCGACTCTGGACAGCTCTTCGTCAGGTCCTCACGCTCTCGCTGCGCGCTGGCGCGGCCGTCGCGCCACCGGTGGCGAGATAAGGAAACGTTAACAGACGGCGCCCAGACTACTACCTCCTGCGAGGGGTCATGGGCCACGTGGCGAATGCAATCGGATGGCTGACGGTGGCAATCGCGGCAGGGATCGTCTCGTTGCAAGTCGCCTATCTGTTGTCGGCGGACTCGATTGCTAACCAGCTCCCGAACAAGACATTGATTGATATGACTTCAGCGGTGATGCCTCCAGCTGCACGCAAGGGCAGCGTCTTAGACTGCGACTCCTTCCGTATCGCGTACCATTAAGGGCGATGTCCCGGTCTTTGTTGAAATTCTCGAAGCGGTGGCTACAAGACCAACTCCAAGGCTGCCACGGCGGAGCCTCTTGCTCAAATCAAAACACGACGCACCGTGCCCATGACATTCTTCGATGATGTTCGTACAGGCAAGCGAGCGGCGCAGTTCGCGCGGAAGGCCGAGACGCGTCACGGTCAGCATCTCGTCCAGCCCTTCCAGGATCGAGGCGGCGACGCCCTGCCAGTCCCGTTCGAGACGGCGGGCGAGGTTGCGCAGCAGCTTTTCGGCCTTGGCCGCGTCATCCATTTCCCAGGCCTGCCGCAAGACGCTTCGCACCGCCGCGTGCATCGATTTGGGCAGTCGCTCCAGAATGTTGCGCCCCTTGTAAATCTGGCAACGCTGGATCGGCGTATCGCGTCCGAAGGTCCTCTTGATCGCCTTCGATAGCGCCTTCGAGCCATCGATGATGAAGAGACGCCGCACGGTGGGATCGAGGCCGCGTTCAATGAGATTGTCGATGAGCGCCTGCACGGTCGTCGCGTTTTCCGTCGCCCCCTCGACGAGGCCCAGCGGGTGTTTGTCGCCCGCCGCGTCGATGCCGAGCGCCGCCACGAGCAGCATGTCCTCGGCCATATGGATGCCGTCGATCTGGATCACCAGCAGATCAAGAGCGTCGAGCCTGGTCGACATCCACTCCTTCATGCGCGTGCCGGTCTCCCGGCGCACTCACTCGCGTTGCGGCCCGCACACTCGCGCCGTCACCTATACGTGACCTGCTACACCGAAGGCTTCAGCCATTTCGTCACCTCCATGACTGCTCCGGTTGCTTCCGGCTGGAGCGTTCGCCGGGTGGGGCTCGCACCCACTGGAAAGCGCCGCCTTATCACGGCGCACACGTGAAGCGGACATAACGGACCCTGGCCTTGGACGCCTCAATTGGGCGGACAGCGGACCTACAAGAGTCGCGTCGGGTTAGGCCGGTATCGACGCCAAAGCTGTCATTCAAACTTCGAGCGCGGAGTAAGCCCGAACGGGACATAGTGACTGGTCGGACCTTGACGCAACAATTCGGCGCTGGCCACGTTTTTGACGCCCGCCGGTTGTCCCAAAGGCGCCGGGAAAAGTGCCCACAGTCTAGGCACTTGCGCGGCCCCGCCTTTCGTCGGACGATAGACGAATTGCAAGAGCGCTACGGGGGCGCTTGCCTTAATGGGGGGATGTCCCGGGGAATGTTGAAAATGGAGGAGCGGCGTTGCTCGCCTTGAGCGGTTAGGCTCGGGGTGCTGATTTCCAACGAAGGAAAGCAACGCCATGAGAAAGCATATCACATCCACGGCGATTCCCACCTATGCGCTGAAGACGGAAGCGCTGGCGGGCATGTCGGCGAGTTTTGAGCGCTTTTGCCTTGCGGCCGGGATCGAATTGCTGACGGAGATGCTGGAAGAGGACGCGGTGGCCGCTTGCGGCGCGCGTCATGAGCGGGGCGAGAGCCGCAAGGCGCACCGCTGGGGTCGGACGAAGGGCAAGATCGGCTTTCACGGCGGCAAAGTCGAGGTCGAGCGCCCGCGTGTTCGCGGGCGTGATGGCGTCGAATACGTGTTGCCGAGCTGGGAAAGCGCGGCAAGCGAAGATTGGCTCGGCCGATGGGCGATGAACCAGATGCTGATCAACGTCTCGACGCGCAAATTCAAGCGTTCGGTTCGCCTGCCCGAAAGGGACGTTCCGGCCGCCGACGGAGCCGGCTTGTCGAAGTCGGCGACTTCCCGGCGCTTCGTCGCTTTATCGACGGCAAGGAGTATGTGGTGAAAGTCCACTGCGATGAAGGAGTAGCGACCCACATCGGCCCCGAGCCGTGCGCAGGCGTCCGCGAGGACGTCGGCGAAGCGTCGGCAGGGGAGCATATAGGCCAGCCATTGAGCCGCGAAACCGTTGTCATCCCGGGTGCCGACGCCGTTTACTGATCGGAAGGCAATACGGTCGGGCGCGCTAACGCGAGCGCCCGCCCGACCCGGCGTGGTCTTAGACCCTGGCATGTATGGACGCTCCTTGCGCGGGAACCGGGAGATCTCTGGATCGGCC
>CAVYDG010000006.1:0-44947 GCA_963767245.1 uncultured Alphaproteobacteria bacterium
CGACCGTCGAGGCGAACACGAGCGCCACGGCGATCGCGATCCCGATCCCCGCGAAGCACTCCTGCGCCGCGTGTACGCGCAGCCAGCGGCGGTAGAGGAAGACGAGGGCGTACGGCCCCATCAAAGCACGGGTCTGCGGGGGCTCAGAGCGCGACACCGTCGCTCACTCCTCGTGCAGCTGTCCGTCGCGCAGCGTGAAGCTGCGGTCGGCCAGTAGCGCGGCGTCTGAGTCGTGGGTGACGAGCAGCACGCCGGCGCCGCGCTCGTGTGCGATCTCGCAGAGCAGTGCGATCGTCTCGGCGCTGAGGGCGCTGTTGAGGTTGCCCGTCGGCTCGTCGGCGAGGATCAGCTTGGGATCGCCCACGAGCGCCTGCGCGATCGCGACCCGCTGGCGCTCGCCACCGGAGAGCTGCTCGGGGGTGTGGCCCACGCGGTCTGCGAGGCCGAGGCGCTCGAGCCACTGCAGCGCCTGCGCCTGGGCCTTGCGGCGGCCGACGCCGGCGAGCACGAGCTTGACCGACGCGTTCTCCAGCGCCGAGACGCGCGGCATCAGGCGATCTCGCTGCGAGATGTAGCCGACGTCACGGCGCAGGTAGTCGGACTCCTCGCGCTCGGAGAACGAGGACAGATCGGCTCCGCGGAAGCGGATCGTGCCGCGCTCGGGCGCCAGCAGCGTGGCGGCGAGCTTCAAGAGCGTGGTCTTGCCGGACCCGCTCGGACCGCGCAGCGCGACCATCTCGGCGGTGTTGACGGTGAGGCTGACGCCATCGACGGCGCACACCTCCTCGCCCGCGGCGTGGTAGTGCATCGCCACGTCCTGAAGCTCGAGCAACGCTGCTCCTTCCTGCCCGGCAGAGGGTGTTATCCGCTCGCCTGCCGCCGAAGGGTGAGGTCCGCGACCGGCTGAAGAGCGCGCTTGCCGCTGCCGCGCAGTTCGCCCTCGGCGAGGGTGAACGACTGATCGGCTCCGGTCAGCCCGGTCAAGTCGCCGACCGTCATCAGCACGGCGATGCCCTCGTCGGCGAGCGAGCGAGCCAGCAGCAGGATCCCGTCGCGCTCCTCCAGCTCGACGCCGGCCACGGGCTCGTCGATCAGCAGCAGCCGCGGTCCCAGCGCGAGCGCGTGGGCGAGCGCGAGGCGAACGCGCTCGCTCCTGTCCAGGTCAGATACGCGCCGTGTGGCGAGGCGCTCGGCGCCTGCGCGCTCCAGGGCCTCGCGTGCGCGTGCGTGAGCCTCCTTGCCCCTGACGCCATTGATCAGCAGTCCGAGCAGCACCTGACCGATCGCGGGCTCGCCTCGAGCGCCTGGAAACGACTTGTGGCAGTAGCCGATCTCCCGAGCGAGGATCTGCTCGCCGTGCTCAGCCAGGTCGCGCCCGTCGAAGCAGACCGTGCCGGCGTCGGGGGCGTCGATCCCGGCGGCGAGGCGCAGCAGGCTCGTGCGCCCAGAGCCGCGCAGACCCCAGACCGCGACCAGTTCACCAGGGTCGATGTCGAGCGACGCTTCGCCGAGCACGACGACCGTGCGTCCCCCGCCGCGGTGGCGCTTGCAGACGTTTCGTAGCTCGAGCAGGCTCATGAATTGAATCCCCGTCCGCTCGCGAGCGCCTGGATCTGGCTGCGCGCGTACCGTGCCCATTGGATTTTGGCGGCGAGCGCGAGGTGCTTTTCCTCGGCCATTAGCCGGGCCTCCAGCTGCAGGGCGTTCGCGGGCGGGCTTCCTTGCTCGCGGGCGAGCCGGATGTTGGATGTCTCTCTCAGGCAGGCCTCCTCGAAGCGCTCGATCGCGACGAGCGCCGAAGCGGGGGACAGCACCCCCACCTGGCGCGCGAACACGCCGGGAGCGTCGCCACTGCGCGGTGACCAGGCGAGGAGATACTCCTCGTAGTCGCGCAGGCCCTTGGCTGTCGGCCGGTAGCGAGTTCTCGGTTGAGCTCGCGCGTCGGGGCCCTCTTCGTCGCGAGGGAGCCGTTCGATCATGCACCGCTGCTCGAGCGCTTTGAGCGCTCCGTTGACCTGTGAATGCGAGCTCAGCTCGATCGAGCCCGCGTACGCGCTGTCGAAGCGCGTGAAGAGATCGTAGGCATGACCGCGACGCTCGATCAGCAGACCCAGCACCGCCCAGTGTATGGGCGAGCGCATCGGCAAGACACTCCCGTCGCTGATCTCCCGAGCTCCCATCTCCTCCGACAGCGTACCCCAGAGCGCAGGGCGAAATTAGTCTGAATCAGACACCGCGCCGTTGTTTCACGCGGCCGGTGAGCCGCACTCAAGTCAGCCCGACGGGCGCTGGCATCGCGAAGGCCAAGGTTATGCGCAATATTTGGCGCTTCGAGGCTGCCGGGGCGTGGGCTGAGCTGATCCGCTACGAGAGGATCAGGGCGCACGCCCGTGCCCGCGAGTACGAGCGGAACCTGTGGCTGGTACATGTCGAGGAGTCCGAGATCGCTGACCTGCGCGGCTTCGCCCACTACACCGACTGCGGCCTTGACCCTGCTTCGTTGGATTTGAGCACGACGCCTACCGGGAGTATTTGCGGGAAGCGGGCCTGGCGGCGCCTGGCGGGACACCGTGAGCGACAGGGCAAAATTAGTCTGATTCAGACTGGCTTAATCAAACCGGCTGAATCAGCTTACGAAAAGCCAAATGCGGTCCATGATGAGTGCGGCAGCAATTGGGAGAGGGCTATCCCTGTTCCGCGCCGGGTCGGCGCGGGAGAGGGAAGAGGAGGAGGAGAGGGGATGGGGAAGTCCAGGTACCGCCGGCACGCCATCGCTCCTACGCGGGTGTGTACACCAACAGCGGCGGGCAAGCCCACTGGCTGTGGGACACCACACCCGTGGGGCGCGGCCGGGACTACGGCAACCTTCGGTCCCACCACGGTGTCTACCGCGATCCTGTTGGCGGTGGTACCCCCAGTTGTTTGCAGATGTCGCGTGCCAGGCCGTAGCCGATCTCATTGTGGCGCGGTATCGCTGAGCGCTCTCCTTGGGGGCCGCCCCAGCGAATGTGGTTTCCACCCTCGTCGATCGGGCGCGCGCCGTGAGTGCGCACGTGGCGTTCCAGATCGCGTCGTTTCATGCAGCGATCGTCAGATGCAGCGCTTCGCGCTCGCGCTGGTCGTCAACCGCGCTGGGCTCTGGCGAGAGCATGAGCGCAAGCGCGTCGATGACGTTTTCCCGTGCTTCTTTGCGCGTACGGCCTTGGCTGAGCGCGCCGGGAACCTCGAGCACTCGGGCGACAATCCAGCCATCCTCGTCGGGCGCGTCAAAAGCGATCGTCAAGTTCAGCGTGTTAGGCATGGCCTAAGCGTAGCGCAGGCCGCTTGGTGCGGGGACTCCACAACGGCCCCAGGCGGTGAGGGCGGGGGATGGCATCGATCAACCGTACGCCCCCCCAGCAAGATTGGCCGCCGGGCGAGTGGGGACTCCATCCCTGCTTGGAGCGCGGTCAAAGGAGACCACGGCGCTAGATCCCTCTCCGGCGTTTTGGTCTCCCGGGCGCCGCGGCGGGTGGGGGGCCTTAATTCCCACTGTCGCGGCGCCCACTCTTTTCGATTCTCCACCACTACCACCCCGAGAAAGGCCCACGCATCAGTCAGTCACGTCACGTCCCGACGTCCTTGCCGCACCGCATCGGTCTCGCCGGGTCCGTTCGCGTGCGTGCCTTCCGGGGGAGTGGTGCGTCTCGAGTTGCCCGCGGGAAGGGTGTGGGCGCCCGCTCGTCACACGCGCGAATCCTCGCGCCGCTGCTGATCGTCCTTGGCCTCTTTATCCTTCCCGCCGGGGCGTCGGCGGCTCGATCCCGAACGAAGCGCTGCGCAAGACCGAGGTCTATGCCCTGGCGCTCCCCGATTGTCGCGCCTATGAACAGGTTTCGCCGGCCGATAAGAACCTGACGGATGTCCAGGGCGACGGTGGGTATGTGTGGAGCTCGCCCACAGGCGAAGCTGTTACATTCTTCTCACTGCTGCCCCTCCCTGATGGGGCCGGCTCTGGAGAATTCCCAACCTACGTCAGCCAGCGCGACCAAGAAGACGATATTTGGGCGCGTATTTCTCGGCGAAGGTCGTCATCGCCGCTTCCGCCGCACCCCGGCTCGGCGACAGCCAGATCTCGCGCAGATCCTTGTGCGCGTTGGGTTGCATCGACTTCGGGAGCTTGTCGAGCACGTTCAATGTCTTGTGCAGCCAGCATCGCTGATGACGCGTCGTCGGGAACGCCTCGTCGAGGGCCTTCCAAAACCCGAGCGCGCCATCGCCAATGGCGACTTGCGGCGCGACGACCAAGCCGCGCGCCTTCAAATCGACGAGTAGTTCCTTCCAGCTTTGACCGCTCTCCCGCATGCCCGTCTGAAAGCCGATCAGCTCCTTCTTGCCTTCCGCCGTCGCGCCCATCAGCACCAGCATGCATTCGGCCTGCGGCTCCAGGCGCGCCTGCAAATAGACGCCGTCCGCCCAGACGTAGACGTAATGGCGCGCCGACAAATCGCGCTTCTGCCATCGCCGATATTCGTCCTCCCACTCGCTCTTGAGGCGCCCGATCACCGCAGCGGAGAGGTTGGGCGCGTCCCTGCCGAGCAAGGCGGCGAGGGCCTCCTGGAAATCGCCGGCGGAAATCCCGCGCAGATAGAGAACCGGCAACAGGGCGTCGAGGCTCTTGGTGCGCCGCGCCCATTTGGGCAGGATGTTCGACGAGAAGCGAAGGCGCTCCCCCGAAGCGGCGGCGCGATCGCGGGCCTTCGGCTTTTGCACTTCGACCGGGCCGATTCCCGTCTGGATCGCGCGAACCGGATCATGCCCGTGGCGAACCACCCGTTGGCGGCCATCCGGAAGCACGAGCTCCGCGGTCGAGGCCAGAAATGTCTCGAACTCCGCCGTCACCGCCTGGGCGATCAGTCGACGCGCGCCGGTTCGCAGTATTTCAGTGAGCGGATCGTCGATTGCCCCTTTCTGTCGAAGGGCAACAACTCTATTCTCAGTCATGGCGTAACGCTCCTGCTTGGAGGTTCGGGTGGCTTGATCACCAACCCCGTTACGCCGCCTTCTTCACACCGTCACCCAGTTTCCTCCATAGCTCCCCGCCAACTGCGACGGGCTCTTTTTTTGGCCCAACGGGGCGGAACTTTTCTGACTTTGCCGGATTCTCCTCGAAAAAATCGCCGACTTTGGAGGTCGAGCCGTGAACTTTCGAGCGAACGCGGCCTGAATTGCGGACCATGACGAACCGGCGCGGAGCATCGAAGCAATGCCGGCGTGACGGGCGGTATCCTCGGGGCGGCCGCGATAGGCACCCGCAAGCTTCGCCTTGGCGATCCCTTGCGCCTGCCGTCTCCGCCGATCGTCATAGTCTTTGCGCGCCACGGCGGCGAGCATGTCGAGCATCATCGAATTGATGGCGCCGAACATGCGCGCAGTGAACTCATCGGCCGGTGACCACAAGCTGCCAGCTTGTCGGCAAGTCGAGCGAATGTGACTGGCTCCGTGATACTAGCGCCGCGGGGCGCTTTCGCATCGCAGCCTACCCCCGTACTATGTCGCATGACGCGAGCGGGTCATCGACGGGATGCGAATGGGGGCGTGCCCGAGGGGTGAGCGCCTCGCACCAGGCCGGGAGGTCCGGAACTCGCGTTGACGTCGCGCAGCTAGCGGACTGGTGCGAATTCTCCGCTTCGGATCGATTTGACCGGTTCGCCAGCCGTCAGTGAGGGACCGCGCTTTGCGCATTCCGGCCGGAGTTGACGTCAAGCGGACATCGCTAGCGGCCCCGACGTCTCGAATCACCGGTGAGCATGTGCATTTCTTAAAGTGCTACTCGGCAGGCAACACCGCGTCGACGCCCTTTTTCTTCACCATGACCACGAGGAACTTGGCTGGCTTCGTGGCGCTCGCGTTGCGCCCGACCGTGTGAACATCGTCAGGGCCTTCATAGAAAGTCTGTCCCGGCGTCAGGCTGACCTCCTTGCCGCCCCTGACCCCTTCGACGATCGTCCCTTCCAGCACATAGACGAAGGCGTGTGCGTCGTGCCGATGGATATGCTCCACAGTTCCGGGCGGATATTCGACGGTGAGCATCACCATCTCCTTTCCAGGCGCGTCAGCGAGATCCTTCTGCATGATAGGGACCACAACCGGCTGCGGCGGTTCGGCGTACGCAGTTGCTGCGAGCTGCACGCCTCCTGCGAAAACAAGCGCCGCTACAAGAATCTGGAGATGTGTCATGGCTCACTCCGCTCGTGATTAAGAAACAAGAGGAATTCCGGGATCAGGCTGCCTGCGAGTGGCGCAACCATTCGTTGAGACCGATGCGACCGAGTCGTGCTTCACCCAGCGGCACAAGCGAACTCTCCTCGACTTGGCCGCCCCAGTAGCGGGCTCCCGGGTCGCGTACTACCTCGCGCGGGTCGCCCACCGCCTTCAGGTAGCGAGCGACGATTTCGTTGAACGGCGCTCGTTCCGGGCCGGCGATCTCGATGACGCCGTTTCGCGGCGGCGCGAGCGCTGTCTCGGCGACAATCGCGGCAACATCGTCAGCCGCGATCGGCTGGAAGAGGACGGGTGGAATTCTGACTTTGTCTCCATCCGCGCTGGAATCGGCGATGCCGCGGAGAAACTCCATGAACTGGGTCGCGCGGACGATGGTGTAGGGGATGCCGGAGGCTACGATTAGCTTCTCTTCGGCGAGCTTCGCGCGGAAATAGCCATTGTCGGTGCGGTCGATAGCGACAATGGACAGCGCGACGTGATGCCGGACGCCCGCCGACGACTCCGCCGGGAGCAGATTGTGCTCGGAAGTCTCGAAGAATTCCAACACCGCCCGGTCTTCAAACGAGGGCGAATTGGCGAGATCGACCACGACCTGCGCCCCACCCAACGCCTCTTTAAGCCCTTCGCCGGTGATGGTGTTGACGCCGGTTTTTGGCGATGCGGCGACGACCTCGTGGCCGCGCTGCCGCAGGATGACAACCGTCTTCGACCCGATCAGGCCGGTTCCGCCGATGACTACGATCCTCATGATTTAACCTCTCTATCAATGAGTGGCGACGCTTCCACGGACTCGAATGCAAGCGACGAAAAACACCTGGCCTCAGCGCGCGTGCACAATTCGAAGTATTAGGAACAGCCAGGCGGCCGTGCTCCGGACGTCGTGCCAATCCGCGGCGCAAGCCGCGAAACGCTAGGTGGTGTATTTTGTTCCGCCCCCACAGCAGGTTTGGCTGGTTAAACGTCAGGCGTTCGTATTGTGACCCTTCATTTCGGATTCTATCCGAAAAGCGCAGGTTCTTCCTCTGCCCAAACTGCAATCGCGCAACGCCTCGGCCCACGGTCTCGCGTCGCATGGCGGCCTAGCTTCGACCTTCGCCTTTTGCCATCAACCGTGTCCAGCATAAGCAAAGGCGCGCTTGACATGTGGTCGCCGTCTGGCCGGTAAACTCAAAGAGCAACTGACGGCGGGCAACGGAGCAGCTCCATGGAGGCAGCGTATATATCGGCGTTAGCGGCGCTCGCCGGATCGGCGATCGGAGGTTTGACATCATTTGCAACCTCATGGACGACGCAGCAGGCGCAAACTCGTGCTCAACGAGTGGCCAACGAGAAGGAAAAGCGGGAAGCCCTATTCGGCAAGTTTCTCGATGAGGCAGCCAAATTGTATGCCGATGCGTTACTCAATAAACGAGAGGATGCACCGGTGCTGATGATCGGCATCTACGCGCTAACCAATCGGATTCGCTGAGTTCGACAGCTCGCGTTGTTGAGAAAGCGGACGCTATCACTCAGATCATAATGGACTCGTACCTCTCACCGAACATAACCCTCGAACAGGTGAGGAACAAATGGATTGAACAGCATATCGATCCCCTGCGCGACTTCAGTGAAGCGTGTCGCGAAGAATTGCAGAGCGTCGAAAAGCTGTAACCAAGCCCGCGCGTGCCAATCGCCGCTGCGCCGTTAGGCCGCGCAGCTTTGGCGACGCTCCCGGGGAACGCGGTTTCCCCGGTACGTATCATCCGAATTCGAAGGTGGTCCATGGAGCGCGCTGTCCGTATTCACAAGTATGGTCCGCCTGAGGTGCTGACCATCGAATCCATCGACGTGTCGCCGCCGGGGCCGAGGGAGGCGATGATCCGGCATACCGCGATCGGACTCAATTTCGTCGAGGTGTACTTTCGCCGCGGCACGTTCCAGGCCCCGGCGCTCCCGGCGGTGCTAGGCAACGAAGGGGCGGGCGTCGTCGAGGCGGTTGGGCCCGGCGTCAAGGATGTCTCCGTTGGCGATCGGGTCGTTTACGCTGATGGCCCGCTCGGCGCCTATGCCACGGCGCGCATCTATCCGGCGGATCGTCTAGTCCGCATCCCCGACGGGGTCAGTGACATACAGGCCGCAGCCTCGTTTCTGCGCGGCGTCACTGCGCGCATGCTGCTGAAGGAGGTAGCGCCCCTCCAACGCGACGACGTGGTTCTGTTCCACGCCGCGGCGGGCGGGGTCGGGCTCCTGTTCGCGCAATGGGCGCGGGCCCTCGGCGTTCGCGTCATTGGCACGGTGTCGAACGAGGCGAAGGCCGCGGCGGCGCGACAGGCAGGCTGCATCGAAGTCATCGACTACGTGAAAGAGGACTTCTTGGCCCGCGTTCGCGATCTCACGGGCGGCGAGGGCGTTGCCGCGGTTTTCAACTCCATCGGCCGGGACACGTTCATGAAATCGCTGGAGGTGCTACGGCCGCGCGGCGTGCTGGTCCCGTTTGGCCAGGCGTCAGGCAGTCCGCCTGCGTTCGACCCGTTTCTCCTGGCCCCGAAGGCGTTGCACGTCACCTGGCCGGGGCGGCACATATACACAGCGAGCCGACAGCAGCTCGAGACGAGCGCCGCCGATTTGTTTGACGCCATCCGCGAGGCATTCTGGAAGTCGGTCCGAGCCGCACGTACGCATTCGAGGACATCATCTCAGCGCATCGCGATCTCGAAAGCCGGCAGATTATCGGAGCCGCGGTGATCGAGCCGTAGGTGAGCCCCATCGCGACCTATCGGATCGCTGAAAGGCGGCGCTAGCACAAAGGGTCGGCCTTGGACAGCCACCCGAAAGATGGGGATTTCTCTGAGAGTTGGGCGTCGCAGGCCAGCCAACTCTCATGTCGCCCCCGGCCGAAGTCGGCCTTCTCCCGCGAAGTACGCGTTCATCGCGCCGATCTTGAAGGGCAGAAGGTCGAATTGACCGATTCGCCCCACCGTCGATGAACGGCCGGTGTTTGCGCGAAAACGGACGGCCGGAATTGACGTCAAGCGGGCCTTGATAAATCCTATCGCGGCTTCACGCGGCTTCACACCCAAGCTGCTGAAATATTTGTTTTTCCAACCTTGCGCCTATCGCCGCTTCACGTCATATATCGCTCGATAGCAGCCCATTTGTGGATGGGCTGGCGGGATGGATGCGAGAGACCAACACCTGTGAAGACGAAGACAATTTCTACCGCGCTGCAGGCGGCCAACGCGCCGGTTGGCGTGCACAAGATCGCCGGCGTGGCGGGGCTCTATCTCAAAATCGGCGAGGCAGGCGCCGGCTCCTACTTCTATCGCTACCGGCTCGGTGACCGGCGGCGCGAGATCGGCTTAGGCGGCCGCGACAAGGTCAGTCTCGCCGACGCCTGCAAGGCGGCCAAGGCGTGGGCGGTCACGCGGGACGAAGGCCATGACCCCATTGAAACCCGTCGCAGGGAGCGAGCGGATAATCTCGCCAAGTCACGCGCCCAGCAGCCGATCACGTTCAAACAGATGGCTGAAACCTATCTTCAGGCTCACGGCGACTCGTAGAAGCACCGCTACGCGAAGAAGGGTTGGTGGAATCCGCTGGCCAAATTCGCCTTTCCGATCATTGGCGGGTCAGCCTCGACGAGATCGAGATTTCCCACATCACTGCGATCATGTTCCGCGCTGAAAGAGCCGGCGCGCCCGACACCGCCAGACGGGTCCGATCGCGCATCGAGCTGGTGCTCAACGCCGCGATCGCTCAAGGGCTGCGCACAGCGACGTTGATAAATCCGGCCGGCGGCAAGCTGATTGCAGCGGCGCACCCGTCGAAAAGGAAGGGAGAACGGCCTCACTACCGCGCCGTGAAGATCGACGACGCGCAGGAGGTGTTTCGAGCGTTCAAAACTGAAGAAGGGAGCGCGTTTGGGGCATGGCAATTTATGGTCTTAACCGCTGCGCGGCCATCGGAGGCGCTCGAAGCGCGTTGGGCCGAAGTCGACTTCGATCGCAGATTGTGGACGCTCCCGCCGGAGAGGATGAAGAGCGCCAAACAACACGTCGTGCCGCTCTCGACCGCCGCGATCGCGGTGCTGGATCGCCAGCGGAGAGTCCGCACCGGCGATGCGGTGTTTCCCGGGCGATCAGGCTCACCGCTCTCCTACGCCAGTTTTGCCACCGCGCCGGCCAAGGCTGGGATAGACGCCTGCACGCCGCATGGCTGGCGAAGCTGCTTTCGTGACTGGTGTGGCGACATCGGCGACGTCCCGCGTGATCTCGCAGAAGCCGCGCTGGCGCACAGCCTCAACGCCACCGAAGGCGCCTACCGCAGGATGACGGCGGTGGAGCGGCGTCGCGAGGTGATGACGAGATACGCCGATTGGCTGAACGACGAGCGCGGCAAGGTCCTCGCCTTCCCTACTGGCAAGACCGTCTGAGCCGTTCCAGCATAACTAACCAGACCTCGGCGATGCAGCGCTGCACCACGCTCTCGAAGAGCCTACGCAGCGCATCGCTCTCGCGAAAGCGCCCGTGTCTGTTCTTCGAAAGTTTGTCTAGTGAATTAGCCAGCGTGGCAACGCCACCATCGCCCGGGTGACGAACGGCTCCCGCCTACGTTCGCAATCTGGCACATCCGTCTCGTTCGTGACGCCTGCGATCGGAAGGTGTCCGCGATACTGTTTTCTAATGGGGAACCAAGACGGAGGAAATAACACAATGGCGTCAATGGCTATATCCGCAAGTGTCCGTGCAGTGTCAGGAGTCGCTGCAAGCCCAGCTTTTCCAGGGTCGCCACGACGCGCACTCTTCGCGCCTCACGGCCCGACGAAACGAGCGTACGCTTGTGCCCCCAGTCTTAGGCGTGAACGCTCAGACCTGATCCAGTAATCCTACGGCGTCGCGAGCCCGGCCCGGATGCAATACACCCTCGACCATTTGACCCCGCTGGAGATCGGCGGCACGGACACAGTCTTGGCCGGGCTCACCATGCTCGTCTGGGCAATCGTGGGTGCGTCGCATTGATCCGTACCGCCGCCCATGCCGTGATCCTCGCGACGCAGCCCGCGAGCGTCGGATTCGAGCAAAATAGCGCGGTCGTGTCTGGCACGCGATTACAGGTCGGGCGTTCTTTCAAACGCCGGCCGGAATCTTTATCGCGATCGATGCAGCAGTGATTGCCCTGTTGGCCGGGGCGGTGCTGGCTGCTTTCGTGGGGTGGACATACTGGAAGACGCCGCCAGACGAGAAGGGGCCGCCCCATGACTCTCGATGACGGCCGCGCCGGCAACTCAGCCGCCATTATCATTCGCCGACGACCATCTGCCCCCTATGCGCAGGAAGCTCATGGCCGCGAGGATAATCGGCGGATTTCCAACAGTGACCAAGCGCACTTGTTCGCGGGCCTCGCCATGCGGAAGCCGTCTCCCCGGATTTTACGGGCTATTGGCAGCGACCCGTGTCAGCCTAATTAGCGCAGCGAAGCCAGTGTGTTCTTCGCGCTCTACCAGCAATTCGCCGCTCAACGCGGGCGAGAACAGCGATTTGGTCTTTGCACTTCGAAGTCAAAAGAACCCCCGGGGAGCCGTCCCGTCTCGGGTTTCGATCGTGCCGCCCAGCCACCGGCGCTGGTGGTTGACGGCTCGGCGCTCACGCTGTTGTGATGTTTCTGACCCACGATTCGTTGGAACAAAAGAACCGGCTCGCGTTAGGTGTTCAGTGCCTTGCTAGCGCCTAGGGGTCGCCGAGGTTAGATCATGAAGATCGGAACCGTAAAGTGGTTCAATCCTCACAAGGGATATGGATATATTCATCCCGACGACGGCAGTCCTAATGTTTTCGTTGAAAAATCCGCCGTCGAAAGCGCCGGTATGAACGAGCTGAAGGGAGGTCAAAGGATCATATTTGAGATTCAAGGGGACCAGCATTCTGGCATTACGTCTGCCGTGTCATTGAAAGCGCTAGAACTAGCAGCGACACCGCATCTCGAAGACCCTTTCGCTATCACAAATCCGTTCGACATCATTTCGGCATTCATCTCATCGACCATCGCCTACTCCCGCGCCCATAGGGGCGCTTGATCCGCATCCCCAGCCGTTCTCGCTGTCAGAGGTTGTCCGCTTCAGCCATGGCGGCCTTAGCGAGCTCCGCCAACGTCGGCGTTGCGATGGGCCGTTGGGGGCGCTGCAGGCGCCAGTCGAAGACCTCGACGCGCGGCAAGCGCCGGCGAGCGCACTTGGCGGCGATTAGAAGCCGCTCCGCGTCCCGCTCTTCCAATTCAATCTGCTCTGCCGTCCTAGTCATTTCCATCTCCATTCCGGTCAAGCCCTCTCGCGCGCAGCTCTGATCAAGACTCTCAGTTCTCGCCTTAGAGTGGGACCCTCGATCTGAGATACGGAATATCCTTCGCCCTTAAGCGCGCTAAGGATTTCCGAGAGTGCTGAACCCTGCCCCGACCTGGCCAACTGAAACGCTCGTTCCATCGCAGTCATTTCTTGTCTCCATTCGGGGGGATTGGATTCAAGGCAGCGACCGAGGCGTGTTCCGGAAGTCTTGCGGCCGCACTTGCGCGGACTGAAGCGGATCGAGCGCTAACCGCCTGCTCGGAAGCCCTAGAACGTCAGGGCTAGCAGGTCCTGACTAGCTGCTGGCCGATATAGTTGCCGTAAGCATCATACATCGGCTGATAAGCGGTGCAGCCGTGGTAGCCGTAGCCATAGCCGTAGTTATACGCATACGGGGCCGCCAGAAGCGCTCCCGCAGCCAAGCCGCCGACGATAGCCGGCCCCGCCCAGCCTCGCCCATGCCAACCGCCACCGTGCCAGCCTCCGTGCCAACCGCCTCCATGCCAACCGCGATGCCAATTTTCGGCCGCGGCCGGTTCAACCGTGGCGAATACGGAAGCAGTGAGAGACAACGCAGCAAGCCCTGCAATCGCCGCCTTGGATATGGTGTTTCGCATTGTTGACCTCCTTCAAGGGCCAAATCTGGGTGGTCAACGCCCTCGAAACGAACGAGTTCCCATCGCCTGCGCCGGGCGGACCCGCGCTGGACGCATTGCGCCCGGCTGGCGCGATTGATCGTTAGAGCGACTGACCGCCAAGCGCCTGGGGTTCTTTTGACTTCGAAGTGGAAATATCAGATCGCGGTTCTCTTCGCCCTGCGTCCGGGGACGCTCGTCGGCGCGGGCCTCATGGCTTCCGCCTGCCCGACATCGACACCCCAGGCGGCCCTCATACACGGCGCGAAGGCGCGCTCGGAGCCTGCGGCTGGCGACAGGCCGGGAGGTACGACGGGGCGTGAATGATGTCGCGGGAGATGCGACGTAACCACAATGGTGACACCCCCAATGGGACCATCTATTTCCCCCGCCCGCTGCCCGTGGTATGCTCAGCGGGGCGCGAATAATCGATCGTATTGAAAACAGGCCGATAGACCCAAAAAGGCCCGCCGGACCTGCGGGCAAACGAAGAGGCTGTACCGACCCCATGAGCATATAGCCGGCCGTTCCCGACCAGCGAAGGAGCTTCGCGCCGATCGCCTAAAGCAGCTTTGCGCATGCGACGTGCGCTCTGCGTTACGCGGAAGCTCCAGGATGGTCACTCAGCCAACTGGCCGAAGGGTTCGCTTACTGGCCACCGCGCTGGTGTTCACCACCAACGTCCCCGTCCATAGAAGCCACCGCCGCCCAGCAAAAGCACGATAACGACGATAATGAGAAGAGTTGTCATATCCATTGCGGTGTTACCTTCGTTTGGCAAACTGACAGCGCTCGGTCGCGTTAGCCGGCACGCGGTCAAGCAGATTTCTTGCTTGGAACCTTCTTGCCCTTTGCGCGAGCCTCCGAAAGCCCGATCGCAATCGCCTGCTTTTTGCTTTTGACGGTCTTGCCGCTCTTGCCGCTTTTGAGCGTGCCACTCTTGCGGCGCTCCATAGCGCCCTTCACGTCATCGGATGCGGACTTGGAATATCGAGCCATTTGTTTGTCCTCCTTCTTGGTCTGCAAAAACGCCAATTCCTTGAGGAAGTTCCGTAGGGAACCGTTTGGCCAATTGGCTGAGTAGGATAATCTTGACCTTCCGTGTAACCGATAGCGCACCGTCGCTGCGTTAGGCGATCGGCGGGAAGCTCTTTGAGCTTCGTTAGCCGCTCGGGAACGACGCTTGCTCATGGGGTCGGTAACCACGCACCTTGACGAAGGCTCAGTCGTCTTTGTGTCTCGTCAAAGCTCGCGTCGAGCCGCCTGTCCTTCTTCGCTTCGTCGTAAAGCGCCTGAGTGAACCTGCCGACTTTGCTGTCGGGCAGCGCGTGCGCTGGACCCTAGGCGTATTGCGCTTGGCGTCATCGCGACGCACGACCTTGAGAGGCGCGACCCGGAGCTACACGGGAAAATCGGTGACGGCGTAAATCAAGCGGCGGATTTGATTTCGGCGACAGCTTCAATTCCGTCCTTGAACTTTATACCGTTGACGACTTTCGGCAACTGGTTTTGACCTTGCAATCGCCGCCAGGTCCTGGACGCCGCGATCACCAGTTTGAACACCATGAGACGCGCGGTGTCCTGCGACAGCGCGCCTTTCATGCGGACGGTGCGATGCCTCACCGTCGCGAACACGCTCTCGATCGGGTTCGAGGTTCGCAAGTGGTCCCAATGATCGGCGGGAAGGTCGAAGAACGTCAGCAGTGTCTGCTGATCCTTGGTCAGGCATTCGACGGCCTTGTCGTATTTGGGCGCGTATTTCTCGGCGAAGGTCGTCATCGCCGCTTCCGCCGCACCCCGGCTCGGCGACAGCCAGATCTCGCGCAGATCCTTGTGCGCGTTGGGTTGCAGCGACTTCGGGAGCTTGTCGAGCACGTTCAATGTCTTGTGCAGCCAGCATCGCTGATGACGCGTCGTCGGGAACGCCTCGTCGAGGGCCTTCCAAAACCCGAGCGCGCCATCGCCAATGGCCACTTGCGGCGCGACGACCAAGCCGCGCGCCTTCAAATCGACGAGTAGTTCCTTCCAGCTTTGACCGCTCTCCCGCATGCCCGTCTGAAAGCCGATCAGCTCCTTCTTGCCTTCCGCCGTCGCGCCCATCAGCACCAGCATGCATTCGGCCTGCGGCTCCATGCGCGCCTGCAAATAGACGCCGTCCGCCCAGACGTAGACGTAATGGCGCGCCGACAAATCGCGCTTCTGCCATCGCCGATATTCGTCCTCCCACTCGCTCTTGAGGCGCCCGATCACCGCAGCGGAGAGGTTGGGCGCGTCCCTGCCGAGCAAGGCGGCGAGGGCCTCCTGGAAATCGCCGGCGGAAATCCCGCGCAGATAGAGAACCGGCAACAGGGCGTCGAGGCTCTTGGTGCGCCGCGCCCATTTGGGCAGGATGTTCGACGAGAAGCGAAGGCGCTCCCCCGAAGCGGCGGCGCGATCGCGGGCCTTCGGCTTTTGCACTTCGACCGGGCCAATTCCCGTCTGGATCGCGCGAACCGGATCATGCCCGTGGCGAACCACCCGTTGGCGGCCATCCGGAAGCACGAGCTCCGCGGTCGAGGCCAGAAATGTCTCGAACTCCGCCGTCACCGCCTGGGCGATCAGTCGACGCGCGCCCGCTCGCAAGATTTCCGTGAGCGGATCATCCATGGCCCCTTTCTGACGGAGGGCAACAACTCTATTCTCGGTCATGGCGTAACGCTCCTGTTTGGAGGTTCGGGTGGCTTGATCACCAACCCCGTTACGCCGCCTTCCTCACACCGTCACCCTGTTTCCCCCATAGCTCCGCGACCCGTCGCCGGCCTTCATCTACTCCTGCATCTGCCAGCCGCCGTTGAGTGCCGAAGGCGGCGTCTGGTCTGCGCCCGATTTCAAGATGGATGCCCTCGGACTTGCGGGGCGTTGTCGTCGTTCAGGAGCGGCCTCGGATCCTTGTGGCAATGGCTTGCCGCAACGCGCAAACAGCAGCCGTTGTCAGACGACCCGCTGAGCATAGGCACGAGCGGCGAGAAGGGGGTCTAATTGGCGGTCATGTTCGTTAGGTAACGTGCGACTTCAAACACCTCCCGGCGGCGCCGCGTGGTGAATGTTCGCTGCATCGCGGATTGCCTGCGGTTCTTTAGTGAGGCTGGAGTTTGCACTGCAATTGGCCCTCGGCCGATGCGCACAACGGTTAACGGACACACGGACTCTCAAAGTCGAGAGTTAGACTGCCTCTTCCCCCGATCAGCGCTCAGTTCATCCCGAGACGGCTCCACATGGGGCGGAACATGCGCGCTGAGGTTCGCCTCTTCTGTCCCCTCTTCGCGTTCGAGTTCGGCTTTCGCAGCGAACCAGAATTGGTCGCTTCGACCGTCCGGCCGGCCCGCATCATCCCACAGCTTATGGGCGCGTTCGCTGATCCTCTGTTCATTTGCATTCATGTTATGGCTTCCTCCTTAACCGTGACGATGTCTCTCGCCGCATTACGTCGATGTTGTTCGAGCGCACGGCCTGCATTTCTGGCTTTCTGGGCACAACGCCACCAAGGCTCTCCGCCCGTTATCGGGCGGGGCCGATGCGGCCCGGCGTTCAACGATGCCGCTATGCGCCTTCCGCAAGACCGAAAAACACCACAGCAGAAGCGACGCCAGTCAAAAGACACACGGCTTCCAAACCGCTGCCCAACGGTAGGAGCAAGTTAAATCCCAGCGCCAGCATCGCCACGCAGGTCACGCCGCTCATAATCACAGGCCAACTCACCGGGACCTCCGATAGCCCCCGACACTCTCCCCTGGCCCGGTACGGTTTCTATTCTTCCCGCAATTCTTTGATCGCGTGCGCACCCGCAACCCGCATAGATGGCGACCTATTATCTCAGGATGCGGTCATGGTCCCATCGTTGCGCCTTTTGGGTCGCTTCGCGAGTCTGAACTCGGTCCGAATCCGTACAGAGCTAACAACTGAGCGGTCGGGGAGTTTGTGTAACAGGCGTCCTCGACATAGAGGCTCCATGTTCACAGGCTGAGAGATTGGCGCTCTGAGGAGCGCGCGATGCCCAGAAGCAGCAGCAACAGAGTGCTTGCATCCCTTTCGACCAATGACTTCGACTTGCGAGCTTTTGTCTCTCTTTCTTGGCGTCCGGCGGCCCGGCATGACGGAAGCTCTGCAGGCCCTCCGAGAACAAGGATTGATTTCGTATGAGCGTGGGCAAAACGCCGTGAAGGACCGCCATACCGCGCGTGGAAAGAGCATGAGGGCCGCGGCTACTGGCACGGCGGCAAATGGCAGGTTTTCTGAACCAAAGCCGGATTAGCGGCCGCGAATCTCCACCTCCCGGCGCTCCTTTCGCCGCCGGCTTGCGACCGCGCCTGTCAAGAACCGACGCGACGCCGATTTTCAGGATGCGTTACCGCCGGCCAAGGACCCCGTCCGTATCTTATATGTTCGCTTAACGTCGAATCGAGACGTATCGGCGACTGACCCAACGGCCTCCGCAGATAGCGACAAACCGACCCGCTCCCGGGCTGAAACCCCAGACGGCAACAAGCCGTTCAGAGGGTGCTCTTATGTGCTCTAATGACAGGTGTGGTAGTGAACGTGGCCATATCGGTCGTGGTAGCGGCAGCGATAGCCAGGACCGCCGAGCACAGAGCCGGGCCGAGTCGCCACCGCGCCTACCGCGCCGCCGACCACTGCTCCGACGGGACCGCCGATCGCTGCGCCCGCGACGACGCCGCCGGCCGTGCCCACGGTCTGCGTTGGAGTGGCGCAAGCGCCAAGCGAAAGACACCCTAACGCAACAAAAGCGATTTTGTTCACACCCTGATCCTCCCTGCCGACACTGACAATCGATAATAGAAAAAAGCGGTCTTTGCTCCGCAATTCATTCTAGAGAAACACTCACCGGTATCTGGCCGCCACCGTTCACACGCGCGTTTCGTTCTCATTGTCTACAAGCCCATTAAGCGGGTCGACGTCACGGCGGCGCGGTCTCGAACCAGTCGGGAGGGGGAACGTCGACCCGACAGTCGGCCTCCGCATCCGCTTCTAGAACAAGCATTCGCAAAATCTGCAACGTCACTTGACGTCGACACCGTTCGTCTTGCCGTTGCCACACCGCTGCGACGACCGGAGGACGTGTCTTAGGCCTTCGAGACGGACCGAACGCGAGGTCGCCCGCGACCCTGGACGCAATGAACGAGGCGATGCGCGGGCGGCCGACGTTTGCACTGAGGGCGCTAGGAGGCCCGGCGGCTAATCGCATAACGGTTCGTCAGAGCGTTCACCCACGCGCCGTCGGTCGCGCCGGCGAGAAAGGTAACGACGAAGGTGAGCAATGTGAACGTATTCATCATTGGCGGAAAACGATGCGGAGCGAAAAAGGTTCCCATCCGTCGACCAGCACGCCGTAGGTGGCACTAGAGCTTCGCCGGCTGGCATGTGACGACGCAGGGCATGATCCGCGCCTCTCCCTGCCGCTCGAGGCCTGTAGGCGGCCTGCTTTGCGAGACGCTGGGGCTGGTCTGGGTGGCGGAACAATCCGGCTCCGGTCGCGTTTGGTCTGCATTGGCGCGCCTTCTTGCCCCCGCCCCCTGGCGCGCCTGAAGATTGCCCCGCGCTCGAGCCCGTCCCCGGGCCGCGCGGGGCTTTTTTTGTCATGCGGGGGAGGCTGCTCGGCGTGCTTGTGGCGTCATTCCCTCACTGTGGCAATTGCGCCACGGCGGCCCGCAATCGGCCCGCAATATAAGGCTACCTGCGGTCTAAGCGTGGCCTACTCTCGACGAAGGAACTAAGAGGAGCGGTGAACGTTGATACGGCGAGCTAACGCGTGGGCTGCGGCAGAGAAGCGGAGGCCTCGATGTTGATCCAGCTTGCGTCGCCGATGTTTATAGCGGGAGAGGTTCTACTCGGTTTCTCGCTCACGGTATTTATCTGCGCATTTGCCGCAACTGTTGAGGACGCGTATAGGTCGCGCAGGCGATAATAGGTCGCGCAGGCGATAACGGAATCGCCCCGAAGGCCGGGGTATCCGGGCCTTAAGGGCTCCAAGGCGTCCTCGGCAATCGGGATGCTAGTCATGCTCCCAGCCGATGCGGCGGAGGACCACGGCGCGGCGCGCGACTTGTCCCCCTCGGCGGCAGGTTGGCTGCAACGCCAATCAGGAGCCCGAGGTCTTCGCCGGTCGCTACGTGGACAACTATCAGCTACGCACAGAACAACACCGGGCGCGGCGGCGGTGGCCATTGAAGCGGCGCAAAGCTGGACCCGGCGACGCCGCCGAAGGAGCCGCCACCCGTTCGGCTCCGTTGGCGTCGAGCTCGTCCGGGCGCTCGAAGCCGTTTTGGGCCGGGGTAGGGCCTCACGATCGGGGGATGGAGGCCCGCAGAAAGGGCTTACGAACAAATAACGCCGCGATACCGACGCCGAGGGCGCGCGCATGATCTGGGTGCGCGCCGCTCACGATCACCCTTTCGCCCGCCACTCACCGGCGCGCGCAACACCCTGAGCCGGTCGACCACTTTGGGCGGTTTTGGCCGTCCTGGCGCCCTTACCACGTCGTCTGCAGCGGCCTTGACGATCCATCGCGAGGATCAAGGCTTGTTGGCGCAACCATGCCTTTGAATCCGCGCAACCGCGACGTACGTCGCGATCACGTTACGTCCGCTCTACGTCGAAGCCGGAATGTGCGAAAGCGCAGAAGCTGTTGCTCGACAAACGGGGGCAATGGCTGCGCCCTACCAAATCCCCGTTGAGCGGCAGGTCCTCTTCTGGATCGTGTCCCAGGGCGTGGTGTAGCGGCGGCCGGGCATCGTCGATTTTCCGGCATTGGCCGGGTTGGTCAGATGACCATGGCTGGCAATCCGACGACGGGATCATCGCTCAACGTCGCCATGGTTTCCAGCGTCATGTAGCGGGCGCGCTGTACCGCCCATTCGTCATTCTGCTCCAAGAGGATGGCGCCCACGAGCCTGACGATGGCTTCGTCGTTGGGGAAGATGCCGACGACGTCGGTGCGCCGCTTGACCTCGCCGTTGAGCCGTTCGAGCCCATTGGTGGAGTGGATTTTCGACCAGTGATCGGCGGGGAAGCTCATATAGGCGAGCACGTCGTCCTCGGCCGCGTCCATGAACGCGGCGAGCTTGGGCAGCTTGGACCTGAGCTGGTCGGCGACCCTGCGCCATTGCGCCTTGGCGGCGTCGGCGCTGTCCTGAGCGAACGCCGTGGCCATGAAGGCAGAGACGACCCGGCGGCTGCTCTTGCCGGCGTGGGCGAGCGCGTTGCGCATCGTATGCACCCGGCAGCGTTGCCAGGTGGCGTTCATCAGCTTGGCGACGGCCGCCTTAATGCCCTCGTGGGCGTCGGAGACGACAAGCTTGACGCCGCGCAGGCCCCGCCTTCGCAGCTTGCGCAGAAACTCGGTCCAGAACGTCTCGGCCTCGGAGGGGCCGATGTCCATGCCCAGCACCTCGCGCCGCCCGTCCGCGTTGACGCCGACCGCAACGATCACGGCAACCGAGACAATGCGGTGGTTACGGCGCACCTTCACGTAGGTGGCGTCGAGCCAGACATAAGGCCAGTCGCCTTCGAGCGGGCGATCGAGGAAGGCCTTGACGCGCTCATCGATCTCCTCGCAGAGCCGCGACACCTGGCTCTTGGAGACGCCCGCTCCGCCCATCGCTCGCACGAGATCGTCGACCGAGCGGGTCGAGACGCCCTGGACATAGGCTTCCTGGATCACGGCGGTCAGCGCCTTCTCCGCCATCCGCCGCGGCTCGAGGAAACTCGGAAAGTATGAGCCCTTGCGCAGCTTGGGGATGCGCAGTTCGACCGTGCCGGCTCTCGTCTCCCAGTCCCGGTCGCGGTAGCCGTTGCGCTGGGCCAGCCGGTCAGGCGAACGCTTGCCATGCACCGCGCCGGTCTTGGCGCCGACTTCCATCTCCATCAGCCGTTCGGCGGCGAAGGCGATCATATCGCGAAGAATGTCGGCGTCGGGGGCCTTCTCCACCAGCGCGCGAAGGTTCATCATCTCGTCGGTCATCGGGGGTTCCTCGGTTTGCGTTTGCGATTCGCAACCCGAACCTACCGAAAAACCACCGATGACCGCCGCAAGCCGCTCGCTCGCTACAGCGCTATGGAGAGCGCGCTTCGCAAGCGGCTTGCTCCGCCGCTGCTACACCACCAATCGGGACACGACCCCTCTTCTGGGGAGGACGCTCGCAGATGCGACGCCTATAATGGTTGGGTTAATGACCCCTCAAAACACGTTCATCCACTGCCATCAAAAGCGCTTTTAGATTCTCTGCGTCGGCGGCGAAGGAAACTCCCAGCGCGCGCCAGAGACTTCTGTATTCTTCCTCGCTGCTCAGGCCATCGGCACGGTTAACAAGTTCGATTCCCCTTTGTCGAAAAGATTCCAGAGCGTGATACAATGCCGAGTTTGAACTAACGAAATCCATCGCCAAGTTGAGTTTCCCAGCGCATTCGGTTGCTAAATCCCTGTCAATCTTTCCGGAAGCTAATGAACCTACGGCAGCCCGATACTCACTTACCGCTTTGAGAATGGCATCCAAGTTTCTGTGTGATTTCTCTATCCTTAAATGTTCCGTGCCCAGTTCACGGCCAAGTTGTTGTTTTTGGTCATCGAGTTGGCCGGCAAGTGAGTTCTTGCGGGTTTCCAATTCGGTGACATAACCTGTCTTTATTCCCTCAAGTTCTTTAACTGATTCCTTCTGTATTCGTTCGAGTTCCGCCGCAGAATTAGTCTTCTTTGTCTCCATGATTTCTAGAATGCTTCCGCGCTGGACATCTAGTCGTTGCGCAGCTGAAGCTCTCGCCTCTTCGATCTTTTCGAGGATCTCACCTTTCCGCGCTTCAAGGTCTCTGTTTGCATGTATCTGATATAGCACGCTAAAAACAGAAGTTGCGCCGGCGAGTACCGCCATCCCAGAAAAAGCAACTGTGGCCGAAATCAGTTTCAGAATTGCCATCTGGCTATCGCTATCTAGGTGACTTTGCCAGCCGAGCAAGCTCGGAAACCAATACGGTAACAAGTAATAGCTGCTAAACAGAATCACAAGAAAAATAAAGCACAATACAGCAACATAAAACAAGACATGCTTTATCATGTGAAATTATCCGGGCATAGATCATCGTGATTCCACGAGAACCCCGAGCTACCTCGTGGAGGCGTTGCCTATCATCAGGGCGAAGCGAGCGACAGTGCCATGCATTGAGATAGCCCTCCCAAAGCTACTGTAACCCCCCGCAGGTTAGCAGCGCGCCCACATCGACGCCAGCCTTAGCGCCATTCAGCTCGTCTCACGCGACCGATTACTCTTCGCACGCGATGAGATCGAACATATTTGCAGAGGCGTCATCCATCGCGGCGTCCTCGGGTCCGCTCTCGATCCGGCGCGACGGCCTGCTTGAAAGCGCGGTGTTCGGAGCGCCGCATTCGGATTTCCGGAGAGGCAGTCACAGCGATTGTCGTTTCGCGCCCCAGCGCGCTCATCACCGGACCAAGCGTGCTCGCTGCGCTCGGCGAGCGGCTCGCCAAATTCCAGCTTTTGAAGGCCTCAGCGACGCCAGTCACTCAAGAAAGTGGTCCTCAAGGTCAGGACGACTCTCGATTATCGCTCGTGCCCGCTGTTGCAAATTGGCTTGCACCTCTTCAGGCGAAGCGTTTGCAGGCTGTTCAAGCGCGACATTGTTGACCACGGACTCTAGCTCTGGGTGGCTTTCCAGTAGCTGTGTGATCTTGTTTCTGAGATGAGCGTTTTTGCTCTGCAAATCCTCTGTCATGGCTGCTTCCCCTCATGCTGCTTGGCGCGATAGCGGTACACGCCCGCCACGCCGATATTGAGGCGGAGCCGGAGGAGCGGTCATGAAGGCCAATAGAAGGCCGCTGGCGGCCGTCGGGCGTCGATCGATGCCGTTTGCATCGGCCGCCTGTGTCTTCGCCAGGCGACTATCATGCGTTAGTGCGAACGAAGGGTCGCGAGAAGGTGTTGCCGATCGACCGGGAGGAACTCTTCGGGGACTTCGCTTTCGGCGTCGGCCATGGTTACGACCTAGAGCCTCGGTGCGAACGAAGCAAGATCGAAAGAAGCTCCCGAGGCGGCGCTCCTGTTCGCGTGGCATCGTTGAAATTGGGGGACCTGCGTCCCCCGGAGGTTGGCCCCCGTCGCAGTTTGGGGGGGTCCCGCGGCTCCCGAAAAGTTCAAGAATCGCCGCCGGCTGCCCTTTCCGCCGTCGCCTGGCGGATGACCCGATCGGTCTCGCCCGGCCCATCGACCACCCGCCGCGGCGCCTCAGCGAGAGCATGGTGGTCGGGTCGACTGGTTGTCGCCATTGAACGCTCCTCCGCGATGGATCCCCGTGGATGTCCGCTACGGCAACAGACTAGTCACGGGCCTTATTCGGAGCAAACGCCCGCACGGGGTCGAGACCGGGTGGCGCCAGGCAATCAGTGAACGACCATGATGCAAGGACTGCCATCCGCCCCAGTTTCTATCGGCCTCTCAGCATGGCGGCTTGGAGAATCGGCGCCCGATCGATGATGCGGAAGAACGCCTTGGTGAATCCACGGGCGATGGGGCTCTCGGAGTGAAAACGCGCCGTGTTGCCGAGCGTGGCGCGCACGCAGCCGAACCCGTGCTCGATCATTTGCCGCTCGTAGCTCGCGAGCGCGTCCAGGAACGGCCGGTCGCCCCGGTTCGCGGCCAGGATCATTTCGTGCAATACCTGAGCGTCCCACAACGCGGCGTTGCCCCCGACGCCGCGAAACGGCGGCATATTGTGGAGCGCATCGCCGAGCAGCGTCACGTTGCGCGTTTTCCAGGGCCGCACGGGGACCGACGTTTTCACCGAGAATGAATGGACCGTGGAAGGGTCCGAGCCTTGCACAAGACGCCGCAGGTTCGGATTCCAGTCCGCAACGAGGCCGTCGACCACGTGCTTCAGCGCATCGCCGTCAAGCTCCTCGATCTCGACCGGGGCAAATCGTCGGCGCTGGGCGCTGAAGCCCCACATCACGTACCCCTCGCGATCTTCTCCGCACGGGGCGTCGTCGACCCCGTTCGCGACCAGATCGCCGTACTGGACCGCGTTCCAGAACATGAAGCGCCCGCGGGGTCCCAGCACCATCGTCGGCCCTCTCATGACCGCCGCCGGAGTGAGCGTCCTGACTTGCTCTGTCAGCGGAACCTTGCCGCCCACTGCGACGATTCCGGTCTCGATCCTCTGGGCGCGCGGCAGGAGCTGGCGCCTGACGGCCGAATTGGCGCCGTCGGCGCCGACCAAGAGATCGACGCTCGACGTCGAACCATCGGCGAAACGTGCGTTGACCCGCCCGTCCGGCCCGTCATCGAACGAGACAAACTTCTTGCCGAAGCGCACGACATCATTGAGCCCTTTCAGCAAGAGCCGACGCAGGATCATCCGATCGATTGGCCGCTCGGCCTCGAGTTGACGCCGATCGGTGTGGGGGAGATCCATCGCGAGCAGGCGGTTCAACCGATGGTCAAAGAAGGTGATGCTTCGGCTCGGCTCAGCAGCCTCATTCGTCAACTGTTCGAACAGCGGGTCGGGGAGACAGGCCTTAAGCGCCCGGCTGCCGGTCGCGCTGATGCTGAGGCGATATCCTCCAATCGGGCTCGTGGCCGAAGGGTCGCGCTCGAAAACCTCCACCGTGACTCCGGAGAGCTTCAGTCCCTGCGCCAGGCAGAGGCCGCCGACCCCGGCGCCGATGATTCCGACTTTCAATTGGCCCATGAATGCGCTCCCTTTCTTGGATGCCGCCGCGCCTCCTTCTTGCTAATGGTGGACGGCATCGTCCATTAATTAGTATATCTGGACGGAAGAGTTTATGAATTCGGATCACGATTCGGTGAACAGCGCGACACGCGGCAGGGGCAGACCGCGGGATCTGAGCAAACGCAGCGCGATCTTGGATGCGGCCGGAGCGCTATTTCTCGAGCGGGGAATCGCCTCCACCACGATTGAAGCCGTAGCTGGACGCGCCTCGGTGTCGAAAATGACGCTCTACAGCCATTTTCCGGATAAGCCGGCGCTCCTCGGCGCCGTCTTCGAGCGCAACCTCGGCAAGATCGAATTGCCAAACTTGTCGCAGCAATCTGACCTCTCGCCATTGGAGAGGCTTTCGGACTTTGGCGAGCGGCTGGTTGGGTTCCTGACAAGACCTGAGATCGTTCGAACTGGCCGCGTTATGGCGGCCAGCGCGGATGATTTTCCGGTCCTCGCCGCAGCCTTCTACGCCGCCGGACCGGGTGCGGTGCTGGTCAGGCTTGCTCAGTTTCTGAGGACGCTCGATGAACGCGGCCAGATCGCCGTTCCGGACTTTGATCTTGCCGCTGAGCAACTGGCGGCGGCCTGGCTTGGTGTCAGCCAATTGAAGCAGAGCCTCGGCGTCTCTGGCCCTCCGTCGCAAGAAGAGATCGCCCTCCGGGTAAGATGCGCAACCGAAACGATGCTGCGGGGCTGGGGCGCTGGACGGTGACACCGAGCGGTTCCGGTCGGCTACCTCATGGCGCCGCCGGACGCGGATGAGCGTCATCGCACTCGCGTTGCCTGTGCCGGTTGCGTGGACTCCGGGGCCGCGTGGTAGCGCCCCGGAGTTCGAGATCCTAACTGATCAATAGTCCATACCGCCCATGCCGCCCCCTGGCATGGCCGGGGCCTCCTTCTTCTTCGGAGCACGACCGATCGTCCCGGCGGCTTCCGTGACGCGGAAATCGAACTCTTGCACTCGACCGGAATTGTCGCTCGCGATGAAGGCTCACGCCGGCTATGACATCGCCTCCGGACTTCTGCGGACCTATCTTGGCTACGACGCGGGCGCGCGCGTTCACTCCGGCGCGGTCGAGCGCGGAACTGTCAACGGTCTCCACTCGGTGCTGTGGTACGCGGATCTGAGAGGCTTCACGCGGATCAGCGACGTGGACCTCGGGCGCGCAGATCGTCGAGATGCTGAACGAGACCTTCGAGATGCTGACGGCCTCGTTGCGGACCCGTCGCGGCCATGTCCTTAAATTCATCGGCGACGCGATGCTGGCCACCATATCGTTCGAGGAGGCCGAGGTGCTGATTCCTGGCGAAGCCGCCCACCAAAACGAGATGATGTCGCCCGCCGTAACGGAATGATGCCGCCCACCAAAACGAGATGATGCCGCCCACCGGAACGGAATAATGCCGCCCGGGGTTTTTTGACGGCGACGAGCGCCTCCGCTGGCCTGTTTAGGGTCGCTCCTTTGGCAATCCAAGGGAGCGATCGATGCCAGCGGAAAGAGTTTCGATGCGCCAGGCGCGCGAGATCATTCGTCTGAAGTTTTCAGTCAGCCTGCCGACGCGCGAGATCGCGCGGCGTCTCGGCCTCGCGCCTTCGACGGTTCGAGAGACGTTGGTCCGTTTGGAGAGCGCTGGGCTTTCTTGGCCGTTGCCGGAGGGGATCGGCGACGCCGAACTGGAGGCGGCGCTTTACGCCAATCGTAAAAGCAAACGGGGACACCGCCGCCATGCCGAGCCGGATTGGCCCGCGGTCCATCGAGAGTTGAAGCGCAAGCACGTCACTCTGCTGATCGTCTGGGACGAATATGTCGCGGCCAACCCCGGCGGCTACAGCTATTCGCGGTTTTGCGAACTCTATCGCGGCTTTGAAGCGAAGCTGTCGCCGACGATGCGGCAGACGCACGCGGCGGGCGAACGATTGTTCGTCGATTACGCGGGCGACGGGGTCCCGGTTGTCGTTGACCGGCTCACCGGGGAAATCCGCATGGCGCAGATCTTCGTCGCCGTGCTCGGCGCCTCGAGCTTCACCTTCGCGCACGCGAGTTGGACGCAGGCGCTCCCCGACTGGATCGACGCCCATGTGCGCGCGCTCGAGGCGATCGGCGGCGTCCCGCAATTGCTCGTGCCGGACAATACGAAGACCGCCGTCATCAAGGCCTGCCTTTACGATCCTCAGGTCAATCGGACCTATGCCGAAATGGCGGCGCATTACGGAGCCGCCATTTTGCCGGCGCGGCCCCGGCGGCCCCGGGACAAAGCCAAGGTTGAGCAGGCCGTGCTCATCGTCGAGCGATGGCTGCTCGGGCGGCTGCGTCACCGAACCTTTTACAGCCTGGTGGACGTCAACGCGGCGATCGCCGATCTCATGACGCACCTCAATGAACACCACCCGATCCGCCGGCTCGGCGCAACGCGCCGGCAATTGCTGGAGGAGGTCGATCGCCCGGCGCTGACGTCGCTGCCAGCTGAGCCGTACGAGTTCTCCGAATGGCGGACATGCCGCGTCGGCATCGACTATCACGTCGAGGTCGCCGCCCATTATTACAGTGTGCCCCATCGCTTCGCCCGCGCCGAGGTCGACGCGCGGCTGACGGTGCGGACCGTCGAGATTTTCCTCAAGGGCGAGCGGATCGCCGCGCATGTGCGCGCCAGCGGCAACCATAAGCACACCACCGTCTCCGAGCACATGCCGTCCAGCCATCGGCGCTACGCCGGCTGGACGATCGAGCGTATCCGCGCCGATGCGCGCCTGATCGGGGCGGCGACGGCGGCCCTGTGCGAACTGATCCTTGAGGCGCGACCGCATCCCGAGCAGGGCTTTCGCGCCTGCCTAGGCATCGTCCGGCTCGCGGGTCCCCATGGCGCCGAGCGCCTAGAAGCCGCCGCCGAACGCGCCATCAACATCGGCGCGCGGACCTACGGCTCGGTCAAATCCATCCTCGACAACAACCTCGACCGGCGTCCCGCGCGCCAGCGCTCCACGGACGGAACGCCGATCCTGCACGCCAACATCCGTGGGCCGCGCTACTACAATTAGGAGAAACGACTTGCTCAAGCATCCCACCCTCGATCAACTCAGCGCTCTTGGCCTGCATGGCATGGCCAAGGCCTTCGCCGAACTCGTCGCCAACGGGGAAGCCGGAGGCCTCGGCCATCACGAATGGCTCGGGCTTCTGCTCGATCGCGAGGCGTCCTGGCGACAGGACAAGCGCTTCGCGGCGCGGCTGCGCGTCGCCAAACTGCGCCAACAGGCCAGCGTCGAAGATATCGATTATCGAAGTCCCCGCGGCCTTGACCGCGCGCGGTTCCAAAAGCTGGTCGAGGGCGAGTGGATCAACGCCCATGACAATTTGGTTCTCGTCGGGCCGACAGGCGTCGGCAAAAGTTGGCTGGCCTCAGCGCTTGGCCACAAAGCCTGTCGCGACAATCGGTCGGTCCTCTACCAGCGGGCGCCCGTCTGTTTGAGGACCTCGCGCTGGCCCGCGGCGACGGGCGTCATCCCCGCATCTTACGCAACCTCGGCCGAGCCGACCTTTTGATCCTCGATGACTGGGGGCTTGAGCCGCTCGACGCAGCCGCGCGCCATGATCTGCTGGAAATCTTCGAAGAGCGCTACGGACGCCGCTCCACGGTGATCACCTCCCAGCTTCCGATCGACCGTTGGCACGAAATCATCGGCGATCCAACCTACGCCGACGCCATTCTGGACCGTCTCGTCCACAACGCTCATCGCATCGAGCTCGCCGGCGAAAGCCTGCGTCGGACCCAAGCAAAGCAATCGAGGAAGGCTTGACCCAACACCATAGCCGGTGACAACAATCCATCGGCCAGCGAGGCGCGCGACCCGGGCGGCATCATTCCGTTACGGTGGGCGGCATCATTCAGGAATCCCGGGCGGCATTATCCCGTTACACCCGGGCGGCTTCGTCGGAATCGGCAGGCCGAGGAGAAGGTCGCCTGCAATCGCGGCCTCGAGGCCGCGATGGAGAGCTTGAAAAAGGTCGAGTTGTGGAACCTGCGCCGCCAAGCGGACGGGCTGCCTTTCGCCCAGGTCGACGTCGCGCTCCACGTCGGCGAAGTGCTGTACGGCAACGCCGGCGCTGCGGATCGGCTCGACTTCACCGTCATCGGAACAGCGGTCAACGAAGTCGTCCGAATGGAGAAGCTTTGCGATATGCTCGGCCGCCATCTCCTCTTTTCCTCTCGGTTCGCAGAGGCCGCGGGACGCTGCGACGGACGCTTGGAATCCCTCGGACAGTTCAAGCTTCGGGGCGTCGGCGAGCCCAAAGAGATCTTCGGGCTGAGGGTTCCGCACATCGCGACCTCAGTTCATCCCGGCTTGATAGCGGAGGACGGCGGGGCTCCATGACCGTCACTGCCAGCCGCGCTTGCCGGGCGCGTCAACAGGAGACGTTTCGAAGGCGTTGTCACGCGAACCATATGCCGCTACTTGGCGTCGGTTGCCGAGGCGGCGGCTTCATCCAAAAATCGCCTTTCGCCGCGCAAGACTGTCCGAGGGCCACAGCTTCTTCGAGTCGTAATAAGCCTCGAACGCAGGAACGTCTGCGGGCAACGTCACCCATGGCAGCTTCGAGCGGGTGTAGATATGAACGTTCGGCGGCAACACGGTCGGCTCATCGACTGTGCCGACCCGGACAAAGCTCAACGGCCGAACGCCGCCGTAATGGCTCCAGATAGCGATCTTGCATGCCTCGCAGCGATGGATCACATGGGGCCGGCCGCTCTCGGTCGGTACTTGGATAGCCTCGGTCGCGCCCGAGAGAATCGTCACCCGCTCCGTCTCAATCAGAGCGTTGAGCACGAAGGCGCTGCCGGTCTGCCTCTGGCAGTCCCGGCAGTGACAGCAATGGACGAACATCGGTTTTGAGGAGAGCCTATAGCGCATTTGGCCGCAGGCGCAGCCGCCATCGAGCAAGTCCATCCCCTTGACCTCCAGCCGACATGTTCGATCCAAGGTCGACGACCGTCAAGACGCCGGCAAACGGACGGCGCGACAAGGCTCCAGCCGTAACGGCGCGAAATCGTCCCGACGAAAGTTGCTCAAGCAGCGCGGATCAGGCGACCTCGCAATCGGGACCGCGGCCCTCGCCGCAAAAAAGGGCACTGCGCAGCGCAATCTTCCAGCCGCTGGTGAGCGCACGAACGCCCTCGGCGATCGCGGAGCCGAGGCCGGTCGAACCATAACGGTCGATCGGCGCGAGATTACTCTCAGTCGCCGAATGCGGCGATCGACGAGCGTAGCACGGTTGCGGAGGTTCCGTCTCAGCCAAGAGAAAGCTTCCGCCGCTGCGATCATTCGGGCCGCGCTCTCAGCGCGAGGCTAAGTAAGCCGGGGGCGTGAGAGTGAGAAGCTGGTGCGGCCGGATTCTTCATCGACGTTGCCGAACGGCTACGTCTATGAGAAGGCGCTGGCGAAATGACGGCGAGTGGGCGAGGATGAGAAGAGGGACCATACGCGATAGAGCGACAAGCATGCCTCGCTGAGACGGCGTTTCGCCTCCTCGATGGCCGAGCGCAGGTTCTCCAGCTCCAGGCTTACGGTCATCGATGCGGCGTTCGCTTCGTCGAGCGCCTTGCGCGCCGTTGCATCGCCGGTCGCGGCGTCGAACGAGATCCGCTGGCGCTCGGTCGCGATCTCGACGGCCTTCGCCGACGCCTCGCTCAATTTCAATTCCAATGTCGCACGTGTTCGTCGCGCAACTTCTGGGTTCATTTTACTTCTCCTTCGATGTTCGGAATCAATTTTGCGGCAGAGAGGATGTCAGGCAATTCGCCCCTCTCAGCCGCGACCACAGCTGCAGCAGGCCGTCCCGCGCGATGAAAGCGGTTGGCGCCGCGCGCAATCGGCTTGCGGACGCGGCCGCTGAGGCCGATGAGCTGAACGCGCATGAACGAAGTCGCGAGGAGCGTCGCGGAAATCTTCGGCTCCGAGTTGTAATTCATTTCTCATTGTTAGCAGCGACCGCCACTCGCATCGGATTGAGGCCCACGCCGAACTGATCCTTTCAGCCTTGGCTGCGAAGTCGGACGTCACATTGGCGGAACTGCGGGACGGGTTGAAGGAGCGCGGCGTCGCCGTCGCCATCGGCACGCTGGTTCTTCAAGCGTCGAAGGATCACGCGCAAAAAAGTCAGCGCACGCCGCAGAGCAGCGCCGCAGCATGGTGAACGCGGCGCGCGAAGCTTGGTTCGAAGCCCAACTCGACCTCGATCCGACGCGCATCGCCTTCATCGACGTGACCGCCGCGAACACCAAAATGGCGCGCCTTTACGGTCGTGCGCCGAGGGGCGAGCGATGCCGCGCTCCCGTGCCCCATGGCCATTGGAAAACAACCACCTTCACCGCAGGGCTGCACCACGACGGCATCGCCGCGCCCATGGCCTGGATGGCCCGATGAACGGCGAGGCCTTTCTCGCCTATGTCGAACAGGCGGCGGCGTAGGCGCGCCGCCTTTACGGTCTTGTTTGACGAAAGCCCGATGCCCTTGTTGCCGTTGGCGGCCCTCGTTGGCCCGGTGCCGTTCAAGGCGGCGGGCGTCAGACTTTGTGCATTAACCCGCGGCCGATAACGGCGTGGCGACCTGTTCGAGCGGCTTGCGCTCGGCGCGGATGGCATAACGGGCGGCGACGAACGCGGCGGCGAACATGAGAATGGCGGCAAACAGGTAGCCGCCGAAGACGCTCTGGCGTGACCCGCTTTGGATGAGTTTGCCGAAGACGTAGGGCGCCGCGACGCCTCCGAGGCCAGTGCCGACGGCGTAGAAGACCGCGATCGTCAGCGCGCGAATCTCGAGCGGGAAGGTCTCGCTGACGGTGAGGTAGGCGGCGCTTGCCGCCGGCGATGCGAAAAAGAACACAATCATCCAGCCGATGGTCTGAGTGGCGGCGGTGAGAAGGTCGCGCTCGAATAGGACTCCGACGATAACCAGCAAGAGGCCCGACAGCGCGTAAGTGAGTGAGATCATCAGCCGCCGTCCGTGTGTGTCGAAGAGCCGGCCCAGCACGACCGGCCCAAGGAAATTGCCGGCGGCGAACGGCAGAATATACCAGCCGACGTCGGCGGCTTCAACACCATAAAACTTCGTCAAGACAAGAGCATAGGTGAAGAAGATCGCGTTATAGAAGAACGCCTGCGCGGCCATCAGGGTCAGGCCGACAAAAGTGCGCAGAGGGAAGCGCTTGAACAGCGTATCGAACACTTCCGCGAGCTGCGTGTGAGTTCGCGAGCGCAGGCGGATCGCGGCGCTTTCGGGGACCGGCGCCAAGTCAATGCCTGCCTCGATGAACCGCTTCTCGATCGCCGCGACCACCGCCTCGCCCTCCGTCTCGCGCCCGTGGATTGCGAGCCAGCGCGGGCTTTCCGGAATCCACATGCGCATCGCAAAGACGACGAGGCCGATCAGCGCGCCGGTCAGAAAAGCGAGCCGCCATCCGAGTTCGGGGTTGAGGAGCGAAGGGTTGAGCAGCGCCACGGCGACCAGCGCGCCCAGCGCCGCGCCAACCCAGAAGCTGCCGTTGATCATCAGGTCGAGGTGGCCGCGAAAACGGGCTGGGATCAGTTCCTGGATCGTCGAATTGATGGCGGCGTATTCCCCGCCTATTCCGGCGCCGGTGAGGAAGCGGAACAGGAAGAACGTGAAGCCGTTCCAGGCGAGGCCAGTCAGCGCCGTTGCCGACAGATAGACCGCGATGGTGATGAAAAAGAGCTTCTTTCGCCCAAGCCGGTCGGTGAGCCAACCGAAGAACAGCGCGCCGAGCACGGCTCCGCTGAGATAGGCGCTGCCCGCAAGGCCGACCTCTGGATCGGAAAACTGGAGCGCGGGACTTGCTTTCAAGGCGGCGCCGACAGATCCCGCCAGCGTCACTTCGAGCCCGTCGAGGATCCAGGTGACGCCGAGGGCGGCGACGACAAGCACGTGGAACCGGCCCCAGGGCAGGCGCTCGAGGCGGGCAGGGATCCGCGTGGTAACAACGCCGGCCGCTGCTCTGCCGCTTGAGTTCCGTTCTCCTGCCACTCGCTCTTGATCCGCCATCGCGCGCAGAGGCTGTCGAGTTCATTTGACGCATGGTCGTCCGCCAAGCGGCCTTCTAACATCAAAACGCGCGGGTGCCCCAACAGGCTGCGGACTGGCGACTTCCGGGCCAGGGCAGACACAAGGCGATGAAGGCCGCGCGGCGGCCTACGAGGCGATTCAGGCGACGTTGCCGACTTGGGACGCCCAGCCGGACGGTCGCGGCTGTTTCAAGATCACACTCGCGAGTTCGTCGACCACCTTGGGCGCTTCGCGGGCCGGGTGAGAGCTATTCAGACGTCATCCTTCGGCTGGCGAGCGACGCAGCGACGCGCTTTTTTACCACGGTGCGCGAAAGCGCTATCTCGCCGTTGGCAAGAGGAAACAGGCAATTGGAGCGTTTTCGGCCGTTGGCCGAACGCCTCCATGACTGGGCAGCGTCGCCGAAGGAGACTTCCCCCTAACAGCGAACGGTAGACGATGGACAACCGGCTTGCTCTCAGAACCCCGGGCCGACGGCGATCGAGGTCACAGCGGTCGAGGCCGCTCGGAATTAAGCAGCGCCTGGACAGGCGAAGTGCACGCTCGGTAGCCGGAGATATAGGATCGGATCCATGCGAGGTGCTGCGGCGGGGCGCATAATGCGCGCCATTTCAATAGGTTAGCCAGCCGCCATTGGCCGAGATATCCGGTGAGGCGGACGCCTCAAAAAAGAGAGGCCGCAGCGGAACAACTGAGACGACAGACAGTTTTTCTATCCCGGGTGTCCGTTTCTGCGGGGTCGCCCCGAACGTACGTTTCCCGGGGACGTTGCGTGATCCGAATCGAACCCCGCGCTTTTGCGTAAAGGGGCAGACATGAGGAGACCGACATGAGTAAGAAACTGGCATTTGCAAGTCTTGTCGGCGCGTCGCTCTTGGCGTCCGCCGCAGCATCGCAAGCAGCTGGCGGAAACGATCAAACGCCCGCGACTGACCAGCAAGCGCAGACCCAGGCAAGCGCCGTCGACACGTTTGTGACGAAGCAGTCCGTCAACGAGTGGCGGGCTCCCAAGCTCGTTGGCGTCGGAGTGTTCGCCCCAGACGACAAGCAAGTTGGAAAGATCAAGGATGTGCTGATCGACCACGATGGCGAGGTGCGTGTGGTCGTCATAGGCGTCGGCGGGTTCCTCGGTCTTGGAACGAAAGACGTCGGGGTGCCATTCACCGCCCTTCATTGGCAAATTGAGGGTCGACTAGCGCCGAGGACGGACCAGCCTCCGGCCAACCCTGGCGCGTCGATGACCGGCGGCGCAAACAACTCGCCCCCCATTACGCGAACCGATCCGGCCGCGACCGAGGCTAGCCAAGGCTATCCCGACAAGGCGGTGCTTGATATGACGCTGGCTCAATTGAAATCTGCGCCGGACTTCAACTATGCGCCGGATCCGCTCGCGGAGAACGACACCCGGTCGCCGACGGCCGGCCAGTCGCAGCGGCCGTAGCAGCCGCAGTCGCGGCAGTAAGTGCAGCCGCATCACGCACGGCGAGCGCTTCGTCAAGCAGTTCGTCCTCGTTTGCTCGGGGAAGCCACGGTCAAGGGTGGACAGCCGCTCAGCGGGGCGCTCGTCGATCGCTGGCAAGTCGCCTGCGCCTTGCGCTGTTCCGGCCTCGCGCGCGCTAGCCTCAGGCATGGGAAGACGGCCTCATGGCCTGCGCGGCCTCATGGCCTGCGCGGATGAGATGCATCGCTGTCATCCTAGGGTAGCGGCGGTCGTTTGCAGCAAGCTGATGTCCGTTCTCTACGGACGGAAAATCCATCGACACGACGCCGCGCCAGAGGCGCATGCTAGCGCATGCCCGCCAAAGCCGAACCGAAGATCGATCGCCCTGTGGTAGTGTCGTCGATGCCGGCGTCGAATTGCCCAACGCCGAGTTCCGCGTCGCCCAGATACTTGCGCGAATAGAACATGAGAGGATCGTGTGGACTTGGCCTTATCGCTTGCAGGATATCGGATCTTGCCTGTTCGAAAACGCGGCCACTCGGTTTTTTCCCTCGTCTGTTGCGACAGCCTCACCAGCGCCCAGCCGCGCACGGTGAGATCGACGGCGTCAGGGTTCTTGGAGCGGGCAGCCCGTCGAAGAGATTGGCGTTGCCTCGCACCCCCCACAACGGAAAATTTGGATTGATCGCCAGCCCCGCGTCGTTGTCGGGGTCGATCTTGAGCGGTCCGCCCAGGGATGTGCGCCGGAATCCGCGTCCTGTTTGGTCGAGACTGCGCCCCAGTGCGAGCCCATTGTGTCAAGGCGCGGCGCCCGGGGACGCCTGCGGATGCCGCCGGCGGCGGCGCAATCCGTCAAGCCAGCGCACAACGCACCACCACACAAGGCTCGCCGGGCCGGACATCGCGGCGGGCAATATCTCAGCCCAGCTAACCAACTCGAACCCTGGCGCAGTGAAAAACGCCTCGAAGAAATCGAGCAAAGGGCCTACCAGTCCCACGGCCACGCAACACCTACGGCCGCCGCGAGACACAGCTGCCTTCGCCCCGCTTGCCGTCTCGCGATAGATCCGGGCCGAAGCCAACGGCCCGCTCCGGCATCTCTTCAGCCGTCATGTTCAGACCCCGGGGTGCAATGCAGTTCAATTCGTCTGGCCGAATCCAGGGCCGCCAGACAGACTGGAGGCGGACTCCGACCTTGACCGTCTTCTCGTTGAGCCGCTCGAGTATCATGGGATCGATCGATGCAGGCAAGTTGCGTCGACGCCGGTCACGGGAGCTCCGGGGAACAAGCTATGGCGGCATTCATCCGGTTCTCATCCAACGCGTTGTGGCAGCCAAGCCGGGATTTTGCCCAAGCGGCGCGCCCCGCACCGGACAGCGTATACTCGTGCCGTAGCACGCCAACGTGAACGCAGCCCCTGGACCCCGCCAATTCGGATGGGCGCACGGATGGACGGCGGCGCTTCCCGCCGCCTAGAAGCCTGATTTTCCTTTGCGTCGCTAAGGCGGGGGGTGCGTTAACTCAAGCTCTCAGCTTGGGCTTGGACGAAAGCTCGTGATCGAACTTCAGGGAAATCGCGGCCAAGAACGCGCCTTGCAGCGCCGCCTCGACCGGATCGTCGGCCTTGAAGTTCAACGCAGCGCCCAACGGGTGGATCGCCATCTTGTCGATCGTGGGCTGGCAAAACTTCACCCAGCCGCTTTTGATGCACGCGGCAGCGAAAAGCAGGGTTTCGGCCGGCTCGAACCAAGGCGGGATTTCGTCGACCATGACCCCGTGCGGCTCGATATGCCGGATGAGCGCTCCAGGTGCAAAGACACGGCACTCCTGCGCTCGACAGGCCTTCGCCAGCTCTTTCAGCCGCGTTGCGAGATCAGCGAAAAACCCGCCGTGATAGAGAACGGCGTCGAAGTCGGCAACGAAAAGGTCTTTCGGCCGGCTCGACGAAGCGCCGTACACCGCAGCAACGTCGGGGCCCTCCGCCCAGACGGCGGCGAAGACATATTCCGATCGCGGCAACGGCGGCGGGAGACCGTCGACGCCGACGACGTCGGAAACGGATATAAGCTGCGGCCGCCGGTCCCGCTCTAGCATGACAAAGGCGCCACAAACCGCGTTGGCGAGATCGTCTGGGCGCCGGGATGCTGCGGATGGTCGATCAGGTCGCGGCCGCCGCGCGCCGTCCGCCGCTCCAAACTGCACAGCTGATTGACCAGCCGCTTGAGGTCCAAGAGCTGCGCCCTGCCGGCATTGAACAACGGCAGCGCGTCGCGGTAGATGTCCGACTTCGACGCCTCGCTCAACTGATAGTCGACTCCATGGCGGCGAAAAGGCTCGCGGACCCATTCGCCTGCGTATCGATCGCCAATCACCTTGGGGACGCGGTAGGCCTTGAGCAGAGCTGAAAACTCCGTGGTCGCGATGTCGGGATTAAACGGCGGTTGAATTTCCCGTACCGCGTCCAGAACGACCATGTCGCCGACACGATGGGCGATCGCCAATGTCATTGCGTCGCTTGCCCCGCCCGACGGATCGACGAATCCGAGATACGAGACATCGGCAGCTGGCGGCAACTCGTAGACGCCATGCGCAACGCAGCCGTCGATGACTTCCTGGCTGACAAAGGCCGAAATGTCGGTCCGGAACTCGGCGTAGTATTCGGCCACGCCGGACGCCGGGTCCCTGGCCATTTCGCGATCGATGTCGGCCTGCCGCAGCGTCGGATTCATCTCGCGGGAAGCGGCGTGGGCGACCAGGATGCGCGGATCGCCTTGAGGGCCATAGTCCCGCTTGAAGGTGGCCCAAAGCTCACCCTTGCGGGCGTAGGGCGAGGAAATCGCGATCAGCGGGCCATGTGTGGTCAACAACGTCGGCCTGACCGCGCGCAGGATCTCGACATCCGGATTGGCTGAACCGTCTTCGCCTTGCCAAAAGGCGATTTCGTCAGCCACGGCGGCGACGCATGTCAGGCCGCGGACGCTCCGAAACGAGGCGGCCCGAACCGCGATCACGATCGTCGCGCCTCGATTGAACAGGGTCAGACTGTCGGCGGCGCGACGGATGACCATCTTCGCCAAGATTGGCGCAGCCTCGATGATGCCGGCGACATACTCCAGCACCACCTGTGACTGCTCTTGCGTCCGAGCCAGGCACAACACGACGCCGCGCTCGCCCAAAACCAGCTGGGAGCGATAGTCGACCATGCTCGCGAGATAGACCAGCAGGGCCGCAATGGCTCTCGATTTGCCGCCGCGCCGGCCGATGACGCACCACAATTCGGCGACCCGAACGCCGGGCTCGCGCTCACGGCCAGTGAGCTTGGCGAAGATCACCCGCTCTTCGTCTGTCAAAGGCTCGCCCATGGCGGCAATGAGCAAGATACGCCAGGCTGAGCCAACTGTCGCCGCCCAACACAACGCCCAAGAGATGCTCGTCGCTCAGGGCCCGGCGCATTGTGACGAAAGGCGTCATAGTAGCCTATTTGACGACGTTGGCCGCTGGCGGCCGTTCCGGTTCCGGTTGCTGATCGGAGGCGTGGTGCTTCCCCGCGGCCGTAGCGGTCAGATAGGCGCCCAGGTCCGGTGTCACGTCGTACATGACCCGTTTGAGGCCGAGCCGCTGGAAGGCGCGGCCAAGCCGATCGGTGAGCTGACCATAAACGTCAAGATCGAACGGCTGGCCGGCGACTGCGGCGCTCTCCAGGATCTCGCATTCGACGGAGAGCATGGCGCAGCGGCGCGCGATTTGTTTCTGGCCCTCGCTCAACCGGTCCGCGCCGCCAAGGTCCGTCGCGATGCTCGCCAGCACGTCGCGAAATCGACGTGAGACCTTGAGCCGCGCGTCGCCGTCAATGAAAAGCTGTCGGCCATTGGTCACCTTGCTGCGCCCTTTCGGGGCGCGAGAGATCATCTGGCTGGCCAGCTTCCGACTCTTAACTGCTCGCACGATAAATCGTCTCTTTCTCGTTGCCCGTGGCGTTGCCCGACAAGCCTACGCGCCAACCTCGCTAGCGGCAGCGAACTGGCAATCTACCATACGTTCTAACGTCGTAGCCATTTGCCGCAGCTGCAACTGGAAACCAAAGGATTTGTCGCCAGGTCGCCACCGCGCCCCGTCAAAAAAAGCGACAGCCCGGATCCGGGGCTGCTGTTCGACAAGGTCTATCCGGTCAACGAGATCGTCCGCGTCGACTATTTCATTCCCGGCTGCCCCCCGTCCGCCGACGCGATCTGGAAATATCTGAACGATCTGATTCTGGGGCGCATCCCGCGTCTCGATCACAATCTCGTGCACTACGATTGAGGCTGATCCCCAGCTGCAATCCCCGGCGACAGTGCCGATACAACCTCACGAGGCTCTTCCGCATCGTCGGCGGAAGTCCGACCTCGGTATGAGTACAGCATAACGACCCTCACAAGTCCGGCATAACCGTCGCATGGCGCGGCGGCCCTTGGGGAGAAGGAACACAAAATTCAAAGAACAGAAATTCGTCGTGCTCGTGAGCCGCAAATGGGAGGATTGCCCGCAGTTGCGAAGTCCAGCGGATAGCATGGCGAAGGTCGTCCGACCCTTTCCGGGAGTTGGGATTGGGGCGCATTATGGCGGGAATTTGCTCTTGGCGGAAGCGAGAGTTTGGAATGGCCTCAAATTGCCTGATGCAAAACTGGCCAATCATGGCGGACTTTATGCTTTGATCCCCTTGCTCGGCGCAGAGATATGTCGCCTGCTGTGCGAAGCCGCATTTCTGGATCAAACTGACCGACGGAGCGGCTGGTTTCGCATCGGAGAAATTGGAGCGTTCGATCTCCAACGCACGGGCTAAATATTCAAGACTGGACTCTTTTCACCCGTCCGCTGGTTGACGAACATGGGTTTTTCTTCCGGCGCGATCGAAGCATTCAAGCCACCATCCGCGAAGGTTTGGGTCTGCGGTGACGCGCACGATAGCCGAGGTGTGCCGCTGGTGGATCGCGTGAAGGTGGCGAATGGCTTTTCGTCGATCAAGCGATCGGCGGCGACGTGCGCGCGGCGAGGCCTGACCGCCGCAGAGCGACGGACGGGTTGGATCACATCCGACTACGCCGAATGAACGATTTCGGCGAATACTTCATCGAGCATCGCCAATGCCATCGCCCAAGCCGGCAAAGCCCGGTCGCCCGAGCGCATCAACGGCCGGGTTAGTGTAGGTGTGCCCAACGCCGCCGAAGAGGTGAAGCTGCCAGTCCGCGCCCTTTTCGTCCATCTCGGTGACGAAGGCGGCGCGGTCGTCGGGCGGGACGACGGGGTCGCGGTCGCCCACCATCATGAGCAGCTTTGCCTCAATCGGCCCGTCGACACTGCCTGCCGGGCGCGCGAGGCCCGGGTGGAAGCCTATCGCGCACAGGATCGGCGCCCTCGCGCGCGCAAGTTCGGTGGCCACGATCCCGCCTTGGCAGAAGCCAACCGCCGCCAGGCGGGTATGGTCGACGTTGGGCTGCGCCGCGAGCGCGTCGAGCGCGGCGGTGGCGCGGGCCAGCATCAGGCCCGATGACGCCATCATCCGCTCGTGTCTTGCCATCGCCTCCTCAATTGAGACGGGCGCGCCGTAGAGGTCGATCGCGAGCGCGACGTAGCCACGCTCGGCGAGCTTGCGCGCCCACGCCGCCATGCGCTCGTCACGGCCCGGTGCTTCGTGCGCGACGAGCACGCCGGGCGCGGGCGCTCCGCGCGACCCGTCGACCAGGTAGCCCGTCATCTTCACGCCGCCAGCCGAGTAGGCCACCTCACACGCTTCCATGTTATCTCCCTCCGTTAGCGCATCGACTGGGGATGGCACGAGCAACGGGCCGGCGTATTGAAGCTTTGGGACCTCGACACGCGCCTAAAGGTAGAAGGCGGGCTGCAATACCGCAGGGTCGAACGCCTCGGCGAGCTTCGAGCGCCTCTCGACGGCGTAGCGGCCGGGCGTCTTGCCGAGGCGCCGACGCCACTCGCGGATCTGGTGTGCCTGGTCCGAGAAGCCCTCCGCGCCGTCGCCGGTGCCCGCTTGGACCGCGCGCAGGCTGCGGCCGAGGCGGTGGAGGTCGAGGAGCGCCTTAGGGCCGATGCCCAGGTATTCAGTAACGAGGCGCGATAGATGACGCCGCGTCACACCAAGCGTCTTTGCCATCGCCGCGACGCGTGACCCGCGGGCGAGCTCGCGGCACGCGGCGTCGAAGAGGTCGACGGATCGCGATGCAGCACCGGCCGTCAGCCGTGCCAGCAGCCAATCGTCGAGGGCGGCGGCTATGCCCGTCCCGTCTGGCCGCGCCGCGGCGTCCTCGAGGATGGCTCTTGCCGCCCGGTCCCCTACGGCGCCGCCGAAGTCAATGAGGGCATCCGACGTGCCGGAGCCGCAGCCGGGCATCAAGCGCGCCAGACCCGAGGGTGTGAGTAGCGCCATAGCGAAGTAGGTGTCGGCGCCCGAGCGCCACGACCGCGCTCGCCTCTGAAGCCCCAACAGCGAGAGCGCAGGGGTTGGCTCGCCTTGCGCCGTGCTGTTCGGTCGTCCGACGTTGGCGGTGAGAACCGCGCCCGGCCTCGGAGCCGTTTCGATCGGCCGCCCGCGGTGCGCACCGTCGATGTCGCGCACGCACAAGTACCCCGACACGTAGGGTCGGAGCTGGGGTGACGGTTGAACCAAGGTGAGCATGCTTGCACAGTGGCTCGCCAGGCCGCCCGGCGTCCAGCGCCCGCGCCTTCGGGCCTCCGTTGAGCGCCGGCGCGGCTAATTGAGCCGCACACGGCGCGCGCTCCCCGCGTAAACCTGGATTAGGCGCTCTGCCGGCGGCGGCCGTGGCGTTCGGGGCCGGCGAGATCGACCGCGCGGCGCTGATGCGAAGGACTAGCCGGTGAAGCGACGGGCAGACGTCCCGGCGGGCGCGTTGGAGCTTGAACGGATGCGAACTGGTCTGAACAATTGGGAACAGGAGTGAATGGCGAAGCGGTAACCGACGTGTAACCGCCCGCGAAAAATCGATCGTCCAGTTGTCCGCTGTGCGCAAGACGGCTTGGCCGTGACAGGAGAACGGCCGATGCTACAGGACAATGAAGGAACGATATCGACGCAAGATCAGCCGACCGGCAGCGACATCTACGTCTCAGTTGAGAGAGCCGATCAAAGTGGGTGGTTGGCTCCGCACGTCGCTGGTTGAAAAAATCGGGCTGCATACGATGGCTGCGGCGACGTGAATGCCTGCTGGCGTTGATTGATCGAACGCGGGCGAAGCTGATCGCTAGTGGGTCTATTGCCGACCGCAATGGTCTGTTAGAAGCGGGATACGAGGGCTTCTGGCTTGATCGCCATCTGTCGGCCGGTATCCGCGTTGTGGTGATCAATCCGGCAAGCCTGTTGGTCGATCGGCGCGCCAAGCGCGCCAAGACGGATCGTATTGATGCGCGGGCGATGGTTCGCGCGCTGATGGCTTGGGCACGCGGCGAGCGGCAAGTGCTGAGCGAGGTTCGTGTGCCGACCGTCGAGCAGGACGACGCGCGCCGTGGACTACGCGAGCGTCAGCGCTTGGTGAAGGAGCGAACGGGTCATGGCAACCGGATGAAAGGTTTGCTGAAGACGCAAGGGATCATGGACTTCGATCCCCGGGCCGCGGATGCGGCGGAACGCCTGGATGCGATTGTGACCGGGGACGGGCGTCCCCTCGCTCCGTACCTGAAGCGTGAGATTGTGCGCGAGCTGGAGCGCTTGGCGCTGGCGATGCGGCAGATCGACCGGGTGGAAGCCGAGCGTGATGCGGTTGTTAAAGCCTGCGACGCGGGGGCCGGTACTGATGCTCTGCTGCGGAGCCGGAACGGGAAGCCGCGATGATCGGGGAGTTGAACCGGCTGAAGGGGATTGGGATGAACGACGCCACGATCCTGGTGCGAGAAGCGTTCTGGCGCGACTTCCGCAATCGGCGCGAGGTCGGAGGGTGGAGCGGGCTGGCGCCGTCCTCGTGGGCGAGCGGCTCGGTATTGCGCGACCAAGGGATCACCAAGGCGGGGCCGCCGATGCTGCGGGCTCAAATGATCCAGATGAGCTGGCGCTGGCTGCTCTGGCAACCCGACAGCGATCTGGCCCAATGGTTCCGCAAACGTACTGAGGGGGCGACAGGACGAATGCGGCGGATTATGGTGGTGGCGCTCGCCCGTAAGCTGCTGATCGCGCTATGGCGCTATGCAACGACGGGCATGGTTCGCACGGCGCCATCGTGACCTGAACGGCCGCGGCGAGCGTTTCGAATTCCCGAGCGGCTCGCGATCGCCGGGAACGCCGGGCGGATGTGTGACCGAACTCCTACTGGGCTTGAAAACGCCGCTTGTAGAGAAGGGTCCCGTCCCTCGAAGGGCAACACCCGCAGCAAACGGGATTGGGGTTGCGGCGCCGGCGCTGGCCGGGATGCCGGACCGGATAAAAGTCGAGCCGGTGACCGGCTCTTGTCGACCACGCCCTTGCCACGGACGTCTCATGCCGAAACGACGCCGCTTGATTGTGGTCGGAACCCCGGGCCGGATCTGCCGGATGCCTCACCGTGCCCTCTTGACTGGAGAGGCCCCATAAAAGTAGGAGTGTGGCGCGGTGGCTTCAGGTTGGGCATGTCTGTTTGACGCCCCTTTTCGTCTGGCGGTGCCTTAGTGGCTCAGCCGTAGCTCCGTTTCCACACCCCCCTCATCGAACCGGACGTGCAGATTTCCTGCATCCGGCTCTCGGACAAGACCTCAAGGCGAGTCTCGCAAAGAGCGAGCGTCGATGAAATGCAGAGCGTCGGCTGCGGTGAGTTAGACCCGCCAGCCTCTTTGTTCCGAAATTGCTTCCCCAGTTCCGCGTGCATTGGCACGTTGGAGATCAGCCGTCTCTATAGCCGTTCGGAGCCCCGCGCCGAATACCGGCAATTGCGAACGTCGGACATCATGCACCTTCTCAACCGCGGCTGAAACTTCAGCTTCGCCAGACCGTGAAGTTGCGAGGGATCACTTCCGGCTCTCCGAGCAGCGGTTGGCCGCTGCAGGGGGCGCGCCAGGGCGTTTCACCGTAGTTGAAAGCAAAAGTGAGATCACCGCGCCGGCGCAAGCGTACCTCCGCTGGCAGCTCTATCGTTGAAAGACCCGCTTTTCGGCAGAGCAGCAGCATCAACATGCTGAGAGCGTCGACGCTGGGCCAGCATGCAAGATAGAGATAGTTGTCCTTGACGATGAGTGCAGGCGCGCCGTCGGCGAAGGTCGCAAGGGTTTCCGCGCGCGTCTCGACCTGCTCGCGCCATCGCTCGGCATGACCCCAGATCGCTCCCGAGATGCCGACCTTCACGCCGGGCCGTAACGAAGAGACCTCGGTCACGCGTGAATTCAGCAGGCGCTGCAACGGGCCGGGAGGCAATTCCTCCGGAATCGAAAAGTGGCGGGTTTTCGAACCGGAACGTGGGCCGAAGGCTACGATTCCCGTCGCTGCGGCAAATGCCCTCTCAGCGGCGTCCGAGACATTCGGCAAGCAGGGAGCCAGCACAAGGCGATAATTCTCAAGCGGCGCGCCCGGGGGCACAAAATCGACGTCGAGGCCGAGCCGACGGATCGCCTCGTACCAGCGGAAGACTAACTCCGGATAGCGGAAATCTGCGCCATGCGGCTGTATCGCGGTGATCCAATGCGCCTCATAGTCGTAGACAATCGCCACCTGAGCTTGGGCGGCCGCGGGAAGTTCGCCCAGCTCCGCAAGGTCGTTGGCCGCCATCGCTGCCTCTCGGCCGCCGGGCGAAAGTTCGTGCGAGCTTGGCAGATTAAGCCCGGCATGCATCTGCTCTTGCGCGAACGACGCTTGTCGCCACCGAAAATAGCTCACAACGTCGGCGCCGTGCGCGTGCGCTTCGAGCGTCCACAAGCGCACCATGCCGCGCGCCGGCGCAGGATTCCACGGCGCCCAGTTAACCGGTCCCGGTTGCTGCTCCATCACCCAGAAGCGCCCCCGACCGACGCCCCGATAAAGGTCATGGTGAAACGGCGCGATATCCGGATGCGAGGTGTCTTGCCAGAGCTCACGCTCCGCATCGCCGAACGGAAAACGCTCGACTAAACCAATCGGATAGGAATCCCACGAGGCGAAATCGAGATGGTCGCCGACTTGCCAGTGATCGAAATCGTTGAAGAAGCCCATGAAATTGTGCGTGATCCACCGTCCGGGCGAATGGCGGCGGATAATGTCGCACTGCATGCGGTCATAGGCCGCCACCTGCTGTGACTGGAACCGCCAATAGTCGAACCGGGCCGCCGGATTAGGCTCCGTCACGGTGAGATTCGGAAGCGCGACCTCGTCAAAGCTCCGGACCTCCATCGACCAGAACGCCGACCCCCAGGCTTCGTTGAGCCGCTCGGCGATTGATAGTTACGCCGAAGCCAGGCGCGGAACGCCTTCAAGTCCTCCGCGCCCCAC